>CAVRVQ010000010.1:0-83805 GCA_963724685.1 uncultured beta proteobacterium | reverse complement strand
CGAGGGCCGCCTCCGCGTCACCCCGTCCTTCGAGCGCGTGGTGTATCACGACCCGTGCTACCTCGGCCGGTACAACGACGTGTACGACCCGCCGCGCGAAGTCATTGCGCGGCTCGGTGGGCGACGCGTCGAACGAGCCGCGCTCCACCGCGAGAAGGCGATGTGCTGCGGCGCCGGCGGCGCGCAGATGTGGATGGAAGAGAAACAAGGCCGCGCATGAACGTCACCCGAGTCGAGCAGGCGCTGCCGCTGCGGCCGCTCGTGATCGCCACGGCCTGCCCCTACTGCGCGACGATGATGGACGACGGGGTGAAGACGCTCGGGCGCGAGTCCGAAGTCGCGACGCGCGACATCGCCGAACTGGTCGCGGAGGCGCTGGCCGCCCCCTGATCAGGTGCCGCAGAACGTGCGATAGCACGCGGTCACCGCGGCCGGAGCCGGCTGGGCGTACGGGGCCAGTTCGCCTGCCTCGTCGCAGGGCCGCCTGAGCGCATCGAGCAACCGCTCGAAGGGCGCGAGGTCGCCCTCGTCCGACGCCGCGGCCAGCGCCTCCTCCACGCGGTGGTTGCGGGGTATCACCCGGGGATTGACGTTCCCCATCGCCCGGGCGCGCTCGACACCGGACCTCGCCGGGTCGTGGCTGGCGCTCCCGTTCTCGCTCGCGCAGCGCGCGCGCCAGCGCACGAGCCATGCACCGGGTGCGCGCGCGTCGGCGAACAGCGCGCGCAGCGGCGCCTCGTCACCTGCCGCGGCGTCGGCCAGCCGCCGCCACCCGAGGGTGAAATCCACCCGCTCGGCATGCAGCAGGGTCAACCAGTCCTCGGCCAGCGCGGTGTCGGCGCCGTCGTCGTCCGGATCGCCTCGACGCAGCCCGAGCTTGGCGCGCTGTCCGCGGAGGAGGTGACCGCGATACCGCGCCGGGAACGCGGCGACGACCTGGGTTGCCAACGCCACTGCCTTGTCCGAATCGTCGGACAGCAGCGGCAACAGGGTCTCGGCGAAGCGGGCCAGGTTCCACTGCGCGATCGCGGGTTGATTGCCGTAGGCGTAGCGGCCGGCGTCGGTCGATCGAGCTGAACACCGTGTCCGGGCGGTAGGCGTTCATGAACGCACACGGGCCGTAATCGATCGTCTCCCCGGAGATCGCCATGTTGTCGGTGTTCATCACCCCGTGGATGAACCCGACGAGTTGCCACCGGGCGATCAGCGAGGCCTGGCGGTCCGTCACCGCACGGAAGAACTCCAGGTACTTTCCGGGGGCCGCCGACAGCTCGGGGTAGTGACGGTCGATCGCGTAGTCGGCCAGCACCCGCAGGTTGCGATTCGTCGCCGCGGGCCGCCAGGTACTCGAACGTGCCGACCCGAATGTGACTGGCGGCCACGCGGGTCAGGATCGCCCCCTCAACGCGGAGCTCCCGGTAGACCGGTTCGCCGGTGGTGACGACCGCGAGACTTCGCGTGGTGGGGATGCCGAGGGCAGACATGGCTTCGCTGATGATGTACTCGCGGAGCATCGGCCCGAGGGCGGCCCGGCCGTCGCCGCCGCGCGAGAACCGCGTCCGGCCCGCCCCCTTGAACTCGATGTCGACGACGGCGTCCCTGCCGGTGTCACCTCGCCAGCAGGATGGCGCGGCCATCGCCGAGTCGGGTGAAGCCGCCGAACTGGTGCCCGGCGTACGCCGAGCCAGGGGTTCGGCGCCTTCGGGCACCAGGTTTCCGGCGAATATCGAGGCCCTGGGCGCGCGGCTTCAGCTCACGCGAAGGTCGAGCACCGGAAAGCCTGCGAAGGCGATCTTGTTGAAGGGTTCCGGCATGACGGAGGATCCGAGGAACGTAGAACCCTTCGAGTTCGCGGGCATACGAATTGTCGAAGTTGAATGCCGCGACTTCCGCCATCGGCTCGTAGGTTGTGGCCATCTCCTTTCCATTATGGCCCACTCGCCGAGCAGGGGGCGCTCGCCGACCACCGCGCAGCAGGTGCTTCTCGGCTGAGCCTGGGTCGGCCCGAACGACACTGGCGGAAACTACCAGCGATGTCTGCCGTGGCAGGAATTCGTGCAGCTCCGCGCGGTCGCGTCCCAGCCGGCGCTCCCCGCCAGCTCCTTGATCCCGTTGCCATGCGTGGTCGTGTTCACTGTGGTGGAACTGTAGCCTGCTCCGTGGCAGGTGTTGCACGAGCGCGACTTGTGTTCGCCGTGCTGGCCCGTCGACGGCGGGATCTTGTGGCAGCTGCCGCAAGTTGCCGCAGGGATGGGCGTCACCGACGCAAGCGCCGACTCGATAGCCTGCAATTGGGTTACCGACAGCGCCGACAGGTACCCCATTCCACCGATATTGCCGTTGATGGCGCCCTGCATCCGCGTCAGCGTCGCGCCGGCCTTGGCCCAGCTCGCAAGCGCTCCGTGGCAGGCTGCGCAGTGGTTCGCGTAGAGCGACGGGCCGTCAGTCGGCTGGGTCACCCGAGCCTGCACTGGGGACGAGCAGGCGGGAGCGGGGCTCGCGAACACCAGCCGCGTGATCGGCTTGATACTGAAACGCCATTGACCGTGTAGGCGATGGTGCCCGTAATGCCGTCGGTGAAGGCGAACCGCATTGTGCCCACCTTGCCGAGGTTGGCGCTTGTGATCGAAGTGAAGGGCTGCGCGTTGAAGGCCGGGCCGGTGGCCTGGTACAGGTCTCCCAGATACGTCCCGTCGGACTGCGGCAATCCTTGCGACATGAACAACCACACGTTGTTGCCAGCGAGGTCGTAAGTCATCAAAGTCGCGAAGAGGGTGCTGTTCTGGTGGGTGATGTTGACGCCCCAGCCGGACTTCGCAGGACTCCACCAGATGTCCTGGTAATTCGTGAGGGCAACCCGACTGCCGTTCGTGTTACTGCAACTCGCCGCTGCCTGTCCGAAAACCAGTGGCACGATGGCCTTCGAAACCGCGATGCCCTGATAGGTGTATGAAAGTGTCGCGGAGCGCTCCGAGGAGAAGGTCAGCGACATCGTGCCGACCCTGAAGACATTGGCCCCGGTGATCGGCGTGAACGGTTGTGCGTTGAGGGGAGGACCGGTCACCTGTTGGAGGTCCCCGGCGTAGGTCCGGCCATCGGCTTGCAGCAGACCGGACATCATGGCCCACATCGGGCGGCCGTTTCCGTCGTAGGTGAACAACGTCGCGAACGCAATGTTGCCTTGATGGTTGACGTAGATGCCCCAGCCCGATTCGCCGGGATTCCACCAGTTCCCGGTGTAGTTCGACGAGGAACTTGCGGCTGCGGGCGCGAGTGCCGATTCGATGGCCTGCAATTGGGTGGCCGACAACGACGACAGGTAGCCCATGCCACCGATATTGCCGCTGATGGCACCCTGCATCCGCGCCAGGGCCGCCGGCTTTGGCCGAGCTCGCGAGCGCTCCGTGGCAAGCTTCGCAGTTGTTGGCATAAAGCGACGGGCCGTCCGTCCCCGCCGGCGAGGAAGGGGGCGAAGGCGCCGAAGGTGGCGAAGGGGGCGAAGGAACGGGCGGGCTGCTGGCGCCGGGCTTCGATCTCGGATCACCGGGGGCCGTGGCCGGCGAGGCTCCAAGCTCGGCGCCATTGGTGGCGCCGTCGTTGTCGGAATCAAGCGCATCCAACGTCGGCATTGAGCGTGAAGCCGTTCGCCAGAAACGCGTTCCCGTAGGGATTCAGTGCGCCACCTGGACCGCCGTCGTGGCAGGCCACGCAGCCTTGCAAGGAAGAAGCAGCATTGGGAATCGCGTGAAGAGCGCATCCTGATACGCGGGAAAGGCCCAGCAACGGCGGCAAAGGCCAACGTGCCCGCGAGCGCTGCGAGCGCAGGCCATTTCCGATCCAAGGTAGCTACGGCCATTTCGGCTGTCCTCCAATTCGATTCTGCGTGGGGTAACCAGTGCCTCGTGCCCGTTCATCTCATGTCGCCCTCCGTTGCGCATCGTTCGCGGCGCAGGCAGGAATACGCAGACTGCTGCCACGGTGCCCAGTTTGAATCGGTAATCTGGAACAGACCTGAACGAACCGGTCGACGCTGCGGGAAAAATCCGCCGCGATGCGCGATGCGGCACCGCGCAGTTCGCCGCGCGACGTTGCAGGATTGCCGGGGATGTCCGTACGCTGGCCCGATGCGGATACTTCTGGTCGAAGACGACCCGGCGCTCGGCCTGGCCGTTCGAGATTTCCTGGCGCAGGAAGCGTACGTGGTGGATTGGGCGGAACGCCTCGGCGCGGCGCGCGCCTGCCTGCCCGGCGACTATGCGTGCGCGGTCTCGACCTGGGGCTACCCCGACGGCGACGGGCTCACGTTGTTGCCGACATTGCGCAAGCTGGCCGCGCCCCCGTCGGTGCTGATATCGACGGCCCGCGATCGCCTCACCGACCAATTCGCGGCCTCGATGCCGGCGCGGATGGGCGCACCTGGTCAAGCCGTTCGACCTGCCGGAGCTGACCGCCAGGTTGCGCGCCTGCGCGGCGGCGCATCGGGCGGCGCGCCCCGACAATCGAGGTCCGAGCACTCTTCGCATCGATCCCGCCACGCGCACCGTGACGCTCGACCGGAACCGTCGTCGAGATGGCGCCCAGGAGTACACGCTGTTGCTGGCCTTCCTCTCCAGCATCCCGGCAACGTGCTGAGCCGCAGGCAGCTGAAGGACACGATCTACTCGCTCGACCAGGGCACCGCGAGCAACGTCATCGAGGTTTACGTCGCCCGCGGCTGCGGCGCAAGCTTGGCCGCGACGCGATCCGGACCGTTCGGGGCTACGGCTACCGCTGGGGCAGCGCGGAAACCCGCAGGACAACGGCGGCGCTCCATGAGCGGACGCTCGTCGGTCGCACCGGTGCCCTGGCTTCGCCCGCCGCTCGAGCTCGCTGGATGCGCGCCTGGCGCGCAGCATCATGCTTGGCCTTGCCCTGCTGTGGCTGACGGGCGTGATCGGCAGCGCCGTCGTGCTGCAACGTCTGGTCGACGGCAAGTCCGACCGACCCGGGCTGCCGGAAACGGGCCTGATCCTCGTATCCTTCATCAGCAGGACGCCGCGACCTCGCGGTCACCGCGAGGGTGCTGGCGAATGCCCAGGCCCGCGCCGTCACGAATCCACCGCACGACCGCTTTGCATACCGGTCATCGACGACGCGGCGAGGTACTGCTTCGCTCAGACAACGCCCCGGCGATCGGCGTGACGACGCCACTGCACGAGGGTCTCGATCGACGCTGACGGCTGGCGCATCGCCACGCTGCGTGATCAATCCAATCGGACGGTATCGCATGGCGCAGATCCGCTGCGAGAGCGGCGCGAGGCGCTGCTCGCGGGCGGTGCTGTGGCTGACCGCGCCGCTGGCGCGGCGCTGCTCGCGTTCGCGGCCTTCATGGTGCTGCGCGCCTCCCGGTCCTTGAAGGACCATGTGCAGCGGACCGCGAAGGTAGTGGGCGAGCGCGACCCGAAGGCGATGGGCCTGTTGCCGATGACCGGCGTCCGCAACGGAGATGCGCCCGGCCGTGGAAGCCACCAACCAGCTGCCGGCCGCGTGTCGGCGGCGCTGGAGGCGGAGCGCAGCTTCACCTACAACAGCGCGCACGAGCCTGCGCACGCCGATCGCCGCCGCGCTGGCGCCGGCGCAGCTCGACATCGTCGCTCTCTGCGGGACAACCCGAGCTCGAGGCGCAGGCAGCCCGCCTGATCGAATCCATGGGCCGACTGTCACGGCTCGCCGAGCGCCTGCTGGCGCTGGCGCGCGCCGAGGGCTCCGAGCCGTTGATACACGAATGGGTCGACCTGGACCGGGTAGTGCGCTTGACGGTCGAGGAGTTTCGCCCCGACCCGCGGCTGCAGGGGCGTGAACTGGACAGCCGACGCCGTCACCCGTCCGGCGTTCGTGGAGATCTCGACGCGGTTGGCCTCGCTTCCGGAATCTGGTCGAGAATGCGATGGCGCACGGGTCGGGCGGTCGCTGGATCCGGGTCGGAGCCGCCGCGAGCCGAGCGGCATCGTCCGGCCGTCGCCGACGACGGTCGGCGTGCCGATCTGACGAACTGCCGGCGCTGACCCAGCGTTTCAAGCGAGCCGGGAACACTGTCGGTGTCGGCGCGGGGCTCGGACTTGCCATCGTTGCCATGTTGGCGCGACGCATGCACGCGCAGCTCAGGCTTGCGCAGTCCACCGCAAGGATCGGAGCTGGATTCGAGGCGCGCCTGACCTGGACCGCGCCCGATACCGCGACCGACTCTGCTTCGAAAGGGCCTTCGCGCTAGCGGCGGCGCTGTCGCGGGACATGCCACGATCGTAGCGGAGCCCGTTCGCAGCTCCGATCGCGACGATGCTCCTGCATTGATCGGCGGTGAGCTCTGTATTGCCGGGCGCGGTGTCGTCGCGCATCAGATTGGCGGGCGCATCGGAATGCTCGCCGGAATCGGTCAGCACGTGCACCAATTCATGCGCGAGGGCGATCGGCAGGTCGCGAATCCCCGCGGTGATCCACACCGTGTCCGCCATCTCGGGGCGGGTCTTCGCGTTGCCGCGTCCGATCGCCTCGGCATCGAACGCCGGGCGCTGCAGCGTGTCGTCGACGAAGAATATGGCCGGCTTCGCGAGCCCGGACCGCCGGGCGAATTCGCGCGAGTCCGCGCGTGCGGAGATAGCGATACCGTGGCGGTCCGTCGTATTCGTGGAGCTGCACGAGGCTCACCTCGATGTCGCATTGCGCCAGGATCGCGGCAGCGCCCTTGGCGGCGTCGAGAATGGCGTCGGGCGCCCAACGCGTGCCGCTGACGACGGCCATCTCGAGCCGCAACCGGTACGCAGGCGGTCGCGCCGGCGAAGTGACGAGATCGCGCCCGGTCAGCGTCCAGCTGCGAACCTTGGTCAATGGCGGATCCGCGACTGCTGGGCGAGCGCGGGCGATGAGAGGACGAGCCCCAGGCACTGCAGTGCCGCGATTACATGACTCCGCGCATGACGGCGATTATGTGCGCTCGCACCCCTTCATGCGACCCCGATGAAGTCTATCGACAAGGCTTCCCGACACCGCGCAGCGCGTCGCCGACCTGCTGGACGCGATGGGCCACGACGGTCCGGTGATCATGCTGCCCGAGACCGGGAAGACGTCCGCCGAGGCCGCCGCCGGACTCGGCTGCAGCGTCGCCCAGATCGCCAAGTCCATCGTGTTCCGGCGAGTCGCGGACGATGACCCCGTGATGGTCATCGCCAGCGGGGCCCATCGCGTCGACGAGAAGAAGGTGGAAACGCTGATCGGAGCCATCCGCAAAGCCGACGCGAAATTCGTCAAGGAGAGGATCGGCTACGCGATCGGGGGCGTCTGCCCGATCGGGCATCCGGAACCTGTCCACATTCTGATCGACGAGGACCTGATGCGGCTGGAGATCCTGTGGGCGGCGGCGGGTCACCCGCATGCCGTATTTCGCCTGACGCCGCGGCAACTGCTGGCGATGACAGGAGCGGTTACCGCGGACGTCGCGTTGCGCAGTCCGTGCCGGTAGCTCCGGCCTCGGCCCGGCCGGTCACAGCTGGTCGATCACCCAGCCCGGAAACACCGACAGCAGGATCGCCGCCACGAGGCAGATGAACCCGGCGCCGAGCGCGACGCGTCCGGGAGCGCCGAGCGCGGCCTTCGAATCGTCGGTGCTCATGAACATGTACTGGATGACGCGCAGGTAGAAGTAGATCCCGAGGTAGCTGCCGACGAGGCCCAGCACCGCGTAGAGCGTGTACCCGGCCGCGATCACGTTCCTGAAGATGAGGAACTTCGCGACGAAGCCGGGGAACGGCGGAAGGCCGGCGAGCGAGACCATGGCGATGCCGATCATCAGCGCGGCCGCGGGCGCGCGGTGGAAGAGCCCGCTGAGGTTGTCCAGGCGGTCGCGCGCGGCGTCGCTCGCGTCGCGCGGCAGCGCCGCGAGCGCCAGCACGTTCATGATGCCGTAGGCGAGCACGTAGAACGCCACCGCCTGGAACCGGACCCGGCCGTCGCCCAGGAACGCGTAGAAGAGATAGCCCGCGTGCGCGATCGACGAGTAGGCGATCATGCGGCGGAAGCTCTGCTGCCGCATCGCGGCAAGGTTGCCCCAGACGATCGAGAGCGAGCGGCAGGATGGCGACGGCGTCGGCCATCGCCGGCGACAGCGGCGCGAGGCCGAAGAGGCGCACGGCGGCGAGCAGCACGCCGGCCTTGACGATCGTCGCCATGTACGCGGTCACGGGCACCGCGGCGCCCTCGTAGGCATCCGGCGCCCACGCGTGGAACGGCACGATCGCGGCCTTGAGGAAGAACGCCAGGAGGACCAGCACCACGCCCACGTCGGGCCATGGCGTCGTTCGACTGCAGCGCGCCCGCGAAGACGTGCCGAGCGCCATCGAGCCGCTGCCGCCGTAGAGCAGCGAGACGCCCATCAGCAACGTCGCCGTTGCCGGTGCCGCCCAGCACCAGGTACTTGAGCGCCGCCTCGGCGGACTCCGGCCGCCGGTAGGCGAGCAGGATGAGGGCGTACACCGGCAGCGACATCAGCTCGATGCCGAGGAACAGCGTGAGGAAGCTGTCCGAGGACAGGAGCAGGCAGACGCCGTACAGCGACGACAGGAGCAGGATGGGGAACGCGCCCTGCGCGAAATCCTCGCGCGCGATGACGAGCACGAGCACCGCGAGCGCGAGCACGATGGCCTTGCCGGACGCCGCGGTCGCGTCCACCGAGAAATGCCCGGGAACGGGACGTAGTCGTAGATGCCGAGCGCGAGCCACACCGCGGCCACCGTGGCGAGCGTCACGGCGACGAGCGACACGACATAGGCGGCGCGCGGCCCGCCCGGCGATCTCGAGTCCGAGCAGCACGACGATGCCGGCGAGCAGCAGGTTCTCCGGCAGCATGGCGACGGCGAAGTCGGTCCAGTTCATCGTCCGCTTTCGACGTTCTTCGGCGTCGCGCTGCGGACCGGCGCTCGCGAGCGTGGCGACCGGCAGCGCCGCCGGGACCGACGGCGACGGCGCCGGTCCGCTCGCTTCTGACCAGTTGCTGGTACTGGCGCGCCGCGAGCTCGGTGGTCTTCATCGGCCCGTCGGGAAAGAGGCCGAGCGCGAAGACCGCCACGACGATGGCGGAGAGGATCGAGCCTTCTCGCGCAGCGTGAGATCGGAGAACGGCTGGTGCGGCGCCTTCACCGCGCCGAACAGGAACCTCTGCGCGAACCCCAGCATGTAGAGCGCGCCCAGCACGACGCCGGCCACGGCGCTCGCGGCGAGCACCAGCGGATACGCGGTGCCGCTCGCATAGAAGCGGCCACGCCGCCTGGAACGCGCCCAGCAGCACCAGGAACTCGCCCGTGAACCCGCTCGTCGTCGGCAGTCCGATCGACGCCAGCGTGAGCACCGCGAGGAACACCGAGTACACGGGCAGGATCTTCGCGATGCCGCCGTACGCGGCGAGCTCGCGCGTGTGGCAGCGCTCGTAGATCATGCCGACCATCAGGAAGAGCCCGCCGGCGACGAGCCCGTGGCTCACCATCTGCATCACCGCGCCCTGGATGCCGATGAGGTCGAGGCTGACGAGCCCGAGCATCACGTAGCCCAGGTGGCTGATCGACGAGTAGGCGATGACCTTCTTGATGTCGGTCTGCACCAGCGCGAGGCACGCGCCGTAGAGGATGCTCACGACGGCGAGCGTTCCGAAGACGGGCGCGAAGAGCCGGGTCGCGTCGGGGAACAGCGGAAACGCGAGCTTCATGAAGCCGTACGTCCCCATCTTCAGCAGCACGCCGGCGAGGATCACCGAGCCCGCCGTCGGCGCCTCGACGTGCGCGTCGGGCAGCCACGTGTGGAACGGCACGATGGGCACCTTGATCGCGAACGACAGCGCGAAGGCGGCGAGCAGCACCGTCTGCACCGGCAGCGGCAGCTCCGCGCGATAGAGTTCGGCGAAGGCGAACGACGTCACTCCCGACGTCGTCTGCAGCGAGTACACGAGGTAGATCACGGCGGCGAGCATCAGGATGCTGCCGAACGCCGTGTAGAGCACGAACTTGAGCGTCGCGTAGATCCGCCGCTCGCCGCCCCAGATGCCGATGATGAGGAAGAGCGGGATCAGCATCGCTTCCCAGAACAGGTAGAACAGGAAGAGATCCTGCGCGACGAACGTGCCCACCATCGCGAACTGCAGCGCGAGCACCATCGCGTAGAAGAGCTTCACGTCCTTCTGGATCGCGGTGAACGCGCCCCACACGACCAGCGGTCCGAGGAACGCCGTCAGCAGGACGAGCAGCACGTTGTAGCCGTCGAGGCCGATCTGGTAGTAGACGCCCCAGGCCGCGATCCACGGCAGGCGGGTCTCGAACTGCAGGCCGTCCACGGCCGGGTCGAACCGCGCGTAGAGCAGCGCGGTCAGCACGAACTGCAGTGCCATCACGCCGAGCGACAGGCGCCGCACGCCGTCGTCTGCCCGCGCGGGCAGCGCGATGATCGCGAGGATGCCGGCGACGCGGCAGAAACAGGACGACGTTGAGGAGCGCGGCGTCAGACATGGCGCCAGCTCCAGGCGAGCGAGGCGATGATCCCGACGAGCACGAGCAGCGCGTAGAGATGCAGCTGGCCGTTCTGGATGCGGGAGAGCCCGGCGGCGGTGCGGCGTCCCAGCGCGGCGAGCCCGTGCAGCGAGCCGTCGATGAGCGCCCGGTCGCCGAGCTGCAGGAAGACGCGATCCGAGATCCAGTACAGCGGCCGCCCGATGAAGAGCGTCGTAGGCCTCGTCGACGAAGTACTTGCCGGACAGCACGCGGTGCAGCGCCGGGGAAGCGACGGTGCAGACGTTCGGCGCGCGCGCCGTCGCCGCCGTACACGAACGCGGCCAGCGCGAGTCCGGCGAACGCCACCACGATCGAGAGTACGAGGAGCGGCGTCTCGCAGGTGGTGGAGCGCGGCCACGGCTTCGGGCATCGGCAGCAGCGGCTCGAGGTAGTGGGGGATCGACAGGAAGCCGCCGATCGCGGACAGCGACGGCGAGCACGGCGAGCACGCCTGTCATCGACACCGGCGATTCGTGCACGTGGTGTTCGACCTCGTGCGTCATCCGCGAGCGGCCGAGGAACGTGAGCCACAGCAGGCGGAACATGTAGAACGCCGTCAGGAAGGCGGTCGTGACCATCGTTGCGTAGAGCAGCGTCGCGCCGCCGCGGCTGCTCGCGAACGCGAACCAGAGGATCTCGTCCTTGGAGAAGAAGCCGGCGAGCGGCGGAATGCCGGCGATGGCGGCGGTGGCGACCGCGAACGTCGCGAACGTGACGGGGATCCGCCGCGCGAGCCCGCCCATCTTGCGGACGTCCTGCTCGCCGCCGAGCGCGTGGATCACGCTGCCCGCGCCGAGGAAGAGGCAGGCCTTGAAGAACGCGTGCGTGTAGAGGTGGAAGATCGCCACGCCGTACGCGCCGACGCCGAGCGCGACGAACATGAAGCCCAGCTGCGAGATCGTGGAGTAGGCGAGCACCTTCTTGATGTCGGTCTGCACGACGGCGATCGTGGCCGCGAAGAACGCGGTGGCAGCGCCGATCGCGGCGATCACCGCGCTCGCCTCCGGCGCGATGCATGTAGATGCCCGACAGGCGCGCGACCAGATACACGCCCGCCGTCACCATCGTCGCCGCGTGGATCAGCGCCGACACCGGCGTCGGTCCGGCCATGGCGTCCGGCAGCCAGACGTGCAGCGGAATCTGCGCCGACTTGCCCGTTGCGCCGATGAACAGCAGGATGCCGACGAGGCTCGCCGACACTGCGGGCGCTGCGCGCCGCCGTGAACGCCGCGTTGATGCGGTCCATGTCGAGCGTGCCGAGCGCCTGGTAGAGCACGAACATGCCGAGCAGGAAGCCCGCGTCGCCGATGCGGTTCGTGATGAACGCCTTCTTGCCGGCGCGCGCCTTGTCCGGGTCCTCGAACCAGAAGCCGATCAGGAGGTACGACGCGAGACCGACCCCTTCCCAGCCGACGAACAGCACGAGCAGCGAGCGGCCCAGCACCAGCAGCAGCATGAAGAACAGGAACAGGTTGAGATACGCGAAGTAGCGCGCGTAGCTCGCGTCGTCCTTCATGTAGCCGATCGAGTAGACGTGGATCAGCGACCCGACGCCGGTCACGATCAGCACCATGACGGCCGTCAGGCGATCGAAATAGAACGCGATCTCGAACGTGCTGTCGCCGATGGCGGCCCAGGTGTAGGCGATCTCGATCCGCGGCGCGCCGCCCGCCGGCAGTCAGGTCGAGCAGGCACTTGACGGCGGCGACGAAGGCGAGGACGGGCAGCCCGCAGCCGACCACGGACACGAACGCCTTGCCCATCCGGTTGCCCGCCACGCCGTTGAGCAGGAATCCGGCGAGCGGCAGGAGGACGATCAGCGTAAGCAGATGGCTCACCGGCTATCCCTTCAGGTCCGCGTAGGCATCCGCGGCCAGCGTCCGCTTCTGCCGGACGAGCAGCAGAACGATCGGAATCGCGATGGCGATTTCCGCGGCGGCGACGACGAAGATCAGGAAGACGAGCACCGCCCCGGCCGCCGTGCCGGTCTGCTGCGCGAAAGTCACGAGGCTCAGGTTCACGGCGTTCATCATCAGCTCCATGCACATCAGCATCACGAGCAGGTTGCGCCGGACGACGACGCCGACGAACCCGAGCGTGAACATCGCGACGGAGAGCGCGAGGAGCAATTGCAGCTTATCCATGGTGCTCCTTGCCCGCCTTGATCACGGCGATCGCGGCGACGACGGCCGCCAGGAGCAGCACCGAGGTGAGCTCGAAATGCAGCCAGTACTCGTCGAGGAACGCCACCGAGAACTGCTGCAGGTTGAAGGACACGGTCGCATCGGCAGGCGCGGCGGCGGCGAACCACACGGCGTACCCGAGCGCCCCGACCAGCAGCGCACCGCCGATGACCGCGGGGACGAGCAGCGACGAGAAACGATGTGTCAACGACTGGTCGCGCACGTCGAGCAGCATGATCACGTACACCATGAACACCATCACGGCGCCGACGTAGATGAGCACCTGGAACGCCGCGATGAAGTGGACGCCCAGCAGGCCGTAGATGCCGCCCAGGAAGACCATCGTCGAGATCAGCGCCATCGCGACCTGCATCGGGTGCCGCAGCACCAGCATCAGCGCCGCGCCGACCAGTGCCGACAGGGCGAACACGTAAACCAGGAGCGTGTCCAGGTTACCGAGCATCGTCTCGATCATGCCGAGCCTCGCTTGTCCGTGTCGCCGCCCGCGCCCGGGTAGGGCTTCGCGACGTCGCTCCGCGGCTGCCAGGTCAGGAGCTCGTCCATCGTCAACCACATGTGCTCGCGATCGCCCGACGGCAGGTTGGGCGTTTCCTTCACCATCCGGATCGCGTCCTCGGGGCAGGCCTCCACGCACAGCCCGCAGAAGACGCAGCGCGAATAGTCGATCTCGAAGCGCAACCGGATACTTCGGGTGCGCGGCATCGTCCGGATCGAACCCCGCCTCGATCTCGATCACCTTCGCCGGGCAGACGGTCGCGCACATGTTGCAGGCGATGCACTGCGGCCGGCCGTCCGGCCGCTGCGTCAGGATGTGCTTCCCGCGATTGTTCTCGGCGTAGTCGACCCGCGTCTCCTCGGGGTAGTAGGTCGTGAGCGCGCCCTTGCGGAACGTCAGCCACTTGCCCATGTTGCGCATGAAGACGCCGCCGGTGATGAAGAGGCCGCGCAGGATTTCCGAGCAGGTAGGCCCGCTCCCACCACGTCATCGTGGGCTCGTTCCAGTACTGCTTGCGCACGTACGGCTTCATGGGCGCTCGAGGGGTGGGCATGGCTACGATTGCAGCGCCCAGACCACCACGACGGTCACGACCAGGTTGGCCACGCACAGCGGAAACATGAACTTCCAGGCGAACTTCAGCACCTGGTCGTACCGGAAGCGCGGCAGCGACCAGCGGACCAGGATCTGGAAGCTCGACATCAGCAGCACCTTGACCAGGAACACGACGAGCTGCGTCACGACGACCGCACCGTGGCTCATCGACACGACGTGGTCGCCCGGGAAGACGAAGCCGCTGTCGGTCATGTACGGCAGGTTGTAACCGCCGAGGAACAGCGTCGTGAACAGCGCGCCGACGATCGCGATCTCGATGAACTCCGCGAACATGAAGAGGCCCATCTTCATCGCGCTGTACTCGGTGTAGTACCCGGAGATCAGCTCCGATTCGGCCTCGGGCAGGTCGAAGGGGATGCGCTTGTTTTCCGCGATGGCCGCCGCCATGAACAGCGTCGCGGCGAACGGCTGGTAGACGACACCCCACGCCGGCAGGAAGCCCAGCACGACGCCGGACTGCTGCTGTACGATGGAGTTGAGGTCGACCGTGCCGTAGATGACGATCAGCCCGAGCACGGTCAAGCCCATGATGAGCTCGTAGGAAATCATCTGCGAGCCGGCGCGCAGGGCACCCAGCATCGAGAACTTGTTCGACGACGACCACCCCGCGAGCATGGCGCCGATGATGGCCATGCTGCTGAATGCGAAGACGATCAGCAGCCCGGCGTCGAGGCGCGCGATCTGGAGCGGATAGGACCGGTCGCCGAACCAGCCCTCCAGCGCCGGCAGGAGCTTGCCCGGGATCAGGATGCCGCCGAACGGGATCACGGCGAAGACGAGCAGCACCGGCGTGAATACGACCCATGGCGCAACCGCATACGCATACCAGTCGTAGGTCCGCGGCCTCCAGTCTTCCTTGACCATCATCTTGAGACCATCGGCGAGGCCGTGGAACAGGCCGAGCCATATCAGCTTGATCTGCGTGAACGGAATCCGGACGTAGGCGCGGTTGGCACCGATCCGGTCCGACATCACCGCCGCCTGCTTGCGCTCCACCCACGTCAGTATCGTGCCGAAGGTCATCAGCATACCGACCGCGTAGGCGATGAAGACGGCGTAGACGACGAGGTCCTGGATCATGTCCGGACTTCCTCGGTGGCCGCGATCGCAGCGAACAACGCCTCGGCGTCGGCGACCGACGCCGGCTTCGCGAAGCACGGCTCGAACGCGCTCACGACACCCTCGAAATTGGTGTAGTGACCGCGCCGCTCGGTCTGCGATGCTGATCGGGACGAACACGTCGGCGTGCCCGTTCTCGGGCGCAGAGGTACGAGTTGAGGAAGATCACCCGTGCCGTTGCCGGCAGGCGCGCGAAGTCGAAGCCCTCGCCCCAGACCACGACCAGGTCCGTCTCGGCCGGGCAGCGCGCGGGCAGCCGTCGTCCTGTTCCGGGAACAGCGCGCGCGCCGCCGGCGGTGTTCGGGTTCTTGTCCGCCCGGATCAGCAGATCGTCGTCGAGACGCTCGCCGGGCTGCGGCAGGTCGTCCGCCTTGACGAGCGCGCCGAAGCGCTCCGGCCATGCGCGCCTGAAAGCCGCGAGCTCCTCGTTGGATCCCCAGCTCGATACCAGCGCAACCGGATGCTTCGCGCCGTCGATCAGGCGCCGCGCGGCGGCGATCGCCGCATCGAGATCGACCGGCTTGCCCTTCAGCATCGGCTCCAGCGCGCGCGGCCGCTCGAAGATCCCGCGCGAGGTCGCGTCCCTTGTTGCAGATCCACGGTCCGTTGACCTCCGGGTTCTCGAGCGGCGTCACGCGGTCGATCCTCGCGTTCGGCGCTGCGGGTCGAGCGCGTTGAGCTTCCACTCGGCCTTGCGGTGCCAGATCGACACCGTGCAGCCGCGCGCGCAGCCGGGGCACACCGACGGCGTGGGCTTGAGGTACCAGACGCGCGACTTGTAGAGGAACGGGCGCGACAGCAGCGCGCCGACCGGACAGAGGTCGACGACGTTGTCGGAATACGGGTCGGCGTCGAGCGGATGGCCGTCGGCGGCGCGCACGAGCGACGTGTCGCCGCGCTGGACGATGCCGAGCGCGTTCGACTTCGAGATCTCGCGCGTGAAGCGCACGCAGCGCGAGCACAGGATGCACCGCTCGTTGTCGAGCACGATGCGCTCCGACAGCGGATGGAACTTGGTCGACGTGACCTTCGCGTCGACGCGAAATCGACGGCGCGCCGTTGTACGCGTAGTGGTAGTCCTGCAGCTTGCACTCGCCGGCCTTGTCGCAGATGCCGCAGTCGACCGGGTGATTGAGCGTCAGGAGCTGCATGATCGACTTGCGGTACGCCTTCACGACTCCGAATCGGTGAGCACGCGCAGGCCCTCGGAGACCGGCATGTTGCAGGCGATCTCGACCCAGCTCCGTCCCTCGACCTGCACGCAGCAGATCCGGCAGTTGCCGGCCACCGAGAGCTCCGGATGCCAGCAGAAGTACGGGATGTAGAAGCCGTTGGCGAGCGCCGCCTGCAGCACGCTCTGCTCGCGCTCCGCCTCGATCGGTTGCCGTTTATGAAGATCTGGGGCATTCCAGGGTTCCGTCGAAGCGCGAGCGCTTGTGCTCGATCCAGTACTCGAACTCGTCGCGGAACTTGTTGAGGATGCCGCTCGTCGCGTAGCCGGCGGCGTCGCCCATCCCGCAGATCGTCGTGCCGTCGTTCCACGCCGAGATCTGATAGAGCCGCTCGATGTCCTCGGCGCGTCCCTCGCCGGCGACGATGCGGTCGATGATCCGGTGGAGCCAGCCCATGCCCTCGCGGCACGGCGTGCACTGGCCGCAGGACTCGTGGTGGTAGAAGCGCAGCAGCACCTGCAGCAGGCGCACCATGCAGGTGCCGTCGGCGATCACGATCATGCCGCCGGAGCCCATCGACGAGCCGGCGGACGCGAGCGACTGGATTGTCGAGCGTCAGCGGCTCGATCTCCTTGCCCGGTCAGGACCTTCGTCGAGATGCCGCCGGGGATGACGCCCTTGAGCGCGCGCCCGCCGAGCACTCCGCCGCAGTCATCGTAGATGAACTTGGCGAACGGGTGGCCGTACTCGATCTCGTAGACGCCCGGCCGCTCGACGTGGCCGGAGATGGAGATGAGGCGCGTGCCCGGACTCCTTGTCGTGGCCGACCTTCTTGAACGCCTCGCCGCCGTTCGTGATGATCCACGCGATGTTGGACAGCGTCTCGACGTTGTTGACGACGGTCGGCTTCTGGTAGAGGCCGCGCACGGTCAGGCGCGGCGGCCGGTTGCGCGGGTAGCCGCGCTTGCCCTCGATCGAGGTGATGCAGCGCGGACGCCTCGCCGCACACGTACGATCCCGCGCCGCGATAGATCACGATGTCGCACGCGAAGTCGGTGCCGAGGATGTGTTCGCCGAAATAGCCCGGCCTCGTACGCCTCCTCGACCGCCGCGGCGAGCCGGCGGTACGGCCGGTCGAACTCGCCGCGGATGTAGACGAACGCGTTGCGGACCTGCAGCGCGTACGCGGCGATCAGCATCGACTCGAGGAGCAGATGCGGTGCGAACTCGAGGATCCAGCGGTCCTTGAACGTTCCGGGCTCGCCCTCGTCGGCGTTGGCGCAGAGGTAGTGCGGCTGGCCGTCGTTCGGATGCACGACCGCCCACTTGCGGCCCATCGGAAACCCGGCGCCGCCGCGTCCCTGGATGCCGGACGTCGTGACCTCCGTCGACCACCTGCTGCGGCGTCATCTGCTTCAGCACCTTCTCCAGCGCGCAGTAGCCGCCGCGCGCGCGGTACTCCGACAGCGTGTGCGACGTCGCCGTGACCGGAAAGGTCATCAGGAGCTTGGTGTTCGCCATGTCGGTGCTGCTAGCGAATGCTCCGCAGCAGCGCGTCGATCTTCTCGGGCGTCATGCTCTCGTGGTACGTGTCGTTGACCATCAGCACCGGCGCGGTTCCGCACGCGGCGAGGCACTCGACCGTCGACAGCGTGAAGCGCCCGTCGGTCGTCGTCTCGCCGGGCTTGATGCCGAGCCGTTCGCTGCAGGTGATCGACGATCCGCTCCGAGCCCGCGAGCGAGCACGCGATGTTGCGGCAGACCTGGATGTGGCAGCGGCCGATCGGCTTGCGCCGGAACTGGCCGTAGAAGCTCAGCACCTCCTCGATCTGGATGCGCGGCACGCCGAGATAGTCGACGAGCCCGGCGACGTCCTCGTCCGCCACGTAGCCGCGGTCCTCCTGGATGCGGCGCAGGCACGGCAGCACGAGCGACGAATCGAAGCCGGCCGGATAGCGCCGCTTCATGCTTCTCGAATTCCGGAATCAGGTGTCGCATCGATCACTCACCGGCCGCTTATCGCTCACTTATCTGTCACACTCGCCGCCGATCATGTTCACCGACCCGAAGGTCGGAACGATGTCCGCGAGCTGGTAGCCGTCCAGCATCTTGTGCACTCCGCCCATGTGCACGAAGCTCGGAGCGCGGACGTGGACCTTGTAGGGAACGCCCTCGCCGATGCTCACGAGGTAGAAACCGAGCTCGCCGTTCGGCGATTCGTGCGCGCTGTAGACCTCCCCGGCGGGCACCTGCGGCCCGTCCATGACCAACTTGAAATGGTTGATCAGGGACTCGATCTCCGTGTAGACGAGTCGCTTGTCCGGGAACGTGCAGCGGCGATCATCGACGTTGATCGGCCCCGCCGGCAGCATGTCCGTCAGCTGCCGCATCATGTGAACCGACTCGTCCATCTCGCGCATCCGGACGTAGTAGCGGTCGTAGTTGTCGCCCTTGATGCCCACCGGAACCTCGAAATCGAGCTCGGCGTAGGCCAGATAGGGGGTGTCCTTGCGCAGGTCGCGCGGCACGCCGGTCGAGCGCAGGATCGGGCCGGTGTAGCCCCAGTTGATGGCGTCGGCCGTCGAGATCACGCCGACGTCGCGCATCCGGTCGATGAAGATGCGGTTGCGGTCCATGAGGCCGTGGACGCGCGCGACGAACTCCTCGTACTGGTCGAGAATCTCGGCAAGGCGCGCGAGCCAGCCATCCGGCAGGTCGCGGGCGAGCCCGCCGATGCGGCCGTAGGTGTAGGTCACGCGTGCCCCGGTGAGATCGGCGAGGTGCTCGTACATGTAGTCGCGGATCATGACCAGGTACAGGAAGGCCGTCATCGCGCCGAGTTCCATGAGCCCTGCGGCCGACGCAGGTCAGGTGGTCGACGAGGCGCGAGTACTCCGACAGCAGCGTGCGGAGGTACCGGCAACGCGGCGTGATCTCGATCCCCATCAGCTTCTCGACGGCCTCGCAGTAGGCGAAGTCGTTGATCAGCGCGGACACGTAGTTGAGCCGGTCCACATAGGGAATCAGGTTGTGCCAGGTATGCGCCTCGCATTCCTTCTCGAAGCCCCGATGCAGGTAGCCGCAATGCACGTCGGTGCGCAGCACGCGCTCCCCATCGAGCTCGGCGATGATCTGGACCGTGCCGTGCGTGGCGGGGTGCGAAGGCCCGATGTTGACGATCACCGAGTCTTTGCGCTCGCTCGTTTCGAACGCGGGGCGGACTGGATTGCGGATCCTGGCGTCCAAGGTTCGTCCTCGTCACGTCCGGTACGGCACGAGCGGCTGCTCCTGCCCTATCGGGTAGTCCTTGCGCAGCGGATGGCCGACGAAGCCTTCGTAGAGCAGGATGGGGCGGAGGTCGGCATTGCCACGGAACGCGATGCCGTACATCTCGTGGCACTCGCGCTCCATATAGCGGGCCGAGCCGTACAGCGAGATCAGCGAGTCGACCGTCGGGTCTTCCTCGGGCACGCGGATCTTCAGACGGACGCGAACGTGGTGCTGCGTCGAATAGAAGTGCCAGACCACGTGGAAGCGCGGGGTCTGCCCGAGCCAGTCGACGGCGGTCACGTCGAGGAAGAGGTCGAACTGGAACTCCGACTTGAGACGCCGCACGACGTCGAGCAGCGCGGTCGGCGCCAGCTCGAATACGGCGATGTCGTGGGCGACCATGGCCGATGTGGCGAGCGGGCTCACCTTCTCCAGCAGACGGTCGACGACGGCCGCGTTCACGATCAGAAGTTCCGGTTGATGATGAGATGCTGCGAGCGGGCGATCTTGTCCTGCAGCTGCATGATTCCGTCGATCACCATCTCGGGGCGGGGCGGACAGCCCGGAACGTAGATGTCGACCGGGATGATCTTGTCGATGCCGGCGACCGCCGCGTAGTTCTGGTAGAAGCCGCCCGAGGACGCGCAGACGCCAAACGCCATCACCCACTTCGGCTCGCACATCTGCTCGTAGACCTTCAGCAGGATCGGCGCCTGTTTGTGCGTGACGGTGCCGACGACCATCAGCAAGTCGGCCTGGCGCGGCGAGAAGCGAGGCAACGCGGCACCGAAGCGGTCGGTGTCGTAGGGTGAGGAGCTCACCGCCATGAACTCCATCGCGCAGCACGCGGTGACGAACGGATACGGAAAGATCGAAAACTTGCGTGCCCAGCCGATCAACTCGTCCTTCTTGGTCGTCAGGTACTCGAACGCCGCGCTCTTTGACGTGGTCGGATGGATCGGGATCGTTGTCGGGACCATCGCTACTCCGTCACGGCCTCGAGGAGCCTGGCCCGGTAGACGTAGAGCAGGATCAGGACCAGCAGGAACATGAAGATGCCGAACGTCGCCAGCATGAAGGTGGTCAGCGGCTGCGCGCCCAGCGCCCAGATGTACAGGAATACGGTCTCGAGATCGAACAGGATGAAGACGATGGCGACTGCGTAGTACTTGATCGGCAGCGCCTTGACGTTGCGCGTGTCGATCACGGTCGCGCCGCACTCGAAGGGCTCGAGCTTGGTCTCGGTCGGGGCCGGTTTCGGGCCCAGCATCCGGTTCATCAGCAGCGTGACGAACACGAACCCCATGATCGCGAGCATGTACAGCAGAAAGACGACGTATGGATTCATCCCTTGTTCATCCTGGCCGCTACAGTAAGCGCCCGGGGTCCGGATCCTGCTTGACTTAAGTCAACCGGATACCCTGCTGCCGGCAGGCTGTTGCCGGGCCCGCCGGCGGCCCGTTAGGGCCTGTCCACACTATGGGCACCAACGCGTTGCACGACCGAAAACGCCTAGCGCAAGGCGCGCAGGCGAAGGCGGGTCGGGCACCCGGCGAGAATGCGCAACGCAGCGATGGGCGTTTTCGGTAGCAACCCGAAGGGAACGGGCATCATGGGGCGCCACCCCGCGTTGCTCTCCTTGCCAAGACGCCCGGTCTTGGCTTTGTCGAGCGCCTTGGTTGGCGCCCCATGCCGCCCGTTCGCGTTTGCGCCTATAGTGTGAACAGGCCCTAGTACTTCCCGTGCTGCTTGTAGATGTAGTTCGTGAGCTCGGTCGTCTGCATGGAGATCCGCCGCTGGATCTCGTGGACGGTGCGCACAATCGCGCGCATCACGCGATAGACGATCTCGGGGTGGGTTGCCAGCAGCGACTCGAGCTTCCCGCGTTCCAGCCCGAAGACCCGGGCACCCCCCACCGCGACCAGCGACGCGTAGTGCGGCGTCTCGTCGAGGAAGCTCAGTTCGCCGACGAGGTCGCCGGTCGTCAGCGTCAGCAACGTGACCTGTCCAGGCGTTCCGGCATTCCGGATCACTCCGAGCGAGCCCCGGACGATGACGTACAGATGGTCGTCGGACGTGCCTTCGCCGACGAGTACCTCGCCGGACGCGAGATCGCGAAACGCGAGATGGCCGGCGAGCACGCCCGCCTGCTCCGCCGAAAGCTCGGCGCCGAGGCGCGAACCACGCAGTGCTTCCAAAAGAGCTTGATCGGTCATGATAATTTTCCCGGAGTTGGAGCCACCTGGCTCGAGCCGGGCGGACCGACCCGGCAGGCTATCTGGTCGGCGCGGCGAGCGAAGGCATCGACCAGCGTGGTCGCGATGCCGTCGAACACGCCGCCGGCAAGTCGGCCGACAAGCGCACTGTCGAACTCGTAGCGAAGCATGAATTCGATCTTGCAGGCGTCGGCCGCCAGTTCGGCCAACCGCCACTCGCCCTCGAAACGCCGGAACGGCCCTTGGTCGAGATGGATGGCCATCCAGTGGGGGCGGGCTTTCGGGTTCCGGGTCGTGAGGTCGAAACGCAGGCCGTGGTAGTCGACGGTGAGCCGCGCCGCGACCACGGTATCGTCCCGCGCGAGGATGACCGCATCGGCGCACCACGGAAGAAAGGCCGGGTAATCCTCGGCCGCTTCGATCAGGTCGAAGGTGCTGGCGGCGGAGCTCGCAATGAGCGCGGACCTGCGGATTTCGACAGCCGGCATCGGCGGTTCCTGACTCACGGGCTCCAGACGCGCAACGGCGCTTCTCCCGCGGGGTTCGCCCGCGGGCCCCCGGCGGGCAAGCACGCACGGCGCACAAACGCTAGAATAGTCGGGTATTGGCGGGAACGCACGAGGCGCGCCTGCCGTCCATGTTGTCATTCGAAATTCTCGTAGACCGAAGGAGGTGGCATGAAACGAATCGCAATGGCGGCCGTTGCATCGATCGCCCTGGGCATGACCGGCGCCGCGAGCGCGCAGGAGGCGCTCGCCAAGAGCAGTGGCTGCCTCAACTGTCACGATGTCAGCGCCAAGAAGATGGGCCCGGCTTTCAAGGAGATCGCCGCCAAGTACAAGGGCAAGGCCGATGCCGCCGCGACGATCGAAGCCAAGTTGACAGGCGCCAAAGGACATCCGGCAGTCAAGGCGAGCGCCGACGATGTCAAGTCCCTGGTCAAGTGGGTATTGTCCATGTGATCAAGAAAAGCCGGCGCGAGCCGGCTTTTCTTGTCCATCGGTCCATCGCCCGTCCGCGCTAGCGGCCAGTGTAGAAGGCGCGCCGCACAACGCGTTGACGGGCGTCAAGGCGTCGAAGGATTCCACTGCGCGGCGGTCGGCTCGCAGGTGCCGGACACCCGCGGCAGGGCGCCACATCGAATCCTGACGCAGATCAAGAAGTACGAGGGCCGGGCTCTGGCCGCAGGCGGGATCCCGTCGTAGGATGCGGGTGCCGACCCGTTCGATCCCGCAAGGCAGTCATGTCCGATTCCATCGCCCTCTGGCACGCGGAGCACGTCAACTTCGCGCAGCTGCTCGACCTGCTGGAGGGGCAGTTCGATCGCTTTCACAAGGGCAAAGCTCCCGATTACGAATTGATGCTGGATATCATGTTCTACATGACCCACTACCCTGACGTCTTGCATCACCCCAGGGAAGACCTGGCGTTCGCAAGGATCAGGAAGGCCGACGCCGACCTTCGCCCGGTCGTCGACCAGCTGACGGAGCAGCATGCGCGATTGAAGGCAGCGGGAGACGCATTGGCGCTTGCGCTCGACGACATCGTCAACGGGTCGATCACGTCGCGCGAGCACGTGGAGCTGCCCGGACGATCCTACATCGCGGATTTCCGCAGTCACATGAAGTGCGAGGAAACGACGGTGCTGCCACTGGCGGGGAAGCTGCTGCATGACAGGGACTGGGTGGAGATCGATGCCGCGATACTGCGCATCGACGATCCGCTGTTCGGCAAGGACCAGGAAGGGCGGTATGCGTCACTGCGCAGGAAGATCGCGCGCGAAGCGCGAACATCGAAGGCAACAACGGCACGAGAAACCTGAACCCCGAGGAGCAAACATGAAATTGATCGTCCTGTCAGCAGTCGTATCGATCGGATTGGCCGCGGCGCCGGGCGTCGCGTGTGCGCAGGAGGCGCTCGCCAAGAGCGCCGGCTGCCTCACCTGCCACGACGTCGCCGCCAAGAAGATGGGCCCGTCCTTCAAGGAAATTTCCGCCAAGTACAAAGGCAAGGCCGACGCGGCTGCCACCATCGAAACGAAGCTCGCCAGCGCCAAGGGGCATCCGGCGGTCAAGACGAGCGCCGACGACAACAAGTCGCTGGTCAAGTGGATCCTTGCGATGTGACGCGCCGAGTTTCCGAATGAAAAAGCCGGCGCGAGCCGGCTTTTTCTTTGGGGGAGCAAACCAGACCCGATTTCGGGAAAGTCCCCCGCTGGCCTAACCTTGCGCCTTGGCCGGCCTGACGGTCTTGTACGGTGCGGGAGCGTCCGGAGCCGCGGGTTTGACCGAAGCGGCGGGTTTGACCGGGGCCGCGGGCTTCACGGCATCAGCCGGCGCCGCGGCCTTGGCATCGAGGTTCATTTCCGGCCACTTGCGGCCGTGGCACGCCGGATTGGAGCAGAAGCCGCCGCCGTCCGTGCCCCACTGGATCTTCCCGTGGCACATCGCGCAGCTGTTGTCGATCTGCGTCCGATGATCGTGCATCCAGTTCGGCTCTTCGTGCGTCGGCGGGGGCGTGAGCTCCGGATTCACGGTGGACGGGACCGTCCGCACGCCGTTCTCCGCGACGACGCTCGGCAGCGCATGGCAGAGCGTGCACTGCAGGCGAATCGCCTGGCCCTTGTCGTTCACGTGCTTGCCGTCGTGGCAGCGGAAGCACCCCGGGAAGTCCTTGTGGCCGACGTTGTCCGGAAAAGTCTTCCATGTCAGATCCTTGGCCGCGAAGGACGACAGCAGCAGGATGCGCGTCATCTCCGCCGCGAACTTCTTCTCCGCCTCCTTGGTCTTCGGCGCCTGGTCGCCCGGCGGCGCCGCGGCCGCGATCAGCGCCGCGAACTTGGCCGCGCGCTCCGCTTCAGGCCCCGAGATCGCGGCGGCTTTCTGAATGATGGCGTCCGAGCGAGCCTTGATCGACGGCAGGCTGCGGTCGATGCGGCCCTCCTCGAGCGCGTCGTCGACGAGGTTCGCCGGATTGCTGAACGGATGGCCCGACGCGTTGTGGCAATCGATGCAGTCGACGCGCCGCCGCGGCATCTTCTCGACGTCGGCGCGGGTCACCCCCGCCGTCGAATCGAAATACGTCGCCGTCACCTTGCCGCTCGCATCACGCACCTCGACCAGCGGAATCTTCTGCTTGGCGGGGTCGAGCGCGACGTACTCGACGTGCTGCGCGATGTGCCAGTGGATGCCCTTCGCGGCGCCGATCGCGGGGCCGAGCTGCGGCGCCGTTTCCTTGGAGCCGCTCGCGAGTCCCGCGCCGGTGCCGGTATGCAGCTGCAGGCTGGTCCTGATCTCCGTGCTCTTCGCGTCGTCGCCGTAGCGATATTTCACGCGCATGGTGTCGTTGTGGCGCGCCTCGGGCCAATGGCACGCCTCGCACGACTCGCGCGCCGGGCGCAGGCTGTGCGTTTGGATCGGGCGCTCGTAGCCGACGATCATGCCCCACAGCTCGTTGATGTGCGTCGGCTTGATCGCCATCAGCTCAAGCGTCGACTTCCGGCCCATGTGGCATTCGACGCAGTTCACGCGGGCATGAAACGACGCGGCGTGCGCCTTCGGCTCCTCGGGGTGCACCGCGTGGCACATGTTCGTGCAGAAGGCATTGCTGTTCGAATATTCCCAGGCGACGATTCCGCCCGCGCCGAGCACCGCCGCGCCGATTCCCAGGACGATCAACGTCGTCGCCGTCCCGAGCATGAGGTTGCGTCCCACCCGCATCTTCATCGATTCTTCCTTGCAGCGATCGGCGGAAGTCAGAGCACGAAACTGTACACGATCAGGACGATGGCGACGATACCGAGCAGCAGCGCGGCACCGCCGACGAACCAGCCCCACACCTGGGATTCGAGCGTCGGCGGCGGGGCTTCATAAGCCGCCAGGCGGCCTTCGCGGCGCATGTGCTCGTACTCCACCGCGCGCTCGTGCTTCAGCTCGTGCTCGGAGATGCGCCCGGTGAAGATGACGGTGTCCATGGGAAACTTCTCCGGCCGCAGGTGGCCGTTGTAGAAGTGGATGGTGAAGATGAAGCCGACCGCCAGCAGCGCCTCCTCGCCATGAATCAGCGCCGCGATGTTGAACATCCAGCCCGGCAGCAATTTCGCGAAGAACACCGGGAACCATAGCAGGAGTCCCGAGCCGCCGATGATCGCCATGCCCCAGAAGACGGCCCAATAGTCGAATTTTTCCCAATAGGTCCAGCGGTCGAACTGCGGTCGCGGCCCGCGTCCGAGGAACCACTTGAAATGGCGGTAGAGGTCGATGGCGTCCTGCGGCTGCGGCACCATCGAATTGCGGCCCCACAGCATGCCGAGCAGGTCCCCGCTCACGATGACGCGGCGGATCAGCACCGCGAGATGGAAGGCGAACATGCCCAGCATCGCGAACGCGCAGATGCGGTGCATGAGGCCCGCCAGCTCGAAGCCTCCGAGGAGGCGCGCGAGCACGACGGCCCAGGGCTTGTCCGCGAACAGCAGCGGCAATCCGGTCAGCGCACAACCCACGAAGGACAGCATGAGCACCGAATGCAGGATGCGCTCGGTGCGCGTGAACCGGCGGTAGAAGCGGTCCGCGGCCGGCGCGGCGCGCGCGCCGACGGCGCCCGCGGCCGCCGTCGAAGTATTGCCAAGGCTCGCCATCGTCGCTACTCCCCGGGGTTGCCGCCGTCAGGGCCGCGCGCGAAGCGCGCGCGCAGCGATCGCACGAACCAGAGCAGCGTGTGGAGGCCGAAAAAGCCGATGACGCCGAACAGCAGCCACTCCATGAACAGCGCCGCGAAATAGTACATCGGATTGCGCGCGCGATCGTGCCGGTTCGCGTGCGGGTCGAAGCTGGCGAAGTTCGCCGTGGCCCCGGCATGACACCTCTGGCAGGTCGCGAGACGGTTCTGCGCGGAGACCATCGACGCCGGATTGGACGCGGGCAGGATCTCGTGTGCGCCGTGGCAGGAGGCGCAGGTCGCCATGCGCGCGTACCCGAGCGCCGTGACCTGGCCGTGGAACGTGTCGCGGTACGTCGACAGGTAATCCGCATGGCAGTTGCCGCACTCCTTGATCACCTCGGTCTGGAACGTGGCCACGGTGTGCTGCTGGATGCGGTGGGCGCTGTGGCAATCGCTGCAGCCCGGCGCGGCGAGGTTGCCTTCGTGGCGCAGCTTGCCGTGCTGGCTCGTCGCGAACTGCATCCGCTCCTTCTGGTGACAGCTGCCGCAGGTGTCCGGGATGCGCTCCCGGGCGGTGGCGCTGGCCGGATCGGACTTCGCGCGGATCGTGTGGGCGCCATGGCAGTTCGTGCACGTCGGGGCGGAGCTCGCCGCGGCGCCGGTCAGCGCCTTGCCGTGAATGCTGTCGTGGAACTGGCTGACGATGTTGCCGCCCGGCAGCTTGGCGCTCGCGACCATCGCGTCGTTGCCGTGGCACTTGCCGCACGTCGCCTCGAGGTTCGCGTGATTGGTGCGCGATGCGGAATCCTTGGCCCGCCGGATGTCGTGCTGGCCATGGCAATCGGTACACGTCGCGGCGACGGTGCTCCCGCCCTTGCGCGCCAAGCCATGGACGGTGGCGCCGAACTCCTTCGCCGCCTTGTCGTGGCAGGTGGCGCAGTTGACGGGCTTGAGCTTTTCCGGATGCGGCAGCTTCTGGGGCGAGACGTCGCCGTGGCAATCGGTGCACTTGAGGTGCGATTCGCCGTGCACCGATTGGGCGAACGTCGGGCCCTCCACGGCAATCGACTTGCCCGACGCACTCTTGGCGTCCTTGTCGCCGTGGCACGCGAGGCAGGTCTCGTTGCCGTCCGGCGATGCCGCGCTCGCGTGCGGCGGCGCCCCCGCAGCCAGCAGCGCGAGGCAGAGGGCCGCGACCAGCGACCCGATCCGCCGGAACGGACCGGCCGACGACGGACGAGGCGCCGGCTCCCGCGGACTCACTGGACTGCCTTCGTGCTGCGCACTCCGGTATTCGCCCTTGGGACGCGGGCTCATGGCGCAGGCCCGAGACCGATCGGCGGCGGCGCCAGGTTCACGATCCGGCGGAACAGCTTGCGATAGTCGTCGCCGGAGGATTCGCCGACGAGGGGATCGCCATTGCCAAGAAAGGCGGCGTCGATCGCATCCCAGTCGCCGGCGGTCAGGTGCTTCTCGGCGAGCGGAATGACTTCCTTCTCCTCGCGGCCCATGTGCGCCCAGTGGAAGTCGGCGTAGGCCTCCACCGCGGCGACGAAGGGTCCCGCCTCGTCATCGCCGCCCTGCTGGTAGCGCGCCAGACTTTGCTCGAGCGTGCGAATCTTCTCGGCGCCGGCCCGGTGCTCCCCCTCGAGCGCGTCGAGCAGCGAACGCGCCTCGGGGCAGCGCGCGCGCAGCCGCAGGAACAGGTACTTGTCTTCCTTCGGATGGTGAAAACGCTCGGGGAACGCGTCGATGTAATAGACCATCGCGCCCAGCACTTCGAACGGGGGTTTCATGCCCTTGTCGCGGATCGCGCGCGCGATGTACAGCATGCCGTGCAGCACGGCGCTCAATGACCGGTGCTCGTCCTGGATGATCCGGATCGCCTGCACGTGCCCTTCCCTTTCCCGGCGGGTTGCCTCCCGCCTCCGGCTGCCCGTCGGTTGCGGGTCAATGCTAAGGCTCGGGTGCGGCGGGCACTTTGACCGGCATCAAACCGCGACCTCCGGGCCATCGTCCGGCCTCGGCGAGCCCGGCGTCGATTCGGGTCGGCCGGCGAGCCGATCGGCGAGGAGCGCCCAGGTGGCAGGGGCGCGCGCCGCCTCGAGCGGCGCCTCCGCATCATAGGGGATGGCGCAGGCGCGCTCGGCAGCGGTAAGCGGCTCGCATGTCGCGATCTGATGCGCGAGGACCGCGAGGTCGGCATCGGACGCGTCATGGCCCTCGATCCGGCGCCGGGCAATGCGCTCGCGCAACGTCGCCTCCTTCGCGTCGAACGCGACGATCACGAACGGAACCCCTGTTTCCCGAGCCAGTGCCTCGAACGAGGCGCGCTCCGCGCGCCTCAGGAAGGTCGCGTCGACGATGGCGATGCGGCCCGCGCGGAGGATGTCCCGCGCGAGCGCGCGCAGCCGGTCGTACGTGGCCGCGGTCGCCGCCGGTGAATACCATTCGCCGCCGATCCCGGCGCCAGACCGCTCGAGCGGGTCTACGGCAAAGAGGCGTTTGCGCTCGACGTCGCTGCGAACGCGCACCGCGCCGATCGTCTCCAGCAACGCCTGCGATATCGCCGTCTTGCCGCAACCCGAGACGCCGCAAGTGACGATCAACGCCGGTCGCGGCGGCTCCCCGTAGCTCCGCGCGAGGCGCAGGTAACCTCGCGCTTCGGCGATCGCCGCGTCCTTCGTCGCGCCCGCGTCGAGCTGAGCCGCCCGCAGGCGCGCGATCTTGACGCGGACGAGCGCGCGATACGCCAGATAGAACGGCAGCACGGCAAGTCCCGCGTAGTCCCCGGTTCGCTCGAGATACGCGTTCAGAAAGCGGTGCGCGAGATCGGCGCGGCCACGATCCTGCAGGTCCATCACGGTGAAGGCGACCTCGCTCATCACGTCGATCCAGCGCATCGCCTCGTTGAACTCGATGCCGTCGAAGATGACGAGCTCGTCGTCGATGCGGGCGATGTTGTTGAGATGCAGGTCGCCGTGGCACTCGCGCACGAAGCCCCGCTCGCGGCGGGCGAGGAAAGCGTCGCGGCGGGCGGCGTGCTCGCGCTCGGTCCAGGCGCGCAGCTCCTCGACCTCGGCGCGCTCGGGCCCCGCGGTCAAGAGCGGAGCGATCTGTGCGAAGTTCCGCTGCGCAAGTTGCAGGATCCCCTCGGGGGTACCGAACGCGCCGTCCGCGGTGGCCGCAGAGGCGGCGATCGCGGCGTGGAAGTCGGCGACGCGTGCGGCGAGTGCGTCAATGTCGGCAGGCCCGAGCAGGCCGGCCTCGAGCAGCCGGCTCGCCAGCGCGCTCTGCGCAAATTCGCGCATCTTCACTGCGTATTCCAGCGCTGGCCCCGGACCGCCGACGGCAGGCGCGTCGACGCTGCCCGTGATCGGCACGACCTCGAGGTAGAGCGCCGGGGCGAGTCGCCGATTGAGGCGCAACTCCTCCGCGCAGTAGAACTGCCGCGCCGCAAGCGTCGTGAAATCGAGAAAACCGAAATCGACCGCCTTCTTGATCTTGTACGCGTGGATTCCGGTCAACAGCACATACGAGATGTGCGTCTCGAGCTTCCGGGCGGGTGTTCGTCCACCGAGCGCCTTGGTACGCGCGAGCGCATCCACGAGCCTCGCCTGATCCCCGGCGTCTGCCACGAGGTACGCCGCGCTAGTCGGAGCTGTCGAGCAGGCGCTTGAGCGAGATCCGGTCGAGGAGCTTCACGACGCGGCCCTGCACCTGCACCAGGCCGTCGCGCTGAAAGCGGGAGAACAGCCGGCTGACCGTCTCGAGCTTCAATCCGAGATAGCTGCCGATCTCCTCGCGGGTCATCCGCAGCACGAACTCGCAGGAGGAATAGCCGCGCGTCTGGTAGCGTTGCGACAAGTCGAGCAGGAATGCGGCGAGGCGTCGCTCGGCGTGCATCGTCCCCAGCAACATCATCATGCCGCGCTCGCGGGCGATCTCCCGGGACAGGAGCCGGTGCAGATTGTGCTGGAACGGGATGCTCTGCCGGGAGAGCGTCTCGATGCGCTTGAACGGCAGCGCGCAGACCTCGGTGTCCTCGAGCGCGACCGCCTGGCAGCCGTGGCTGTCGTTGCCGATGCCGTCGGTGCCGATGATGTCGCCGGCCATGTGGTAGCCCGCCACTTGATCGTACCCGTTCTCCGACAGCGACACGGTCTTGCACGAGCCGGAGCGGATGGCGTACAGCGCGTTGAAGCGGTCGCCCGTGCGGAACAGCGTTTCGTTCTTGCGCAGGCGGATGCCTTCCGAGACGAGCGCATCGAGCTCGCGCAGGGCCGCCGCGTCGAGTCCCTCCGAGATGCAAAGGTCTCTCAGTCGGCAGGTCGGGCACGTGGCGAGGCCCCGGGAGATCTCATGGACTGCGGTCCGCGGCCGGATCGTGACCACGCTCGCAAAAGAGTTGGCGGATTCCAGCGTTGCGGCGCTTTGCATAACGTCCCCCTTGTCGGTGGCGGTGCTCATGATCGGCGGCATCAGTGGCGCGTCAGCATGCATTCGGCGACCACGTCCTTGAGCTTGCCGAATTCGATGCTCTTGTCCAGGAACCAGCCGGCGCCTGCTTCCTTGCAGACGCGGCGATACTGGGCGTTCGGATGGTTGGTGAGCACGACGAATGCGATGTCCGGCGATTCCGGGTGCACGATGCGCATGACGTCGACGCCCGTGCCGCCGATCAGCTGGAAATCGAGAATCACGCAATGCGGCTGCGTCCTGCGGATTCCGGCCACCGCCTCGGCGGGTGAATCCGCCTCGCCGACGACGCACACGTCGTCCATTTCGCCCATGAGCTCGACGAGGCGGCTCCTGATCGACGGGGAATCCTCGACGATGAACACTCGGCCGGTGCGGTTCGTTTCCATGACCGAACTATCGGCGAGAGCCCCGCGCGACGCCATCGGCGACGCCCGATTGCGGCCATCGGAGCCCACCGGAATCGCGGGGTAGGCCGCCGCCGGAGGGGGGGTAGGACCTTTCCTAGCCCTTGGCGGGCGCCGGTCAGGCTGCGCCCGACGTGTCGTCGACGAGCCCGTGCCGGATCGCGTAATGGATGAGCTCGGCCTGGTTCGCGAGCCCCATCTTCTCGAGGAGCCTCGCCTTGTGCGTACTGACGGTCTTCACCGACAGGTTGAGCTCCTGGGCGATGTCGGACACCGCCCTGCCGGCGACCAGCAGCTGGAACACCTGGTACTCGCGGTCGGACAGGGACGCGTGCGGCGGTCCCTCGGCATGCGGCATCGCGGAGAGCGCCAGCTGCTCGGCCACTTCGGCGCTGATCAGCGCGCCGCCGGCGGCGACCTTGCGCAGCGCCGACACGAGCTGCGTGGCGGCGCTGTCCTTGGTGAGATAGCCGGAGGCGCCGGCCTTGATGGCGCGCACGGCGTACTGGCGCTCGGCGTGCATGCTGAGCACCAGGATCCGCAGTTTCGGCTTCTCGCTCTTGACCTGACGGATGAGCTCCATGCCGCCCTTGCCCGGCATCGACAGGTCGACCAGCAGCACGTCGAAGTCGCGCTCGCGCACGAGGGCCAGCGCTTCATGGCCGTCGCGGGCCTCGCCCACGACCTCGAGGTCACTCGCCGCGGAGAGCAGCTGCTTCAGCCCCTCGCGGACGATCGTGTGATCGTCGGCAATGACGATCCGGATCATGACAGCGTCGCCTCGGTCGTGATGGGAATGCGCACTTCTATATGCGTGCCCTGTTCGGGAGCGCTCGTGACCGACGCCATGCCCCCGAGGAGCGACGCGCGTTCGCGCAGGCCCATCAGCCCGTAGGAATCGGGCTTGCGCGGATCCTCGGGTGAGAAGCCGACGCCGTCGTCGCGGATGCTGAGCGTCAGGTCCGCCCCGTCGCGCCCGATGGCCACCTGCACGCGCGCGGCCCGCGCGTGCTTCGCCACATTGGCGAGCGATTCCTGGACGATGCGGAACACCGCGGTCGCCTGCGCCTGCGGCAGGTCGACCTCCCCATCCTCGATGGCGAGGTCGCACGGAATCCCGTTTCTCTGCGTGAACGTCTCCGCCAGCCACTCGACCGCGGGCACGAGGCCCAGATCGTCGAGCATCAGCGGGCGGAGGTCCGCCGCGATCCGCCGGGTCGCCGCGACGGTGCCGTCGAGCAGGCCCGCCATCTGGGCGAGCTTGGCGGCCGTCGCCGACGGGTTTTCCGCGATCTTCTGCTTGCACCAGGCCACATCCATCTGCAGCGCGGTCAGCGACTGCGCGAGCTCGTCGTGGAGCTCGCGGGCGATGCGGGTCTTTTCCTGCTCCCGCGCCGCGTGCGCGGCCGCGCCCAGCTCGCGCAGCTCGTCCTTCGATCGCCGCAGCGCATCCTCGACCCGGATCCGCTCGGTGATGTCGCGCAGGATCACCGTGTAGAACCTGCCGCCCGGGCCGTTGACCTGCGAGATCGACGCGTCGATCGGAAACTCCTCGCCGTTGCGGCGAAGGCCCATGACGACGCGCTGCCCGCCCATCCGGCGCGGGGATGTGGCGGCCTGGCCGTAGCCGCGCACGTGCCCGGCGTGGACCCCGCGGAATCGCTCGGGGATGAACGAGGCGAGCGGTGCCCCGATCGCCTCGCTCCGGGGGCAGCCGAACATCGTTTCCGCGGCCTCGTTGAACAGGACGACGTGCTGCGCTTCGTCGACCGTGACGATCGCGTCCATCGCCGACTCCAGGACGCCGCGCAGCCTCCCCTCGCTCTGCGCGAGCCGCGATTCCGCCGCGACGCGCTCGCTGATGTCCCGCAGGATCACGGTGAACAGCTGCCGGCCCTCCTCGCGATGCTGCGAGATCGAGGCTTCGATCGGGAATTCCCGGCCGTCGGCGCGCAGTCCCGTCAGCACGTTCTCCCCGCCCATCCTTCGCGCCGTCGCGCCCGTGCTTCCGAAGTGGGCGACATGGCGCCGGTGCACGTCACGGAATCGCTCCGGCAGCAGCCTGTCCACCGGCTGCCCGACCACCGCGTCGCGCGGCCAGCCGAACACCCGTTCGGCCGCCGCGTTGAACAGGACGACGCGCTGGGCGGCGTCGATCGTCATGATCGCGTCCATCGCGGACTCGACGACGTCGCTGGCGCGGGCCTGGACGCTCAGCAGCGAGCGGGTCGCCGCCTCGCGCTGGCGGACCTGCCGGTACAGCAGGAACAGGGCGACCACGAAGGCGACGGCGCCGGTGACCTCCGCGGCGATCAGCATCTCCGCGCGATACCAGCCGACCCACCACGCCGCGCCGGCGAGCGTCGCGGTCGCCGCGATCAGCAGCAGGATGGGCGCGAAGATGACGAAGAGCTCCCCGGCCGACAGCGGTGCCGGATGGGGGTTCGCGGGCGGATCCTCTGCGGGCGTTCGCGCGTCGGGGCGCGGGTCCATTTCTGCTCGAGCCGGAGGTTGGGGTAGCGGCATTATAGGGAAGTACCCCGCCGGGCCCCGGGGAGGGGGCCATCCGACACGGGCCCCGTCACTCCGATGCGTTGTAAACCGGTCGCGAAGTTCCCCGAAAACCGCCCTGGGCCGCGGTTCGTTGACGCGTATCAAAGTGCCGCGGCCGGGCTCCGGCTTGAATCGCGTGTAGGGGGTCAAGTAGGTGATCGGAAAGTGCTGTTTCCCGACCATCGTTCCGGCCCGCCGGGCACCATGCCCCACCTCCAGGGGCAACAAGGAAGAAGGGGAATCCAATGAACTTCAAGTCCATCGTCACCGGGACCCTGTTCCCGCTGGCGCTTTCGGCGTTTCTGGCGGTGCCCGCACTGGCGCAGCCCAAGCCCGTGTTCTCGGCCGCCACCGCACCGGTGTGCGCCAACTGTCACGAGTCCCAGTGGAAGTCGATCGACCTCACGGCGCACGGCGCGAAGAACGACGCTGACGGCAGCATGTGCCAGGCGTGCCACGGCGACGCGGCGGCGCACCTCAAGGATCCGATGAAGGCGAAGCCGGCCAACCCGTTCGGCAAGGGCCGCACGGCCGACGAACGGACGAACACCTGCCTCGCCTGCCACTCGGGCAACCGCAACCTCGCCTTCTGGACGTCGGGCAAGCACCAGCTGAACGAGGTGACGTGCAGCAATTGCCACAGCATCCACGGCAAGACGCTGGCACCCAGCATCAACAAGTTCGTGACCACTTTCCTGCCCAACCAGGCAGAGGGCTGCGCGCAGTGCCACCAGCCGATCCGCGCCGCGACCTTCAAGCCTTCGCACCACCCGATCATCGAGGGCAAGGTCAAGTGTTCCGACTGCCACAACCCGCACGGCGCGATCACGCCGGCGATGCTGAAGCATCCGACGATCAACGACCAGTGCTACTCGTGCCACGCCGACAAGCGCGGTCCGTACGTGTTCAACCACCCGCCAGTCGAGGAGAACTGCGCGACCTGCCACAACCCGCACGGCTCGGTCCACGCGAGGCTCCTGAACGAGTCCGCGCCGAACCTGTGCCAGGACTGCCACGATTGGTCGCGGCACCCCGGCACGATCTATGGCGCTGCCGGCGCCTTCAACTGTCAGCCGGGTGACACATCCGCGACGAGCGGGAACCTGAACTGCCCGCCGACCAGGACCGGACAGCCCAACCCGGGCGTGAACAACCGCCTCGTGGCCCGCGCGTGCGTCAACTGCCACACCGCGATCCACGGCTCGAACGCGCCGGGCAACCGTGGCAAGTTCTTCACGCGATAAGGCCGGAGACAACCATGAACAAGAAGCTGCTTTCCACCCTCATTGCCAGCCTGCTCGCCGCCGCCCCCGCGTTCGGCCAGGGCGCTGACGACCCGATGCGCGTGCAAGGCACCGCCACCTTCGGCGGCATGCACAACAACACGAGCGCGACCGACAACGCCCAGCTCGACCTGTACCAGGACCTCGGCAACGGGGTGCGGTCGAACGTCGGCGTCGAGGGGCGCAACAGCGCGACTTGGTTCCAGGCCTACGGCGAGAACTTCGGCCGCGACGACCAGTACATGTTCCTGCGTGGCGGCGTGTACGACGTGTTCAAGTCGGGCGTGTACCTCAACGACATCCCGCGCACGTTCTCGTCGTCCGCCTACACGCCCTACAACGGCAGCGGCGGCAACCTGCTGACGGCGACGTTCCCGCTGGCGTCGCTGCCGACCAACCCGCCGACCGCCGGCTGGAGCGCCTTCCGGCTGGGCTACGACCGCCGCGACGTGGGCGGTTACGCGGAGTGGCAGAAGAACAGCCCGTGGTACTTCCGGGCTGACGGCAACCAGGTCAATTTCAGCGGCACCCGGGTCGGCTCCGCGGCCAACGGCACGAGCCCGGGCAACGGTTACATCGACCTCGCGATCCCGCAGGAATTCAAGACGAGCAACTGGGGCGTCGAGGGCGGTTACCAGTCGAGCAAGGCGACGTTCGCGGTGCGCTGGGACTACAGCAAGTTCGAGAACGCGAACGAAACCCTGCAGTGGACCAACCCGTTCTTCGGCCCATCCGTCAGCGGCGCCGCGACGACCAGCAACCTCCTCGACACGAACTACCTCGCGCCGGCCAATACATTCAACAAGTTCACGGCTTCCGGCAATTACCGCGACCTGCCGTGGCAGTCCGTGATCTCGGCGCGCTACACGTGGTCGAAGACGACGAGCGACACGCCGCTGGCCCTCACGGCCCTCAACACCAACGGCATCTATGCCAGTACGCTGCCGCAGGAGTCCAGCTTCAACGGCGAGAACGTCAACCAGTCGTTCGCGCTCGCCTGGACCGCGATGCCGGCCCCGAATCTCAATACGCGCGCCTACTACTACTGGACGAAGCTCAAGAGCAACTCGGACCTCGTCGAGTTCGGCGATTCGCCGACGACGCCGCTCGCGTCCGGCCTGGGTTGCGGCAATCTGGTCGTGGCCGGCGTGCCGACGACGACGGTCGGCAACTGCGACAACGAGCTCTACAACTACACGAAGAACAACTTCGGCCTCGACGCGTGGTGGAAATTCGCTCCCGGCAATCGGTTCGCCGTCGGCTGGGACTACAACGACCTCGACCAGACGCGCTTCGACTACGACAAGTCGCACTGGAACAAGCTGTGGGGAGAGTACAAGAACACGATGCTCGACACGCTGACCGGCCGGCTCAAGTACCAGTACGTGAAGCGCGACTCGACGCCGAATTTCACCAACGACCCGCTTCCGAACGGAGGTGCGAACAACCCGAACTACCTGCTGGCGTACACGTCGTCATTCGACCTGCAGAGCAGCACCACGAACATGTGGAAGCTGTACCTCGACTGGAACCCGATGCCGAGCGTCGGCCTGTCGTTCGAGGGCACCTGGGCCAAGGTCGACTTCGACGACGTGACGTACGGCCGCACCAAGTCCGACCGGCAGGGCTACTTCCTGAGCGGTTACTGGGCCGCGTCCGACAGGGTGAAGCTGAACGCGTTCGGCAGCTGGGAGGAAACGAAGTATCCGTCGAACCACCGCTACATCGGTACGGTCTCGAGCGGCAGCGGCACGGCACCGAACAACTCGCCGCCGGGATATTGCACGACCACCAACCTGAACTGCTACGACCCGTTCGCTCCTCCGAGTCTCAACAATTCGTACAACTGGAGCTCGCAGACCAAGGACAAGACGTGGATGTTCGGGGTCGGCGCCGACTGGCAGGCGATGGACGCGCTCAAGCTGACGGGTTCGTACCTGTACGTGTCGAACGAGGGCAACGCGACGTTCTCGGTGCAGGACAACCTCGCGATCACGCCGGCGGCACTGCCCATCAACAACTTCGACAACAGCAAGCAGCAGTACATCAACCTGAAGGGCGTCTGGAACTACAACCGGAACTGGTCGTTCACGGGCGGCTACTCGTACCTCAAGTACAGCCACGACGACATCGCCACCGACGGGTACCAGTACGTGCTGCCGCTCGTGCGGAACAGCGGCGCCGCCGGCGTCGTCCCGAGCAGCCCGACGAACACTTCGCTGAGCTACCTGAACGGCTACGACGCGTACACCGACGGTCACTCGAACATCCTCTACCTGACGGTGACCTACCGGTTCGACGCGCCGCCGCTGCCCGCAGCGACCATGAAGGTCGCGGAAGCGCCGCCGGCACCCATCGCGCGGCCGGCTCCGCCACCGCCACCGCCGCCGGCACCGGCTCCGGCGCGCACGCCGCAGGTGCAGAAGATCACGCTTGACTCGAAGGTGCTGTTCGACTTCGACAAGGCGGATCTCAAGCCCGAAGGCAAGGCGGCGATCGACAGCCAGGTCGTCGGCAAGCTCGCGCAGATCCAGAAGCTCGAAGTCGTCCTGGTGACCGGTCACACCGACCGGCTCGGTACCGACGCCTACAATCAGACGCTGTCGCAGCGTCGCGCCGACGCATACGCGACTATCTGATCAGCAAGGGCGTGACCGAAGGCGAAGATCGAGACCATCGGCATGGGCGAGAAGCAGCCGGTGGTGCAGTGCGATCAGAAGAACATGAAGGCGCTGATCGAGTGCCTGCAGCCGAACCGCCGCGTGGAAGTGGAGGTCAAGGGCGAGTCGACGAAGTAATCAGCCGCAGGCATGACCTCGAGAGCCCCGCCTCGTGCGGGCGGGAGCACGCACGTTCGGGTGGGCGTTGCATGCGAACGCGCAACTTGTGCCCTGTCATCATCCGGGCACCTGCAGCGTTCGGATGCAGGTGCCCGGCGCGCAAGGAGTCGTCGCGCATTGCGGCGGGACAAGGATCTCAGCGATGTCCTCGAGTGGATTCCGCAACTCCGGAATCCAAACACGCAACAGCGTTGGCGGCGGCCAACTGTGATGAACGCTCCCTTGACGTACATCAATGCGCCGACTGCGCGCTCCGGTTTAGAGTCCTCATCCAATGCTCGACTTCGGCGTTGGCGCCAGGTACGCGAAGACCAACTACAAGGACCTGCAGTACTACGGCCGGACCGACGATACGCGCCAGAATTACGACCTCACGATCGCGTACGGCGATCCGAACGGTTTCCGGATCACGGGGATCGGCAACTGGGGCAGGGTCGCTGACCGGCGCCTTCGCCAATCCCGCCTACACGAACAACATCGTCTTCGTTTCGGCCACGTTCAAGTTCTAGGGGTCCGTGCTCCGCTTCGGGATGACCAGGCCCGCACGCGGGCCTGGTCATTTCTTTTCGGAGCAAGGACGCGCCGCGTCGCGCAACCCTTGTGCGCGCGCCGCGCCACACCCACAGGAGGAGAACATGAAAGCGATCGCAATGGTAGCGGTGCTGGCGACCGGGATGCTGGCGACCGCCGTGGCGTATGCGGATAGCGGAGAAGAATTGGCGAAGAGCTCCGGCTGCCTGGGCTGCCATGCCGTCGACACCAAGAAGGTCGGTCCCGCGTACAAGGAAGTGGCGAAGAAGTTCAAAGGCAAGCCGCGGGCCGACGTCGTCACCGCAATGAAGGCGGCCTCGGTCCACGGGTCGCTCAAGGTAACGGACAAGAATCTCGGCGAAATCGCCGAGTGGATTCAGAAGCTCTGAAGGCAGGAGCCCTGGGGTACGGCGGTACTGCGTCGCGCTCCCGCGCGGCCCGCGCGATGACAAGGGCGCTCCAGCCGCATGCCGATGGTGCCTTCTTCGGCCTGGTGAACGACATCCGCGTTACATCTGACGATTCCTTGACATCGCGCAAGGATCTGCGCACGCATGCGCCTCCGCGGCGCCTAAGATGCAACCAAGGGGGCCATCCGAGCTCCCGCCTGCGCGTCAATGCGCAGGCACCGTGCAAGCGCAGCCCCGCAGCACCGACAATGAAGGCATCCAGTGGGGCGTGGAGAGGTTGAACTGCGACATTGCACGTTTCCGTGAGGATCCGAGGGAATGTCGACGAGGCGAGATAGGTTGGCGATTGGCATGATGTGGTTCATGCTCGCTGCCGGCGCAGCGAGCATCGGCCACGCGCCCGGCGTGGCTGCCCAACCGGCCAAGGTCAAGGCGAGTGCCGCGGACGATCTTCGTGCCGCTTATGCCAATGCGGCGGACGTCGGCGAAGGGAAGCGCGTCGCGGAAGGCTCCTGTGTCAGCTGTCATGGGCCGAACGGCGTGAGTGCCAACAAGGGTGTGCCCCATCTTGCCGGCCAGCGTCCCGTGTACCTCTACCACGAGCTGAAGGAATTCCAGTCCGGTGGGCGCGGCAATACGGCGATGGGCGGCGCGGTCAAATTCCTGACCGACGACGCGCTGGTCAAGGTGGCCGCCTACTATGCGAGTCTCGATTCCCCCGCTCCCGTCATGCCGCTTGCCGGGAAAGCCGCCGCGGCCAAACCCGACTCGATCCAGGCAGGCAAGGCCGCGGCTGCACCCTGCGCCGGGTGCCACGGCGACACCGGTATCAGCAAGTCTCCCGGCGTGCCCAGTCTGGTTGGGCTGGATCCCAACTCTCTGGTCGCGGCGATGAACGCCTACAAGAGCGGCCAGCGCAAGCACGACGCCATGAAGGCAGTGCTGTCGGCGACCAACGATTCGGAAATCGCCGACATGGCGCTTTTCTATGCGCTGCAAAAGCCGGCAAAGGCGCAAACGCCGGCCATCGGCGATCAGGCGGCGGGCAAGGCGGCGGCGACCGCCTGTGCCGCATGCCATGGGACCAGCGGCGTAGGCACCGATCCAGCGATTCCCAACCTCGCCGGCCAGGATGCGCAGTACGTCGCGGCGGCACTTCGCGCGTACAAGGACGGTTCACGCAGCGACGCGACGATGAAGGCGCTGGCGTCGTCGCTCGATGATGTCGCGGGCAGGAACCTCGCGGCCTTTTACGCCAATCAGCAACCGCAGCAACCGAAGGTGAACCGGCCGTTGACGACCGCCGACTGGGTGCAGAGGTGCGATCGCTGTCACGGCGTCGACGGCAACAGCACCGATCCGCGAATGCCGGCTTTGGCCGGGCAACGCGCGGAATATCTGGAAAAGGTGTTGCATGCCTATCGGGCGGGCGAACGCAAGAGTCCGCAGATGGCCGCCATGTCGGGCGTGCTGACAGCCGCGGACGTCGAGAATCTCGCCGCCTACTACGCACGCCAGAAGGCGCGATCCGTCGTCTACGTCTTGTTGCCGGCCAAGTAGGCAAGCCCCGCGCGCGAATCCAGGGGAACCCACCATGACTGATGTGCCGCTGCACCGGCTCTATCGCCATTACTCGGAACTGCCCTACAGCCAGCGCGTCCTTTACACCGCGACGCTGCTCGTGCTCGGAATGGGTTACCTGTTCGCGATGATCAATCTGTTCCACACGTACGCCGGACGGGCGGGTGGGAATCCGCTGATGCTGTCCTATCGGGACATCGTCGTCGCCTACAGCGGCAGCGGCAAGTCGTCCCGGCTCGAATCAGCGCTGCGCGGGCCGATGTCGAGCATGCTGCGGCCGGAGGAGACCAGCGCCATCATCACCTGGGTGCAGGAAGGCGCCGATCGCGCCAAGTTCGAAAGCACCATCAAGCCGACGCTCGACCAGCGTTGCATGAGCTGCCACGACGGGACCGTCAATCCGCACCTGCCGAACCTCAATGGCTACGACAACGTCAGGAAAGTGACCGAGCAGGACACGGGCGCCAATGTCTTCACGCTCGTTCGCGTCTCGCACATCCACCTGTTCGGCGTCACGTTCATCTTCTTCATCGTGGGCCTGATCTTCAGCCATGCCTACGTCCGGCCTGTGTGGTTCAAGTGCGGTGTCATCGCGCTGCCCTTTGGCGCCCTCTTCGTGGACATCGCCTCGTGGTATTTCACGAAGCTCTATCACCCGTTCGCCTTCGTCGTGATGTTCGCCGGCGCCGTCATGGGACTGTGCTTCGCCTTCATGTGGGCAGTGAGCATGTACCAGATGTGGTTCTCCGCCACGCCGACGCCGATCGCCCAGAGGGAAAGCGGCGACCTTCCCTCCCTCGATTGAGAATGGAAGGACTCGCAATGCTGAAGGTGTCGATGACCCTGACCGTGCGGGGAGTGAATCCATCCGCGGTCGACATGGCGCTGCGGCGGTTTTCCGTACCGGCCGTCCTGGCATTGGCGATGATCCTCGCCCCGGCAGCCGCGCCGGCGCAAGGCGTCGAGCGCACCGGCAAGGAAGTCGTGACGGCGACCTGTTTTGCTTGCCACAGCAGCGGGGCGAACGGCGCGCCAAAGATCGGTGACAACAAGGCGTGGGCAAAGCGCGCGGCGCAGGGGCTGTCCGGTCTCACGGCGAGCGCGCTCAAGGGCATCAGGCAGATGCCACCGCATGGCGGCAACGCCAGTCTCACGGATACCGAGATCGAGCGCGCCATCACCTACATGGTCAACCAGTCGGGTGGCAAGTGGACCGAACCGGTCAGCAGGACAACCAAGGCGCCCGAGCGCACCGGCGAACAGATCGTTCAGGCAAGGTGCATCAAGTGCCACCAGACCGGCGAAGGCGGCGCGCCCAAGATCGGTGACCAGGCGGCATGGATTCCGCGTGTCAAAGCAGGGCTCGACGTGGTGGTTCGATCGGCGATCAAAGGCCACGGTGGCATGCCCGCGCGCGGGGGACAAGCCGATCTCACCGATTCCGAAATTCGAAGCGCGGTCGTCTACATGTTCAACAAGGGCACGCCGCCACCGGACAGCGCCTCGGCGAAAGCGCCGGCCGCCCCGGCCACGCGCTCCGGCGGCATGCACACGGTCATCGCGGGAACCTCGATCGACCTCGGCATCGTGGCGGCCGAAGCGATACGCGCCCAGCATCCGAAACCGGACGCCGAGAGCTCAATGCACGGCGGCATTCCGGGCGGCAAGGGCTTCTACCACGTGAATATCTCGCTGCGCGAAGTCGCGACGAACGCCGAGATCAAGGATGCCGAAGTCGCGGTGAGCGTCGCCGGTCCCGTCACCGGAAGCGAAACGAAGAAACTCGAGCCGATGGCGATCCGCGACACGCTGAGCTACGGCAACTATTTCCGGATGCCCGGCAAGGATCCCTACACCATCACCGTGCAGGTCCGCCGACCCGGCGCGTCCCAGGACCTCGAAGCGAAGTTCGCCTTCAAGCACGACTGAGTCAAAAGCAGAACGCTCCCGCCGCCAGCGCGCCCGGAAGCGTGGCGCGCCAGAGTCCGACCACGGCGAAGCCCCCGATGAGCGTCGCGGCCGCGAACCGCGCGAAGGGCGCATCGAGCACGCCGCGGGCACGCGAGGCGATCCAGCCGGCCGCGAGGAGATTCGGCAGGGTCCCGAGGCCGAACGCGACCATGACGGCGGCCCCTTCGACTGCGCCGCCGGCAAAGAGCGCGACCGGCAGCACGCCGTAGATCAGCGCGCACGGCACGAGACCCCAGATCATGCCCAGCGCGAATCGCGCCGGCGCCGAATCGGCGCGCGCGAGTGGCCGCACCATCGGCAGCACGCCGCCGAGGAGCGCCTGGCCCGCGCTCTGCAGGCCGACATAGAGGTTTCGTCTCGTCGCGATCGCGAAGGCCAAGGCCAGCAGGAACAGATTGGCGGCGAGGTAGAGCGAGCGCTGCAGCGGCTGCCAGCCGGCGGCCGACAGCAAGGCCTCGCCGGCGCCGCCGGCGAGCGCGCCGAGGATCGCGTACGTCGCGATGCGGCCGACGTTGTGGGGCAGCTGGGAGAGCGCGAGCGCTCGCGCGGATCGCAACGGCACGCTGCGTCCGCCCACCGACGGCCCGGCGCCGCCGGCCAGGGCCGTGGCGAAGCCCCCGCACATCGCGATGCAGTGCACGCCGCCGAACAGGCCGGCGAGAAAGGCGCCGATGAGCGCGGACAGGGCCATCGTCAGCGACTGGCGTGCTGCGAAGGGCCGTGCGGCGGGAGCCCTCGCATCACGGGTTGCCCCACGGCGAGCGCTCGAGGAACACCGTGAGCGCCGACGACGCGATGCCGAGGCCCCAGAAGCCGAAGAAGCCCATCGTGTAGATCGCGCCTCGCGACAGGTCGAGCGGCGCGCCGAAGAAATGCAGCTCGAAGGGATCGAAGACCGTGAAGAAGATGCCTTCGGCCGCGCCGGCGACCAGGAACGCCGGCCAGATCACCCACATCAACCGGTGCGCAAAGTTGTCGTCCACTTCCATGCCTTCCTCCTCGGGTCCGGAACGCCATTGCCGGGAACGACGACCCGCCGTCCCGCGCGTGTCGCCGTCAGTCCACGGTGCGCGCCGCGCCGAGACGCACCTCGCGGACGGTCCCGGCCGCTTCCACGGCGGGCAATCGCCACGCATCCGTCTCGACGGCGACCCGCCAGCGGCCGGGCGGCAGCGGCGCGATGCGGCCCGCGTACGCGCCGTCCGGCATGCGGACGAGGTTCGCCGTCCGGTCGAGACCCGCGCGGGTCGCGTTGGCAAACCGCGCGCGCACGCTCGGCGGGACGGGCATGTCGGCGGCTCCCGCGAGCTCCAGGCGCAGCGCGCCGTCGGGCGCAACGGCCAGCACCGCGGCGAGGCGCAGCGACTCGCCGCGGCCCGCCCGCTCGAGCTCCTTGTTGATCACGAGGCCGCGCTTGTAGTAATCGTCCGCGACCACGCCGTCGTCGGTCGACCAGGCGAGCCACGCGGTGCCGATGCCCGCGAACACCACGACGATCGGGCCGGCCATCAGCAGCCACGGCCAGCGGTCGCGGTACCAGGGACGGGCGGGGGAAACGGCCACGGCATTCGGCATGCGAAACCTTCGGGTCAGCGCGGAAAGAGGAACGTGGACTTCTCGCGGCGGGCGAGGCCCCGGTCGTCCAACGCCGTGACGACGAACTCGATCCTGGCGGCACCCGGCCGCCCGGCGTCGGCCGGCGCCTGCAGCCTGACGGGCACGAGGCGCGCGGACGCGCCAGCAAGGACCACCGGCTGGTCGACACCGACGACCGTGAGTCCCGGCACGCCCTCGGCCGCGATCGAGAACCGTTGCGGCGTCTCGTCGGTATTCATGATCTGCAGCCGGTAGACGTTCTCGATCACGCCGGGCGCCGCCTCCCGCGCGAGCGCGCCGCGGTCACGGATCACGTCGACCTTCAGCGCTTCGCGCAGCCACAGCGACACCGACATGGCCGCGACGATGGTCGCGAGCAGCGCGAGATAGACGAGCGTTCGCGCCCGGAAGACCCGCTTCCACATCGCCGCGCCGTCGTAGCCGTGCGCGAGGGCGTTGACCGTCGTATAGCGGATCAGCCCGCGCGGGTACTGCATCTTGTCCATCACCTGGTTGCAGCCGTCGATGCACGCGGCGCACCCGATGCACTCGTATTGCAGGCCCTTGCGGATGTCGATGCCCGTCGGGCACACCTGCACGCAGATCGAGCAGTCGATGCAGTCGCCCAGGCCTGCCGTCGCGCGGTCCACCTTGCGCCCGCGCGCGCCGCGCGGCTCGCCGCGCGCCGTGTCGTAGGTGATCACGAGCGTGTCCCGGTCGAACATCACCGACTGGAAGCGCGCGTACGGGCACATGTACTTGCAGACCTGTTCGCGCAGGTACCCTGCGTTGCCGTACGTGGCGAGGGCGTAGAAGCCGACCCAGAACCCCTCCCAGCCCCAGAGGTTGCCCGGCAGGCCCGCGAGCAGCGGCCGGAAGGGGGTGAAGTAGCCGACGAAGGTGAGGCCGGTCCATACGGCGATCGCGATCCAGACCGCGTGCTTCGCGGCCTTCTTCCCGAACTTGGCCGCCGTCATCGACTCGCGATCGACGCGCGCCCGCGTCGTGTGGCTCCCTTCGATCTTCCGCTCGATCCACAGGAAGATCTCCGTGTACACCGTCTGCGGACACGCGAACCCGCACCACAGGCGCCCGGCGATCGCCGTGAACAGGAAGAGCGACAGCGCCGCGACGATCAGCAGGACGGCGAGGTAGATGACGTCCTGCGGCCAGAACACCGCGCCGAAGATGTAGAAGCGCCGGGCGGCGATGTCGAACAGCACCGCCTGCCGGTCGTTCCACATGAGCCACGGCAGGCCGTAGTAGACGAGCTGCGTGACGAACACGACCGACCACGACACGTTCTCGAACAGTCCGGTGACCGCGCGCGGATAGATCTTCTTCCGGATCTCGTAGAGCCCGACGTCGCCGTCGGAATCCGCGGGGGCGGATTCGATCGGGATCGTCTTGCCCATGGTCATGGCGGTTTGGTATTGGACAGGCTCCAAACGTAAGCGGCGAGAAGCTGGACCTTGCCCGCGCCCAGCGTATCCTTGTGCGCCGGCATCGCCAAGTGCCCGCCGCCACCGTCGGCGTGGCGGCCCTTGTCGATGCCCTCGGTGATGGTCGCCTCGGAGCTGCCGTAGAGCCAGATGCTGTCGGTGAGGTTCGGCGCGCCCACGGCCTGGTTACCCTTGCCGTCCACGCCATGGCACGCCGCGCAGTTCTGCAGGAAGAGCGGCTTGCCGAGCTGGGCGCGCAGGCCGTCATGCGCAAGGCCGGAGAGCGAGCGGACATAGGCGGCGGCGTTCTTGGTGCCGTCGGCGCCGAGCGCGGCGCCCAGCGCGGGCATCACGCCCATGCGCCCGTTCGTGATCGATTCGCGGATGATCTCCGGCGCGCCGCCGTAGAGCCAGTCATTGTCGCGCAGATTGGGAAAGCCGCGGCTGCCGCCGGCGTCCGACCCGTGGCACTGCGCGCACTCGTTGAGGAACAGCCGCTCGCCCATCGCGCGTGCCTGCGGGTCCGTGGCCACGGCCTTGAGATCCATCGCGAGAAACCTGTCGTACAGCGGCTTTACCTTGGCGTTCGCCGCGGCGCTCTCCGTCACGTGCGCCCCGGCCGACGTCCAGCCCAGCATGCCGGGAACCTGCCCGAGGCCGGGATAGGCGACGAGATAGCCGATCGAATAGACGATCGTGATCCAGAACAGCCACATCCACCAGCGGGGAAGTGGATTGTTGTATTCGGCGAGGTCGCCGTCCCAGGTGTGGCCGGTCGTTTCCGCCGCCTTGCCCGGCGCGGGCGCGCCCTTGACCTTGATCCGGCTCGTCGTCAGCAGCAGCCACGCGCAATAGGCGATCGAGCCGACCGTGCCGACGATGACCCACCAGTTCCAGAAGCCCGACGTGAAATCGCTCATGAGTGGACCCCCACGCTTGCGGCCTCATTGGCCAATTCGGCCGCTGCGCTGCCCCCCGAGGGGGAGGTGTTCCGTGCGGCCTCCCCTTGCTTCGGCGAGCTGCGAAGCAACCGCGCGTCGGCCGCCATCCGCGCTCGCGGACGCGCTCTTCGAGCCTGGGCTTCGCCCCGCTCGCGTGGACGTCCTTGGGACGGCCCGGCGGCGCTCATGGGTGCTCCCTTGGCGCTGCGTCGGTGTCGTCCGGCAATGCGAACGGGGCATTGGCCGCCTCCTCGAACGCCTGGCGGCGGCGGCGGCTGTACGCCCACGCCACGATGCCGAGAAAGAACAGGAAGGAGAGCACGGTCGTCGCGATGCCGACGATGGTGTAGAAGCTCATCGGTCACCTCGCATGCTTCAGCGCGAGCCCGAGCATCTGCAGGTACGCGATCAGCGCATCCTCCTCGGTGCGGTCCTTGAGGTCGGCCTGCGCCTTGGCGATCTCGGCGTCCGAGTACGGAACTCCGACCCGGCGCAGGGCGCGCATCTTCGTTTCGATGTCGGCAGCGCTCGCCGGCGTGCGCGCCAGCCACGGATAGCCCGGCATGTTCGACTCGGGCACGACGTCGCGTGGATTGGCGAGGTGGACGCGGTGCCAGGCGTCCGAATACCGGCCGCCGACCCGCGCGAGGTCGGGGCCCGTCCGCTTGCTGCCCCACTGGAACGGGTGGTCGTAGACGAACTCGCCGGCGACCGAGTAGTGGCCGTAACGCTCGGTCTCCGCCCGGAACGGGCGGATCATCTGCGAATGGCAGTTGTAGCAGCCTTCGCGCAGGTACACGTCCCGGCCCGCCAGCTGCAGCGGCGTGTAGGGCTTGACGCCGGCGACCGGCTCGGTCATCGACTTCTGGAAGTAGAGCGGCACGATCTCGACGAGTCCGCCGACGCTCACCACGAGGACGATGAGCACGATCATCCAGCCGATGTGCTGTTCGATGTAGGCCTGGTCCAGTTTCATCGGGATTCCTGAAGGTGTCCGGTCGCGGGCTACGCGTGCGCCGCGGCCGGAGCAGGTATCGGCGCCTCGACGGCCACGCCGCCCGCGATCGTCCTGACCATGTTGTACGCCATCACCAGCATGCCGGAGAGGAACAGCACGCCGCCGAGGAGGCGGATCGCGTAGAACGGATAGGTCGCCTTGACGCTCTCGGCGAAGGCATACGTGAGCGTGCCGTCGGCATTGATCGCGCGCCACATCAGTCCCTGCATCACCCCCGCGATCCACATCGACGCGATGTAGAGGACGACGCCGATCGTCGCGACCCAGAAATGCACCGTGATGAGGCGCACCGACCACATCTGCGTCTTGCCGAACATGCGCGGGATCAGGTAGTACATGCAGCCGACCGTGATGAACGCGACCCAGCCGAGCGCGCCCGAGTGCACGTGGCCGACCGTCCAGTCGGTGTAGTGCGACAGCGCGTTGACCGTCTTGATCGACATCATCGGGCCCTCGAACGTGCTCATCCCGTAGAACGACAGCGACACGATCAGGAACTTGAGGATCGGGTCCTCGCGCAGCTTGTGCCACGCGCCCGACAGCGTCATGATCCCGTTGATCATGCCGCCCCACGACGGCGCCAGCAGGATGAGCGAGAACAGCATGCCGAGCGACTGCGTCCAGTCAGGCAGCGCCGTGTAGTGCAGGTGGTGCGGGCCCGCCCACATGTACGTGAAGATCAGCGCCCAGAAGTGCACGACGGACAGGCGATACGAGTAGATCGGGCGCCCGGCCTGCTTCGGCACGAAGTAGTACATCATCCCGAGGAAGCCTGCCGTCAGGAAGAAGCCGACGGCGTTGTGGCCGTACCACCACTGCACCATCGCGTCCTGCACGCCGGCGTACGCCGAGTACGACTTCATCGGCCAGAACGACACGGGTATCGCGGCGCTGTTGACGAGGTGCAGCAGCGCCACCGTCAGGATGAAGGCGCCGAAGAACCAGTTGGCGACGTAGATGTGCGGTGTCTTGCGCTTGACGATCGTGCCGAAGAACACGATCGCGTACGAGACCCAGACCAGCGTGATCAGGATGTCGATCGGCCATTCGAGCTCGGCATACTCCTTGCCGGACGTGTAGCCGAGCGGCAGCGTCACCGCGGCCAGCACGATCACCGCCTGCCAGCCCCAGAACGTGAACGACGCGAGCGCGTCCGAGAAGAGGCGCACCTGGCACGTCCGCTGCACCACGAAGTAGGCGCACGCGAAGAGCGCGCAGCCGCCGAAAGCGAAGATCACGGCGTTGGTGTGCAACGGCCGCAGCCGGCCGTAGGACAGCCAGGGCGTATCGAGATTGAGCTCGGGCCACAGGAGCTGGGCGGCGATGATGACGCCGACCAGCATGCCGACGATGCCCCAGACGACCGTCATCACGGTGAACTGGCGCACCACCTTGTAATTGAACGTTGCCGCTGTCCCCGCGCTCGTCGTCAAGTCGCCCTCCCCTTTGTCTCCCCTGGCCCCTGCGGACCCGGGCCGCAACCAACGACCACTCCGCCGCCTGCACCGGCGGCTTCCTCAACCACGGATGCCGCCGATGCTAGTGCGGATCGTCGGCAGCGGGCTTGATCGAAGTCAAAGCGCCGCGCCGCTCTTCCTGGCAAGGAGCCGGCGGCGCGGGGATCGCGTCGCTCGCGTCGTCGTCGGCGAGAATCCGGTGCGCCGGACCCTCGAGGTCGTCGAACTGGCCGCTCGCCACCGACCACCAGAACACCGCGCCGATGCCGAACACGAGCAGCACCGAGATCGGAATCAGCAGCAGCAGGATCTCCATGCGGACGCCGTTACGCGGACGCGCTCGCGCGCACCCGCCGGTCCGCTGCGCCGACGGCACCCCCGGCATCGCGCAACCGTGCGACACGCAGCGCGTTGCCGACGACGAAGAGCGACGACGCCGACATGCCGAGCGCCGCGACGAGCGGGGTCACGTAGCCCAGTGCCGCCGCCGGCACGGCGACGAGGTTGTACGCGAAGGCCCACAGCAGGTTCTCGCGGATCACCCGATAGGTGCGGCGCGCGTGCACGATGGCATCCGGCACGCGGGACAGGTCGTCGCCCAGCACGACGATGTCGGCGGTCCACTGCGCGAGCGGGGTCGCGCTGCCGAGCGTGATCGACACTTGCGCCTGCGCGAGCGACGGCGCGTCGTTGATGCCGTCGCCGACCATGGCGACGACGGCGCCGCCCTCCTGCAGGCGCTGCAGGGCGCAGCGCTTGTCTTCCGGCTGCGCGTCGCCCCGCGCGTCGGTGATGCCGAGCGCGCGCCCGATCGACGCCACCGTCTCCGCCCGGTCCCCCGAAAGGAGAATGGGGACGATCCGCATCCGCTTGAGTCGGTCAATGACCGCGGCGGCACCGGGTCGCGGGTCGTCGCCGAGCGCAAACAGCGCCAAGATGCCGGCCGCGTCGCCCAGCGCCACCTGGGTCACAGCGGCATCCGCACGCACTTCGCCCTGCGGCAGCGGCCGCCCCGACAGCGTCGCGACGAAGGCCGGGCGCCCGAGCCGCACGCGCCGGCCGTCGACCGTCCCTTCCACGCCGTTGCCCGGGACGACGGTCACCTCGCCGACGGGCGGCAGCACGGTGCCTGCGGGCACCGCATCGCGAAGGGCGCGGGCCAGTGGATGCTCGGAATGGGCATCGAGCGCGGCGGCCAGTGCCAGGGCCGCCTCGCGCGTGGTCGCTCCCTGCGGAGCAACGCCGGTGACCGTCATGCGCCCCGTCGTCAGCGTTCCGGTCTTGTCGAACACGACGTGCGTGACGCGCGCCAGGGTTTCCATGGCATCGGCGCGCGCGATGACCACCTGGCGTCGCGCGAGCGCTCCGGCCGCGGCCGCCAGCGCCGCCGGTGTGGCGAGCGACAGCGCGCACGGGCACGACACGACCAGGACGGCGAACGTCACCGCCAGCGCGCGTGGCGGATCGATCCCGATCCACGCGATCGCCGTTCCCGCGGCAAGCACGAGCAGCGCGGCGACGAACCACCGGGCGACGCGATCGGCGAAGCGCGCCACGCGCGGCCGCTCTCCCATCGCCCGCTCGGCAAGCCGCTCGAGACCCGCGAGCCGCGTCGCCTCGCCTGCCGCCCGCACGCGAACGACGAGCACGCCGTCGCGCGCCACGCTTCCCGCCAGCACCGCGGCGCCCGCCGCGACCGGGCGTGGTCGCGACTCTCCGGTGAGGATCGCTTCCTCGACGTTCGCGTTCCCTTCGACGATCTCGCCATCGGCGGCAATCGTCGAACCCGGCCTGACGAGAACCAGGTCGCCCGCGGCGAGCGCTGCGGCGCTCACCGTTTCGACGTCGCGCCGCGCCGGCCAGCCGACGAGGCGTTCGGCCGTCGCCGGCCGCGCGCGTGCCACCGCCTCGATGGCGTCGCCTGCGCGCTGGCGCGCCGCAAGCTCGAGATAACGCGCGAGGAGGAGGAGCGCGATGAACATCGTCACCGAATCGTAGTAGACCGGGCCCTCGCCGCCGAACGTGGACCAGGCGCTGCCCGCAAACGCCGCGGCGATTCCGAGCGCCACCGGTACGTCCATGCCCGCGCGCCGGCGCATCGAGGTCGCGCCAGGCGCCGCGGAAGAAGGGCACCGCGGAATACAGGAGCGCCGGCAAGGTGAGCGTGAGGCTCGCCCATTCGAGCAGCCGCCGATGCGCGGGCAGGACGCCGTCGACCGTGAGGTAGGTCGGCACCGCGAACATCATCACCTGCATCATCGCGAGCGCCGCCACCGCGAGCCGCAGCAGCAGCGTCCGCGCTTCCGCGCGCGCCCCGATCTCGCGGCGCGCGGGATCGTACGGACCGGGGCGGTAGCCGATCGCGACCAGCGCGCGCAATACCGCGGACAGGCGCGTGGCTTCGGGGTCGAAGACGACCCGGGCGCGGCGGGTCGCGTAGTTGACACTCGCCGCGACGATGCCCGTCTGCGCGCCAGAAACGATTCGATCAGCCAGACACAGGCGCCGCAGTGGATGCCCTCGAGGATGAGCGAGCATTCGCGCGTGCCGTCCCGCCCCGGATGCACGAGCCCCGCCTCCTCCGCGATCTCGTCCCAGCGTGACCATTCGTCGCGCCCGTCGATCGCCGCCGGCGCCGTCTCGGCGTCGGCCGTCCGTTGGGCGTAGAAGTCGTCGAGCCCCGCGGCGTGGATCGTGCGCGCGACGCCGAGGCAGCCGGCGCAGCAGAACGTGTGCGTCGTGCCGTTCCATTCGGCGCGCCAGCGCGACGGCTGCGCGTTCGGCCGGCCGCAATGAAAGCAGCGGGCGGCCTCGGCACGCGGTGCCGGCATCGCGTCGCGGCCCGCGGATGCAGCCGCACCCGCCCTCGCCTCCGTGATGTCGAGAAGGACCGGCATCCGCCGCAATCTACGGCGCGGCCACCCCGCGGTCAATGGAATTTGGGCATCATGCTCGACAATTGCCGGCCCGGTTGACCGGGATCAATCATGCGCATCTGCCTGCTCACGAACCAGAATCTCGACGCCGATCCGTTTCCTGCCGACGACTGGCCCTGCGATCCCAGGCCGTTCTATCCGGAGGCCCGGTGGGACGTCGAGTGCCTCCGCAAGCCGACGTCGGTCGAGCAGGTGACGCGCCGCATCGCGCAGCGGTTCGACCTGTTCTTCAATCTCTGCGACGGCGCCGCGGACCAGGACACGCCGGGCATCGAAGTGGTGCGAGACCCTGGAGCGGCATGGCGTGGCGTTCACCGGCGCGACGTCGGAGTTCTACGAACCCTCGCGCGAGGCGATGAAGGCGGCGTGCCGGACCGAGGGCATCGCCACGCCGAGGTACGTGCTCGCGCGCAATGCGGCCGATGTCGAGCGCGCCGCGGCGACGCTGCACTTTCCGCTGTTCGTGAAGCACTACAGCAGCTACTCGTCGCGTCGACCTGTCGCGGCGCTCGCGCGTCGTTTCGATCGCCGGATTGCGCCGGCAGGCGACCAAGATCATGCGCCGCCACGGCGCGGCGCTGATCGAGGAGTTCATCGAGGGGACGGAAGTCACGGTGCTCGTCGCCGAGAATCCGGACGATCCGCTCGCGGCCGACGACCTACACGCCGATCCAGTATCGGTTTCCCGAAGGCGAGACCTTCAAGCACTCCCGGATGAAGTGGGTGGAGTACGGCGCGATGGCGGCCTTTCCGGTGCGCGATCCGGCGCTCGATGCCCGGGTGCGCGACGTGTCCGCCCGCTTCTTCGTGGCCCTGCGCGGCGCGAGCTTCGGCCGCTGCGATCTGCGGGTCGACGCGACCGGCGTGCCGCACATGCTGGAGATCAATCCCAACTGCGGCGTCTACTATCTGCCGCAGGACGCCGGCAGCGCCGACCTCTGCCTGCTGCACGATCCGGAAGGCCACGTCGGATTCACCCGGCAGCTGATCCGGGCGGCGCTGTGTCGAGTCAGCCGGCGCTCTCCGGCGTCTTCCGCCGCGTGAACTCGTGCCGGTAAGTCGCAGTTTCGAGCGCGCTTGCGCCGAGCGTGTGCAGCGCCGGCACGAGCGCGTCGGCCGCCGCGCGCACGTCTGCCGCGCCATTGCCCTCGATCAGCACGATCCACGTCGGCACGAGCGTCGTATCGGCGCGCGCTTTCTTCTCGGCGGTCTCGAGCTTGCTCACTGCCTCGTCGGCGAGGCACAGATGCACGCCGGCGATGCCGCGGCGGAGCGCCAGCGGCGGCAGGACGCGCATGGTCAGCGCTTCGATCGCAGAACCGCGATTCGCGCCGTCGATGTCGAAGCGCAGCGTCAGGATGACCCCGCCGCAGCCGACACCGCTCGTAAACGCCACGCGGCAGATCGAGCGCGCCACGTTGCGGAATGACGGCACGACGCGCTTCGTCCACGGCGTCGGCGCGTTGAGGCGATCGAGATAGTCCCGGCCGCCGAGCACCTCCGGGCTGTCCGCTTCGTACAGGTTGAAGAATTCCGGTGCGCCCTCGACCGCGATGTAGCGGCGGCCGCGGCGAAAACCGGGAATGCCGACCCGCTCCGGCATGTGTTCCCGGTTGTGCCATTCGTAGAAATCGTCCTTCGCCTCGGGCAACAGATCGTGCCAGATCGCGACGACACCGGTACCGGCCAAGCTCATGGAAGTCGGACGAGCTTCGTGGAGATCGCGCCGAGATCGCCGAACGTGACGGTGAGCGTTTCTTCCAGCGGGACTTCGATCGCGCCCGCGTACGAGCCGGTGGTGACGATCTGTCCCGCGCGCAGGCCCTCGCCGCGCTCCGCGAGGAAATTCGCGAGCCAGACGAGCGGGCGCAGCGGATGCCCGTCGCCATGCCGGCCGTCGTGCGTCGAAAGCGCACGCGTTTGCCCTCGGACCGTGACCGGGAACGCGGCCAGCGGCGCATCGAGGCCGCCCGGGACGAGCGGCCCGACGCAGAGGCCCTGGTTCTGCATGCAGTCGGCCATCATCTCGAGCCAGCCGACGGCGGCGGGGTCCGCGTAGCGCGTGCCCAGCAGCTCGAGCACGAGCCGCGTTTCGCCGATCGCGGCGCGCACGTCCGCTTCGGAATACGGCGTATCGCGTTGCGGGAGATCGCGCTTCAGCACGAAGGCGACTTCGGGCTCGATTCTCGCGATGGCACCAGTGGCCGCGATGGCGCAGGGCGACGTGCGGCAGAATCGTCGGGGCGAGGATCGGCGCGGCGTTGATCCTGTCCGGTGCCGGGGGCAGCGAGCACTTCCAGCCGCCGATTGCGTGTCCCATCAGCGCAACGACACGCCGCTGGATCGCGAGCGCCGACTCGAGGTCGACCGGACGGGTGGATTCCGGCAGTCGCGCACCCGCACGTCCGGACGTGCGCGCCGCGGCGAGAAGCGTCGCGGCCGCGTCGATCTGTTCGTGGTTCATCCGCTCCTCGAGATCCCGAATCTAGAAGCGCTTGACGTTGAAACCGCCGTCGATGAACAGCGCGCTGCCCGTGGCGTACGGAAGGGAGCCCGACGCGAGCACGGCCACCGCCCGGCCGATGTCCTCGGGCTCGCCCCAGCGCGGGATCGGCACGTCGCCGCGCGCGATCCGCTCGTCCTTGTCCGCGGTCGCATCGGCGGTCATGTCCGTGTGCACGAAGCCGGGCCGGATGTCGTAGACGGCGATGCCGTGGGGTGCCAAGCGCAGCGTGAAGAGCTGCGCCATCATCGACACGCCCGCCTTCGAAATGCAGTACTCGGCCTGTGTCGGTGCCGCGTAGACGGCGCTGATCGACGAGATGAAGACGATCGAGCGCTTCCACGCGGGGGCGCTCGCGGTGGCGTCTTGGCCGATCATCCGGCGCGCGATGCGCTGGGTCAGGAAAAACGTGCCGCGCGCGTTGGTGTCGTTCACCCGGTCGTAGCTTTCGACCGGCGTATCGAGCAGATCGCCGCGGAAGCGCGTCTGCACGCCGGCATTGTTGACCACACAGGTGAAGGGCCCCGAGCGCACTCCAGGCCGCATCGACGAAGGCGGCGTGCGCCTCGACCGCCGCGATGTCGCCGCGGACGAAAGCGCCGCGGCCACCCCGGGCCGCGATGCCCGCCAGCGTCTCGTCGACGGCCCCATCCTCCACCACGTCGTTGAGCACGATGTCGAAGCCGCACCGCGCGAGCTCCCAGGCGATGCCGCGGCCGATGCCGCGCCGCCCGCCCGTCACCAGCGCCACGGGTCTCGCTTCAGCCATGGCGGATGCCCCGCGGGCGATCGTCGTTTCCGTTCATCGTCGGGCCGTCAATACGTCGCCCGTCCGCCCGACAGGTCGAACACCGCGCCCGTCGAGAACGAGCAATCGGCCGAGACGAGCCAGGCGACCAATCGCGCCACCTCGTCGACCTCGACCAGGCGTCCCATCGGAATGCGCTGCAGGATATCGGCCCGGCGCTCACGCGTGATCAGCTTCGCCATCGCGGTTTCGGCGGCGACGGGCGTGATGCAATTGACGTAGATCCCCTCCTGCGCGAGCTCCTTGCCGACCGACTTGGTGAGGCTGATGAGACCTGCCTTCGAGGCGCTGTACGCGGCCGCCTGCGGCATGCCTTCCTTGCCCTGGATCGAGGCGACATTGACGACGTGGCCGCGATGAGGCTGCGCCGGCTGCCGGCGCATCACCGGCACCACGGCGCGCAGGCACAGGAACGCGCCCGTCAGGTTCACTTCGAGCACGTTGCGGAAGTCCAACGGGTCGGTCTCCCAGACGGGCTTCACTTCCCCCAGGATGCCGGCGTTGTTCACCAGAATGTCGAGACGGCCGAACGCGGCCCGCTCGGCGTCGACCCCCGCCGCGACCGCGTCCGCATCGGTGATGTCGACCACGCGCCACGTCACCGGCGCCGACGGCGCCCCGAGTTGGCTCGCCGCCGCCTCGAGCCGGTCGGCGGCCCGGTCCCAGAGGCTGACCGCGGCGCCGGACGCCAGGAACGTGCGCGCGATGGCGCCGCCGAAACCGCCGGCGCCGCCGGTGATGATCGCGGTCTTGCCGGCAAGGTCGTAGGCGTTCACGTCGGGTCGGCGCGGGTTGACTTCGGCACGTCTACAGCCTAACATGGAAACGGTTTCCAAGTTGGAATTTCCTTCCATGTCCGCGACCGCCGTCGATCGTTGCCTCAGTATCGTCGAAGCGCTGGCCGACGAGAGCGCGGGCGTTTCGCTGGTCGATCTGGCCGCCCGGCTGGAGATGCCGAACAGCGCCATCCACCGGACGCTCGCCACCCTCGCCGCGCGCGGCTATGTCCGCCAGGATCCGGCGACGCAGGCCTATGCCCTCACGCTGCGGTTGGCGACGCTGGGGTTTCGCCTGCTCGGCGCGCGCCACTTGCCGGACGCCGGGCAACTGGTGCTGCAGCGTCTCGCCGAGGAGACCGGCGAGTATTGCCGGCTGGCCGTCGTCGACGGCGCCGGCCTCACCTGGATTGCGCGGGCGCAGGGGTCCACGCAGGGCCTGCGCTACGAACCTCCGATGGGAGGCGAGGTCGTGCTGCACGCGACGGCCACCGGCAAGGCCTGGCTCGCGACGCTATCCGAGGACGACGCGCTGCGCATCGTCGTCGCGCGCGGCTTTCCGGTCCCGCCGCAGGCCGACCCGGCCACGTTCGGCAAGGGCGTGGTGCGAACCATCGACGAGCTCCGCGCGCACTTGCGGGAAACCCGGCGGCGCGGCTACGCGGTCGCCATCGAGGAGGGCGAGCCCGGGACGGTCGCCATGGCTGCCGCCTTTCGCGCCAGCGAGAATCCCGCGGCACCGGTGGCCGGAACGGTCAGCGTCGCCGGACCGCTGATCCGCATGGGGCCGGCACGACGCGACAAGCTGTCGCCTCTGCTGCTGGCCGCGGCGAAGGACGTCGCGGTGCTGTGGCCGCTGCGCCAGCACCAGACGGGCCTTCCGCGGATCGCCGCCGCTCGCGGCGTTCCTCCCAAGGCGCGGGTCGCGCGCGGAGTGGGACGGTGAGCGAGCTTCCGGTCGCGGCGCCTGCGCCCACCGCTCCGGCGGCAGCGGTGCCGGAAGCGCTGGCCGTCGCCGCGCCGCCGTCGACGGTGACGCGCGATCGCCTGTCGGCGGTGCTGTACCCGCTCGCGACCTTCACCGTCCTGCTGCTGGCATGGCAGTTCCTGGTGCGCTTGTTCGGCGTACCGGAATACATCCTGCCCGTGCCCACCGAGTTTCTCGCCAAGCTGGTGGAGTCGCGCGGGCTCATCTGGCAGCACACGCTCGTGACCGCGAACGAGATCGTGCTCGGCTTCCTCCTCGCGGCGCTCATCGGCGTGCCGCTGGGACTGATGATCGTCTCGGTCAAGTTCCTGGAGCGCTCGCTCTACCCTCTCATCCTCTTCTTCCAGCTCATCCCCAAGATCGCCATTGCGCCGCTGTTCATCGTCTGGTTCGGCTTCGGCCCCTTCCCCAAGATCCTGCTCACCTTCCTGCTCTGCTTCTTTCCGACGCTGGTCGCGAGCATGACGGGCTTTCGCGCGCTCGACGAGCGCGTGCTCTACCTCTCGCGCTCGATGGGTGCGAGCGCGTGGCAGACCTTCCGATACGTTCGGCTGCCCTCGGCGCTCGGCCACATCTTCGGGGGCTTCAAGGTCTCGGTGGTGTTCGCCGCGACCGGCGCCATCGTGGCCGAGTTCGTCGGCGCCAACGCCGGTCTCGGCTACCTGCTGCTGCGCGCCACCAGCTACCTCGACATGCCGCTGATCTTTGCCGTGCTGGTGGCCCTGTCCGCGATCGGCATCCTGTTCAGCTACGCGGTGCAGGTGCTGGAGCGATTATGCATGCCATGGCTGCGCAAGCAATGAGTTATCTACCGTGTTCATGACAACAACCCAAGAGGAGAAGACGATGTCCACACGCTATTCCACCATGGCGCTGGCGCTGTTGTGCGCCGCCGCGCTGGCAGCCACCCTGGCTGCCGCGCCGGCCTCGGCGCAGACCCTGAAGTCCATGAAGCTCACGCTCAACTTCCTGGCCGGCGGCCCGCAGGCCGGCTTCATGTACGCGAAGAAGCTCGGCTTCTACAAGGACGCCGGCATCGATCTCACCATCGAGGAAGGCAAGGGGTCGGCCACGACTGCGCAGCTGGTCGCCACCGGGCAAACGGACGTCGCGTTCGCGGACGCTCCCGCGGCCATGCAGATCCGGTCGAAGGGCGCGCCCGTGAAAATCGTCGCGCCCATCCTGCAAACCAACGGCTTCGCGATCATCTCCATCGAGGAGTCGAAAATCAATTCGCCGAAGGATCTGCTCGGCAAGCGGCTCGCCGTGCAGCCCGGCACGGCGCAAACGACGCTGCTCGAAGCGATACTCTCCGAGAACAAGATCGACAAGACCAAGCTCGAGATCGTCAACATCGACCCGGCGGCGCTCGTCGGCGCGCTCCTCGAAAAGAAGGTCGACGCGATCCTCGCCGGCGCCGATTTCCAGAGCGTGCAGATTCGCGACCGCGGCTTCAAGGTCAAGGACATCCTCTACCGCGACGTCGGCGTGCCCACGGTAGGGCTGTCGATCATCGCCCGCGACGACCGCTTGAAGGCCGATCCCGACCTCTATCGCAGGTTCGTCGCAGCGAGCCTCAAGGGTTGGGACGAAGCGCGGCGCAATCCCGATGCGGCCTCCGCCGCGGTCATCGAGCAGTTCCCCGCCGTGACCAAGGAGCAGATCCTGAAGCAGCTGAAGGTCGATCTCGACCTCCTCTGCGCTCCCGGCGCCACGGCCCTGGGCCGCGTGCCGGACAAGAACTGGCAGATCACCTTCGACCTGCTGACCACGTATCTCGGCCTGCCCAAGGACAAGCCGGTGGCCGACTACTACACCACCGACTTCCAGCCGGCCAACGCGCCCAAGTGCCCATGACGCCGGAAGCGACGGTCGCTGCCGCACCCGCCGCCACGGCGGGCGGCGCGCCGATCGTCGGCCGCGCGGTCGGCAAGCGGTTCGCCGCCAAGGACACGAGCTTCGTCGCGCTCGACAACGTCTCCTTCGCGATCGGCGGCGGCGAATTCGTGAGCCTCATCGGTCCGTCGGGCTGCGGCAAGAGCACGCTGATGCTGATCGCCGCGGGACTGATTCCGGCGTCGAGCGGCGAGATCCGGGTGGCCGGCAAGCCGCTGTCGGGACCGCTGACCGACGTCGGCATCGTGTTCCAGGATCACCTGCTGCTCGATTTCCGCACGGCGCTCGCCAACGTGATGCTGCAACCCGAAGTGCGGGGCATGCCCCTCGCGCCGAAGCGCGAGGAGGCGCGGCATCTGCTGACCAAGCTCGGCATTCCCGAAATCGCGTGCGACCGTTACCCCAATCAGTTGTCGGGCGGCATGCGGCAGCGCGTGTCGATCGCGCGGGCGCTGATCCACCAGCCATCGGTGCTGCTGATGGACGAGCCTTTCGGCGCACTGGACGCCATCACGCGCACCCAGATCCGGCACGACCTCGAGCTCCTGTGGCTGGAGACGAGGAAGACCGTGCTCTTCATCACCCACAGCATCGAGGAGGCGATCGGGCTCTCCGACCGCGTGCTCGTCATGTCGCCGAACCCGGGCCGCATCGTCGACGAGATCGCGATCGATCTGCCGCGGCCGCGGCCGGCGGTGCTGGGCGAGGATCCGAGCTTCAACACCTACGCCGAGCGGATCCATCACGCCTTCCTGAAGATGGGCGTGATCAAGTATTGAAGCTTCCGCGGCGACCCGGTCCAATCCGCTACCAGACCATCACCGCGGCCTCTCCGCGCGCCTTCGCGTAGTGCAGGCGGACGCGCAGCACGTACGACCGGCCGGACTTGAGCTTCGCCTTGATGTGCGCGTTGCGCGCGGCGCCGGAATCGTCGTCCTCGGTCGATCTCGCACAAGGCCAGATGCGCGCCTTTCGTACAGCGCCATCACGGTGTCGGACGGCCCGAACGTGCGGAATTCGTAGTCGCGCGTCGCGCTCGGGCACGAAGGCGAAGTTCGCCTGCTCGCCCGGCCGCAGCGCCAGCGCTTTCGATTCCAGCGGCTCGAGCCGGCGCGTCGCGCCGGCGCGAATGGCGGGATAGAACTTCAGCGCCCAGCGGCGATCCCGCGCCGAGAGGCCCCCCGCCGGCGTCAGGCCCTTGCGGTACTTGACCGGCCGGTCGATCAGACCGGCATCGAACGCGTAGTGCATCACCGAATTCGGATCCCACGCCGAGCCCTGCACCGTGTCGGGCACGATCTTCTCGATGATGTTGTGAAACGTCGTGGCGCGGTCCCACCGGTTCGGCGGAGCGGCGAGCGAGGCGTAGACCGCGTCCTCGTTCCAGACGATCCCGGCGAACGGGTTCTGGTGCTCGTGCGGAAAGCCCAGCGTGTGGCCGATCTCGTGGATCGCCGTGTCCATCCCTTCGTCGGGATCCTCCGTGAGGCTCCAGCCGAAGTTCATCGTGCGCGGGTCGCGCCGCTTCGTGCGCACGTCGGTGCCGACGTACGACCAGCTGCCGTCGGTGCGATCGAAGGCGATCCGCACGTCGGCGTCGGCGCGGTTCCTGACTTCGGCGAAATCGAGCCCGATTCCGAGCGCCTTCCATCGGCGGAACGCTTCGCGCACCACGTTCTTCTGCGCCGCGGGCGCCGTCCACGGCTTCGGCGTGTCGAAGAACCAGTAGCGGATCGTCGTGCCGTTCAGCCACTTGTCGGCGATCTGCCGGATGAGGCGCGCGCGCTCCGCCGTGACCCCCGGCGCGAACGTGCGCACCTCGGGCCACTTCACGGCGCAATAGCGATGGCGAAATCGCGACGGCGCCGCCGGATTTTCTGCCGTCGCCGCGCGATGTCGTGCCCTTGGCCATGAGGGTCTCCGTGGCTTTGTCGGAGGCGGCTACCGTGTTCCCGGAACAGGATCCTTCATGCGCACGGCGGGCCCCACGAGTTGCGGATGCTGCGGCTCCGCGACCACCGCTTCGATGCGCCGGGCCGTTTCGGCGAGGAGTCCGTTGAACGTCAAGCCGCGGCGCTTGCTGCCCGGCGCGCGCACTGCGTCCCTCAGCGCCCCGCACATTGCGTACGTGAAGGCGCCGTGCGACTCGACGCCGTGCCGGTATTCGTACGCGGATTCGCCTTCCGCGCACGCCTCGAACAGGATCGGCGTATACGGACCATGATGGCGACCCGCCTCTTTCGCCTTGCGAAAGGCGCGGTCGGTGGGTAGCCAGAGGCTCGTGGCACGACCCAGCCGCCGCACGGAGCCGCTCTTGCCGATCCACGCCTCGCGATCCTCCTTCTTCTCCAGGCGCGGCGCGGCGCTCCGCGGGGCCTTGTCGACGAACCGGCGGCGCGGAATCCACATCTGCGTGGCCGCGTCCCACCGGATCATCCGATGCCGGATGTCGTCGGGCGGCGTCAAACCCCGCGTCTTCACGCCGCCGCCGCGCGTCATGCCGCCGGCGTGACAGCAATCGAGCATCGCGGTGAAGCGCGCCTCGTAGGGCAACTGGCTGTACAGCTCGCAGAATTCGTCGTCCGTGATCGCGCGTCCCGCGCTCCAGTCGAAATCGTAGGGCACCAGGCACTCGTCGACCCGGTCGACCTCGGCATCCCGGCCGTAGCCCGGGATCTGCGCCCCGTGCCCCGCGTAGAAGAAGAACAGCTCGTCGCCGGGCTTGGCATCGGCGAGCAGCCACTTCAGGCGCTCCCGGATGCCGGCGGTCGTGGCGCGCTCATTCAGCACGACCCGGATGCTGTCTGCGGGAAAGCCCAGCTCCTGCAGCGCCGCGCTGACGCTGAAGACGTCGTTGACCGGGCCTTCGAGGCGCGATGCCGCGTCCGGATAGTCGGCGATGCCGACCAGGAGGGCGCGCATGAGCGGCTCGGTGCGCTTGGCTTCGCGCGCGGTGGCGAGGTGACGCGGCGCGAGCGCGTCGGGCGCCTTGGCCGCGGCGAGCGCGCGCCCGCGCCGCAGCGTCGCGGCCACGTCCTGCCAGACCGTGCGCGTGGCCTCGTCGTGCCCGAGATAGTGCGCGCCGTCGTGGTCGGCCCAGCCCGGAATGTCGAAGAACGTGTCGACCTCGCGGAAGCGGTCCTGCGTCGGCAGCTCGATCGGGCACGTGAAGACATCGTCTTCCTCGTTGTAGAGGTGCCACCAGAAGCGGACCTTGGCGCAGCTCCTCGACGCGGCCGCCGAAGGTCGCGCGCACGGCCGGGTTGCCGATCTGCGAGCCGAAGGTGAGGAGTGTGCAACCGTGCGGCCAAGCGGCTCCGCCGGATTCGCGACCTCGTCCCGCTTGAGCGTGTCGTAGGCGATGAGCGAGCCCAGGCTATGCGCGGCGATGACGTCGGGCTTGAATTCGCGGATCCTCGCGGCGAGGTGGGCGCGCAGTTGCGCGCGCAGCGCGTCGAGCGCGACCCACTGCGCGACCATGCCGGCCGTCCAGCGCGCGTCCTCCAGCATGCCGCCGATGCCGCGCTTGTTGCGGAAGAGGTCGGCAACGCCGAAGAACAGGCCGCTCGCGGCGAGCTTCACGAACGCCTCGATCACGACGGGCGCATCGAGCTCGCTCCGCTCGAAGAAATCGTCGTAGGCGAGAAACGCGATCTCCGGCGCGGCCGTCGGATTCCAGACGTTGAGCCCGTCCGCGATGGCGGTTCGCCACTGCGACTGCCAGTCGGTCTTGGCGTCGGCGTGGCCGATGCCGTGGATCCCCAGAATACGCATTGGCATCTCCTCCCGGACTCTTTCGCCGGAGATTCAATCTACGCCGGGCACTACGGCATTTCAACACACGGCCGAAACGTGAATCCGGACGCCAGGACAACCCGGCAGGTACCCTGGTCATTTCCTCCCCGGAACGTTGCGCCGATACTCGCAGGCATCGACGGCCATCCCGGCCGGCCATGGAGAGTCAGCTCGAATGCCACTCGACGAAACCTCACTCGACCGCGCGGAGGACATGATCCTGCGCGCCGTCGGCAATCCTCACGCCGAACTGAACGAAGCGCCCGCCGCGGCGCGGGACACCGGCCGCGCGTTGACCCTGCGCGCGGCGATCGGAGTGCTTGCGAAGGACCTCGCAGGATTCGAGCCGATTCGGCGCGCGCTGTCGCGTGCGCGCGGCGGCGACATTGTCCTCGATGCGCGTGAACAGGCCCACCTCCAGGCAGCTGAACTCTGGCTTCGAGGCGAGCCGCTCGCCGCGGCGCGTCGGTACGCGGACCTCGCCCTGCGCTGGCCACGCGACCTCCTTGCCTTGCGCCTCGCGCAATCCTGCTATTTCTTTCTCGGGCTGAACACCGAAATGGCGCACGTCGCGAAGAGGGCCCGCGCGCAGTGGACGACGCGCGATCGGCCCTTCGCCTTCGTGCTCGCGATGAACGCGTTTGCCCACGCGGAAACCGGAGAGGCACACGCGGCCGAGCGATTGGGGCGAGCGGCGCTGGCCATCGAGCCCGCGTGTCCATACGGCGTGCACGCCGTGGCGCACGCGCTCTGGGAGCGTGGCGAGCATTCCCGCGGCGCCGCGTGGATGCGCGCGCAAACGGCGCATTGGGCGAGCGGCAGCCGCATGCTGGCGCACAACGCCTGGCACCTCGCCATGTTCGAGCTCGAAGCGGGCCGCGTGGACGCAGCGGCCGAGTTGCTCGACGAATGGGTGATACCGCACGCCAGCGAGTCCGCGCAGGATGCCGCCGATGCGACCGCGCTGCTCTGGCGACTCGAGCGCGCGGGATTCGACGCGGGAGTGCGGTGGCCGCGCCTGTCCGATGCGTGGCACGCCCGCGGCGGCTTCGGCTTCTGGCCCTATCTCGATCTGCACGCGGCCGTCGCCTTCAATGCGGCGCGCGACGACACGCGAGTGGACGCGCTCGATGCGGCCGTAATCGGCGCGCACGCGGCGGCGCGACCTCATCTCCCGTCGCGCGCGCGACGTCACCCTCGCCGGCTTGCGCGGCATCCGCGGCTTTGCCACCGGCGCGTTCGGCGCCGCCATCCGATGGCTGAGCCCGCTTGAACGCGCGGGCGGTTCGATCGGTGCGAGCCGCGCCCAGTTCGACATCTTCGGCCGCATGCTCGATGTCGCACGATCGAAATGCGCGCGCCGTGCGCCGGCCCGCGTCGGTTGCACGCCCTAGATCCGCGCGAGGACACGCTCGCGGGCGGCGTTTCGGTCCTGGTCGAAGGCGAAACCATCCGCGAGGTCTCGCCGAAATCGATCAAGGCGCCGAAGGCCGGCGTGATCGACTGCAAAGGTCGTACACTGGTGCTGAACGGGCTCGGCTACAAGAACGTGGAGGTGCGAATCGGCGACGGCTACAAGGGTTGGCCCGAGGCTGCGCCCTTCGACGCGATCATCGTGACCGCGGCGCCCGATCACATTCCGCAGCCGCTGGTCGAACAGCTCGCGCCCAAGGGCCGCATGGTGATTCCCGTCGGTTCGCGCCACGGCATCCAGGATCTCCTCGTCATCACCAAGGACGTCGAGGGCCGCGCGGTCACCAAGCGCACGATCGCCGTGCGGTTCGTACCGTTGACGAGAGAGAAATAGAGGCTACTTCAGGAAGCTCAGCCTAATGCGCCCGTACGTCACTTGATGCGGACGGCGCGAGAAGCGCGGACGTGCTTTGGTCCGAACGCGACTAGTTTGACCGTCGACGGTCGAAGTTCGACCCAGACTGTGTCAACACGCAAGGGTTGACACAGTCTGGACCCCGAGCGGTCGTCGCGGTCTCCAGAATGCAGACGCTCGGCGGCCCGCGTGGGCCGCCTACTGCGAGCAGACCCGCCTGACGACGAACGCCCCCGGCATCGACATCATTGCGTCCGCGTGGCAGTTGCAGCGCCTCATCGCGTGCCCCCCTGACGGACCGCCGTGGGGTCCGCACAGGTCGAGGCGCAGGCCTTGAGGTGCATCGGATAGACGTATGAGCGTCCCGTGGTGGGATTGACGACGAGCTCGACGTCGCGGCCGCAGCTTTCGCAGCGGATCGTCGGTGCGCGGCGGGCGACAGCGCCGCCCAGGGAGTCGCGCTCTTCGCGGGTCAGGACGTGCCCCGAGCGGGAGCAAAGCTTGCGGTAGTCGAGGAGTGCCATTGGTTGATCGCCGCGGTGGAGCGGGCGATTGGGACGCGGGATTCCGCGCCAAGGCGCGCATCGTAGGGGATGAGTCGATGTTGACGCCACTGAATAAATCGCATGGCAGTTATGAGCGATGGTCAACTTGCATGGGCAGCGGCCTGAGGTCGACGCCGCGACGCGGCTCGCGATGACGCAGCCTGAGGTGAGCCACGCGCTCAACGGTTGCGCGCGCTGTTCGAGGACGAGCTGTTCGTCTGCCAGTCGCGGGCGTTCGGCCCCGTTTGATCACGCTGAAACGCAGCGGATGCAAGGGCCGAGTTCGACCCGTTGCTGCCTGTCGACGTGCACGGCGAAGCGGACGTTCGCGACTGGGTCGCCGGGACCTTTGCTACTTCGCCTCCGCGCGCAGGTGGTTGTCCAGGAACCTCTCAACCTCGGGTCCAGAGGTTGACCTGCGTCTCCAGCGTGCGCCAGCCATGGCCCTGTCCCGATAGACAATCCACTCGACGTCCTTGTTGGTCCGACTGACGGGCATCCCTGAATTGCTTGCCATGCTCGATAGGCACGCGCCGGTCGGCTTCGCCGTAAGCCATTAACAGGGGCGGCGCACCCGTGCTGCTTGCTCCAGCGGCGAGGTGTCTTTGAGCTGTTGGGCGTCGGCGACCAGATCACCGATGAGCACCGGCATGCCGTAGCTCTTCGCTTCTCTCGGAGGCATCGCTCCGGAGAAGCGTGTACAGGAGCCTTAGATGTCGGTCCACACCCGACCCATTGGAAGCCGCAGCGGACAACTCCTCATTTCGGGCGAAGTCCCATGAGCGTCGCGTAGCCGCCATAGCTGGCACCGGCAATGCAAACTCGTTTAGGGTCGATCCAACCCTGCTCTGCGGCCCACCGCGTCGCGTCGGCGATGTCGTCCTGCATCGCGAGGCCCCATTGCTTCCAGCCGGCGCGGAAAAGTCTCCAACCATAGCCTGAGCTGCCGCGAAACTCAGGCTCGATCACCACGTAACCACGCGAGGCGAGGAACTGCGCGATCGGCTCCCACTCCCAGTGCGTACCACGCACCCAAGGCCCACCGTGCACCAGTACCCGCCGGGCGCGCATCGGTGGCCTTGCCTGGCGGTTTCGTAACAAGGACAGGTATCGAAAGCCCGTCACGTGCTGCAAAGCTATGGACGCTGCGCACCCCCATCGCTTGCGCCTGGATCCAGGATCGGGAAGCGCGATAAGCGTGAGCGCCTTGGTGTCGCGGTTGTAAAGGTAATAGACCGGCGGCTGGCGGTCCGACGCCGCCGTCACGAGCACTGTCGGAACGCTCATGCAGCGCCGGCAGTCGATGCGATTGTTCGTGCCGGGTAGCAGAGCATCGACCGCAGTCTGTGTGGCCCGCATCACCGGATCGATCCAGGCACTACTTCGCGCATCGGTTTCGAAGTGCACGCCAAGCATGCGGCGCGCCTGGGCGTCATACACGATCCTTCCGCGAAAATCGTAGCCCTTGCAGACCATCAGCGGCTCTGCACTCAATTTCCGGGTCTTCGAGTCGACGGCATAGACCTCGCTATAGTCGGCGGCCCGACTACGAGCCAGCAGCTGCCCGTCGAATCCAACCCAGTAGGGAACCGCGTATTTGCCAGTGAGGGAATTCGCGTCCTGCCACTTGTCCCAGCCAGCTCCGGCCTCGGATTTCAAGAAGGCTTGGTAGCGGCCCTGGTGCAACGTGGTGATTGCTGCAGGGCGTCCCTCGCGGTCCACCACCCAGCTCGTCACGTGACCCGGCGCCCCGTCGCTCAGGTTCTTTGTCAGTCCGGTTGTCGTGTCCAGCCGGGCGAGCTTGGTGTCGACGACGTCCCAGAACTGGTCGACCGTCAGCCCCTCCACCAGCACGTCGTTCGAGCCATCGTCGAGCACGCTGTGGAGCCGCCATTCCCAGGGCAGTCTGCGGTCGGCAGTGATGGGTTGGCGGCCGACAACGAACGCAAAGTTCTTGGAGGCGTGAATCAGCTGGCGGAAGTCGCTCGCGTCTCGGTTGACTGCCCACAGCCCGGGCGCCCGCGGATTGAAGATGTTGCTACCGGACTGAAGGTCGATCACGTCGAACACGATGCGCTGGTCGTTCACCCACTCGTAGTCGCCGATGTCAGCGTCATCGAATTCCGCGACGACCTTCGATTGACCAAGATTCTCGAGGTCCAGTACCCACAGGTACACACGCTTGCCGCCTGGCACCGCGCCGGCCAGGTACCTCCCGCTGGGTGACAATTTTGGCCTGGCGAGTCGCGGCGTGCGAAAGAAGTCCTCCACCGGTGCCTTTGCTTGCGCCTCGGTAGACTGCTGAGGCAGGGCCTGCGTCGGCGCCAACAACACCCCTAGACCTGCCAGCGCGGCTGCAGCGCACAGGGCTCGCGCGTGGCAATGCGGAAGCGACAGTACAGGCAGTCCGACGCCTCCTGCCAGTAGAACACCGCGGCGCGTGATCACTAAATCACCTCGTCGATGAAAGTAAGTGCTCCCAGAGTCATCAATACTCGAGGCGAAGCGGCCCGATTTCGTTCGACTTACATGTCGGGCGCGATGCTGTTCCGTACACCAACGACATGTATAGCAGCCAAGTGTTGGAGCTTCCCTGTGTAGGTCGTATTGTTGCACTTATTGCCAGGCGCGGGTACCCAGGCCGGACGAACGTCCCGATGGAGCGCAATGCACTATGACCGCTCTTGGCCGAGGCCGTGTAAAAACGCGAAAGTTGCCTATATTGAGGAAGGAGATTTCTTCGGAGCGGCAACATGAAGCGATTCATCGAAGGCGAGGACCGAGCCCAGGTGAGCTTGCTGCCCGCGTGTCTGGAGGACTACGTTGAAGCCGAGAACCCGGTTCGCGTGGTCGAGGCCTTCGTGGATGGGGTCGACCTCGGCAAGCTCGACTTCGAAGGGGTTGACCCGCGGCGACGGGTCGGCCGGCGTACCACCCGGCGGTGCTGCTGAAACTCTACATCTACGGCTACCTGAATCGCATTCAGTCCAGCCGTCGCCTGGAACGCGAGGCCCAGCGCAACGTCGAGCTGATGTGGCTGACCGGACGGCTGAGGCCGGACTTCAAGACCATTGCCAACTTCCGCAAGGACAATGGGGCAGCGATCCGCAACGTGTGCCGGCAGTTCGTCGTGCTGTGCCGCCGGCTCAATCTGTTCACTGCGGCGATCGTGGCCATCGACGGCAGCAAGTTCAAGGCGGTGAACAATCGCGACAGGAACTTCACCCCGGCCAAGATGCAGCGGCGGATGGCGCAAATCGAAGAGAGCATTGCCCGCTACCTTACCGACATGGACACCGCCGACCGCGCCGAACCCGAAGTAGCGGAGCTGAAGAAAGGCCGGCTGCAAGAGAAGATTGCGGCCCTGCAGGAGCAGATGCAGCGGCTCAAGGCGCTCGAGGTGCAGATGCTGGCCAGTCCTGAGCAACAGCTATCGCTGACCGACCCCGATGCGCGCTCGATGAAGAACCGAGACGGTGGCATCGTCGGCTACAACGTGCAGACGGCGGTGGATACCAAGCACCATCTGATCGTGGCGCATGAAGTGGTCACCGCCGGCATCGATCGCGAACAGCTGACCCCGATGGCCGAACAAGCGCGCGCGGCCACCGGCATCGAGGACCTGACCGTGGTGGCCGACCGCGGCTACTTCAAGAGCGAGCAGATCCGGCAATGCCGACGAGGCCGGGATTACGCCGCTGGTGCCCAAGTCGATGACCTCCAACAGCAAGGCCGAGGGTCGCTTCGACAAGCAGGACTTCATCTACATCGCCAGCGACGATGAGTACCGTTGCCCCGCAGGGCAGCGGGCCATCAAGCGCTTTACCACCATCGAGCACGGCTTGACCTTGCACAAGTACTGGTCCTCGGCTTGCCCCAGGTGTCCGCTCAAGGCGCGCTGCACGCCGAGTCCCTATCGGCGCATCACCCGCTGGGAACCCGAGGCAGTGCTCGAGGCGATGCAGCTGCGGCTGGATCGGCAGCCCGAGATGATGCGGGTGCGCCGACAAACGGTCGAGCACCCGTTCGGCACGATCAAGTGCTGGATGGGCTGGACCCACTTCCGACGAAGTCGCTGCCGCGCGTGCGCACCGAGATGAGTCTGCACGTCCTGGCCTATAACCTGAAGCGCGTGATGCGCATCCTGGGCATCGGTGCCATGCTTGCCGCCATCCGGGCATGGGGCGCGCGGAGCCCTTCTTCGCGCCCAATTCCAGCCCGTTTCGGCCGCCCAGTCGGTCAACGCGGCTCACCGCTCACCGCTACGCTCCTGCAGCTTCGCCAGCGCTTCTATGGCATAACTGCGCCGCTCGCTCTCAGCGCCGCGAACTCCTGCGGTTATTACACGGCCTCGGCCGTTCGCCGCCATCCGTCTGGTGTGGATCCTTGGACTGGACCCAAAGGGAGATCGTTACGCCAGCAACGCTTCGCGGATGGCCGGCAGGTTTTGCGCCACGATCGCACGGCCTTCCGCAATGGCCAGCGCCGCGCGGTGGTACTCGAACGGACCCAGCTGTTCCAAGACGCGGCGTAAGCAACACGTCGGGGGGCTCGCTCACCAGCCTCGCCTGCGCGATTCGCTCCTGCATCACGTCAATCGCACCCAGAAGCGTGTCCACGATGGAAGGCGGCGGCGGCATGTCCGGGCGTTTCGACGGGCCAAGAACGTTGAACAACCGACGCCGCTGAGGTCCCGCTTTCGATGGCTCCTGACGGTCGAGCGGAAAGCGTCTATCCATGTGCGAGCCCAGATCGACCGCGATGACGACCTCCGCGCCCATGGCACGACAGAGGGAAACGGGTATCGGGTTCACCACGCTGCCGTCGACCACGTAGCGGCCGTCACGCCATACGGGCTGGAACAATCCGGGCACGGTGCACGACGCGCGAACGGCGTCCGAAACCTTGCCCTCGCGCAACCAAAGTTCCTTCCCGGTCGCCAGATCGGTGGCAACCGCCGCGAACGGGAGCGCCAGTTCCGAAAACTGGCATTCGACAAACTGCCCTTGAAACATGTTGAGCAGGCGGTCGCCTTTGATCAGGCCGCCGCGCAGTCCGAGGTCGAGCAGCCCGACGACACCTTTCAAGTCGAGAGACAGCGCCCAGGTTTCCAGCTGCTCGATGCGACCCGCGGCACACGCAGCGCCCACCATAGCGCCCATCGAGCACCCGGCGATGAAATCGGGTGCGATGCCCTGTTCGGCCAGCGCCAGGAGCACCCCAATGTGTGCCCAGCCACGCGCCGAGCCGCTGCCAAGTGCGATTCCGAGTTTAGGTCGACGAACCATCGCCTCGATGAAGCAATGACTCCGTCACGCCAACGAAGAGCCCGATCTCCGGGCTGTTCGCCGCGGGAATCGGATCAATCGAGCGATTTGATGTTCGACGCCTGCTCCCCCTTGGGGCCGGTCGTCGTGTCGAAGGAGACCTTCTGGTTTTCCCGCAGGCTCTTGTGGCCCTCACCTTCGATCGCCGAAAAGTGCGCAAACAAATCCTTGCCGCCGGAGTCGGGGGTGATGAAGCCGAAGCCCTTGGCGTCGTTGAACCATTTCACTGTACCTGTACCCATGTCTCATTGCTCCTGTGAATTGCGGATGACGGACGTTCGCCCGAATGCCGGAACTTCAAGGGAGAGAGACAAAGACCTGAGGAATACCGCGAAGGCGGCTACGACCGACCAGCACTTTCACTTGACGAACCTGCACCCAACGCATACACCCATGCCGGAGGCAACGCAAGGCATATTTGCCCGGCGGCAACTGCACGGCCTCCCGGTTCGCGTCTACATGGACCGGCGTCGCGATGCGGGACGACGAGCGCCAATCCACGACCGCCCGAAGCCCCTGGTCCTCAGCGCTTGAGGAACGGCGCAGCGTCGCCGATGTGCTTCTTCTGCTGCTTCAGCGTCTTCTTTTCTTTCGGCGTGTGCTGCGGCTTCTTCTTGCTTTGCTTGGGCGGCTGATGGGACATGGTTCGCTCCTGTGGGTCGCCGAGACGTCGGCGTCCCGCCAATATAGGCCAAAATCAAAGGGATTCCTCCAAGTGCTCGTGGCCATGGGCGGGGCCGTCCGTGCGCGCCGGAGTCCGATGCCGCGCGAGATGCAGTGGCGTTCGCGAGCGCGGCACCTTGCGCACGAAGTGGTCGCGTGCGACGTGGAAGCTCGGGTCGAAGCCGAAGAAATTCTGCTTCATCCGCTCGAGTTCCTCGGCCCGATAGGCTTCGAGGGGCTTTTGCGCCTCGTCGGCGCGACGGCGCGCGTTCTTCTCGGCCAGCAGCCGATCGAACGCGGGATCGGTGGCGAGCGCATGGGCCAGGACGTCGGTTTCGGCGCGAAACGCCGCCGGTGTCGCGCCGAAATGGGCGTCGATCAGTCCTGTCGCGGCGGCCTGCCTCGCGCTCATCGGCAGGCGTGCCTGGGTGAGGCTGCGGGCACATTCGGCGCTCACCCTGCGCGGCAGCAGGTAGGTCCAGTATTCGGAGCCGTAGAGATTCCCCATGCTCTTGTAATGCGGATTCAGGATCACGCCGTCGCGGGCGTACACGCGATCGGCCGCGAGCGCGAGAAAGGCGCCGCCCGCGCCCGCGTTCCCCTGCAGCGCCGCGATCGTGAGCTGCGCCTCGGTGACGATGATCTCGCGCACCAGATCGTCGATCGCGTTGATGTTCCGCCACGACTCCTCGGCCGGATGCGCGGACGCCTCGATCAGGTTCAGGTGGATCCCGTTCGACCAGAAGTCGGGACCGCCCGTGAGCGCGATGACTCGCGTGGGGCGCGACCTCGCGTGGCGATACGCCGCGAGGAGCGCTTCACACTGCGCGGTGCCCATCGCGCCGTTGTAGAACGAAAAGTGCAGATACCCGACCCGTCCCCTCTCTTCGTACCGGATCGGCTGCCAGGTCGGGTAGTCGACGCTCGCCTGCGGCGCGAGCGGCATCTCGGGCGTTCGCGCAAGCCGGTCGCCCAGCACCATCGCAGCCGGGAGCTTGAACCGCGCATCGTCGCCGGCCGCTTTCAGATGCCCGATCCAGACCGCGCCGTCGGTGGTCGAGCGCAGCACCGCGCCGTCGCGTTGCGCGATCGCGGCGCCGGGCGCGGCGCGGGGCAGGCTTTCGTGCAGGCGACCTTCCGGATGCGCGTCGAACAAGTAAACGCTTTCGCCCAGCCATTGGTCGAGCACGCCGGGGGATCCGTCCGCGGCGCGGATCTTGCGCAGCACCGTCGACGTCGAATCGGCGCGCCAGTCGATCGCACGATCGGACTGACGCATCGCCGGCCGCGGCCGGCCGCGAACGCCGGGATTCGCGTAGTCGACGGGCTGCGGGGCTTCACCGCGGGCCAGGCGATCCAGCGCGAGCAGGAGCGCCCTCACGGCGGCTTCCGTGACCTCGTTGCGGTAGAGGCTGCTCTTCGTGGCGTCCCGCATCGGGAAATCCGCACTGGCCCAGACGTTGCCGGCATCCATCTCCCCGTTCGCCTCGATCGCGGTGACGCCCCAGACCGCTTCGCCGTCGACGATCGCCCAATCGAGCGCCGAGGGACCGCGGTCGCCTTCGATCCCCGGATGGATCACGATGCAACGATGGCTGCGCCACACCGCGTCGGGAATCCGGCGCTTGAGGAACGGCGCGACGATCAGGTCCGGCCCGAACAGCGCCACCGCCTCCCGCGTCACGCTGTCGGCGATGTCGAACTCGATCGACACCTCGTGGCCCCGTGCGACCAGCTCCAGGTAAAGGCGCTGCGCGAGGCTGTTGAACGCTTCCGTGAGGAACAGGACGCGCATCAGCAGATCCTCGGCAGCTGCTCGCCGGTCAGCCAGTCGACCACGCGCCGGCCGCCGAAGCTCGTGTCCATCTGCACGAAATGATGCGGATCCTCGATCACTTCGCCGATGATTGCGGCGTCCTTGCCCAGCGGATGGGCGCGCATTGCGGCGAGCAGGCGCTCGGCATCCGCCGGCGCGCAGATCGCAACCAGCTTGCCCTCGTTGGCGACGTAGAGCGGATCGAGTCCTAGAAACTCGCAGGCTGCCAGAACCTGCCCGTTGACCGGAACCGCCTGCTCCCGGATCACCATTCCGCAACCGGACTGGCGGGCCAGTTCGTTCAGCGTCGTCGCGAGCCCGCCGCGCGTCGGATCGCGCAGGCACCGGATGCCCGGCGCCACCGCGATCATCGCAGCGACGAGGCCGTGGAGCGCCGCCGTATCGGACCGGATGCTCGTCTGGAACGTGAGATTCTCGCGCAGCGACATGATCGCGACGCCGTGGTCGCCCATCGTTCCGCTTGCGAGAATCCGGTCGCCCGGGCGCGCCCGATCGCCGGAGATCTCGACGCCCGCTGGAACCACGCCGACCCCCGTCGTGGTGATGAACACGCCGTCGCCCTTGCCCTTCTCGACGACCTTGGTGTCGCCGGTGACCACCGGCACGTTCGCCTCCCGCGACGCGGCCGCCATCGATTCGACGATGCGCTTCAGATCGGCCAGCGGAAAGCCTTCTTCGAGAACGAACGTCGCGGCGAGGTAGAGCGGCCTCGCCCCCGACATCGCGACGTCGTTGATCGTGCCGTGGACGCTCAAGCAGCCGATGTCGCCCCCGGGGAAGAACAGCGGCGACACGACGTGCGCGTCGGTCGCCATCACCATCCGGCCGGCGCCGACGTCGAAGGCGGCCTGGTCGTTGGCCTGGCGGAGCCACGCGTTGTCGAAGGCGCGCAGGAAAAGCTCGTCGACGAGCTGCGTGGTCGCGCGGCCGCCGGCGCCGTGCGTCATGTCGACGTGCCCGTGCTTGAAGTCGACGGGCCGGACGTAGTCGGCGCGAACCGCAGTCATGCGACCTTCGGCTCGGGTTGCGCGGCGATGATGGCAGCGTCCCGGAACCTGCCGTAAGTGTAGTGCGCGGCGCACGCGCCCTCCGACGAGACCATGCAGGAACCGATCGGGTTGTCGGGCGTGCAGACGGTGCCGAACACCTTGCAGTCGGCGGGCTTCTTCATGCCCCGGAGGATTGCCCCGCATTCGCACGCCTTGTTGTCCGGCACCGACCGGTAGGCGATGTCGAAGCGCGCCTCGGCGTCGAAGGCACGAAATTCTTCCTTGATCCTGAGCGCGCTGTAGGGCACTTCGCCCAGGCCGCGCCACTCGAACGTGCGCCGGAGCTCGAAGACGTCGGCCACCAGCGCCTTGGCCTTCGCGTTGCCCTCGCGGGTGACGGCGCGGGTGAACTCGTTCTCGACCTCGGCGCGCCCGTCGTTCAATTGCCGCACCAGCATCAGAATCGCCTGCATCACGTCGAGCGGCTCGAATCCGGCGATGACCACGGGGCGTCCGTATTCCTCGGCGAAGTACTCGTAAGGCCGCGTGCCGATGACGGTCGACACGTGCGCGGGCCCGACGAAGCCGTCGATCGGCAGCGTGCCGAGCTCGCGCACCGCCTTCGCTTCGAGGATGTTGCTGATTGCGGCCGGCGTCACCACGTGATTGCAGAACACGCTGAAGTTGGCGAGCTGCAGCGCCCGCGCCTGAACGATCGCCACCGCCGTCGGCGGCGTCGTCGTCTCGAAGCCGATGGCGAAGAAGACAACGTCGCGCGCGGGATTGTCCTGCGCGATGCGCAGCACGTCGGCGCAGGAATAGACCATCCGGATGTCCGCGCCCTGCGCCTTGGCCTTCAGCAGCGACGACCCGCCGGACGCCGGCACGCGCATCGTGTCGGCATAGGTGCACAGGATGAGACCGGGCCGCCGCGCGAGCGCGATCGCGTTGTCGATGCGGCCGATCGGCAGCACGCAGACGGGGCAGCCGGGGCCGTGGATCATGTGAACCGCCGGCGGCAGCAAGTCGTTCAAGCCGTAGCGCGCGATCGCATGCGTGTGACCGCCGCAGAATTCCATCAGGCGGTAGACGCGCTCGCTCCGGGCTTCACCCGCGATCGCGGCGGCGAGCCGGCGTGCGAGCCCGCCGTCGCGGAACTCGTCGATGTACCTCATGCGCCCTCAGGCGTCCGCAAGTCGGCGTCGGCGAATATCTGCAGCGTTCGCTGCGCCTCGACAGGATCGAGCTTGGTCAGCGCGTAGCCGACGTGGACGATCACGTAGTCGCCAGGGGCAACACCGTCGAGGAGCGCCAGCGAGATCCGCTTCTGCACGCCGCCGACGTCGACCAGCGCCGTGCCGGGCTCGGGCAGGTCCACCACGCAGGCGGGAATCGCGAGGCACATGGTCAGCCGGCCCCACCCGCCACCAGGCGCGCGACCCACGCCTGGCCGAGCGCAAGGCCGCCGTCGTTCGGCGGCACTTCCCGCGCTTCCAGCAGCGCGAGACCGCGACGCGCGAGCGCGGCGGCAAGACCGCGCGCGAGGATCGCGTTCATGAAGCAGCCGCCGCCGCCGGCGATCGCCGTCAGGCCGCGTTCCAGCGCGGCGCGCTCCACCCAGGCCGCGAGCGCAGCGACGAGCGTCGCGTGGAAAAGCGCCGCCCCCTGCCCTGTGTCGCGCTCGTCCGCGAGGTGCATCAGCAGCGGCGTGAGGTCGAGCTCGTTGCCGCCGCCGATCGCATACAGCGATGGATCGGCCGCGACCGTGCCGTGGCGCTCGGCGGCCCCTTCCAGCAGCATGGCGGCCTGCCCTTCGAATGCCATCCGCCGTTGCACGCCGAGGAGACCAGCCGCGGCATCGAACCACCGTCCCATGCTGCTCGTCTGCGGTGCGTTGAAGCCCCGCGCGAGCATCTGCGCGACCGTCGCTGCCGCGGGCTCGTCCGCATACCGCCGCTCGATCTCGTCGAAGCGGCCGGCGAGCGCGAGTGCCGCCGCGCCCATGCGCCATGGTTCGCGCGCCGCACGATCGCCGCCGGGCAGGCGCAGCGGGCGCAACCGGCCGAGCCGCTCGCAATGCGCGCCGTCGACAAGGAGCAGCTCGCCCCCCCACGTACCGCCGTCCGCGCCGAGGCCCACGCCGTCGAGTGCCAGTCCCAGCACGGGCCCTTCCCGCCGGTGCTCGGCGAGCACCGCCGCGATGTGCGCGTGGTGATGCTGGACTCCGTGCGTCGGCACGCCCCACTGCGCGCCCAGCAGCGCGGCGTGCCGCGTGCCGTAGAAATCGGGATGCAGGTCGTGCGCGACGATCACCGGCCGCACGTCGAGGATCGCCGCCAGGTGCGCGACAGCGGCGTCCAGCGCCCGGCACGTCGGCGCATTGTCGAGATCGCCGATGTGCTGCGAGACGAAGGCCTCGTCGCCGCGGGTCACGCATATCGTGTTCTTGTAGTGCCCCCCCAGGGCGACCACCGAAGGTCCGCCGGTCGCGAGCTTGATGGCGCGGGGCGTGTAGCCGCGCGCGCGGCGAACGAACTGGAATCCCGCCCGCCCATTTTCCGCGGCGGCGCGCAGCACGCTGTCGTCGCAGCCGACGACGATGTCGCGGTCGTGCACGACGAAACCGTCGGCGATGCCGGCGAGTCGCGCGACGGCCTCGTCGTTGCGCGTAACCAGCGGTTCGCCCCCCGGATTGGCGCTCGTCATCACCAGCACGAGGTCCTGTGCCGCGCCGAGCCATCCGGGGCCGGCCGGACGCCCTGCCGCCTCGTGGAACAGCAGGTAGTGGAGCGGCGCGTAGGGCAGCATCACGCCGAGCCAGGCGAGCCCCGGCGCAACCCCGGCCAGGAGCCCGTCGGTCGCTCGGTGCTTGCGCAGCAGAACGATGCCACGCTCGCGCGCCACGAGCAGCGTTTGCTCGGCCGTTGCGATCTCCGCCCACGCTCGCGCCGACGCGACGTTGGCCACCATGACGGCGAACGGCTTTTCCTCGCGCGCCTTCCGCGCGCGCAGCCGGGCGACGCTCGCGGCGTTCCTCGCATCGCAGGCGAGATGGAATCCCCCCAGCCCCTTGATGGCCAGGATGTCACCGCGCAACAGCCGCGCCGTCGTTTCCGCAATGGCATCGACACCCGCGATCGTTGTCCCCCGCGCGTCGAGGACGGCAAGCCGCGGGCCGCAGGCGGGGCACGCGTTGGGTTCCGCGTGGAAGCGGCGGTCGCGCAGCGAATGGTATTCCGCGAGGCAGGACGAGCACTGGTCAAAGGCCGCCATGCTGGTGAACATGCGGTCATACGGGAGGCGCCGCGTGATCGTGTAGCGCGGACCGCAATTCGTGCAGTTGACGAACGCGTAGCGGTAGCGCCGGTCGCGGGGATCGAGCATTTCACGGAGGCAGTCGTCGCAGATCGCGCTGTCGGGACCGATGGCGGTCGCCGCGCGGCCGCCGCCGCTGTCGAGGATCGCGAAGCCCGAGCCCGTGCGCTCGGGAGCGCAATCGACCTGCGCGATGCCGTCGACCCGGGCGAGTGGAGGCGCCTCGTCGCGCAGGTCGCGCGCGAGACGCTCGATGCGGTCGGCATCGCCCTCGACCTCGATGGTCACGCCCGCGGCGTCGTTCCTCACCCAGCCGTCCAGCGCCAGTTTCCGCGCGAGACGATGGACGAACGGACGGAATCCCACGCCCTGCACGATGCCGCGCACCTCGAGGCGCCGGCGGACGATGGAGTCCTGGGTAACGTTTGCCATGACGGGTCGCGTGCGGTCCGCCTCAGACCGTCTCGTCGGCAGCCGCGAGCCGCGCTTCCAGCTCCGCGACGCGCCGGCGCAACGCGGCCACGTCCCGGTCGTGCGCGGCTCCTGCCGCCGCGACGCCGCGCTCGAGCCACGCGAGCCATTCGCCGAAACCCTCGCCGGTCGAGGCCGACAGGCGCAATGCCTCGAGTCCGGGACGCACCGACAGCGCATGACCGATGGCCTTGTCCGCATCGAACTGCACGTGCGGCAGGAGATCGACCTTGTTCAGCAGCATAAGGTCGGCGGCGCGGAACATGTCCGGATACTTGAGCGGCTTGTCGTCGCCCTCGGTCACCGACAGGATGACGACCTTGTGCGCCTCGCCCAGGTCGAACGCGGCGGGGCAGACGAGATTGCCGACGTTCTCGATGAGGAGCAGCGAGCCGTCGGGCGGCGCCAAGCGCTCGAGCGCGTCGCCCACCATGTGGGCATCGAGGTGGCAGCCCTTGCCCGTGTTCACCTGAACGGCCGCGGCGCCGGTCGCGCGAATGCGGTCGGCGTCGAGCGTCGTCTGCTGGTCGCCCTCGATCACGCACACGGGGAATCGACCCTGGAGACGCTCGATCGTGCGCACGAGCAGCGTCGTCTTCCCCGAGCCCGGACTCGACACGAGGTTCAGCGCGAAGATGCCGCGGTCGGCCAGCGCCCGCCGGTTTGCGGCGGCGTACGCATTGTTCCGGGCGAGGATATCCTGCTCGATCCTGACGATGCGCTCGCTGGAAAGGGCCGCATCGTGCACCGCACCCATCGGGCGCTCGGGGCGGGGCCCCGGGGCGGTGGCGCCGCCGTGAACGTGGCTGTGCCACGTGCCGTCGGCATGCCGGTGCGCATGCGCAACTCCCGGAAGCGCGTGCGCGCCGCCACCCTCGTGCCGATGCCAGTGGGTGGGGACCGTCCCGTCCTCGTGCCCGTGCTCGCCCGTGCCTTCGACGATCGTGCCGTCGATTCTCGTTTCGCCGTTGCCGCAACCGCATGTCGTGCACATGTCCGTTCCCTTCGTTTCGTTCCGTTCCGTTCTCCGCCGCGCCGTCTCACGCGATGGCAATGTCCCTGACCCGCATTTGCTCGCCCTCGAGGACCTGCAACTGGTGGCTGCCGCAGCGCGGGCACGCGTCGCCCAGCCGCGCGAGCGCCGTGCGCCCGCCGCACGGCATGCACCATGCCACGCCCGCGGTCCTCGTGATCTCGAGCTTCGCGCCCTCCGCCACGCTGCCGCGGGTCACGGCATCGAAGCAGAAGGCCAGCGCCTCCGGCTCGACGTGCGCCAGCGCGCCGAGCTCGACCCGCACCGTGCGCACGCGCCCGGCCGCATTGGCCCTCGCCGCATCTTCGACGATGCGCAGCACGCCTTCCGCCAAGGCAACCTCATGCATGGCCGACCTCGATCCGCGAGGCCACACAGGGATCCAGCGCGTGCACCACCAGCTGCGCTGCGCGCAGCAGACGCCGTGCGTCGCCGACCTCGACGCCTTCGAGCCCGCGCACCAGTGCGCCGTCGGGGTGGAAGTTCCATTCGGTCGGCGCGACGATCTGGTAGTCGACGACGGATTCGTCACGCACGCGCGCACGATGCAGCAGCAGGCCGCGCGCGGTCTCGACCGCCGCGAGCCCTTCGCCGTCGCCGAGGGGGATGCCCTGGATCCGCGGCGGCGCTTCGGGCCGCGCCTCCGATCCGACGAGCTCCTGCAGCAGCGCCGCGAGCTCCGCGAGGCGTGCGACGATCCGCGTGGCGACGGCATTGCCGAAACTTCCCTGCACGGTCGCGACCAGCGGATCGTTGCCCATGCGGGCCAGCGCCCCGGTTTCGACCGGAGCACCCGCCCACGTCGGTGTGCCCGCGAACGCCGCGTCGGCGCACATGTCCGGCACGACGACCCGCAGCAGCACGGCCGGCCGTGCCGGCGGCATCAGCGGGATCGTGCTCCGGCCGAGCGTCGGATCGTCGGCCAGCAGTTGACCGAGCATGGTCGCCACGACGGTCCCGTCGTCGGCGCACCACGCCAGGAGCGCGTCGACGTCGGACAGCTCGCGCCAGTCCCGCAACCGGCATGCCGAAGATCGCGTCGGCCGCGATGGCGGAAAGGCGCGCTCCCATCTCGCGCATCGCCCTCGCATCGACGCGGCGCGCCCTGCCGTCGGCCGCGCGCGCGGACGCAGCAATCTCCAAACGCGCCGCGGCCACGGGAGGCGCGCACGGCGCGTTGCCCATGGCGCGCGGCCAGTCGATGAGAAGATTCCGGAACGTATCCTGCAGCGACTCCAGCATCACCACGCGATCGAGGTTCGCGGAATCGGCCTGGAGCCCCCTCGCACCCGCCGCGACGAGCGCGCTTGCGGCGGCGGCGCCTTGCGCACAGCCGCAGATGCCGAACAGCAACGGCACCGTAGCCGCGGCATCCGCGGCCGTCCTGCCTTTCAGCACGCTCGCGGCAAGCATCGGGCGGGTCGAATGCACCGTCACCCTGCGGAGGCGACGCCCGTCGCAGTCGAGGCGCACGATCAGCTCACCCTCGATCGGCATCATCGCCCGCCCATCGGCCGCGCAGGAACTCGCGCTTCGACTGCGGCGCGGCAAGGGTCCCTTCCATCCGCCCCAGCGGCCCGGGAGTCGCCGCAACGGTGTCCGGTGTCGGCGAGAGATTCGCCACCGGCATTTCGCTCGGCTCCGCGTTGGCCGAGTCGAAGAGCGCATCGCGCGCAAGCTTCGCGACCATCCGCGCCGTCGGCTGGTCCTCGAATTGCAGCACCGGCGAGAACAGCGAGCACAGCTGATAGTCGCCCGCGAGCTCATCCCGGGCGCCGATGAAGTCGTATTCTCCCGCCGGAAAACGGTAGCACCGCTTTTCGCCCAGCGGCAACGATTGCCAGACCGCGGCATCGCGCGGCGCGAGAATCAGGTTCATGAACCAGGGCGTCAGCATCACACCCAGCCAGTGACCCTGCCACGGCGCGAATCCGACCGGCTCGACCGCGAGCGCGGAATTCACGAACGAAAGCCCCTCCATGCGCACCGCCGCCGCGCGAAAGGCGTTCGCCAATCGTGCGGACGGGTCAGGCAGAAGGCTAGTCATCGCGCAGCGCCAGGAACTGGTCCTGGGTCGCCGAGCAGTTCGGGCAGGTCCAGTGCGCCGGCAGATCCGCGAACGAAGTGCCCGGCGGTATCCGCCAGACGTGCGGGTCCCCTTCCGCCGGGTCGTACACGTGCCAGCAGATCTTGCACTCGTAACGCGTGCTGGCCGCGGGCAGTTCGTGCGGCAGGTCGTGTTCGGTCGTCGGCATGCGATCAGTTCGCCACCTGCGCGGCGCAGCAGGACTCGGTCATCCAGGTCACGAGCTCCGCGAGACGCGTGCGGCTGTCCGCCAGATCCTCGACGGCGGCCAGCACCACCTCCGGCACGTCGACGATTTCGATCGTGTTGAGGATCAGCGTGTTCATGTTGTTGAAATACTGGACGCGCCAGACATCGCGCAGTCCGGTGGACGTGACGTGACAGTTGCCGAACCCGCGGGAGATCATCGCCACGGGGCCGACCGGCAGCGCCTGTTCCAGCACCGCGTGATCCTGGGGCGTCATCGGAAACAGTGTCAGGTTGATCACGTGCGCGGTCTCGCCGCGCGCGCGCGTGGACATCTGGCTGCCGATCTCGGCGAGCAGCGCAGGCGAGTTCATCGCCCCTTCCGGCACGTCGATGCGCGGCAGCGCGGAGTGCCCAGCGCCCTTCGCGCTCTCGACCGCCACCGCGGGCAGCATGGCGCCTTCGAGCCAATCGGCGGCGAGCCGCCCGTCGGCTTCGAGCGCGCACACTCGCCAGAGGCCGGTGAATACGCTCTCCTGGATCCGGAATGCCCGTGCGCCGCCAATCCGGATCGACACTTCGCCTTCGCCCAGCATCTGGTTCACGATCTCCAGCACCGGCGCCGCGGTGCCGGCGAGATCGAGGCGAGGGCCCTGCGGCGCGACCGCCGGATCCCACGCTTCCAGCGACACGAGAAACGCGGCGAGGAGATCGCGCGCGTCCGCGAGCGCCGACGCCTCGGCGCGCTCCGGCACGATCGGCATCCGGAACGTATTCATGTCGCGCGGCATCGCGAGATACTGCAGCGTCTCCTCGTCGGCCGGCTGCGAGTCCGGGCCGATCATCCGCACGGGAATCGGGAAATCGTTCATGGCGACACCGGGTAGGAGCCTGTCGGACTTACTTTTGCGCATGCGACGGAGGCGAGTTGGGCACAGGTCAAGGCGCGAGCCCAATGGCGTACCGAGAGTACGGCGAGGGCGAGCAACGCCGACATGTGCCCAAGTCGACCCGTCCCTCCGGGTTGCTGCCAAAAAGCGCGTCTGCGTCGTTGCTCGGCTCGCCAATATTCGCGATATTGGCTTCGCCTCGCGCCTAGCATCCATCGCTTTTTGGCAAAGCAACGCATACGTGAAAGCAAGTCCGACAGGCTCCTAAGCATGGCAGGTCCCTCCTCCTTCGGTCCCGCCCCGCACCGCGATCCCGACCGTGGGCGGTCGCGTTGGCGCGGCATCGAGCAGGCGGGCCAATTCACTCAGGTATTCGTCCCAGTTGCGCAGTCCGTCGATGGCTCCGACGTACTTCCCGTCCGCCAGGACCACGAGCGCCGGCCAGCTGCGGAATCCGTAGCGCACCGAGAGCTCCCGCGCCGCTTCGGGCAGGAGGACACCGACCCGGAAGCGGCCCGGAAAAGCGCGCACGAGTTCGGGCGCGATCACCGCGAGATCGAGCGTTTCCTTATGGCGGCCGGGATCCTCGAGGAACAGCAGCAGCGTGCGGCCGGGTCGCTGCGTCCACCCGGCGAACGTGGCCGGCGTGACCTTCGCGAAGCCGTGCTGCGAGAACAGTTGCGCAACCAGCGGATACTCCATGGCGTCCGCGCCCACCGCGAGAGGCATCGCAATGGTCATCGGGAAATCCCTTTGAGATGATCGGGAAGTGCGGGCTCGCGGTCGAGGAGATCCGCGAAGTGGGCGTCGATGTCGTCATTGCCGGCCAGCACGGCTTCGAGCGCGTCGAGCGCGCCATTCGTCTGTCGCGCCTCGTCGGCGGAGAGCACGCGGACCGCGGCGCCGCGAAATGCCAGCAGCCACGTGCCCGCGGGCTGGTCCCCCACGAGCATCAGGTCGAGGGACTCGCGATGGCCGCGGCCTTCGCAGACCGCGCAGCCATCCGCGCCGGAGAGGACCTGCATGGGCACCCCGATGCACATGTCAGTACCCGCCCGGCCGTCCGAAGGGTACTGACCGCACGCGGGCGAGGAGCCGCGCATCGCCTTCGCGGCACGCGTCCGCCGCCGACGGCCGTCCCGACTCGTACGCGTCGAGCGTGAGCGCATTCGCGTTCAACGGCGGGATCGGCAGGCCCGGCTCCCGCGGCGTACCGCGAAAGCCCCATGCCGCGAGCTGGTCCGCCGCGAGCAGGACCGCCTCCGGCAAGCGCTCTTTCACCGCCGCGCGCAGGCTTCCGCCGAAATCGTCGAGCTCGACCGGCTGGACGCCGATCGCGACGATTTCCTGCGGCGCGCGTCCATTGAGGTACGCGAGCGCCAGGACGTCGTTGAACCCGGTCTGATGCGGCGACATCCTCGTCCGGCCCCACGCCGGGACCTCGCTGTTGCGGAGCACTTTCAGTGCGCCCGGCGCGAGGCCGAAGTCGATCGCGTCGAAGACCAGCACGCGGCGCGCGGAAGCCACCGCCTCGTACAACGCGAGGCCGAGCGTGCCACCGTCCTGCAACGTCACGTCTGCCGGAAAGCTGTACCCGCCATTGAGCGCCTCGACCGCGCGCACGCCGAACCCTTCGTCGGCCCACAGCACGTTGCCGACGCCGAGCACCAGGACTTCGCGGCCCCGTACCATGCACCCACCTGTTACCGGATTGGTTACAGATAGGCTACGTCGCGCGGGAAGACGGGTATTGCGTTACATCAACGATCGCTTGGAACGCGGGCGCTACGCCCCGGCCCACCGAGCCAGGGCCTGTTCACACTATGGCCGCAAGTGCGAACTGGCCCTAGTTGCGGCCGGTCGCGCGCGCGTCGCGCACCGCCGCATGCATGTCCCACGCCACCTGGAGGTGCATCCAGAAGGTAGGGTCGTTGCCGAAGTACTTGGCCAGCCGGACGGCGGTGTCGGGCGTGATGGCGCGGCGGCCGTTGATGAGCTCGTTGACGCGGCGGCGCGAAACCCCGAGCGCCAGCGCCAGCTCCGTCTGGGTGATCCCCAGCGGCCTCAGGTATCGCGTGGCGATGAACGCACCCGGCAACGGCGGCCGC
>CAVRVQ010000009.1:0-90607 GCA_963724685.1 uncultured beta proteobacterium | reverse complement strand
GCTCGCGGATGACGCACGAGGTCGAACACCACGTGCACGAATCGCCGGTGTCGATGACAGGCGTGCTCGCCGCGCTCGCCGTCCTGTCCGCGATCGGCGGCTTCCTGTCGATCCCCCACTACCTCGAGCCGCTGTTGCCGATGCCCGAAGCCGTGGCCGCGCTCCACCACCTGGAGACGCCGCTCCTCGTACTCTCGATCGTGGTGGCGTTCGCCGGACTCGCGCTGGCGGCGTATCTGTACGGCGGCGATGGCGCGCGAGCCGAACGTCTCCACCGTCGCTTCCCCGCGCTGCACCGCGTGCTGTCCGGCAAGTACTTCGTCGACGAGGCCTACGACCTCTTCATCGGGCGACCGCTGTACTGGATCTCGGATCGCGTCTTCCTGAAGCTTGGCGACCGGGCGCTCATCGACGGCTCGCTGCACGGGCTCGCCGCACTGGGACGCCACACCGCCGCCGGGATCTCCCGCATCCAGAACGGCCAGCTGCATCTCTACGCGCTGCTCGTGCTCGTGGGGATCATCGCCTCGATCGCCTGGAGCTGGCGCAATGTCTGACGCCGCGCTCCTCAACGTCGTCCTGTTTCTGCCCGTCGCCGGCATCCTCGCGATCATCGTGCTGCCCGCGCGGGCAGACGATGGCGTGCGGCGCCTGTCGCTGGGCGTGATGGCACTGCAGTTCGTGCTGACCTCGCTCCTCTACGCGCGGTTCGATCCGGCCGTGGACGGCCTGCAATTCGAGACCCGCCTGCCGTGGATCGCGACCTGGGGCGTCTACTACCAGATCGGCCTCGACGGGTACAACGTGCTGCTCGTCCTGCTGACGGCGTTCCTCGGGCCGCTGGTCGTGTGGGGCGCCTTCACCGCCATCGTGAAGGACGTGAAGCTCTTCTACGCGATGGTGCTCGCGCTCCAGTTCGCGATGGTGGGCACGTTCGTCGCGCAGGATCTCTTCCTGTTCTACCTGTTCTGGGAGGCGATGCTGATCCCGCTCTTCCTCATCATCGGCATCTGGGGCGGCGAGCGCCGGATCTACGCGACGCTCAAGTTCGTGCTCTACACCGCGTTCGGCAGCATCCTGATGCTCGCCGCCGTGATCTACCTCGTGTATTCGCTGCAGACGACGTCGGGAGTGACGTCGTTCGCCTTCGCCGAACTCTATCGCGCCGAGCTGCCGCTGCCGGTGCAGACGGTGCTCCTCGCCGCCTTTGCGTTGTCATTCGCGATCAAGGTGCCCATCGTGCCGTTCCACACGTGGCTCCCCGACGCGCACGTCGAGGCGCCGACGGCGGGCTCGGTGATCCTCGCCGGCGTGCTGCTGAAGATGGGGACGTACGGGTTCATGAAACTCGCGTTTCCGCTGTTCCCCGATGCGACCCGGCTCTTCGCGCCCGTCTTCGGAACCCTTGCCGTCGTGAGCATTCTCTACGGCGCCTGTCTCGCGCTGGTGCAGACCGACATCAAGAAGGTGATCGCCTACTCGTCGATCAGCCACCTGGGTTACGTGATGCTGGGCCTCGTCAGCCTCGATCTCATCGGCATCCAGGGCGCGGTGATGCAGATGGTGAGCCACGGGCTCGTCGCCGGCGGCCTCTTCCTGATGGTCGGCATGATCTACGAGCGCTGTCACACGCGCGAACTCGCGGCGTACGGCGGCATTGCGAAGATCCTGCCCGTGTATTCGGTGTTCCTCGCGGTGTTGACGCTCGCGGCGATCGGGTTGCCGACGACGAGCGGATTCACGGGTGAGTTCCTGGTGCTGCTGGGGGCGTTCCAGGCGGCCTGGCCGCTGCATGTCGAGGGCTCCTCGTATCCGCTCGTGCTCGCCGCGAGCGCCGTGGCCGGCGTGGTGCTCGGCGCGCTCTACATGCTGGGTTTCGCGCAGAAATTCCTCTTCGGAGGGGTGAAGGCGCCGCATCAGCCATTTTCCGATCTCACGTGGCGAGAAGGCTCGATCCTCTCCGCCATCGTCGTGGCGGTCTTCGCGCTCGGCCTGTTTCCCGATGGCCCGATGAAGACCACCGAGCTCGCGGCGCGCCAGTATCAGCAACTGGTCAGAAGCGAGCGGACCGGCGCCGTCGCGTCGCGTCCCGTCCCGCTGCCGGTCGCCACGCTCGCGACGGCTTCCGCAGCGAACGAGCCGAAGAACGTCGAAAGCGGACGATGAACTGGACCGACTTTGCCGCCGCCATGCTGCCGGAGAACCTGGTGCTCGCCAGCATCGTCGTGCTGCTGGGACTCGAGATCGCACGAGGCGGGCCGCGCGCCGCCTATGTCGTGTCGCTCGTGGCCGTGACGCTCGCCACGGCGGCGGCGGTGTCGCTCGCGCTCGGCATCTACGACTATGTCCCGTTCCCTGGGCATTTTTCGGTGGACGTGACCGCGGCGTCCGGCAAGGCCATCGTGCTCGCGCTCGCGGTGCTCGTGCTCGTCATCGCGCGCGAGGATTTCACGCAAGGCGCGTTCCCCATTCTGCTCCTGTCGTCGCTGTACGGCGTTTGCCTGCTCCTGTCCTCGGACAGCTTCCTCACGCTGTTCCTCGGCCTCGAGCTGATGTCGCTGCCGGTCTATGCCCTCATCCTGCTGGCCTACCGGCGGCCGGAGGCCGCCGAGGCCTCGCTGAAGTACCTGGTGCTGGGGGGCACCGGGACCGCGACGTTGCTGATGGGCGTCTCGCTGCTTTACGGCGGCAGTGGCTCGATGGCGATCGGCACGTTCACGGGCGCGCTGCAATCGAACGACGCGATGGCCCGACTGGGCGTGATGCTCGTCCTCCTGGCGTTCTTCCTCAAGGCCGCGATCGTGCCGTTCCACGCGTGGGCGCCGGATGCGTACGAGGGCGCCGCGGTGCCCGTCACGGCGTACATGGCAACAATCGTCAAGGCGGGCGTGCTGCTCGCCGCCGTGCGCCTCGTCGGCCTCGCGCCGCTGTCGCCGGCGATGGCCAACGCCATGGCCATCCTGCCGCTCGTCTCGATCGTCTGGGGCAACCTTGCCGCGATGCGGCAGCAAAACTTCCGCCGCATGATCGCCTACTCGTCCATCGCCCATGCGGGTTATCTCTTCTATGCTTTCCTGGGCGACGGTCCGGGGCGGTTCCAGGCGGTGGCGTTCTACGTGCTCGCCTACGGCATCATGAACGTGCTGGCGCTCGCAGCACTGCCGCGCGACGCGAGCGACGCCGCGCGCGACCGCCTGGACAACCTCCGCGGGCTGTTCCACCGCGCGCCCGCGGCCGCGCTGATGATCGGCATCGCCATGGTCTCGCTCGCCGGCCTCCCGCCGTTCCCCGGCTTCGTCGCGAAGTTCCTCATCTTCAAGAACGTGATCGCGGCCGGGTACACGCTCTACGCGGTGCTGGGCCTCGTCGGCAGCTACCTCGGGATCTACTTCTACCTGCGCGTCATCCAGTACATGTTCATGAGCACCGACGATTCGAAGGCCGCGCTCGGTTCTCCCGGACGCGTCGCGCTCGGCGCGGGGTTCATCTGTCTGCTGGCGGCGATCCTGCTGTCGGTCTTTCCGGGCTGGGTGATCGACCAGCTGTGACCGTGCAGGCGCCGGAACGACGATTCGACCGGGGTTAGACTTCGCTCCTGCGATCAAACGGATCTCGGAGGCGAAATTGTTCTGGCGCACGGCCGTCACGCCGCGACGTGTCGCGACCGCGGCACTGCCGTGCCTGGGGCTCGTCCTCTCATCCCTCGCGCTCGCCCAGCAGGTGGCGGATCCGCCATTGACCAAGGTTCGCAGCTGGACGCTGGCCGAGCGCGATCTCGTCACTTCGCAAGCGCGACCGCCGGCGTACCGGTTGCGGCTCGAGATGGCCGTCGTCAGCGGCACGCGTTGGGCCCCGGACGCCATGCTCGATGCCGCCAAAGGCGCTGCCGCGATCCTGGCGCAATGCGACATCGGGGTGAGCCTCGTGCAGCTGCACGAATACGATGGACCGCCACGGTATCGCTATCTCCGCACACGGGACTCGCGCGAATTCGCGCGGCGCTCCGGCCTCGCGAAGCCGGCCATATTCTTCGTCGACGACACGTTGCAGCGCCCGGCGTTCGATGCCGAGGCGGTCGGACGCGGCAACGCGAAAACCCGCCCCGAGATGGCGGACACCGTCTGGATCACCGCGGGGATTCGCGACCTGCCGATCGCCCTCGCACATGAACTGGTGCACGTGCTGACCGATTCCGGCGAGCATACCGATGCGCCCGCCAATCTCATGCGTGACGACACCGCGCCAGGCAACAAGGAGCTCACTGCCGAGCAATGCAGGAGCATCGTCGCGATCGGAGCGGCGAACGGGCTCCTGCGCTGAGAGGGGATCGCCGCTTGACCCGCACCACCGGCCCCGCCACAATCAGGCGCGCGTGATTGACGATTCCCTGCCTCCGCACCTGTTCGCATGGTCCCGATGCTTGATGTCAGAAGCCTGGTGGCAGCCGCGCTCGCGGTCGGCGCGGCAGTGGCTGGCGCAGCGGTCGCCGCAGCGCCTTCGTGCACGCTGGTCCGCATCGACGAATGGCCGGTGCGCGTGGTGCGGGGCCACCTGATCGTCGACGGCACCGCCAACGGCAAGCCAATCGGGGTCATGCTGGACACCGGCGCGCAGACCAGCATGATCCTGCGGTCCGCTGCGAAGCGGCTGCAGCTTCCTATCCGGGAGGCGAAGAACTACCGGATGTTCGGCATCGGCGGCGAGACGTATGCACAGATGGCGCAGGTCGATGAGCTGCGCATCCGCGACGTGCCGCGCAAGGGCTGGAACCTGCTCGTTGCCGGCGAGCGGGATTTCGGCGAAGGCATCGAAATGATCCTCGGCGACGATTTCTTCAGCCTGGCCGACGTGGAGTTCGACCTCGCGCACGGTGCGGTCAGGCTGTTCCAGCCCAAGGATTGCGACAGCGCTTCGCTCGCGTACTGGACAAAGGGCACGCCCGGGGTGGTCGCGATGGAACGGGTCGTCGCAGCGCAACCGCAGATCATCCTGACGCTACAGGTCAACGGCGTGCCGCTGGCGGCGATGCTCGATTCGGGAGCGTCGATTTCGATGCTGACCAAGCGCGATGCCGAGGCCGCCGGCGTAACTCCCGAAACACCGGGCGTGATCGCCGGCGCCGAAGTCGGCGGGCTTGGCGCGACGTCGATCCGCTCCTGGATAGGGCCGTTCCAGACCGTCGCGATCGGCAACGAGACGATCCGTGACACGATGATGCACTTCGCGGACCTGTACCGGGCCGGGGCGCACCGCGCGAGGGGCAGCCTCTTGTCGCGCGCGTACGACGATCTGCAACCGTCGATTCTGGGAATCGACTTCCTGCTCTCGCACCGCGTGCTGGTCGCGCACAGCCAGCGCAAGCTCTATTTCACGCCTACCGGCGACCCGGTGTTCCGGACAAGAGTTGCGCCGGCCTCCGGCAACGCCCCCAATCCGGCCGCAGCCCCGAAGCCCGGCGCGGCGCCAAACTGAAGCGGGAAGATCGATTCAGTCGCGCATCAGTGAGCCAAGAGCGCAAAGTCGGATCAAAATAAGGTCGAATTCAATCCTTCATCCATCGGAGGTCGAAATGAGTCACGCGTCAATGCTGAAAGCCAGGCGGCAGCACCAAAGGAACAGGAAACGTCTCGATGTCGCAGCCAAGCAGGCCAAGCGGTTGGCGAAGCAGGCATTGGCGGGGCCGGCCGTGAAGAAGGAAAAGGTGAAGAAGGAAAAAGTGAAGAAAGAAAAGGTCAAGACGGAAAAGGTGAAAAAGGTCAAGCTGACCAAGGAGGAGCTTGGCAGGCAAGACGCGAAGAAGACCAGTGCGGGCGCCGGGAAGAAGGGCGCGTCCTAGCCTTGCCCGACCTCAGGGGTCAGGTCTGCCGCGATAGCCACGCCTGCGCCTCGTCGAGCGCCTGCGCGTAAGGCAGCAGGCGTCCGGCCGACGCCGCTGCATCGAACGCAGGATCGCCGAGCGCCGCGCGCGCCCTGGCGATCTCCCGGGCGACGCGCGCGTCCTCGGCCGCCGAGTGGCGCAGCCCCATCTCCTCCATCACCCTTGCGATGGCGCCCGACATCCGCGCGGCGTGCGCCCATCGCTCGCGTCGCATCGCGAAGCCGCGAACGACTTCGAGCACGTACTCGCCCGCGCGCATCGAGCCGATGTCGCGCGCGACCGAGATGCCCTCGTCCAGGAGCGCGCGCGCCCGGTCCGCATCGCCGCGCTCGAGAACGATGCTGCCGAGGTGGGCGAGCCCCAGGGCGACGCTGTCCCGGTCGTCCAGTTCGCGCGCCAGCGCCAGCGCCTCCGCGCAAAGCGGCTCGGCAGCGTCGAAATCGTTCATCTCGCCGAACAGGCTGGCGAGCGAATTGAGCGCGAACGAGAGCCTGTCCTTCCGACCCATCGCGCGCGCCAGCGCCGCCGACGCCTCGAAATGTTCGCGGGCGGCCGGCAACTCGCCCAGCGCCAGACACGCGTGGCCGAGGATCTGCCGCACGGCGGCGGCCCGGCTCGGCTTGGAGATCTCCTCCGCGATGGCGAGCGCCTCCAGTCCGTGCTGCTTCGACTCGTCGAAGGCTCCCATGAAGTACGCCAGCTGGCTCGCCGCGTACAGCGCGCCGGCCCGGAGGTCGTCGCGGGACTGCGCGGCTGGGCGTGCCGCGGCCTCGACCGTGACCCGGTAGCCCAGCTCGATCAGACCCCGCGGCAACCAGTAGAGCTGGAGCATATCGGCGAACCGGAGCCCTTGCGCCGCGCCCTCCGGCGCCCGATCGCACCAGGCGAGCGCCGCGAGGAAATTTTCGCGCTCGAGGTCGAGCCGTGCGAGCCACTTTCCCTGCTCCTTTCCCCACAGTTGCGGCTGCGCCTTGGTCGCGAGCGCCAGGAAGCATTCCAGATGGCGCGTGCGCACGGAGTTCGCTTCGTCGGAGGCAGCCATCTTCTCCTGGGCATACTGGCGAACCGTTTCGAGCATCCGGTAGCGCGAGCCGCCGGCGTCGAGCTCGACGAGGGACTTGTCGACGAGCGCCGCCAGGAGGTCGAGAACGTCTGCATGGGCAATCGCGACGCCTGCAGCTCACCTCTTCTGCCGCCTCCAGCGTGAAGCCACCGGCGAAGACGGCGAGGCGTGCGAAGACGGTCTTCTCCTGCGCATCGAGGAGATCGAAGCTCCAATCGATCAGCGCGCGCAGCGTCTGCTGGCGCGGGAGGTCGGTGCGGGCTCCGCGCGTCAGGAGCCGGAAGCGATCGGTGAGCCGCTCGGCGATCGCCTCGACGGAGAGCGAGCGCACGCGCGCGGCCGCGAGTTCGAGAGCGAGCGGGATGCCGTCGAGCCGCCGACAGATTTCGACGAGTGCCGTCGCGTTTTGGAGGGTCAAGGCGAATCCCGGCTGCACCGCCTGGACGCGGTCGACGAACAGGCGCACTGCTTCATACCGGAGCAGCGCATCGACGGCCGTCGCTTCGCCCGGCTCGGGAACGGGCAGGGCCGGCACCGGATACGTAGTCTCGCCGGGCACGTGCAGGGGCTCGCGGCTCGACGCGAGGAGCTTGAATCGCGCGCCGGCTTGCATGAGCTGCTGCGCGAAGTCGGCGCACGCGTGGATCAGGTGCTCGCAGTTGTCGAGAATCACGAGGAGCTCGCGGTCCCGGACGAACTTGACGAGCGCCTCGATCACCGGGCGGCCGGCCTCCTCCATGACTCCGAGTACCGAGGCCACCGCCTGCGGCACCAGGCGCGCATCGGCCACCGACGCAAGTTCGACGAACCAGACGCCGTCGGGAAACTCGTCGAGCACGTCTGCGGCAACCTGCAGCGACAGCCGCGTCTTGCCGACGCCGCCGATGCCGAGCAGCGTGAGGATCGGGACCCGGGCGAGGAGCTCTTTCACCTCGGCCTGCCCGCGCTCGCGGCCGATGAACGAGGTCGCCTGCCGTGGCAGGTTGTTGGGCGTCGATTCGAGCGAGCGCAGCGCAGGAAAGTCCTGCCGCAGTTGCGGATGAAGCACCTGATAAACGTGCTCGGGGCTCGCGAGATCGCGCAGTCGCACGCGTCCGAGGTCGCGGAGCGTCACACCGTGCGGCAGCCGCTCGCGGATCGCTTCGACGACGGCTCGCGATAGCAGGACCTGTCCGCCGTGGGCCGCCCCCATGATGCGTGCGGCACGATTGACCGCAGTGCCGAAGTAATCGTTGTCGCGGCGCTCGACGACTCCTGCATGCAGTCCGCAGCGCACACGCAGTGCGACGCCGCTGGTAGTGTCGGGATCGGCAAGCGCTCGCTGCAACTGCAGCGTGGCTTCGATGGCGTCGAGTGCGTCTTCGAAGACCGCGTAAAGGCCGTCTCCCGTCATCTTCACGACCGTGCCGCGGTGACTTTCGACGGCCGATCGCGCCAATGCGTCGTGGCGCGCCAATGCCGGCCGCATCCGTTCCGGCTCGAGCTCCCAGAGCCGGGTGCTGCCCTCGATGTCGGTGAAGAGAAAGGTCGTGACCTGGGATGGGTCGTGCATGGCAATGACCCTGAGCCAACGCGCACACGACGCTCATGCTACGACACAGGCGGGGCCACGACCAGCCGCCACCCCAGGCAGGCGGCAACAGCCCGCATGGCGGCCCGCGCGGCCGGCAAAGCTGAATCGCCGGTAGTAGTGATACTGTGTCGATGTTTGAGGAGTCGCCAATGCCGTTGCAAAAGATCGCCGTTCTCGGCCTCGGAAAAGTGGGGGCCCTCGCTGCCAAGCTTCTCCATCACGGCGGTTTCGACGTAACCGGTTTCGATAACCGCACGCCGCAGGAGGTGCTGCACTTTCCCGTCCAGGGCGCAGACCTCGTATCGGATGACGGTGTGCGTGCGGCAACGCAGGGATTCGACGCCGTGCTGTCGTGCCTGCCGTACCGAATCAACCAACGCATCGCTGCCGCGGCGCATGCCCGAGGCATGCACTACTTCGATCTCACCGAAGATGTGCCGACGACACAGGCCATCATCGACCTCAGCAAGACCGCACGCGGGCTGATGGCGCCGCAATGCGGCCTGGCGCCGGGCTTCGTTGGCATCGTCGGCGCCGCGCAGGTCGCGGCATTCGAAGAGTGCCGGTCGCTGCGCCTGCGCGTCGGCGCGCTGCCGCAACATCCGACGGGACTGATGGGATACGCGTTCAACTGGTCTCCCGAAGGGGTGGTCAACGAGTACCTGAACGACTGCGAGGTGATCGAGAGCGGCGTGCGCAAGATGGTGTCATCGATGGAGTGGCACGAGACGCTGTATGTGGAAGGCGTAATGCTGGAGGCCTTCACGACATCGGGTGGACTTGGGACGATCTGCGAAACGTTTCACGGGAAGGTCGCCAACGTCGATTACAAGACCATGCGCTATCCCGGACACATGCGCCTGATGAACTTCTTCTTTCACGAGCTACTGATGCGTGAACGACGCGAGCTGGCGGGAGAAATTCTCACGAACGCGAAACCGCCGGTGAGCGACGACATCGTCTACGTCCACGTCTCATCGGAGGGCTTGCTCGATGCGCGCCTGCAACGCCGAGAATTCGTCCACGCTTATCGCCCGATCGAGCTGGTGGGTGGCGTCCAAACCGCGATCGCGTGGACGACGTCGGCATCGGCGGTTGCGGTCATCGAATTGGTCCGCGACCGGCTGCTGCCGCAAGAGGGGTTTCTGAAACAGGAAGAGATATCACTGAGCAAGTTCCTGGCCACTCCAACGGGTCGCTTGTTGGAGGCGCGACGGGGTGACGCGGCCGGCTAGAGCAGGGGGGGCCGACCGGCCAGCCACTGCTGACCCGGTCGATGAGCTTGCCGCAAGGGCGTTTCCTCACGGTCGCGAGACTGCCTCCTGCAACGCGAACTCTATTACTTGCTCGAGCGTCATCGTGCGGCCTTCCTGCCACGCGCGATCAAAGGCGGCGGCATCTTCCAGGGCCGCGCGGGCCGCGGCCGCGTGACGATCGTAGCGTGGTCGTTCATAAGGCGGCAAGGGCGATCCGATCGCCACCCGCAGATGCTCTACCGACCCCCATATACGGGCTGCGCGGAGGGGGCTGCCGAAGGCGGCAACTGCGCCCGCAAGTCCTTCCAGCGAAGCGGCAATCCCCGGGCGGTCGCTCAACTCGCGCCGTATCATCAAGCTCTCCTCGAGCAGCGGCCGCGCAGCGGCATAGTCGCCCAGTTCTATTGCCACATCAGCCAGATTACCCAGCGCGGTGGCGATACTCCAACGGTCTCCCAGTTCCCGCATGATCACGAGCCCTTCCTCGATCAGCGCGCGGGCAGAGGCAAAGTCGCCCTGTTCGTAGGTCGCTATCCCCAGGTTCATTAGCGAGCTGGCGATCCCCGCCCGATCTCCCAGTCCCCGGTCGATCGCCAAACTCTCCTCGTATAGCACCCGGGCGGCGGATTGATCGCCCTGCCCGCTGGCCACAAGCCCCAAATTGTTGAGCGACCCCGAAATGGCGCTCTGGTCGCCCAATTGCCGTCGGATCGCCAGGCCCTCCTCATGCAGCGGCCAGGCGGCGGCATAGTCGCTCTGATAATAGGCCAGTGAGCCCGCCGCACTGAGCGCGTTCGCGCGCTCCACTGTTCGCTCCTCCGCGCCCGGCTTGCCCAGGATCCGCGCGCACCACTCCCGGCCCTCGGAGATATCACCGCGCGTAAACCAAAATCGAAACAGCGCACCGCAGAGCCGAAGGCCACCTCTTGATCCCGCTTCCGCGAGACTCCAGTTGAGACCAGCCCGAAAGTTGTCATGCTCGTCTTCCAGGCGCTGCAACCATACGGCCTGCTGCGCGCCCTTCAGTTTCGGTTTCGCCTCCTCCGCCAACGCAAGGAAGTAGTCGCGATGCCGTTCCCGAACCGCTTCGCCGCCCCCGCTCTCCCGCAGCCTGTCCCGGGCGTACTGGCGCATGGTCTCCAGCAGCCGGTAGCGCGAATGACCACCGGCTTCCTCAGCCAGCACCAGACTCTTGTCTGACAGCGAAGTCAGTCGATCGAGGACATCTCCATCCGCCACACCTTCGTCGGCACAGACTTGTTCCGCGCCTTCCAACGTCCATCCTCCGGCAAATACCGACAGCCGCTGCAACAACCGCTGCTCCGGATGTGTCAGCAGGTCGTAGCTCCAGTCGATGAGCGAGCGCAGCGTCTGCTGGCGCGGCAACGCCGTCCGCGAGCCACCGACCAACAGGCGGAACCGCTGGTCCAGCTTACCGTCGATCTCTTCGACAGAAAGGGAGCGCACCCGCGCCGCCGCCAGTTCGATGGCCAGGGGAATACCGTCGAGGTGACAGCAAAGTGAAGCCACCGCGGGGGCATTCTGGTTGGTGACCTGGAAATCCGCGCGCACCAGACGTGCGCGATCAATGAACAGTCGTACCGACTCATACACGGAGAGCGTCTGTGGTGTTTCCACCGCTTCGCGATCCGGCAGCGACAACGACGGCACCCTGTACACCTGCTCACCGGCGATGCCCAGAGCTTCGCGGCTGCTTGCCAGGATCTTCACGCCGGGGCAGGAGCGCACGAGCGTGCCCACAATCATGGCGCTCGCATCGATCAGGTGCTCGCAGTTATCGAGGAGCAGCAAGAGCCGCTTGCTCTTGAGAAACTCAGTGAGCGTCTCGACGATGGACTTGTCCGCCCCTTCTTTCACGCCCAGCGCTGTGGCCAATGCCTGCGGCACCAGACTCGGCTCGGTGAGTGCCGCAAGCTCCACGAACCAGGCGCCGTCCGGGAACTGCTCGAGCGTGTCGGCAGCGGCCTGTAACGACAGCCGCGTCTTGCCGCTGCCGCCAGCGCCCGTCAGCGTAAGCAATCGCGTCTTTCCCAGGAGCGACCGAATTTCGACAATCGCCGACTCCCGGCCAATGAAGCTCGTCAATTGCTGCGGCAGGTTGTTCGGATGGGTCGACAGCGACTTGATCGGCGGAAAATCACGGGGCAAATCGGGGTGTCGAAGCTCGTACACCTGCTCCGGTCGCGCGAGATCTTTGAGCTTGTGCGCCCCGAGGTCGTGCAATGAAACCGCGCCGGGCAGCGTGTCGCGAACCAAGTCGTAGGTGGTTTGCGACAGCAGGGTTTGTCCGCCATGTCCCGTCGAGAGGAGTCGTGCGACGTGGTTCAACGCCGGACCGAAATAGTCGCTGTCGCGGCTTTCCACAGGTCCCGTGTGCAGCGCCATGCGCACCCGAATCGGCGTCTCTTCGGGCCACGCCTCGAAGCCGATCGCCTGCTGAGCGGCGACAACCGCCTCAACCGCATCGGGAGCCAGCGCGAACGCCGCGCAGAAGGCGTCGCCCACCGTCTTGAAAATGCAGCCGTCGGCACCGGCGATGGTCTCGCGCATCACGGCGTCGTGCCGAGCTAGAGCAGCGCGCATCAATTGCGGATGCGCCTCCCAGAGCTTGGTGCTGCCTTCGATGTCGGTAAAGAGAAAGGTGACGGTGCCCGTGGGCAATCGTCGAGCGGCGCGGGGGTTCGCAGGCATGGCAGCATCCGGCGACTGAAGCGCCGGACAACGCATTCTGCGGAGAGCCGGCGGTTTGCGCAAGAATCGGCGGCGCCGCGGCCGATTGTCCGCGAAGCTGCCGTTCGCCGCCGGGGACAGCCCCGAGGTTGCGTCACGGGCGCGCCCATGCGGCAGCCCGCGGTTACGTCAGGTCAAGTGTGAACCAGCCAGCCCAGCCCCCGGGCGCCCTCCCACCAAAATCGAGTAGATGGTTCTATGCGACGCGCTTGAACGACACGCGATTGCCACGCGCTACCGGCCCCGCTTGCGCAAGCCGCAGGCGGCTCGCAGAATGCGGCTCGTCCACAATTCGCACCCGACTTGCATGCCCGCGACCCTTCACGCCGACCGCTCGCTGCCGACCGGGACGGTCACGTTCCTGTTCACCGACGTCGAGGGCAGCACGAAGCTGTGGGAAGCACACCCGGAGGTGATGCGCGTGGCGCTTGCGCGGCACGACGCTCTCGTCCGCGAGGCCATCGTCACTGCCAACGGGCACGTCTTCAAGACGGTGGGCGACGCCTTCTGCGCGGTCTTTTCGCTGGCCCCCGATGCGGTCGCGGCCGCGCTGATGTTGCAAAGGGCCCTTCACCTGGAGAGGTGGCCCGAGGCGACGCCGATCAAAGTGCGCATGGCGCTGCACACCGGCGCGGTGGAGAGCCAGGACGGCGACTTCTTCGGGCCGCCGGTTAACCGGGTGGCCAGGCTCCTCGCCACCGGCCACGGTGGGCAGACGCTGCTGACGCAGACCACCTACGAGTTGGCGCGAGATTCAGTGCCCGACACTGTTACCCTGCGCGACCTGGGCGCGCATCAACTGAAGGACCTGGCGCGGCCGGAGCAGGTGTACGAGCTGCAGCATCCCGACCTGCGTGGTGACTTTCCCCCCATCAAGTCGCTGTCCACCCATCCGAACAACCTGCCGCAGCAGCTGACCAGCTTCATCGGGCGGGAGAAGGATATCGCCGGCATTGAGAGGCTGCTGGCAATGGCTCGCACGCTCACGCTTACCGGCTCCGGCGGCAGCGGCAAGACGCGGCTTGGGCTGCAGGTCGCCGCCGACACTCTCTCGCAGTACCCGGACGGCGCCTGGTTCATCGAACTCGCGGCCCTTTCGGACCCGGGTCTCGTGCCGCAGACAGCGGCGAGCGTGCTGGGGGTGAAGGAAGAGCCGAGCAAGGCCATCACTCAGACACTCGCCGAGCATCTCAGACAGAAGCGACTCTTGCTGCTTCTCGACAACTGCGAGCACCTGCTCGACGCCTGCACGAGGCTGGCGGACGCGTTGTTGCGGCAGTGCCCCGACGTCAAGATCCTGGCGACGAGCCGCGAAGCGCTTGGCATCACGGGGGAGCACACGTACCGGGTGCCATCGCTGTCGCTACCCGATCGGAAGCGGGCGGCGACGCCGCAAAGCCTTTATCCATACGAGTCGGTCCAATTGTTCATCGATCGCGCGCTCCTGGTGCGCCCGGACTTCCAGGTCACCAACAAGAACGCGCCGGCGTTGGCGTCGCTGTGCTACCGCCTCGACGGAATTCCGCTGGCGATCGAGTTGGCGGCGGCGCGAGTGCGGGCGCTTGCCGTCGAGGAAATCGACGGTAGGCTGAACCAGACGTTCCGCCTGCTGACCGGCGGCTCGCGGACGGCGTTGCCGCGCCAGCAGACGCTGCGCTCGCTCATCGACTGGAGCTACGAACTGTTGCACGAGGCGGAGCGCGCGTTCCTTTGTCGTTTGGCGGTGTTCGCCGGTGGCTGGATCCTTGCCGCGGCAGAACAGGTTTGTAGCGGCGAGGGCGTTAACGAAGGGGACGTGCTCGACCTTCTCACCTCGCTCGCCGACAAGAGTCTGGTGCTCGCCGAGGAACGTAGCGGCGCGACCCGCTATCGACTGTTGGAGACCGTGCGCCAGTATGCGCGGGACCGGCTGCGCGAGCGGAGCGAAGAAGCTCGCTGGCAGCAACGACTTCTTGTGTACTTTATCGAGCTAACCGAAGCCGCCGAGCCGCAACTGGTGGGCGCGAATCAGCAAGCATGGCTCGACCGACTTGAGATTGAACACGATAACCTGCGCTCGTCGCTGACGTGGTCCGCCACGGGCGCCGGTGCGGCCGATGGAATACGGCTGGCAGGCGCGCTCTCGCGGTTCTGGCAGATGCGGGGGTATCTGGACGAAGGCCGTGGCAGGCTCTCGGGGCTGCTTGCTGCCGCACCGGTCCAGCAGGTTCCGGCAGCCCGCGCGAAGGCGCTCAAGGGCGCCGGGATATTGGCTTATTTCCAGTGCGACTATCCGGCTGCACGCACGTTCTACGTGGAGAGCCTGGCGATTTCCCGGGAGCTGGGTGACCGGGACGGTATTGGCGTCCTGCTGCACAACCTGGGGGCCGTGGTTCAAAGCCAAGGTGACTATGCGGCCGCCCGTCCTTTGTATGAGGAGAGCCTGGCAATATGCCAGGAGCTCGGCGACCGGCGCGGGATCGGCACGTCCCTGCTCAACCTGGGCAATGTCGCGTACAGCCAAGGCGACCATGCCGCTGCCCGGGCGTTTTACGAGGAGAGCCTTGCGATTTACCGGGAGCTGGGCGACAGGCTGCGCATTGCCACTTCTCTGCGCGACCTGGCGGAAGTGGCCTACGCCAGTGGCGACTATCCTTGCGCCCAGGCGCTGGGTGAGGAGAGCCTCGCCATCGAGCGGGAGCTGGGCAACCGGCAGGGCATTGCCTATTCGCTAAACGACCTGGGACTGGTAGCCACCGAACAGGGTGAGTATGCCGCCGCGTGGGCGCTGACCGACGAGAGCCTCGCGATTTCTCATGAGCTGGGCGACCGATGGGGCATTGCTTGGTCGCTAGAAGGACTCGCCTACATCGCGGTTGGCCTGGCTCGACACGACCGCGCTGCCCGTATGTGGGGCGCGATGGAGCGATTGCGGGAGGAGATCGGAGCTCCGTTGCCGCTCTCCGAGCGGCCCCGCTACGAGCGTCGGGTTGCCGCCGTCCGCGCCGCAATCGGCGACGCGGCGTTTAGTCTGGCTTGGCAGGAGGGTCGCGCGATGACGCTGGAACATGCGGTCGAATACGCTCAAACATCAGAGTTCATCGGCCGCTGCGTGCCAGATCAAATCGCGGTTCAAGACACCAACGCGGCGAATCGCGGGGGCGTGCGTCGCGCCGTAAACACAATGACCTTAAATCGTCCGCCAGATGTGGTCGCAAACGGATCCGGGAAGGAAGGTGGCAGCGTGCTTTGAAACGATTTCCATGTACGTCTTGTCGGCCAGTAGCTTGGCGGTCAGAGTCTCCCATTGCCCCAGGTTTTCATACCTGGTGTGCCACGCAATGCGGGCAGGGTTGCCGCCGATGGGCATGAGCACTTCGAGCGTCGTCCCGTGCTTCTCCTTGATGTACTTGGCGACCTCATGGCCGAAGGCCACGGCGTCCGCGGTCTTGCCTGGCGCGATTGATGCGGTACGGGTAAAGGCGATCATCATTCTCTCCTCGTCTAGGCGATCCGTTCGACCTGTGTGTCATGCGTTATGACACGGCTTCAGTTTAGACCTGCGCCGCCGTCCCGTCATCAGGGCAATGCTTGATTATCAGAATGTCTTCCATGATCAAGTACCGGAGGTCCGAGCCGTAGAACAGGTTGAGCGCATCGGTGGGAGTGCAGACGATCGGCTCGCCGCGGCGGTTCATGGAGGTGTTGAGCACGACGGCGTTGCCGGTGTGCCGCTCGAGCTCGTTGATCAAGCGGTGGAAGCGCGGATTGCTCGCTTCGCTGACCACCTGCACGCGTGCGCTGCCGTCCTTGTGCACGACCTCCGGAATGCGTGCCTTCCAGCGCTCGGCGACGTCGAAGGCGATCGTCATGTACTGCGCCGGATGATCGGACTGGACGAGATCGCGCGCCACGGTGTCGAGCACGCTCGGGCAAAACGGCCGCCAGCGCTCGCGGTACTTGATCTGGGCATTGATGCGCTCGGCCATGCCCGCGCGGCTCGGGTCGCCGAGGATGCTGCGGTTGCCGAGCGCCCGCGGTCCGAACTCCATCCGTCCCTGAAACCAGGCGAGCGGCTGCCCGTCGGCGATGATCTGCGCCGCCCGCGCGGGCGCATCGTCGAGCCGCGCCCAGGTCGGCTGCTGCGGGTGTTGGCGGCAAGCGGCGATGCACTCGTCGGTGCTGAACGAAGGTCCGAGATAGACGTGCTCCATCTTCTGCACCGGCTCACCGAGGCTCATCGCCACGTAGGACGCCGCGCCGACCGACGTCCCGGCGTCACCGGCGGCTGGTTGCACGAACAGTTCCTGCAGATGCGGCCACGCCAACAGGCGCTGGTTGAGCTTCACATTGAGCGCCACGCCGCCGGCGAAGCAGAGCTTTCCGGTTTCGCGGATGATGTCGCCGACGTAGTGGTCGATGAGCGCGAGCGCCGTGTCTTCCAACAGCCGCTGGATTGCCGCGGCGTAGTGGATATAGGGCTCGTCGATGTCATCGCCGTTGCGCACCGGGCCGAGCCAGCGCACGAACTCGGGACTGACGGAGTAGTCCTTGCCGTTGGCGCGATAGCGCCTGCGACCGATGACATTGACCAGCCGGGTGTTGACCCGGAACCTGGCACCGTCGTGGCGAATCAGGCGCGAGAGGTCGTACCTCTGCGGATCGCCGTACGGCGCCATTCCCATCACCTTGTACTCGCCGTCCTGGAACTCGAAGCCGAGATACTCGGTAAGGGCGCCATAGAACCAGCCGAGCGAGTCGGGATCGTAGAACTCCTTGATCTTGTGAATCCTGCCGTTTTCGCCGTACCCGAAAAAGGTGGTGGCGTACTCGCCCTTGCCGTCGATGCTGACGATCGCCGTTTTCTCCTTGAAGCCGCTCAGGTGATAGGCGCTGCTCGCGTGCGCCAGGTGATGCTCGACCGGCACGAACCGCACACGGCGCGATCCGATGCCGAGCTCATCGAGCAGCTGCAGCACACTCTCGTGCTTGCGGCGCCACTTTCGGTTGCCGTCGAAAATCGCCCGCAACGCCCGGGCCGGTTCGTACCAGTGACGTCGCGCGAAGTACCAGCGCGCCGGGCTCGTGAGACCGACATGGACGTAGGGGTAGGCAACGACATCGACCTCGTGCGGTCGGATGCCCGCTTGCGCGAGGCAGAACTTGATGGCATTGACCGGCTGCCGGCGCTTGGCGTGCTTGATGCGAATGAAGCGCTCCTCTTCGGCTGCCGCGACCAGCTCGCCGTCGACGAACAGGGCGGCCGAGGTGTCGTGCAGCGCCGGGCCGGTCATGCCGAGGATGTTCATTGGCGTCGGTTTCTTTCGTTGCCCCGTTCCGGCACCAGCAGCGCACCGGTGTCACCTTCATTCCAGATAGACGTACAGGCCCATGATTGGTGTGGTTTGGTCGTGCCGTATCGGAGCCTCGGCAACGCGCACGCGGGTGAACCGGACCTCGTCCGCCAGACGGCGGACATAGGCTTCGGCATGGGCGTAGCGCAGGCTGGGTAGCAGTCGGATGTCCTGACCTTCCTTCGCCAGTTCAACGGTAAAGGCCAGACACCCACCCGGTTCAAGAATCCGTCGCACCGATCGGAACACGGAGGCCAGGTCGCCGACATAGATGAACACATCCGCTGCCAATATCAGATCCGTCCGCAATGCGGTCGCGGCGAGAAACTCACCGAGGTCGGCATGGATGAGTTCGCGATATACCCCGAGCTTGCGCGCCTGTTCCAGCATGGCGCTGGAGACATCGACGCCGTCGATGACGTCGGCTTGCGGTGCAATGAGCGCCCCGCACAACCCCGTGCCGCAGCCGAGGTCGAGTACGTGTCGGTATCGCTTTCCCGTGTCGAGGAGGGGCTTCAGCAGCACCTCGTATCCGCGATAACCCAGCGCTTCCACGACGTGCGATTGGAAATCGGCGGCATAGTCGTCGAACAGCGCTTCGACATAGCGTCGGGGTGGAGTTGTCGGTGCCTCTCCATCGCGCACCGAGGCCAGGTAATAGCCGTTCAATTCCGGATCGCCGCCAAGCGCGAGCGCCTTTTCGAAGCAGCGGGCGGCTTCCTCGAACTGTTTCAGTTCGCGCAGCAGGCTGCCGCGCTCGCTCCAGGCAGGCGCGCAACCCGGATCTTCCTGCAGGGCCCGATCGAAGGCCCGCAGGGCGTTTCCCGCGTTGCCCAGCCGCAGCGAGACTTCGCCCAGGCTCAACCAGAGACGCACTTGCTGCGGCGATAGCGCAAGTGCCCTTTCCAAAGCCTCCGCCGCAGCCTGCCATTGTCCTTGCGCTTCGTTGGCAAGACCCAGGCAAGCCCATGCCTCGGCAAGGGAAGGATCGGCCGTCGTCGCTTGACGCAGGACGGGAATCGCCGCTTCCCATTGCCGGAGGTGAAAGAGGGTGATTCCCAGATTGCCGAGCACCGAAGGTCGGCCCGGGGTGAGTGCCTGGCACTTTTCGAAGCAGGCGCGGGCCGGGTCGAGCCGGCCGTTCTCAAAATGCCCGATGCCCTCGAAGAACAGGGCACGCGATTGCGCAACCTGCTCCTCGGTCGGGTTTGCGTAAACAGTCACGTATCGGTCGCCGGAGCGGCTCGTTCAAACGCACCGAGCGGTAGTGGATCAGGTTATCACGGGTGAGTGCCGATAGCGGTCCTGGTCGGATGTGCTGACCACGGTCAAGGGTGGGGCACAGGATCAGATCCTGAGCGCCTCGAGCTGCGCCTTGAGGCCGCGCGCGGCCATCGCGTAGCCGCCGTCACTGCCGTCGACAAAGTGCACGTGGTTTCCGTTGTAGGAGAACACGATGCAGGTCAAGAGCGCTTCGCGTGACTTGTGCATGCCGTAGACGAGCCGGCCTTCGCGGTGCTGCCCTTCAAGGTAATCGTGCAGGTCCCGGTACTGCGCTTCACTGCCGTCCATCACCATGCGCAGCATCCCGTCGAACTTGCGGACGTCGGAGTTTTCCACCATCTCGTCGGTGTAGCGGCTCCAGCGCACCGTCTTCGTGTCCATCTTGCGTGCGAACAGGTACACGCCGGCCAGGTTCAGCAGCACCATCCGGGCGAAATACTTGATCCGTCCCCAGAGGCTCTGCCGGCTCGAGCGTACGCGCCATTCGTGGGCGAGTTGGCGCGGATTGAACGACAGCCGCATGTGGTCGGCCCGCAACGGGTGGTAGCTCGAGATGTCGCCGTAGATTTGCGCGATCCGGTCCGACACCCTGCGGTAGACGGCGAGGTTCAGGTCGGTGTCGCCCGCCACCGCAGCTACCAGCAGCGCAAGCTTGTGATCACGAAAGCTCGGCACACCCTGCCAGCGGCACTCGAAACCTTCGAAGCTGCCCTCGCACGGGCCCCCGTCTTCCCGAACCCGCAATACGCCCGTGGCCAGCGGGTCCTTCACCATGCGCTCGGCTTCTTCCCAGCCGCTCCCGGAGAAGGTCGGTTGCGTCACGTTCGATGACAAGCGAACCTTCGCCAGCCGTACCCACAGGCCCCTGTCGTACAGGTCCGCAACCCGCACCAGGCCGACACGCAACACCAGGTCGAAGTTCTCCCGCGACAGGCGCTGGGCTTCCCGCAACGCCGGGACCACGCGCTCGCGCAAGGCGTCGGGCACGGCGAAGGTCGCGCCGTCGCCACCGAAGACAAACGGCATATCGACATTTCGGTCCACGTTGACGACCGCGGCGATACAGGCCACGCCGACGGTGTTGACCTTCTTGTAGGCGCCTGCTTCGATCGCCTTCGTCGAGCCGATCACATCGGCGATCACGATCCACCAGTCGCCCGGAACGTCGGCATGCCGGGCGGTCTCGATGGCCGCGGCGAACGACTCCAGCACCGGAAGATCGTGGTAGAAATTGGACGTGGTCATGCGGGTGTCGTCGGGCGAAGCGATTCGGCCATCGCCTGGAAGTCAGCGGCTATCCGGCGTGGTTCCGCAAGGCGACATCCGCCGGAACCGCGCCCGTCATCTTCAGCAGTTGCGCTGGCGTCAAACGAAATACCGCGTGCGGGTGACCGGCCGCCGCCCACAGCGTCGGGAGCTGCAGCAGGTCCTGGTCCACGAGGATGGGCACATGTCCCGGATGGCCGATCGGGCAGACGCCACCGATCGCGAAGCCGATCCGCTCCTTGACGAAATTCGCGTCGGCTTTGCGAATCGCCCCGATCAGGGCTTCAACTTTTCTTTCGTCGACTCGATTGGCGCCGCTGGCGATCACCATCACGGGGGCATCGTCGGAGACGCGCCGGAACACGATGGATTTGGCGATCTGGGCGACGCTGCAGCCGAGTCCGGCGGCGGCCTCGGCGGACGTCTTGCCGGACTGCGGCAGCATGATCACCGGACCGTCGTGGCCCATCGCGCCGAGCAGATCGGCAACACGTTGCGCGGTGTCGGGAAGCTTCGTCGGATGGCTCATTTCCAATGCGGGTTCGACCGGGAAGGCAAGGCGACGGATTTGTCGAGCGGGACGGGGAACCCCGGGACGGCCGCCATGATGGCACATGCCTGCGGGTTCGAGACTACAATGACCCGTTGCCTCATGGCCGGACGAAGCTGCGAAGTCATGCCTTCGCCGCAGGCGCGCCCATCACGTCGTCCAGAACGATGGGCGACGCCCGCGGTCGAACCTCCACCATCGGCGGTCTGGTTTCTCACGTTTCAACGGAGTGCGCCATGAACGAACGGGATCGCGACACTCGCCATGCCACCAAGGGCGGCACCGCATCGGGTGCCCCCGCTGCGCCGCAGGACGCCGGCCAGAAGGACCACTTTCTGCAGCTGATGTTCTTCCAGGGCCACCAGCCGACGGCGGCGTCGGAGCCCACCCGGAGCGCGGACGGCGCGATCGCGGATTACGCTCCCTTGCGACACTCGTCGCCGAATCCCGGCGAGCGGTACACCCTGCCCCGGCCCGGCAGCCCCCCACCGATACGGCTCGACGCGCCGGCGAGGGACGTCATGACCGACCTGCGGCGAGTTAGCGCGGTGACCATCGCGCCGGAGGCGTCGATCGACGAGGCGAATCGGGCGATGATCGCCCACCGCGTGCGCGCGCTGTTCGTCGTCGACGACGCGCACCAGGTGTCCGGGATCGTCACGTCCACGGACATTCTCGGCGAACGACCCATCCAGTTCGCGCAGGAGCGCGGCATGCGCCATGGCGAGGTCGTCGTGCGCGACATCATGACGCCGGCCGGCAGGCTGGAGATACTCGACTTCCACGACGTCGAGCAGGCTCGGGTAGGCGACATCGTCGCGACGCTCAAGCTCGCCGGCCGTCAGCACGCGCTGGTGGTCGAGACGGTCGTCGTCGTCCCCGCCGCGCAAAGGACGGTATGCGGCATCTTTTCACTGACGCAGATCGCGCGCCAGCTGGGCATTCTGCCTCAGCAGGTCCACGACATCGCACGCACGGTCGCCGAAATCCAGGCGGTGATCACATCCGAGTGGGACCGGCGGCGATGATCGTGACACCGGCAAGTGTGGCAACTTGCGCGCCAGGCGTTCAGCTGTGGTGACCTTGCGCTAGCGCGTCCGCGACCAGCTCCGCGAGGTCGCGCGTCGCGATTGCCGACTCGCGCTCCAGCGCCTTCGTGCCGTCGCCGATCATCGTCGCGCAGTACGGACAGGCCGTCGCGATCACGAGCGGACTGAGGGGCAGCGCCTGCTCGACGCGCGTGATGTTGATGCGCCGGCCGATGTTTTCTTCCATCCACATTCTCGCGCCGCCGGCGCCGCAGCACATCGCCTTTTCGCGGCGCAGCGGGAACTCGAGCGGCGCATCGCGCGTCAGCTGCGCGATGATGGCGCGCGGCGCCTCGTATTCGCCATTGTGCCGGCCGAGGTAGCACGGTTCGTGGTAGATGACGCGCTCGAAGGCCCGGTCGACACGTATTCTGCGCTCGGCGATGAGCCGCGCGATGAGCTGCGAGTGATGGACGACCTCGTAGTGCCCGCCGAACTCCGGATACTCGTTCTGCAGCGTGTTGAACGCGTGCGGATCGCAGGTCACGATGCGCGTGACGCCCAGGCCGTTCAACGTGTCGACCAGCGCTCGCGCGAGCTGCTGGAAGAGCATCTCGTTCCCGGCGCGGCGCACGCACTCCCCGGTCGACGTCTCGCTCGCGCCGAGGATGCCGAAACGGATGCCGGCGCGCTGCATGATCTTGACGAACGCGACCGCGATCTTCTGCGCGCGCGGATCGAACGACTCCGCGGAGCCGACGTAGAACAGGTAGTCGAGGGCCCGCACGTCCTCGGCGGTCCGCACGAGGGGGACGCCGAGTCCGTCGGCCCAGTTCCCGCGCGAATCGGCCGGCAACGCCCAGGGATTGCTCTGCACCTCGTAGGCGTCGAACACCGCCTTGAGCTCGTGCGGAAAGGCGCCTTCCATCATGACCTGGTGCTGGCGCATCCGGAAGAAGCGCGGCAGATGCTCGAGCTCGATCGGACATGCCGCCTCGCAATAGCCACAGGTCGTGCACGCCCAGAGCGCGTCCGGCGCGATGACGTCGCCGACGAGCGCCGGCAGCGCCGCGTCGTCGCCGGCGACGATGGGCGCGCGCTGCTCCTGCAGATGCCCCTTGAGGCTGTCGAAGACCCATTTCAGCGCGAGCGGCTTGCCGGTGAGATAGGTGGGGCACGCGTCCTTGCACCGCCCGCATTCGGTGCAGGTGAACGCGTCGAGCCCGTCCTTCCAGGTGAGGTCGCGCGCGGTGTGCACGCCGATCTTCATGTCCCCGGCGTCGCCATCGCCCATGATCGCGTCGAGGTCCACGGTCGGCACCCGGTTCGCCGGCCCGCCTCGCCGGAAGTAGAGCGCCGGCAACGCGGTGACGATGTGGAAGTGTTCACCGACCGGCAGGAGCACGAGGAAGGCCAGCACCGTCAGCATCTGTATCCAGTACGACAGGTGGTAGCCGACCACCAGCGCGTCCGGCGGCGACGCCGACAGGGTCCGGGCGAGCGCGTCGCCGGCGAACGCGAACGACCGCTCGTGCGCGATCCCCGGATCCGCGGCAGCCTTGAGGGCGAAGCGGAAGCCGTCGAACAGGAAGTCGGTGATCATGATCGCCGCGATCAGCGACAGGATCAGGAGTGCCTCGTGATTGCGCTCGAGGCGGGCCGGCTTCTGCACGAACCGCCGCCAGAAGGCGTAGCCGACGGCGGCCAGCACCGCGAGCTCGACGCCGTCCTTGAACGCCGCGAACGCGCCGCCCGCGAGACCCGGATACACGAAGGTTTCGTCGTAGCCGATCGCCAGCAGCTGCACCTTGCGGGCGAGCAGCGTCACGAAGCCGAGGAAGATCACGGCGTGCATCGCGCCGGGCTTCCACTCGCGCGCGACCATGCGCGATTGGAGGAAGCCGTTGACGAGCACGGTGCGAAGGCGCGTCCACGGCCGGTCCCAGCGGACCTCGGGACCCAGGGCCACGACGATGGCGAGCTTGCGCCATGCGAGCGCGCCGAATCCCGCCAGCGCGGCCGCCAGAAGAAGTGTGATCGCGACCGGGTTCACGCCCCGGCGCGCGCGGCCGCCGGAGAGTACGTGTCCAGAAGCTGCAGCCGCGTCGCCTGGAGGCGTTCGGCCACCACCCCCAGCAGCCGTTGCATCAGGATGAAGCCGAATTGGGTGTCTTCGTGGCACGCGGCCAGGAGGTCAGTGCCTTCGAACCCCAGCGCGTCGACGCGTTCCAGCGAGCGCGCCTGGAAGTGCTTGCCCCGGCCCATCAGCAGCGCCGACCAGCCGAGCTCGTCACCCGCGAAGAGCGTCTGCACGCGGAACGTGTGTCCCGGCGCGACGATCTCGAGCCCGACGAGGCCGGTCACGATCAGATAGAACTCGGTGCAGTCGTCGCCCTCGCGAAAGAGGATCTGGTCCCGGTCGAAGCGGACTTCCTTGGCCATCTTCGCGAGTCGCTCGACGTGGCGGGGCTCGAACTCCGCCACGAACGGATGATGACGGAGCGTGGCCAGAACGGTCTCTTTCATGGGGTGCTACCTTTCGTGCGCGTCGTTGTTCCGGATTCCACGGCCATGCCGTGGCCGTCAGCTTTCCACGTAAGTGGCATAGCGGGGCTCGTACATCCGGGACTTCACGAATCCCAGCAGGTCGGCGGGCTCCGCCGTGGGCGCCAAGCCCCGGCGGTAGGCGATGGCGGCGGTCGCGGTTGCGATATGCGCCGAGACCTCCCGGATGTGCTGAAGCGGCGGATAGAGGCTGCCCTGCTGCAGGTCGCCTTCCGTGACGTGCTCGGCCAGCGTGTGCGCCGCCGCCATGAACATCTCGCCGGTCACGCGGCTCGAGCCGGACACGATGACGCCGAGGCCGACGCCGGGGAAGATGTACGAATTGTTGCCCTGCCGCGGCACGTAGGTGCGGCCCTCGAGCGTCACCGGGTCGAAGGGCGAGCCGCAGGCGAACAGGGCGCGCCCGTCCGACCAGCGATACGCCTGGGTCGCCGTGCATTCGGACCTGGACGTCGGATTCGAAAGTGCAAAGACGATCGGCCGCTTGTTCTGCGCCGCCATGGTGCGCACGACGTCCTCGGTGAAGGCGCCGCCGACGGCGGCGACACCGATGATGGCGGTGGGACGCAACGACTTGACGGCGTCGTGCAGGGTGCCGACCGCCGCATGCTCGTGCGCATAGGGTTGCTTGTGCGCGGCGAGATCGGGGCGTTGCGCGACGACGAGGCCGCGCGAATCGAACAGCCAGCAGCGCCCTCGTGCCTGCTTCTCGTTCATCCCCTGCGCGACCATCGCTTCGACCACCAGGTCGGCGATGCCGGTGGCCGCTTCGCCGGCGCCCTGGAACAGCAGTGTCTGCTCGCCGAGCGCACCCCCGGTGATCCGCAGCGCCGACAGGACGCCCGCCAGCACGACCGCGGCGGTTCCCTGTATGTCGTCGTTGAACGTCGGGATCCTGTCGCGGTACTTCTTCAGCAGCCGGAACGCATTGTGGCTCGCGAAGTCCTCGAACTGGATGACCACACCCGGGAACAGCTTGCTGGCGGCGACCACGAATTCTTCTACCAGGGCGTCGTACTCCTCGCCCCGCACGCGCGCCTGGTGCAGGCCGATGTAGAGCGGATCGTCGAGCAGCGCCGAGTTGTTGGTGCCGACGTCGAGCAGCACCGGCAGGCAGGCGCTCGGCGGCACGCCTGCGCAGGCGGTGTAGAGCGACAGCTTGCCGACCGGGATGCCCATCCCGTTGGCGCCGAGGTCCCCGAGACCCAGGATGCGCTCGCCGTCGCTGACGACGATGATCTTCACGTCGCGGTGCGGCCAGTTCGCGAGCACCTCGGCGACGCGACCGCGATCGGCCGCGCTGACAAAAATGCCGTGCGGGCGCTGGAAGATGTGCGTGTACCGTTCGCAGGCCAGCCCGACCGTCGGCGTGTACACGATGGGCAGCATCTCGTCCGGATGATCCATCAGCAGACGGAAGAACAGCGTCTCGTTGCGGTCGTGCAGCGCGCGCAGGTTGATGTACTTCTCGAGATCGCTCGGCTTGCGGCGGAAATTCTCGAGCACGCGTTCCATCTGCTGTTCCTGCGACGAGGCGTGCGGGGGCAGGAGCCCGCGCAGGTGCAACGCATCGCGCTCCGCCTCGGTGAAGGCGGTGCCCTTGTTGAGCGCCGGATCCTGCAGGAGCGCGACGCCTTGCGGCAGCGCGTTGGTCCTTGCCTCGTCGTGACTTTTCTGCAGCATCGTCTGTCTCCTTTTGCTCGCTCGGTGGCCATGCCGGCCGCCGGTCCGCCGGTGTTCAGTTCGTTTCCGGAACCATCTTGATCGCCCCGCACGGGCATTCGGACACGCAGATCCCGCAGCCCTTGCAGTAGTCGAAATTGAACTCGTAGCGCTTGCCCGGACCAAGCTTGATGACCGCGTTGTCGGGGCACACCCCGTAACAGTTGTCGCACTCGAAGCAGTTGCCGCAGGACAGGCAGCGGCGGGCCTCGAACAGCGCGTTGGTCTCGTCGAGCCCGCTGACGACTTCGTCGAACGTCGAAGTGCGGCGGGCGAGCTCGAGGATCGGCCGCACCGTCTTCGGCGCGTCGCTGTAATACCAGGGGTTCATCTTGTCGAACGTGGCCAACTCGTGCTTCGGCGCGGGGGCGTGGACCGTGCCGGAGAGCCAGGCGTCGATGTGGCGCGCGGCCTTCTTGCCGTGACCGATGCCCACCGTCACCGTGCGCTCGGAGGGCACCATGTCGCCGCCGGCGAAGATGCCCGCGTGGCCGGTCATCATGTTGGGCCCCACCTGAACCGTGCCGTCCTTGATGGCAAGTCCCGGCACGCCGTCGAGCAGCGACAGATCGACATCCTGTCCGAGCGCCAGCACCAGGGAGTCGGCTTCGAGCGTCTCGAACTCCCCGGTCGGCTGCGGAAAGCCCTTGGCATCGAGCGCCATCTTTTCGACGGTGAGCGTGCCTTCGTCGGCCATGTTCTTGATCGTCGACAGCCACTTGATCAGGACGCCTTCCTGCAGCGCCTCCTCGACTTCGAAATCGTGCGCCGGCATTTTTTCGCGCGTACGGCGGTAGACGATGATCGATTCGGTGGCCCCCAGCCGCTTCGCGGTCCGCGCGACGTCGAGCGCGGTGTTGCCGCCGCCGTAGACGACGACGCGCCGGCCCAGCATGGGCTTGTCCTCGCCCTCCATGCCGCGCAGCACCGACACGGCATCGAGCATGTGCGCGGCTTCGCCCGCCGGAATGTAGGCGCGCTTGGCGATGTGCGCGCCGACCGCGAGGAATGCCGCGTCGAACCGACCCGCCTGCATGGTTTCGAGGACATTCGAGACCTTGCAATCGAGCGTGAGCTCGACGCCCATGTCGAGGATCCGCCGGATCTCGGCGTCGAGCACGTCGCGCGGCAGCCGGTACTGCGGGATGCCGAACCGCATCATGCCGCCGGCGCGCGGACCCGCCTCGACGATCCGCACGCCGTGGCCCAGGCGCCGGAGGTGATACGCCGCGGACAGTCCCGACGGTCCGGCGCCGACGATGAGGATGCGCTTGCCGCTTTCCGCCTTCGGGCGGCGCAAACTTCCAGCCGCGTTTGATGGCCTCATCGCCGAGAAAACGCTCGACCGAGTTGATGCCCACCGTCTCGTCGAGCTTGCCGCGGTTGCAGGAGGTCTCGCACGGGTGATAGCAGACGCGGCCCATGACGGCGGGGAGCGGATTGTCTTCCGTCAGCACGCGCCACGCCGCTTCGTAATCGCCGGACTCGGCGTGATACAGCCAGCCCTGGATGTTCTCGCCGGCCGGGCAGGCGTGGTTGCACGGTGGCAGCCGATCGACGTACAGCGGCCGGTTGGTGCGCCACGCGCCCGTCTTGTTGGCGAGGCTCGAGCCGACGTCGAGCGTGATTGCGTACGGCTTGTCCATAGTCCCCCTACTGCAGCAAGCCGTATTCGTCGATGTTGTGGTCGGCCATCATCTGGATTCGCGCAATGCGGTCCAGGTCCGGCGGATTGCCGAACAGATGGGCGTAGCGTTTCTGCAGTTTGAGGTACTCGGTCACGGGCACCTTGTGCCGGATCGGCGAGCTCGCCGTGACGATGCCGTCGCGGGCTTCGAACAGCGGGAAGAGGCCCGTCTCGACGGCCAGGCGCGCGAGCTTGATCGTGTCGTCGGACGCCGAACCCCAGCCGAGGGGGCAGGGCACGAAGATGTGGATGTAGCGCGCGCCGCGAAGCTCCATCGCGAACTTGACCTTGCGCTCGAGGTCGCGCAGGTTGGAAACGCTGGCGGTCGCGACATAGGGAATGTTGTGCGCCATCGCGATGCGCGGCACGTTCTTGCCGGTGCCGAAGACGTTGCCTGGGGATGGCCCCATGGCCGGGGTCGTGGCGGTACGCGCCGCCGGCGGCGTCGCGCTCGAGCGCTGCACGCCGGTGTTCATGTACCCCTCGTTGTCGTAACAGATGTAGAGCACGTCGTCGTTGCGCTCGAACATGCCGGACAGGCAGCCGAAGCCGATGTCGGTCGTGCCGCCGTCGCCGCCCTGCGCGATGACACGCACGTCGGGGCGGCCCAGAACCCGCTGCGCCGCGGCCACACCCGACGCCACCGCAGCGGCATTTCCGAACAGCGAGTGGATCCACGGGATCTGCCACGACGTCTCCGGATAGGGCGTGGAGAACACCTCCAGGCATCCGGTTGCGTTGACGGCGATCAGCTGGTTGCCCGTCGCCTCCATCGCGGCATCGATGGCATACCGCGCGCCGAGGGCTTCGCCGCAGCCCTGGCAGGCGCGATGCCCCGAATTGAGCGAGTTCGTACGGTGCATGTCCGCCTGCACCGAACGTTGATTTTCGGCCAGCAGACGGTTGCCGACCGTGAAGGTGCCGGTCTGGTAGAACTTGATCATCGTCTGTTCCACGAAGCGTCCCTTGGGTTCAACCGATGCCCGAGGCGACCGTTCCGATGCGGCGCAGTATCGCCTCGGCGGTGGGGCCGGTCCGTCGCGACGCGCTCTCGCGCTCGAGCTCGTGGGCCGACCACGTCGGCGTTCAGGTCGAGGAACGTCACCTGCTCCAGTTCGTCGCGCTCGGCGTCCTCGAACAGCCGCCGCAGCGACACGCGGGTGATCGCGCGCCCGCCGAGTCCCGCGATCACCGTGTAGCCGTTGAGCACGATGCCCGAAAGCGACTTGCGGACGCCGTCGGACACGATGCCGCCCGAGGCCCACCGCCAGGCATTTCTCCAGCACGACGACACGCTTCGCGCCCTGCAGGGCCTCGCGCAGCGCCGACAGGGGGAACGGGCGGAAGGCGCAGATCGAAACGGAGCCGATGCGCGAGCCATCGGCGCGCATCTCGTCGACGACCTCCTGCACCGTGCCGTTGACGGAGCCGAGCGCGACCACGATCGTGTCCGCATCCGCGGTGCGATAAGTGCGGATCAGGCCGCCGGAATCGCGGCCGAACTGCTTCCTGAACGCAGCGGCGAGCTCGGGCAGCAACGCCAGCGCGCGCAGCTGCTTGTGGTGCGAAAGGTAGCGCACCTCGGTGAACGCCTCCGGGCCGACCATGGCGCCGATGCTGACCGGCTCGGACGGATCGAGCACCTGCCGGGGCTCGTAACGCGGCAGGTAGGCGTCGACGTCCGCCTGGCTCGGCACGTCGACCCGGTCGTAAGCGTGGGTGAGGATGAATCCGTCCATGCAGACCATGACCGGACACGACAGCTCTTCGGCGAGGCGGAACGCCTGGATGTGCAGGTCGAGAGCTTCCTGGTTGGTCTCGGCGTAGAGCTGGATCCAGCCGGCGTCGCGCATCGACATGCTGTCGGAATGATCGTTCCAGATGTTGATCGGTGCGCCGATCGCCCGGTTGCCGATGGTCATCACGATCGGCAGCCCGAGCCCCGCGGCGTTGTAGACGGCCTCGGCCATGAACAGCAGGCCCTGGCTCGCGTCGCCGTGTAGGTGCGCACGCCGGCGGCGGACGCCCCGATCGCAACCGACAGCGCGGCGAACTCGGATTCGACGTTGATGAACTCGCAGCCGGCGAGCTCCGCGGTCTTGACCATCTCGCCCAGCGCTTCGACGATGTGCGTCTGCGGCGTGATGGGGTAGGCGCAGATCACCTGCGGCCGGCAAAGCGCGATGGCCTCCGCCACCGCGCGCGATCCTTCGGTCTGCTTAAGCATCGATCGTGTCCTTCGCCTTGGCCGCGAGCTCGAAGGCTTCGGTCGCCGCCGCCACGTTCTTCTCGGCCACCGCCGGCGGAAATTTCTGGCGGATGGCGGAGACGACCGACGCCAGCGTGATGACGCCCGTGACCGCCGCGAATCCGCCGAGCAATGCGGCGTTCGGCACCGGCCGGCCGACGTGCTTGACCGCCAGTTCGGTCGCCGGCAGCGAGCAGAGCCGATAGTGCTGCACCCCGCGGGCGAACCCGCCGAGCCCCAGCTCGTCGAAGCTGCGCGTCGAATTGACGAGGATGTAACCGCCCGGCACGAGGCCGCTGAACAGGTCCACCTGATGCAGCAGCGTCGGATCCTGCACGATCAGGGCATTGGGCTCCAGCACCGGTTCGCGCAGGCGGATCTCCTTGTCGTCGATGCGGCAGAACGCCATGACGGGCGCCCCCATGCGCTCCGAGCCGAAGCTCGGAAACGCCTGCGCGTAGCGCCCTTCGAGAAAGGCGGCGACGGACAGCATCTCGGCGCCGGAAACCACACCCTGGCCGCCACGGCCGTGAATTCGAACCTGGAACATGTCTCGTCGCGTTGGTCTCACCATCCTGCATGGCGATGCGCTTCGCGCCGGTGATCGCGGCGCCGATCGGCGGGGCGCTGCCGGCGCGGTGTCAGAGCAGGATCAGCCGCACCCGGTCATTTTCACCAGAATGCCGGGGGGCGCCTTGACGCAGGTCAACGCCTGCCGACGGTCCGCGATATACCTTCGCTTCCGGCTCCGCGCTCGCAGCATTCGCTCGACGCGACGGCCGATCCGGTCGACACGTGGGGGGCCGGACGAGTGCGACGACGGAGCGAAATGAATCGCGCGAAGCAACGTGGCGGACCGCTGATGGCCGGAATGGATCCCGTGCCGTCCGTGCGCGCGAGTCGCTGGCCGGCACGCCTCGACGTCACGCAGAGCGTCACAGGTCTCGTCCTCGCGCTCTTCATGTGGGGACACATGGCCTTCGTGTCGTCGATCCTGCTCGGCAAGGACGCGATGTGGACCATCACGAAGTTCTTCGAGGGCTATTTCTTCTTCGGCCGGTCGTATCCCTGGATCGTCTCCATCGTGGTGGCGTGCGTCATCGCGCTTCTCGTCACGCATGCGCTGCTCGCGGTCCGGAAATTTCCGATCAACTACCGGCAATGCGGCGACCTTCCGCGGTCACATGCGGATGATGCGGCACGAGGACACCACGCTCTGGTACTGGCAGGTGCTGACCGGGTTCGCGCTCTTCTTCCTGGCCTCGGTGCATCTCTACGTCATGCTCACGCCGGCCCGACCGCATCGGGCCGTTCGAATCCGCCGACCGGGTCTGGAGCGACCACTTCTGGCCGCTCTACATCGTGCTGCTGCTGACGGTCGAGGTGCACGGCGGCATCGGCCTCTATCGCCTGGCGGTGAAATGGGGCTGGCTCGCGGGACCCGACGTCGAAGCGACGCGGGTCAGGCTGAAGCTCGCGAAATGGGCGCTGACGGTATTCTTCCTCGTGCTGGGTTTCGCGACGCTGGCGGCCTACATCAAGATCGGCATCGAGCACCGTGACCGCTACGGCGAGCCCTATGTGCCGGCGCGGCTGCAGGCGGCGCCGGCCGTGCCTGCCGCGGGCGCCGCGCCGGCGGCGAGTCCGCGATGAAAGTCATCTACACCGACGTCCTCGTCATCGGCGGCGGCCTCGCGGGGCTGCGCGTGGCCATCGGCGCGAAGCGCCGCGGCCACGACGTGATCATCCTGTCGCTGGTGCCGCCGAAGCGCTCGCACTCGGCGGCGGCGCAGGGCGGCATGCAGGCCTCGCTCGGCAACGTGATCAAGGGCCAGGGCGACAACGAGGACGTGCATTTCGAGGACACGGTGCGCGGCAGCGACTGGGGCGCCGACCAGCGCGTCGTGCGGATGTTCGTCAACACCGCGCCGAAGGCGGTGCGCGAGCTCGCCGCGTGGGGCCTGCCGTGGAGCCGCGTCCGCAAGGGCGACCGCACGGTCATCATCAACAACCAGAAGGTGACGATCACCGAACGCGACGAAGCGCACGGCCTCGTCGCCCAGCGCGACTTCGGGGGCACCAAGAAGTGGCGCACCTGCTACGTGTCGGACGGCACGGGCCACGCGATGCTGCAGACGATGAGCGATCAGGCGATCGGCGCGGCGATTCCCGTGCACGAGCGGACCGAGGCGATCGCCCTGATCCACGATGCCGGCCGCTGCTACGGCGCGATCGTCCGCCACCTCGTCACCGGCGAGCTGGTCGCCTACGTGGCCAAGGCCACGGCCATCGCGAGCGGCGGCGCCGGACGCCTCTATCGCGTGACGACCAATGCCGTGATCTGCGAAGGTCTCGGCAGCGGCATCGCGCTCGAAACCGGCGTGGCGACGCTCGGCAACATGGAAGCCATGCAGTTCCATCCGACCGGCATCTTCCCGGCGGGCATCCTGGTGACGGAAGGCTGCCGCGGCGACGGCGGCCTGCTGAAGGACGTCGACGGCCACCGCTTCATGCCCGACTACGAGCCCGAGAAGAAGGAGCTCGCGTCGCGCGACGTCGTTTCCCGGCGGATGGAGGAGCACATCGCCAAGGGCAAGGGTGCGAAGAACCGCTTCGGCGAGCACCTCTGGCTCGACATCACGCTGCTCGGCGAGAAGCACATCCGGCACAACCTGCGCGAGGTATGGGAGATCTGCCATCACTTCCTCGGCGTCGATCCCGTGAAGGACTGGATTCCGGTGCGCCCGGCCATGCACTACACGATGGGCGGCGTGCGCACCGACCACACCGGCGAGAGCCCGACGCTGAAGGGACTGTTCGCGGCGGGCGAGGCGGCGTGCTGGGACATGCACGGCTTCAATCGGCTCGGCGGGAATTCGGTCGCCGAAACCGTCGTCGCGGGCATGATCGTCGGCGAATTCATCGCCGACTTCTGCGACCGGCCGGGCAACGACATCAGCATCTCGACCGGCCTCGTCCACGACCACCTGCGGCGCGAGCAGGCGAAGCTCGACGCCCTCGTCGACGGCGGCGGCACCGAGGACGCGTCGGCGCTGCGCGTGGCGATGCAGGAGATCATGACCGCGAACGTCGGCATCTTCCGCCGCGGCGAGGACCTGCAGAAGGCCGTCGACGTGCTGCAGCAGCTCCTCGTGCGCAGCCGCAACATCGGCGTGCGCTACAAGTCGCGCGGCGCGAACCCCGAGCTCGTCACGGCGTACCGCGTGCAGAAGATGCTGAAGGTCGCGCTCTGTGTCGCCTACGGGGCGCATCAGCGCACCGAGAGCCGCGGCGCGCATTACCGGCAGGATTTTCCGCGGCGCAACGACGCCGATTGGCTGAAGCGCACGCTCGCGACGTGGAAGAGCGAATCGGACACGCTGCCGTCGCTCGCGTACGAGCCGCTCGACGTCGGCGCGATGGAGCTGCCGCCCGGCTGGCGCGGCTACGGCGCGAAGGATTACGTCGACCATCCGGACACGCCGGGCGCGCCGCCGAGGTCGAGGCGCTGAAGCAGAAGATGGCCGGCGCGCCGCGCTTCGCCGTTCAGGAAGCCCTGATGCCCTACAACGCGCTGCTTCCCGAGCCGCTCCGCGGCCGCAACGAGCGCATCGACGAGCCCCTCGACGAACCCCACGACGAACTCGTCGAGTCCGGAAAATGAACGTCGCCCCGCTCAGGTTCGTGCGCGCCGCCGTGGCCGGCAACGGAGGAGGCGCGCAGCGGCGCCAGCTCGCGATCAGCGTGCTGCGCTACAACCCGCAGGAGCCCTCGCAGGCGCCGCGCCTGCAGACCTACGCGCTCGAGGAAGCCGACGGGATGACGCTGTTCATCGCGTTGAACGAGATCCGCGAGAAGCAGGACCCGTCGCTGCAGTTCGACTTCGTCTGCCGCGCCGGGATCTGCGGCAGCTGCGCGATGGTGATCAACGGGCGGCCGACGCTCGCGTGCCGCACGCTCACCAAGAACCTCGGCCCCGACATCACGCTGGCGCCGCTGCCGTTCTTCGAGCTGATCGGCGACCTGTCGGTCGACACCGGCAAGTGGATGCGCGGGATGAGCGAGCGCCTGCAGGGCTGGCTGCACATGAAGGATCCGAATCCGGACCTGCGCCGGATCGAGGAGCGGATGGATCCGGATCTCGCGGACCGGATCTACGAGCTCGACCGGTGCATCGAGTGCGGCTGCTGCGTGGCCGCCTGCGGCACCGCCCGGATGCGCAAGGATTTCGTCGGCGCGGTCGGGTTGAACCGGATCGCGCGCTTCCGGCTGGACCCGCGCGACACGCGCACCGACGACGATTTCTACGACGTGATCGGCGACGACGACGGCGTCTTCGGCTGCATGTCGCTGCTCGCCTGCCACGACGTCTGTCCGAAGAATCTCCCGCTGGCGACCCAGATCGCGTTCCTGCGCCGCAAGATGGCGGCGACCGGCTGGAAGTGACGCCGGATCGGGACCGGCGGGGTGGCGCGACGATAGGATTCCCCGATGGTGTTAATATCAAAAGCCTATGCCGCCGCGAGCGGCGGACCCGAGATGCGATGACCATGCGACTGGCCAAATTCGTCAAGTTCCGCGAGGAGAAATTCGGCGGCGTGCTGTTCGAGACCCGCTCCGAGAAGGTCTTCACGCTCAACCCCACCGGCACGGCCGTCGTGCGCGAGATCGCGGCAGGCGGCGACGAGCAGGCGATCGCCGCGCGCCTCGCGGAGCGCTTCACCGACGGCAATGGAGCGATCGAGCGCGAAGTCCTCGCGTTCATCGCCGATCTGCGCCAGCGCGGGCTCCTCGAGGGCTGAACGCGTGACGGAAACCGCGACGGACGCGACCGCCGCGGCCGCGTCCCCGGCGCCGACCGCGGCCCCCGCCGAGTCGGAGGACCTCGCCGCACCGCTCTACGTCGCGTGGCAGATCACGAACGAGTGCAACCTCGCGTGCCTGCACTGCATCGAGGAGAGCGGGCCGGGCAAGGCCTTCCCGGACGAGCTCGCCCCGGCGGAGGTGTTCGGCGTCATCGACCAGCTGATGGACAACGACGTCCCGTACCTGTCGTTCTCGGGCGGCGAGCCGATGCTGCATCCGCAATTCTTCGCGATGGTCGAGCGCGCCTGCGCGCGCGGCGCGCAGCTCAAGATCGAGACCAACGGCCACTATCTTTCCAGCGGCGAACTGCGAGCGCATGCGCGAGCTCGGCGTCAAGGCCGTGCAGGTGAGCCTCGACGGCGCGTCCGCGCCGACGTTCCAGACCGATGCGCGTGCGCGGAAGCTTCGACCAGACGGTGGAGGGCCTGCGCAACCTGCGCGCGGCGGGCGTTCCGCTGGAGATCAACTTCTCGCCGGCCTCGTTCAATGCCCACGAGATCGGCGCGACCGTCGATCTCGCCTATGAGCTCGGCGCGTACAGCTTCTACACCGGGCGCACGATGTACACCGGCAACGCCGTCAAGGCATGGCGGCATCTCGAGCTTCCCGACGAGCGCTACGAGGCGTTCTTCGACGTGCTGCGGGAGAAGACGGAGGAGTACCGCGGCCGCATGCGCGTCTACTTCCACGAGGCGGGGCTGCTCGACGAGCTGCGCTACCGCCTGCAGCACCCGGCCGCGCTCCTGATCGTGCTGCCCAACGGGCTCGTCAAGCTCATCAACGCGTTGCCGTTCATCTGCGGCGATCTGCGCCGGGAGACCTTGTCCGAGGTCTGGGCGAATTTCCGCCGCGCCTGGCGCGATCCGCGCGTCGCGCAGTTCATCGAGGATCTCGCCGCCGATCCCGGCCGGACGCGCACGCTGCACCAATGGGTCCGTCTCTGAGCGCGCTCGTCCGCAGGACCGGCCGTCGGCGGCCGCGCTCGCTGCCGCAACGGCTGCTCGCGGTCTGCAGCATGGTGCGCTACCGGTTCTTCCTCTACGCGGGCCTCCTGCCTTACCTGCTCGGCGCGGCGTGGGCCTACGCCGTCGCCGGCGCGTTCGACGCGCCCGTCTTCTGGAGCGGCCTCGCCGGGGTCGTGCTCGCGGTGGTCGGCGTCGAGGCGTTCAACGAATACTTCGATTCGCGGATGGGCACCGACCGCGTCTTCAATCCGGACGACCTCCCGCCGATGTCCGACGGCGTGCTCTGGCTCGGCGTCGCCGCCTTCGCGTGCGCGTTCGCCGTCGGCGTGTATCTCACGATTCGCGGCGGCTGGCCGATCCTCGCCTTCGCGCTCCTGGGCGGGGCGGCGGCGATCTTCTACGTGGCGCCGCCGATCCGCTGGGCCTACCGGGGCCTGGGCGAGCTCGTGATCGCCCTGTCGTATGGCCCGTGGATGGTGCTGGGCAGCCTCTACCTGCACACGAAGGCGCTGACGGCGGGCGCGTTGTACGCGTCGCTGGTGCCGGGATTCCTGATCATGGCGCTCGCCGTCGTCAACGCGATTCCCGACTATCACCAGGACAGGCTCGTCGGCAAGCGCAACCTCGTCGTGCGCCTCGGTCGCCGGCGCGCCGTCCGGCTCTATCTCGCGCTCGCGGCGGCGGGCTTGCTGGTGGCCGGCGGCGGCGTGGTCGCGGGCGTCTTCCCCCTGGCCTGCCTCGCCGCGCTGCTGGCGCTGCCGCTGCTCGTCGCGAGCGGCCGCTGCGCGGTGCGCACGCTACGAATCGCCGCGCGAATTCATCCCCGCCGTGCGCAGCATCGTGTCCTGCTACATGGTGGCGGTGCTGCTGTTCACTGCCGGGATCCTGTGGCCGGCCCTCCGATGAACTTCATCGATCGCCTGCGGGCGCCGCTGTTCGTCTCGTGGCAGATCACCCGCGACTGCGACCTGTGCTGCCTCCACTGCTGCACCGAATCCGCGCCCGGCAAGAGGCTCCCGGACGAGCTCGACGCGAGCGAGGCGATGCGCGCTGGCCGGCGAGATCGTCGGCAGCGGCGTGCCGTATGTGATGCTGTGCGGCGGCGAGCCGCTGGTCGTGCCGCACTTCCTCGACGTGGCCGAAGCCCTCGGGCGCGCCGGAGTCGAGCTCAAGATCGAGACCAACGGCCAGCGCTTCGACGCGGGGCTCGCCGAGCGGCTCGCCCGCCTGCCCATCCGCTCCATCCAGATCAGCCTCGACGGCGACACGCAGGACGTCTACGAGCGCCAGCGGCCGGGGGCGTCGCTCGCCAAGGCCCATGCGGCCTGCCGCGCCGTGCGCGACGCCGGCCTGCCGCTCGAGATCACGTTCGCGCCGACCCGGCTCAACATCCACGAGGCCGGGCCCGTCATCGAGCGGGCGCGCGCGCTCGGCGCCTTCCGGTTCAACACCGGCCGGCTCATGCGCATCGGGACCGCCGCGCGGCTGTGGGACAAGCTCGAGCCCACGGCCGGCGCAATACCGCGACTTCCGCCGCCTCCTCGCGCGCATGGCCACCCGGCTGCGCGGGCGAGCTCGAGCTCTGCCACGAGCCATTCGACGTCGAAGCGGGGCTTGCGCGAAAGCCTGGCCACCCCCCCGGCGACCCTGCTCGTCCTGCCGAACGGCTGGGTCAAGGTGGCGGCGGCGCTGCCGCACGTCTGCGCCGATCTGCGCCACGAATCGCTGGCGGCAGGCGTGGAACGCCTACCGCAACGCCTGGAGGAGTGATACATTTCTGGCGTCCGCCCGGTGCGCGATGTCCGACCCGACGCGCCACCCGCGCGCCAACACCTGGCAGTTGATGTCCGTCGCCAACGCGTGACCTGAAGGAGTGAAAATGAGCGAAACGAAGCTGACGATCGAACCCCCCAAGACCGGCGACCAGCGCAACGCCGACAAGTCCGCTGCAGTCGGCAAGCCCGCCTGGGAAACACCGAAGCTCGAGGATGTCTCCGAGCAGGTGATGGCGCAGCCGTACATCCGGTTCACCTGAGATAGCCCGTCCTTGCCGTGATGTCCGGGCGCTCGGTCGACGAGTACCGGGCGCCGCTGTTCCTCGCCTGGCAGCTGACGAACCGCTGCACGGCGAGATGCATCGCGTGCTGCGAGGAGTCCGGTCCCGACAAGGCGTGGGGCGATGAGCTTCGCCGCGACGAGGCGCTCGATCTCGCGCGGCGCGTCGGGGCGTTCGGCATCGCCTACGCCGCGTTCGGCGGCGGCGAGCCGCTCGGCGTGCCGCATTGCTGGGAGCTCTTCGACATCCTCGCGGCCGACGGCGTCGCCCTGAAGATCGAGACCGACGGCAGCCGCATCGACGTCGCCGCGGCCGACCGGCTCGCGGAGCTCGAGGTGCGGTGCATCCAGATCTCGGTCGACGGCGCGACGGCCGGCACGCACGACCGCGTGCGCCCGGGATCGAGCTTCGACGCGGCCATCGCCGCCATCGAGCGGCTGGCGGCCCGGGGTCTCGAGCCGCAGTTCGTCTTCGTTCCCACCCGGTTCAACCTCCACGAGATCGTCGCCGCCTTCGATCTGGCCGCGTCGCTCGGATGCGGCGCCTTCGTCACGGGTCCGCTGATGCGTCTCGGCCGCGCGGCGCAGAACTGGCAGGGTGTTGCGCCGAGCGACGAGGATTGGCGGCGGGCCGTGGCCGCGCTCCGCGAACGCGCGGCGTCGAACGGCTCCGGAATGGCCCTGTCGATCTATCCCTGGGACATCGTCACCGAGATCGAAACGCGGCTCGAATCGCCGCAGGCGATGCTGCTGGTCGTGCCGAACGGCAAGGTCAAGCTCCTGAACGCGCTCCCCTTCGCGCCCGCCGACCTGCGCCGCGATTCGCTCGAAACGGCGTGGCAGGCGTATCGCGACGCCTGGCGCGCGCCGGAGGTGCGTGAGTTCGTGGCCCGCTGTCGCACCGAACCCGCGCTGCTCGGCCATGCCAACGAGACCTGGGCGATGCGGCGCAGAGCTGTCGACGCGCGAGGAGCTCAAGCTGGCAGTCAGGACCGGGACGGCGTGAATGCTTGCGGATCGATACCCCGGGAGGCGTAATGCCACGGCCGCGCAAGCTCGGCACCAAGCTCGTCGCGAATCCAGATCTTCGCCCTTGCCGTCGCGCTGGCGTCGATCGGGGCGACGCTGCTCGTATCGTGGCGCCTCGAAGGCGCCGCCGCAGCGATCAACGACGCGGGCAGTCTCCGGATGCGCACCTATCGCCTCGCCTACCTCGCGGAGGAGGCCGAACGCGGCGGTCCCGACTCCCCGGCCCGCGGGCTGATCGGACGGGAGATCGCCACCTTCGGCGAGGTGGTCGCGACGCTGCGCCGGGGCGATCCGGCGCGGCCGCTGTTCGTGCCCGACACGCCGACCATCGCGGCGGAATTTTCGCGTTTCGACGCCGCCTGGGCCGACCTGCGGCCGGCGCTCGAGCGCGTGGCGAGCGGTGGCCCGCTCGACTGTGTCGCGCGGCAGTTTCGAGCACTTCGTCGGGATCGTGCACGGGCTGGTGGCGACGATCGAGAGCGACATCGCGCGCACCACGTCGCTGCTGCGAAGCGTGGAGCTGGCGCTCGTCGCGCTCGCGATCGCGGGCTCCGTCACGCTCATCTATCTCGCGTTCCTGTTCATCATCCGGCCGCTCCACCAGCTCGAGGCGGGCCTGCGACGGATGGCCAAGGGCGAGTTCGCCGTCCGGCTGCCGGTGGAATCGCGCGACGAGTTCGGCGTGCTCGCCCGTGGCTTCAACGACATGGCGGAGCACCTGCAGGAGTCGTACCGGACGCTCGAGGGACGCGTGGCCGAGAAGACGCGCTCGCTCGCGGAGCAGAACGGCCGGCTCGCCACGCTCTACGAGATGACGGCATTCCTCAACGCGCCGAATACCCTCGAAGGCCTTTGTCGCGGCTTCCTCGCTCGCGTGCGGGTGGCGACCGGCGCGGACGGGCGGCGTGGTTCGCCTCGTCTCCCGCGAGAGCGACACGCTGCATCTGTTCGTCCACGATGGAATGCCGGCGGATTTCGCCGCCAAGGAGCATTGCCTGCGGCGCAGCGAATGCCTGTGCGGCGACGCCGCCGCGAAGAACATCGCGACGGTCCACCTGCTCGATGCACGCCGGCCGCCGCTGGCCCTGACGCTTCCCCATTGCGCCGAGGCCGGGTTCGGCGTCGTGGCGACCTTTCCGGTGGTCGCAAAGCAGCAGGTGCTGGGCGTCTACAACCTGTTCTACCGCGAGGCGCGCGCGACGACGACCGAGGAACGGCACATGCTCGCCACGCTCGGAGCCGCACCTCGGCGTGGCCATCGAGATCGCTGCGGCTCGCCTCGCGCGAGCGCGAGCTCGCCATCGCCGAGGAGCGCAACCTGCTCGCGCAGGAGCTGCACGACTCGATCGCGCAGGCGCTCGCGTTCCTCAACCTGCAGACGCAGATGCTGCGCCAGGCGGTGAGCGTCCGGGACCACGACGAGACGACGCGCGTCCTCGACGAAATCCAGGCCGGAGTGCGGGAATCCTACGCCGACGTGCGCGAGCTGCTCGTCCACTTCCGCACGCGCGTCGCGGAAGGCGACCTCGAGCACGGGATCCGGACGCTGCTCGCCCGCTTCGAGCGCCAGACCGGCGTGCGCACCGAGTTGAAAGCCGTCGGCGCGGCGGTGCCGCTCGCGCCCGACGACCAGCTGCAGGTGATGCACATCCTGCAGGAGGCCGTCTCGAACGTGCGCAAGCACGCCCGCGCGACGCGCGTCGAGGTCGAGCTGGCGCGCGGTCCGGACTACGCGTTCACAGTGCGCGACGACGGCTGCGGCTTCGACGCCGGGCGCGCGCGCGACGATGCGGCCGACCACGTCGGCCTGCGGATCATGGGCGAGCGCGCCGGGAGGATCGGTGGCCGGCTCGACCGTGCGCTCGCGGCCGGGCGCCGGCACCGAGGTCGTGCTCCATCTTCCGGTTGCGCCGTGCCCGCCCTCGGGCCCGCTCGAGGTCGCCGCGTGAGCACCGCAGGGCCGTCCCAAGGCGCGCCACCCATCCGCATCGTCGTCGTCGACGACCACACGCTCTTTCGGCGCGGCATCACGGCGCTCCTGTCGCGAGTTCCCGGGTTCGACGTGGCGGGCGAGGCCGCGGACGGCTTCGAGGGCATCAAGGCGGTCGCCCTGCACAAGCCCGACGTCGTGCTGCTCGACCTCCACATGCCGGGCATCTCCGGCGTCGACGCGATGAAGGCGATCCTCGCCGACGCTCCGGAAACCCACGTCGTGATGCTCACGGTGTCCGAGGACGCGGACGACCTGATGGCCGCGCTGCGCTCCGGCGCGCTCGGCTACCTGCTGAAGAACATCGACAGCGAATTCCTGGTCGACTCCATCCGCCGCGCGGCCGACGGCGAATCGGTGCTGTCGCCGGAGATGACCGGCAAGCTCCTGCGCGAGGTGCGCGCGGGCGACGCCGAGCGCGCCGGCGGGCCCGGCGCTGAGCCCGCGCGAGCGCGAGATCCTGCAGCACCTTGCCCGCGGCGCCAGCAACAAGGAGATCGCGCGCGATCTCGAGGTGGCGGAGAGCACCGTCAAGATCCACGTCCAGCACATCCTGCGCAAGCTCGAGCTCACGAGCCGCGTCCAGGCCGCCGTCTGGGCGGTCGAGCGCGGCATCGCCGCGAAGGCCTGACGCAGCCTCGTGCAGCTGCCGCCGAAAAGGCGCGAGAGGAACAACATGAAACCCATTATCGAAATTGCCGCAATGGGCGTGTTTATCAGCATTTCGGTAGCGAGTACTGCGGTTGCCCAAACTGCCAACGAATTGGTCGGAACCTGGACCACCGTCTCGAATGTCAACATTCAACAGGATGGCAGCAGGGTGGATGTGTTTGGACCGAATGGGCGCGGCGTCGCGATCTTTGGGAGCAACGGTCGCTTCGCCATTGTCAACATCAATCCCGACGTTCCGAAATTTGGCTCCAACAATCGAGCCCAAGGAACGGCCGAGGAAAATAAGGCAGCCATGCTGGGAGGCATAGCCCTTTACGGCACCTACTGGGTAAGTAGCAAGACCATTTTCTTCAAGGTCGAGGGCAGCACATACCCCAATTGGACGGGCACCGACCAGGCGCGCACCGTCATCTCTTTCACGGGAGATGACTTGAAGTGGAGTCTTCGAGCGTCGATCGGCGGAACAACCGAGGTCGCCTGGAAACGCCTAAGGTAGGTGCCACACATGGCCGCCACGCGATAGGCCGGCATCGAGGCGTCAAATGCCGTAGGCGCGGCGCCCTACGGTCTCGCCGACGGCGTATGATAATGTCATAACGATCGGACGCGGGAGGTGACCCATGGACGAGAATGCATTTCTAGCGCTGATGAGAAAGGCGCGCGCACATTCTTACCTCGGAGGAAGTGCCGACTATTGGCACGGATATCAGCGGGGACTGCGGCGCGGATTTCAGAGTGAACTCTTTGGTACCGATGCCGAGCACAGACTTTGGCTTGGTCTTGCCGATGTTGGCGCGGATAAGGCTAGTCAGGAGCGCGGACGCGGCTACCGCGACGGACTGAAGGCCTGCGGTGCCTCCGATGTGGGCAGCCCGCTCGCCGAATCAACGGTCACTCGTAGCGGTGATCCGGATGGCCAAGTTCGTCGTGGCTATCCGAGCAGAAGATAGATCCGCTCCCGGCACCCGGTTCACGCGCGTCCTGGCCCAACTCGATCTTGTTCCCATGCCTTCGCGCAGCGCACCCGCCGACCCTCTCGCGCCGCTTGTGGAGGGTACTCTGCGCGCGATTGCGGCATCAGGGGTCGTCCGGCAGTTTCCGAAAAACGTGGTGCTGATTCACGAGGGCGACCAGGGTGACTCGCTGTTCATCGTGGTGTCGGGCATGGTGAAGGTGTTCTCGAGCAGCGAGGCCGGCAAGGAAGTGGTCATCGGTTTCCATGGCCCAGGCGAATACGTCGGGGAGATGGTACTCGACGGTGCTCCGCGCTCGGCGTCAGTGGTCACCGTCGAGCCGACAACCTGCGCCGTCGTAAGCCGCGCCCAGTTGCGCGATTTCGTCCTTGCGCACCCTGAATGCGCGCTGCATCTCATCGAGCAATTGATCAAACGCCTGCGGGCCACGACCGAAGATGTAAAGAGCCTTGCTCTCTCCGATGTTTACGGTCGGCTGGCGCGATTGCTCCTGTCGCTGGCGCAGGAGCGCGATGGGCAGCTCGTCATCACTGAGAAGCTGACGCAGCAGGACATCGCCGAACGTATCGGCGCGTCGCGCGACATGATCAGCCGCGTGATGAAGGACCTCGTCGGAGGCGGCTACCTCGCGATCGAGGACCGCGCCATAAGGATCCTAAGAAAACTCCCGCCGGCCTGGTAGACCACCCGTCCTGGCTCCCACCGGCGGCGATGCTTGGGGGCGATCGCGGCCGAGGGCGTGAATATTCTGCAGACCGGGTGCCGAATCCTCCGTCTCGCATGGTTTCGTCGGGGACTAGAGTGGACTCCACGACCAGCGCCATTTGGCGGCTGGCAAGCGGTAGGTGGAGGGCCGATGCTCTCCGCACGGTGCCGCATACCAGGGACCCACGATTGTGCGGAGGTTCAAATGAGCAGGAAGGAACGTTTCTGCAGGGAATCCCACTTTACGACGAGCGCGAAGGCCATTTCTGTCGTATTCGCCGTCGTCGTCGTCGTGTTGCTGATGGCACGGGCGCCGCTTCACCTTACCGAGGCATCGGTGCTGCCGGCGCCGACGGCAGTCGAGCGATCGTATGATCAAGCAGGAACTTCTGCATTGACGCGGTCGGCGCGGCAGTCCGGGGCCGCCGCCAGGGCAGCCGTCCAGGTTGATCCTCCGATCCCCACGTTCTGAGTTGGCACGGAGCACCGCTGTTCGTTGCCGCTTGTCACTGCTGGCCGGACCGCAACCGACGCGACCGGGCTGACGCGGAAGCGGGTGGTTGGGCGGCGAACTGTTGATGCGTTGGTTGCGGGGGTGCGCAGCCTGACCCAGAAGCGCCTACGTATCAGGTAGCTATGCGCCAGGGAGGGCGCAACGCGACACGAGCAAGAGACCGCTTGAATCCGCAAGCCTGAGCCGCCTGCGGTGCGCCCCAAAGGCGGACGATCGTGGACTTCACTTCACGGGCCGACCCGGGCTTGACTCTGCGCGGTTTCCGGATGGATGATGGATAAGAATCTCCTGCTGCGAACGGAGAGGATGTGCAAGCGGCCCATCTGCGTTTTGCAATTGTTCTGCTGGGTGCCATTCTTGCCCAGTCCGCCCCGGCGCAGAACTGCGGGTGGTCGCGAGTTGATCATCGCGTGAACTATGACGCATCCGGCATCTGGAACACGAATGTCTACCGCGGAATTGTCTACGCCGCGTCGGTTGTGCAGATTGGCGGCGCCCTCTGGGAAGGCGCCGAGTCGCGCTTTGGCAAAACGATGTGGCAAGGCATCGATTCGGAGATCATCGCCGAGGTAGCGGCGACGGCGGGCAAGCACATCTTTACCCGCGTGCGCCCCAGCACGGAAAACAACCCGTGCCTATGGTTCCAGGGCGGTTCCAACAACAGCTTTCCGAGTCGCGAGGCGGCGCGCGCCGCGGCTTTGGTCGCGCCTTACATCCTTGAGTATGGCAGCGATTACCCTGCGACCTACGCGCTGCTTATTCTGCCGCTCTACGTCGGTGTGGGACGCATCAAGAATCAGATGCATTGGCAGACCGATGTGGCCGCCGGATGGACGGTAGGCGCTCTGGCCGGTTGGTATGCACATAACCGGGACATTCCGATCCTCATCGAAATACTGCCACGCGGATTCGCGATCGGATTCAAGCGTCAGTTCTAGTGTGGCTGTCGCGGAAACAGCTTGCGAAGACGCGAGAGGCCGATGATTGCTAGACATGATCGCGCGCTGGACGCGCATCCTAAGCGCGGTGCGGTGCACCCCTGCGCTACCCCATCGGCAAATGAAAGAAAGGCCTGCCCGAAGGCAAGCCTTTGAAATGTTGGTTGCGGGGTGCGCAACCTGACCCAGGATCCCATACCTATAAGGTCGTTAACCGTCCGAGCCGCAAATGATCGAAGCGCAACGAGTGCCCGCCATCGACCCCGAGTGAAGTTACCCACGTTTCGTGGAGAGTTCCAGACAGGCACTGGACTTCCCCTGGTTTCGTGAGCAGTCCGGACCTATGATTAGCCCGACCCTCCTATATACGACGGTCGACCCAGGAAACCGGGTGGTCTCGCAGCGGCTGCTCAGCACGCCACCTCGGCGTCCCGGCGCGCGTACCAGCGCCAGGTCCCCAGCACGCAGCTGAGGTAGAACACGCTGAAGAAGAAGAGCGCCCCCTGCGGGCTGCCCGTCAGGTTGATCGAGGTGCCGTAGGCGATCGGGATGAAGAAGCCGCCGAAGGCCGCGACCGCCGAGCTGAAGCCCAGCGTCGCCGCGCCTTCGGTGCTGCCCACGCGCCGCGCCTCGTTCGAGCGCCGCCGGATCGTTCCGGTCGGCCACCTCCCGCTCGCGCAGCGTGCGGAAGATGATCGGGATCATCCGGAACGTCGAGCCGTTGCCCACGCCGGCGGCGATGAACAGCGCGATGAAGGCCAGCACGAAGCCGAGGAGGCTGCCGCCGCTTCCCGCCGTCGGCAGGAAGAACGCCGCGACGAGCGGGGCGACCGCCATGACCACGAAGATCCAGAACGTGATGATCGCGCCGCCCACGCGATCGGCGAGCCAGCCGCCGACGGGACGCACCAGCGCCGCGAGCACCGGCCCGATGAACGCGAACTTGAACGCGTCCGCTGCCGGGAACTCGGTGTTGACCAGCATCGGGAAGCCCGCCGCGAGCCCGATGAAGGAGCCGAAGGTGCCCGTGTAGAGCCAGCTCATCCGCCACTGCTGCTTGTGCCGGACGATCGCCACCTGCTCGGCGAAGCCCGCGCGCACCGTGGCGATGTTGTCCATGCCGAACCAGGCGGCGATGACGGCCAGGACGATCAGCGGCACCCAGATGAAGCCGGCGTTCTGCACCCAGATCGACATCGTCGCGCCTTGGTCCACGCGCGTCTGCGCGCTGCCGCCCATGATCAGCAGCGCGCCGCCGTACATGGCGATCGGCGCGATGATCTGCGCGAGTCCGACGCCCAGGTTGCCGACGCCGGCGTTCAGGCCGAGCGCCGTGCCCTGCAGCCGCTTCGGGTAGAAGAAGCTGATGTTGGCCATGCTGCGACGAGAAGTTGCCGGCGCCCAGTCCGCAGAGGAGGGCGATCGCCGCGAACACCGCGTAGTTCGTGTTCGGGTCCTGCACGGCGAAGCCGATCCACACGGTGGGCAGCAGCAGCATCGTCGTGCTCCACACCGTGAAGTTGCGCCCGCCGAAGATCGGCACGGCGAACGCGTACAGCGCGCGAAACACTGCGCCCGAGAGCCCCGGCAGCGCCGCGAGCCAGAACAGCTGGTTCGTCGAGAACTTGAACCCGATGTGCGGCAGCTCGACCACGACCACGCTCCACACCACCCAGACCGCGAAGGCCAGCAGCAGCGGGGGCATCGACAGCCAGAGATTGCGGTTGGCGATGCGCCGGCCGGTCGTCGCCCAGAAGCCTTCGTCGTCCGGCCTCCAGTCGACGAGCACGTGCCGGCGCGGGCGCGTGCGGCTCGATGAGCTCGGCGCCCGCGAGCGCTTCGCGCGTCGCGGCGTGTCCCTCGAGGATGCCCTCGCGCTCGTTTCGCTCCGCCACCCACATCCAGATCATGGTGACGATGATCACGACGGTCATCAGCATGAAGCAGCTGCTGCGCACGCCGATCACGTCCGCGGCGACGCCGAACATGATCGGCAGGGTGAACCCGCCCAGGCCGCCGATGACGCCGACGATGCCGCCGACGACACCCATGCTCGTCGGGTAGTGGTCGGCGAGGCTGCGGTAGACGCTGGCCTTGCCGAAGCCCTGCGCCAGGCCGACGATGAAGATCAGCACCGTGAACAGCGTGACGCCCACACCGATGTCGATCGCGACGTCGCCCTTGATCGCGTGGACGATCATCGTCGTCGGCGGGTAGCTCAGCAGGAACATGCAGGCGAGGCTCACCCACATCACCCACCAGGTGACGGTGTTGCCGCCCCACTTGTCGGATGCCCACCCGCCCAGCGCGCGGATCGCCCCGGAGGGCAGGTCGAACAGGATGGTCAGGAACGCGGCGGCGGCCAGCGGCAGCCCGTACTGGCCGACGTAGTACTTGGGCAGCCACAGCGCCAGCGCCACGAACGCGCCGAACACGAAGTAGTAGGCGAGACCGAAGCGCCAGACGCGCAGGTCGAGCAGCGGCAGGAGCTGCTCCGAGAGCTTCGGATGGCGCCGGGCGGCCGCGTCCTTGCGGTGCAGCGGGTCCTCGGTGGTCAGGAACCAGAACAGTATCGCCATCACCAGCATCGCGACGGCGTAGACCTTGGGCACCATCCGCCACGACGCCGTGGCGGAAGCCGCGATGATCAGCGGCGCGATGAACTTGGTGAGCGACGAGCCCGCGTTGCCGGCGCCGAAGATGCCCATCGCCGTGCCCTGCCGCTCCTTGCTGAACCAGGCCGACGTGTAGGCGATGCCGACCGCGAACGAGCCGCCGGCCATCCCGATGAAGAGTCCGAGCACCAGGTACTGCCAGTACTCGGTGGCGTAGGACAGCATCCAGGTGGGGATCACCACCGTGAGCATCTGCAGGAAGTACACGATCCGCCCGCCGTAGCGGTCGGTCAGGATGCCGAGCGGCAGGCGCACCAGCGAGCCCGTCAGGATGGGGGTCGCGACCAGCAGGCCGAACTCGGTCTCGTTGAGATTGAGCTCCGCCTTGATCTTGATCCCGATGACCGAGAACATCACCCAGACGGCGAAGTTCACCGCGAAGGCGAGCGTGCTCATCGACAGCGCCGCGATCTGTTCGCGGCTCACGCCCGGCCCGGCTGCGGTGGATGTCGTCACGTCGTTTCTCCCCATGTCGTGCGCAGTGCGCGCCGAGTTCGCGTCATTCGATGCGCGCTGCCGGTGATTCGCCTTGATCGACGTCAAGGCGTCGCGCTTCGCAGGTGCGGTATCCTCTGCGCAGCCGTCATAGTCCTTTCGAACTATTCCGGCATCGTCCGTTCGCGTCGCGTCGTGTCGCCCGATGGGGAATGACCGGATTGTCCGCCGCCGTCCACAATCGACGCACGCACAACGACGGAGAACACGATGAGCACGCTTGCAGACCGCGGCCGCGCCGCTCGCGAAGCGGACGAGCGCGGCGGACATCGCCGACTGGCGTCCCGAGGACGACACGTTCTGGGAGACCACCGGCAAGCGCATCGCCTATCGCAATCTCGCGCTCTCGGTGCCCGCGCTGCTGTGCGGCTTCGCGGTCTGGGGGATGTGGGGAATCATCACGGTCCAGATGCTGAACCTGGGATTTCCGTTCACGCAGGCGGAGCTCTTCACGCTGACGGCCATCGCGGGGATCGCCGGCGCGACGATGCGCATCCCGGCGTCGTTCCTGATTCGCGTGGCCGGAGGCCGCAACACGATCTTCCTGACCACCGCGATGCTGCTGGCGCCGGCGATCGGCACCGGCATCGTGCTGCAGCACAAGGACTGGCCGCTGTGGGCGTTCCAGCTGATGGCGCTGTGGTCGGGTGTGGGCGGCGGCAACTTCGCGAGCTCGATGTCGAACATCAGCACGTTCTTCCCGAAGCGGCTGCAGGGCACGGCGCTCGGCATCAACGCCGGCATCGGCAATTTCGGCGTGACGACGATGCAGATCGTCATTCCGCTGGTGATGACGATGGGGCTCTTCGGCGCCTTTGCCGGCGAGCCGATGACGCTGCTGAAGGACAGCGGCTGGATCTTCGGCAAGATCCCCGCGGGCACGTCGACGTGGATCCAGAATGCCGGCTTCGCCTGGGTGCTGTCGCTGGTGCCGCTGTCGATCTTCTGCTGGATCGGCATGAACAACCTGAAGACGGTGTCCCCGGACACCGGCAACCCGATCGCGGCTTTCGCCAAGATCACCTGGCTGTACACGCTGGCGTTCATACCGTCGATCCTCGGCCTGTACCTCTACCTGCCGAAGCCCACGGGACTCGGCCTCATCAGCATGTGGGTCGCCATTCCGCTCGACGTGATCGCCGCGCTCGTCGTGATGCGGCTCGCCGCGTTCGGCCCGATGAAGGAGGGTGTCGCGAAGCAGTTCGCGATCTTCCGCGACAAGCACACGTGGTCGATGACGCTGCTCTACATCGTGACCTTCGGCTCGTTCATCGGCTTCTCGATGGCGCTGCCGCTGTCGATGAAGGTGATCTTCGGCGTCAGTCCACGTCCCCGACGCGGCAGGGGTGATGCAGCACACGCTGAACAATCCGAACGCGCCGACGGTGCTGGCCTATGCCTGGATCGGTCCCTTCGTCGGCGCGGCGATCCGGCCGATCGGCGGCTGGATCTCGGACAAGGTCGGCGGCTCGATCGTCACCCAGATCATCTCGGTGGTGATGGTCGCGGCCTCGATCGCGGTCGGCTACGTGATGATGCTCGCCTACGCGTCGGCGACGCCGGAGCAGTACTTCTTCGCCTTCCTGGCCCTCTTCATCGTCCTGTTCGCCGCCAGCGGCATCGGCAACGGCTCGACCTTCCGCACCATCGGCGTGATCTTCGACCGGCAGCAGGCCGGTCCGGTGCTCGGATGGACCTCGGCGATCGCCGCCTACGGCGCGTTCGTCGCGCCGATCGTGATCGGCGAGCAGATCAAGGCGGGCACGCCGCAATACGCGATGTACGGCTTCGCGATCTTCTACGCGCTGTGCCTGGTCCTGAACTGGTGGTTCTACCTGCGCCCGAACGCCTACGTGAAGAATCCCTGAGTCACGTGACCCGATGGGGCGGTCGTTCGACACCGATGCAATGACAGCCGCCGGCGCGCCGGCGGGCCGCGAACCTGCATGATCGCCATGTCGCCGCACCTCGCCTACTGGGAGCCCGAGGATCGCCTGTTCTGGGCGCGCGAAGGCGCGCACGGTCGCGCGGCGCAACCTGCTGCTGTCGATTCCGCCGCTGGTGCTGTCGTTCGCGATCTGGATGCTGTGGAGCGTGGTCGTCGTGGAGCTCCCGCGGATCGGCTTCCGGTTCTCCGCCAACCAGCTGTTCTGGCTTGCCGCGCTGCCGGGTCTCGCGGGCGCGTCGCTGCGCCTCGTTCTTCGCGTTCCTGGTGCCGGTGTTCGGCGGCCGCACGTTCACGACGCTCTCGACCGCCGCATTGCTCATTCCCGCGATCGGCCTCGGGACTCGCGGTCCAGGATCCGGGCACCGGCTATCCGACGTTTCTCGCGCTGGCGCTCACGGCCGGCATCGGCGGCGGCAATTTCGCCTCGAGCATGGCGAACGTCAGCTATCTTCTATCCGAGCGACCGCAAGGGCACGGCGCTGGGCTGGAACGCCAGTCTCGGCAATCTCGGCGTCGGCCTCGCGCAGATCGCGGTGCCGCTCGCGATCGGCGCGAGACTCTTCGGCGCGATCGGCGGGCCCGCGTTGCCGTGGAGCGACGGCGCGGCCACGCGCGAGATATGGCTGCAGAACGCCGGTTATGTCTGGGTGCCGCTCATCGTGGCGGCGACGCTCGCCGCGTGGTTCGGCATGGACGATCTCGGCACGCGGTGAAGGCGTCGTTCGAAACGCAGGCCGTGATCTTCAGGCGCAAGCACAACTGGATCCTCTCCTGGCTCTACCTCGGGACGTTCGGCTCGTTCATCGGCTTCGCCGCCGGTTTCCCGCTGGTGGCCGAACTGGAATTCGGCGGCAGGGAATCGATCGCGTACGCGTACGTCGGACCGCTCCTCGGCGCGCTCGCCCGTCCGGTCGGCGGCTACCTCGCCGATCGCTACGGCGGCGCGCGGATAGCGCTGGCCGCGTTCGGCGCGATGGCGCTCGGTCGTCGCCGGCGATGCTGCTGGCGACGGCGGAGAGCGGGGCGCACGGCTATCGCGTCGTTCCTCGTGCTGTTCTCGATCATGTTCATCGCCAGCGGCGCGGGCAACGGCGCCGTCTTCCAGATGATCCCCTCCGTGTTCGTCGCGGACCGCCGTCGGGCGCTCGTCGGGCAGTCCGACGCGCGTGCGCGAGCGACGCGCGAAGGCGGGATCGAGGGCGCGGCGTCGCTGGGCTTCGCATCCGCGATCGCGGCCTTCGGCGCCTTCTTCATTCCCAAGGCTTACGGCACGGCGCTTGCCGTCACCGGCGCGACCGCCGCCGCGCTGTATCCCTTCCTTGTCTTCTACCTTTCCTGCGGCGCGGTGACGTGGTGGTTCTACGTGCGCCGCGACGCGGAATTGCCGTGCTGATCCGCCAACCCGCTCGCAGCACCGGTCCCTTCAGGAGCATGCCATGAGTCATTTTCTCGACCGTCTGACGTACTTCACGAAGGACCACGAGAAGTTCTCCGAACGGCCACGGCGTCACGACGACCGAGGACCGGACCTGGGAGCGTGCGTACCGCGACCGCTGGGCGCACGACAAGATCGTGCGCTCGACCCACGGCGTCAACTGCACCGGCTCCTGCAGCTGGAAGATCTACGTGAAGGGCGGCATCGTCACGTGGGAGACGCAGCAGACCGACTATCCGCGCACGCGGCCCGACATGCCGAACCACGAGCCGCGCGGCTGCTCGCGCGGAGCGTCCTATTCCTGGTACATCTACAGCGCGAACCGCATCAAGTACCCGATGGTGCGGGGGCGGCTGATCCGGCTGTGGCGCGAGGCGCGGAAGACGCTCGGGCCAGTGGAGGCCTGGGCGTCGATCGTCGAGGATCCGGTCAAGGCCAGGTCCTACAAATCCGTGCGCGGCATGGGCGGCTTCATTCGCTCGCAGTGGGACGAAGTCAACGAGATCATCGCCGCGGCCAACGTCTACACGATCCGGAAGCACGGTCCCGATCGCGTGATCGGCTTTTCCCCGATTCCGGCGATGTCGATGGTGTCCTATGCGGCCGGCAGCCGCTACCTGTCGCTGATCGGCGGCGTCTGCATGAGCTTCTACGACTGGTATTGCGACCTGCCGCCGTCGTCGCCCCAGACCTGGGGCGAGCAGACGGACGTGCCCGAATCGGCCGACTGGTACAACTCGACGTTCATCATGGCGTGGGGCAGCAACGTGCCGCAGACCCGCACGCCGGACGCGCACTTCTTCACCGAGGTCCGCTACAAGGGCGCCAAGATCGTCGCGGTCACGCCCGACTATGCCGAAGTCTCGAAGCTCGCCGACCTGTGGCTGCACCCGACGCAGGGCACCGACGCGGCGCTCGCGATGGCGATGGGGCACGTGATCCTGAAGGAATTCCACGTCGACCGGCCGTCGGCCTACTTCCAGGACTACTGCCGGCGCTACAGCGACATGCCGATGCTGGTGAAGCTCGTCAAGCGCGGCAACCGGTACGTCGCCGACCGGCTGGTGCGGGCGTCCGATTTCGCCGACCGGCTGGGGCAGACGAACAACCCGGAATGGAAGCCGGTGGCGATCGACGAGTTGAGCGGCAATGTCGTCGCGCCGCAGGGAACGATCGGGTATCGCTGGGGGCAGAAGGAGGGCGGGGATCTCGGCAAGTGGAATCTCGAGACGAAGGAGGGCTCGCGCGGCGCCGAGACGAAGCTGCGGCTCACGCTCATCGACGCGCGGGATGCCGTCGAGGCCGTCGCGTTTCCATACTTCGGCGGCATCGAGCACGAGAGCTTCCGCCACAACGACCAGGGCGCCGACATCCTGGTCCGCAACGTTCCCGTGCGCAAGCTCGCACTCGCCGACGGCGAGGCGGTCGTCGCGACCGTCTTCGACCTCATGTGCGCGAACTACGGCGTCGATCGCGGACTGCCGGGCGACAACGCTGCGAAGTCCTACGACGACGACGTGCCGTACACGCCGGCGTGGCAGCAGAAGATCACCGGCGTGCCGGCCGACCAGGTGATCGCGATCGCGCGCCAGTTCGCGGAAAACGCGGACAAGACGCACGGCAAGTCCATGGTGATCATCGGCGCCGCGATGAACCACTGGTACCACTCCGACATGAACTACCGCGGCATCATCAACATGCTGATCATGTGCGGCTGCGTCGGGCAATCGGGGGGCGGCTGGGCGCACTACGTCGGCCAGGAGAAGCTGCGGCCGCAGACCGGCTGGACCGCGCTCGCGTTCGCGCTCGACTGGCATCGCCCGCCGCGGCAGATGAATTCGACGTCGTTCTTCTACGCGCACACCGACCAGTGGCGCTACGAGAAGCTCTCGGTGAAGGAGATCCTGTCTCCGCTCGCGGATCCAAACGAGTACACGGGCAGCCTCATCGACTTCAACGTGCGCGCCGAGCGGATGGGCTGGCTTCCGAGCGCGCCGCAATTGCAGACCAATCCGCTCCAGGTCGCGCAGGACGCCGCGGCGGCCGGCGCCGATCCCAGGGACTACGCGGTGAAGATGCTGCGTTCGGGCGGCCTCAAGATGTCCTGCGAGGATCCGGACCACGCGGCGAACTTTCCGCGCAACCTGTTCGTATGGAGATCCAACCTCCTCGGCAGCTCCGGCAAGGGCCACGAGTACTTTCTGAAGCACCTGCTCGGCACCAACCACGGCGTCCAGGGCAAGGATCTCGGCACCTCATTTGGCAACGGCGGCGGGCAGAAGCCCGAGGAGGTCGCCTGGCACGACGAGGCGCCGGAAGGCAAGCTCGACCTCCTCACCACGCTCGACTTCCGCATGTCGACGACGTGCATGTACTCGGACATCGTGCTGCCGACCGCGACCTGGTACGAGAAGAATGACCTCAACACGTCCGACATGCATCCGTTCATCCATCCGCTGTCGGCGGCGGTCGACCCCGTGTGGGAATCGAAGAGCGACTGGGAGATCTACAAGGCGATCGCGGAGAAGTTCTCGGAGGTCTGCGTCGGTCATCTCGGAGTCGAGCGCGACCTCGTGCTGACGCCCACGATGCACGACACGCCGGGGGAGCTCGCGCAGGCCACCGACGTCAAGGACTGGAAGAAGGGGCAGTGCGAGCTCGTGCCGGGCAAGACGGCGCCGCAGATGGTCGTGATCGAGCGCGACTACCCGAACACCTACAAGAAGTTCACGGCGCTGGGGCCGCTGATGACGAAAGTCGGCAACGGCGGCAAGGGCATCGCCTGGAATACCGAACGCGAGGTGAAGAACCTCGCCGACCTCAACTATCCGGTGACGGCGGAAGGGATCACCAAGGGGCTGCCGCGGATCGAATCGGACGTCGACGCGTGCGAGGTGGTGCTGATGCTGGCGCCGGAGACCAACGGCGAGGTCGCCGTGAAGGCCTGGGAAGCGCTGTCGGTCATCACCGGCCGCGAGCACAAGCATCTGGCGCTGCCGAAGCAGGACGAGAAGATCCGCTTCCGCGACATCCAGGCGCAGCCGCGCAAGATCATCTCCAGCCCGACGTGGAGCGGCATCGAGTCCGAGCACGTGAGCTACAACGCGGGCTACACCAACGTGCACGAGCTGATCCCGTGGCGCACGCTCACCGGGCGCCAGCAGTTCTACCAGGACCACAAGTGGATGCTGGCGTTCGGCGAGGGCCTCTGCGCCTACCGGCCGCCGGTCGACTTGAAGGCCGTGCACCCGATGCGCGACCAGCGCGGCAACGGCCATCCCGAGATCGTGCTCAATTTCATCACACCGCACCAGAAATGGGGCATCCACTCGACCTATACCGACAACCTCATCATGCTGACGCTGTCGCGCGGCGGACCGATCGTGTGGCTGTCCGAGATCGACGCCGAGCGTGCCGGCATCGTCGACAACGACTGGATCGAGCTCTTCAACGTCAACGGCGCGATCACGGCGCGGGCCGTCGTGAGCCAGCGCGTGAGCCTCGGCATGTGCCTCATGTACCACGCGCAGGAGAAGATCGTGAACACGCCGGGATCCGAGATCACCGGCGGCCGCGGCGGGATCCACAACTCGGTCACCCGCATCGTCACCAAGCCGACGCACATGATCGGCGGCTACGCGCAGCTGTCGTACGGCTTCAACTACTACGGCACGATCGGCACCAACCGCGACGAGTTCGTCGTCGTCCGCAAGATGGACAAGGTCGACTGGCTCGACGCGCCGGCTGCCCTCCAGGAGTCCGCCCAATGAAGATACGCGCCCAGATCGGCATGGTGTTGAACCTCGACAAGTGCATCGGCTGCCACACGTGTTCCGTCACCTGCAAGAACGTGTGGACCAATCGCGAGGGCGTCGAGTACGCGTGGTTCAACAACGTCGAGACCAAGCCCGGCATCGGTTACCCGAAGGAATGGGAGAACCAGGACAAATGGAACGGGGGCTGGGTGCGCAACGGCGGCGGGAAGATCGCGCCGCGCCAGGGTGGCAAGTGGTCGATCCTGATGAAGATCTTCGCCAATCCCAACCTGCCGCAGATCGACGACTACTACGAGCCGTTCACGTTCGATTACGAGCACCTGCACACGGCGCCGGAAATGAAGGCGACCCCCGTCGCGCGCCCCCGGAGCCTCATCACGGGCAAGCGGATGGAAAAGATCGAATGGGGCCCGAACTGGGAGGAGATTCTCGGCGGCGAATTCGCCAAGCGGTCGAAGGACTCGAACTTCCGCGACATGGAGAAGGAGATCTACGGCCAGTTCGAGAACACCTTCATGATGTACCTGCCGCGCCTGTGCGAGCACTGCCTCAACCCGACGTGTGTGGCGTCGTGCCCCTCGGGCTCGATCTACAAGCGCGAGGAGGACGGCATCGTGCTGATCGACCAGGACAAGTGTCGCGGCTGGCGGATGTGCGTGTCCGGTTGCCCGTACAAGAAGATCTATTACAACTGGTCGTCCGGCAAGGCCGAGAAATGCACGTTCTGCTATCCGCGGATCGAGGCCGGCCAACCGACGGTGTGCTCGGAGACCTGCGTCGGCCGGATCCGGTATCTGGGCGTGCTCCTGTATGACGCCGATCGCATCGAGGCGGCGGCGTCGGTCGCGGATCCGAAGTCGCTGTACGGTGCGCAGCTGTCGATCTTCCTCGATCCGAACGATCCAAAGGTGATCGCCCAGGCAAGGCGCGACGGTGTGCCCGACGCGTGGCTCGAGGCGGCGAAGGGATCCCCGGTCTACAAGATGGCCGTCGAATGGAAGGTCGCGCTGCCGCTGCATCCCGAGTATCGGACGCTCCCGATGGTGTGGTACGTGCCGCCGCTGTCCCCGATTTCGGCGGTGGCCAATGCCGGCGAGATCGGCACGTTCGGCGAGCTGCCGGATGTGCGCTCTCTGCGCATACCCGTCCAGTACCTCGCCAACCTGCTGACGGCCGGCGACGAGGCGCCGGTGGTCGCGGCGCTCGAGCGGATGCTGGCGATGCGCGCGTACATGCGCGATCGCCATGTCGAGAAGCGCGAGAACGCCGCGGTGCTGAAGCAGGTCGGGCTGTCCGTCGGCGAAGTCGAGGAAATGTACCGCTACATGGCGATCGCCAACTACGAGGACCGGTTCGTCATCCCGACTGCGCACCGCGAATACGCCGAGGACGCCTTCGACATGCGCGGCGGCTGCGGCTTCTCGTTCGGCAACGGCTGTTCGGACGGCGAGACGGGAGGGAGCCTGTTCGGCGGCAAGAAGAAGAAGACCATCCCGATCGTCGCCGTCTCCTTGAGGAGCTCGGCATGAGCGCCGCCGGGCCGCCCCAAGGTGCTCGCCCCCCCGGGGGGGAGCGGCGCGCCGCGCCGATCGGGGGGGATCATCTGAGCGCCGCCTGGAGGGCATTGGGAGCGCTGCTCGCGTATCCGTCGGCGGACCTCGTCGCGGCGCTGCCGGAGATCGCCGCGATCCTCGACCGGGAGTCGCGGCTCGATCGCGCGCGGCGGGATGGGCTCGACGCCCTGATCGCATGGCTCGCGCGCACCGATCTCCTGGACGCGCAGGAAAGCTACGTCGCATTGTTCGATCGGGGACGCGCGACGTCGCTGCATCTGTTCGAGCACGTGCACGGCGATTCGCGGGCGCGTGGCCAGGCGATGGTGGAGCTCCAGGCGTTGTATGTGAAAGCCGGCCTCACGCCCTCGGCCAACGAGCTCCCGGACTACCTGCCCATGATGCTCGAGTACCTGTCGTTGCGCGCAGACGCCGAAGCGCGGGACATGCTCGGCGATTGCGCGCACATCCTGCGTGCGATCGGAGGGGCGCTCCTCGACCGGGAAAGCCGGTACGCCGCGGTGCCGGCCGCGATTCTCGCACTGGTGGGCGAGCCTGGCCTTGCCGAACGCGCGGACAAGCCGCCTGCGCCAACGGAAAAGGCGCTCGACGACGAATGGGTCGACGAGCCGGTGATCTTCGGACCTGCCGCGGCAGGGGGGTGCGGTGCATCTCAATCCCTCCGCCAGCCGCGCCCCCAACCCCAACCTGCCGTGGTGCAGTTCATGCCGCGCCGCGCGTGAGCGGCCAAGGAGTGACCCGATGACCTATCTCGACTCGTTCCTGTTCGGAATCTATCCCTACGTTGCGCTGGCCGTGTTCTTCGCGGGCAGCCTGCTGCGCTTCGACCGCGACCAGTACACGTGGAAGAGCGATTCGTCGCAAATGCTCCGTGCGGGGCAACTGCGATGGGGCTCGAACCTGTTCCACCTCGGCATCCTCGGCATCTTCTTCGGCCACCTGTTCGGCCTGTTGACGCCGCTGCCTGTCTGGCATGCCCTTGGCGTGTCGCCCGCAGCGAAGCAGCTCCTGGCCATGGTCGCCGGCGGTGTTGCAGGCGTCGTCTGTCTCGTCGGACTCATCCTCCTGATCCATCGCCGCCTCACCGAACCGCGGATCCGCCTGACCGGCCGGCCGATGGACATGGGCGTGCTGCTGCTTCTCCTCGCGCAGCTCCTGCTGGGGCTCTTGAGCATCACGGTCTCCGCGCAGCACCGGGACGGCGAGGAGATGATCAAGTTGATGATGTGGGCGCAGCACCTTGTAACGTTCCGTGGCGACGCCGCCGAATTCGTCGCGGACGTGGCCCCGGTATTCAAGCTGCACCTGGTGCTCGGCATGACGATCTTCCTGATCTTCCCGTTCACGCGCCTCGTGCACGTCTGGAGCGGCTTCGCCGCCGTCGGCTACCTGGTGCGCGCCTATCAGGTGGTCCGGTCGCGCTGAGCGACCTGAGCCGATCCCGGAACACCGCGCCGACCAGCGAAAAGGAGAGCCGCCATGACGATCACCGTCAACGACACCACCATCCCGGCGGCCGCGGTGGCCCTCGAGGCGGCCCTGCACGCCGATGCTCCGGATCCCGACGCCGCGGCGCGGCGAACGCTGGCGATGAGGGAGTTGCTGCTCCAGCGCGCGGGCGAGCTCGGTCTGGTCCCGCCCGGCCCGCCGCGGGTCTTGGACGCAAGCGCCGATCGCGACGCGCAGGATCGCGTCATCGAGCAAGTACTCGAAGCCGAAGTCAGGACGCCGGCGCCCACGCCGGACGAATGCCGCCGGTATTACGACGCGCATGCCGACCGGTTCACGTCAGGGGATCTCGTCGAGGCCCGCCATATCCTCTTCGCCATCATGCCCGGCACGCCGGTGATGGCGCTGCGCGATCACGCCGAGAAGATCCTGGCGGAGCTCAAGGCCTCCCCCGAGCGATTTGCCGAGCACGCCGCTGAGATGTCCAACTGTCCTTCGGGTCAGCTGGGCGGCAATCTCGGCCAGTTCGGTCCCGGCGAAATGGTGCCGGAGTTCGACAAGGCGGTCTTCGGTTCGACCCTCGTGGGGGTGCTGCCGACGCTGGTCGCCACGCGCTACGGCTTTCACATCGTCGCCGTCCTGCGTCGCATTCCCGGCCGGCGGCTGCCGTACGACGAGGTCGAGGCACGCATCGCCGCCCAGCTCGCGACGCGCGTCGAAGAGCACGCGCTCAAGCAATACATCGAAGTGCTGGCGGGCCGCGCGTCGATCGACGGCGCGGATCTCGTCGGCGCGCCGTCGCCTCTGGTCCAGTGAACATGCCCGGCGGCTCTCCACCCGGCGCGCCGACCATTCCCATCGCCGGCCGACCTTCGGTGCCGCCGCCCACAGGGGGCGCGTCCACGCTCGCGCCGCCGGGTTTCGCACTGTGGAACCTGGGCTTCCGCCCGTTCTACCTGCTCGCGGCGACCTTCGCGGCGGTGGCCGTGCCACTGTGGATCGCGCAGTACGCCGGGCTCTCCGGCTTGCCGTCGTACCTCGCAGGCACCATGTGGCACGTCCACGAGATGGTGTTCGGCTACACGGCGGCGGTCATCGCGGGGTTCCTCATGACCGCGGTGCGCAACTGGACCAGCCGGCCGACGCCAGTCGGGGCGGCGCTCGCCGGTCTCGCCGCCCTCTGGCTCGCCGCGCGCGCGGCCTCGCTCACCCCATACGGATTCGCCGCGGCGGTGCTGAGTGTCGCGTTCCCGCTGGTCGTGGCGGGTGCCGTCGCGGTTCCCGTCGTGCGCAGCGCCAACCGGCACAATTACGTCTTCATCGTCGTGCTGGTCGCGCTGGGGCTCTCCGACCTGTGCTTCCAGCTCGCGTATCTTGGCCAGGTCGACGCGGATCCGCTGCACGCGACGCGCGTCGCGCTCGACCTGATCCTCTTCGTCATGACGGCGATCAGCGGTCGGGTCGTGCCCATGTTCACCAACAATGGCATACCGGGTGCGGGGGCGCGGCGAATGCCCTCGGTCGAAGGCACGGCGCTCGCCAGCGTGCTGGCGCTCCTCGTTGCGGACCTCGTGCAGGCGCCGCCGGTCGTCGTGGGTTTCCTCGCCGCCTTGGCAGCGATCGCTCATGCGGCGCGGGTCTGCCTGTGGCGACCGTGGACGACCTTCGGGGCGCCGATGGTCTGGATTCTCCATTTCGCGTGCGGCTGGATCGCGGTCCACCTCCTGCTGCGTGCGCTGGCGGCGGCCGGCCTGGTCGCGGAGCCGCTCGCCACGCACGCGCTGACGCTCGGAGGCATCGGCGGTCTCACGCTCGGCATGATGACGCGCACTGCACGTGGCCACACCGGGCGGCCCCTGCAGGCAGACGGCTTCGAGCTCGCGATGTTCGTCCTCGTGCAATGTGCGGCCGTGGCGCGGGTCGTCGTCCCGATGGTGTTGCCTGCGGCCCACATGGCCAGTGTGGTCGGCGCGGCGGGTTTCTGGGCGGCGGCGTTTGCGCTTTATGCAATCCGCTACTGGCCCATCCTGACGCGGCCGCGCATCGACGGCAAGCCCGGATGAACTGTGACGGTGACGGCCGCCGCAATCCCATTGATCATTCGAAGAGAGGGTGAGATGAATCAATTCTTCGTGCGCGCGTTCGCGCGAGCCATTGCGGTCGTAGCGCTGGGAGTCCTGGCGCTGGATTCCGGATCCGGTCTGGCGCAGGGCACCGCCAAGCCGCCGGCCGGCAAGACGGCGTTCAATGCCTCGGCGTGTTACGGCTGTCACGGCGCGATCAAGGATCTGCACGGCGCGGGTAAGCACAAGGCGCTGGGCTGCAGTGCATGCCACGACGGGACGGCGGAGCATCTCGCCAACGCGTCGACGCGGCCGACGACGAAGACCGATCTCGCCAATTGCGGCACGTGCCACCAGAACCAGTACAAGACCTACGCGCAGATGAACTGGAACCGGACCGGCCGGTTCGAGAAGAAGCAGTACGGCGGGCCGGCGCCGGACCCTTCCTACGACCTGCTGATGTCGCCGCACGGGTTCACGAAGGAGCACAACCTGCCGCGCTCGCACACGTTCGCGCTGCTCGACCAGTTCGTCGTCGACCGCGCGTTCGGCGGCCGCTTCGCGACGAAGGAGGGCTGGCGCTACCTCGCCGGGTCCGGCGATTTCAGCGTCTGGGACGTCGCGGTCGACCAGTATCCCGACAACACCGACCAGAAGGTCTTCAAGCCGGGGACGGCCGCCGCGGCGAACGCCGTATGCCTCTCGTGCAAGACACAGGATCACATCCTCGAATGGGCGTACATGGGCGATCCGGCGCCGGGCGCGAAATGGAGCCGCTCGTCGAAGGTCGTGGAGCTCGCCAAGGCATCGCAGCATGCGCTCAACTGCATTTTCTGCCACGACCCGCACGCGGCGAAACCGCGCATCGTGCGCGACGCGCTGATCCAGGCGCTGACGCGCACCGAGGCGCCGACGCTGTATTCGCAGGACCCGAAGCGGACCCGGATCGACGTCATGGACATGGGCGTGCGTGGCTACACGCGCAAGATCGGGATGCTGGAGCGCTACGACGGCAAGCTGCAATGCGGCCAGTGTCACGTCGAGTACAACTGCAATCCGGGTTTCAATCCCAACACCGGCGAAGCGATCACGATGGCGGACCCGCGCACGAACTATTTTCCGTTCGTCGACGTGAACAACATCCTCAGGGCGTACGACGGCATCCAGTTCCGCGACTTCCGCAACCAGTTCACGGGCGCGGCGCTGTGGAAAGCGCAGCATCCCGACGTCGAGACGTACTACAACTCGAAGCACGACAAGGCGGGCGTGGATTGCGCGTCGTGCCACATGCCGAAGCTCAAGGATGCGAAGACGGGCAAGTACTACACGTCGCACTGGCAGACCAATCCGAAGAACTATCTCAAGGAAACCTGTCTCCGGTGCCACTCGCAGTGGGACGAGAAACAGGCGCGCTACGTGATCGAATCGATGGCGGCCCACTATCAGGGCAAGGTGCGCAACGCCGAATTCTGGCTGTCCCAGCTCATCGGCAGGTTCGGGCAGGCGCAGCTCGTCGGCGTCGGGGAGGACACGTTGAGGGCCGCCCGCACGAAGCACGGCGATGCGCATGCGAACTGGGAGTGGTGGACGGCCGCCAACGGGGCCTCGTTCCACAACCCCGAGCTCGCGCGCGAATCGCTCGCCAAGTCGGTGAGCGCCTCGCAGGAGGGCATCAAGATCCTCGACGATGCGATCAAGGCGCGCCAGTCGGCCGCTGCGCCGGCGGCGGCTCCCGCCAAATGAGGCGCGGATCGTGCGGCAACCGTTGACGTCGCGACCGCCGGCCAGCGCCGGCATTGCGGTCGTCCTCGGCATCGCGCTTGCGACGTTTGCCTTCGGCCTCTGCGCGGTGCTGGAGAATCCCCGGGCGCAGGCGCCCGAGAGCGCGGCGGCGCCAGAGCCGGAGCTTGCGGCCGTGGCGGGCGAGGGCGCGGCGCCGATGCGTGACCCGCTCGCACGCCATCTCGCGCGGAGTCCGCGCGACGGCCGGGGCTGGGTGCTGCTCGCGCGCATCGATTTGGCCGGCGACCGGTTCGCGGCCGCCGCCGAGGCCTATCGGATGGCGCTCGAAGCGTCGCCCAAAGTCGCGCGCGACCCCGGAGTCTGGTGCGAATACGCGGATGCGCTCGCCATGGCCCAGGGCGGGGTCCTCGCCGGGCGGCCGCGGGAGCTCATCGAGCGCGCGCTCGCGCTCGATCCGCGGCACGAAAGGGCACTCGAAATGGCGGGCAGCGCCGCCTTCGAGGCGGGTGATTTCGTCGCGGCCACCCGCAACTGGCGGCGATTGCTGGCCATGATGCCCGCGGACACGCCGGCCTTTCGCGAGCTCGACCTGGCCATCCGCCAGGCCGAGCGGCGGCGCGACGGGCGTGCGGGGCGAAGAATCAGCCGCGCATGCGGTAGAGCACGAACCCGACGACGCACGATGGCGAGCAGCACCAGCCCGAACTTCCAGAGCCGGTTCGGGGAATCGTCCTCCGCCGTGTCCTGCAGCAGGAATTCCATCCGGACATCCGCCAGCTCGAACGTGTCGCGATCCTTGAGCGCGTGCGGCGTCGTGGTGATCGGCCGGCCATTGACGAGAGTGGGTGTCGCCCCCTCGACGTGGGCGATGAAAAAGCCTTGCGCGCGGCGCGTCACCACGGCGACCTGCGTGCCCGGCTTGCCGAGCGTGGTCAGCGGCTTGACGAGCTTCGAGTTCCCGGCCGCCCGCGCGCCCGACAGGTAGCGGATCACGCCTTGCGTTCGTGCCCCGTCCGGCGCCCCGGAGCAGCCGCCGGGCGGCTGTGCGCGGCCGCCGGGGCGGTGGACGGGCGCCGCAGCGGGCTTGCGCAGGTGCCGGGGTACGCGCGGCCGCGGCCGGCTTGGCAGGCGGGCATCGCGGCATGCACGGGGCGCCGGAGGGTGGGCGAGGACCGCGGCGGCCTTGGCCGGGGCCGCAGGCGGGACGGCGGCACTTGGGGCGGGCGGAGGCGCCGCGGCTTTGCCCCGGGCGGCCGCCACACCATCGTCTTCTCGTAGTCGGCGGGAGTCGGCGCCGGCGTGGCGGCCACGCCGAAGAACTTGAGCTTGTACTTGCCGAGCTCGATCACGTCGTTGTTCTGCAGCAGGTGCTTCTTGGCGAGCACCCCGTTGACGAGCGTTCCGTTGGTGCTGCCGAGGTCCTCGAGGAAGCAATCGTTCATGACCGTGACGATGACCGCATGCTCTCCGCTCACCGCCAGGTTGTCGATCTGAATGTCGTTGTGCGGCTTGCGGCCGATCGTCGTGCGCTCCTTCGACAAGGGGATCTCCTGGAGCACGAGATCGTCCAGACTGAGTATCAGTTTCGCCATAGCAGACCCCGATCGGTCATTTTCGCCATCCGAAAAGCGATCACCCTTGCGGCGCGCGAGCGGGACCCCGCGACGACCGGACCGAGTATAACCGAAACGGCATTGGCGGCAGGACGCGGCCCCGCCCGCCCGGTGCAGCGCTTGCGGGTGCCTTCCCGGTCCCCGCCCGGCCATGGGAAGCGGCATCTCCCGGATTGACCGTCGCGGAGCCAACTGCTACAAACCCGCCTGCCGAGAAGCGCGCCCAACGACGACGATGAGGTCAGTACTTCGTGAAACGGACCGATTGCAGACGACCGTAGTGGTCGCATTCCGAACTGTTGTCGCCGGCACGCCCGAAACGCGGCGCGCATGCTGGCCGGTCTGCTGCTGGCGCTTGCCGTTGTCTCGCCGCCTGCGGCCGCGGAGGAGGCGGCCGACGCCTGGAAATCCGTTCTCGATGAGGTCGACCGCACCACGCCTCTCGGCGTGGCCTCGGACGAGGCGCGCAGTCGGGGCGGGTGGGACGGCCTCTGGGACGGCACGAAACGGATCTGGTCGGAGGGATCGCACGGATCTCTACTGTCCGGCTATTTCTATCATGCGCCGTACGGATTTTCGGCCCACAAGCGCGACGAATACAACGACAACGCGTGGGGCCTCGGCTACGGACGCACGCTCACCGAAGAGAATGACAACCAGCGCATGTTCGTGGGGATGGTCACGCGGGACTCCCACGACAAGCCCATGTATCTCGCCGGCTACGTCTGGCTTGCGCGCTGGGATTTCGTCCGCGACGTCCGTGTCGGCGCCGGGCTACTCGGCGCTGCTGATCTCGCACAGCACGTCCACCAACTACTGGCCCGTCCCGCTGCTCGCGCCGGTCGCTCAGCATCGGCACCGACAATGCGGCGATCTTCGCCACGTATTTCAACGCCATCGGTTACTTCTTCACGAAGATCATCCTTCGGACCGTGAGTGCCGTCGCTCACAACGTGGTCGGGCGCGCGGCGAGCACTTCGGACTCGATCGCGCTCGGGCGACCGGTTCTGCAGGGCGTACTCGCCGTATTGCTGGATCAGCTTGGCCACGAGTCCGGTCCAGCCCGTCTGGTGGCTGGCGCCGAGGCCGCGCCGTTGTCGCCGTGGAAGTACTCGTGGAAGGCGACGAGGTCGCGCCAATGCGGATCGTCGTCGAACTTGCGACGCTCGCCATTGACCGGCCGGCGGCCGGTTTCGTCCGCGAGGAAGATGCCGATCAGGCGCCGCGTGAGGTCGGTCGCCACACCCCAGAGCGACAATTCGTTGCCGGAGCCGGTCGGGCACGCCACCTTGAAGTCGTCGCCCAGAAAGTAGTGGTGCTTCTGCAGCGCCTCGATCAGCAGGAAATTGATCGGAAACCACACGGGCCCGCGCCAGTTCGAGTTGCCGCCGAAGAGCGGCGTGGTCGATTCGCCGGGCTCGTAGTCGAGCACGAAGCGCTGGCCGTCGAGGGCCAGGACGAACGGGTCGGCCGCATGCCGCTTCGACAGCGACCGGATGCCGTGCGGGCTCAGGAGCCCGTCCTCGTCGAGCGCATGCGTGAGGATGCGGCGGAGCTTGTCCGAGTCGACGAGCGCGAGGCGCAGCCGCTGTTCGATGCCCCGGTGCGTGAGGTCGGCCAGGCCTTCCAGCAGGTCCCCGCGATACGGCGAGGAACCAGCGAAAGCGCTGCGCGAAGTCGCGATATCGGTGCAGGCTGTCGCGCTCGCCGACGGCGATCGCCAGCAACGGGATGAGTCCCGCGACCGTGTTTGCGCGGATCGGGAAGCAGCGACCGTCGGGCAGCCTCAGCGCATCGAAATAGAAGCCGTCCTCGTCGTGCCAGAGCCCGCCCTCGCGGCCGCCGACCCGGTTGACGGCGGCGCCGATATAGACGAAGTGCTCGAAGAACTTGGTCGCGACATCCTCGTAGACGGAGTCTTCGCGCGCAAGCTCGAGCGAGATGGCCAGCAGATTGAGGCAATAGGCCGCCATCCAGCTCGTGCCATCGGCCTGCTCGAGACGCCCCCCCGAGGGCAGGCGCGACGACCGGTCGAACGCGCCGATGTTGTCGAGACCGAGAAATCCCCCCTCGAAGATGTTGTTGCCTGTGGCGTCCTTGCGGTTCACCCACCACGTGAAATTGATCACCAGCTTCTGGAACGCCCGCTCGAGGAACGCGCGGTCGCACTTGCCGTAGATCTTGCCCTCGATCTGGTAGACGCGGATCGCCGCCCAGGCATGCACCGGCGGGTTCACGTCGCCGAACGCCCACTCGTAGGCGGGAATCTGCCCGTTCGGATGCATGTACCACTCGCGCATCAGCAGCAGCAGCTGGTCCTTGGCGAAATCCGGGTCGATCAGCGCGAGCGCGACGACGTGGAATGCCGTGTCCCACGCGGCGAACCATGGATATTCCCACTTGTCCGGCATCGACATGATGTCGCTCGCGGCGAAATGCGGCCAGCCATGGTTGCGGCCGCACCGGCGCGCTTCCGGCGGCGGCGGCCCGGCCGGATCGCCGTCGAGCCACCGGTGCACCGAGTAGTGGTAGTGCTGCTTGCTCCACAGCATCCCGGCGAAGGCCTGCCGCTGCACGTTGCGCATGTCGTCCGGCAAGTCGAACGGCGTCACGCGCCGGTAGAATTCGTCCGCCTCGCGCCGGCGCGATTCGAACGTCGCATCGAAACCGGCGCCGAGCGCGTCGGTCGAGCCCGGAAACCCCGTGAGCCGCAGCTTGATTTCCGCGGTCGCGCCGGCGCCCACGGTGCGCCGGAAGAGCGGCGCGGCCTTGGTGCCGGTGCGCGCGGGGTTCACGGCATCCTCGACGCCGTGAACCACGTAGCGATCGAACGCGTCCTTTGCGAACGCTGCGGTGCCGATGGTCCCGGGATGCCGCCCGGTGTTCGTCTCGTTCTCGGTGAAAAGCACCGCGTCCGGTGTCTCGCTGCGGAGCCAGTAGGAGTCCCCTTCGCGGCACGTCGCCTTGAGGACGAGGCCGTCCGGGTCGGACGGATCGATCTCGATCCGCGGTTTCGCCTTGCCGGGATACCATGACCAGTCGTTCCGGAACCAGAGCGTGGGCAGCAGATGGAGCGGCGCCGCCTCGGGGCCGCGGTTGACGGCGCGGATGCGAATCAGGATGTCGTCGGGACCGGCCTTCGCGTAGTCGACGAACACGTCGAAGTAGCGGTCGGCATCGAAGATGCCGGTGTCGAGCAGCTCGTATTCGGGATCGCTGCGCGTGCGCCGCCGGTTTTCGGCGACGAGGTCGTCATACGGGTACGCCCGCTGCGGATACTTGTAGAGCATCCGCATGTAGGCATGGCTCGGCACGTTGTCGAGGTAGAAGTAGTACTCCTTCACGTCCTCGCCATGATTGCCCTCGTGGCCCGTGAGGCCGAACATCCGTTCCTTCAGGATCGGATCGGCGCCGTTCCACAGCGCGACGGCAAAGCACAACCGCTGCCGGTCGTCGCAGATGCCCGCGATGCCATCCTCGCCCCAGCGGTAGGCGCGCGATCGCGCGTGATCGTGCGGCAGGTATTCCCACGGCGTGCCGCCGGCGCTGTAGTCCTCGCGCACGGTGCCCCATTGCCGTTCGCTCACGTACGGACCCCAGCGCCGCCAGGCCGCCTTGCCCGCGCGTGCCTCGGCGAGCCGCGCCTCTTCGGCGGTCAACGTGATCTGGCGCGAGGTCATGGGGTTGGAACGGCGAGTCGCGGTAGCATAGAGCAATGGCGTTATCCCCGCTTGCCGGCAAGCCGGCGCCGAGCTCGATCCTGGTCGACGTCGCGGCGCTCGAACGCGCTTTCTTCGGGCGGAAGCCCGACGTCGCCGACCCCGCGCAGCGCGTGAGCTTCGGCACCAGCGGTCACCGCGGCTCGGCGCTCACCGGCGCGTTCACCCGCGCGCACATCCTCGCGATCACGCAGGCGATCTGCGATTACCGGCGTGGCCAGGGCACGAGCGGCCCGCTCTATCTCGGCCGCGATACGCACGCGCTGTCGGGCCCGGCGCAGGATGCGGCGCTCGAAGCGCTCGCCGGCAACGGTGTCGACACCGTCTACCAGCGCGACGGCGGCTTCACGCCGACGCCGGTCATCTCCCGCGCGATTCTCGTCCACAATCGCGGCCGCGCCGAACACCTGGCGGACGGGGTCGTGATCACGCCGTCGCACAATCCGCCGGAGGACGGCGGCTTCAAGTACAACCCGCCGCACGGCGGCCCCGCCGATTCGGCGGCCACGACGTGGATACAGGATCGCGCGAACGCTCTCCTGCGAGAGGACAACCGGGGCGTTCGGCGCGTTCCGCTCGCGGCCGCGCTGGAAGCGCCGACGACGCACGCGCACGATTTCGTCGCGCCGTATGTCGAGGATCTCGCCAACGTCATCGACCTGGAGGCGATTCGCGTAGCCGGCCTCTCCCTTGCCGTCGATCCATTGGGCGGGGCGGGGGTCGCCTACTGGGAGCCGATCAATCGCCGATACGGCGTCGACATCGCCGTCGTCAACCAGGCGGTCGACCCGACCTTCGCCTTCATGACGGTCGACCACGACGGCCGGATCCGCATGGATTGCTCGAGTCCGTACGCCATGGCCCGGCTGGTGGCGCAACGCGATCGATACCGCGTCGCGTTCGCGAACGACCCCGACGCCGACCGGCATGGGATCGTCGTGCCCTCGGCCGGACTGCTCAATCCGAATCACTATCTCGCGGTGGCGATCCGCTACCTGCTCACGCACCGCCCGCACTGGCCGCGCGCCGCCGCGATCGGCAAGACGCTGGTGTCGAGCGGAATGATCGATCGCGTCGTCGCTGCGCTCGGCCGGCGCCTCTGCGAAGTGCCCGTCGGGTTCAAGTGGTTCGTGTCCGGTCTCCTCGACGGCTCGTTCTGCTTCGGCGGCGAGGAATCGGCCGGCGCGAGCTTCCTCGCGCGCGACGGCAGCGTGTGGACCACCGACAAAGACGGGCTCATCATGAACCTGCTCGCGGCCGAGATGACGGCCACCACCGGGCGGGATCCCGGAGAGCACTATCGCGACCTGACCCGCGACTTCGGCTCGCCCGTATACACGCGGATCGATGCCCCTGCAACGCCGGAGCAGAAGACACGTCTCGCGCAGCTGTCGCCTGCCGCGGTGGGCGCGCCGCTCCTGGCCGGTGAGCCGATCACGGCCCGGCTCACGCGCGCTCCGGGCAACGGCGCCGCGATCGGCGGGCTCAAGGTGGTGGCGGCGAGCGGCTGGTTCGCGGCGCGTCCTTCGGGCACCGAAAACCTCTACAAGCTGTACGCCGAAAGCTTCCGGGACGCGCGCCATCTCGCGGCGATCGTCGACGAGGCGCAGCAGATCGTCGCGACGGCGCTCGCGGCGCCGGCGGGAGCGGCCTGACGCGCGACCGTGCGCGCCCGCTGGCGCAAAGATTGCCAATCACCCGAAGTCATTGCATCCTACGCGACTGCGGTGCCGCGCCTCCCACGGCCAAGCCGGACCGCGCAACGCCAACCGGAAGGGGCGGCAACATGCAGGCGACGCGTCAGCTGCACGACCTCGGCCAGAGCGTCTGGCTCGACAACATCACGCGCGATCTCCTCACGACCGGCACCCTCGAGCGCTACATCGCCGAATGGTCCGTGACGGGTCTCACGTCGAATCCGACGATCTTCAATCACGCGATCAAGGGCAGCGCCGCCTACGATGCGGCGATCCGCGCGAAGCTCGCCGAGGGCAGGTCCGGCGAAGGCCTCTTCTTCGAGCTGGCGCAGGAGGACCTCCGGCGAGCGGCCGATCTGTTCCGTCCGACCTTCGAGCGCACGAGTGGCGTGGACGGCTGGGTGTCGCTGGAGGTCTCGCCGCTGCTGGCCTACGACACGAAGACCACGCTCGCCGCGGCGCGCGAGCTTCATGCGCGGGCCGGGCGGGAGAACCTCTTCATCAAGATCCCGGGGACGAAGGAAGGACTGCCCGCGATCGAGGAGGCGATCTTCTCCGGTGTGCCGGTCAACGTGACGCTGCTGTTTTCGCGCGAGCAGTATCTCGCCGCCGCCGAGGCCTGCCTGCGCGGCATCGAGCGGCGCATCGCGGCGAGGCTGAATCCCGATGTGGCGTCGGTCGCGTCGCTCTTCGTCAGCCGCTGGGACGTCGCGGTGGCGGGCAAGGTACCCGCGGCGCTCGAAAACCGGCTCGGCATCGCCATCGGCCAGCGTGCATACAAAGCCTATTGCGACTTCGTCGCGTCGGCGCGGCTGCAACGCGCGATGAATGCCGGCGCGCGAGTGCAACGGCTTCTGCTGGCGAGCACCGGCACCAAGGATCCGAAGGCGTCCGACATCCTCTACGTCAAGGCGCTCGCCGCGCCGCTCACGGTCAATACTATGCCGGAGAGCACGCTGAAGGCCTTCGCCGACCACGGCGAGATCGGGGCGCCCATGGCGCGCGACGGCGGCGACTGCGAAGCGGTGCTCCGCGAGTTCGCGCGCGCGGGCGTCGACGTCGACGCGCTGGCGACGACGCTGCAGGAGGAGGGCGCGGCCGCCTTCGCCGGTTCGTGGCACGAACTGATGGCGGTGATCGCATCGAAGAGCGCCGCGCTCGAGACCGCGAAATAGGCATCGTGACATCAGCCTCGACGCACGCCTTGCCGGTTCGGCGGCAACTCCATTCGACAGGCGCCTCCGCGCGATGAAGGTTCTGGTGATCGATGTCGGCGGCACCCACGTCAAGATTCTCGCCAGCGGGCAGCAGGCGTCGCGCGAATTCGAGTCGGCAAGGACGATGACCGCGGCGCAGATGGTGGCCGGCGTGAAGACGCTGGCGAAGGGATGGCGCTACGATGCCGTTGCGGTGGGCTACCCAGGTCCGGTGCGGCGCAACCAGCCGGCGGCCGAGCCGCACAACCTCGGACGCGGCTGGGCCGCATTCGATTTCGCCGCGGCGTTCGGAGTGCCGGCCAGGGTCATCAACGATGCCGCGATGCAGGCGCTCGGCAGCTACACCGGCGGCAGGATGCTGTTCCTCGGCCTGGGTACCGGACTGGGCACGGCGATGATCTTCAACGGGATCGTCGAACCGATGGAGCTCGGCCATCTTCCGTACCGCAAGGCGACGTTCGAGGACTACGTCGGCCGGCGCGGCCTCGAGCGCTTCGGCAAGAAGAAATGGCGGCGGTGTGTGCACGAGGTGATCGATCTCCTGCGCGCGGCGCTCCTGCCCGATGACATCGTGATCGGCGGCGGCAACGCGGAACGGCTCCGCGAGCTGCCGGACGGTTGCCGGCGCGGCGGCAACTCCAACGCGTTCGTCGGCGGCTTCCGGCTGTGGGAGGCGGCGAGGCAGGGCCAGGCCGCAAAGCGACCTGCACGCACCGCCGCGGCCCGGCCGGCAAACAGGGCACGACGATGACTCCGGGCGCCGCGGGTAGGCCCGCCCGCCCCGCGTGGCGCGCGCTCGAAGCGCACGAGCGGGAGCTCCGGGAGCACTCGCTCCGCGAACTCTTCGCGCAAGATCCGACGCGCGGCGAACGCCTGACGGCCGAAGCGGCAGGCATCTACCTCGACTACTCGAAGCAGCGGATCACCGACGAGACGAAGCGCCTCCTCATCGCGCTCGCGGAAGCCTCCGGCCTCGCCGCTCGCATCGAAGCGATGTTTCGTGGCGAGAAGATCAACGGCACCGAGCAGCGCGCCGCGCTGCATGTCGCGCTGCGCGCGCCGAGAGGGGCGACGATCGCCGTCGACGGCGAGAACGTCGTGCCGGGCGTCCACGAAGTGCTGGCGCGGATGGCGGCGTTCGCGGCCAGCGTGCGCAGCGGCGAATGGAAGGGACATGACGGCCGCGCGATCCGCAATGTCGTCAACATCGGCATCGGCGGCTCCGACCTGGGGCCGGTGATGGCCTACGAAGCGCTGCGGCACTACAGCCTGCGCTCGCTCGCGTTCCGCTTCGTCTCCAACGTCGACGCGACGGACTTCGTCGAAGCGGTGCACGATCTCGACCCCTCCGAAACGCTGTTCATAGTCGCGTCGAAGACGTTCACGACGCTGGAGACGATGACCAACGCCCATGCGGCGCGCGACTGGCTGCTGGCGGGGCTCTCCGACGAAGCGGCCGTTGCCCGCCATTTTGTCGCGGTGTCGACGAACAGGGCGAAGGTGACCGAATTCGGGATCGACGCGGCGAACATGTTCGGCTTCTGGGACTGGGTCGGCGGCCGCTACTCGATGGACTCCGCGATCGGCCTGTCGACGATGCTCGCGATCGGGCCGGACCATTTCCGCGCGATGCTCGACGGCTTCCACGCGATCGACGAGCATTTCCGGGCGGCGCCGTTCGAGCGCAACCTGCCGGTGCTGTCGGGGCTGCTCGCGATCTGGAACAACAATTTCCTCGGCGCGGATACGGTGGCGGTCCTTCCGTACGAGCAATACCTGAAGCGCTTCCCCGCGTACTTGCAGCAGCTGACGATGGAAAGCAACGGCAAGCACGTGACGCAGGACGGCGAGCGGGTCGACTGCGCCACGGGCCCGGTCTACTGGGGCGAGCCCGGTACCAACGGCCAGCATTCGTTCTACCAGCTCATCCACCAGGGGACGCGCCTCATCCCCTGCGATTTCATCGCGTTCGCCAAGGCGTCGAATCCGCTGGGACTGCATCACGACATGCTGCTCGCGAACGTGTTCGCGCAGGCCGAAGCGCTCGCGTTCGGCAAGACGGCCGCGGAGGTGCGGGCGGAGGGCACACCCGAAGCGCTGGTCCCTCACCGCGTGTTCGAGGGCAACCGGCCGTCCAGCACGATCCTGGTCGATGCGCTTACCCCCGCTGCGCTCGGCAAGCTCGTCGCCCTCTACGAGCACAGCGTATTCACGCAGGCCGTTATCTGGGACATCGATCCGTTTGACCAATGGGGCGTGGAGCTCGGCAAGGTGCTCGCGCAGCGGATCGTGGGCGAGTTGAGCGCGGCAGTCCTGCCTCCGCTCGGCCACGACAGCTCGACCAATGCGCTGATCCGCCGCTATCGCACGCTGAGGGCCGCGAAGTCCTGAGCGGCGCCCCCTGCTTTGCTCGCGTCCCGGCAATGGCACGGCGCAGCCGCGAACCACCGCTTCATCGACAGGAGTCACGCATGCAACTCGGAATGATCGGGCTTGGCCGGATGGGCGCCAACATGGTGCGCCGCCTGATCGGCGGCGGGCACAGCTGCGTCGTCTACGACATGGCCGCGGCGGCGGTGCAGGACCTCGTGCGGGACAAGGCGACCGGCGCGTCGTCGCTCGCCGATTTCGCGGCCAAGCTCACTGCGCCGCGGGCTGTCTGGCTGATGGTGCCGGCCGCGGTCGTCGACAAGACGCTTGCGGCGCTGCTGCCGTACCTCGAGGCGGGCGACATCGTGGTCGACGGCGGCAATTCGAACTACGTCGACGACATCCGGCGCGCGGGTGAGCTCGCGGCCAAAGGCATCCACTATGTCGACGTCGGCACGAGCGGCGGCGTGTGGGGCCTCGAGCGCGGCTACTGCATGATGATCGGCGGCGAGGCGGCCATCGTGCGCCACCTCGATCCGATCTTCGCGCGCCTCGCGCCGGGAATGGCGAGCATCGCGCGCACGCCAGGCCGCGACAGCGGCGGGCGGTACGGCGGAACAAGGGTACCTTCACTGTGGCGCGAACGGCGCCGGGCATTTCGTCAAGATGGTCCACAACGGCATCGAGTACGGCCTCATGGCGGCGTACGCCGAGGGCATGAACGTGCTGCGGGACGCGAACGTAGGCTCGGCGCAGCACGCCGTCGACGCGGAGACCACGCCGCTCGCCCATCCGGAGCACTACCGGTACGACTTCAACCTGCCCGACATCGCGGAAGTGTGGCGGCGCGGCAGCGTGATCGCGTCGTGGCTCCTGGATCTCACCGCGAATCGCGCTCGCCAAGGACCCGGCGCTCGCGCAATTCTCGGGACGGGTTTCGGATTCGGGCGAGGGGCGCTGGACGATCAAGGCCGCCATCGACGAGGGCGTACCCACACCTGTGCTGACCACGGCCCTCTACGCCCGGTTCAGCTCGCGCGGCGAGGCGCTGTTCCAGGACAAGCTCCTGTCGGCCATGCGCTTCGAGTTCGGCGGCCACCACGAGAAACCGGCGGTCAAGTAGGCAGCAGCGGGCCAAGAGCGAGGCAGCGGCGAGGCCGCGAGCGAGGGCAGGATGAGCGAACACGAATCCGACGCGCTGGTGTTCTTCGGAGCCACAGGGGATCTTGCGTACAAGAAGATCTTCCCCGCGCTCCAGGCGCTCGTGAAGCGCGGACAGCTCGACGTGCCGGTGATCTGCGTGGCGCGCGCGGGCTGGACTCTCGAGCAGCTGCGGGCGCGGGCGCGCGACAGTGTCGAGCGCCGCGGCGCGTTCGACGCGGCGGCGTTCGATCGGCTCGCCGGTCTGTTGCGCTACGTCGACGGCGACTACAACGATGCCGCCACGTTCCGGAAGATCAAGGAAGACTTGGGCCCGGCCCGGTGTCCGGCGCATTACCTCGCGATCCCGCCCGTGCTCTTCGGCAAGGTGGTCGAGCAGCTCGCAGGATCGGGCTGCACAGCGGGGTCGCGGGTGATCGTCGAGAAGCCCTTCGGGCACGACCTCGCGTCGGCACGCCAGCTCAACCGGATCCTGCTCCGCACGTTCGACGAGACCCGCATCTTTCGCATCGACCACTATCTCGGCAAGCGGCCGGTGCACAACATGGTCTTCTTCCGTTTCGCCAACGCGTTCCTCGAGGCGTTCTGGACCCGCAAGTTCGTCAAGAGCGTGCAGATCACCATGGCCGAGAATTTCGGCATCCAGGGCCGCGGCGCGTTCTACGACGGCGTCGGCACGGTGCGTGACGTGATCCAGAATCACCTCTTCCAGGTGCTCGCGAACCTCGCGATGGAGCCCCCCGCGCGCAACGACAGCGAATCGATGCGCGACGAGAAGGTCAAGGTGCTGAAGTCGATTCCGCCGATCGAGACGAGGGACCTCGTCCGCGGCCAGTTCGCGGGCTACCTGCGGGAGCCCGGGGTCGCGCCGGACTCGCGCCGGGAGACCTTCGCCGCGCTGAAAGTCGAGATCGACTCCTGGCGCTGGGCGGGTGTTCCGTTCTACATCCGGGCGGGCAAGTCGCTGCCGGTGACGTGCACCGAGGTCGTCGTGCGGCTCCGCCGTGCGCCGAAGATGTTTGCCGCCTGCCCTGGAATTCCGAACCACGTCCGCTTCCGGATCAGCCCCGAGATGACCCTCGCCATCGGGGCCACGGTGATGGATCCCGACGACAGGATGATCGGGCAGCAAGTCGAGCTCCTCGCGAGCCGCCGTCCCGGGCCCGCAGAAATGGACGCGTACGAGCGCGTTCTGGGCGATGCGATGGCAGGTGATCGGACGCTCTTCGCGCGCGAAGACTATGTCGAGGAGGCGTGGCGCATCGTCGATCCCGTGTTGGCCGCCGATACGCCGATCTACGGCTATGCGCCCGGCACGTGGGGACCGCAGGAAGTCGATCGCCTGGTCGCCCCGCCCGGGGGATGGCAGGACCCGACGGTCGCGTAGTCCTCGCCGCCGCCCCGGCGGCACCCTGTTCCTGGCGGTCGCTACCCGTCGCACGCACGCGTCCGACGGCGTCCCCGACATTCTCCCCGCATGGCCGCCAAGGCCTCCCGCCCCTTGGCTGTGAGCGATCCGTAAGCCTGGTGTAAGCCATCCAGGGTTCGGCAGGTCGCAGCATGGCGATGAACAGAGGTAGGGCGTCAACCAACCAACCAACGGGAGTCACTGCCATGTCGAACACGTCGAAGCGCACGTTTGTCCTAGCGTCACTGGCTGCGGCCTGTGCGAGCGGCTGCGTCATGGTTCCGGTCGCCAACGATGGAACCCCGATCTACCCGACCAACGCGGCCGTCTATCCGGGAATCGTCGTGCCGGTCCCGACCGTCCAGGGGCCGGGCCCGAACTACCTGGCCCCGGTTCCCGGACGCTCCAATCGCGCCCAGTCGGCGCCGTCGTCGTACGGATCGGCATACGGATCGGCGGGTCTGGAGACGGCCGTGCCGAGCGGACCCAACGGACCTGCCATGCCCGCCGCGTTGCAGGCGCGCCTGTACCCGTCCAACGAGGTGGCGACGGAAACCGGCCTCCTGTCCGGATCCGTCACGAACATGATGACCGGGAAGGGAATGTTTCAGATCAACTACCGGGGCGAGATCCTGACCGGTGAGGCAACGCGGGTTCCCGGCGACGATCGCCGCGGACTGGCCAACGCGTACGGCCAGCGTGGCACCTACATGAGCTGCGAGTACCGGATGACCACGCCGTATCAGGGCACGGGCACCTGCAAGTTCTCGAACGGTGCGCAGTACCAGGTGCACATCGGCGGGTGACGGTTGCACCTTCCGGCCACGGATTCCCAGGGAGGAAACGATGAAGAAGATTCTCTACGGCTCGTTGCTGACGCTCGCGGCGCTCACCAGCGGCTGCGCGACGTTGACCAAAGGGGGAAGTCAGGCGGTGACCGTCGATACCGACCCGTCGGGTGCCGCGTGCACGCTGACCCGGGATGCCAAGCCGGTGGCGGTCGTCAATCCGACGCCGGGTTCCGTGCAGGTCGAGAAGGCGAAGGGCACGATCGCGGTCGGCTGCAAAAGACTGGGCTATCTGGAGGCCGCAGGGAATCTCGCCTCCGAGTTTCAGGCCATGACCTTCGGCAACATCCTGTTCGGCGGCGTTGTCGGCATCGTCGTCGATGCGGCGAGCGGCGCGATGCACGAGTATCCGGCCACGGTGACGATCACACTGATTCCGGAAGCGTTTGCGACGGCGGCGGCGCGTGACGAGTTCTTCGATCGGATGCGGGCGACGCTGGAGCGGGAAGCCGCCGCAGTCAAGGAGCGCATCGACAGGACGTGCGCCCGCAACGACTGCGAGCAGCAAATCGCGTCGGCATCCGCAGGCAGAGCCGAGAAACTGGCCGAGATCGAGGCGCGTCGCGCGTCCGCGAAGATCGCGGGGCCGTCCTAGAGCCCGACCGAAGCCGGCAACGGCGCAGGTATCCGGCTTCCCAGCGTGAGGCGTGCTTGCCGCGCGGTCGCACTTCCCCTACGCTCGCGGCAAATGAGCGCGTCTGGCCGCGTTTCGCCATGAACGACCCCGAGTATCCCGACGCGTTGCCGGCGCAATCGCGGCTGCACTGGTATGTGATCGAGCGGGTTCTGGGGCAAGGCGGATTCGGCATCACCTATCTCGCGCGCGACACCAATCTCGAGCAGCGCGTCGCGATCAAGGAGTACCTGCCTGTCGAGTTTGCGACGCGCATGCCCGACGCGACGATCCGCTCGCGTACCGAGGGCCTCCGGGACCGCTATCGGTGGGGGCTCGAGCGCTTCATCCAGGAGGCGCGCACGCTCGCGCGGTTCGACCATCCCAGCATCGTGCGGGTGCACTCGGTGTTCGAGTTCAACAACACCGCGTACATGGTGATGCGCTTCGAGGAGGGCATCAACCTCGCCGCGCTGCTCGACCGGCGCGGCACGCTGCCCGAGGACGAGCTGCTGCGCATCATCCTGCCCATCCTGGACGGCCTCGAGGGCGTCCACAAGACCGGCTTCATTCATCGCGACATCAAGCCGGACAACATCCACATCGGTGACGACGGCCGCCCGGTGCTGCTCGACTTCGGGTCCGCCCGCCAGTCGCTCGGCAACGCCCATACGCTCACGATCCTCGTCGCGCCGGGCTATGCCCCGTTCGAGCAGTACTACAGCGACTCGGGCAACCAGGGGCCGTGGACCGACATCTACGGGCTCGGCGCGACGTGCTACCGCGCCATCGCCGGCCGCTCGCCGCTCGACGCGGTGTCGCGCAGCAAGGGCATCCTCGGCAGCACGCAGGACGTCCTGGTGCCGGCCACGGTGATCGGTGCGGGTCGGTACTCGGGCCGCCTGCTTGCGGCGATCGATCACGCGCTGGAGTTCGCGGAGAAGGATCGGCCGCAGTCGGTCACCGAGTGGCGCGAAGAGCTCGTCGGCGAGGCTTTCGATCCCGACGCCCGTGCCGACCGTCGCAGCGTCGCTGCCAGCGCGTGGCAACCGCTCGCATGCGCCGCCGACGCGATCCGATGTGTCGTCGCGCCGCTCGCGCGGACCGCGGAGCCTGCGCCGCCGCAGCGACCGTTCGCAGCGCCGATCCCCGGAGCCGATCCGCTGGCCGGATCGCCTGCGCCACGTCGCAAGGCGATTGCGATGGCGGTCAGCGTGGCGATTGTCGCTGCGGCCGTCGCGGCGTATGTCGTCTACATGGAGCGCGGGGACGAGGCCCGCAGCAGGATTCTGGCGCTGGAGAAAGCCATCCAGGAGAAGGATCTCGCCGATGCGACGCGGCGGCGCGCGGAACAGCAAAAGCAGGACGACGAAGCGCGCCAGCGGCGCGAACAGGAGCAGCAGGTCCAGGCGGCGCAAGAGAAGAGCCGGGTGGAGGCCGCGGCCAAGCGCGACGTCCGCCGGGCCTGGCGCGACGCTCGCGCAACTCCCGAGAACGTCCGGGTCCCCGAAAAGAAGCGCCCGGAGGAAACGCCGCGCCCGCACCTCAACCGGCCCGGAGCGTGCCAGTCGCGGTCCCTCCGGCGCCGATGGCGTCCGCTCCGCCCGTCGTGGCTCCCCAAGCGGCGGCGCCGCCACCCAGCGGCGCCGTCCGCAGCCGGTCGCGCCGCCCCCCCAGGCGGTCGCGCCCTCCCAAGCGGCGGCTCCAATCCTTCAACCGGCCGTCGCTGCCCTCTCCACCGAACCGGCGAAGGCGGCCACTGCACGAACGTCGACGGAGCAACTTGCCGATGCCGATCGCGCGACGGAGGCGAAGCGCTTTTCCGAGGCGCTCGCGATTCATCCGACCGCTCGCCGACGCCGGCAACGCGCGCGCGCAGACCCGGCTGGGTGACGCCTACATGGAAGGCCGTGGGGTTCCGCGCGACGATGCCGCGGCCGGTCGCTGGTACGAAAAGGCGGCGCTGCAGGGCGAGACCGGCGCGCAGGTCAAGCTCGCGACGATGTACGCGAAAGGCAACGGCGTGCTGCGCAACTACAACCTCGCCTACGTCTGGTTCGGGACCGCGGCGCGCCTCGGGGTCGGTTCGGCCAAGGTCGAGCAGGAGCAGATCGCGTGCCCTGTTGCAGCCCACCGAACGGGCGCAGGCCGACAAGCTCATCGAGAGCAGCGCTGCGCGCATGGCGAAGAGTCCGTAGTCAGGGGGGGACCGTGGAGACGATGCTCTCCGGAGGGGCCATGCGGCGCGTTTGGCTCGGCTTTGGCTGGCCGCAACCATCGTGCTTGCCGGGTGCATGAGCCAGGAGGTCAAGCGCGACGCGATCAACGACATCAACCGTGCATTCAAGGAAGACTACGAAGCGATCCTCGCCCGGAAGGGCACTCACTTCGCGAGTGCCAGCACCGGCGAAACCTTCGATGCGACGGCAGCGGCTCTCGTGAGCCTCGACATGGAACTGCGCCAGCAATCCCGCGGTCTCGGCTTCATCAATGCCGATGCGGCCGCGCCACTGCCGCTCAGTCGAAGCGAGTGGGATCGCGCCGGCGCCGCCGATCTGCCGCGGGCGCGCGAAATCCTGTCCAGGCATGTGGGACCGATGGCCGATGCTCTTCAATTTCGAGCCCGAGGGCCTCGATATCGTCATCACGGCCACGATCATCGAGGCGCGCGGCGGATCGGAGGTGTCGCTCACGATGCGCATGCGCGAGGTCGCCGCGCCGAAATCGGGACTTCCACGCCGGGAATATCCGCCGCCGTCGGCGCTGCAGGTGGGCCTCGACAAGATCTGGGGCGCGTTGGAGCGCGAGCTCGAGAGCGAAAGCGCGCGCGGTCGGACGACGATGTCCGCTCGCGGACGATCACGGCGACGCGCGCGGACTCTCGGTAGAGCGGAGGCTCGCGTACAGCGCCTGCGTTTCCGGCGACGGCATCGTCTTCATTCGCGTCGACAGCACGGTTCGCAATCGTTCGTACGTCGCGATGGCTTCGCCCGGGGCGCCACCTCGCTGGAAACACAGCATCAGTTGCCGGTAGAGCGGCTCGCACAGCTCGTCGACGTCGATGCACCGCAGGTAGCCATCCGCGGCGAGCGCTGGCGAGCCCGCCTCTTCCCACCCCCGGCCGAGGTGGGCGAGGAAGCGGAGCAGCCGGGCGCGGATCTGTTCGCGGCACGCGATGTAGGCGGGCTGCTCCGATTCGTCCGGCAGGAAAGGCCCGCGGTACAGCAGGAGCGCCTGTTCGACGAAATCGTTCAGCACGTCGCCCGTTGCACCACGGCCGGCTGCGCGAAGCGTCGCGTCGAAATCGTCGAAGAGCTGCTCCAGTGCCCAAGTGTCGATCCACACCAGCGCCTTGTTGAGCGAAAGGCGTCCGTCGCGCAGAACGACCGCGTCGTCGTCGTCCAGCATTCGCCGCAGCCGGTGGAGCGTGGCCGTGAACGACTTGTGCGCATAGTCGGCCTCCATGTGCGGCCACAACGCATCGGCGAGTTGGTCCGCGCGCACGTTGTGCCGGCCGAGCGCCAACCAAGACCTTGAGCAGCTCCAGCGGGCGGCCCGGGCCCTTGCCGGTGAACTCGACCGTCGTATCGCCGCGCAAGAGCTGGAATCCGCCGAAAGTCAGGATGCGGAACGTCCATGGCCAGCGCGGAACGCGGAGCGGCGGAATCGCGCGGCGCGAGTCTTCCGGCGCGCACGAGCGCACGCGCGAAATCGGGCTCGATGTCCGTCTCGAGGGCGGCGACGCACTGTTCCGCGAACGCCTGGGGCCGCCAGCGCGGCACCTGTAGAAATCCGTGCTCGCGTCCGAGCCGGAAACCGGTACGCAGACACTCGAGAGCCGTATCCGTGTCATGCGCGGCGCGCGCCACTTCGGCAGCAAGAACCTTGGCATTGAAATCGAGCCATGGACTCGAAAGTCGCTGGGAGATGCTCTCGGCCGCGCGCAGCTGCGACTGCGCCCCAAGGCGGTCGTCGCTGCCGGCCTGGAGGTCGGCGAGCGCGAGCCGCGCGAGGCACTCGAACCACGGGATGCCGGTCTCGACGGCGACGGCAAGCGCCATCTTCGCTTCCCGATGTGCGGCGACGGCGTCATCGTCGAGCGCGGCGAGCCAGCCACGAACGTAGTGAGCGCAGGCTCGATCGCCGCGGCGAAGGCGAGGACCGTCGGCCTCGAGTCGCTGCAGCAGGCTTCGGGCTCCGGCGCGGTCGCCGCCGTAGAGGCTCGCGACTGCGGCGATGACGCGCAGCCAGCCGTCGTAGGCGTGCAGGCCCTCGGTGTCGGCGAGCTCCAATCCGTCGTGCGCCACGCGCAACGCATCGGCGGAATGGCCGCTGACGAGATGATGAAGGCCGTCCACCACGGCGAGCGCAAGACGCTCGTTCGAAGACAGGTCGGTCGCGCTGGAGCGCAGGGCTTCCAGTGTCGCGTCGGTCACGGCGAGGTCGCCACGAACGAGGCTCGCCGCCGCCGACACGAGTGTCCGGGCAAGACGCGGAGAGTCCGCAGCCAATTCCCCGGCTGCGCCCGTGGCCGCGCCTTGGCGACGGAATCGAGCCAATCTGCAAGGCGTGGGCTCCCGGCATCGCGCAGCAGCAGCGCCCGGATCAACGTGGTCTGTGCCGTCGGATCCGTCGCCGTGTCCGCTGCTGTGCGCTCCGTCGCGAGCAGCGTGTCGAGCGCCTCGGTCCACCGGTCGAGCGGCGTGACGTCGTCGAACTCGAGGATCACGGCATCGATGATGCCGCAGCAGCTTTGCACCATGCCGTCGACGTCGTCCACGGCGTCGAAATCCTTCGAAGGCACGCTCGTAGAGTCGCCGGGCCGCGTGCGGGCTCGCATGGGCACGCGCCGCGGCGCAAATGCGCAGCAGACGCGGCTCGGCGTCGATCAGATCTCGCGGCAGCATGTCGAGCCAACCGGCGAGGGTTTCGCTGCGGCCCTGCGCGAGCATCGCATCGGCCTCGTCCAATGTGATCGACGCGACGTCGTTCCACTGGCCGGCTTCGACCAGCAGCGCGATGGCGTCCTCGATCTGACCGGCGTCGCGCAGCAAGAAGGCGGCGCGCTGCAGCGACGCGCCACTGACGGCATCGGGCAACGCCTGAGCGGCGCGGCTCTTCAGGAACTCGCGCAGCAACGGATGAAGCTGATAGAGGCGGCCCGCCTCCGAGGGCACTTCGCGCACGAAGTAGTCGTTCAATGCGAGATTGACGAGCAGGCGCCCCGCCTTCGGCTCGCCGGAGAGCGCCTCGGCCACTTTCACGCTCATCCGCGGCAGGCAGGCGATCCGCAACATGAACTCGCGAGTCCCTGGATCGAAACGATCGAAAATCTCGCCCGCGAGATAATCGAAGATCACTTGCGGTGTCGCGCCGCCGGCAAGTCGACGACCTTGCCCGAGAACTTCGAATGCTCGAGCATCAGCACGAGGCCGGCCACCCAGCCCTGGGTCCGCTCGTGCAGCTTGGCGGCGGCTTCGGGAGCGACGATCTGCCCGCGCACCGCCGCGATCGCCACGATTTCGTCGGGCGACAGGTTGAGCTCGGTCCCGGTCACGTGGCACATGAGTCCCGCGAGCCTGAGTCGCGCGAGCGCTGCGGGTGGCTCGGCGCGGCTCGTCACGATGACGCAGCACCCCTTCGGCACCTGCGAAAAGCCGGCCTCGAGAATGGCCGGCAGCGCGCTATCGGCGGGGACCGCCTCCAGGTTGTCGAGCACGAGGGCGAGTGGAGCGTTCGCGCGCGCAAACAGCTGCCGGAAGAAGGTACGCGCAAACGACGAAACTATCCCCGTGCTGCGGCGAGAACGTGGGGAGATCGCGAGAACGCGCGCCCGGAATTTTGGCTGCGGCGTGGCGAAGGAAATGGAAAAAACTGGCCGGATCCGCGTCGTCGGAATCGACCTGGTACCAGACGGATTGCAGGCGGCGCGACTTGAGGTAGGTCGCAGCCAGCGTCGACTTACCGGATCCCGGCGGACCGGCGATCCACGCGACCGATCGCCCGGGCTGACCGTCGAGACAGGCGAACAACGCTTCGCGATCGACCACCGAGCCCATGGTCGGTTGCGTCGTCTTTGCGAAAGCCGTGCTGGAGCGACTCGCCTCGATCACTTCGTCCCCCTGTCGCAACGCGATCATCTCATGCTCTCGCCCGTTCCCGCTGCCGTTGCGCGGCCCGGCAGGCGAGCGGCAGCAACGATGGCGAAGTGTGCCGGTGCGGCGATTACCGATGGCTTACGGTGGCTGCTTCAATGGTTCCGCATACGCGACGATGGAGACCTACTTCGGTGCCGCGACCTTCGATCCGGCGCAGACGACGCTGACCAGGTCGGCGCCGCGACGTTCACGCCCACGGCGGCTGATCGGGCATCCTCGCGCACACATCGGAACGTCACGGTCTCCAAGAGCATCCAGCGGCTGGCGCTCACCGTACCGGCACTGTCCGGCAGCTACACCGGCGGCATGGTGGTCCCCACTTCCGACTGCCGCGCAATCCTTCGGACAACGATGTCTGAAATGCAGGCCACCTCGCCGCGTCGAAGGCGGGGTCGACGCTGGACGTGCAGGGTTGTCGCGAAGATGGACGCTTCAGCGCAGTGAAGGAGTAGCACTTTGTAGCGAACAGGCGCGCCGAGTCTCATCGGCGTGCTGCACATTCCACGGCGCCAAATGACGATTTCCGTCACTTCCAGGCGCCTGACGGCAGTTTGTCCGCGCGTAGGCGGTAGTAAACAACCGCGCTACGGCCTCGCGGCGCAACCTTTGGTCCGCGCCGCCCGACCGCTCGCTCCGGCGAGCATCGGCCGTTTAGGACAATGGCATATGTATTGCGCCTCCATCGGCGTCGAGAGCGCGATTTCCCGAAGGCTTCGTTGGATCGGAAGCCGCACTCGCAGCGACGCGAATGTAGATCACAAACGATATGACCATGACCTTGGGGATCACGCCGTTGCCCGCCCGCGGCTTCACGCTGCTGGAACTCATGGTGGCCGTGACGCTCGCCGGAATGCTGCTGCTGGCCGGACTGCCGTCGTTCACCACTTTCCTGCGCAACGCGGAAGTCCGCTCGACTTCCGAGGCGATCAGCAACGGCCTGCGCACCGCGCGCACCGAAGCGACGCGGCTCAACCGTCCAGTCAGCTTCACACTCGCGGGCGGCGGCGACCCGAGCTGGTCGATCAACATCTTCGATCCGACGACAGGCGCCCTGCTGCTGCCTCCAGTCCAGCAATACTCGAAGTTCGAACTCGGCACCAGCACGTCGGTGGCGACGGCCCCTGCCAATGCCGTCGCGGTCACGTTCAACGGCCTGGGCCGCGTCGTGTCGCCCTCGCCGATCGTCACACCGAACCTGCAGCAGATCGACGTGCGCTCGACCGTGAGCGGCGAGGCGCGCTCGCTGCGCATCCTCGTCGACGACATGCAGGGCATTCGGCAGTGCGATCCCGACCCGGCGCTGCGGCTCCTGATGCCGCCCGATGCGAGGGCCTGCTGAGATGACCACGAACACGCAACGCGCACGGCGCCGGCAGCTTTCGCAAGACGGCAGCGTCCTGCTGGAGGCGCTGGTCGCCATCCTCATCTTCTCGTTCGGCGTGCTCGGCCTGATCGGCATCCTGGCGGCGTCCATCCGCGCGACCAACGATGCCCGGTACCGTGCGGAAGCCGCGAACCTCGCGAACGCGGTGATCGGCGACATGTGGGCTACGGCCGCCAACGAGCTCGACCCGCAGTTCGGCTCCGGCGGTCCCAAGCTCACGGCCTGGCGAGACCTGGTGGCGCGAGAGCTGCCGTCGGCCAACGGCGCCAATGCACCCGTGGTCGATCTCGCGCAGCCCGGCCTTTCGACGCAGAGCCGCAGTGTCGTCGTCACCGTGTTCTGGCAACTGCCGGGCGAGACCGTCCGCCACCAGGTGCTGATCACCTCGCAGATCGGCAAGAACATATGAGCGCGCCGGGCCGTCCCAAGCGCGAATTGCTCCCTCTCGGAGGGAAGGCGCGAAGCGCCAAGGGTGCACCAATGAGCGCGCCGGGCCGTCCGAAGCGCGAATTGCTGCGGCCTCCGCAGTGCCGTTCCGGACCGTTACTTCGTGACGTCGGCCGCCACCCGCGCTCGCAGACGCGCCCTTCGGGCCTGGGCTTCGCCCTGCTCGCGCGCGCGTCTCTCGGAGCGAAGGCGCGCTCGTCGCATCCACGGTCGCTGCAACGGGGCGTCGGCCTGATCGAGATCATGATCGGCGTGCTCATCAGCATGCTGATGGTCCTGATCATCTACCAGGTATACGAAGTCAGCGAAGGCCGGAAGCGCACGATCACCTCCGGCAGCGACGCGCAGCAGAACGCGAGCTACGGCATCTTTCTCATCGGGCAGGACCTCATGGGCGCGGGGCAGGTCATCTCGGCGTCGACCACAGCACTCGCCGGCTGCGCGATGCTGCGCCCGATTCCGGCGGTCATCAGCGCGGGGGCGACCGACAACGATCCCGACGCGATCACCGTGCTCTACGGAGGCTCGAGCTCGCTGTCGACGCCGGCGCCGCTACTCAGTTCGGCGGATGTCGGAACCGGCACGCCAGGCGCATATCTCGTGGCGGGCCCGCTGGCCTTCAGTCCGAACGACATGATCGTTGCGGTCCAGGGTGCCAACTGCACGCTGTCCGTCGTCAACGCGGCGGGAGTCTCCGTCGCCGCACCCACCGGCATCGCGACGATCAACCACACGCTCACGGCGACTCCGGGCAACAACACGACCGCGATCTACGGGGCGGTGGTGGCGTCGCTCGTCAATCTGGGCCAGGTGGCAGCGCCCGGCGAGGCTGCGCGGTTCGGGCGGACCCTGTACTCGGTCGATCCCGTCACGCGAACGATGCGCACGCAGAACCTGCTGCCGACGGCACAGGCGGCGACGCCGGCGGTGAGCAACGTGATCAATCTGAAGGCGCAGTTCGGCCTCGACACGGACAACGACGGCACCGTCGACACGTGGCAGCCCGCCACCGGGATCTGGTCCGCGGCCAATCTTCCGCTGCAGCCCCAGGCCACGTGGCAGCAGATCCGGGCGGTGCGGGTAGCGATCGTCACGCGGAGCGATCAATTCGAAGCGGAAGCCGTCTCCCCCGGCACGCTCGAGATGTTCTGCACCTCCATCCCGTGCGCGGTGGCAATGACGCTCGACAGCGATGCGCAGCATTACCGCTACAAGGTGCTGGAGACCACGATCCCGTTTCGCAACGCGCTCTGGAACGCCCCATGAAACCGAATCCGCATCCATACCGCTCGACCGGCCGCGCGTTGTCGCGACGGCATCGCTCGCAGGGCATCGTCCTCTTCGTCGCCCTGCTGGTCATGGTCGCGTTGTCCATCGCCGGCGTCGCGCTGCTGCGCTCGACGGATGCGGCGACGGCGGTCACGGGCAACCTCGTCCTGAAGCAGGCGGCGACCCTCGCCGTGGACCGCGGCGTCGAGCGTGCGATCCACGCGCTGTGGGAAGCGACGCCTGCGCTCGACCGCTCCCAGCATGCCCCGGCGCAGAACTTCTTTGCGTGCGTCCGCGGCGACGCGGGCGGCTGCATGCCGGCAAACAGCGTGGTCCCGAAGATTCCCGATCTGCTGCGCAACGCCAACGGTTGCTCGGGCGCCGGCCTCGCGAACGGCCTCATCGCCAACGACGACGCCGGCAACCGGAGCTGCTACGTGATCGAGCGGATGTGCCTCGCTCCCGGACCGGCGATCCGCGCCAACTGCAATCTCGCGACCGGCTCGCTGGGCGCCGATCCCGGCACGGAGCATTACATCGGCCTGATTCGCCCCGGCGACGCCTACTACCGCGTCACCGTGCGGGTCGAAGGTCCACGCAACACGGTGACCTACGCGCAGGCTGTCCTGAAGTAGGGCCGCATTGCGCAGGAGCCGCCGGCTCGGCCGCATCGAGTTCATAGGAGTATCCCCATGATCGTCATCCGCCCGCACGCATCCAAGCGAATCCTTGCCGCCACCCTGGCTGCGGCACTCGCATTCGAGCCGCTGGCGGTGCATGCCGCGCCGATCACCGAAACGCTGGCCCAGGTCCCGATCCAGGGCCTCAATCCCGTCAAGCCGAACATCCTGTTCACGATGGACGATTCCGGCAGCATGGGCTGGGATTTCCTGCCGGACTACGTCGCGTATGTGGCCGCCGGGATCGCGCATTGCCGCGACGGCAATCAATGCGGCGGCCTGACCTCGCCTCCCGTGACCGGATCCACCTTTGCCCAATACGATCCGCCTGTGCGCAGCGCGAACTACAACGGCGTGTTCTACGACCCCTCGGCCCTCTACCGGCCGGGCAAGAAGGCGGACGGCACGGACCTCGCCTGCGAAGGCACGGACGCGACGTGCGGGGCGCCTTGGACGAGCGTCTACAGCAACGGATTCGCTGGCTACCCGGGCGCGAACCCGAGCGCGACCATCGACCTCACCACCGGCTACCCGGATACGGTCTGGTGCTGGAAGACGGGCCCAACGACTGCCGAGAAGCAGACTGCCGACACCAACGGATCGGTGTGCCGGCGCAATGGTCGCAGCTACAGCGCAGTGACGGTCAGCGGCAACACGACCCCCGCCATTGCGGCGGGCTACAACTACCCGAACGCCTCGGTCACGTGCTCGGGCCTCGAGAAGTGCAAGTTCGTCAACGATTTCACGCTGAACGGCAATCCCTATTACTACACGATTTCGAAGGTCCAGTTCTGCTCCGCCAAGGACGCCGCGGGCTGGGGCACGTCGCCATGCGCCACCCAGTGGGACCCGACGACCTACCGATACGTTCGCTACGGCACGGGCGCCGCGACGTTCGACCCGCAGGCCTTCACGCGCATCGACATCAAGCCGGCGGGGTTTCTCGTCAATGGGGCCGCCGCGGCCAATCCGAGCGGGCGCACGTACGCGCAGGAGATGGCCAATTTCGCGAACTGGTACGCGTTCTACCGCACCAGGATACTGTCGATGAAGGCGGCCACCGGCATCGCCTTTTCCGCACTCGACCAGAACTCGCGCGTCGGGTTCCACACGCTCTGGGAAAACGGCACGCTGTTTACGAACGTCAAGGACTTCACCGCCGCGAACAAGCAGACCTGGCTCACCAACGCGTACAAGGTCGTACCGAACAACGGTACCCCGCTGCCCAATGCCATGTGGCGGGTCGGCGAGCTCTTCGCCGGCAATCTCGCGGGTTCGGGGCTGCCGGGAGCAACGGACCCGCTCGATCCCGTGACCGGAAAGTGCCAACCGAACTTCCACCTGCTGTCGACCGACGGCTACTGGAACTCGAACCTGTCCAGCGCGTCGCGAGGCAACAACGACAAGACCGTGCCCTCCCTCGCCAATCTGCCCGGCGCGACCGGGTTCACGCCGGGTTCGAATTTTCCCCGGCCGTATCTCGAGGGATCGCCGGCGACGAGCGACAGCCTGGCGGATCTCGCCATGCACTACTGGATTCGCGACCTGCGTCCCGCCATTGCCGACAAGGTGAAGGATTCGGTCGCGCCGTGGCAGCACGTCAACACCTACAGCCTGTCCATCGGCGCCAGAGGCACGATCAGCTACCCGAACGGCATCAATGCCGTCACGGCCGGTGCCGCCAACTGGCCTGCGGCGACCGGCGCCGGCGGGCCGGAGGCCATCGACGACCTGTGGCACGCCGCCGTCAACAGCCGCGGCAAGTATTTCAACGCGAGCAATGCGCAGCAACTGGCGGAGAGCATCGTCAGCGCGCTGGCCGACTTCACCGACCAGTCCGGCACCGGCACGGCGGTGGGAATCGGCGGCGCCCAGTTGAGCGTGACCAACCAGTACGCGTACAAGACGAGCTACGAGGCGGGCATCTGGGGCGACGTCAAGAAATACGCGCTCGACCTCGGCACGGGCGTGCTCCCGAGCGACGTCAACGGCAATCCGATCAATGCGCCGTTGTGGTCGGCTGCAACGCAGCTCGATGCGCAGGCGGCGGTCGCCGGTCCGGTGAACGGCTGGGACACGCAGCGGCGCATCGTGACGATCAACGACGCCATGAACGCGGCCGTTCCGTTCCGGCTGGCCAACCTGTCGGCCGCGCAGCAGGCCTCCCTCACCAATGGCTGGAGCATCGTGGCGTCACCGCCGACCCCCCAATCGGTGCTGAATTACCTGCGCGGCGACAAGTCGAACGAAGGGATCAACACGACGAGCTTCCGCACGCGATCCCACCTTCTCGGCGATATCGTCTACTCGGCCGCGGTGCCGGTGGGTGCGCCCAATGGGCCCTATGCCGACAGCGGCGCGGCGGGTTCGCCGAATCCCGGTTACAACGCGTTCAAGGCCCTGCGGGCGGGGCGCACGCCGATGGTGTACGTCGGCAGCAACGACGGCATGCTCCACGCGCTCGTCGACACGCCGGCCCAGGGCGGCAAGGAGGCGTGGGCCTACATTCCGAAGGCCATGTTCTCCGGCGGCGATCCGAACGATACGGCGCACACGCCGTCCTCCTCGTTCCAGATCGGCGCGCTCGCGTTCCGGCGCGGCGGCATCCCGCTGTACTCGCACAAGTTCTACGTCAACGCGACCCCGCGCGTGTGGGACATCGATTTCGCCAACACGAACACATCGACGCCACCGGCGACAGGCAACGATTGGCGCACGGTGCTGGTCGGCGGGCTCGGCGCCGGTGGCCGCGCCGTCTACGCCCTCGATGTCACGACGCCGATCGCGCCGCCGCCGCCGTTCCTGTCGGGGGATACCGAGGCCACCGCCGCGGGGAAAGTGCTCTGGGAATTCACCGATGCGAACCTGGGTTACGTCTACGATGCGCCCACGCTCGTCAAGACGTATGCCTATGGTTGGGTCGTGCTGATCGCATCGGGCTACAACAATCCCGGCGGCAAGGGGTTCCTCTATGTCCTCAATCCGAACGCGCCGACCAAGGCCGGACAATTGCTGAAGAAGATCCCGCTGCCCGGAGACACCGGTACCGACACGAGTCCCACGGATCTGTCCACCATTCGCGCGTTCACCGGCAGCCGGCAGAATCCGTACGTGCTCCAAGCCTACGGCGGCGACATCAAAGGCAACGTGTGGCGGTTCGACCTTTCCAATGCCGATGCCGCCCAATGGCGGGCGGAGAAGATCGCGACGCTGAAGGACGCCGCGAACAAGCCCCAACCCATCACGACCGGCGTGCGCATCGAGATCGACCAGAACAACAGTGTCGACCGGTACCTCTTCGTCGGCACGGGCAAGCTGCTCGATCAGCAGGACCTCGTCGACACATCGGTGATCAACAGTTTCTACGTGATCCGGGACGGCACGTGGATGACGCCGGAGCCCGCGCCCGCAGTGCCGTACACACGAGCCGACCTGACCGCGATTTCGGGCGCGGGTGTGGCCGGCTTGAGCGGCACGCCCATCGGCCGCGGGTGGTACCAGGACGGCACCGACGGCAGCCTCAAGATCAACACGGACGTCTATGCCGACCTCAATGTCGCGGTGTACGGATTCTCGAAGCCATCCCAGGACCCCTGCCTCGCCGTGCTCTCCTCGACCCTGTACGCGCGCGACCTCACCACGGGCAATTCGCTGCTCATGAACAGCAGCGGGAGCATCGTGCCCAGCGTGGACATCGTGGGCGGCATCGCGGGTGTCGCGCTCATTCAGGCTGACCCCAGCGCGAGCGTTACCGCGCCGCCGGTGCTTGTTCAGGTCACGACAATGAACGGCCAGGTCGAGAGCGTTCCTGTCAGTATCGCCGGAGCGGTGGACCTGAGGCACCGCGTGACGTGGGGGCTCGTCAGTCCCTAGGCTCGCGGGGCAGTCCGACCCGAAGGGACGACGACGCGCTCACGGCGCGAGCGGAGAGGCGAAGCGCTCGTCGACGTCGC
>CAVRVQ010000008.1:0-69775 GCA_963724685.1 uncultured beta proteobacterium | reverse complement strand
ACGGTATTTCGAGAACGGTATGCCCTCACGCTCCACCGCCTTGCGGAAGTCGTCGCTCGACAGCTTGTTGTCCTCGGCAATGCGCGCGAGCGCACGCTCGACCTGCGTGTCGTCGACGCGAATGCCGGTCTCCTTCGCGTTCTGCAGGAGCACGCGTTCGGTGATGAGGCGCTCGAGCAGCTGCTTCTCCAGGACATCCGCCGATGGTGGCGTGACCTTCCCCGCCTTCATCTGGCCCAGCACGACGCGCTTCTGCTCGTTGACGTCGAACTGCGTCAGCGCCTCGTCGTTGACGACGGCGATCACCCGGTCGACTGGGATCACGCGATCGAGCGATGTGCTTCCGCGACCGGATGCCGGCGACGGCGCCGCCGGTGGCGTGGACGCCTGGGCCGGAGCCGGCACCCGGGCCGGTGCCTGCGCCATGGCGGCCGTCGGCAAGGCCGCGCAGGCCAGCGCCAGACAACGCGCAAGACCGGACACGAACGTGAGCGCCGCAGGGCGGCGGAATGACATGCGTCGGAGTGACATGCCGGACCTCAATATTCCTGGAGAGGTGTCGTCGCGAAAACGCGGCGACACGGTTGGATCGTTGGTCTGCTGGTAGCCTGGGACGCTGCGGCGCAGGAGTTCGAGTGGGTTAGTGCCGAACCGCGCCAATCCGTTCAATTCGATCTGCAGGTAGACCGAATTCGTCGTCGTGTGTCTGGGTGGTCGTCGCCAGTCGCTGGCCGACGAGCCGCAGGGCCCAGCAATCGCCATTGTACTCGACGCCGGCCACGGCCTCGAGCGTCTTGTTGTCGAGGAGCGAGAAGTTCCACCGTCCCAGCAGCGTCCAGCTCGGATTGACGGGCAGCTGCCACGAAACGTCGAACTGGTTCAGCCTCGATTGGCGGCCGACCGGGTCGAAGAACTGGCGCGAATAGGTGTAGCTCGCATTGAAGACCCGGCCCGGTGCCGGCGTGTACCTGAAGCCGGCATTGAGGCGCTCGGTCTGCTTCGAATCCTGGTTGTACTGCCACAGCGCGGCGATCGCCCACGCGTCGGAGAGCCGCCCCTCGGCGCCGACGAGCACGTCGGAGGAAGCGGCGGCGCGCGGCGACTCGTTCAGCACGACCTGCTGGTTCTGGAAGTAGTACCGCTGGCCCACGGCGATCCGCAACCGCTCCGACCCGGTGTCCGGGTCGAGGAAGCGCGAGGTCAGCGCCAGCGTCAGCTGGTTGGCGTCGCCGATCCGATCGTTGCCGAGATAGCGGTTGACGCTGAAGAGCTGGCCGAAATTGAAATCGTCCGCCACGGCGGTGTCGAACGTCGGCGCACGACTCTGGTCGCGGTAAGGAACGTAGACGTAGAACGCGCGTGGCTCGAGCGTCTGCACGAAGGTCCGCCCGTCGATATTCCAGTCGCGTTCGAGGACGAGGTTCGCGTCGACGGACGAAATCGGAATCGCATAACCGAACCTCGACGGAACGCCGGGCCGCACGTCGTTGAGGTCGTATTCGCGCATGTGGACGCCGGTGCGCGCAGCGAAGGACCACGCGGCGCCGTACCGCTCCACCGCGACGGTCGGCCAGGCGTAGACGCGCTGACCGGTCGTGAGCGTGGCGGGCTGCCGGAAGTACGCGTATTCGCCGGTGCCGGCGAACGTGAGCCCGTTCCAGTCGATCTCGCGCAACGTCACGAGGCCCTGCGGGACGCGGTTCTGGAGCGGGTTGCGGCGCTGTCGGGTCCTGCAGCGTCTGGAAGCCCTGCGCGCGGGCGAGCACCTGCCACGGCCCGCTGGCATAGGCGAATCCGCCTTCGCGCGGGAGTGTGGTCTGCGACGTGAGGCCGACGCGGTCGGAGAGGTCGGCGAAGTAGGTGTTGTCGGAAACCTTGTTGAGATTCCAGTAGCCGATGAGACCCGGCAGCAGCGAATCGAGATTCTGCGTGTGCCTCGACGCCAGCAGGTACCGGTTCTTGCCTGTGACACGGTCGTTCGGCAGGTACTCCGCGCCGGCCTCGCCCTGCGCGCTCTCGAACAGGTAGCGCGCCGTGCCGTTCAACTGCACGCCGCGTTTGGTCATGAGCCGCGGCATGATCGTCGCATCGTAGTTGGGGGCGAGGTTCAGGTAGTAGGGTTGCGCGTACTCGAAGCCGCGGATGCCGGTGAGACCCGTCGTCGGCGTGAGAAAGCCCGACTTGCGCTCGTTCGACAGCGGGAACTCGAGCCACGGCGTATAGATGACCGGCGCCCGAAGAAGTACACGGTCGCGTCACGGCCGGTGCCGACCATCCGCGTCTTGTCGACCTCGAGTTCACCCATCCGGATGTACCAGTCCTCGCGCGGCGCGACGCATGTCGTGTAGCGTGCGTCGGAGGCTTCGTAGTGATCGGGGCCCGCGAACCGTATCTCCGACGCGCTGCCGCGCGAGTTCTCGCCGACGAAGAACTTGGGTGACGTGAAGAATCCCGTTTCGGTGCCGCGTTTGAACCTGACTTCGGGCCCGGTGATCCAGTCGACGCCATGCCGGATCAGGACGTCGCCCTTGCCGATCTCGTCGTTGACGAAATCGTAGCGCAGCCAATCGGGCGAGCACCGTTTCGCGCCGCGTGCGCAATTCCACCTGCCCGAGGCCTCGATCGCGGTATCGGCGGTGCCTTCGATGCGGTCCGCGCGCATGAAGATCGTGCTGCGGTCGGGGGGAGGCGCCGACGAAGACGACGGGCGGGCGGGCGCGGCGGGGGACGCCGACGGTAACGACGGCGGGTTCGCGAGCGCCGGCGGGACGAGCTGCGGCGCCGATTTCAGCCCCGGTTCCGGCAACGCCGCATCGACGTCGGGCGCCACTGCGCCCGATTGCGCCAGGGCCGCGCGTGGCGCGAACAGTGCAAGGAGCGCGAACGCAATGGGGGTGAGTCGGTGGATCATCCGCGGGGTCGGGTGCGTCGAATCGGCATTCGCACATGCCGATGGTAAAATCACGCATTCTAGTGCACCGAGTCGGAAAATCCCCGGGATCGCTCGCGGCAGGGCGAATTCCGAGCGGGCACCCGATGCCCATGTCGGTTCCCACTCGTTCGCTTCCACTCGTTCCATTCCGCAAGGTGTCCGACCGATGAGCGCAGTCCCGGGCACAGGTGACGCCCGTCTCCAATCCCTGTCGGAGTGGACGACGCGTGCGCTGCGCACCGGCGCGTTCACGCTTGAGCCGGCGTCCGCCGATGCGAGTTTCCGGCGCTATTTCCGAGTCACCCCCGACGAATCCTGGCGCGGATTCTCGACACTTATCGTCATGGACGCCCCGCCGCCGCAGGAAGACTGCCGCGCTTTCGTCCACGTGGCCGGATTGCTGCGGCGCGCCGGCCTCCATGCCCCCGAGGTGCTCGCGGCCGATTCCGATCGCGGCTTCCTGCTCCTCACCGACCTCGGCACCCGAACCTATCTCGCGGCGCTCGATGCCGCATCGGCACCGGCGCTCTACGGCGACGCGACCGCGGCGCTCGTCCGCTGGCAGCAGGCCACGCACGACGGCGCGCTCCCGCCGTACGACGAAGCGTTGCTCGCGCGCGAGCTCGCGCTCTTTCCCGACTGGTATGTCGCAAGGCACCTGGGGATCACGCTCACGCCCGCGCAGGAGCAGGTGCTGCGAGGGGCCTTCCGCCGGATCCTCGACAACAATCTCGCGCAACCGCGCGTGTTCGTCCACCGCGATTACCATTCGCGCAATCTGATGCAGGCGGAGCCGAACCCCGGCATCCTCGATTTCCAGGACGCGGTGACCGGGCCGATCACCTACGACCTCGTGTCGCTGTTGCGCGACGCGTACGTCGAATGGGACGAGGCGCAGCAGCTCGACTGGGCCGTCAGGTACTGGGAGCGCGCGCGCAAGGCGGGCCTCCCGGTCGACGTCGATTTCGGCGCCTTCTGGCACGACTTCGAATGGATGGGCGTGCAGCGGCAGTTGAAGGTGCTCGGCATCTTCGCCCGGCTCTGCCATCGCGACGGCAAGGCAGCGTACCTCGACGACATGCCGCGCGTGCTGCGCTACCTGCGCGGCGCGTGCGGGCGCTATCGGACGCTGGAACCGCTGCTCGCGCTCCTCGACGAGTTGCACGGCAAGATGCACGAAGGTACGCGCGATGGCGGGGGCGCGCCATGACGACTGCGCCCGCAGCAGGTGTCGGGGCAATGATTCTCGCCGCCGGCCGCGGCGAGCGGATGCGGCCGTTGTCGGACGCGACACCCAAACCGCTGCTCGAGGCGGGCGGCAAGCCGCTCATCGTCTGGCAGATCGAGGCACTGGCCCGCGCCGGATTCCGCGACATCGTCGTCAACGTGAGTCATCTCGCGGACCGCGTTGTCGCGGCGCTGGGCCACGGCGCCGATTTCGGAGTCACCCTGCGCTGGTCGATCGAGCCGGAACCGCTGGAGGTCGCGGGCGGCATCGCCACGGCGTTGCCGCTCCTGCCGCGCGGACCGGCGCTGATCGTCTCCGGCGACGTCTTCACCGCATTCGACTACGCGTCGTTGCACCTTAGGGCGAAGGCGATGGTCGGGAAGGCCCCCCGCAGCCGCGCCCATCTCGTGCTGGTGCCGAATCCGCCCTATCATCCCGGCGGCGATTTCGCCCTCGTCGAGGGCCGGCTAGCGCTCGAGCAGAACCCGCGCTACACGTACGCGAACATCGGCCTCTACGATACGGAACTGTTCCGCGAACTTCCGCGCGGGACAAAGCTCAAACTCCTGCCCTACCTCCAACGGTGGATAGCCGACGGCCGCGTTTCCGGCGAAACTTTCGCCGGCGCGTGGGCGAATGTCGGCACACCGGACGATCTTGCGCACCTCGACGTTACCTTGCGGCAGGGGATCGCCTCCCCGCAGGGCCATGGTCCAATCGAATGAGTTGCGAATGAATCACGCGAAATGAATCCCGTCCCGCTCCGCCAATGAAACCATGACCGATCCGACCATGAACTCCGCCGTCAATCCGCTGCTCGACTTCAGCGATCTGCCCCGCTTCGATGCGATACGTCCCGCGCATGTCGCCCCGGCCGTCGATCGCCTGCTCGCGACCGCCCGCGCCGCGGTGGAGTCCGTCGCCACGGACGCCCGTTCGGCAACATGGGACGTCGTGGTCGAGCCGCTCGCCGAACCGCTCGATCAGCTCGATCGCGCGTGGGGAACCGCCCGGCATCTCAACGCGGTCGCGAGCACGCCCGAATGGCGCAGCGCGTATCACACGAATCTCTCCAAGGTCACCGCCTTCTTCACCGACCTCGCGCAGGATTCCAGGCTCTTTGCACGTTATCGCGAGCTCGCCGCCGCGCCTTCGTTCGCCGCGCTCGACGCCGCGAAGCAGCGGGCCGTCACGAACGAATTGCGCGATTTCCGGCTGGGCGGCGCGGAATTGCCGGCCGCGCAGAAGGCCCGCCTCAAGGCCGTGGAAGAGGAGCTCGCGGAGCTCGCGGCGCACTTCGACGACAACCTGCTCGACGCCACCAACGCGTGGGCGCTCTACATCACCGAGCGCAGCGAATTGGCGGGAATTCCGGAACGCGTGGTCGACGAGGCGCGCGCTGCGGCGGAAGCCGACGGCAAGCCCGGCTGGAAGCTCACACTGCACATGCCGTGCTATCTGCCGGCCGTGAGTTACGCCGACAGCCGCGCGCTCCGCGCGACGCTGCATCGGGCCTACACGACGCGCGCTTCCGATCTGGGGGACTCCCCCGCGTGGGACAACAGCCCCGCCATCCGGCGCCTCCTCCTGCTGCGACGCGAAGCCGCGCAGCTTCTGGGTTATCCGAACTTCGCCTCCCTGTCGCTCGTGCCCAAGATGGCGAACAGCGTCGACGAAGTGCTCGTGTTCCTGCGCGATCTCGCGCGCCGCGCCAAACCGTACGCCGTGCGCGACTACGCCGAGCTCCAGGCCTTTGCGGCCGCCGAGCTCGGCCTCGTCGATCTGGCGCCGTGGGACCGCGCCTATGCTTCAGAGAAGCTGAAGGCCCGGAAATTCACGTTCTCGGAACAGCAGGTGCGCCGCTACTTTCCCGAAGCGAAGGTCCTCGCAGGATTGTTCCGGGTGGCGGAGACGCTCTACGGCATCTCGATCCGCGCGGGCAAGGCGGCGACGTGGCACGCGGACGTCCGGTTCTTCGACGTGTTCGACGCCTCTGGCGCGTTGATCGGCCAGTTCTACCTCGACAACTATGCGCGACCCGGCAAGCAGGGTGGCGCCTGGCAGGACGACGCCATCAACCGCCGCCGCGCCGGCGCGCATGTCCAGCATCCGGTGACATACCTCACCTGCAACCTTTCGGCGCCGGCCGGAACCGAGCCGGCAACCTTCACCCACGACGAAGTGATCACCCTCTTCCACGAGTTCGGCCACGGCCTGCACCAGCTTCTGACTCGCGTCGAGGTGGCGGGAGTCTCCGGCATCCAGGGCGTCGAATGGGATGCCGTCGAGCTGCCGAGCCAGTTCATGGAAAATTTCTGCTGGGAATGGGACGTGCTGTCGGAGATGACGGCGCACGTCGACACGGGCGAGCCGCTGCCGCGCGAGTTGTTCGACCGCATGCTTGCGGCCCGCAATTTCCAGAGCGGCCTCGTCACCATCGGCCAGGTCGAGTCGGGCCTCTTCGACATGCTGCTGCATTCCGCGTACGACCCGGGCGGCGGCGAGTCGCCGCAGGACGTCCTCGACGTCGTGCGGCGCGAGATCGCGGTCGCCCCGCGGGCTCCCTACGACCGCTTCATGCACTCGTTCGCGCACATTTTCGCCGGCGGCTACGCGGCTGGATACTACAGCTACAAGTGGGCTGCGGTGCTCTCCGCGGACGCCTTCAGCGTGTTCGAGGAGGACGGCGCGCTGTGGCCGGCCGCCGGGGGCCGTTTCCGCGACGAGGTGCTCGCGCGGGGCGGCAGTCGCGACGCGATGGAGTCGTTCGTGGCGTTTCGCGGACGGGCGCCCCAACTCGACGCCCTTCTGCGGCATAATGGCATGACACCGGCATGAGGTGTTCCGAAGGAGAAGCCATGGCACGCAAATCCAGACGAATCGCGCTCCTCTTTGGCGTGGCCGCCGCCGTGATCACGGCCGGCGCCTCCGCGCAAAGCCAGCAGGTCTTCCGCTACGTCGACAAGGACGGCAAGGTCGTCTACTCGGACCGGTCGCCCCCGACCGATTCGAAGGAGGTCCAGGCGAAGCGCCTGTCGCACAATTTCATCGAGAACAACGACGTCCCGCTCGCGCTCACGCAAGCGTCGGAGCGCTTTCCCGTGACGCTGTACACCTTCGCGTGCGGCACCGTCTGCCAAAGCGCCGAGGGCCTGCTCAACCGGCGCGGCGTTCCGTTCAACTCGATCAACGTCGAGGACGCCAAGGGCGCCGAGCAGCTGAAGAGATTGACGGGCGAGCAACAGGCGCCCGTGCTGCAGGTCGGTGACAAGCTCATCGCCAAGGGCTTCAACGAAGCCCGCTGGACCGCGATGCTCGACGAAGCCGGCTACCCGAAATCGGCTCCGCGCCGCGTCGCCGCGAGAGTTCCGGCCGAGGCAGCACCCGCGGCGCCCCCCGCCGCGGCGCAGCCGGTCCCGGTGCCAGGAGGCGGCTACCCGAAGTAATCGCGCGGCTGCGGGCTGTGCCGCCGCGCTTCGCAACCCGCGGCCCAACGGCACCCGGGTGGTCTCAAGGTCACGATTTCAAGGCCGTAACCTTGAACGTCTGCACCGGATGCGCAATGCCCTTCAGCATGACTTCGCCCAGCGGCTCGGCCTCGACCGCACTTTCATTCCGGCTTCCTCAATGATCAAAGTGAAACAGGATCGTCGACCGGCCCGCTTGGTGTGTCGCGTGCACCCGGTCGGCGTAACGCCGCAGCATGAACCCGGCTAGTCTGCGCTGCCCCTCTTCGGACTCCATGATCTCCTCGTTGGTGGGACGCTTCTCCGGGAGCTCGAGCGGCGGGCCGGAGTACATGACTCGCAGGTCGAGATTGAACTCGTCGAAAGTCGCCGCGACCTCAAGTGCTCCCTGAGGCTCGCAGCCGTCCACGATCGTCTCGATCGATTGCGTCAGGTTGAAGCTGGCCCGGTCGATGACGTCGCGCCTTGCGCCCCAGAGTGCCCCTTGGGCTTCCATGAAACTTTCAATCTTCTTGGGATCGACCTGCGTACCGTCCACCTTCAACGTCGCCGTCTGCTTCACCCCGATGCGGAACAGGAGGTTGAGCAGCAGCGCGATCAGCGTCGAAAACACGAACGAAGAGCCGATCAGCGGCACGAAGCCCGGCGGCGCTCCCGCGGACATCGTCGGAAACGCCTCGACCGCGATGCCCGCAATGATGGCAGTGCCAATGACCAGAGTGCGCCGCGCATCGAGCAGGCGCGAGCTGATTATCTGCAAGCCGTTGATGATGATGAAGCAGATCGTGAACAGCAGTGCCGCGACCATCACCGCGCGCGGCATCACCGCGAGCAGTGTTGCGAGCTTCGGCATCAGCCCGAGCGCGATGAACAGACCGCCGATCGCGTAGGCCACGTATCGGCTGGCGACTCCGGTCGCCGAAGCGAGCCCGACCGAAGGCGTGGACGTATTGGTGCCCACCGCCCCGACGATCCCGGCCACCATCGTTGTAACGCCGTCGGCAAGCACGCCGCGCGTCGCGGAGCGTCATGTCGGGCCGCACCCAATCCGCATCGACCATGCGCTGGCACACGGTGATAGTGCCCACCGCCTTCATTGCCACCGCGAGGCACGCGATGACAAATGGCGCGACCAGCGCCAGGTCGAACGACCAGCCGATGTACTGAAAGCTTGGCAGCGCAATCCACGGTACGCGGGCGACGCTCTCGAACTGCCCGCTTCCCAGCAACCCGACAAGCGCGGCAGCCGCGTAGCCCACCACCAGTCCCTCGAGCGCACACAGCATCCGCACTAACCCTCGGCCCCAGACATTGAACGCAATCATCGAAGCGAGCGTGATGCCCGCAACCGACCACTCGGCCGGAGTGACGGGCTCGACGTCGACTCCGAGCAGCAAACGCAGTCCTGCCATTCCGGCGCTGATTCCGATCATCAAGATCACCAACCCGGAAATCTCGGTTGGAAAATAGGGCCGCATCCGAGTGAGCAACCGTGAGAAAAGCACCTCCAGCGTGCCGGCGAACAGTGTCATGCCGAACAGCAGCGGCAACCCGCCCGCCTTGACCGCGAGCAGCGACGGACTCAGGTACGCCGCCGTGAAGGTCGCCGGGCACAGGAAGCCGCTGCCGACCGGACCCAGTTTGAGCGCCTGGAGAAACGTACCGGCCCCAAGCACCAACAGGCCCACCGCGAGCAGGCTGGCCACTCCGCTGACCGGCACATCCGCCAGCCGAAAGATCAGCAGCGGATAGACGAAATTGATCGAGATCAACGCGACGTGCTGGACCGCGTTACCTGCCGTTACCAGCAGCGGCGGCGTCTCATCGAGGCCATAGACGATGTTGCCCGGCTTTCTCGCGGAGGATGAGGTCGCCATGTGTGCCGTCCAGCCTACTGGCGGCTGCGATGCCTTCTTCGCGCGTCCCCACGATGGTGAACAGATCGAGAAAACCGCCCAGGTCGAAGAGCTGCCTCACCTTGCCCGCCACGCCGCACAAGACCAACCGGCTCCCCGACTCATCGGCGCGCTTCGCGGCAAGCAACAGTATTCTGAACCCCGCGCTGCTGATGTACTCGAGTCGGCTGAGATCGAGCACAACGCGGACTTTCGGAGCGTCCAGATTCGCGCTCAGCCGTTCTCCCAGCGCCGGCGCGGTGGTGCTGTCGATGCGTCCCGTGACCTCGACCACGGTGACGTCGCCGACCTTTTCCTCACGCAGATCCATGCTGATTCTTCCCTCTTCTATGTCTTGAAACGTTTCCTGAGCACGAGATGATTGCGCTCGCCGATGCGGTCGTAGATCACCTCGTCCAGGAGATTCCTGACGAAGTGTATGCCAACTCCCCCCACACGGCGCTCGTGCAGCGGCGCGCTGACGTCCGGTGCCGGAACCGCCAGCGGATCGAATGGCGCTCCGCCATCCTCGACCACCGCTTCAAGAACGTTATCGAGCACCCGCAAGCAGATATGAATCTTGTGCTCGGCCGTATCAGGGTATGCGTATTTCGTAATGTTATTCAGGACTTCGTCCAAGGCGACCTGCATGTCCGTGACTGTCTCCGAAGCGAGATGACGCTCGGCTCCAAGCCGGTCGAGAAGACCCGCTACGCGCGCGAGCTCGCTGACTTGGTTTACGATGGTGATTTCGACCATGCTTACCCGCTGCGCCGGATCGCCATGGCCGCGATGTCGTCGGCTTGCGGGGCAGTCGCGGCGAATTCCCGGACTCTTGCGATGACCTTTGCGACCACCGCGCTGGCCGACTCTCCGGCAAGGGATCGGAGCGTCTCTTCGAGGCGCTCTTCCGAGAACCAGTCGCCTGCGGGATCCATCGCTTCGGTGATGCCATCGGTAAAGAGGAACAGGCAGTCGCCCGGATCGAGCGTGCGCGTTCCACTCGCATAGTCGAACGTCGGCCGGATGCCAAGCGGTTTATTGCGCGGCCCGCCAAGCGCCGCGACACCGTTCGCGCCGCTCACGATATACGGCGGGTTGTGCCCGGCGTTGCAGAACGAAACCACGGCTGTTGCAGGGTCGAGGATGCCGAAGAAGACGGTCACGAACATCCCTTGCCTATTGTCGAGACACAGCTCCTCGTTGACCTTCTTGACAATCCGGTCCGGTTCCAGCGGCACCCCCCCCTGCGCGCGAGAAAGCGTCGCAACCATCCGGATCATGGTCTTGGTCCGTGCCATGAACAGCGCCGCTGGCGCCCCCTTGTCCGAAACATCCGCAATGACGAAGTAAAGCCTGCCGTCCTCGCCCCAGAAGAAGTCGTAGAGGTCGCCGCCGATCTGCCGCGCCGGTTCGAGGGTGGCAAAGATCTCCACCGGACCTGCCGCAGTCGGAAGGCGGAAATCGGTCGGCACCATGCCGAGCTGGACCGCGCGCGCGGACTGCAACTCGCCTTCGATCTGGTCGAGGACCGCAACGATCTCGTCGCGCAAGCGCTTCTTCTCCAGGCTCGCGCCGACCCGCGCCCGCAGCAGCGTCGGATTGAAGGGTTTCGACAGGTAGTCCTCGGCGCCCAGCTCGATGCAGCGGACCACGCTCTCGATCTCATCCAGGCCGAGATCATGATCACGGGATGTGGCGCAGCCGGTTGTCGGCGCGCATGCGTTCCAGGACCTCGTAGCCGTTCAGGCCCGGCATCATGACGTCGAGCAGAACCAGGTCGAACGGCTGCGCGCCGAGAAGTTCCAGCGCCTGCTGGCCGTCGACGGCGGTCGTCAGGTTCGCGTAACCCTCGCGCTGCAGCCGCCGCGTCAGCGTGTAGCGATTGTCCTCGTTGTCGTCGACGACGAGCAGCGCCGCTTGCGGACATTCACGATGCCGGTCTGCTCTGGCAACAGCGCCCGGATCTTTCCGAGCAAACGCGGCAGCTCCACCGGTTTGGTGTCGAAGTCATCGCAGCCCGCGGCCAGCGCTTTCTCCCGGTCGCCGGTCATCGCATGTGCAGTCAGCGCGACTGACCGGAATGTGCTTCGTTTCCGGCGCCGCCTTGATGCTGCCGCGTCGCCTCCCACCCGTCCAGCACCGGCAAGCTCAGGTCCATCAGGATCAGGTCCGGCTGCTCGGTGCCGTGCCATCGTCACCCCCTGCGCGCCGTCGGTCGCAACGAGAACCGTGAATCCGGCCCGCGTCAGCCGGTTCTTGACCACGTAGATGTTGTCCTCGTTGTCCTCGACGTAGAGAATTTTCACGATGCCCTCTTCATTGCACGCGCAACCGCTGCGGCGAAGCGCGGGCGTCGAACAGGTCATTTCGGTTCGGCAGGCGGCGATGTGGCGCTCGGGCCGATGAGCGACCGGATGCTATCCACCAGCCGACCGAAATCGATCGGCTTCGTTTGATATGCGTCACAGCCGGCGGCGAGCGCCCTCTCGCGGCTACTCTCCTCAGCGTGGGCAGTGAGGACGATGATCGGAATGTGTTTCGTTTCCGGCTGGTTCTTCAATCGGCGCGTTGCCTCCCAGCCATTGAGCCCCGGAAGATTCAGATCCATCACGATGAGGTCGGGCAGCAACGTCTTCGCCCATTCGACGCCCTGCGCGCCGTTCCTCTCGATCTTGACCTCGAATCCTGCTTTGGTCAAACGCCGATGCAGCATGAACTGGTTGTCGTCGTTGTCCTCGACACAGAGAATTCTTGTCATCTCGACCCCTCCATTTCGGCGACGCTCCGCGCATCGCGGACGCGCCCGAGCAAACGCGCGACTTCGCGCAGCAAGTCCTCGCGATCATATGTCCCTCTTCGGGATGATCCGCTTCACCCCCGCCGGTCAGCGCGACGCGGTCATCCTCCGGTCAGGTCCTTGGCGGTCACGACGAGCACCGGGATGTCACGCCACTCGGCGCGGCTGCGCAGCGCCTCGAGGAACTCGAACCCGTCCATCTCCGGCATCATGAGATCGAGCACGATGACGTCGGGCAGCGCAATTCGGCAAGGCGCGCCAGCGCGATCTGCCCGTTTTCGGCTTCACCGACCTGCCATCCTTCCGTCTCCAGGGCGCGCTGCACATCGTTACGCACGAACGGGTCGTCATCGACCACCAGCACCTGGTGGCCCGCCGACGCGCAAGGTTTTTCAAGATTGCCGCCAGACGCTCGCGGTCAACCGGTTTCACCATATAGTCCGCGCGCCCAGCGCGTACCCACGAGTCTTCTCATCCAGGATCGTCATGAGAATGACGGGAATGTCCGCAAGCGCGGGGTCACCTTTGATCGCCGCAAGCACCGTCCAGCCATCGAGGTCGGGCATCATCACGTCCAGCGTGATCGCGGAAGGGTGCAATTCCCGCGCCAGATCCAACGCCTCGCGCCCACCGATCGCCGTGGCCACGGAAAACCCTTCTTTGCTGAGGAACCGCTCCATGAGGTCTCGTACCGTTGCGTCGTCGTCAACCACCAGGACGACTTGGTTCCCACGGCGCCGGGAGAACGGTTTGCGGTACGCAGCCCAGCTGCTTCGTGCCATCGGGCCTGCCAGTACTTCAGCCGGAAGACGCAGCGTGAAAGTCGACCCGCGGCCCGGCGCGCTCTCGACCGTGATATCTCCGCCCATCATGCGGCAGAAGCGCTGGCTGATCGCGAGCCCTAGTCCGGTACCTCCGTACTTGCGCGTCGTTGACGCGTCGGCCTGGGTGAAGTCCTGAAACAGCCGCTCCACCTGCTCCGGCGTCATGCCGATGCCGCTATCCGTGACCGCGATTGTGATCCATTACGCCCGTCTTCCGTCGTGCGCTTCGCATCGATCGTGATCGCGCCGCGCTCGGTAAACTTGGTCGCATTGCTCGCCAGGTTGAACAGCGCCTGCCGAATCCGCGTCTGGTCGGCATCGCATTGCGCCAATGTCGGCCGGGCAATTGACTACCACCCGATTGCCATTCTTCGCCGCAAGAGTGGTGGTGGTCTTGACTAGGTCTTCAATCAGTGGAGCAATCGCGAATGACTCCACGTAGCAGGTCCATTTTCCCGGCTTCGATCTTGGAGAGGTCGAGAATGTCGTTGATGAGCGCGAGCAAATGCCGTGCGGCTCGCAGCACGCGCTCAGGGGTTCGAGCTCATCTTCGCGCTTGAGGTCGCGCGCGTCCTCCTGCAGCATCTCGGTGACCCCGATGATGGCGTTCAGCGGCGTGCGCAATTCGTGCGACATGTTGGCCAGAAACTGCGACTTGTGCTGGCTCGCGACTTCAAGTTCCCGCCCTTTTTCGTGGATCTCCTGGAAAAGCCTCGCGTTTTCGATGGCGAGCACCGACTGGGCCGCGAAAGTCTGCAGCAGCCTTACAATGGACTCCGGAAACTCGCCCGCCGTCTTTCTGCGGACCACCAGTGCGCCGATCACCCGCTCGTCGCGCAACAGCGGCACCGCCAGCACCGAGCGTATGCCTTCGCGCATCAGCAGATCGCGCAATCGGTTATCGCGCTCCAGCTCGAAGTCGGGAATCTGGAATGGCGTCCGTCGCTCGGCGCAGATGCCCACGTCGTTTCCCCGAGCCGAATCCGCGCCTCGCGCAGCATCTGCGACCATGGCGTCGCTCTACGCCATAGTTAGCCCGCGGTTCGAACACTTCGGTTGCCTCGTCGAACTCGTAGATCGTGCCGCCCGCGTCGGCCTTCGACAGCTCGACTGCGTGCGTAATGATGGTCACCAGCACGGTCTGGAGGTCCAGGGTCGAGCTGACCGCCCGACCGACCTCCCCGAGCGCGCGCATTTCTTCGACCGAGCGCGTGAGCTCCTGCGGTGCGCGCCTCTACCTTTTGCTCGAGGTTGCGCTGCGAGTCCTGCAACCGTGCGGTGGTGCGGTTGAATTCGTCGGCGAGCGCCTCGAGCTCGTCGCCGGTACGGATGTCGATTCGATGATCGAGCTCACCCTTGCCGACGCGCGCCGCGCCTTCCTGCAAGCGGCGGACCGGCGCGACCATCCTGCGGGCCAGCGCGACGCTCGCCAGCATCGCGAGCAGAAGACCCAATGCCAGCACGACCAGGCTGCGCACCGTCGCGGCGCGCAGCGGGGCGAACGTGTCCTCGACCGGACGCTCGATGAACACGAGCCAGCCGAGCGCCGGAATCGCCGCATGCACGGCAAGCGCCTGGCCGCCTTGCAGACCCTCGGCAATCGTGAACACCTGCTCGTCCTGCGCACCGCCGGCGCGTTGTTTCCGGGCCGCCTTGACCTGCGGCGCATTGGAGAGGTCGCGCTTCGCCAGCACGAGCCTGCAGATCGGGATGGGCGATGAGCTGGTCGTTCGAATCCACCACGTAAGCATTGCCGGCGCGCCCCGTACCGATGCGCGTCACCACGTCCCAGATCGCCCGCAGGTTGACCTCGGCCGCCGTCACCTCGGCGGCGGTCTCGTCCGGCGCCACTGCCATCGTGATGAACGGCTCGGTCTCGTTCCTGAAGTAGGCCGGGCTGAAATAGGTCTTCTTCGATTTCGCTCCGAGGAACTCGGGCGAGTCGGCAAAATCCTGACCGCTGTTCACCGCGTCGAGCGCGAGACGCGACGTGCGCAATTGCTCCTTGCCCGCGAGATCCAGATGGCGGACTTCCTTGATCGCAGGGACGTTGCGCAGGAGGCGCAGGAAGTCGATCTCGCGCTGTTCTGCGAGCGCGGCGGCGCGCGAGTGTCCTCCCGCCTGGGTGCCGGTACCGGTCGTGCCCAGCGCGGACAGGTCGATCGCGCCCTGCATCGTGCCGCGAAGGTGCTGGAGGATCTGTCCCAGGTAGCGCTCGATCTCGCTCGCCGCCGCAAGCGCCTTCGTCCGCTCGAGTCGGACGATCGATTGCTTGGCCTCCTGGTAGGAGAAATAGAGCTCGACGGCGCTGCTCACGGACAGCACGCCGCCCACCAGCAACAGCAGGAAGACCAGGTACTTGCGGAACAAGCCGCGCGGCATCGACAGTTTCATCGCTGGATCACGTCGGCGCGGAACAGGATCTTGCGTGGAACGTCCAGCGAGTAGGAGTCGTGCCGTCTCCAGATTGATCGCGAGAGCGATGTCGTCCGCGGACTCGACCGGAAGGTCCTGTGGACGCGTTCCTTGCAGGATCCTCGCCACGATGCCGGCGGCCTGGACGCCTTGCGCGTACAGGTCGGGCCCATACGCGGCGAGCCCGCCGCGGGCCACCCAGTGCGCGGTCGTGAAGACCGCCGGAACCCGCGACTTCACGGACTTGTCCAGAATTGCCGCCGTGATGTCCAGAGCATCCATTTCCGGGGAGAGGAGCCCGTCGCCCGGCCGCAGCTCGAGGAGCGCGCGCTTCAATTGATCGGCACTCTCGACCGATCGGGGGAGCAACTCGACCTTGAGATGGTGGGCCGCCAGATCGGCGGCCGCAACCGCAGCTACATCGGTGGGATCGCCCGCGCGATAGATGAACCAGACGCGGCGCACCTTCGGCATGAGAGTGCGCAGGATCTCGATCCGCTTCGCGACGATTTGCGTCGCCCCGCCGGCAATGCCCGTCAGGTTGCCGCCCGGCCGCGCCAGGTCCGGCACGATTCCGGCCGCGACGGGATTGCCAACCAGCGTGAAGACGATCGGGATTTGCTTGGTGGCGTCCTTGGCGGCGAGCGCGGCCGCTTCGTTGTTCGTGAAGATCAGGTCGACTTGAGCCTTGATCAGCGCCCGCGCCTCCGCCGGAAGAGCGTCGCTCTTGCCCTTCGGTGAAATGCACCTCGAAGGTCACGTCGCGACCTTCGGCAAGGCCCCGGGCGCGCAGGCCCGCCTTCAGGCCCTCGACGGTCGGATGATTGGCGGCCCAGGCCTCGTTCAGGACCCCGATGCGATACGGGCGAGGCGACTCGGCTTGCGCAGACGATTCCGCGAGCATGGCAGCCGCCGCCAGCACGATCGCGCCAGGCAACAGGGCACGCACCCGCCAGGGCCTGGCGGCGTTCACCGTGGGTCCGCTATTTCCCGGACACCGCTAACGACTCGAAGGAGAGCTCCGCGATGGCAAACCATTCGTACTGCTGCTCGCGGAACTTCTTCCAGGGCTCGTAGAGCCTCTTGAACGCGGGGTTCTTCGCCGCCTCGGCCTCGTAGAGCTCGAAGGCCGCTTTGTTGGCGGCGCGCAACAGGTCGCGCGGAAACGGATGCAGCTTGACACCGTTCGCGATCAGGCTCTTGAGAGCGATCGGGTTCTTGGCGTCGTACTGCGCCTGCATCTTGACATGCGCCTCGGCGGCAGCGGACTCGACCGCCTCCTGATACTGCTTGGGCAGCTTGTCCCATGCCGCGGCGTTGATCATGACGCAAAGCTCGGTGCCGCCCTCCCAGAATGCCGGATAGTAGTAATGCTTGGCGACCTTGTAGAGGCCGAGCTTCTCGTCGTCGTAAGGGCCGACCCACTCGGCCGCATCGATGACTCCGCGCTCGAGTGCTGCGTAGATTTCGCCTCCCGGCAACGCCTGCGGCACCGCACCCAGGCGCCCCATGACCTCGCCGCCGATTCCGGGGATTCGCATCTTCAGGCCCTTCAGATCCGCGACGGTCTTGATCTCCTTCTTGAACCAGCCGCCCATCTGCGTCCCGGTGTTGCCCGCGGGAAAGTGGACGATCCCGTACTCCTTGTAGAAGTCCCGCAGCAACTCCATGCCGCCGCCGGCATATTCCCACGCCGATTGCTGACGCGAGGTGAGACCGAACGGAATCGCGCAGCCGAAAGCGAACGCCCGGTTCTTGCTGACGTAGTAGTACGAGGCGGTATGCCCGCACTCGACCGTGCCTTGCTGCACCGCGTCGAGGACCTGCAGCGGCGGGCACGATCTGTCCGGCCGCGTACGGGGTGATCTCGAACTTGCCATCGGTCAGCTTGCCGACGCGCTCGCAGAAGAACGCTCCTGCGCCGTAGATCGTGTCGAGGCTCTTGGGGAAGCTCGAGGCGAGACGCCACTTGACCGTGACGGGGCCTGCGCGATCGCCGGCGCCGCGATGGCGGTGGCCGCTAGCCCGGTACCGGCCCGTGTCAGGAAAGTGCGTCTTTTCATTGCGGTCCCTCCTCAAGTCGTCGCCGCATTCCGGTCGACGCCCGCCGCGCGGCAGCGCTCACCGATACCCGGGCACAGCCACGCGGAGTGGCAGGCTTGTTCGTCCTTATGGATCTTTTCCGGGCGTCGCTGAAGCCGTCACTCTCGCGACAATTCGCCCCTATCGACGGCCCCTAATCGGGGGCCCTCCTGCAGAGGGAATGCCGCAGTCAGTACACACAAAAACCGCGGCACCGTCAAGGGAATTCCTTCGGGGTTCTCGCGCCCCGATATCCGATGGCCGCGCCAACCGTTCGAATGGCGCGGCAGGGCTTGGGCCGGCGGCAACGGGCAGGACGCGGCAACGACCCAATCTTGGTAGAATTTTCCGAGTCGCACCTGCCTCCGGCGCCATCCCCGGCGACAGCGCGAGCCATGCCCCGCGGCAAACCCGCCACCTCGAGCTGACAAGCAATCAGCAAAACATGGAAAGGTCTTGGTGAAGATCGCCACCTGGAACGTCAACTCGCTCAACGTGCGGCTGCCGCGCCTGCTCGACTGGCTCGCCGCGACGGGACCGGACATCGTGTGCCTGCAGGAAACCAAGCTCACTGACGCGAAGTTTCCGCGCGCCGAGCTCGCCGCAGCTGGCTACGCGTCGCATTTCACCGGCCAGAACACGTACAACGGCGTCGCGCTGCTCGTGCGCGAGGACGTCGGCGCCGTCGACGATGTCGTGACGGCGCTGCCTGACTTCGCCGACGAGCAGAAACGCGTGCTCGCAGCCACCGTCGCCGGCCTGCGCATCGTCGATTTCTATGTGCCGAACGGCCAGACGGTCGACTCGGACAAGTATCGCTACAAGCTCGACTGGTGCCGGGCCGCCACCGCGTTTCTCGCGCGGGAATGCGCCCAGCACGGAGCGCTCGCGGTCGCCGGCGATTTCAACATCGCACCGGAGGATCGCGACGTCCACGAGCCCGAGCTCTGGCGCGGGCAGGTGCTGTGCTCGGAGCCGGAACGACAGGTGTTCCGCGAGTGGCAGGCGCTCGGCCTGCGCGACAGCTTCCGCCTGTTCGAGCAACCGGAGAAGACGTTCAGCTGGTGGGACTACCGGCAGCTCGCGTTTCCTAAGAACCACGGCTTGCGCATCGACCACATCCTGCTCTCACCCGAACTTGCGGCGCGATGCACGTCCTGCCGCATCGACCGCAACGCGCGCAAGGGCGAACGCCCGTCCGATCACGCCCCGGTGATCGTCGAGCTCGCAACCTAGGCGGTCGCTCATTCGCCCGCGCTGCCACCCTTGCGCAGCTCCGGTTCGAGTCCGAGCTCCTGGATCTTCCTCGTGAGCGTGTTGCGGCCCCAGCCCAGCCACTGCGCCGCCTCGAGGCGGTGGCCGCCCGTGTGCGCGAGCGAGCGCAGGATGAGCGTGCGCTTGAATTCGCGCAGGAGCCGATCGCCGACACCCTGCTCGCCCCGCGCGAGCGCCTGCGCGAGCTCCCGATCGAGGGCCGATTGCCAGTCGATCTCGCCGTTGCCCGCACCCGCCGCCCCGCCGGCCGGCTCGCGCAGCTCGGCCGGCAAGTCGGCGACGTCGACGCGCTGGCCGGGCGCCATCACGGTGAGCCAGTGGCAGAGATTCTCGAGCTGACGAACGTTGCCCGGAAACGAAAATGTCGTGAGGAGCTTCAGCGCGGCGTCGGAGAGCAGCTTCGGCTCGACGGCGAGCTCGCGCGCGCTCTTCGCGAGAAAGTGCCGGGCGAGCGGCGCGATGTCGTCCTGGCGCTCGCGCAGCGGCGGCAGGCGCAGCCGCACGACGTCGAGGCGATGGAGCAGGTCCTCGCGGAACAGTCCGCGTCGCACGCGCTCTTCGAGGTTCTGGTGGGTGGCTGCGATGACGCGGACATTCGACTTCTGCGGTGCATGGCCGCCCACGCGGTAATACTCGCCGTCGGCCAGCACGCGCAAGAGGCGCACCTGCAGATCGGGCGGCATGTCGCCGATCTCGTCCAGGAACAGCGTGCCGCCCTCGGCCTGCTCGAAGCGGCCGCGGCGGGAGCTCTGCGCGCCGGTGAAGGCGCCGCGCTCGTGGCCGAACAGCTCCGACTCGAGCAGGTCCTTCGGAATGGCGGCCGTGTTGATCGCGATGAAAGGTCCCGGCGCGCGCGGAGAGTGCCGGTGCAGCGCGCGCGCGACGAGCTCCTTGCCTGTGCCGGACTCGCCGGTGATGAGCACCGTGGCGCCAGATTGCGACAGCCGCCCGATCGCGCGGAAGACTTCCTGCATCGCGGGCGCCTGGCCAAGCATCTCCGGGGCGCCGCCCGCCGTCGCCTCGACCGGGGCGAGCGCGGGCGCTTCCGCCATCGCGCGCCGGATGAGCGCCACGGCATGATCGACATCGAACGGCTTCGGCAGGTACTCGAAAGCGCCACCCTGGAAGGCCGCCACCGCGCTGTCCAGGTCCGAGTACGCGGTCATGATGATCACCGGCAGGCGCGGGAAGCGCTCTTTCACCTTGTCGAGCAGCTGCAGCCCCGACTCGCCCGGCATCCTGATGTCCGACACGAGCACGCAAGGGTCGCCCGCAGCAAGCGCCTGCAGGACTTCGGCGGCGGAGACGAACGATTCATATGGAATGTCGTCGCGCTCGAGCGCCTTCTCGAGGACCCAGCGAATCGAGCGGTCGTCGTCGACGATCCAGACAGGTTTCATCACAGCATTCCCGACATGTTGATGGGCAAGAGCGAAAGGATAGTGAGCGACACGGGCTACTCGAGCGGCAGCAGCACGGTGAACACCGTGCATCCCGGCACGCTTTCACACTCGATGGCTCCGGCGTGCTGCGCGACGAAAGCCTGCGCCAGCGTGAGGCCGAGCCCGCTGCCGCCTTCGCGTCCCGAGACGAGCGGATAGAAGATCCGGTCGCGTATCGCATCGGGAATGCCCGGGCCGTTGTCCTCGATCGAGAGCGCCAACGCGACCCGGCGGCGCTTTCGCGCCAGCGTCACGTAACGCGCGACGCGCGTCGTGAGGCGGATCCGCGGATCCGCGGTGCCGATTTCGAGGGCCTGCGCCGCGTTGCGGACGATGTTGAGCGTCGCCTGCGTAAGCTGTTCCGGATCGGCATCGAACTCCGGCAGGCTGGTGTCGAAATCGCAGACCACGTTGACCCGCGGAAACTCGGCCTGCACGAGGCTGCGCACGCGCGAAACGATTTCGTGGATGTTCGTGCGCTGGAACGTCGGCAGCCGATGCGGCGTCAAGAGCCGGTTGACGAGCGACTGCAATCGGTCGGCCTCGCCGATCACCACCTGCGTGTACTCGATCAGCTGCGGCCGGTCGAGCTCGCGCTCGAGGAGCTGTGCGGCGCCGCGGATGCCGCCGAGCGGATTGCGGATCTCGTGCGCCAGGTTCCGGATCAGCTCGCGGTTCGCCTGCTGCTGCTCGTTCAGGCGTTCCTCGCGGGCGATCTTCAGCTGCTGGTCGATGTGCCGGAATTCGAGCAGCAGCGCGGCTTCCTTCGATTCGACCGGCGACACCGTGCAGGTGAGATGCAGCTTCGACTTGCCGGCGACCGTGAGTTCGAGCTCCTGCTCCGTGTAGGTCGCCCCGCCCCGGACCGCCTTGTCGATCGCCGCGTCGAGGCCCGCCGCGTCCGTGAACACCTGATCCGGTCGATGGCCGACCAGGTGCTTCTTGGCGAGCTCGAAAAGGTTTTCCGCGGCGGGATTGGCGTAGGTCACGCGGCGCGCAGCGTCGAGCATGAGCACGGCGGTGGCCAGCAGCTCGATGCCGGCAAAGACCCCGCCCGCATCGTCGGCGGCACGCGAGGGGAAGAGCTTCGAGACCACGATCATGGGGAGCGCCGTCCCGATGACGTGGATGCCGCCGGGGTCGCGAGCATGGCGTTGCAAAATTCGCGCCCGCCCGCGACGGCGGCGCGTCGCGCGGCCGTCACTTGACGGCGGCGAGCTCCTTCTTCAGCGCCTCGATGTTCTTCTCGTGCACGTTGAGCGCCTGGCGCAGGCGGGCGATGCGGACGCGATATTTCTCGGCGTCCGCTCGTTCTTCCGGCAGGGGCGCCGGAGCGCCATCCGCATAAGCGACGCGCGTCTCCGCGAGCAGCTTCTCCTCGGCGGACAATTCGTCCGCGAGCACCTTGCGACGCACGCCGTCGCGTCCCTTCTGGGTTTCCGGATCGACCTTCGGGAAACCCGCGGGCGTCGGTGCCTTGGGAGTCAACCGCTCGCCGCTGCCGCCCCCGCCGGGGACGTTGAAATACGAGAACGCCCCGGACTCCGTCGAGCAGCGGTAGGTGTCTCCAGCGAGCCACATCGGCTTGTTGACGCAGCCCGACTCCCGCGCCTTCTCGGCGAGCGTCGCCGCCGACGCGTCGGCACAGGCGGCGGCGACGAGCCACGCGACGATCGGGCCCCGCAGCAAGATTCCCTTCGCGGCGCCGCGATGGGTTCGTCGACTCGGCATGCAGCGGAGTGTATTGAATTATCGGCGCGCAGGCAAAGAAGGGGCGGACCCGGCGGTCAGCCCCTTCCGCGTCCCCTGCTTTCAGCGAGAGTCGCGTGACGATTCGATTACAGGCTGAAGTACATGTCGTACTCGACGGGGTGCGTCGTCATCCGGAAGCGCGTGACCTCTTCCATCTTGAGCCCCATGTACGCGTCGATCATGTCGTCGGTGAACACGCCTCCCTTGGTCAGGAATGCGCGATCGCGGTCGAGGTGATCGAGCGCTTCGTCCAGCGACGCGCAGGGATGCGGCACTTTCGCGGCCTCCTCCGGCTCGAGGTCGTAGAGATTCTTGTCCATCGGATCGCCGGGATGGATCTTGTTCTGCACGCCGTCGAGTCCCGCCATCAGCATCGCCGCGAACGCGAGGTACGGATTCGCCGTCGGATCCGGGAAGCGGACCTCGGCCCGGCGGCCCTTCGGATTGGCGACATACGGAATGCGGATCGCCGCCGAGCGGTTGCGCGCCGAATACGCGAGGTTGATCGGCGCTTCGAATCCCGGCACCAGCCGCTTGTACGAGTTCGTGCCCGGGTTGGTGATCGCATTCAACGCCTTCGCGTGCTTGATCACGCCGCCGATGTAGTACAGGGCGAAGTCCGACAGCCCGGCGTAGCCGTCGCCGGCGAACAGGTTCTTGCCGTCCTTCCACACCGACTGGTGGCAGTGCATGCCGGAGCCGTTGTCGCCCACGATGGGCTTCGGCATGAACGTCGCCGTCTTGCCGTACGCGTGCGCGGTGTTGTGTACCGCGTACTTCAGGATCTGCAGCCAGTCCGCACGCTTCACGAGCGTCTCGAACTTGGTGCCAATTTCGCACTGCCCGGCGTTCGCGACTTCGTGGTGATGCACCTCGACCTCGACACCCATCTGCTCCATCGCGAGGCACATGGCCGACCGGATGTCCTGCAGCGAATCGACCGGCGGTACCGGGAAGTAGCCACCCTTGACCGTCGGCCGATGGCCCATGTTGCCGCCTTCGAATTTCTCGGCCGACGACCATGCCGCTTCGGACGAGAACACCTTGCAATAGCTGCCCGACATGTCGACCGACCACTCGACGGCGTCGAAGATGAAGAATTCGGGCTCGGGACCGAAATACGCGGTGTCGCCGAGGCCGCTCGACTTGAGGTACGCCTCGGCGCGCTTCGCGAGCGAGCGCGGGTCGCGCTCGTAGCCTTTGCCGTCGGAGGGCTCGATGACGTCGCACGTGATGTTGAGCGTGGTCTCGTCCATGAACGGGTCGATGTACGCTGCGGCGGGATCCGGCATCAGCAGCATGTCCGACGCCTGGATGCCCTTCCAGCCGGCAATCGACGAACCGTCGAAGGCATGGCCGCTTTCGAACTTGTCCATCGTGAACTGCTTGGTCGGCACGGACACGTGCTGTTCCTTGCCGCGGGTATCGGTGAAGCGAAGGTCGACGAACTTGACGTCCTTGTCCTTGAGCATCTTGAGGACGTCGGCAGGGCTGGTCATGCGAGTCTCCTTGTTGGGGGCACGGCTGGGTCTACGATGCATTGCAAAACTGGCGGGTCGAGATGAGCGAGAACTATGCCATAACCGTCCGGGCACGAATGCCCCTCTGCGACAGGGCTTTCTGCCCGCCGAGACGCTTCCGTCGGGAATTTCGCACCATCTTGGCGCAATGATACCCAATCGAACGCCAGAATGGTGCGAGAGGTGGTCGCGACCCGGCAGGCGCATGGTGCATCGCGTCAAGCTTCAGGTTTTTCGCCATGGATCGGGCGCCGTTCATCGTTCAGAACGCACCATGCCATCATAACCCATTGTTTCTAGGCTATTGATCGCTTTCGACGAGGGTCGATCATCGCACCGTTACGGGGCAAAGGGAGGAATTCCCCGATTTCGGACCTCGAATTACGGATAGAACATATAGAGGCGATAGCCTGCCTGAGTCGTCGCGCTGGCGTCGATGAAGAGCTTGAGGGTGACCTCGCCATTCGCGGCGATTCCCTTCTGCAGATCCGCCGTACCGCCGGCATAGTCGGCCGGCGCCAACGCCCGGCGCACGACCACGCGGTCCTGGGCATCGGACAGCGTCAGCTCGAGGTGAGGATAGGCGAGTGGCCACGCGGCCCGATTGCGCAGTGTCGCGGTAAGGATGAGGAGCCCGCGGTGCGCCGGATCGGCTTGCAGGTCCGAAGCGTCGATGGAAAGGTAGCTCATGCCGGCGTCGCGCAGCGGTCGGATCGCGCACCCGGCGAGGGCGCACAGGCGTTCGAAGGAGGGACGGGCGACCGGCCAGTAGGTGACGATCGAATCGCGGAAATGATAGGTCGCCTGTGCGACGACCAGCAGCAGAAGCACCACGATGGCGGCAACATAAAACGCCGTCCGCGCCCGGCGGGTCGTCTTGGTTGGAGCCGCGAAGCGGTCGGCGGGCGGCGCGGCGGCGGCATCGGCCTCCGTTGCGCCCGGCGAGGAAATCGGTGCATCGGCGTCCCGCAGCGGGTCCGGCCCGGGCCTGTCGCGTGCGGTCGATGGCGGTGGGGCGGCCGCCGCGGCGTCGGCCGGCGGGCCGGCATGCGAGCGCATCGACGACGCGAGCGACATTTGCTGTGCGATGCCGTCGAACACCGTCTTGCACTGCCCGCAACGGACTTGTCCCCCGCGCACCGCGAGTTGCTCCGGCGCAACTCGGAACACCGTCGCGCAACCGGGGCAGCGCGTATATTTTTCGTCGGGCATCGGGGATGCGGGCGAGGGACCCGGTCAGGTCGGGTTTGCGTGGCGCGTTCCCGCAAGCGCGCACCACCCATCGTCGCGCTCGCAGACGCCGATATTAAACCACCGTGCGTAAGCGGTCATGACGGCGTCGGCTTGCGCCTCGAGAACGCCCGAAAGGACGATGTGCCCGCCCGCCCGCAAGTGGCGCGCGAGAGCGGGCGCGAGCGAGATCAGCGGATTCGCGAGAATGTTGGCGACCACGACGTCGAACGCCCCTTCGATCGCGGGAAGCTCGTCGACCGGGAGGAAGGTCGCGGCGACGCCGTTGCGCGCGGCGTTGGCGCGGCTCGCGGTGAGCGCATTCGGATCGACGTCGGTGCCGACGACGCGCCTGGCACCGAGGCGGCTCGCGGCAATCGCCAGGATCCCCGATCCGCAGCCGTAATCGAGGACCGCCTTGCCTCCGATCCGCTCCTGGGCCAGCCACCGGAGGCAAAGACGGGTGGTGGGATGCGATCCGGTCCCGAACGCCAGTCCCGGGTCGAGCTCGAGATTGATCGCGGAGGGATCGACGGCGTCGCACCACGACGGCACGATCCAAAGGCCATCCGCGATCCTGAGCGGCGCGAACTGCGCCTGCGTCGAACGCACCCAGTCCTGCTCCGGCACGTCGAACGTCTCGTGCGGCGGCAACGCTTCGCCACGCGCGGCCAGACCCGCGAGTGCCGCGGACAGCACCGATGCCGAGGGAAAGAGCGCCGTCAACCGGCTCACCGGCCAAAGCGCGGCCGCCGGCGCATCCGGTTCGTCGTACAGGGGCGACTCGTCCGCCGTTTCGGCGCGCGCGTCGGCGATGTCGACGGACAGCGCGCCGAAATCCTGCAGCGCGTCCGCCCACGCGTCCGCGCTGTTGGCGTCGGCGTCGAAACGAAGGGCAAGGTAACTCATGCTGGCACGGGAAAGACGACCGAAGCCCTGCCTGCGACAAGTATCAGCCGACCAGCTTGCGCTTGGCGAGTTTTTCTTCGAGATAGTGGATCGACGCTCCGCCGCGCAGGAATTTCTCGTCGAGCAGGAGCTCCTGGTGCAGCGGGATGTTGGTCTTGATTCCCTCGACCACCATTTCGGACAGCGCGATCCGCATCCGCGCTATCGCCTGGTCTCGCGTATCGCCGTAGGCAATGACCTTGCCGATCATCGAATCGTAATACGGCGGCACGAAGTAATTGTGATAGACGTGCGAATCGACGCGGATTCCGGGCCCGCCCGGCGCATGGTACGAAGTGATGCGCCCCGGCGACGGCACGAACGTGTAGGGGTCCTCGGCGTTGATCCGGCACTCGATCGCGTGGCCCCGGCGCACGATGTCACGCTGGCGGAAGCGCAGCTTCTGCCCGGCCGCGATGCGGATCTGCTCCTGCACCAGGTCGATGCCGGTCGTAAGCTCGGTGACCGGATGCTCGACCTGGATGCGCGTGTTCATCTCGATGAAGAAGAACTCGTCGTCCTGGAACAGGAATTCGAAGGTGCCCGCGCCACGGTAGCCGATCTTGCGGCACGCGTCCGCGCAGCGTTCGCCGATCCTCGTCAACGCCCGGGCGGACAGTCCCGGCGCCGGCGCTTCCTCGATGATCTTCTGGTGGCGGCGCTGCATCGAGCAATCCCGCTCGAACAGCCAGACCGCGTTCTTGTGCTCGTCGGCCAGCACCTGGATCTCGATGTGCCGCGGATTGCCGAGAAACTTCTCCATGTAGACCGTGGGATTGCCGAACGCCGCCTGCGCCTCGGTCCTTGTCAGCGTCACCGCGGACACGAGCGCCGCTTCGGTGTGCACGACGCGCATGCCGCGCCCGCCGCCGCCGCCCGACGCCTTGATGATCACGGGGTAGCCGACCTGCCGCGCGATCTTCACGATCTCCTTCGGGTCTTCGGGCAGCGCTCCTTCCGACCCCGGCACGCAGGGCACGCCGGCCTTGATCATGGCGACCTTGGCGCTCACCTTGTCGCCCATGAGGCGGATCGTGTCGGCACGCGGACCGATGAACACGAAGCCCGAGCGCTCGACTTTCTCGGCGAAGTCCGCGTTCTCCGACAGGAACCCGTAGCCCGGATGGATCGCCTGGGCGTCCGTCACCTCGGCCGCAGCGATGATCGCCGGCACGTTGAGGTAGCTTGCCGACGAGGCCGGCGGCCCGATGCACACCGATTCGTCGGCAAGCCGCACGTACTTCGCCTCGCGGTCGGCCTCGGAATGCACCATGACCGTCCGGATTCCGAGCTCCCGGCACGCGCGCTGGATGCGCAACGCGATCTCGCCCCGATTGGCGATCAGAATCTTGCCGAAAAGCTGGTTCGGATTCTTGGCCACGATGGGCGACGACGGGGGGCGAAGCGGCGGCAAGTCAGGCGATCACGACCAGCGGCTGCCCGAACTCGACGGGCTGCCCATTCTCGATCAGTACCTGTTTCACGACCCCGGCCTTGTCGGACTCGATCTCGTTCATCAGCTTCATCGCCTCGATGATGCAGAGGGTGTCGCCGACCTGGACCGTGTCGCCGACCTCGACAAACGGTTTCGCGCCCGGCGACGCCGAACGATAAAACGTCCCCACCATGGGGCTTTTCACCTGGTGGCCCTCGGTTTCGACCGGGGCAGGCGGCGGCGGTGCCGGGGCGCTCCCCTGGCTTGCCGGGGGAGCTCCTCCGTTGGTCAACGCCGGCGGCACGACGACGGCAGGCGCCGGATTTGGCGCGACGGCACGGGTGATGCGCACCCGCTCCTCCCCTTCCTCGATCTCGAGTTCGGCGATGCCGGAGCTTTCGACCAGCTCGATCAATGTCTTGAGCTTGCGCAGGTCCATGGCGTCATTCCGACCCGCGCGACAGCACTTGCGACGCCGCCTTGCTTGTTCGAAATGCCATTGGCGGGACCCCCCAGTAAAGCGAGCCGGGAGTTTCGCGCAGATTGGGTCAAATTGTCCAGCGATGACGAAAGATCGACACACTGGCGATGTGTTGGCCAAGCCGGATCCGGCAATCTCGCCGCCCGTTCGACCGGACTCCCCTCGTGCAGGCGCCGCCCACGGCTGGACGGACCCGCCAAACGGCAGGAGGCCCGATCCGGCTCTTGACTGCTTGCGCAGGATTGGCTAGGTGAGCGCGATTTTTGGCAGAAATAGCTGGAGTTAACGAAAATACTAGATCAATTGGGCGATGATAGAGCGCAAGTCCGCCGGCTTGATCGGCCCCAGCTGGGCGTGGCTGACGCGTCCGGCGCGATCGACGATCAGCGTGTACGGCAGCGCCCCCAGCCGATTGCCCAGCGATTTCGACAGCTCGATCGCGCCGTAGCCTCCGATCAGCGCCGGGTAATTGAGGCCGAGCTCGGCGGCGAAGGCCTTGACCTTGGCGGGGTCGTCGACGGCGATCCCCACGAATTGGAGCCCGCGGTCGCCCTGCTCCTTCTGCATCTTCACGAACTCGGGCATTTCCTCCCGGCACGGCACGCACCAGGTCGCCCAGAAATTGACCACCAGCACTTTGCCTTTCCACTGGCCGATCGATTGCTCGCGTCCCGCGAGATCAGGCAAGGCGACACCAAAGAGCGTCACGGCGTCGCTGCCGTGAACGCTGCCGACATTCCCGGCTCTGCGTTCGCCGAAGTAGAGCCCGGCGCCCGCGGCAAGCACGCCCACCAGGGCCACCGCCAGCCACGCGAGAATCGATCGATCCGAGAACAGTCGTCGCATTTATAGAGAGTGATCGCTCACATCATAATGCCGGAGCCTACCGCGGATCCTAGTTGAACCAGGACTTCTTGGGTGTGGCGCTGACCGGGTTTCCCGGGCGCGCGCCTCGGGCCGGGAGCGCCACGGTCACCCGCTGGACCTGCGGTGGGTAACACACCCCCGCATCCGCGCACCCCTGTGACTCGGCTTTGACGGTCACCTTTCCGCCTGGCTCCACGCCTTCGAGGGAAAGCCGCACGGCAAGGCGGCCGCGGTAGGTTTCCACATTGCCGAAGAATGCGTCGTCCTTGACCTTGCCGGCAGGCAGCACCGGGGCCTCGGCAAGGGTCGCCGGCTCGACCGAGAGCTTGAGCTTCTCCCGGTACAGGTAGTACCCGCTCGCGATCGCGAATCGCGCCTCGACGGTCTTCTCGTCGACCGCCTGGACACTGAACGCGAAAGCGCGCTCGGGCTCGAGCAGCTTGATCTGCGCCCACGCCGAAATCGCGGGAAGGGTGACCAGCAGCACGGCGGCCGGCCAAGTCCCCAGGCGCCGCATGGACTTCATCCGGCGCCCGCCGTCCCAAGGGATGGGCAAGCGCATCTCACGTCCCGGCGGTTTCGTCGGCAATCCATTGGAGGTAGGGGGCAAGACCATGGGTCAAGGGGAACGCGACGATCTCGGGAAGTTCGTACGGATGCTGCGCGCGGATCGCAGCCTCGACGTCGGCGTAGCGGTCCGAACGCGTCTTCACCACCACCGGAATCTCCTGCGCAGTTTCGATTTTGCCGCGCCAGTGATAGAGTGATTCCACCGGTGCGCCGACGTTGACGCACGCGGCGATGCGCGAGTCCACCAGCGATCGCGCCAGGGTCAACGCCGATGCCCGGTCGGGCATGTGGGTGACGATCATGATCGCCGCGCCGGCCAAGGAGCCTCCATGCGAGTCGCGATGCTGCTGATTGTACTGGGTTTCCCTCTCCTCGATCTCTACGCGACGGTCCGCATTGCGCGCTGGACCGGCGTGCCCGTATATGCGTGGCTCGGGCTCGCCGCGCTCGCCGGACTCTACCTGCTCCGCAACGAACGCACCGCGTTTCGCGCCAACACGGTGGCCGCCATGCACGGCGAGCAGCCGTTGCTGCGCGGGCTCTTCGACAGCGGACGCAAGGTGCTCGCGGGAATGCTTTTCCTGCTTCCCGGGATCATCAGCGACGTGATGGCGCTCGCCTTGCTGGCGCTGCGGTTCAATCTCGGCCGCGAGTTCGCGCCAAGCACCGCGATGGGCGGCGATTCCCGCGGCGGCCGCGAATCGATCGACGGCGAGTACCGCCGTCTCGATTGACGGCGGCCGCGCGCGCGGCGCTATTTCATCCGGTCGAGCAACGTCGGCTCTTGCTTGTCCGCGCGCCGGTAGGCATGGTGCAGCATCAGAGCCCCGATCACGATCATCGGCAGCGAAAGCCACTGCCCCATCGTGAGTCCGAGCGCCAGATACCCGAGGAAGTTGTCCGGCTCGCGCGCGAATTCGGCCACGAAGCGGCATAGACCATAGCCGACGAGAAACAGGCCCGATGCTGCGCCGAGCGGGCGCCGGCGCCGCGTGTAGATCCACAGCACGGCAAACAACAGCAGGCCCTCGAGGCCGAATTGATAGAGCTGCGACGGATGTCGCGGCAGCGGGCCGGCCGGAGGAAACACCATTCCCCACGGCAAATCGGTTGCACGCCCCCAGAGTTCGCCGTTGATGAAGTTGCCGAGCCGGCCGGCGGCGAGGCCCAGGGGCACGAGCGGGGCGACGAAGTCGGTGACGTCGAGCCAGCGCTTGCGGCGCGATCGCGCGAAAAACCACAGCGCGACCAGGACGCCGAGAAAGCCGCCGTGGAAGCTCATGCCGCCCTGCCACACGGAAAGGATTTCGAGAGGATTCGCAAGGTAGTAGAACGGCTTGTAGAAGAGCACGTACCCAAGGCGTCCGCCGAGGATCACGCCGAACACGCCGTAGAGCAGCATGTCGTCGACATCACGCGGGTGCCAGCCGGTGAGGAGATTCGCGCGCGCCCGCTGCTTGCCCAGCACGACGAACAGCGCGAACCCGGCCAGATACATGAGCCCGTACCAGCGGACCGCGATGGGGCCGGCATGAAACGCGATGGGATCGAACTCGGGATGGACCAGCATGCTCGAGCGAAGGGGCGGTGGGCCGCCTGCTAAGATTGCGCCGACCGATTATACCCAGCCCCACGCTTCGACCTCGCGCACGACCTCGCGCCGGAACGCCGGCCGAAGGCCAACCTCTCCTCGGGAGTTCCGCCATGTCGTTCAACCGCCGCTCCAAGCTGATCACGCAGGGCGTCGCCCGCTCGCCCAATCGCGCGATGCTGCGCGCCGTCGGGTTCGCCGACGGCGATTTCGACAAGCCGATCATTGGCGTGGCCAATGGCCACAGCACGATGAACCCCTGCAACGCCGGCATCCAGCCGCTGGTCGATCGGGCGATGGCTGCGTTGAAGGAGGCCGGCGCGATGCCGCAGGTGTTCGGTGTGCCGACGGTCACCGACGGCATCGGCATGGGAACGGAGGGCATGAAGTACTCGCTCGTGTCCCGTGAGGTGATCGCCGACGCGATCGAGACGTCGGTCAACGGCCAGTGCATGGACGGCGTGCTCATCGCCGGCGGTTGCGACAAGAACATGCCCGCCGGTGCCATTGCCCTCGCCCGGACGAACGTTCCGGGCATCTTCGTCTACGCGGGCACGATCAAGCCGGGCAAGTGGAAAGGCAAGGCCCTCACCATCGTCTCCCCGTTCGAGGCGGTCGGCGCGTTTGCCGCCGGCACCATGGCGAAGGAGGACTACGACGGCATCGAGCGTAATGCCTGCCCGAGTGTCGGCGCCTGCGGTGGCATGTACACGGCGAACACCATGTCCTCGTCGTTCGAGGCGCTCGGCATCAGTCTCCTCGGCAGTTCGCAGATGGCGTCCCCCGACGACGAGAAAGCCGACTCCGCCGCCGAGTCGGCGCGCGTGCTGGTCGAGGCGGTCAAACGCGATCTGAAGCCGCGCGACATCATCACCCGGAAGTCGATCGAGAACGCCATCGCGCTGGTGATGGCGACGGGCGGCTCGACCAACGCGGTGCTCCACTATCTCGCCATCGCCTCGGCCGCCGAAGTGCCGTGGACGATCGACGACTTCGAGCGGATCAGGAAGCGCGTGCCGGTGCTGTGCAACTTGAAGCCTTCGGGCGACTATGTCGCGGTCGATCTGCACCGTGCGGGCGGCGTGCCGCAAGTCCTCAAGATGCTGCTGACGCACGGTGTACTGCACGGCGACTGCATGACGATCACCGGCCGCACCATCGGCCAGGAGCTCGCGGCGGTTCCGGACGCGCCGCGCACCGACCAGGACGTCATCCGGCCGTGGTCGAATCCGATGTATGCGCAAGGGCACCTCGCGATCCTGCGCGGCAACCTGGCGCCCGAGGGCTGCGTGGCGAAGATCACCGGTCTCAAGAATCCGACGATCACCGGGCCGGCGCGCGTGTTCGACTCCGAGAACGAAGTGATGGACGCCATCATGGCCCGCAAGATCGAGCCGGGAGATGTGATCGTGATCCGGTACGAGGGCCCGAAAGGCGGGCCCGGCATGCAGGAGATGCTCGCCCCGACGTCCGCGCTGATCGGCCAGGGCCTGGGCGAATCCGTCGGCCTCATCACCGACGGCCGGTTCTCGGGCGGCACCTGGGGCATGGTCGTCGGCCACGTTGCGCCCGAGGCGTATGTCGGAGGCACGATCGCGCTGGTCGAGGAAGGCGATTCGATCACGATCGACGCGCACCGGCTGCTGCTGCAGCTGAATGTCGACGCGGACGAGCTTGCGCGTCGCCGGGCCGCGTGGCGGGCGCCTGCGCCACGCCACACCCGCGGACTGCTCGCGAAATACCGTCGCCTCGTATCGACGGCGAGTCTCGGCGCGATCACCGACGGCGATGCGTGAGGCGAAACAGCCGACCCGCGAGGCGGCCCGCGCGACGAGGCAAGGAATGATTGCCGGTGCCGCCGTGTTAGCGTAGCGACACGAGCAAGGAGGTCCCATGCCCAACGTCCGCCACTTCGCGATCGTCGCCTTTTGCGTTGCCGTCACGGCAGCGCTCACCGGCTGCGCGAGCTTGGACAGCGCCGGTTCCGGACGCGCCGCCGAGGCGCCCGCTTATCGCGTCGGCGACCGCTGGGTCTACCATGGACGCGACGGCTTCCGGGTGCTCACGACGTGGGAAGAAACGCACACGATCAGCGCCGTGGGCGTGGACGGAATCGGCGAGAGGGTCACGGTGAAGGGGCCGTCCATCGATCTCGTGCGCGCCGAGCAATGGCCCGTTCCTGGTCGCGTGAAGGTAGGCGCCGTCTACGAAAACGAAACGCGGCGCTTCGCCACGCCGCTCGATCGCTACCGGTTTCCGCTTGCCGCGGGCGCAGCTTGGAGCCAGTTCGTCGACAATTACGATGAGACGACGAAGGCGACGGGGCAGATCAACAACTACGTCCGCGTTCGTGGGTGGGAGACGGTTGTCACACCCGCCGGCACCTTCGACGCGATCGTGATGCACGTCGTGATGTGGCTCGACGACGAAACGTTCTGGCGCTTCCCCACGCAATGCAACTACACCGTGTGGTACGCACCGGCGGTGCGCGGCGTGGTGCGGGAGATCAAGCAGGCGCAGTATCAGGAGAAGGGGGGCGACTTCGACAGCGGGGCCAGGATCCGCACGCAGAACACCGTCGTGGAGCTCGTCTCGTTCACGCCTGGCGCTTAAGGCTCGGCCGCGCGCCATTCGCGCGGGTCAGAGCCCGAGGCGCTGCCAGATCGTCGTGGTGAGCGCCGCCTGGTTCAGCGTGTAGAAGTGGAGTCCCGGCGCACCGCGCGCCAGCAGGTTGTCCGCGAGGTCCGTCACCACGTCGAGGCCGAACGCGCGGATCGACGCGACGTCGTCGCCGTAGCCCTCGAGCTTCTTCCTTATCCAGCGCGGGATCTCGGCGCCGCAGGCATCCGAGAACCGCGCGAGCTTCGCGTAGCTGCCGATCGGCATGATGCCGGGAACGATCGGCACGTGGACCCCCGCCGCGCGGCTTGCGTCGACGAAGTGCCAGTAGGCATCGGGATTGTAGAAATATTGGGTGATCGCCGAATCGGCACCCGCGTCGATCTTGCGTTTGAACGCGGCGAGGTCGTCCTGCGGCGAGCGGGCCTGCGGATGGCATTCGGGGTACGCGGCGACGTCGATGTGGAACCAGTCGCCCGTCTCCCGGCGGATGAAGGCCACGAGCTCGCTCGCAAAGCGGAAATCGCCGGCGTCGTACGACCCGGACGGCAGATCGCCGCGCAACGCGACGACGTGCCGTATCCCGTGCGCCTTGTACTGCGCCAGCACCTCGCCGATCGACGCCTGCGCACCGCCCACGCACGAAATGTGCGGTGCCGCCTCCATGCCTTCGGCCCGGAACTCGAGCACCGTCGCCAGCGTGCCTTCGCGCGTCGAACCACCGGCGCCGAAAGTCACCGAGCAGAAGGCCGGCTTCAGCTGCGCGAGCTGCCGGCGCGTCGCGCGGAGTCTTTCGATGCCCTCCGGCGTGCGCGGCGGGAAGAACTCGAGGCTGAACAGGCGTTTCGGGGGCGTGCTCATCGGGCGCCTGGCAGGTTCACGGCTGCGTTCAGCCTTGCTTGCGCAGCAGGAGCGAGGCCAGCAGCCACGAGATGAGGCTGTAGACGATCGCGCCGAAGAACGCCGACCAGAAGCCGCCGACGTGGAAGCCGTCGACGAACGAGCCGACTGCCCAGAACAGGAGGCCGTTGATGACGAAGATGAAGAGGCCGAGCGTCAGCAGTGTGGCCGGCAGCGTGAGCAGGATGAGCAGCGGCCGGATCAGCGTGTTGATGAGGCCGAGCGCCAGCGCCGCGATCAGCGCCGCCGTGAACGAGTCGACCTTCACCCACGGGAAAACGTACGGCAGCGCCAGCAGCGCCGCCGCGTTGACGAGCCAGACCAGGACGAGACGCATGCGTGAGATCTCCGAGGCGGCGGGCGCTATCGCACCTTGCCCGCGCAATAGGGTTTGAGGGTCGCGAAGAGCGTCGCGTTGACGGGCGTTGCCACCCCCAAGGCAGCGCCCATCCTCGCCACGGCGCCGCAGAGCCACGGCGCCTCGAGCCGGTTGCCCGCCACGAGATCGTTCAGCATCGACGAGCGCATTTCCGCAGGGAGGCCGTGGGCGAACTTCATCTGTTGCGCCACGAAATCGTCGGCGAGCGCGACGCCGTTGGCGCGGCCGACGGCCCACGTCTCGCGTATCGCCGCCTCGAGGGCCGCGCGAAGATCGGGGTCGTCGCGCACCGCGCCCATCGGCTGTCGCGCGACACTCGTCAAGCCGGAGAACGCCGCGAGGAATGCAAACTTCTCCCACAGCGCGCGGCGGATGTCGGCCGAGAGCTCGGCCTCGATGCCCGCACCCTTGCACGCCGCGAGGAGCGCTTCGGCCGCGGGCTGTTGCGCGGCGTGCACCGGTCCGAAACGCAGGCGCGCCATGGTGCCCGTGTGCGCGACGACGCCCGGCTCGCCGATCGTCGCCGCGATGTAGGCCACGCCGCCCATCGCGCGCTCCGCGCCGACAACCGCGCCGATGCGCTCGATGCTCTCGACGCCGTTCTGCAACGGGACGACGACGCCACCCTTCGCCACGAGCGGACGAATCGCTTCCGCCGCACTCTCCGTGTCCCAGAGCTTGACGGCGAACAGCACGACGTCGGCCGGCGCGAGGCTCGCGGGATCGCCGGTGACTCCAGGGCGCTCGAGCCTGATGTCGCCCAGCGCGCTGTTGACCGCGAGCCCTCGCTCGCGCATCGCGGCGAGATGCCTGCCGCGCGCGACGAACGTGACGTCGTGCCCCGCTTGCGCGAGCCTCGCGCCGAAGTAGCCGCCGACGCCGCCGGCGCCCATTACCACGATCCGCATCACGTCTCCCGCCGGCGCCGCCGGTCAATAACGATAGGTTTGCGGCTTGTACGGCCCCTCGGGGGGCACGCTGATGTAACGCGCCTGCTTCGCCGACAGAGGCGTGAGCATCGCGCCCAGCTTGGTGAGCTGCAGTCGCGCCACCTTTTCGTCGAGGTGCTTCGGCAGCACGTAGACGCCGACGGGGTACTTGCCGGCGCCGCTCTGCGCATCGGCCCACAGTTCGATCTGCGCCATCACCTGGTTCGCGAACGACGAGCTCATCACGTAGGACGGGTGGCCGGTCCCGCAGCCGAGGTTCACGAGCCGTCCCTCGGCCAGCAGGATGATCCGCTTGCCGTCCGGAAAGATCACGTGGTCGACCTGCGGCTTGATGTTGTCCCACGTGTACTGTTTCAGCGCCGCGACGTCGATCTCGTTGTCGAAGTGGCCGATGTTGCACACGATCGCGTTGTTCTTCATCCGCCGCATGTGTTCGTGCGTGATCACGTCGATGTTGCCCGTCGCCGTGACGAAGATGTCGCCCTTGTCGCAGGCGTAGTCCATCGTCACCACGCGATAGCCTTCCATCGCCGCCTGCAACGCGCAAATCGGGTCGATCTCGGTGATCCAGACCTGGGCCGAGAGTGCGCGCAGCGCCTGCGCGCTGCCCTTGCCGACGTCGCCGTAGCCCGCCACCACCGCCACCTTGCCGGCGACCATCACGTCAGTCGCGCGCTTGATGCCGTCGACCAGTGACTCGCGGCAGCCGTAGAGGTTGTCGAACTTGGACTTGGTGACCGAATCGTTGACGTTGATCGCCGGGAAGCCGAGGCGGCCTTCCTCGTGCATCTGGTAGAGCCGCTTGACGCCAGTGGTCGTCTCCTCGGTCACGCCCTTGATCGACGCCTTCAGGCGCGAGTAGAAATGCGGGTCCTTGGCGAGCCGCGCCTTGATCGCGGCGAAGAGGGCGGTTTCCTCCTCGCTCGTCGGATGCGTGATGCACGACGGGTCGGTTTCCGCCTGCGTGCCGAGGTGCACGAGGAGCGTGGCATCGCCGCCGTCGTCGAGGATCATGTTCGGCGCGCCGCCTCCGGCGGCCGGCCATTCGAAGATGCGGTGCGTGTAGTCCCAGTATTCCACGAGCGACTCGCCCTTGTAGGCGAACACCGGCGTGCCGCGCGCGGCGATCGCGGCGGCGGCATGGTCCTGGGTCGAGTAGATGTTGCACGACGCCCAACGCACGTCGGCGCCCAACGCCTGCAGCGTCTCGATCAGCACCGCCGTCTGGATCGTCATGTGCAGGCTGCCGGCGATGCGCGCGCCGCGCAGCGGTTGTTGCGGGGCGAATTCGTCGCGGATCGCCATGAGGCCGGGCATCTCCGTCTCGGCGATCGCGATCTCCTTGCGGCCCCAATCGGCGAGCGCAAGGTCGGCGACCTTGAAATCGGCAAAGCTCTTCGTATCGGTTGCAGCGTTCATCGGTCACTCCATCGTTCGGTGACCACGCGGCGGGGGCGGCGGCGGGAAGCAACCTCGTCACCCCGTGCGCGGGCACGGTTCAACGAGCGCGGTTGCAAGGGTGAGTACCCCGAGCCTGGCAGGATGCGGTGGGAGCCACGCGCCGTCCTGTTGCAACGCTCCTCGGGGAGAGCGCCGGATTCTACCCCAGGAGATCGCCCGCCGTCGACTCCTCGGCGAGCAGCGCGGCGACGAGGGTCGATTCGCGTTTGTAAAAGCCCTCAGTGTGGAAGGTTTCCGGCATCTTGTAGAGCTCGTAGTCGAGATGGTGGCAGAGCTCGTGGACAAGCGTGCGCAGAAACGTCTTGAAGGCCACAACATCCTTGCGCGCCGCGGTGCGCATCCAGACGGTGATTCGCGCCGGCGTGCCTGCGTCGTCCGGCTCGTAGAGCCCGTGCAACTCGCCGGTGTCGTCGGCGGGACGTTGCGCGAGCACGCGTACCCGGATCTTCGGGACACGATAGCCGGCGTCCAGCGCGTCGATCAGGTCCTGGCATGCCCTCTCGCACGCCGGCGCGATCCGCGCGGGCAAGGCTAGCCCGAATGCGCGCGACGCGCGCTCCGCTGGCGACCCCGGGCGGCGGGCGCGAGCGACTGGATCTCGTCGCTCTGGCGATAGACGCGCTGGCGCGAAGGTGACAACCTGGCGTAATAGGCAAACGGCATGACAGATCCGTGTCGACGTGTTCTTATCCGGGATTTGCCCGGAGCGCCCTACAAGAAATAGGGCCCTCAAGCGCGAAGGGCCGCATCGCGGCCCTTCGAATCGTGCGGCGCCGAGGCGCCGGTGAGAAGGGTGTTACGCCTTCTTGATTTTCTCGAGCATCTTGAAGACGCCTTTCGTCGAACCGACGAAAAGGCGCTTGTAGGCCTTGCCGAGGCAGCGACGCTCGAGGGTGTTGCGGCGGGTTCGGGTTCGTTCGGCCATGGGGACCTCCCTTTGCTGGTCTGAATTCGAATGTCCAGGCGGCGCTCGCCAGGGTCACGGAAGCACAATCGATTATTGTACCTTGCTTCCGCCCCGCCGGACCGAATTCGATAACCGTCGATCTGGGTCGGCGACTGCCGGCCCGCGCAACGTCAGCGCTGCCCCACCCGCTGCGGGCCGAAAATTCCCGCCGTTTCCTTCGTCAGTGCGCGGAAGTACTGCGGAGCACCCCGCACCGTCCCACCGAGCGCGGCCGCGGCACGCCAGGGCCAGCGCGGGTCGCGCAGGAAGGCCCGCGCGAGCGCGATCATGTCCGCGTCGCCCGCCGCGATGATCGCGTCAGCGTGCGCAGGCTCGGTGATGAGGCCGACCACCATCGTCACGATTCCGGTCGCCCGGCGGATCTCGCGGGCAAAGGGCACGTGAATCCCCGGCGCCGGCGCCGGAATCCGCTGTGCCGGAGAAACTCCGCCAGCCGACACGTCCAGCCAATCGCAGCCGTGCGCCTTCAGGCGCCGCGCGAGCTCGACGGCATCCTCCGGCGTCCAACCGCCGTCGACCCAATCGGTCGCCGAAACGCGCACACCGAGCGGCCGGTCGACCGGCCAAACCGCGCGCACGGCGTCGAACACTTCGAGCGGAAAGCGAACGCGATTGTCGAAATTGCCGCCGTAGGCGTCGTCGCGCCGATTCGCGATCGGCGACAGGAACTCGTGCAGCAGATAGCCGTGCGCCATGTGGAGCTCGACGGCGTCGAGCCCGCAGCGTTCGGCGCGCTCGGCCGACGCCACGAACGCGTCCCGAATCGCCCTGAGACCTGCCTCGTCGAGCGCCGCCGGAGCGCTCTCGCCGTCCGCATGCGGAATCGCCGACGGCCCGACGGGAACCCAGCCGCCCTGCGCCGGCGCGATCAATCTGCCGCCCTCCCAGGGCCGGGCCGACGAGCCCTTGCGTCCCGCATGCGCGAGCTGGATCGCGACCGGCATCGGTGGCGCCTGCCGGCGGGCGCGCGCAAGCGCGGTGCCGAGCGCGTTTTCGGTGGCGTCGTCGTACAGTCCGAGGCAGCCGTGCGTGATCCGCCCTTCCGCGCTCACAGCGGTTGCCTCGATCGTGAACATGCCCGCGCCGGACAGGAGCATCTGCCCCCAGTGGATCAGGTGCCAATCGGTCGCGCGGCCTTCTTCGGCCGAGTACTGGCACATCGGCGACACGACGATGCGACTGGCGAGCGCACAGCCGCGCAACGCAATGGGATCGAACAGTCGCATGCGGAATCGACGGAGAAAGGCAGCCGCGCAGGGCGCCCGCGGAGAGCCGCGGGGGAAACGGTCAGAGGCCCGCCGCCGCCTTCAGCGCCGCGGCCTTGTCGGTCGCCTCCCAGGTGAACTCGGGCTCGTCGCGGCCGAAATGGCCGTACGCGGCGGTCTTGAGGTAGATGGGACGCAGGAGGTCGAGCATCCGGATGATGCCCTTCGGCCGCAGGTCGAAGTTGGTGTTGACGAGGCCGGCGATCTGCTCATCCGGAATTCGTCCGGTGCCCTCGGTGTAGACGGTCACGTTGATCGGGCGCGCCACGCCGATCGCATAGGACAGCTGCACCTGGCACTGCGTCGCGATGCCGGCGGCGACGATGTTCTTCGCCACGTAGCGCGCGGCGTAGGCCGCCGAGCGGTCGACCTTCGACGGGTCCTTGCCCGAAAACGCGCCGCCGCCGTGCGGGGCCGCGCCGCCGTAGGTGTCGACGATGATCTTGCGACCGGTGAGGCCGGCGTCGCCGTGCGGGCCGCCGATTTCGAACCGGCCGGTCGGATTGACGAGGTACCGCGTTCCCTCGAGCATCGCCTTCGGCAGCACCGGCTTGATGATTTCCTCGATGACCGCTTCGGCGAGCTCGCCCTGTTTTTCGTTCATGCTCGGATGGTGCTGCGTCGACAGCACCACGGTGTCGATCGACGCGGGTTTGCCGTCGACGTAGCGGACCGTCACCTGCGATTTGGCGTCCGGCCGCAGCCACGGGAGGCGCCCGTCCTTCCTGACCTCGCTCTGGCGCTGCACGAGGCGGTGCGCGTAATAGATGGGGAACGGCATCAGCGACGGCGTTTCGTCGCAGGCATAGCCGAACATCAGGCCCTGGTCGCCGGCGCCCTGATTGAGCTGATCGTCGGACGCCTGGTCCACGCCCCGCTTGATGTCGGGCGATTGCCGGCCGTAGCAGACCATCACCGCGCAGCCGTCGGCGTCGAAGCGAAGCTCGGGATCGTTGTAGCCTATGCGTCGGATCGCTTCGCGCGCGACGCGGGCATAGTCATGCAGCCCGCTCGTCGTGATCTCGCCCGTGAGCACGACGAGACCTGTAGACACCAGCGTTTCGGCCGCCACGCGCCCGGTCGGATCTTGCTCTAGAATCGCGTCCAGCACCGCGTCGGATATCTGGTCGGCGACCTTGTCCGGATGGCCCTCCGACACCGATTCGGACGTGAACAGAAAATCACTCATTGCCGCTCCCTGCCACCGTTTTCGCGCACCGCGGCGCCACACTTGCACACCGCGCAAAAGCTTGAATTCTAGCAGAACCGACGACGCGCTCCGCTCCGGTCGAGACCCTCTTGCGATGAGGGCTGCGCATGTCGTAGACCACAAGGCATGAGCGATCGCATCGAGGCACCGTCACCGGTGGCCATCGCGCGCGCGGTCGACCGGCTGCGCGCGGGCGAACTGGTCGCGTTTCCGACCGAAACCGTCTACGGACTCGGCGCCGATGCCGCCAATCCCGACGCTGTACGCCGGATCTTCGTCGCGAAGGGACGACCGGCCGACCATCCCGTGATCGTCCACTTGCATCACGCCAAGGACATCGCGCATTGGGCGCGCGAGGTGCCGAAAGCAGCCGTCAAGCTGGCCGCAACGTTCTGGCCGGGACCGCTGACGCTGATCCTTCCGCGCGCGGCGCACGTCTCGGACATCGTCACCGGCGGCCAGGACAGCGTCGGCTTGCGCGTGCCGTCGCACCCGGTTGCGCGCGCGCTCCTCGCCGCGTTCGCCGGCGGCATTGCCGCGCCCTCGGCCAACCGATTCGGCCGCATCTCGCCCACCACCGCACGGCACGTCGCCGACGACCTCGGCGATGCCGTCGCATCGATACTGGACGGCGGCGCCTGCGCGGTCGGAATCGAGTCCACGATCGTCGCCTTCACCGGCGAGCATCCGATCCTGCTGCGCCCCGGCGGGATCGGCGTGCCCGAGCTGTCGCGCGCGCTCGGGCAACCGCCGCAGGAGGCCGATGCCACCGCTCCGCGCGCTTCGGGCACGCTCGCGTCCCACTATGCGCCAAGGACGCCCGCGAGCCTGGTTGCGCCCGACGTGCTGCGCGCGGAACTTCTCCAGCTCGACGAGCGGGATGAAATCGTCGCCGTGCTCGCGCGCACGCTCACGCGGCCCTCCGATTTCGCCGGAGTCTGGCTGCAGGCGCCTACGGCCGCCGCGCCGTACGCGCACGACCTCTATGCGAACCTGCGCACGCTCGACGCCGCGAACGCGGATGTCATCCTCGTCGAAACGGTGCCAGGCGGCGACGAATGGCTCGCGGTGCGCGACCGGCTCCTGCGCGCCACACGCGGCGTGGACGATGATCGTGACTAGGGGACCCCACACCTTGCCGCCCTCGCATCCGCCGATTGTCGTGGTCGCCCCCGACTCGTTCAAGGGCTCGCTCGCAGCACCCGCGATCTGCGCGGCCATCGCGCGCGGCGTGCGCCGCGTGTGGCCCGACGCCGAAATCCGATCGTGCCCGATGGCCGACGGCGGCGAAGGCACGCTCGACGCCGTGCTGTCATGCGGGGGACTGCGGCGAACGCACACGGTCACCGGCGCGGGCGGGGCGCCGCGCACCGCCGCGTACGGCCTCGTCGATGCGCCCGAGGGCGCGACGGCGATCATCGAAGCGGCGGAGATCGTGGGCATCACCGATCCGGACGGCATGGCGACCGATGTCAGCGCGCGCTCGACCCGCGGCGTGGGGGAAATGATCACTTCGCTGCTCGGTACGGGCGTGCGGCGCTTCATGATCGGTCTCGGCGGCAGCAGCACCAACGACGGCGGCGCGGGGATGTTGCAAGCGCTCGGATTGATACTCGCCGACGACGCCGGCCGGGACATCGCGCCGTCGCCCGCCGGATTGGCACGGGTGGCGCACATCGACGCCGCCTTACTCGACCCGCGGCTTCGCGAGTGCGCGATCACGATCATGTCGGACGTCAACAACCCTCTCTGCGGCGAGCGCGGCGCAACGGCCATCTTCGGCCCGCAGAAGGGGGTGCGGCCTGAGGACATCGCGACTATCGACGCCATACTCCGCCGTTACGCCGCACTCGCCGAACGTGTGGTCGGCAGGTCCGCGGCCAGCCTGCCCGGCGCGGGCGCGGCCGGGGGATTGGGCTATGCGCTGCAGCTCGTCGGCGGCTCGTTCCGCTCGGGCGCCGAGGTCGTGGCTGACCTGATCGGTCTCGATGCCGCGCTCGAGGGCGCGACGTGGGCCTTCACCGGCGAGGGCCGCACCGACCGGCAGACGTTGCTGCGCAAGGCGCCCTTCGTCGTCGCCGAGCGCGCGCGCGCCGCGGGCGTACCGATCACGCTCCTCTCGGGCGCGGTCGATGCCGCCGCGTTGGCGGAACTGTCTCAGGTCTACAGCGGCTCTTTCGCGTTGCCGGCCGGCCCGATGACGCTCGCCGATTCCATCGCCGGCGCGGAGGCGCTTATCGCGGACCGCGCGGAGCAGATCGCGCGCGTCGTTGCGGCGGCACGCAGCTAAGAGCTTGCCCGTCAATAAATCGCATGATGCGTTTGGTCAAAATGCGATGGGATGCGCGAAGGAAGGCGAAGCGCGCGGCAGGTCCCACGGGCGAGCCGGCCGCCAATGCAGACCGCGCATTTTGGCCAAACCCTTCGGGAACGGGCAGGTTGGGCCGATTGCTTTGTCGCTCGGCTTGCCTTGGGGAGCCACCCAAGGCCGCACCTCGCTTCGCGCACTCGGCCCAACCTGCCGCGTTCGCACACGTGATTTATTGACGGACAAGCTCTAAGGATCGCGCACGGAAAGTGCAGTCAGGGCATCGGGGTTCGCGTCGGACAGGATCTCGTCCATCCCGGCCCAGCGCGCAAAGTGGCGCACCGGGTGGCCCAGCAGCGGATCGCCTTCGATCAGCGCGGCGAGCTCCGCCTCGGGGAGGCGCGTGACCCTCGCGAGCGCGGCCGGCTCCATCGCCACCACGCGCGCACCGGCCAGCGCCCGGACGTCGGACGCCTGCAGCACGTGCGAGAAGAACTCCGCGCTGTGGCCGACGCCCGCGAGGAGTCCGCGCAGGCGAACACCCTGCGCGCGCAGCAGGGCCAGCACCGCGGCATGCTGCGCAAGATACTGCGCCACGCACAGCGTCTCCGCGCGCAGCGAAGCCTCGTGCCCCCGGGAATCGCCGATCAGGATCAGCATGGTCCCTACTTCCGGCGCGATCGCGGCGATATGCGCGAGCAGCGACGCGTCGAGCCCGTGTGCTTCGCGTGGCCCGAACGTACCCGCGCCAATGGGCCGGCAAAGCCAGACCGGTCGATCGCCAAGCCGCGCGAGCCAGCCGGCGCGATCGACCGGTTCGACCTTGGCGAACAGTAATGTGAGGTTCCCCGGTAACGGCGGCAGCGAAGCCTCCATCGAGGCTCCGGCCGCGGTGTCCCCCAGCCGTGCGCCAAGTCGCTCCTGCATCGCGCGCACCGATGTCGCGAACGGTGTCGAAGCGGCGAGGCTGAGCGCGATCCAGCGGCGAACGTCGTCGACGCGATCGGCAACGAGCTCGACGTGGCCCGCCGCCGCGCGCGCCTCGGCCCCGAAAACCGCCGCGACGGCGGCCGCGTTGCCGGCATCGAGTTCGTTCGGCCCACGCGCCGTTTCGATGACGGCCGGCCCGGAGAGCCCGAGCCGCACTCCGGGGATGAGCGCGATCCGCTGCGCCGCGCACGCCAGCACCGACACACCGCCGAAGACATCGGCGACCCCGACGGCAAGCACCGGAATGCCGGCCGCGCGCAGATCCAGAAGCGCGACCAAGGCGCGGGCAAGCGCCCATTCCGCGGCGTTGGCCTCGTGCAGACGCACGCCGCCGGATGCGGCAAGGAGGACCACGGCGGCGGGGCGCTCGGTCCTTGCGAGCTCGAACAGCCGCCGCAGCGCGTCGGCGTGGCTCGCGCCCGCGCTTCCGCCGAGGAAGCGATCGTCCTGTGCCGCTAGCAGCACGTGCGCGCCGTCGATCGTTGCGCGCGCGACCACGACGCCGTCATCGTCCTGGGCCGCGATGCCCCACCGCGCGAGGTGCGGCGACGGCCGCGGCGCACTGAACGACGCATCCACCGGCCGCACGCTGCCGGGATCGGCGAGCGCGGCGATGCGTCCTGCCGGCGCGAGCGCGCGCAAGGCGACCGTCGAGGCCGATCCGTGGGCGCGCATGGCTATCGTCGCGGGTGATGCGTCAGCAAGGCAGGCGGATTCCGGTGAGGGCGGCGCCGCCGCCGGACTCGCCCTCTGCGTGAGGATAACCTGTCCCGCGCACGATGCGGCACCGCACAACGAGATTCCGAGACTCCGCTGCGCGTCCGGGAGGTCGCGTCGGACGCCGTTGCGGTCGCGGCCACCCACCGGATCCACCGCGCTGTCATCCTTTGGCGAGCCAAACGAGGTAACATTCGCCTTGAAAAAAGATCGGGGCCGGGAGGCGGGACCCCACGGCAACGCACCCGCACCGGGCACAGCGCATTTGAGGAGGAATCGATATGGCAAGGAAGATCCTGGCAGGACGTCCGGCATTCGGAGTCACGGTTTCGCGCGAGCGGATTGCCGCGTCCGGCGACCGCGGGGCACCGAAAATGCGATCGCTGGCCACGATGGCCGTCGTCGCGGCCGCGCTCGCGGTTCCGTTTCCCGCGGCGGGGTGGGAGCCGACCAAACCGGTCGAGTTCATCGTCCCGGCCGGCACGGGCGGCGGCGCCGACCAGATGGCGCGCCTGCTCCAGGGCGTCATCACGAAGAACAACCTGATGAAGCAGCCGATGATCGTCGTCAACAAGTCGGGCGGCGCGGGCGCGGAGGGATTTCTCGCGGTGAAAGACGCGAAGGGCGATCCCAACAAGATCATCATCACGCTGTCGAACCTGTTCACCACGCCGCTCGCGACGGGAGTGCCCTTCAACTGGAAGGACCTCACCCCGGTCGCGATGCTGGCGCTCGACCAGTTCGTGCTGTGGGTCAACGCGGAAACGCCCTACAAGACGGCGAAGGATTACCTCGACGCGGTCAAGGCGGCCGGCCCCAACAAGTTCAAGATGGGCGGCACGGGATCCAAGCAGGAAGACCAGATCATCACGGTCGCCATCGAGAAGGCCACCGGCACCAAATTCACCTATGTGCCGTTCAAGGGCGGCGGCGACGTCGCCGTGCAGCTCGTTGGCAAGCACACCGACTCCAGCGTCAACAATCCGATCGAGGCGGTGGCGCAGTGGCGTGCCGGTGCGTTGCGGCCGTTGTGCGTGTTGGACAACGACCGGATGCCGTACAAGACGAAGGTCACCGCCACGATGTCGTGGAACGACATCCCGAGCTGCAAGGAAGCGGGCGTGCCCGTCGACTACGTGATGCTGCGCGGCATCTTCATGCCCGCCGGGGTCACCAAGGAGCAGGTCGATTTCTACGTGGACTTGTTCAACAAGGTGCGCGAGACGCCGGAATGGAAGAAGTTCATGGAGGACGGCGCCTTCAACACGACGTTCATGACCGGCCCCGAGTACGCGAAGTGGGTCGAGGGCGCGGAAAACACGCACAAGACGCTGATGAAGGAAGCCGGCTTCCTGGCTACACCTTGATACCCGCGCGGCGACCGGCGGCGAACGCGCCGGTCGCCAGCGCAGCCGGGCCTCCTCAGGCAGCATCCAGGGAGAATCAATGAACGATGAAGACGCGGCCGGACGCGAGGCCGGAATTTCTACGCGCGCGATGGAGATCGCCGTCGCGCTGGTCCTGCTCGCGATAAGCGCCATTGTCGCGTTCGACAGCTACCGGCTCGGCGCCAGATGGGGCGACGACGGGCCGCAGTCGGGCTATTTCCCGTTCTACATCGGGCTGCTGCTCGGACTTTCGAGCCTCGCGACGCTCGCGGGCGTCGCACTGGCGGAATGGCGGCGAAGCGACCAGTTCCGCGGCGCGGTCGCGGGGCGGGTGAGCCAGTTCGTCGCCTGGAGGAAGCTGAGGCTCGTGCTGTCGGTGCTGGTACCCGCGTTCGTGTACGTGCTGGGGATCCAGCTGATCGGCATCTACGTCGCGTCGGCGCTCTACGTCACGTTGTTCATGCGGTGGCTCGGCCACTATCCCCTGGCGAAGAGCGCTGCGATCGGGGTAGGTGTCAGCGCCTCGATCTTCGTCATGTTCGAGGTCTGGTTCAAGGTTCCGCTGTTCAAGGGCGCCTTCGACCCGCTGGCGTGGCTCGGCTACTGAGCGCCCGCTACTGAATCGCCGCGCCCGCAGGTCCCGGAGGAAGTTCCTTGGTCGAGATCAACGCGCTCTTTCACGGTTTCGCGGTCGTGCTGTCGCCGTTCAACATGCTGCTGATGCTGGTCGGCATCGTGCTCGGCGTCATCATCGGCGTGCTGCCCGGCCTCGGCGGCGCCAACGGGATTGCCATCCTGCTGCCGCTCACGTTCTCGATGCCGCCGACATCCGCGATCATCATGCTGTCGTGCATCTACTGGGGCGCCTTGTTCGGCGGCGCGATCACTTCGGTGCTGTTCAACATCCCCGGCGAGCCTTGGTCGGTTGCGACGACGTTCGACGGCTACCCCATGGCGCAGCAGGGCCGGGCCGGGGAGGCGCTGACGGCCGCGTTCACGTCGTCGTTCATCGGCGCGCTCTTTGCAGTGATCATGATCACGTTTCTCGCGCCGCTGGTCGCGAAGTTCGCGCTCAAGTTCGGACCGCCGGAGTTCTTCTCGGTCTATCTGCTGACGTTCTGCAGCTTCATCGGCATGGGCAAGGGCTCTGCGTGGAAGACCCTCGCGGCGATGATGCTGGGCTTCGCGCTCGCCGCGATCGGCATGGACAACATCACCGGCCGTCTGCGCCTCACGTTCGGGTTCCCGGAGATGATGCGCGGCGTCGATTTCCTGATCGCGGTCATCGGCCTCTTCGGCATCGGCGAGATTCTGCTGTCGATGGAGGAGGGGCTGTCGTTCACCGGCAAATCGTCCAAGCTCAACCCGAAGATCGTGCTCGAGACGTGGAAGAAGCTGCCCCGCTACTGGCTCACGTCGCTGCGCAGCTGCCTGATCGGCTGCTGGATGGGGATCACGCCGGGCGGGGCGACGCCGGCGTCGTTCATGAGCTACGGCATCGCCAAGCGGATGTCGAAGGGCGGCGACAAGTTCGGCAAGGGCGAGGTCGAGGGAGTGATCGCCCCCGAGACCGCGGCGCATGCCGCCGGCACCAGTGCGCTCCTGCCCATGCTGGCGCTGGGCATTCCGGGGTCGCCGACTGCGGCGGTGCTGCTCGGCGGGCTCCTGATCTGGGGCCTGCAGCCGGGGCCGCTGCTGTTCGTCGAGCAGAAGGACTTCGTGTGGGGCCTCATCGCCAGCATGTATCTCGGCAATCTCGCAGGCCTCATCATCGTGCTCACCTGCGTGCCGTTCTTCGCCGCGATCCTGCGGGTCCCGTTCTCGATCATCGCGCCCGTCATCATCGTCATCTGTGCAATCGGCGCGTATTCCGTGCACGGTGCGATGCTCGACATCTGGCTGATGATGCTGTTCGGCGTGGTCGGTTATGTCTTCAAGAAGCTCGACTACCCGCTCGCGCCTCTGGTGCTGGCGCTGGTGCTGGGCGACCGCGCCGAGGACTCGTTCCGGCAATCGATGCTGATCGCGCAGGGCGACATGCGCATCTTCTTCTCCAATGCCCTGGTCGGCGGCATCACCGCGCTCGCCCTCGTGATGCTGTTCTGGCCGGTCGTCACGCGCCTGCTCGCGCGGATGCGCGGCGCCTAGGTGGCGCGAGGGCAGAGCCCTGCGGGCTTCATACCCCGCCTAGCGCTGCGCGCCGGTGTGGCGTGAGGGCAGAGCCCTGCGGGCTTCATACCCCAGGCGCCCGCAGGGCTCTGCCCTCACGCCACACCTTGCATCCTGCCGGCTCCGCGCACCGGCACCGGCGGTGGCCTCGTACTGCATGGCCGCAGGCGGCGCGGGCCGGCGGGCGCCTGGGGTACGAAGCCCGAAGGCCCGCGCCGCCTGCGGCCATGCAACGTCGCGTCGGGTATGAAGCCCGACGGCTTGGCCCGCCCGTCAGAAGGCGCGGCCGAACGTGATCAGCGCGACCAGCGCCGCGAAGCCCGTCGCGATGCCGACGAACAGATTCCGGCGAAACACGAAATAGACGACCAGCGCGAGCGCGCACGCGAGCAGACGATCCGGCAACGGCGTCTGCGCGAGCGTGCCGGTGGGCAGCAGCAGAATGCGCACGGCGAGCCCGGCGATCATGGCGTACGCGACACAGCCCGCCCAGACGAAGAACTCGCCATCCATTCTGACCCTGCCCGAGATCAGCATGCCCAGACCTCGCCACAGATAGGTGGCGAGACCGCATCCGACGATGAGCAGCGCAAGCTCGGCCACGTCATTTCGCCCTGAGCAGGCCCCACGCCACGGTGCCGCCGATCAAACCTCCCAGCAGTACGCTCCACTGCGGCGCCGCGAGATGGATCAGCGGACCCGCCACCGCGCCGCAGGCGAGCGCCAGCACGCCATGGCGGGTGCGCGTCTCGCCCGTGAGGATCAGCACAAAATACAGTGGCCCGACGAACACGAGCCCCTGGCGCACCAGCGGTGGCAGCGATTCCGCCAACGCGAAACCGACTGCCGTGGCCGCCACGGAGGCGACCCAGTTGGTGAGCGCAAAGCCGACGAACCAGGGCAGCCGCTGTGCCTGCGGCAACTCCGGACAGCGTCGCATGCTCGCCGCCCATCCGGTCATCGCAAGCAAATGCACTGCGGCGCAGATCCGCCAGTCAGGTCTTCCCGGAGCGCGCAGCATCGGCAGCAGCGCCACGGTCATGGGCAGAAAGCGCGCGGCGGTGAGCGCAACGGTTATCACGATCATGGCCGGCGCGGACCCGGAGATCGACATTTCGAGCATGGCGAGCTGACCCGGCAGGGCAAAGATGGTGATCGTCGACAGCAACGCCGCCCACAGGGGAAACTCACTGCCGTTGGCGAGGGCGCCGAACCCCAGATAGCCGGCGGCGAGCACCATGGAGGGCACGCCCATGGACTCGCGCACCGCCGCCCGGAAGGCGGCCCGCGCATCGTGATAACGGGGCGTGTCGATGGCGCAGGAGGGCTGGCAGAAGTGACGAGAAAGTGTGCGTCGACGCGCGGCGAAGCGGGTCAGATCTTGATCTTGGGATCGAGCCAATCGCGCAGCGAGTCGCCGAAGAGATTGAAGGCGAACACCGCCAGGCTGATCGCGACCCCGGGAAACACGATCATCCACGGCGCCTGCTGATAGAAGTCGATCGCCGACCCCGACAGCATGAGACCCCAGGCGGGGGTGGGCTCGGTCACGCCCAGCCCCAGAAAGGACAGCGAAGCCTCCAGCAGGATGGCCTGACCGACGAAGGCCGTGAGCATGATGAGATAGGGGGCCACCACATTGGGCACGATGTGCCGGAACATGATGCGGGCATGCGAGAAGCCGGCCGTGCGCGCGGCGTCGATGTAGGGCATTTCGCGCACGGCCAGCGCGGACGAGCGCACCACGCGCGCCACCTTGGGCACCATGGGCAGGCCGATGGCGATGATGAGGTTCCAGTCGATGCCGAAGACGACGTTCTTGCCCAGTATCGCCACCACGGCCAGCGCCAGCACGATGATCGGGAAGGCGAGGATGATGTCCATGAACCGCTGGACGATCATGTCGGTGCGACCGCCGAAGTAGGCCGACGCCACGCCGATGATGGCGCCGAGGGTCGAGCCGATCAGCGAAGAGAGGAAACCCACTGCCAGCGCCGTCCGCGAGCCGTAGATGATGCGCGAGAAGACGTCGCGCCCGAAGTTGTCGGTCCCCAGCGGATGGCTCCAGGAAGGCGCGGCGAGTATTCCGCCATAGTCCACCTTCAGCGGATCGTAGGGCGCCACCCATCCGGCAAACGCCGCGGCCAGGAGCATCAGCACGATGATCGCCATCCCGGCGGTGCCGAGCGGCTGCTGCAGGGCGAAGGCGAGCACCGGGTGGCGGCGGCGCGGCACCCTGTAGGCGATCTCGGCGGTGTCGGCGGTGTCGGCGACGGCGCTCAATGGGAAACCTCCCCCAGGCTAGTCGCTTCGCGACTTCGCACACCCCCTCCTCGAGGAGGGGGCGAGCGCTTTGGAACGGTCCGGCGGCGCTCATCGATACCGGATGCGCGGATCGAGCCAGGCGTACATGAGGTCGATCACGAAATTGACGACGATGAAGAAGGTGGCGATCAGCAGCACGAGCGCCTGGACCATGGTGAAGTCGCTGCGCGCCACCGCCTGCACGAACAGCTTGCCTATGCCGTTGAGGTTGAACACCTGTTCGGTGACCACGAGGCCGCCGATCAGAAACGCGAATTCCAGGCCGATCACCGTCACCACCGGCAGCATCGCATTCGAAAGCGCGTGCCGCACCACGACCAGGCGCTCGAACACGCCCTTGGCGCGTGCGGTGCGAATGTAGTCCTCCTGCAGCACTTCGAGCAACGTGGAGCGCATCATGCGGGTGGCCACCGCGGAATAGCGGTAGCCCACGGCCAAGGCCGGCCAGATGAGCTGCGACAGGTTCTCGCGCGGATTCTCGAGAAACGGCGTGAACGTGAGCGGCGGGTGCCAATGGAAGTACGACAGCAGCACCAGAATGATGATCATGCCCAGCCAGAACGAGGGCACCGCGAGCCCCGCGATCGAGAACACGCGAATGGCGTGGTCGATCCACGTGTCCTTGTAGAGCGCCGACAGCGTTCCCATGGGGATCGACAGCAATACCGCGAGGATCGTCGCCATGACGGCGACCTGGACGGAAAGCTGCAGCCTGGAGGCGATCTCCTGCGATACCGGCTTGCCGGTCCACATCGACACGCCGAAATCGCCGGTCACCATGCCGCCCAGCCACTTGCCGAACTGGACGGGGATCGGCCGGTCGAGCCCCAGCCGCGTGCGTTCCTGCTCGATGACGGCCTGCGCGACGTTGGCGCCGTCGCCGCGCATCATCACCTCGACCGGGTCGCCGCCCATGACGCGCAGCATCCCGAATACCAGGATCGCGACCCCGAGCAGGGTCGGGATCATCAGCAGCAGGCGCTGGGCGATATAGCGAAGCACGGTCGGGTGCGAGCGGGGAACGCGCCAGCGACCCCGGGAACGGGGCCCCAGGGTATCTACGCGCCTTCGCTCGCGGCCGGTTATCGATCCAGCCAGACGTCGGTCAAGTCCTGCCCCACGTAATGGCTGGGCGTGATGTGCCAGCCCTTCAGCTGCTTGTGATGCACGATGATGCGGTGCCACCAGATCGTCGGGATGACGTAGGCCTGGTCCAGCGCGTGGCGCTCGAATTCGCGCAGGAGCGCAATGCGCTTGCCCCGATCGAGCTCGGACGCCTGCTTGTCGTAGATCTCGTCCAGCTTGCGGTCGATGTGGCCCGAGTAGTTGAGCGCCGAACGGTCGGCCGACAGGTACTTCTGCAGCTGCAGGTTGGGCTCGTCCATGAAGTCGCAATTGAAATCGAGCGCCGCGTCGTACGTCGCATTGCCGCGCTGCTGCGCAGCGAGATACAGCCGCGTCTCGAGCTGCTCGTGCTGCACGTTGAGCCCGATCTGGCGCCACTGGTCGATGAGGAACACGCCCACCGGCGTATAGGGCATCGCCACGTTGCGATTGGTGAGCTTGAAGGCCAGGTTCTCGACCCCGGCTTCCTTCAGCAGCCGGCGGGCCTCCGCGCGGGACGCATTGGCGTCGCGTGAGAATCCCGGCTGCTTGAGGAGGTCCTGCTCGCCGATCGCGAGGTCGTAGCCCGGGCGGAGCACCCCGCCGACGTGGCGCACCAGCGCGATCTTCTGCAGCGCCTGCGCGCCCTCCCAGCGATCGACGGCGAGCGACAACGCGCGGCGCACGCGCGGATCGTCGAACGGCTTCTTCTTGGTGTTGAAGCTCACGACCAGACTGCAGACCCACGGGGACTCGACCACCACCGCGCGATCGCCCAGCGCCTGCACGAGGCGATCCCTGTCGGCCGGCGACTGGCCGCGGAACTCGGCCAGCACCTGCCCGCCGGCCAGGGCATTCACCATCGGTGCGCCGCTGATGAACACGGCCCGATAGCCGTCGAGGTACGGCTTGCCGGCCTCGAAATAGCCGTCGAACTTCTTGCCGACCCAGTGCGAGCCCGCCTGGTGCTCGACGAACGTGAACGGACCGGTGCCGAGGATGTTGCGCTCGGGGAACTTGGGATCGACCTTGAGCTTGGCGGCGCTGTAGACGCAATCCCACGGCGAGGCGAAGCTCGCGAGCATGGACGCGTTCGACCGGGACAGCTTGAACACGACCGTATACGGGTCGGGCGTGTCGATCGTGGCGATGTCCTTGAAGGTCTCCTCCCGCAGCGACTGCACGCCCTGCGGGGGTTTGCGCAGCCGGTCGTACGTGGCCTTGACGTCCTCCGCGGTCATCGCGGAGCCGTCGTGAAACTTGACGTTGCGCCGGAGCTTGAAGGTGTAGGTGAGCCCGTCGGGCGAGACAGTCCAGGATTCGGCCAGGTCGCCCATCACCTTCGGGTAGTTGGCGGTGTCGAACTTGAGCAGCGTCGAGTAGTGCGGCCGCACGGGATGGAGAAACGCGAACGACGTCTGCGCGTGGCAGTCGTAATTGGGGGGTTCGGCGCTGACCGCGAAGACGAGCGTGCCTCCCGGCTTGGGCGCCTGCGCCAGCGCCACGTTCGCCACGAGCACCAGTGCAGCCGCTACAACCGCAGATCGAATCATCAAAGCCTCCTATGTCAGATCGGGTCGGGCCCGAACGTCGTTGTCACTTCAAGTTGCCATTCTGCTATACCTTGATGCACGCCGCGAAGTGCATGGGCTCGATCTCCCGCAGTTCGGGCACGCGTTCCTTGCATTCGTCGGTGGCCATGGGGCAGCGCGTGTGAAACACGCAGCCCCGCGGTGGGTCGAGCGGGCTCGGCACTTCGCCGGGGAGCACCGCGCGGGCACGCTTGCGTTCGAGGTCCGGGTCGGGAATCGGCACCGCGTCCAGCAGCGCCTTCGTATAGGGATGCAACGGCCGGCTGTACAGGCGATCGCGGTCGGCGATCTCCATCACCCGGCCGAGGTACATCACCACCACCCGATCCGCGATGTGGCGCACCACCGCGAGGTCGTGCGCGATGAAGAGATAGGTGAGCCCCAACTTCGCCTGCAGGTCCTCGAGCAGATTGATGATCTGCGCCTGGATCGATACGTCCAGCGCCGACACCGGCTCGTCGCAAACGATGAACTTCGGCTCGAGGGCGAGCGCGCGCGCGATGCCCACCCGCTGCCGCTGCCCCCCCGAGAGCTCGTGCGGATAGCGTTCGGCCATGTAATCGAACAATCCGACCTGCCCGAGCAACAGGGAAACGCGCGCCGCGGCGGCGGCACGGTCGGGGACCAGCCGATGCACCAGCATCGGTTCCGCGATGATCTGGCCCACCGTCATGCGCGGATTGAGCGAGGAGTAGGGGTCCTGGAAGATCACCTGGATCGAGCGCCGGTAGCGGGCGATCTCGGCGGGGTCGGCGCGGGTCACGTCGAGTCCGTCGTAGACGATGCTGCCGGCGGTTTCGCGCTCCAGGCGCAGCAGCGTCCGGCCCACCGTCGTCTTGCCGCATCCGGACTCGCCCACGAGCCCAAGGGTCTCGCCCGCGCGGATCTCGAACGACACGTCGTCCACCGCGCGCAGCATCGCGCGGCCGCCGCCCAGAATTCCGCGGCTGACATCGAACCACGTCTTGAGGCCGCGCACTGCGACGAGCGGCCGCGGATCCAGGTTCTTGGGCGGGGCGGGGCGCGTGGTGTCGGCCGAGACGAGGCCCAACCCTTGCGGGCCTCGCTGCGCAAGTTCGCGTGCGCGCAGGCACGCGGACCGATGCCCCGGCTCGATTTCCTCGAGCTCGGGCAGCGTCGATTCGCAGGCCGGCTGCTTCGCCGCGCAACGCGGCGCGAAGCGGCAACCCGGGGGCGGCGCCAGCAGGCTGGGCGGAAGACCGTCGATGGTTTCGAGCTTCGCGCCGCGCGGCCGGTCGAGCCGCGGCACCGAACGCAGCAGCCCTGCGGTATACGGATGGAGGGCCTTGGCGAAGACGCTCGCGGCCGTTCCCTGCTCGGCCATGCGCGCCGCGTACATCACGTTCACCCGGTCGGCGTAACGCGCCACGATGCCGAGGTTGTGGGTGATCACCACCATCGCGATGCCGAGTTCGCGCGAAAGCTCCTTCATCAGGTGCAGGATCTGCGCCTGGATGGTGACGTCGAGCGCGGTGGTCGGCTCGTCGGCGATGATCAGCTTGGGATTGCACGCGAGCCCGATCGCGATCATCACCCGCTGGCGCATGCCGCCCGAGAACTGGTGCGGATACTGCGCGAGGCGCCGCGGCGCGTCGGAAATGCCGACCATCCGCAAGAGCTCGGTGGCGCGGGCCCGGGCCTCGGACTCGTCCATGCCCTTGTGGATCAGCAGCGGCTCCATGATCTGCAGGCCGATGGTCAGCACCGGGTTGAGCGAGGTCATCGGCTCCTGGAAGATCATCGAGATGTCGCGCCCGCGGATGGCGCGCATGTCGTCCTCGCGCAGCAGGAGCAGGTCGCGGCCCTCGAACAGAACGCGTCCGCGCGTCACGCGCCCGGCGGGCTTCGCGAGCAAGCGCATGACCGCGAGGGCCGACACCGACTTGCCGCAGCCCGACTCGCCCACCAGGGCGACCATTTCCCCGGGGTAGACGCGCCAGCTCACGCCCTCCACGGCGCGAATGACGCCGCGCGAGGTCACGAAATGCACGTGCAGGTCTTCGACCGACAGCAACGCTGTTCCGGTGGCGGGGCCGGAAACGTCAGCGGTCGTGGTGGCGACGGTCGGATCCATTCTGTGGCTCGGGCTCCGCAGGAAGGGGCGCAAGAGCCGCGCGCCGCACAGGTATGCCGGGACCGGGGAAGTGTGCCACACGGCCTGCCGGCCCGGCTCACTCAGGCGAACAGGCGAACCATGGGTCCGCCCGAGTGCAAGGGCGACGGCTCTTGCCGTGCCTGCGTGATCGACAGCGGCCGAAGGGTCGCGGTGACCCTCGGAAACCTAGCTCGTCAGGTGGCCCGGCCGACAGCGCGCCACGGGAGGGCCAGGAGGCCGATACCCACCAGCCATAGGGTGGGCGGCAACGGCACCTCGCCGTCGGGTACGTCGCCTGGGGCGATATTGACGAAGCTGATGCCCGGGCTCGCCTCGAGCGTGAAGACCTCGGTCGCGGGAACCATCACCCCGTCAACCATGACCATGAAATCCGGATCGATCCAGACGTGGGGGTCGACGAACGCCGACGCGGCGAAGAACATGGGGTCGCCGTCCGCGCTGTTCACGCCTTGCGCATCCGCATAGACGTCCAAGAAAAACCGTATCGATTGGCCCACGCGGAGGTCCGCGTCTCCGTGCGTGCGAAATGAGTCCATCTCCCCGGCAGGGCACTGGGGCGTGCCGGCATCGACACCGAAGCTGCAGGCCGTCGCTTCCCCACCACCGCCGAACGGCCCTGCCGACCAGCCGAAGAAGGCGTTCGCGATGCCATAGCCGGTACGGCTGTTGTCCACTCCGGCGGGGAAGACGGCCGTAGTCGCGCTGCCGTGCGCGTCGACGTGCACCGGAACGAATGTGAAACGGAGCGGGTCGATGACCTGCAGGAAGGTGAGCCCGACGTGGTACTCCAACCTGCCCTCCGCTATGGCATAGCCGCCGTTGTAGCCCTTAGAGGATGCCGATGCGCGGGCGGAGGGGGGGGTTAGGTCATTACCGGGCTGAACCGAAATCCCGGCGTGCTGACTCGCCGCAACAGTTGAGATCGGATCGAAGGAAAACGAATCCGCGCACGGCACGCCGTCGCCGCCGCTGACACGAGTGCGCCCGAACAACGGGTGGGGGGGCATGTATGCCGTGCTGATCTGGCAGAAGTAGTTGGCGACGGGCACGGCGCCCGCGGGAGACGGCATCAGGGTCGATGCGGTGGCAAGCAGCGCCAAGGACAAAGACACCCCAGCGCGGATGGACAGTATGGACATGATCCCCCCTGTGGTCGGCGAAAGCTGCCGGGGGAGCACAGGCACCGTGCAGGCCGAGGAAGCCTTCGGGTAGCAATGATAGATCTCGCCCAAGCACCGAGGCGAGCCCATGTCCCGATGCTACGCCGCTCGCGCGCCATGTCAACGCGGAGGGCCTTGAGCCGAAGATCGTCTTGAAGGACATCTGCGGCGCGAGCGACCGCGAACCGGAAGCTGCAGTGCGCTGGATGATGGACGCGCTGGTGGACGCGGCGCGGCGGGAGGGAATCCGGAAATGAATCAGGGATTCCCTAGGCTCCCAACCGGTCGGCCAGCTCGACGAAGTCGCCCGCGACGACATCGAATTCGCCGTCCTCCACGTGCGGCGGCGAATGCCCCGGCCCCAGCTCCAACGCTCGCTCTACGTAGCCGGTCCGACAGCCCGCGGCCCTTGCCGCGCGCAGATCGTCGGGGTGGCACGCCACCAGCATCAGCTCCCCGGCGGCGATGCCCAGAAGTTCCGCAGTGCCGAGATAGGTCTCGGGGTCGGGCTTGTAGTGGTGGAACAACTCCGCCGAGACGATGCAGTCCCACGGCAATCCGGCGCGTTTGGCCATGTTGGTGAGGAGTGAAAAATTGCCGTTCGACAGCGTGGTGATGATGTACCGGTGCTTCAGCCGGGCGAGGCCCGGCACCGTGTCGGGCCACGGATCGAGCCGATGCCAGACGTGATTGAGGTACTCGATGTCTGCTTCGGTCAGCCCGCGTATCTCGTGCTCGGCCAGCAGGTCGTCGAGGATGAGCCTGTGCAAGGCATCGATCTTGAGCCACGGCAATGCGCCGCTGCGGACCTTTTGCATCGCCGGCCGATAGCCGGCGCGCCAGGCGTCGGCGAAGCGCGCCCAATCGGCGTCGATGCCGCGCAGCGCGCCGAAGGCCGTGGCCTCGCGGATGATGCTGCCGCGCCAGTCCACCACGGTTCCGAAGACATCGAACGCCAGCGCCTCCACTTTTCCACCGAGCGCGTACTTCGACATGCGCGTGCTCCGAGGTCCGCCGTCAGGTCATGCCGACGGGGATTTCGGAATTGGACGCCCTGCCGTAGCCGCGCGTCCCGCTTTCGGCGCCGCCCGCCGTCACGCGCACCGCGCAATACTTGAACTCCGGGATCTTGCCGAACGGATCGAGCACCGGATTCGTCAACAGGTTCGCCGCCGCCTCGTAGTAGCAGAACGGAATGAACACGGCGCCGCGGGGCGTGCCGTCGTCGGCCCGAGCGCGCAGCGATATGCGTCCTCGTCGCGATGCGACGGTGATCATGCCGTCGGGCACGACGTTCATCGCCACCAGGTCCAGCGGATGGAGCGAGGCCACGGGGTTCGGCTCGATCGCGTCGAGCACTTCGGTGCGCCGCGTCATGCTGCCGGTATGCCAATGTTCGAGCTGCCGGCCGGTGATCAGCACGAACGGATAGGCGGCGTCGGGCTGCTCGGCGGCGGGGATCACCTTGGCCGCCACGAAGCGGCCCCTTCCGGTTGCCGTAGGAAACGCCTCGGTGAACACGACCCGGGTTCCGGGGTCGCCTTCCTTTTCACAGGGATACGTCACCGCGTGCTCACGCTCGAGGCGATCCCACGTGATGCCGGCGATCGACGGCATCGCGCGGCGCATCTCGTCGAAGATCTCGCGCGGATGCGTGTAGCGCCAGTCGAGCCCCAGCCGTTTCGCCATCTCGACGATGATCGCCCAATCCGCCCGGGCCTCGCCCGGCGGCGCGAGCGCCTGGCGTCCCAGCTGGACCAGGCGGTCGGTGTTGGTGAAGGTCCCGGTCTTCTCGGGAAACGCCGACGCCGGCAGGATGACATCGGCGAGGTACGCGGTCTCGGTCAGGAAGATGTCCTGCACCACCAGCATCTCGAGCGCCGCGAGCGCTTCCCGGGCATGCGAAACGTCGGGGTCGGACATCGCGGGATTCTCGCCCATGACGTACATGCCGCGGATCTTGCCTGCATGCACCGCGTCCATGATCTCGACGACCGTGAGCCCGGGTTTCGCATCGAGCGGGATGCCCCACAGCGCCTCGAAGCCGTCCCGCGCGCCGCCGTTGTCCACCCGCCGATAGTCCGGAAACATCATCGGGATGAGCCCGGCATCGCTCGCACCCTGCACGTTGTTCTGCCCGCGCAGCGGATGCAAGCCCGTGCCGGGCCGCCCGACCTGTCCCGTCATCAGCGACAGCGCGATCAGGCACCGCGCGTTGTCCGTGCCGTGCACGTGCTGCGAGATGCCCATGCCCCACAGGATCATCGACGCCTTCGACGTCGCGAACAGGCGCGCGACTTCGCGGATCGTCGGCGCCGGAATGCCGCACACCGGCGCCATCGCCTCCGGGCTGTGGCCGGCGACGTTGTGCCTCAGCTCGTCGTAGCCGCTCGTGCGGTCCGCGACGAAGCTCTCGGCGACGAGCCCTTCCTCGACGATCGTGTGCATCATCGCGTTCAGCAGCGCGACGTCGGTGTCCGGCTTGAACTGCAGGTAATGCGTGGCGTGGCGCGCGAGCTCGGAGCGTCGGGGATCGACGAGGATGAGCTTGGTCCCACGCTTGACGGCGTTCTTGATCCACGTCGCGGCCACCGGATGATTGACGACCGGGTTGGCCCCGATCAGGAGCACGACCTCCGCCTTCATCACGTCCATGACCGGATTCGACACGGCACCCGACCCGATGCCCTCCAGCAGGCCGCCACGCTGGACGCATGACAGAGCCGCGTGCAGTGGTCGACGTTGTTGGTGCCGAAACCCGTGCGCACGAGCTTCTGGAAGAGGTACGCCTCCTCGTTCGAGCACTTCGCCGAGCCGAATCCCGCCAATGCGCCGCCGCCGTGGACGTCCCGGATCTGCGCGAGCGTGCCGCCGGCGAGCGCCAGCGCCTCTTCCCAGCTCGCCTCGCGAAAGACGGAGAGCGGATCGGCCGGGTCCATCACGAAATCGGCCGACTTCGGCATCCCGGGTTTCCGGATCAGCGGCTTCGTCAGGCGTTGCGGATGACCTACGTAGTCGAAGCCGAAGCGACCCTTCACGCACAGCCGCTCGTGATTGGCGGGACCGTCACGCCCTTCGACGCGGACGATCTCGTTGTCCTTGACGTGGTAGGTCAGCTGGCAGCCGACGCCGCAATAGGGGCACACCGACGCCACCTTGCTGTCGATCGGCACGAGATAGGCGTCCTTCGCCGGGGCCAGCGCGCCGGTGGGACACGCCTGCACGCATTCGCCGCAGGCCACGCAGGTCGACGCGCCCATCGGATCGTCGAGATCGAACACGATCTTCGAATGCGCTCCGCGGAACGCAAAGCCGATTACGTCGTTGACCTGCTCCTCGCGGCACGCGCGCACGCAGCGCGTGCACTGGATGCAAGCGTCGAGATTGACTGCCATTGCCGGATGCGACAAATCCGGCGCCGGCTGCGCGCGCGCGGCGAAGCGCGGCTTGCCGATGCCGAGGAAAGTGCGCCAGCGGGCGAGCTCGGAATCGGGCTTGTAGACACGCTCCGGCACGTCCGCCACCAGCATCTCGACGATCATCTTCTGCGCGTGCAGGGCACGCTCCGACGTGCTCGACACCTCCATCGCCGGCGCCGGAGCGCGGCAGCACGACGGCGCCAGCACGCGCTCGCCCTTGATCTCCACCATGCACGCGCGGCAATTGCCGTCCGGCCGCATGCCGGGCGTGTAGCAAAGGTGCGGAATCTCGACGCCGTGGCGCTGCGCGGTCTCGATGATCGTCTCCCCAGGAGTTGCGGCAACCTCGTTGCCGTTCAGCTGGAACCGAATCGCCTCGGCGCTCACCTCAGCTCCTCGGGAAAGTAGCGGACGACACAGGCGATGGGATTGGGCGCCGCCTGGCCCAGGCCGCAGATCGACGCATCCGCCATCGCCCGCGACAATTCGTCGAGGAGCGGCAGATCCCAGGTCTTCTGTTCGAGCATGCCGACGGCTTTCTCCGTGCCGACGCGGCACGGCGTGCACTGCCCACACGACTCGTCCGCGAAGAATCGCATCAGGTTGACCGCCGCATCGCGCGCGCGGTCGTGCTGCGACAGCACGATCACGGCCGCCGAGCCGATGAAGGAGCCGTGCGGCTGCAGCGTGTCGAAGTCGAGCGGCACGTCGCCGAGCGACGCCGGCAGGATTCCGCCGGAGGCGCCCCCGGGAAGGTAGCCGTAGAAGTCGTGGCCCGGCAGCATCCCGCCGCAATGCTCGGCGATAAGCTCGCGGACGGTGATGCCCGCCGGCGCGAGATGCACGCCGGGCTTGGCGACGCGGCCCGATACCGAAAACGAGCGCAGGCCACGGCGTCCGTTTCGGCCGTGACCCGCGAACCACGGCGCGCCCTGTTCGAGGATTTGCCGCACCCAGTAGAGCGTCTCCATGTTGTGCTCGAGCGTCGGACGCCCGAAGAGCCCGACCTGCGCGACGTACGGCGGCCGCAGGCGCGGCATGCCGCGCTTGCCTTCGATCGACTCGATCATCGCCGACTCTTCGCCGCAGATGTAGGCGCCTGCGCCCCGGCGCAGGTGAATGCGCGGCAACGGACACGGCGGATCGGCCTCGAGCGCGGCGAGCTCGCGTTGGAGAATCGCGCGACACGCCGCGTACTCGTCGCGCAGATAGACATAGACGTCGTCGACGGCGACGGCCCACGCCGCGATCAGCATACCCTCGAGGAAACGGTGGGGATCGCGTTCCAGGTAATGGCGGTCCTTGAACGTTCCTGGCTCGCCTTCGTCGATGTTCACGGCCATGAGCCGCGGCGCCGGCTCGGCGCGCACGATCCGCCATTTGCGGCCGACCGGAAATCCGGCGCCGCCCAATCCGCGCAGGCCGGAGTCCTCCATCGTCGCAGTGACGCTCTCGAGCGAACGGTCGCCATTGCGGCAGGCGAGGAGGGTGCCGTAGCCGCCGGTCGTGCGGTATTTCGCGTAGTCGATGTACGGAAGGGCTTCGGGCTCGGTGTGCTTGCCCGCAATCGCTGCCATGACCTTGTCCACCGTCGCACCGTCGATCGGATTGCGGCCGACCACCGCGGCGGGGGCATGTTCGCAACGTCCGATGCAGGGTGCGCCGATGACGCGCACGTCGGCGCCGCAGGCCCGCTCGAGCGCCTCGTGCAGCGGCTGCGAGCCCGCCATCCGGCAGGACAGCGTTTCGCAAACCCGCACGGTCAGCGCAGGCGGCGGCAACTCGCCCTCAGTCACGACATCGAAGTGATGATAGAACGTCGCGACTTCGTAGACTTCGGTCAGCGCGAGCGACATCTCCTGCGCGAGCGCGGCGATGTGCGCGGCGGCGATGCATCCGTACGCATCCTGGATCCGGTGCAGGTGCTCGATCAGAAGGTCGCGCCGGCGCGGCGCGTCACCCAGCAATGCGCGCACTTCCGCAAGCGCCTGCGGCTCGACCTGCCGACCCTTCGGACGGCCGCGGCCCTTGCCGCGCCCGCGCAAGCCCGATACGTCGATGACCGCTTTCTGCTCCATGTCCTGTCAGCGCCCGCCGGGCCGCCCCAAGGGCGCTGTGCGCCCCCTCGGGGGGCAGCGAACGAAGTGAGCGTGGGGGTCCATAATCCTCAGTCGAGAAAGTCGCAATGCTTTTCGACGTGCGCCGCGAGGTCGAGCGAGTGCTGCCGCACCAGCCGCTCCGCCAATTCGGTATCGCGGGCCTCGAGCGCCTCGATGATCCGCATGTGGTCGATGATCGAGCGCGCCGCACGGTCGCGCTGCGAGATGGTCATCCGGCGGATGGCGCGCACGTGGATGAACAGATCCTCGATCGTCTTGCCCATGAGGTGCGAGCCCGAGAGCCGGATTATCGCCTGATGAAAAGCGATGTTGGCGTCGGAGTACTCGTGGATGTGCTCGGCCGGAGTCGCGCTCCGGAATTCGTCGAACATCGTGTGGAGCGCGGCGATGTCGGCGTCGGAGGCATGCAGCGTCGCGAGCCGCGCCGCCATGCTCTCCAGCGCCGCCCACACCTCGATCATCTCGATGATCTGCTTCTTGGTCTTGCGCACGATGAACCCGCCGCGACGCGGCACCGTGCGCAGGAAACCCTCCTGCTCCAGCAGTGACATCGCCTCGCGGATCGGCGTGCGGGACACGCCCAGCGCCTGGGAGAGCTGCCGCTCGTCCAGGCGGATCTCCTCGCGGTGCGCGTAGATGTCCGCATCCATGATGGCCTGCTTCAGCGCGGCATACGCCTTGTCGCGCAGGCTCGTGTTGGACGCGATCGGCTGCAGCGCCAGCGGGGGCGCCGGCGCCGGGGCGACCGTCGACAGGCCTTCTATCCGTGTTTCCATTGTCTGGTATACCATATGCCAGAATTCGAAAAACTCCAAGCCCTGGGAGCTCTCGGGCTTGCTCCCGACAAATCCACGATGACGGAGGACACCATGGACGAGACAGCGACGAAGCCGGCGTCGAAGTCGACGACGACCGCCGAAGCCACGCTGAAGACCGCTGGCGGCAGCGAGATCGATCGCCCACCGCAAGAAACCGACGGCTTCCAGCTCGTCATCGATGCCCTCAAGCTGAACGGCATCGATACGATCTTCGGTTTGCCCGGCATCCCGATCACCGACCTCACGCGCAAGTTGCAGGCTGCAGGACTGCGCGTGATCTCCTTCCGGCACGAACAGAATGCCGGGTACGCCGCTTCCATCGCCGGCTTCATGACGGGCAAGCCGGGCATCTGCCTCACCGTGTCCGCCCCCGGCTTCATGAACGGACTCTCGGCGCTCGCCAACGCCACCACCAACTGCTTTCCGATGATCCTCATCAGCGGCTCGAGCGAGCGCGAGATCGTCGACCTGCAGCAGGGCGACTACGAGGAGATGGACCAACTGGCCATCGCGAGGCCGCACGCGAAGGCCGCGTTCCGCGTCCTGCACGCCGAGGACATCGGCGTGGGCGTGGCGCGCGCGATCCGTGCCGCCCTGTCCGGTCGTCCGGGTGGCGTGTATCTCGACCTGCCGGCCAAGCTGTTCCCGCAGACGATGGACGCGGAAGCGGGGAAGAACTCGCTGATCAAGGTCGTCGATCCGGCGCCGCGCCAGATCCCGGCGCCGGACGCCGTCAAGCGCGCGCTCGATCTGCTCAAGAAGCGCCAAGCGCCCGCTCATCATCCTCGGCAAGGGCGCGGCGTACGCGCAGGCCGATGCCGACATTCGCGCGCTGGTGGAAAAGACCGGCATCCCCTACCTGCCCATGGCGATGGCCAAGGGCCTCTTGCCCGACACGCACGAGCAATCCGCATCCGCGGCGCGCTCGTACGTGCTGCCGGAAGCCGACGTCGTGATGGTGATCGGCGCGCGGCTGAACTGGCTGCTTTCGCACGGCAAGGGCAAGACGTGGGGCGGCGCAGCGCCCAAGGACTGGGGCGGCCAGAAGTTCGTCCAGATCGACATCTCGCCGCAGGAGGCGGACAGCAACGTCCGCATCGATGCGCCGGTCGTCGGCGACATCGGCTCGTGCGTCGCGGCCATGCTCGGCGCGATCAGCGCAACGCGGGGCTCGGGCTGGCCGAAGCCGCCCGCCGAGTGGCTCGACGCCATCGCGGAGCGCAAGACCAAGAACGTCGCGAAGATGGCGGAGTCGCTGGCGAAGAACCCGACGCCGATGAACTACCACAGCGCGCTCAACGTCGTGCGCGACATCGTCAAGGCGAATCCGGATGCCATCCTCGTCAACGAGGGCGCGAACGCGCTCGACTTCACGCGCAGCATCGTGGACATGTACAAGCCGCGCAAGCGCGCTCGACGTCGGCACGTGGGGCGTCATGGGCATCGGCATGGGCTTTTCGGTCGCGGCGGCCGTGGTCAGCGGCGAGCAGGTGATCGCGATCGAGGGCGACAGCGCCTTCGGTTTCTCCGGCATGGAATGCGAGACGATCTGCCGCTACAACCTGCCGGTGTGCGTCGTGATCATGAACAACAACGGCGTCTACCGCGGCGACGAAGTGAACCCGACCGGAGGACGCGATCCGTCGCCCCTGGTGTTCGTCAAGGGCGCGCGCTACGAGAAGCTGATGGAGGCCTTCGGCGGCGTGGGCGTGCTGGCCACGACGCCGGCCGAGCTTCGCGCCGCGATGGAAGAAGCGATCCGCTCGCGCAAGCCCACGCTGATCAACGCGGTCATCGACGAGAAGGCGGGCACGGAAAGCGGCCGCATCACGAGCCTCAATCCCGCCGCGAAGAAGAAACCGTGACGCGAGATTGGCTGCACGGCTCGGAGCCGTCGCGTCCGCATTTGCAAGGCATTGCATAGGGGAACGTAATGGGCAAGGCATTAGACGGCGTCCGCATCCTGGACTTCACGCACGTGCAATCGGGTCCCACCTGCACGCAGCTCCTGGCGTGGCTGGGCGCCGACGTGATCAAGGTGGAGCGGGCGGGCGAGGGCGACATCACGCGCGGACAGCTGCGCGACATTCCCGGTGTCGACAGCCTCTATTTCACGATGCTGAACCACAACAAGCGCTCGATCACCGTCGACGCGAAGAATCCGAAGGGCAAGGCGGTGCTCGAGGCGCTCGTGAAGAAATGCGACGTGCTGGTCGAGAATTTCGCGCCCGGCGCGCTCGACCGGATGGGCTTCACGTGGGAGCACATCAGCGAGCTCAACCCGCGGATGATCGTCGCGTCGGTCAAGGGCTTCGGCCCGGGCCGTACGAGGACTGCAAGGTGTACGAGAACGTCGCGCAATGCGCCGGCGGCTCGGCGTCGACGACGGGCTTCGACGACGGCCCGCCTCTGGTCACCGGCGCGCAGATCGGCGATTCGGGCACGGGCCTGCATCTCGCGCTCGGCATCGTCGCCGCGCTCTACCAGCGCAACACCACCGGCCGCGGCCAGAAAGTGCTGGCGGCGATGCAGGACGGCGTGCTCAACCTCTGCCGCGTGAAGCTGCGCGACCAGCAGCGCCTCGACCGCACGAAGGTGATGGAAGAGTATCCGCAGTATCCGAACGGCAAGTTCCTCGAAGCGGTGCCGCGCGCCGGCAATGCGTCGGGCGGCGGCCAGCCGGGGTGGATCCTGAAGTGCAAGGGCTGGGAGACCGATCCCAACGCCTACATCTACTTCATCACCCAGGCGCCCGTGTGGAAGGACATCTGCGAAGTGATCGGGCGGCCCGAATGGCTGACCGATCCCCGCTACGCGACGCCCAAGGCGCGACTGCCGCACCTGATGGAGATCTTCGGCGAGATCGAGAAGTGGACGATGACCAAGACCAAGTTCGAGGCGATGGACCTCCTCAACGCGCACGACATTCCGTGCGGGCCGATCCTGTCGATGAAGGAAATCGCCGAGGAGCCGTCGCTCCGCAAGACCGGCACCGTCGTCGAGGTCGACCATCCGACGCGCGGCAAGTACCTGATCCGTCGGCAACCCGATCAAGATGTCCGACAGCCCGACCGACGTCACGCGCTCGCCGCTCCTGGGCGAGCATACCGACGAGGTCCTGGCCGAGCTCGGCTACGGCAAGGAGCAGATCGCGGCGCTGCGCGCCGAAAAAGTGATCTGACAGCGTCGCGCAGCGTGCCGGGTACGGCAAATCGGACCCCCGATGGGTCGCGCGCCGATGCGAAGAGCCGTGTCCGCTGCCCACGCGCATGAACGCCAATCTCTACGCGCTGCTCGCCGCGCATTTCCCCGAAAGCGCGGAGCAGCCGTGCCTGCTCATCCCGGAGCAGCCCGTCGTCCACTACGACGAGCTCGACGCCGCGTCCGCGCGCATCGCGCATGCGCTGACCGCCGCCGGCGCGCGCCCGGGCGACCGCGTCGCGGTGCAGGTGGACAAGTGCTGGGAAGCGCTCGCGCTCTATCTCGCCTGCCTGCGCGCCGGATTCGTGTACCTGCCGCTGAACACGGGCTACCAGAAAAGCGAGCTCGCCTATCTCTTCGGCGACGCGGAACCGTCGGTCATCGTCTGCAGTCCGCAGCCGCCGAGCGCGTCGCCGCGTTGCGTCCCGAGGCCGCGGTGCTGACGCTCGCGAGCGGCGCGGGCACGTTGCTCGACCGCGCGGCCGACAGTCCGGAGACCTTCGACACGGTCGTCTCGAAGCCGGACGACGTCGCGGCGATCCTCTACACCTCGGGGACGACCGGCCGGCCGAAAGGCGCGATGCTCACCCATCGCAATCTCGCGAGCAACGCGCTGACGCTGGTGCGAGTCATGGGGCTTCACGCGCGGCGACGTCCTGCTGCACGCGCTGCCGATCTATCACGTGCACGGGCTGTTCGTCGCCTGCCACTGCGCGCTGCTCGCGGGCGCGCCGGATGCTCTGGCTCGCGAAGTTCGACGCCGAGGAAGTGCGCGCGCTGCTGCCGCGCGCGACCGTGATGATGGGCGTCCCGACGTTCTACACGCGGCTCCTCGCGCTGCCTTCGTTCGGCGCCGACGATTGCCGCGCGACGCGCCTCTTCGTGTCGGGCTCGGCCCCGCTCCTCGCCGAGACGTTCGACGAATTCCGGCAGCGGACCGGGCACACGATCCTCGAGCGCTACGGGATGACCGAAACGGGAATGATCACGTCGAATCCGCTCGACGGCGAGCGGATCGCGGGCACCGTCGGCCCGCCGCTGCCCGGCGTCTCGGTGCGCGTCGTCGATGCCGAAGGGCGACCCGGCACGTCGGGCGGCGTCGGCGGCATCGAGGTCAACGGCCCGAACGTGTTTGCCGGCTACTGGCGGATGCCGGACAAGACGCGCGAGGAATTCACCGCCGACGCCTATTTCCGGACCGGCGACGTCGGCGAGTTGCTCGCCGAACGGCTACCTTCGCATCGTCGGCCGCGCGAAGGACCTGATCATCACCGGCGGGCTCAACGTCTATCCGAAGGAAATCGAGGAGAAGATCGACGCGCTCCCCGGCGTCGTCGAATCCGCGGTCATCGGCGTGCCCGACGCCGACTTCGGCGAAGCGGTCGCGGCGGTCGTCGTCGCGCATCCGGGCCACGCGTTGACCGAAGCGGGCGTGATCGGCGCCTGCGGGACGAGATCGCGCGTTTCAAGGTTCCGAAGCGCGTGCAGTTCGTCGACGGAGCTGCCGCGCAACGCGATGGGCAAGGTCCAGAAGAACGTCCTGCGCGAGCGCTTCGCGAAGCCGTAGAGGCGCCCCGCCTTACCGCCACGCGCGCCACAGCATGTAGGCCGCGAGCGCGTACAGCACGAACGCGAACGCCCGCTTCAGCGTCTGCACCGGCCAGCGGTGCGCGGCGCGCGCGCCGAACGGGGCCGAGATCACGCTCGCCGCGACGATCACGAGCAGCGCCGGAACGTACACGTAACCGATCGTGTACGGCGGCATTCCCGTCTGCCCGATCCCGGCCACGATGAAGCCGATCGTCCCCGCGACGGCGATCGGCAGGCCGAGCGCGGCGGACGTCGCCACGCAATTGCGCATCGGGACGTTGCAGGCGGTCATGAACGGCACGGTGAGGAAGGCGCCGCCGGCGCCGACCATGCTCGAGATGAGGCCGATGCCGCCGCCGACCAGCGCAAGAGCCCGACCTTGCCGGGAAGCTCCCGCGTGGGCTTGGGCTTGCGATCGACGAGGATGTTGGTGGCCGCCGCCGCCACGAACACGCCGAAGAACACCGACAGCAGCGCCGACGGACATGCCGCCGACGACCTGCGGTCCCGCCAGCGACCCGACGATGATGCCGGGCGCGAGGGCGGCGACGACCGGCCAGAGGATCGCGCGATGCCGGTGATGCTCGCGCATCGACGCGAGCGACGTGAAAAGAATCGTCGCGGTCGCCGTCGCGACCGCCATGTGCACGACGTGCTCGGGCGCGAAGCCCTGCCGCGCGAAGACGAACGTGAGGAGCGGCACCATCGTCATGCCGCCGCCCAAGCCGAGCAAGCCCGCGAGGAAGCCGACGATCGCGCCCAGCGCGAGAAACGCGCCGACCAGCGCCGGATCCATCCCCTCAGCGCCCGTGCGGGGCGCCGGCGTCATCCCTTGCGCCCGCCGAGCTTCAGCACCAACGCCCACTCCGCGGGATCGACCGGCGTGATGGACAGCCGGTTGCCGCGCTGCAGGACGCGCATGTCGGCGAGCCCGGGTGCGGCGCGAAGCTCCGCGAGCGAGACGAAGCGAAGCCTGGCGAGAAACGTCACGTCGACGTTGAACCAGCGGGGCGCCTCGCGCGTCGGCCTTCGCGTCGAAATAGGGGCTCTTGCGGTCGAACTGCGTCGCGTCGGGATACGCCGGCGCCGTGATCTCCACCGTGCCGGCGATTCCCGGCTCCGGGCAACTCGAATGATAGAAGAACGCGCGATCGCCGACCGTCATCTGGTCGCGCATGAAGTTGCGCGCCTGATAATTGCGCACGCCGAACCACGGCGTGGTCCGGCCTTTCAGCGCGGCGAGATCGTCGATCGAGAACTCGTCGGGCTCGGATTTGAGCAGCCAGTAGCGCATTTCAGGACACTGCAATCGTTCGGAAGGGGAGAAGATCGCGCGCTCGCGAGGCGCCGCGGAGCTTTCGACCGGAACGTACACGGACGTACGTGAGGATCGAAAGCGAGCAGCAACAAAGCGTGCGTGCGATATCCGAAGCCTACCGAACGATTGAAAAAGGTGTTCCCCGCCTGTGCCGTATTGCCCTCATCCTGAACCTGAGGTTCAAGAGGGTCGCCTGCCGGAGCCTTCAGGCGCTTCCGCGTGGGAGCGCACACCAGCCCGCAAATGGCTCGGCAACCTCGCTAGGTAGCATTGGTTCAAAGAGTGTATGGACAACTCGAACACCGCAGGGAACATGGTTGGGACGCGCCGACCGGCGCGTCAGAAGAGTTTCTCCTTGCCGGGCAGCACCTGATCGATGGCGGATTGCATCGCCGCGATCCGGCGCCGTGCGGCAGTGAGATCGATGGGGTCGGCGGGCGAGCCTGGGCCGCCGCAGCGACGGGCGAAGCCGCGCGGCCGCGGCGAAAGTCATGCGCGAGATTCAGCGCCGCCATCACCGCGACACGCTCGACGGAGCTCGACTTGCTGCCGTCGCGGATTTCCTTCATCCGCGCCTCGAGGAACGCGACGGCGTCCTCGAGCTCGGCCTCCTCGTCGGCCCTGCAGGCGACCTTGTAGGCGCGTCCGAGCAGGGAAACGTCGAGCGTCACCATGTCGGCGCTCTTCGCCTTCGCGGTCATTGGCGTGCCCCCGGCGCGCTCATCCTGCGGGCTCCGGCAGGCGCGCGACCAGCGCGTCGATCCGGCGCTTCGCTTCGGCCACCCGCTCCGACAACGCCTGGTTGTGGGCCTCGGCGGCCGCGAGATCGCGGCGCAGGTTCTCGTTGGTCGCGCGCAGCACCTTGGCGTGCGCGATCAGCAAGCCGAGCCGTTGCTCCAGCGCCGCGAGCTCGG
>CAVRVQ010000007.1:0-436815 GCA_963724685.1 uncultured beta proteobacterium | reverse complement strand
GGCGGCGCGCATCAGCGGCGCCGAAGCGCTGCTGCGCTGGCCGCAAACGGATCAGCGTCTCATGTCGCCGGCGGAGTTCATTCCGATCGCCGAGGACACGGGCCTCATCATCCCGCTCGGCGAATGGGTGCTGCTCGAAGCCTGCTCGCAGGCGCAGGCGTGGCAGGCGCGACACCCGGGCCTGCGGATCGCCGTCAACCTGTCGGCGCGCCAGTTCAGGCAGAAGGACTTGATCGGCATGATCGAGCGCGTGCTCGGCGAAACGGGACTCGCGCCGGCCCTGCTCGAGCTGGAGCTGACCGAGAGCATGCTGATGCATCACGCCGAGGAAACGGTGGCCATTCTCAATCGCCTCGACGAGATGGGCGTGCACCTCGCGATCGACGACTTCGGCACCGGCTATTCGAGCCTGTCCTACCTCAAGCGCTTCCCGATCCACTCGCTCAAGATCGACCGCTCGTTCGTGCGCGACATCAGCTCCGACCCGGACGACGCCGCGATCGTCACCGCGATCGTCGCGATGGCCCGAAGCCTCAACCTCAGTGTCACCGCCGAGGGCGTGGAAACCGAAGAGCAGGCGGCGTTCCTGCGCTCGCTCGCCTGCCACCAGGCGCAGGGCTACCACTTCGGCCGGCCCATGCCCGCCGCGGATTTCGTCGGCGCGGCTCGGCTCGCCGATCGTCACGCCCTCGTTGCGGGTCGCAGCCTGACGCGCGGGCTGCATCAGGGCGCGACGCTGCACGAGCCGACGCCGTTAGCGCCTCAGCGAACGCGTTCCAAGTAGCCGCCGCGCGCGTACGCGCACAAGACAGCAAAAGCCCGCACGATGGCCGGGCCTTTTGCATTGTAGGGTGCCTGACGATGACCTACTTTCGCATGGGTAATCCACACTATCATCGGCGTGCCGCCGTTTCACGGTCCTGTTCGGGATGGGAAGGGGTGGTTCCAGCGGGCTGTGGTCGTCAGGCATTGACGGTTGGCCGCGCGCACGATCGAACACCGGGCGCGCAGCCGCATTCGGAAGAAGTAAAGCCTGGTTGGATTGGCGCAAACACCTTGACCGACTGAACCGGACTGCGGAACTGAGCCGATCAGTACTCACGGTTATGGGGTCAAGCCGCACGGGCAATTAGTACCGGTTAGCTCAAGGCATTACTGCCCTTCCACACCCGGCCTATCAACGTGGTGGTCTGCCACGACCCTTCAGGGGGATCAAGTCCCCGGGAGATCTCATCTTCAGGCACGTTTCCCGCTTAGATGCTTTCAGCGGTTATCGCTTCCGCACGTAGCTACCCGGCAATGCGACTGGCGTCACAACCGGTACACCAGCGGTGCGTCCACTCCGGTCCTCTCGTACTAGGAGCAGCCCCCGTCAAATCTCCAGCGCCCACGGCAGATAGGGACCAAACTGTCTCACGACGTTTTGAACCCAGCTCACGTACCACTTTAAATGGCGAACAGCCATACCCTTGGGACCGGCTACAGCCCCAGGATGTGATGAGCCGACATCGAGGTGCCAAACACCGCCGTCGATATGAACTCTTGGGCGGTATCAGCCTGTTATCCCCGGCGTACCTTTTATCCGTTGAGCGATGGCCCTTCCATACAGAACCACCGGATCACTATGTCCTGCTTTCGCACCTGCTCGCCTTGTCAGGCTCGCAGTCAAGCACGCTTGTGCCATTGCACATTCAGCGCGATAGCCGACCGCGCTAAGCGTACCTTCGAGCTCCTCCGTTACTCTTTGGGAGGAGACCGCCCCAGTCAAACTGCCTACCATGCACGGTCCCCGATCCAGATAATGGACCCAGGTTAGAACCGCAATGACACCAGGCTGGTATTTCAACGTTGGCTCCACGACAGCTAGCGCCGCCGCTTCAAAGCCTCCCAGCTATCCTACACAAGTCTCATCACAGTCCAATGCAAAGCTACAGTAAAGGTGCACGGGGTCTTTCCGTCTTGCCGCGGGGAGATTGCATCTTCACAAACACTTCAACTTCGCTGAGTCTCGGGTGGAGACAGCGTGGCCATCGTTACGCCATTCGTGCAGGTCGGAACTTACCCGACAAGGAATTTCGCTACCTTAGGACCGTTATAGTTACGGCCGCCGTTTACCGGGGCTTCGATCAAGAGCTTGCACCCCATCACTTAACCTTCCGGCACCGGGCAGGCGTCACACCCTATACGTCCACTTTCGTGTTAGCAGAGTGCTGTGTTTTTGTTAAACAGTCGCAGCCACCATTTCACTGCGGCCCCACTCGGCTCCGCCTGTACGGCTTCACCTACCTGGGGCGCACCTTATCCCGAAGTTACGGTGCTAATTTGCCGAGTTCCTTCACCCGAGTTCTCTCAAGCGCCTTAGAATATTCATCCTGCCCACCTGTGTCGGTTTGCGGTACGGTCAACTTGGAACTGAAGCTTAGAGGCTTTTCCTGGAAGCAGGGTATCACTCACTTCAGGCCGGCAAGCCAGCCCTCGTCGTCACGCCTCAGCTAAGCCCAGCGGATTTGCCTACCGGGCACGCCTACACGCTTAAACCGGGACATCCAACACCCGGCCGAGATAACCTTCTCCGTCCCCCCATCGCATTCCAAGTCGGTGCAGGAATATTGACCTGCTTCCCATCGGCTACGACTCTCGTCCTCACCTTAGGGGCCGACTCACCCTGCGCCGATGAACGTGGCGCAGGAAACCTTGGGCTTTCGGCGAGCGGGCCTTTCACCCGCTTTATCGCTACTCATGTCAGCATTCGCACTTCCGATACCTCCAGCAGCCCTCACGAGCCACCTTCACCGGCCTACGGAACGCTCTCCTACCATCACCATCCTCCGAAGAGAACGGTAATCCACAGCTTCGGTGCACGGTTTGAGCCCCGTTACATCTTCCGCGCAGGACGACTCGACCAGTGAGCTATTACGCTTTCTTTAAATGATGGCTGCTTCTAAGCCAACATCCTGGCTGTCTGAGCCTTCCCACCTCGTTTCCCACTTAACCGTGTCTTGGGGACCTTAGCTGGTGGTCTGGGTTGTTTCCCTCTTGACCCCGGACGTTAGCACCCGGAGTCTGTCTCCCGTGCTCGCACTCTGCGGTATTCGGAGTTTGCAATGGCGCGGCAAGTCACAATGACCCCCGCAACCATAACAGTGCTCTACCCCCGCAGGTGATGCACAAGGCACTACCTAAATAGTTTTCGGAGAGAACCAGCTATTTCCGGATTTGATTAGCCTTTCACCCCTAGCCACAGCTCATCCCCTACCTTTTCAACGGTAGTGGGTTCGGACCTCCAGTGAGTGTTACCCCACCTTCATCCTGGCCATGGCTAGATCATCCGGTTTCGGGTCTACGCCCACCAACTGAATCGCCCTGTTCGGACTCGCTTTCGCTGCGCCTCCCCTATTCGGTTAAGCTCGCTGGTGAACGTAAGTCGCTGACCCATTATACAAAAGGTACGCCGTCACCCCTGCTTCAAGCCCCCTCGCACTACGACCGCGCGACGGTGCAATTGCACTCCCCTCCTAGCAGTCTTTTGACGGGTCTCGCGCTTGCGCGCTCGGCCATCAAAGAACCCGGAAGGGGCTTGAAGCAGGGGCTCCGACTGTTTGTATGCATGCGGTTTCAGGATCTATTTCACTCCCCTCCCGGGGTTCTTTTCGCCTTTCCCTCACGGTACTGGTTCACTATCGGTCGATCACGAGTATTTAGCCTTGGAGGATGGTCCCCCCATCTTCAGACAGGATTTCACGTGTCCCGCCCTACTTCTCTCGCGCCTAGTTCCACACACACCTCTTCGGTTACGGGGCTCTCACCCACTGCGGCCGGCCTTTCCAGACCGTTCTCCTGAGGTTTGCGCTAAATCGCGACGGCTGCTCCCATTTCGCTCGCCACTACTCTGGGAATCTCGGTTGATTTCTGTTCCTCCGGCTACTGAGATGTTTCAGTTCACCGGGTTCGCTCTACCTGCCCTATGTATTCAGGCAGGAGTGACCCTTGCGGGCCGGGTTTCCCCATTCGGACATCTGCGGATCAATGCTCGTTTGCCAGCTCCCCGCAGCTTTTCGCAGGCTGCCACGTCCTTCGTCGCCTGTGATCGCCAAGGCATCCACCACATGCACTTAGTCGCTTGACCCCATAACACTGAGCACTGCTTCGAGCTCAGGCTACGGGCGTTTGCGCTACCCGCCGCTCCCACCTTCAGGGAACAGCAGGCTCGATACAATCCAACCCATCCCGCCCTTCGCGCCGGAAAGAAGGCTTGCGCCGTCCTCCCCGCTCGTCGAGCAGGAATTGCTTTACTTCTTCCGCATTGTTAAAGAACAACCGATAACACTGGTTCAGTAAACCAGAAGCAAACGGCATGATCGAACACATCAAGTGCCGCTTGCTTCTGGATTCTGCGCCGTCCTGCCGGGTTCGGGGTCCGGCTCTCGACTGGTGGAGCTGGACGGGATCGAACCGACGACCCCCTGCTTGCAAAGCAGGTGCTCTCCCAACTGAGCTACAGCCCCGGCAAACTCTGGTGGGTCTGGATGGATTCGAACCATCGACCCCCGCCTTATCAAGACGGTGCTCTAACCAACTGAGCTACAGGCCCCTGTCAGGCAACAGAGGTCGGGAAAACAGGACCCGCCGGGTATCGCGGCAACCCGCAAAGCCATGCCATGCCCCGTGTTTCCGTTTCCTGTCGCCTTGCAACAACCGATAAGCGTGAGCACTGGAACGCGAGGGCGTTCCGAGAAAGGAGGTGATCCAGCCGCACCTTCCGATACGGCTACCTTGTTACGACTTCACCCCAGTCACGAAACGCACCGTGGCAACCGCCCCCCTTGCGGTTAGGCTAGCTGCTTCTGGTACATCCCGCTCCCATGGTGTGACGGGCGGTGTGTACAAGACCCGGGAACGTATTCACCGCGGCATGCTGATCCGCGATTACTAGCGATTCCGACTTCATGCAGTCGAGTTGCAGACTGCAATCCGGACTACGACCGGCTTTCTGGGATTGGCTCCCCCTCGCGGGTTGGCAACCCTCTGTACCGGCCATTGTATGACGTGTGAAGCCCTACCCATAAGGGCCATGAGGACTTGACGTCATCCCCACCTTCCTCCGGTTTGTCACCGGCAGTCTCCCTAGAGTGCCCTTGCGTAGCAACTAGGGACAAGGGTTGCGCTCGTTGCGGGACTTAACCCAACATCTCACGACACGAGCTGACGACAGCCATGCAGCACCTGTGTTCCGATTCCCTTTCGGGCACACCCACCTCTCAGCGGGCTTCCGGACATGTCAAGGGTAGGTAAGGTTGTTCGCGTTGCATCGAATTAATCCACATCATCCACCGCTTGTGCGGGTCCCCGTCAATTCCTTTGAGTTTTAACCTTGCGGCCGTACTCCCCAGGCGGTCAACTTCACGCGTTAGCTACGGTACTGAGGAATCGCTCCCCCAACACCCAGTTGACATCGTTTAGGGCGTGGACTACCAGGGTATCTAATCCTGTTTGCTCCCCACGCTTTCGTGCCTGAGCGTCAGTGTTAGCCCAGGGGGCTGCCTTCGCCATCGGTGTTCCTCCACATCTCTACGCATTTCACTGCTACACGTGGAATTCCACCCCCCTCTGCCACACTCAAGCTCGCTAGTATCCAATGCAGTTCCCAGGTTGAGCCCGGGGATTTCACATCAGACTTGACGAACCGCCTGCGCACGCTTTACGCCCAGTAATTCCGATTAACGCTCGCACCCTACGTATTACCGCGGCTGCTGGCACGTAGTTAGCCGGTGCTTATTCTTCCGGTACCGTCAAGAACACCCCGTATTAGGAGATGCCTTTTCTTCCCGGACAAAAGCGGTTTACAACCCGAAGGCCTTCTTCCCGCACGCGGCATGGCTGGATCAGGGTTGCCCCCATTGTCCAAAATTCCCCACTGCTGCCTCCCGTAGGAGTCTGGGCCGTGTCTCAGTCCCAGTGTGGCTGATCATCCTCTCAGACCAGCTACCGATCGTCGCCTTGGTAAGCCTTTACCTCACCAACTAGCTAATCGGACATCGGCCGCTCCCATAGCGCGAGGTCCTTGCGAATCCCCCGCTTTCCTCCGTAGAGCATATGCGGTATTAGTCCGGCTTTCGCCGGGTTATCCCCCACTACGGGACACGTTCCGATGCATTACTCACCCGTTCGCCGCTCGCCGCCAGGGTTGCCCCCGCGCTGCCGCTCGACTTGCATGTGTAAAGCATGCCGCCAGCGTTCAATCTGAGCCAGGATCAAACTCTTCAGTTCGATCTCTACAAGTAACTCAATCGACGTTGGCCCCATTCCCCTCCATCTTGCCCTGGACGGGAACAAGACTCGCCCCCACCTGCTCGGTTTGACCCTCGCCGGCAGAGACTTTTTGCGTCGTGTGAGCACCAGAACTTCTTGAAATGTCTCCCTGGCTTCGACCTGCCCCGCTGTTGCCAGCGGCGCGGCCTGACGCCAAGGGGCCCAAGCAATCCAGCGCCCACACTTATCGGTTGTGAATTTTTAAAGAACGGGCCGGATCAAGCGACTTCCGCGTTTTTCCGGGAAACACCGGCCGAGAGGCGCGATTATACATCGAATTGGAGGTCGGTCAACAGGCCGATCGCACTTTTCCGCAGGACCCGCCGGGCCCAACGCCAGGAAGCGCGGGCCCGCCCAGCTCCTCGGGGGACGGCGGCCGTCGAAATCCCTCGCCGCTACAATAGGCTACCGTACATCAACCGCGGGTCGTCGCTCGTCCGACGGCCCGTCCGCGACCGATTGGCGCCCCTCCGGTGCTGGCACTCCCCGACGTAACGCTGTGCTGTGTGGACACCGCGAATCATGCGCTGGCGCTGCGCGCGCTCGCCCGATCGCGCGAGGGCGTGCGCTTCGCGCGCGCACTGCTCCTGACGGACGCGCTGCCGCCCGGCGCGCCCGTCCCCCGGGCATCGAGGTCGTGCCCATCGCCCCCATCGCATCGCGCGATGCGTATTCCGACTTCGTACTGAAATCGCTGCTGCCGCACATCGCGACGAGCCACGTGCTGCTCGTACAATGGGACGGCTACGTGATCAACTCCGCGGCGTGGGATCCCGCGTTCCTCGACTGCGACTATGTCGGCGCGAAGTGGTTCTGGTACGACGACGGCATGCGCGTCGGCAACGGCGGCTTCTCGTTGCGCTCGCGGCGATTGCTGGAAGCGCTGCAGGATCCGCGGATCACGCGGGTCGACGCCGAGGACACGACGATCGGGCGCACCTTTCGACCGCTGCTCGAGCGCGAGCACGGCATCCGCTTCGCGACCGAAGCACTGGCCGATCGCTTTTCGTTCGAGGCCGCGTATCCCATCGGCAAGCCGTTCGGATTTCATGGTCTCTACAATTTCTGCCGCACCGTGCCGCCGGACGAGATCGCCGCGCTGTGCGCCGACTTCTCCGATCCGATTGCGCGCTCGCCCCAGCTCCTGCAGCTCCTGCGCAATTGCAGCGCCCTCGGACAGTGGAATGCCGCGCTCGCCGATCGGGCGGCGCATCGTCGCGGCGGCTCCGGACAACGTCGAGGCGCGTGGCTTGCTGCAGTCGGCGGAGCGGCGCGCCGCGGCAGCGCCGGTCGCCGGTCGCAACGATCCCTGCCCGTGCGGCAGCGGCCGGAAATTCAAGCAGTGTCACGGCTCGCTGTCCGCTGCCGGCAGCGCCGCGCCGGCGCCGCCGGACCCGGAGGCGCAGGTGCGCGCCGCCCTCGCCGCCCACATGAAAGGCGACATCGACGGCGCCGAGCGCGGCTACCGTGCCGTGCTTGCCGCGGCGCCGGAAAATCCGCTGGCGATGCACTATCTGGGCGTCGTCGTTGTATCAGCGTCACCGGCTCGACGAAGCGATTCCGCTCCTCGAGCGGTCCGTCATCGCGCGTCCGCAGGAACCCGAGTTTCACAACAATCTCGGACTCGCGCTGGCCGCCGCGGATCGCCACGAGGACGCGATCGCCGCGTATCGCCGCACGCTCGACGCGAGACCCGCTCACGCGATCGCATGGAACAACCTGGGACTCTCGCTGCATGCGGCGCTCCGCCTGCCGGACGCGATCGCGGCGTTTCGCGAAGCGGTCGCGCACAAGACCGGACTTCGCGCAGGCGCATTGGAATCTCTCGCTCGCACTGCTGGCGCACGGCGACTTTCGTGCCGGTTGGCGCGAATACGCGTGGCGCGAATCGATTCCCGAACTCGTGGGCCGCGAGCGGACGCAGGCGGGTCCGCGCTGGGACGGCATCGTGCGCGAGGGCACTGACGCTCCTGGTCACGGCCGAGCAAGGATTGGGCGACATGCTGCAATTCGTCCGGCTCGCCGCGCCGATCGCCCGGAAGGGCGTGCGGGTGCTCGTCAGCGCGCCCACGTCCCTCGTGCGCCTCCTGGCCACGGCGCCGGGCGTGGCGCACGTGTTCACGCCCGACGACGCGCGTCCGCGCTTCGACGCGCATGCGCCGATCCTCGCGCTGGCGAACGCCCTCGAGATCGACGCCGCGACGATCCCCGCCGCCGTGCCGTACATCACGGCGGACGCGGAGCGCTGCGCGCAAAGTCGCCGCCCTGCTCGCGCCGTACGCGAGCCGCCGCGAGTCGGCCTCGCGTGGCAAGGCAACCGGCACAATCCGAACGACCGGCATCGCTCGGTCGACGCCTCGCGTGCTCTCGCCGCTCCTGGCGCTGCCGGGTCTCGCGTGGTTCTCGTTGCAGCGGGACGAGGAGGATGCCGAGGCCGCGACGCTTCCGGGCTGGGAGGCACTCGTGCGGCTTGCCCGCGCGCAACGACTTCGACGGCACCGCGGCGATCGTCGCCGAGCTCGATCTCGTCATCAGCGTCGACACGAGCCTTGCCCACCTCTGCCGGCGCGCTCGCGCAACCGACCTGGATATTGCTGCCGTTCGCACCGGACTGGCGCTGGCAGACGAAGCGCACCGACAATCCGTGGTATCCGACGGCACGTCTCTTCCGCCAGCCGCGCATCGGTGCGTGGGACGACGTCGTTCGCGATGTGGCGGCCGCGCTTACGCGCGAACCGTGAATGTCATTGCCACCGCCTTGCGGTTGCGGCGATGCAGGCGCTTCTTCGGTTGTTCCCGATTCAAAGATGCCGGCGGCCATCGTCGGCGGCCAACGCACTGCGGGCCACGGCAGCACCCACCAAGGTCCGCGATGGGGTCACTTCGCCATTCGATCCAGGCGATTCGCGAAACCTGTGGTCCGTCCGAGATACTCCGAGCCACTGTAGGACAGGTGTACCAGGTCACGATAGATGGAAACGCCATCCTTTGTCGAGACGCAAAGTCCGTTGTCGCACAAGAAGTCCTCGAATCGAAAGACCTTTGCATAGTTGTCCTTCTCCATCTGCTCCAGGAATGCCATTACCGTCTTGTGGCGCTCCCTGTAGGCGTCCAGACTGAATCGGCAGGCGTCGATTCGGCCAAGAACGGGTTTCCCGAGCAACAAGCGCTCGGCGCAGTCGCCCATGTTGTAATCCGCCTGGGGAAGCGGAGCGACGAGCACCACTCTTTTGCCGGCCCGACGCAACGTATCGATCGTCGCCTTCATCCTCTCGACCGCGAATTCCATCGACGGCGGCTTCTCGCCGTCGGGTGTCAGCAACGAGTAACCCTGCTCCCCGAGGTATTGCACGAATGGGCTGGACAGGACGACGACTTCAACGGATTTCTGCCTTTCGATGTACGACATCACCGACTGATTGAATTTGATGCAGTCCTCGGCCCAGCTGCGGCTATAGTAGCTGGCCGCCTTGTAGAACGGCCCGACGCCGATCAACGGTCCGCAGACGCTGCGGGTCGCCTGGGCCATCTTGATCCCGGGATCCGACGCCACCATTGCGGGGACGAGATGCATCGCGTACGAATCGCCCCAGACCACGAATCTGGGCTCGCTCGAAGTGATGCAGCCGGGTATCGGTGTGAAGTCCGTCGCGAATTCGCATTGGGTGGCGAGGCCGTAGTTGGGGCGCTTCGCGTAGGCCCCTCCACCGCTTGGAAGGTACAGGTGGCCGACCGTGCCCGCGACGACGAATGTCAGGGAAGCGATCGCGCCGGCCGAAAATATGATCTTCCTGGAGAAGGACGCTCTGCGCCGAAAGGGAACCTCGACGAAGCGCCAGGTCAGAAACGCCAGCGGCAACGAAAGCGCGGCGAGCATCGCCATCACGTGCTTCTCGACGGTGTTGAGCGTCAGGATTCGGGCGAAGGCGAAAAGCGGCTGATGCCAGAGGTAGGCACTGTAGGAAATCAGTCCGATGCCGACGATCCACTTCAGCGAAAGCAGCCGTGCGACCAGGGTCTTCCTGTTCGCGAATCCGATCACCAGGCTGGCGCCGAGCGTCGACGGCAAGGCATAGGCGCTCGGAAACGGCATCGATTCGCTGCAGTAGAAAACCGAGCCAACCACCAGAACCAATCCGAGCCCCGCGAGGAGGTCGTTCTGCCGCTGCGACAGACGCTGATAGAGAGGCTTCTCGAACGATGCGAACGCGACGAGGCAGCCCAGCAGCAGTTCCCATGCCCTGCTCGGGGCGAGGTAGAAATTGGCGACCGGATCCTGGCGCGACCACCACTCGCTAAGACCGAATGATGCAACGGCGACAGCGGCGACAATCCAGGCGAGACGCTTCCTGCCGAGACGCCAACACAAGACCACGACGATGGGGAAAACGACGTAGTACTGTTCCTCGACGCCGAGGCTCCAGGTGTGGAGAAGCGGCTTTTCCTCGGTGAAGGAATCGAAGTACCCGCCGGTGTTGCGGAAATAGATGTTGGAGACGAACGCCGCGACCGCGATGAGGCTCTGCGCGAAGCCTCTCAACTGGTCCGGCAGCATCCAGAACCAGGCCGGCACCAGGCACGCCGCCATCACGAAGAACAACGCCGGAAGTATGCGGCGCGCGCGGCGCTCGTAGAATCCGGCGATGCTGAACGTTCCGGCCTTCTTGTCGCTGAGAATCAGCGTCGTGATGAGGTAGCCGCTGATCACGAAGAACACGTCGACGCCGACGAAGCCGCCGCGGAACCCGCTGAATCCCGCGTGAAACAGGATGACCGGGACGACCGCCAGCGCTCTCAGCCCATCGATCTCGGGACGGTAATCGAAATCGCCCGCCGGTTTGCCGTACGGCTGCCGTCCCGGCAAAGCCTCGTCTCGGGCGCTGTCCTTGACCATCGTCATTGATCAGGGCGTCGGTGGCGGTCTCGACATGAAGTGAACGGCGGTCGGGGATCGACGCTCGAGCCGGCCGTTGCCGCGCCTGGCAGGCGGTGTGCGCCGCTTCGTCGCGTGCGGAGCGATGGTTCGCCTCTTTACGGCGGAGCGTAACATACACGATTTCCTCGGCCAGAATGACGCAGGTTAAGGGGTGTACGCAGGCGATTCGGGCCCCGGGACCGCCAAGAACATCCCCGGAATTCTCCGGGAATTTCCTCGAATGACGGGCTGATGAGCCCGTCGCCGCCGCGTGCCGACATTGAACCGCACGACCCAACCTCCCAGTTTCATCAGGATTGCGTGACTGGAAATCCATTCCGTCGGGCTGTGGCTGCTTGCGCGGTGTCCGTCGTACCCGTTGTTCTCGCGGCGGCAATGTACGGCCGATTCTTCGGTGGATTCTGGCTGGGCGACGACTTCCCCAATCTGCACGTCACGTGGATCGCCGCGCAGCGCGGCGAACTCCTGGCGCAGGTGTGGGTGGAGCTCACCGGCTCCGGTCCGTGGCGAGGCGCCTTCTACCGCCCCTTGATGATGGCAAGCCTGTCGTTCAACCAGTGGCTGGCCGGGGACCGATTCGCCGGATGGTTTGCATGGAGCTACGCCATGCATCTCGCGAACGCGGGTCTGGTGGGGGTGCTGGTGGCAAGGTTGGCCGGCGCGTGCGGGCGCGAGGGTCGTATCTCCGGGGCGATCGCCGCCGCTTTCTTTGCCGTTTGTCCGCTGCTGGCCGAAGGCGTCTTCTGGGTGTCCGCGCGCGCCGACGCTAGCGTGACTCTGTGCACTCTGGCTGGGCTCTTTCTCTGGGCATCGCCGCGGCGCGAAGGAAAGGCGTGGCTGGGCCTGCCGCTCTTGCTCCTGCCCGGGCTTGGCTTCAAGGAATCCGCCGCCGTGTTTCCGCTGCAAATGCTGGTTGTCGCGCTCGCCTGGCCGTCGCGACCGACGCGCGGGCAGCGTCTTGCCATCGCCGCCTCGTTCGCGCTGGTGATCTGCTTTCTCGGATTCCGGGCTCATTTATTCGGTAACGCCTGGCAGGTGTATCCGTCCGGCGATGCGGCGGCACCGCATGCAAGACTCTGGCAAGGCATCCGGTCGCTCGAGGCCTGGTGGAGCGGACTCACCCACGCGACGCCCGCAATGGCCATCGCCTATCTCGCCGGCGTCGTGGCCACCCATTTTGCGGCGGGCGCGGGCGCAAAGGGGAATGCTCGAAAACTCGCCGCGGCGCTCGCGATCGCGTCAGGTGGGCTCGCCGCAGCGACATTGCTCAATCTCGGCGCCCTTGTCCCGCTGGGGGAGGGAGGACGCCTTTCCTACGGGCCGGTCGCATGGCTTGCGCTCGCGGTGGGCGTGGCGCTGTCGCGGCCGACGGAGACCGCAACGGCCAGAGGCGAGCGACCACGGGTCCGCATCGCCGGCATGTTGCTGCTCGCAGCAACCGTCGCGATGGGAACTTGGGTGCTGGATGGGCAACTCCGCGAGGCCCGATCCACGCAGGACGAAGTGCGCGAGATGACGCTTGCCGCGCGACCGTGGGCCGACACCCACTCCGGCCTCACGCTGCTCATCATCCCGGAACTGCACGGGCCGGTGATCGCCAACCGCAACGGGCATGGAGCGCTGATATTACCGCCGGTACAACCCCAGCCCCTGTGGCACCGGATCCTGCCGACGTTGCCGCGCCGATATCCCATTGCGCCATGAGCAGCTGGCCGCCGGGTATGCGACTCGACTGGAAAACATTCGCCCGTCCACGGCCGAGCCGGAAGTGATACGGCGCTTATTCGAACCCGACGTGCCGCGCTGGCCCGAGCATTACGCGTGCTGGAACGCGACCTCCCGGAAAATCGTCGAGCTTGCGGCACCCGAGCCTTCGCAACAGGCGGACTGGGTCGCGGCGCTTCGCCGCGAGATAGCCCGCTGCAGGTTGTAGGAAGGCTACGGGATGCGCTCGAACACCAGCGTCTCCTGACCGCAGAGATCGCCCGGACGCGCTTTCAGCTTGAGACCCGCGACGGCCGCGAGTTCGACGAAATAGCCGACCTCGACGTCGATGCGTGCCTCGGTCCCGGAATAGCGCACGCCGGCCGCGGGCTCGATATGCAGGCTGATTATCGCAAGGCCCCCGCGCTTGAGTATGCGTGCGGTTTCATGCAGATAGTGCTTGCAGTCCTCTTCCAGCAAATGGGTGAATAGCGACGCCGCAAACGCCAGGTCAACCTCGCCGTCGGCGGCGGGGAAACGATATTCGCGCGCCGGCAGGATGCCATGCGGGTTGTACTCAGCGTTATAGAGGTCCGCGTGGTGAAATTCAAAGCGGCCATGTGACGCCGACGCGAGATGATGCCGCGACCAGTCGATGCTGAGCTTGAGAACGTCGAATCCTATGTAGCGGGCGACGTCCCGGTTGTTAACGAGAAATCGGGCAGTCTTGCCGCATCCGCAGCCGATATCGAATACCGTCGAGGCGGGCTCCAGGAAATGGCTGACAACTTGCGCCCACGAATGGCCCACCAGCAGAAAAACCTGCAGCTCAAAGGTACCCGTGCTGCCCATGAGCGGCTTTGGCGGCAACGCCAATGTATGTGCCCACACCGGATAGCCGGAAAAAGTACTGCTGGCGGCCAGATGCGGCGTATCCGCCAGATGCTCAAACGTAGTCTTGGTCATGCCGTTGTTCTCGAGTGTGCGTGAATGCATCATACCTGCCTGGCAACAACACCTTCAACGACGACCGCAATGCGGCGAGCGGCAGCCGGCACGCGCCCCCGCACGGGCTTGCGTATGCTTTGATGCCGGGCGGCGCCACTTTCGCAACAGCGATTTCTCGGCGCCAAGCGATCCGAGGTCTTCGTGAGCGGGCGGCTACCGACGGTAGAGGATTGCGTGCATTCGGCGCGATTTCGGTGCTGTGGATGCACTGCCTTCCTCACGCTGACGCTCGCGACGTGACGCATCACCTTTGCGAAGCGGCGGCCGTCTCGAGGAACACCTGCAAGGCGGCCAGCGGGGCCGGGTCCTCGAAAATTGCCGCACCACGATCGCGCATCGTCTGCCGGATGGTATTGCGCCACTCGCCGTCGCCGGCAAGATCCCCGGCGATTCGAACATACTGAGTGGTGTCGGTGGCGACCAGCTCCGGCAATCCGATCATTCGCAGCATGGCCGCGCTCTGCCGCCCACGCATGTGGGGTCCGGCCAAGGTCACCAGCGGAAGACCGCACGCGATGGCGTCGAGCGTCGTGTTGCCGCCGGACCAGTGCAGCGTATCCAGCATAAGGTCGCAGGCGAGATTGATGCGCAGATAGTCTTCATGCGACACCCGCGGCAACACGCGCGTACGCTCGCGGATCGGCATGCCGTGCCTTTCGAATGCAATCGCCAACCGCTGCATGAACGCATTGGTGATCGCCGGGTAACGTTCGGCGAACAGCACGAGGACGGTTGATGGGGTACCCGCCAGAACCCGTGCGAACACATCGTCGTTATCGGGGTGGATCTTGAAAAGCGATTGTGGACAAAGAAGCAGGGTGGCGCGGGGGGGGAGGCCAAACGCCTCGCGTTCCACGGCTGCGGCGAGGGTCGGCCGCGGATAGCTCGTGCCTATGCCCGGCAACCGTATCAACGCCTCGGTGTAATGCGCTTCGGCGCCTGGCGGCTCCATCGCCTCGCACGTGAAGAAGCCGTCGATGGTCGCATGCCCCGTCGTAACCGGATGTCCCCACGCCACATACTGCCTCGGCGCGAGCCGCAGCGCTGAGAGCGCGAACGTCGTCGCGTCCATGCCGAGCTCGGGATAGATCAGGATGTCGAGCGCGTCGCCCCGGATGACACGGCCGACGCGCGAAGGCAGCGCACCGGCCCCCGTGAACACGCGGTAGCCGGCGGCGCGGGCCTTGAGCGCTGCGGTCACCGAGTCGTCCATCGGACGCAGCTCATAGACGAAGACTTCGAAGCGCTCGCGGTCGAGCTCGGTGATCCAGCGCAGAAAATACTGCCCGACCGTACCGAAATGGAGGAACGCCGAAGCGAATCCTACCCGTATGCGTCGAGCGACCACCGCTTCCGCTCGCATCGGTACCCGCCAGGACGCGTCGGCCGTGTCGATCGCCCGCGCGGCGAGCGCCGCGTAACGCTCTTGAAGCTCCCGGTCGTCGCCGCATTGATACGCAAGGAAGAAGTTGCTCCAGCGCAGCCCGTCGACAACCTGGTCTGGGGTCGACTTGGAGAGGATGCCATCGATCTCGGACTCGAGGGCCGCCAGGCCGGCCACGTATCCGGCACGCGCTTCGCGAACGCTCGCCGCCCCAGCGTACACCATCGGCAGCGTGAGGTGGGCGCCGAGCGCCGCGCGCAGATGCCCCGGCCGCAGACGCAGTGCGGTCCGGTAGGATTCCTTTGCCGCCCGCTCATTGCCCGACGTCGCAAGCACCTCGCCCAGGTTGAAATGCTCGCTGGAGCTTTGCTCCGGCGAGAGCTCGATCGCCTGGCGATACAGCTTCGCTGCTTCGTCCAGCTCGCCGCGAACTTGCAGCAGGCCGGCCAGAACCACGATCGTCATACGCAGCGGCTTACCTAGCGGTTGCCGCTGGAGACTTCGGCGCAGCAACGACTCGGCCTCGTCGGCGCGCCCGAGATCTCGCAGCACCATCGCCAGATTGCATTCGGCGATCGGATAGTCCGGCTGTACCGCCAACGCGCGACGAAAGGACACCAGGGCGTCCTGCAACAGGCCTTGGGTCTGCTGGGCACTGCCGAGGTTGCACCACGTGCGCGCGTGCCGCGGATCGAGCTCGACGGCACGGGCGAAAGATTGTGCGGCCCCGCGAAGATCGTGCGTGTCCGCAAGAAGAAGCCCGAGATACCGATGGGCCTGAACGAAGCCACCGCGCGCCGCGAGCGCCCGACGCAGGCTTGCGATTGCCCCGGACTTGTCGCCGGTGTCGTCGAGACATTCGGCGAGCGCATAATGGCCCCCGGCATCGTCGGGCCGAATCGCAACGGCCTCCCGCGCATGCGCGAGTCCGGCCGCCGCGTTGCCCTCGCTTCTAAAGCAGGCAGCGAGCAGGGCGTGGGCGGTGGCGGCCTCAGCAGCAGACGAAGATGCGGCGAGCGCGGCGAGGCACGCCTTGCTGGCGCCCGCCACATCACCGCGCGCGAAGAGTTGCCTTGCCTCGTCGATCGTCGACAAGTCTCGCCTCTCAGACTTCAGAACGACCGAGGACCGTCGGGGCCCTGCGGATAATGGCCTCTTCGTAGATGGCCTCAAGTGCCCGCGCATGCCGAGGCATGTCAACAAGCGGCGACGCCGTGAGGCCAACGCGGATGGAATCGCGAACGCCGCGCATGAACGCCGCATCTTCAGCCAGGCGAACCGCGATTTCGACGTACTCGCCGGGGGTCTGTGCCACGGTTTCGCAAACGCCGAGATTCATGAGAATCGAATACGACGTGCGCTCGCCGTGACGCTCGCCAACGAGCGTCACCACTGGCACGCCCATGTCGAGCGCCTCGAGCGTCCCGTTGACGCCGCCGAAGGGCAAGGGATCGAGCACGAAATCGACGAGCTCGTAGCGTGCCTGGTTTTCCGCGTCGTTGTGACCCTGCGGAACGAACACCATGCGATCGGGCGAAATTCCGCCAACCGCGGCGATTCGCGCGTACGAGTCCCGTGCCGCAGGATGCGTCGGCGAAAATGCCAGCCTCGCCCGCGGCACCCGGTCGAGCACGTCGCGCCAAAGGGCAAGACAGCGCCGCGACAGCTTGAGTACGTTCGCAAATGCGCCGATGACCACCGCATCGGCGGCGAGTCCCAGCCGCTCGCGACGATAGACATGATCGGCAGCCGGGGCGACATGTCGGTACGGATAGACGCAGCCCTCCATCGGCAACAATGTTTCGACCTGAAACGCCTGGCTCCTCGCGACGTCGGCGTACTTGTCCGTAAGTTTGAAATCCACGGTCGACAGGCCGAGCGTACCTGCGCTCGCGACATGAGTGAGCTGGACTCGCGCCGGTTTGAGCGCAAGTATCCCGGGCCTGGCACCCTTGGTATGGGTCGACAGATCGACCAGGATATCGAGATCGTCCTCGGCGACGCGCTCCGCCGCCGCGCGTTCGCCGACATCGGCAAGGACGCGGAAGCCGCTCGCCACGCCGCGAAAGCGGCGCGTCCATTCATCGTCGTCGCTCGAGAGAGAGTAGAAGAAGAGCTCGAAGCGCGTCCGGTCGTGATGCCGGATCGCCTGCCACATCATCTTGCCCATCACATGATCGCGCAGGTCGGCCGAAAGGTAGCCGACTCGAAGACGACCGGGCTTGCGCGTGGACGGCGCCGGCCCTGGCTCGCCATAGACTCGTCTTGCCGTCGCATCATAGGTCCGCGCGAGACCCGCGATCATCGCAGGCTCGACGTCGAAAAACAGCAGCAGATAGAGCAACTCTTCGAGGCAATCGGCAAGCTCAAATTCGTCCGCAGCCCGAAACTCCCCGCGGGCGAGTTGCGAGAGGTACGCATCGAGGCGCGCAAAATCGCCGAGATGCTGACTCGCCACCAGCGCTTGCACCGCGAGCGGAAGCGTACCAGGGCAGTTGGCCTCGAAGCGACGGAAGGTCTCGAGCCACCGTTCATATCGGCCGTCCGCAAACAACACATCGCACAGTTGCTTGTAGGCGGGGACGTTTCGCGGATCGGCCGCAAGGACCGATTCGTAGGCAGCGATCGCCGCATCCGTGGCACCGGTTTCCTGATACGTGGCACCGAGGTTGAAGAAAGCAGAGGTCATGCCCGGAGCAATGGCCAACGCCTGACGGTAGGCGCGCTCCGCTTCGGGCAGATGCCGCTGCATCTGCAAGGCAACCCCGTGGTTGTAGTACGTTTCACCGTCGGCAGGACCGAGAACGATTGCGGCCTGGAAGGCGGCAGCGGCCGCCGCACCATCGCGGCGCGCGAGATGGGCATGCCCCAGCGCCCGCCGGAGTGCCACATTCATCGGTGCGCGCGCAATGCCGTCGTTGCACAAGGCGATGGCCGCCGGAGCATCGTGCGCCTCCGTCGCAGAGCGAACTGCAGCCAGCCTCGCGTCGACATAGTCGGGAGCGCCCTCGAGCGCGCTGACAAAGCTGCGGAATGCCAGAGTCGCGTCGCCGTCCTCCCGTGCGAGGATCCCCAGCAAATAGTGCGCGGCCGCGAAGCGGGGCTGCAGCGCGATCACTTTCGCGTAGAGATCGCGCGCGCCACTGCGGTCGCCGCGCTGGTGCGCGTGCACCGCGTCCTCCCAGGTTGCGGCGAGAACCGCCGCGGTGACCGGACAATCCGCCGCCGCATCGCGCTCGGCACGCAGCGACGACAAAGCCTCCGTGAGTTCCCCCACGTCGGCAAGCGCACGATCAACCAGCGGCGGCGCATGCGCCGCCGCGAGCGCGGACACCGTCCAGACCGCGCGTGCCGGCCGTTGCGCGAGCAGTGGTCCACCGGCCGCGTCGAGTCCCGCCAGATCGACGATCAAGTCCGGATCGCGCCGGGCGAGCACCTTGGCGACGGCGACGTCGGGCTGCCGCGGCAGCTCGACAATGGCCGCCCCGGCCCCCTTTGACGCCGCGACGACCTCAGGCGCCGCTGGCCCGATCGCCGCGAACATCAGGTCGTACCCGGTGGCCGGCAACGCCGCCATCGCGGCCATCGCGCGACGGGCGGCATCGTCCGTGGCATCCGACACCAATACCACGACACGCAATCTCTCGCCCGCCGTACGTCGCGGCCACGTCAATGGGAACGGAGCGGAAAATGCCGCAAGGCAGCTCTCGGCATAGCGTCGTCCGACGAGAACCGCGTCGGTCGCCACCGCCCGCGCCGCGGCATGGGCGGTACGGCGCAACGCCTCGTGTTCGACCCACGCCGCGTTTCGGAAACATTGCATCGCCTCGGCGAGCCGGCCCTCCGTACGACGCGCGTTTCCCTGGGCAATCCAGTGCTCGTACTCTAGCGCGGCCATCAGCGCGTGCGATCCTCGAGGCTGCGTCCACGTTTCCGAACGGTGGCCAGCCAATCGATTGCGCCAATCAGACCAGGAACTCTTCTTGCCAGGCGAACGACGCTCGCGTACCGCGACCACATCGATTCGTCGTCGCCCAACGCGGCTCGAACGTTTGCCAGGCGCTCACGCGTCGAATCATTGATTTCTGCTTGCGCAAGCATGCCCCGCCCGTCGCTCCAGAATGCCTTCGCCGCAAGGAAGTCCGCAGAAAGCGGCGAATCGAGCTGCAACTCGAGCCTGTGGGCGAGCGATACTTGGGCTGCCGGCAAATCCAGATCGAGACGCGATGCGGTTCCTGCGACGAACCACAGACCATCGTTGCCAGCGGCCTCCATTTCAACGCGAGCGGCCACCGGGAGTGCTTCGCACCCCGCATTCCAGTCCCAGATTGGAACGGTACCGGCCCCCATGAGCCGGATCCGACGCAAGCGTACGAACCCGACGCGGTCCGAGAGCCGTATGCCCAGGGCCCCCTGTCCCTGCGGAAAGTCGAGCACGACGGTCTGATTTTCGCGGCCCAGCGCACCCCAGACCAGGCGGTTTCGCGCATCGCCGAACTCGGTCCCGGGACCTCGCCAATAGACGCGTACTTGGAAGCGGTCCTCCGGAGGCGCCTGCGGAAGTACCACCGCGTTCGGCGAAGGCGACAGGCGTGCCTCAACTACCCACTGGTAGCACAGCGCGTCGGGACGCGCCAGCAACTCGTCGCGCAGCGCGGGGACAAGCGATTCCAACCGGACCCGAAACTCGCTGTCGGTCAACGACAAGGCCACCTGTTCGGCAGCCCATACATGCCAGCCTGCCTCCTCCAGCAATTCCCGCAACGACTCGAAGGTAAAAAATCTGAGGTGTGTGCGGTCGAGTAACCCTACGTCGCGATAGCGAAAGTTGCCGCGCAACAGATCTACCAGCAGCCCCAGATAGGCGACATTCGGAACGGATAGAAGCAGCCTGCCTCCGGGTTGCAGGCGGCGGGAAAGCTTCCGCGCCAGCGACCACGGATCGCGAAGGTGCTCGAGCACGTCGGCGCAAACGATGACTTCATAGACTTCGCCGTCGAGCACCCGCTCGAGATCCAGCGCCTCCACGTCGCCAACCACGAGTCGTCGGCACCATCGGCGGGCGGGCGTCGCCATTTCGGCGGACAATTCGACGGCATCGACCGTGCAGCCGAGCACCTCGCGCAGATGGCGGCTGAAATAGCCGGTCGCGGGACCGAGCTCGAGAACGCTGGCGCCTTCCGGAATGCGGCGCAGCAGGCGCGCCAACGAATCGTCGCCTTCCGGATCGATTTGTCGTTCGTAGAACAAGGGGCTCCGATTCAGAGTCGCGGGACTTCTTTGTCAACGAAATTGCATCGACACCGAGGTGAACGCCGGCCGGGCTTATCGCATTTGCCGGGCTGCGCGAACCCCATCTAGCGGATACGCTTCAGGAATCCTTTCGGATTGAATGTCATCAGGAACTTCTCTCTCGACGCATCGGCGACGAACGAGGGATTGGCCCCCAAAAATTTCTGCACCGCTTCGAACGGGCCGGGACCGAAAGTCGGATATGTCGGATGCCCGTTGACGTTCGTGTCCTCGACGATGATGTAGCTGCCCATCGAAACCCATGGCGCAAGGAGCGCGAGCTCTCTCGTGACATGCGGTTCGGAGTGATCCGAATCCAGGATTACCAGCACTCGCTCCGCATCTTTCCGGCAGGATAGCGCGTCGTCAATCGTCCACTGCTCGGAGCTTGATCCCGTGACATACGAGATTCTCCGGTGGGCGGGCCTCGCCTGCTCGTGCACATCGATGGTCGCAACATGCCCATGACCGAGCAGGTCGCACATGTGCGCCAGGAACAGCGCGCTGCCACCCGCATGCGTACCGGTCTCTATGATCAGGTCTGGCTTCGTCTCGACGAGGATTTCCTGATAGCACCACAGATCGAGTGGACACTTGAGACACGGCACACCCATCCAGTACGTGTGTTGAAAGATCGGGCCGGCGGAACCGGGTCCGTTGTAATACAGGTCATGAAACTCCGCGACTATCCGGGCTTCTGCAGCATTCATGCGGCGGCCACTTTCCGCAGCTGGATATCCAGCATCGGAATTCCCACGAGACCTGTGCAGACGCTGCTCGAGTGCGACTTCACAATCAGCGCATCGTGGATCCACTGGTGTTGCACGTGATCCTGCTGAGTGCCCTCGGCAATGGACACGCAGATGGAGTAGTCCCCTACCGGGAGTATCGGCATTTGAAATCGAAACCGGGCTTCGATCCTTTCGCCCGGCTCGACTTGCAGAGGTTCGTCAACGTAGGACAGATACGTGTTGTCCGAGAACAGCGATTGCCCAAGGCGGTCCCTCAGGATGAACCCGATGATCGGCCGGTAGATGGATTGGACCACGGCGGCCTCGGCGACGAGGGTGACGGTTTCGCCTCCGACCACCCAACTCAGGGGCCGTTCATCCTTATCGACGAGGACGACCCGCACAAACCGCGCCACGCCTTTGCCAAACGACGGCGCATCAGCATCGAAGGCGAACAGTTGAATATCATTGCGAAATTGCGTGTGATTGATGAAATCGAAGCGCTGATCCCTGACTGGAGTCCCCGGCGAACTACTCTGGCCGTCGCCGGTGACCGTGCTGGTCGCGATATTGCTCACGCCCTGCTGGTCTTCGTAAATCGTCTCCAGGTACGATTCCGTAACCGTCTTTGCCGCATCCAGCATCCTGATCGATCCCTTGTCGAGCCAAAGCGCCTGCTTGCACAGGTTGACCACGGCACCCGTATCGTGACTGACGAAAAGGATCGTACCCGTTTGCAGGAAGCGGCGCAGAAAGCGCATGCACTTCTGGGAAAAGAAGGCGTCGCCGACTGCAAGCGCTTCATCGATGACGAGAATGGCGGCATCCACGTGCGCGATCACCGCAAACGCGAGCCGAACATACATTCCGCTGGAATACGTCTTCACCGGCTGGTCGATGAAATCGCCAAGGTCGGCAAAGGCCGCTATCTCGGAAAACCGGGCAGCGACGTCCTCCCGGCTCAAACCCAGAACGGCCCCGCTCATGTGGACATTCTCCCTGCCCGTGAATTCGGGATTGAATCCGGACCCCAACTCGAGCAATGCCGCGACCCGGCCATTCACCTCCACCTCACCGGAACTCGGGGCGAGGGTACCGCAGATGATCTGCAAGAGTGTGGATTTCCCGGCACCGTTGCGACCAATGATGCCGACGGGTTCGCCCCTGTTCACCTGGAAGGAGATGTCCCGCAACGCCCAGAACTCGCGGAAATACTGTCGCGGTTTGGCGCCGGTAATCCGCTGCAGCCGAGGGGCGATGAACTGTTTCAGGCGATCACGTGGGGCATCGTAGATCTGGTAACACTTGCCGAGATTGCTGACACGGATCGCGACATCGCTAGAGGACATCGGCAAATCCCTTCCTGGTATTTTGAAACCAGGCGTAACCGGCCCAAGCGACCGCCGTTGCCACCATCAGGTACGCGCCCAAGCCCGCCCAGTCGGGCAAGCGCCCCCAAATGAGCACCTCGCGGGCCTGCTCGATGATGAAGGTCAGTGGGTTGGCGATGATGAGAGGGCGAAATTGCTCCGGCAGTGCGGTGATGGGGAAAAATACGGGGGAAAGAAACAACATGACCGTGGTGATGATGCCGATGGTCTGGCCGATGTCGCGCAGGAAGACACCCAGCGATGCCACGATCCAGGCGAGCCCAAGCGTGAGGACGACCAGCGGCAACAGCACCAGTGGCGTCAGGAAAACCGTCCAGGGCAGGTACCCGTTGAACGCGAGGAATGCGACCAGCAGCACGATGAGGCTCGCCATGCAGTGGAACAGCGCGGCAGCCAGGATGACGACGGGCAGGATCTCCAGCGGAAAGACTACCTTCTTGACATAGTTGACGTTCGAGAGAATTGCGCCCGGAGCGCGGTTCAGCACCTCCGCGAAAAGGCCGTGGACGATCATGCCGACGAACAGAATTACGGCAAACTGGAGTCTCGATTCTTCGTCGACCGCACCCCATCGGGCCCTGAAGACAATCGAGAAGACAAAAGTGTATACCGCGAGCATCAACAGCGGATTCAGAAACGACCACACCAGCCCCATGACCGATCCCTTGTACCGGCCGACCACTTCGCGCTTGCTCATCTGCACGATGAGCACGCGGTTGCGCCAAAGATTGCACGCCAGCGCGGGGAGCGACGTAGGCGGTGCGGCGTGGGGGTTCATGCATGCGCCTTGGGACGAGGCGGTCGCGCGGGCCGCCGGCCTGCTACGGCGAACCGATACCTGTCAGGACCGGGTCAGTTTGCCGGCGGTTTTGGCGGGGCCGCTCGCAGCGCCTTGCGCACTGTTTCAGGATCCACCGCGCCGACCAGCGCGTCGATAGCCGGCTGATTGACGACAAGTTTCGGGTCCTTGGCGATCGAATCGTTCTTGGCAGTGCGCCTTTCGTCGACATATGCCTGTCTCAGTTGCTCCAGGAGCTTGTCCTTGACTTCGTCGAACGTCTGCGGCCTCGACGGCCGTTTTCCTTCCAGGCGAAAGAGATAGTAGCCCGATCTCGTGCGGATCGGTTCCGTGACTTCGCCCACGGCATTGAGATCGAACAGCAGCTTGCCAAGGGTTGCGTCGACCTCGTCGCGCGAAATCCATTTGCCCCGGCCGAACTTCAATGCGGAAGGCCGGTTATCGGGGAACGCCAGCGCCAATTGTGCGATGTCGGCGCCCTTCAGCAGATCGGCGCGCGCGTTGGTCGCATCCTGCAATGCCGTTGCCTCGCCGCGTTTCTCCGATTCCACGAAGAGCTGCGACACCTCGACCTGCTCCTTGGTCACATAGATCTGCCTGTTCACGAGGTAGTCTTCACGGGCTTTCGCGGTGAAGCCCTCGATGCGGCGGTCGAAGTCCGCGCGCGCCTCTTCGACGAGCGCAACGACGAGGCGCTGGGCGAGTACGGCGTCCGGGTCGACTCCGGCGCCCTGCGGGATCGGTTCCCGATCGAGTCCGGCTTCGCGCGCCTCGGCCGCCAGCGTCCTCTTTATCAGCAGAAAATTGAGCAACGAGGTGAGCCGCTCCGGGTTGCTCGCGAATTCGGCGCGGTACCGCGCCGGAACCCGCCGCGCCAACTCTTCGTCGAAGTCGGCGCGGGTCAACCGCACATGCGCGTTTTCCACCAATGTCACCTCCGCGCCGGGGACGTCCGCCGCCGCGGCGGCAGCGATCAGGAGCATCCAGCCGAGCCAGGCACCGCGGTTGATGAGCATCGAGAGCATGGGCGATCCAATGAAATGGGGCTGCGGTGGCACCGCAGCCCCGAGGTCATGCCGTGCCTCGATCTACAGAGGCGGCGAGAACTCCAGCTGCAAATCGCAATGCGCTGCGTTGCAGGCGCCTTCGTTCTTGATGTTGATGTAGTACTTGCGGTTCGGAACCAGCAAAGCGGGATAGTTGTACGTGTTGGTCCCTGCGCTGAAGAACATCGATCCCCCGATGCCGACCTTGATCGAGCCTGAGCCCATGCCCGTCGTGAAGTCACAGCGGTTCTGCGAGAGCACCAGCCTGCGCCTGGGATTGAGATCGCGCCCATATTCGATCCACGACATCCGGCCGATCTTGTTGACCCCGAGCGTCGCCGGCGTCGTGAATTCGACCACCACCGCGTCGTTGGGACCCATGTGGCTGGCGCCATTGGCCGTATAGGCATTGATGGTGCCGGAGGGGACGGCGGGCCATGCCACCGGCACTGTCAGGGTATTGTCGAAGCCCGCGCACGCTTGGGCGGTCGTGCCCGGCGGGTCGACCGTCAACGATGCCGCAGCGGAGCCGGTGCCATTGCCATTCGCCGCGGCGACATTCGCGTTGATGGTCCAGCTTCCGGCTGCCGACAGCGTCACCGAATTGGTCCCGACGGTGGTCGATGTCTGTGCGAACGTCGCGGTTCCCGTGCCTGAAAGCGGGGTGGCGGACCACGTGAATGTCGCGGCATTCGTCGGCGGCCCGTTCTGGCACACGACCGTAAGCGGGAGCGAAATGCCTGCGGTCGCTCCGCCGGGCGTGGGACTGAACTGGCAGTTCGCGAGCGCCGGTGGCGTGCCCCATTTGACTCCGGCCGAACCGCTGCCCGTCTTGGAGCCGGGGTTATCCGTGGCGTCCACATTGTACGTACACGTCGACGCTGTTGCGGCAGCCGAGGCGAGGGAGATCGAAGACGAGTTGGCTTGCGCCGCCGGCACGCCCGGACACCCCGAATTTCCCGCGTCCGCTGTCCAGCTGTAGGTGGTTGCGCCGACGCAACCGGCATTGATCGTCACCTGAGCCCCAGGAAGCGGGCTGGGCGACGGGCTTACCGACGGATTGCAAACCAGACCCGTCGGTATCACACAACTCAACACGGAGGTCGCCTGGTTGAAGGACCACTGTCCCGCACAGGGGACGTCGACGGTGACAGGCGCGCTCTGCGCCGGAACCGCGACGGATGCCGCGATTGCGAACGCGAGTGCCAAGGCGAAGAACAGCGTTTGCGAGCGAGATACGCCGGCGTGATTCATTTCCGGACTCCTGGAAATCGTGGGCGGCTCCGCCGACGACGGAGTGCAAATTGTGCACGCGATGCGAAGGCCGTATCCCACACAGATACAATAGCTTGCGCGTACATTCGACCAAATCACTGCACATTCTACCGGACGGGTCGCTTTGCGGTCAATCCCTTTCTCCAGGTGGCAGGCATCGACCGACGGCCGGTAGTGCCCTGCAGTGGGGTGGTTGCCCTGATGAGACGCGATTTGGGTACACCACGGCGTGACGAAAAAAGGGGCGGGACTTTCGTCCCGCCCCTTCCTGGAGCCAAGGTCAAGCAACAGCCATCGATTACGGAACGATGGGTAGCGGGGTGATGCGCGTGTCGTACCGGTGATTGACGCCCATCCCGTAGTTGACGGGCGCGTTGTACACCACGTTGCCAACCTTCAGGGCGGTATTCGTGTAGGAGAACACGTTGAAGCCCACCACCGGCAAGCCGTGGTACGTTGCCTGAGCGGCGGCCGAAGTTACCCCCGTCGCCAGGATGGTCGTCGTCGTGGTGTCGTTCACCAACACCGCACCCGGGAAACCGAAGCCAAGACGCAGCCACCCGTTCTGGGCAAAGTCGTTGGTAGGCGTCGGAACCAGGTTGGTATTGATGTTGATGCCGACATTCTTCGAACCCAGCACGCCGAGCCCGGAGGTGTCGCTTTGTGGATTGACGCTGGGCTGGGCGTTGAACGTGATGACGTTCGCTTCCCAGCAGATGCGCGCAACGTCCGGCGCCAAGGGATCCTTCGGGGAGAAGTCGGGGCCAGGGCCAGCACCGGCGGTCGGCTCCCGTTCTTCGCGATCCCACAACGACAGCAGGACGTTGTCGCAGGCGCCATTGAGGCCGAAGTTGCTCTGGAACGGCGGTATCGCGTCACCGGTGCCAGGGGAGACGTAGAAGCGCTTGGTCGGGAACGTGACCACCCAGTCGGTCTTCGACAGCGTGGAGTTTTCCGTAACGAATTCGTTCATGACCGCGTTGTGCATCAGGACCGCGGAAACCGCATCTACCCCTGCTAACCATCCGGTCGAGACCGTCAGCGTGGTGCCGCTGACGACCGCGCTGTGGACGTCTGCATCGTTCAAGTTCGGCGCGAAGGTTCCGGTGTCGGCATAGAATCCTTGCCCCAACTGCAACGGTAAGGGCGGATAGAAGTTGTCCAGCGCGACCGGTATGTAGGACATCGACGCGCCCAGGCCGGGGTTGATCAACTGCCCCATGCCGATGAGGCCGCCTCCCGGAGGCAACTGAGTAATGAAGGCAGTGTTGTCGTCGAAGGCGTCGCAATCGGCCGGAATGCCCGTGACCTGGCTGTGGTTCGAGCCGGTGGCGACCGCGCTGCCGGGCAGATACGTGGCCAATTCGAAGATCTCGACGTAGCCCTCCATCGTGCGGTCGAGCACCGTGCCGCCGCCGTCGTCAGGGTTGGTCGCGTACCTGAGATTCCGGAAGGCCACGGGCACCCCGGGGACGAGGCGCGGGATCGTGCACGACAAGTCGTAGGTGAGGATCGATGCTCCACCCGCGGCGTTGGGAATCACGCCCCCCGTCCACATGTCGAACGGCGACAGGAACACGTTGAAGTCGAGCACTTCCGCGCTGTTCTTGCCCTCGGAAAAACGTACCTTCACGGCCTTGGTGCTGGCCGTGGTATTGGTGACCGAAATATAGGTGTTGAAGGAACTGCCCGAGGAATTCGCGCGAGCCGTGTAGTACGGGTAGATCAGCACATTGCCGGTTCCGTCCGGAGACAGGTTCACCGCTTCGACCGCGCCGCCGGCACCCAACAGCCCCGTCGCAGCAAGCGCGACGCACAGGGACTTCTTATTGAACTTGTTCATAATCGTGATGACTCCTCTCTGAAGCCGTTGAAAGTAACCTGCTCTGGATTCGACAACCGTTTAATGCTATTACATCGCTCGTCGCTTTGGCAACCAACCTGATGTCTTCCTGACCTCTTTCGCCCCCTTGGGTGCGCTTTCCGCAACAACGCCGTCAAGCCCGAAACACTAGCCAGGCCTGGCCACCTTCGATCAGCCAACTTTCCTGGAGCGGTGTCGGGACGTTCGTCATCTTCATCTGCGGGTAATCGTAGGTCAGCGTCAGGCTGACCGTACACAACTCCGCCTCGCATACGACCTTGTCCACCTTTACCGCCCGGTACGGAAACTGTGACATCCGCTTCGAAAAGTCGCCAATGGGGATCACCTGACGCGACGCCGGCGAAAAGTAGGTATACGCCCGGTCGAAATCGCGGTGGATCAACGCCTGCCAGCGCTCTTCAGCCCGTTTGCCGACGACCGCCTGTTTGACCTCCGTCGGCGAATCCCTGCCAAGGCCAGCGCAGCCCCCGACCAAGGTAGACACCAAAGCGAGGGCAACCGGTATCCGGAACCCCCTTATCGCGTGGGCCACCAGCGACCCGGAATCAAGCGACATATTGCGAGTTGCCCCTTCTCGAATCAAATGCGGTGAATTGCGCCAAACTTCCAACCAAGGCGGTGGGGGGCCGAGTTCCCCATCGATCAGCGGCACAATCGTCACTTGGAGACTATCGAAAGGTCTCTGTCCCGTCAATGCGTGCCTCCTGCGAGCGTGGCACCTATAAATCCTGTTGCAACTGTGCAACATCGAAATGTCGGGGGTTGGCGACGCTTTTCCCATGTTTCGCCGCCCAAAGCGTCGGGGAATGACGACGCTCGCTTGTCGGGGCCAATGATCTTACGAACTGGCTCAGGGTTTCGGTGCGGTACCGTACGGATCCGGCGACCTGGCCTTCCGGAACACGTCGAACGTATCGTCGATCTGCTGCATCCGGCGCCGCAGGTCCTCGATCGTGCCCCTGAGATCGTTCTCGTTCTCCACGACGCGCGGCGTGATGAACATCACGAGCTCGGTGCGGTTCTTGGTCAGCTCCTGACTCCCGAAAAGCCCGCCGAGGATCGGGATCCGGGATAGCAGGGGCAATCCCTTCGATGAATTGCCCGTCGTCTCGCCGATGAGCCCGCCCATCACCATAGTCTGCCCGGACTGCACGTTCACGATCGTCTGCACCGAGCGCGTGTTGATCGGCGGCGCGTCGCCGGGATTGAGGACCGGACCGGGGTCGCTCACCTCCGCCTGCACATCGAGGGTCACGAGCCCGCCTGCGTTGATATGCGGCGTCACCTGCAGCAGCACACCCGTGTCGATGTATTGCGACGTCGTCGTGACGACGTTGGTCGTGGTGTTGCTCCCGCTACCCACGAAGCTTTGCTGGTTGATCGGGATCTTGTTGCCGGCCTTGATCGTCGCCTTCTGATTGTCGAGCGCCGCAAGATGTGGATTTGCGACGACCTTGGTGTCGCCGTAGGTATCGAGCAGACGCAACACCGCCTGCACGCCCCCGGGGAAATTCGCGTTGTTGATGATGTACGTGAAGCCCTGCGCGAGCCCGAGCGCCGGATTGGTCCCTCCCGTGATCGGCGGAATCCCGGGATTGAAAGGGGTGCTCCGCGTCAGGAGGCCGCCGGCGCCACGCCCGTTCGGCGCCGCACCCTTGAACAGCCACTCGACACCAAAATCGAGTTCGTCGGTCAGGGTGACGGACGCAATCGTGACTTCGATCGCCACCTGCCGGGCCGGTATATCGAGCTTCTTGAGCGCAGATTCGATCACCGTGTATTCCGGCGCGGTGGCGACGATGAGCAGAGTGTTGTTGTCCTTGTCGGCCACGACCTGGATGTTGCGCACCACGCCGATTCCCTCGGCGGCGCGGGCGATCGCCTGCGCGATCGGGCCGGGCGGTGGGTTGACCTGGATCGTCGGCCCCGCCGGTGTGGTCGTCTGAGTCTGCGCCTGGAACGACGGGGGCGACACGATCGTTCCGGCCGGCGTTCCAGGCGCGAGCGTGGGCGCGGAGGGTGCCGCGGCGGGGGCCGCGCGTCCGGTGAAGGCCTGCGTCAGCAGCGGCCCGAGCTTCTCGGCGCGCTGGTTTTGCAGGTGGTACACGTAGAAGCGCGGCCCGTCGCCGCCGCCGCCCTGATCGAGGCGTGCGATCCATTTCCTGGCTTCCTCGAGATACGAGGGCTGCGGCGTGATCACGAGGATGGCATTCATCCGCTCGATCGGGACGATGCGCAGGATCCCCGCGAGCGGGCCTGTGTTCCGGTCGCCCATCACCTTGTCGAGTTCCTGCCCGACGGTCTTCACGTCGACGTTCTCCAGCGTGAACAGACCCACCGACATCCCGGCGATCCAGTCGACGTCGAACATCTCGATCGTCTCGAGCAGGTGCTTCAGCTCGCGTTCGGTCCCCGAGAGTATGAGCAGGTTGCGCAGGTCGTCCGGCCGTATGGCGGCGGCGTCCCGCGCCAACGGCTCCAGAATCCGGATCATCTCGCGCGTGCCAATGTAGCGCAGCGGGACGATCTGCACGGAGAAGCCTGGCGGTAGCGCGCGCTGCGAGTTGCCGAGCTGCGGCGTAACGTTGCCGCGCAGGGCCACGGCGCTCGGTACGATCTTGTACAGTCCGGCCTCTTTCACCATCGTGGCGCCGTTCATGCGCAGCAGCGTTTCGAGCGTGGCGGGCAACGCGTCGCGCGAAATGCCTGAAGAGGTGCGGATGGTCACCTGGCCGCCGACCGATGCGTCGATCGTGTAGCTTTCGTTCAGGATGTCTCCGAGAATGTTCTTCACCACCTCGCGCAGGTCGGCGCCCTCGAAATTGAGCACGACGCCACCACCTGAATGCTGCACCACCGGACCGGACGGCACCGTTCCGCCGGGCTGCTGACCCTTGACCAGGACGCCCGTACCCGAATAGATGCGAGCCCTGTCCTCGGCGGTCGTCGGGCCTGGCGCCCTGGCGCGCTGCGCGGCATCGGCGAGCGCGGGCGACAACCCGGATGTGGAAATCGTCGGCGCGCCTTTTGCGGGCGTCGTGCCCACGGGATCGGCTGCCGGTGTCGCACACGCGGCGACGAGGATGGCGGTAACCGACAAGGCGCCGGGCAGGAAAGGGAGTCGTAGCGTCATTGTGGTTTCCATAGCACGCCGGAGCAGATCGGCGGCAAAGTTCATCTTGTTGTGCTGCGACCACCCGTGGTCGACCGTTCTCGATATCGTTGGTCCATCTGACCCCAGCGCGGATCGACGCCGCCGGCCGGCGCCACGGTCGCGGCCGGTGTGCTGGTACCGGCAGGGGCTGGAGCGGCCGCCGGCGGAGCGGCGTCAGAATTGGCCGCCGCGGCGGCGGCGGCGGCGGCCGCGGCGGCCCTGGCGGCGCGGCGACGCTCGGCGAGTGTTGGCGCAGCTTCGGTCCCGCCCGGAACCGCCGCACTCTGCCCGGCCGGCGGCTGCGCGGCCGCCGGCTGCGGTGCCGCGGCCGCGGTCGCGGTCGCGGGGGCGGTCACGGCCGCGGCCGCGGCCGGCGGGGCCGTCGGACGGGGGTTGGTGGCGACCTTCAGCGTGAGCACTTCCGATTCATCCCCGAGCGTCAGTCGGACGCGATCCGGCTTCACTTCGGCCACCAGCATGCCGTTGATCTTTTCGCCGGCCAGCACGCGGCGCGCCTTGTTGCCGGAGACTTCGCGGAGGTAGGCAGTACTCTTGCCGTCGATCAATAGCGTGCCGGTCAGCGCGAACTGGCCCCGTTGCAGGCGCCCGGCAGCCGACGTCACCGCGACCGGCGCCGGACGGCGGGTCGGGTTGAAGAGCGTCCGCTGGACCATCTCGGTGTGGCCGCCGGCACCGCCAGCGATCACGTATTCGGGCAATAGCGATGCCACCACCGGTTTCGGCTCGATCGGCTCCCCCGGCAAGGGACGGCGCTCGAACGCCTTGCCCCAGCCGGTTTCCCAGCCGATGACCACGAGGAGCGCGGCCAACGGCAGGAGCCACCAGAGGACGGCGCGAAGGCTTGCGGACAGGTCGGTCATGGCACTCACTTCCTTTCCGGTTCGGCAAACGCGAACCCGGCCACGTCGAGTTGAACGTTGATTTCCGGTTCCTGCCCGGTCACGGGCTTGAAGCCGCGGAACGCATTGAGCGGTCGCAGCGTCATGTTCTCCACGGACAGGTAGGGCGGCTGCGCTTCGATGGCGTACAGGATCTTCTGCAGCGCCGGCGTCGACGCGAAGAACTGCACCGTGACCGTGATCTGGCGGAACCGTCCTTCATCCTTGGGACCCTGGTTCTGACTCGTCGTGATCCGCCCGCCGTTGCTCTCGATGGCGGCGCGGACCTGCTCCTGCAGTTCGGCGCCCGCGAGATTGGGAGCGGTGTTCTTGAGGAAGAAGCGGCGGCCGTCCTTGTCGCGGATCGCATCGAGCGCCTTGCGATACTCGGGCGCCTGCGCCGCGACGCGGCGATAGCGCTCGACGCGGTCGGTGAACTCCGCGATCGAGTCGTCATAGTGCTTGTGCAGCAGCAACAGGGGCACCAGCAGCGCCGAAAGAACGAGCACGACGGCGACCACGAGGAGCGCCACCGCGAGCAGGCGCTGTCGTGGCGGCGGCAGCTTGGCGATCGCCGCGATCATGGAGTCGATTTCGGCACGGGCCGTGCGTCGCGGGATTGTGAGTCGCGAGGCCGCGTGTCGCGCGGACGCCCGCCGCCGGGACGCACACCGGCCGGAGGCACGACAGCAGCAGGCGCCTCCGCGGGAGGTGGTGCTTCCGCGGGAGGCGGCGAGCCGCCCTCCGGCGCAGGAGCCGCATTCGCGGGGGAGTCGACGTCGGGCGCGTTGGAGGGCGCGGCCTTCGCAGGCACCTCGTCCGTGGTCGACGGCGCGGGTGCCGGGAGGGGCACCGCTGGCGACACGGGTGGCGGCGAAGCAGCCGCTGCCGTCGCCGCCACCTGCACGAGTGGCGGCGGCGGCAAGGGCTTCAATAGCGCGCCCAGGTCGAAGATCTCGCCGGGGCCGGGCTGAATCTTGGTCGTCGGTGAACGAGGCGCGGTCTGGTCGAACAGCTTCGATTCCTCGAACAGCGAAACGAGACGGCCGGCGTTGGCGCTTTCGCCGCGGACGATGAGCTCGCGTTTCGCCTCCTTGCCCTTCACCGAGCTCTTCACCTCGAGCTGCGTGAGCCACGTGTCGTCGGGAAGGAGCTTCGTCACGTCCTCGACCGACTGCAGCACGCTGGGATAGGCGTATTTCCTCGACAACGCAAAGTTGTAATCCCCGGTCAGCCTTTCGAGTTGCTCGCGCAGCGCGTTCGACGCATCTGCCTGCACGCGCCCCTGGCTCGCCTGCTGCATCAGCGCGATGGCGTATCCGCGCTTCTGCCACAACGGTAACGCAGTCGCGACGAGCGCAGTCGCGACGATCAGCACAATGGGTGCCCAGATCTCCCACCGCCGCCGCGAGGAAGCGTCCGGCCGGAACCCTTCGGGAAGAAGATTGAGCAACCGGCCACCGGCAAGCGGGACGCTCCCCGGAGGATCCGGCGTGACGGCGACCACCGTCGCGCCCCAGCCCTCGGCGCGCCGAGTTGCATGCTCCACGACGGACCTGAGCGCCGCCGCCCAGTCGACGCGCAACTCCCTCTTGAGCGGGTCGCGCCCGACGATGACGGCGTCGAAACACATTTCCTCGGGCTTGAACGGCGTATGCCGGTCGAGGTCGTACGCAAGCACCTGGGTGAGATTGTCTTCGACCGCCGCAGGCAGCTTGATCGTCTTGCGCAAGATCTGGTGCGCGGGCAGCGCGACGACGACCCGCGCGGGGTTGGCCCGCCCGGCGACAGTGGCGCGCGGCAGCGCCTCGATCGCGGCGCTCCCCGCCGCTGCGGTCGTGTCCTGGTCGCCCACCAACGGAATGCGGGCGGCTTCCTTGTACGCGAGATGGCTGTTGGCAATCTCCGGGACCCAGAGCACGGCGACGTCTTCGTCGAACGCCAGCACGGGTCGCATGCGCATGCGACCGACCGCATTGCGCAACCGATGCGGAATGAGCGGCGCGAGTTCGCCCGCCCACCAGCGCCAGAAGGCGAGGAGGCCGAGGCGGCGCGACGTGGCGCGCAAACGCTGCCGGAGATCAGGGCTTGCCGGTTCCATTTTGCTGCGCAGATATCCCGGTCGAAGGGAGGCCGGACGTCGGGTCCGGGGTCCCCTCCTGCCAAAGCAGTGTGACAAGCGGACGCCGCGGATCGGGCAAAGGCCGGAGCACGGCGTCGCGGGCGAAGGTTACACCATCGGGCGCGCGGGCCAGAACGTGGATCCGCCACACCGGCGAGGACACCGCCGCAAAACCTTGCCCCTGGGGGAAAGGCGGCACCGGCAATCGGTTCTTCAGAGCATCCGCGCGCGCAGCGATGAATGCGTCGACCTGCTCCGCCGTGACGCCTGGCAGCGCGAGCAGGACTTCGCGCGGGGCCGTCGCCAGGTTCACTCCCTGCTGGCGCGAATACACCGTCAGCGCCCGGACGAGGTTCGCCATCAGCTGCGGTGTGACGCCGAGGACCCGCTGCAATTCGCCGACACTCTCGAATGGAAAATTGGTCGGCACGTATTTTGAGCCGGCCGCGCGATACTCCGGCGCTTCGGCGCCGTTTGGGCGCCTGAGTTCATCGGCGTCGTGCCAGTCGAGGATCGCCTCGAGAATGCGCTGCGCGGACTCCGCATCGAGACCGCCGACATTCTGCAGCAACCCCTTGAGCAGCGGCTCGGATGCCGCATTGAGATCGATGCGCGCGCTCTCGTCGTACGCGACGGCACTCACCGCGATGTCGCCGTCGCTCCATGCGTGCGGCTGGCCGTCAGCACTCCATGCCTCCGCGCTGATGCGCGGCCGCGACAGCTCGAACGCCGTGCGCTCGACGGCGCCATCGGCCGCCGCGCGCGCCTGCGCCAGCGACATCGTGTTGCGGGCAGCGAGCGCCTGGCCGCGCATGCTGTAGGCGAAGCTGCTGCCGATCACCGCGATCAGCACCGTGAGCCACAGCACGACGATCAAGGCGATGCCGCGCTCCTTGCCCGCGCGTCCCGAGGAGATGCTCATCGCCCTCCCCTGACGCACCGGTTCTGCCCGCGGTCCCAGACGGGGCAGCCCGCCTCCAGCGATCGTCTCGGCTCGACGACGAGCGTCGGCCAGGCGGCACCCTTGACGGGCTGCACGTCGAGGCGCAGCAGCAGCGGCAGACGCTGCCGGTCCTCCCAGCGATCGCGCCAGGTCGGCGCGTCGACGTCGGCGGCGTTGGCGTCGCGCCCGAAGTAGCCGATCTTGAGCTCCGCGATATCGTCGGCCAGCACCGAGCGCTCCGCGTCGCGAAATTCGGGCTCCTGCAAGGCCGCGACATCGGGAACGACGCGTTCCTGCACGAGCTGCGACTTCTCCCCGGTGCGCACGACGGCGAGCCGGAAGTAGTAGACGCCGCCACCCGCGACGCGCTCGGGCAGCACCGCGGCGTAACGCAGCTCGCCCTGCTCCCCGGCGAACAGCAACGGAAGGTCGACCGCCTTCCACATCCGCTGCGGATACTGCTCGGAGAGCTGGGCGCGCAGATACGAAGCGGTCGCCCGCATGTCGGAGACCTGCCCGGCCTTCGCTTCCCCGCCGTCCCAGCTCCGCGCCGCGAGGTTGAGCGAGCCGTACAGGATCGAGCCCATGCCTGCCATCAGCACGAGCGCCAGCATGAGCTCGATGAGCGTGAAGCCGCGCATGCGCAGGCTGCAGCGCGCGGGTTCGCGGGCGGGCGCATGCATCATCCTAAGCCCGCCGCGAACCCGCACGCTGCACGCGTGCCCGTGGGACGGTCCAGCGGCGCTCATGGGGACTCCCGCGGGCCCATGCGGGTCGTGGCGAGCGTGAACGTCCGCTGGCCGCCGGCAGGAGAAGGGAATGTCACGTCTGCCGTGACGCGGTAGAGTCGGGTCGGCATTGTCTCGGTCACGCCCTCGAGCTCGGGCGCGACTTCCGCAGGCGTGAACGGCACGACCCGCGTGGTCCATTCGATGCGGCCATCGTCCGCGGAACCGGTCTCGGTCGCTTCGCGCAGCGGCTGCGCGGCGGCGGCGCCGGCAAGGGCACTCTCGGCCACCAGCACGGCGCGGCTGTAATCGTCCGCCGCCGACACGTTCGAGAGCGCGCCGGAGAAGAGGCGGAACAGCGCAGTGCCCACGAGCGACAGGATCACGAAGGCGACGAGGACTTCGAGCAGCGAGAAGCCGCGCACCGGCGCACGACCGATGCCATTCGTGTCGCGGCGGCGCGGCCACGACTTCTCAATCGAGAATTGCGACACGGCCGGTCAGCCAATCCACGTCGACGTCGAACTTGCGCTCGCCGGCGGCGAGCGTGACCCGACCGCCGTTCGAGCCGCCGTCCGGAAAGAAACGGATCGCACCGATCTTGTCGCTGACGAGGTCGCTTTGCGCCGTGAAGAGCTTGAGCTCGATCTGCTTTGGCAACGTGTGCGTGCGCGCATCGCGCTCGACCTGAAACGACCGCTGCTCGAGGTCGAGCACGACGCGCGTTTCCTGACGCGTGGCGAGCGCCTCGCTGCGCGCCAGGCGCAATCCGGCCGCGAGCTCCCGCGTCGCTCCCTTGAGCTCGCTCGTCGACACCCCGCCGCCGAAGATAGGCACGACCATCGCCGCCAGGATCGCCATGATCGACAGCACGATCAGGAGCTCGAGCAGCGTCACCCCGCGCGCCGGCCGCCGCGCGCGAGGCGCGGCGCCGACGGATCGCGGGGCACGGCGCTTCGTCATTGCTGCGTGCTCGTGATGTCCCTGTTCGGCCCCTCGCCGCCCTCCTTGCCGTCGGCGCCGAGCGAAAGTATCTCGTAGGGTGCGTTCTGCCCCGGCGAGACATACTTGTATTCGTTGCCCCATGGATCCTTCGGCACTGTCGACTTCTTCCAGTAGGGGCCGTTCCAGTTCGTCACGCCGCTCGCCGCCGTGATCAGCGCCTGCATGCCTTCCTGCGTCGTGGGGTAGCGACCGACTTCGAGCTTGTAGAGATCGAGCGTCTGCGCGATCTGGCCGATCTCGATCTTCGCGGCGTCCGCCTTGGCCTTCTCGCCCCTGCCGATGAAGTTGCTGCCGACGATCCCGAGCACGATGCCGATCAGCACCAGCACGACGAGGATTTCGATGAGCGTCATGCCGGTTTCGGCGTGACGACGGATTGCGGATCGGGCCATCCCTGTTCCTTTGCAATGGGGCGAGGCGAAGCCTGGGCTTCGCCGCACGAATTTCGTTAGACAGGCGTCACTGGACAAGTTCGCTCATCCCCATGACGCCGAGCAGAATGGAGAACACGATGCCGCCGATGAACACCGCGAGCGACAGGATCAGCGCGGGTTCCAGGATCGCGAGGAACCGCTTGACGGCCATCTGCACCTCGCGGTCGTACACGTCGGCCACACGGACCAGCATCTCCTCGAGCCGACCGGACTCCTCGCCCACCATGATCATCTGAACGGCGAGGCGCGGATAGACGCCCGTTTCCTCCAGCGGACGGCCGAACCCCTTGCCCTCGCGCAGTCGCACGACGACGCCGTCGAGCGCCGCTGCGAGCACGCCGTTGCCGACGGTCTCCTTGACGATCGACAGGCCCGACAGCAGCGTTACGCCGTTGCCGAGCAGCGTGGCGAGCGTGCGCGCGAAGCGCGCGACGTCGACCTTCGTCACGAGATCGCCGATGAGCGGCAGGCGAAGCAGGCGCGCATCCCAGCGCAGCCGCGACGCCGGCTGCGAGAGCTTGCGCCGGACCCACCAGACGAACACCGCCACGACGGCGAGTGCCGCCCACCACCAATGCCGCAATCCCGTGCCGAGGACGATGACAACCTGCGTGGGCAGCGGCAGCGCCTTGCCGGCCTGGGCGAAGGTCTGCTCGAACTGCGGCACCACCCACACCAGCAGCACCATGACGGACAGCACGGCGACGCCGATCAGGATCGTGGGATAGATGAGCGCCGACTTGACGCTTTCGCGCAGGTCCTTGTTGCGCTCCATCGTGTCGGCGAGGCGCGTCAGCACGACACCGAGCGCGCCGCCGGCCTCGCCCGCGCGCACGATGTTGACGTAGAAACGGGAGAACACGTCGCGCCGCGTGTCGAGCGCCTGCGACAGCGACTTGCCCCCGCGCACGTCGTCGCGAATCTGCTGCAGGAGCGCAGCCGGTGGCGGGGAGACCGCGAGCCCGATCAGGATCTCGAGCGCACGATCGAGCGGGAGACCCGCCTGGAGGAGCGTGGCGAGCTCGCGCGTGATCGCGAGCAGCTGGTCGCGGCTGACGCGTTTGGATGCGAACCAGCGCCGCCGCGCCGAAGGCTGCGCACGGGCACCGGCCGTCCCCGAAGCCGGATGCGTGGCGCGCGCCACGTGCATCGGCAGCATGCCTTGGTCGCGCAGGCGCTCGACGATCTCGCTCTCGTTGGCGGCATCGAGCTCGCCGGTGGCGAGGTCGCCCGCGGCATTGACGGCTTTGTAGCGAAAGATCGGCATGGGTATCGGACTATTCGGCCTTTCGAGCGGGCGCGCGGAGCGTCCGCGGCAGTGCATCGCCGCGAACAGGTGCCGTGATCAACCTTCGCGCGTGACGCGCAGCACTTCCTCGAAGGTGGTGATTCCGCGCACCGCCTTGCGCAGACCGTCCTCGTACATCGTCAGCATCCCCGCGCCCACCGCCTCGTTGCGCAGCTCGGTCGCGGTGGCGTGCTTCATGACGAGGCTGCGCAACGGATCGGTGACCGGCAGCATTTCCATGATGCTGATCCGTCCGGTGTAGCCGGTGTGGGCGCACTGGGCACAACCGACGGGGCGATAGAGCGTGATCGCCTTCGCGTCGGTGTACCGGTCGAGGCGCATCTGCGTCACGATCTCGGGCAGCGCCGCGTGCGGCTCCTTGCAATGCGGGCACAGCGTGCGGACCAGGCGCTGCGCGAGGATGCCGATGACGGTCGAGGTCAGCAGGTAATCCTCGACGCCCATGTCGAGGAGGCGGTTCATCGTGCTCGCGGCGTCGTTCGTGTGCACCGTCGACAGCACCAGGTGGCCGGTCAGCGCCGACTGCACGGCGATCTCCGCGGTCTCGAGGTCGCGGATCTCGCCGATCATGATCACGTCCGGGTCCTGCCGCACGATCGAGCGCAAGGCGTTGGCGAACGTGAGGTTGATCTGCGGCTTCACCTGGATCTGGTTGATCCCCGGCATCTGGTATTCGACGGGATCCTCGACGGTCAGGATCTTCACGTCGGGCTGGTTCAGCCGCTCGAGCGCCGTGTAGAGCGTGGTCGTCTTGCCCGAACCCGTCGGGCCGGTGACGAGCAGGATCCCGTGCGGCTGCATGAGCACGGCCATGAACCGCTCGAGGATGTCGTCCTCGAAGCCGAGCCGGGCGAAGTCGAGCGCGACCCCTCCCTTGTCCAGGATCCGCATGACGACCGATTCGCCGTGCATCGTGGGCACGGTAGAAATGCGGAGGTCGATGTCCTTGCCGTGCACGCGCAGGCGGATCCGGCCGTCCTGCGGTAACCGGCGTTCCGCGATGTCGAGGTTCGCCATGATCTTGACCCGCGAGATCACCGCGGCCGAAAAGCGGCGCGGCGGCGACTCGACTTCGTGCAGCACGCCGTCGATCCGGTAGCGCACCGCGAGACGGTTCTCGAACGGTTCGACGTGGATGTCCGACGCGCGCGCTTCGAGCGCGTTGGTGATGATGAGGGAGACGAGCCGGATCACCGGCGCCTCGGACGCGAGATCCTTCAGGTGCTGGATGTCGGCGTCGAACGCGAGCTCGTCGCGCTGCTCGACGTCGCCGACGATCTGCCCGACCGCCGTGCGACCGGCGCCGTAAAGACGCTCGAGCGCGGCGTCGAGCTCCGACGGGATCGCGACCTGCGGCTTCACGTCGCGCCCGGTCACCATGCGGAACGCGCCTATCGTGTAACTGTCCGTGGGGTCGGCCATCGCGAGGGCGAGTTCACGCTCGTCCTCGCGCAACGGCAGCGCCCGCGCCTCGCGGAGGAAACGCGCCGAGATCCGTTCTTCCAGGACGGGAAACTCGGGGTAGCCGCCCACGTCGACGAGCGGCAATCCAAGCTGTGCGGCGAGCGCTTCCGAGACGTCGCGCTGGGCGCAGAGCCCGAGCGAGACCAACAACGCGCCGATCCTTTCGCCGCCCTCCTTCTGCAACCGCAGCGCCCGCTCGACGCCGGCGGCATCGAGCTTGCCGCGGGCTATCAGGATTTCGCCAAGGCGCATGGAGCGGAAGTCGGTCACGCTGTCGATCAAAAAAGTGACCATCAATCATAGCACGGCGAGAGTCGATTCGGCCCGTTTTAGTCGGACGAATCAAGGCTTTGCGTGCGATTGCTCCCGCGAACTGTCGTCATCGCCCGACGCCCCGCGCCCGGATGTCGCCCACGCCCGACGCATTTGGCGCCGGAGCACAGACCGGGGCGCACCCCCGCGCTTGTCAACGCATCGCGGCGAAAGCCCTGTCCGCCAGCGAGAGCGTGGCCGCGATATCGTCGGCCGAGTGCGCCGCGCTCACGAATCCCGCCTCGAACGCCGACGGCGCGAAACAGACGCCGGCATCGAGCATCGCATGGAAGAAGCGGTTGAACCGCTCCTTGTCGCAGGCCATCACGGAATCGTAGGTGTCGGGCAGCGACGGGGCGAAGTAGAGACCGAACATTCCACCGACGGATTGGGCGACGAAGGCAACGCCCGCGCGCCGCGCCGCCGCGGTGAGGCCGTCGGTCAGCGAGCGCGTGGCGGCCGCGAGCCGGTCATGGAAACCGGGCGCCTCGATTTCGCGCAGCGTCGCGAGTCCGGCCGCAACCGCGACCGGATTGCCCGACAGCGTTCCCGCCTGGTACACGGGGCCGAGCGGCGCGATCTTCTCCATGATCGCGCGCCGGCCGCCGAAGGCGCCTACCGGCATGCCGCCGCCGATCACCTTGCCGAGCGTGGTCAAGTCCGGCGTGATGCCGTACAGGCCCTGCGCGCCGCGCGGATGCACTCGAAAGCCGGTCATCACCTCGTCGAAGATCAGCACGGTTCCATGCCGGTCGCAGATCGCGCGCAGCCCCGGCAGGAATTCGGTGCGCGGCATGATGAGGTTCATGTTGCCGACGATCGGTTCGACGATGATGCAGGCGATGCGCTCGCCGTCGGCGCGGAATGCGGCTTCGACCGCCGCCAGGTCGTTATAGGGAAGCACGATCGTCTCGTTGGCGATGGCGGGCGGCACCCCCGCCGACGACGGGGTGCCGAACGTGAGGGCGCCCGAGCCCGCCTTCACGAGCAGGCTGTCGCCGTGTCCGTGGTAGCAACCCTCGAATTTCACGATCTTGCTGCGGCCGGTGTAGCCCCGGGCGAGCCGCAGCGCCGACATCGTGGCTTCTGTGCCGGACGAGACGAGGCGCACCAGTTCGATCGACGGCATGAGGCGGCACAGGGTCTCCGCCATCTCGATCTCCATCTCCGTCGGCGCGCCGAACGACAGGCCCCGCGGCGCCGCCTCGATGACAGCGGCGACGACCGCCGGATGCGCATGGCCGAGGATGGCCGGCCCCCAGGATCCGACGTAGTCGAGATAGCGCCTGCCGTCGGCGTCCCAGACGTACGCGCCCTCGCCGCGCGCGATGAAGCGTGGCGTGCCGCCGACGGACCGGTACGCGCGCACGGGCGAATTGACGCCGGCGGGAATCGAGCGCTGGGCACGCGCAAAGAGCTCTTCGTTGCGATTCATGGTGGGCACGCCTCGAGGTGGCAGAGCGGACGGGTGTTGGCGTCAGCCGTACGCGGCGGCAATCGACTGTGCGGCCGCGCGCGCGTCCGGCGCTTCGAATACCGCGGAGATCACGGCGAGCGCATCGGCACCGGCGCGCTCGAGCTCGCCCGCGTTCGCCGCGGTGATTCCGCCGATGGCGACCACCGGCACGGTGAGCGCGGCGGCACGCGCCAGCAGGGCGACGTCGGCACGGCGCGCACCGGGCTTCACGCTCGAGGCGAAAAAGCTGCCGAACGCCACGTAGTCGGCGCCGGCGGCGACCGCGGCTTCGGCGAGCGCGAAATCGTTGTAGCAGGAAACGCCGATGATGCGCTCCGGCCCGACGATCGCGCGCGCGGCGGCGACGCTGCCGTCGTTCTCGCCCAGGTGCACGCCGTCGGCGTCCACGGCGGCGCAGAGCGCGGCCTCGTCATTGACGATGAACAGAACGCCGCGCGCGGCGGCGATGCGCGCCAGCGCTTCGGCCTGGCGGTGCTTCTGCGCAGCGTCGGCGGCCTTGTTCCGGTACTGGAGGGCCGAAGCGCCGCCGTCGAGCACGCTTTCGACGCGTGCGACGAGCTCCGCCGTGTCGGCGAGATCGGGCGTGACGGCGTAGAGTCCGCGCAGTCGTCGGGCGCGCTCGCGCCGCCGCGACGCCGCGTGGTCAGTGCCGGCTGTGGGCATCGGACGCCCGTTGCGCATCGGCGTCCTCGCCGGGCGCGGCATCGTCCTCCCGCGCCCAGAACAGCCGATCCGGAAGAAACTGGCCCATGCCCGGCCGATAGGCCTTCTTGAGCGCGTGCCACGTGTAGTCCTGCGCTTCGCGCACCGCCTCCGGAATGTCGAGCCCGTTGGCGAGCATGGCGGCGATGGCGGAGGCGAGCGTGCAACCCGAGCCATGATAGCTGCCGGGCAACCTTGCCCACGTGTCGCTGCGCACGACGCCGCTCTTTCCGTAGAGCGTATTGACGACGTCCTGCGTGGCCTCGTGCGTGCCGGTGATAAGGACGTATTGCGCACCCATCTCGATCAGCCGTTCGGCGCAGACCGAAAGCGGCGTGTCGTCGTCCTCCACGTCGGCGAGGCGGCGCGCCTCCAGGCTGTTCGGCGTGAGGATCGTCGTATGCGGCAGCAGGAGCTCGCGGATGGCGTCGGTCATTTCGTCCGTCGCGAATTCGTCGCCGCGACCGGACGCGAGCACGGGATCGAGCACCAGCGGAACGTCGGGATAGTCGGAAACGATTTCCGCGATGGCGGCAATGCTCTCGAGGCTTCCCAGCACGCCGATCTTGAAGGCGTCCACCGGAATGTCCTCGAGCAGGCAGCGCGCCTGGTCGGCCACCCATTCGGCATCGAGCGCCTGCATCCCCTCGACGCCGCGCGTGTCCTGCACGGTGATCGCGGTGATGACCGACAACGGATGGCAGCCCATGCTGGCGAACGTAAGGATATCGGCCTGCAGACCGGCGCCGCCCGAAGGATCGGACGCCGCGAACGTCAGCACGATGGGTGGAAATTCGGGTTCGGTGTCGGCAGGCATGGCGAAGCCGCCGGATCCGGCGGGGGGCGGAGCAACGGCGGGTGAAGCAAGGCACGCGCGGCCGGCGGCCGTCTTGCTAGAATCGCGAGATTTTACTCCAACGACATCGCGCAATGAAAAAATACATGTGCCTCATCTGCGGCTGGATCTACGACGAGGCTGCCGGCGCGCCCGACGAGGGCATCCCGCCGGGAACGAAATGGGAAGACGTGCCGCCCAACTGGACCTGCCCCGAATGCGGGGCGCGCAAGGAAGACTTCGAGCTCGCCGAGTTCTGAAGCATCCGTCGAGGAGCGAACCGATGCGAATACTGCACACGATGTTGCGGGTGGGCGACCTCCCGCGGTCGATCGATTTCTACACCCGCGTGCTGGGCATGCAGGTATTGCGCACCACGGATCGCCCCGAGCAGAAGTACCGGCTCGCGTTCGTCGGCTACGGCGACGAGTCGAAGGGCGCGGTGCTCGAGCTCACGTACAACTACGACGTGCCGTCCTACGACATCGGATCGGGTTTCGGCCACGTCGCGATCGAGGTGGACGATGCTGCCGCAACCTGCGCCGCCGTCCGCGGCGCCGGCGCGACCGTGACGCGCGAGGCGGGACCGGTAAAGGGAGGCACGACCGTCATCGCCTTCGTGCAGGATCCCGACGGGTACAAGATCGAATTGATCGAGCGCAGGAAGGAAAGGTAGGGTCAGATGCCCATTTCGGCGGACCGCCCGCTCGGCGCCGACAGTGCGGATTGACGCGTCGGGCGCTTACGATTTCCCGGCGCGCAGCAACAACGCGAGATCGTGCGCGAACACGTCGGCATCCTGCCCGTGCCCGGCGTACAGGCGCAGGCGCCCTTCCGGGTCGAACATGAACGTGCCCGCGGAGTGATCCATCGTGTAGCTGTCGGGCGTCGTGCCGGGCTGCTTCTGATAGATGATCTTGAATTCCTTCGCCACGCGGGCCGTGGCGTCGGCGTCGCCCGAAAGACCCAGGAACGACGGGTCGAACGCCGTCACGTAATGCGACAGCAGTTCCGCAGTATCGCGCTCGGGATCGATCGTCACGAACAGCACCTGCACTCGCGCCGCCTCAGGGCCGAGGCGACGCATCGTCTCCGCCAGCGTGGCGAGCGTGGTCGGACACACGTCGGGGCACTGCGTGTAGCCGAAGAAGAGCACGACGGCCTTGCCTCGGAAATCGGCCAGCGTGCGCGCGCGGCCGGTGTGATCCGTGAGCGCGAAATCGCGGCCGAACCCCGAGCCGGTGACGTCCGACGTCTTGAATTGCGGCCCCTCGCGGCCGCAGGCGGCGAGCGCCAACGCGAGCGCGACGATGATCGCCGCGACTCTTCGTCATCGCGCCGTTCACCGCCAATAGTGGTCGACGAGGAGCGCCGAGAACAGGGCCGCCAGGTACCAGATCGAATACTTGAACGTCGCCCGCGCGAGGAGATCGCTGTAATCGCGGTAGAGCTGCACGGCATACAGGAGGAACATGCCGCCGAGGACGAGCGCGGCGGCAAGGTATAGCGCGCCGCTCATGCGGATCGCGTACGGCAGCAGCGTCACCGCGACGAGCACGCAGGTGTACAACACGATCTGCAGCTGCGTGTATCGCCGCCCGTGGGTGACCGGCAGCATCGGCAGTCCGGCGTTCGCATAATCCTTGACGCGGTAGAGCGCCAGCGACCAGAAGTGCGGCGGCGTCCAGACGAAGATGATCAGGAACAGGATCAGCGCCTCCGGCCCGACGTCGCCGGTGACGGCGGACCACCCGAGCACGGGCGGCATCGCGCCCGACGCACCGCCGATCACGATGTTCTGCGGCGTCGCGGGCTTCAGGAGCACCGTGTAGACGACCGCATAGCCGACGAACGTCGCGAGCGTGAGCCACATCGTCAGCTCGTTGACATAACTGTAGAGCAGCACGAGCCCGAGGCCGCCGACGATTCCGGCGAAGGCGAGCGTGGGCAGCGAAGTGAGCTCGCCGCTCGGCAGCGGCCGGCGTCGCGTGCGCGCCATCAGCGCGTCGATCTTCTGCTCGACGAGGCAGTTGAACGCCGCGGCGGCGCCGGCGACCAGCGCGATGCCGATCGTCGCGAAGAAGACGATGCGCGGAGGCGGCAGGCCCGGCGTTGCGAGAAACATGCCGATGACCGCGCAGAAGACGATGAGCGACACCACTCGCGGCTTCGTCAGCGCGAGGAGATGCCTGATCCGGATCTCGGCGAGAGCGAGTGTGGTCAAGCGTCGTGTCTCCGATGGTCGGCAGACGGGCCGCGGAAGATCGGGGAAGCCCCGAACGCGCGGACCAAAGTCGGTGATTTTACCATCCGTCGCGAGTCTGTCGCTTCAGCCGATGCGCGACGCCTTGAGGAGGCGCGTCAGGTCCCGGGCGATGCCCTTGATGTCCGGATCATCCGGATAGCGGAGCACCAGATTGCCGAGCGGATCGAGGAGATAGACCGATGTGGCCCCGCCGGGAAACTTCGCGGCCACCGCCGCCGGGACCCGAACCGTGACGAGACCCGGATGCTGCGCCAGCAGCGCGTCGGGGAGCTCGCAGATCGCCCTCGAGCAGGAAGACCCGCACGATGCGATCCTGCTCCTTGCCTTGCATCGTTCGCGCCTGCCGTGTGGCGTAGAGCCTGCGCTCGCACGTGGCATCGCAATTCCCGGCGCCGTGCGCGACGAGCACCCAGCGCCCGCGCAATTCGTCGAGGCGAAACCGCGATCCGTCCGGCCGCGTCCCGTCGATGCCTGCAATCGGCGCCGTCGGCAGCAGCGTCCCGTAGTTCGCCGCGGGCTCCCGCGGGAAGAAGTAGTACGCGGTGTAGGACGCGACGATTGGCGCCAGCGTCACGGCGGCGATCAGGAGCAGCGTACGCCGGCCGCCGTGCTCCCGCCGCACCGGCGCGGGCGCGTCGGCCCGCGCAGCGCCGTCATTCATGGTCGGCCCCTTGCGCTTGTCCGCCTCCACGCGGGCGCTGGAACCAGAGCCAGAGGACCGCGGCGAGCAACGCGAAGGCATACCACTGCACCATGTAGATCCGATGGGTATCGATGCCGAAATCCGGCGCCGGCCACGCGCGCACGAGCCCGTCGTCGGGGATGGGCGCGGCTGTCGCCTCGACCACCGCCGGCAACACGGCCAGACCCGTCGCCGCGGCAAATCGCGCCGGATCGAGATTCTGCCGGACCGGGCCGTTGGTCGACTCGGGCTTGAGCTCGAGATAGCCCGAGGGCGGAATCGACAGGCGTCCCTCCACGGTCACCGTGCCCGCCGGCGGCGAGGCCTCCGGCAACACCGAGCGCGACGCCTGCTGGCCGACCCAGCCGCGATTCACCAGCACCACGCGGCCGTCGGAGAGCGCCAGCGGCGTCACGACGTGATAGCCGGCGCGGCCCGCGTGCACCTTGTTGTCGATGAGGACTTGGCGCGTCGGCAGGTAGGCGCCGGTCGCCGTGACGGGGCGATACCTGAGCGACGCCCAATCCATGCCGGCAGGCAGGCTCGCGAGCGCGAGGCTCGCGGCCCGGGTCGCGTCGTCGTATTGGGTACGCAACGCTTCCTTCGCCTGCAGCGGCCCTGCTGCCAGTTGCCTGCCGCGACGAGATCGCGACAGCCGCCACCGCGCGAGCGTAGGGACGAGACGCGGACGAAACCGGCGCGGTTCGTGCTTCGCGTTCATGCGGAGTTCCGGGTCGGCCTGCTACACTCGGCGCGTGGAGCAAGCGAAGTGAAGATCATCGTCATCGCCGGGCTCGTGGCGGTCATCGCGAGCCTCTTCTCGGCGCTCTACTACCTGTACCACGACCGCGGGCCACGGCACGCGGATGGTCAAGGCGCTCGGCGCTGCGCGTCGCGCTGTCCGCGGCGCTCGTCATCTTCCTGGTGGTGTCCTACCACCTCGGCTGGATCGCGCCGACCGGATTGCGCTGAGCCCGGGCGTCATGCGCCCGCGCGGCAGCATCGCTCGCGCGCTCAGAGCCAGTAGACGAGGACGAACAGCAGCAGCCAGACCACGTCGACGAAGTGCCAGTACCACGCGGCGGCCTCGAAGGCGAAGTGGTGGTCCTGGTCGAAGTGGCCCTTGATCGCGCGGCCGAGCATCACCGACAGCATGATCGCGCCGATCGTCACGTGCGCGCCGTGGAAACCCGTGAGCATGAAGAACGTCGAGCCGTAGACGCCCGTCGACAGCTTGAGGTTGAGCGCGCTGTAGGCGTGGAAGTATTCGTAGGCCTGGAAGCCCAGGAACGTGAAGCCCAGCACGATGGTCGCGAAGAGCCAGAGCTTGAGCGCGCCGCGGTGGCCGGCCTTGAGCGCATGGTGCGCGACCGTGAGCGTGAAGCCCGAGGAGAGCAGGATGATGGTGTTGAGGAGCGGAATGCCGATCGCGCCCATCGGCGTGAACTGCTCCTTGATGTACGGGCCCACCGTGGGCCAGCTCGCCGTGTAGTCGGGCCAGAGCAGTTTCGAGCCGAGGCCGCCCAGGTCCGGCACCGACAGATTGCGGATGTAGAACAGCGCGCCGAAGAACGCGGCGAAGAACATCACTTCGGAGAAGATGAACCAGCTCATGCTCCAGCGGAACGACAGGTCGACCTTCGCGTTGTAGAGGCGCGCCTCGGATTCGCCGATCACGGTGCCGAACCAGCCGAACAGCATCACGAGCAGCACACAGAAGCCGGCCAGCCACCAGCCACGGCCCCGGCGCATAGGAATTCATCCACAACGCCGCGCCCATGCCCATCAGGAACAGGGCCACGGAGCCGACGAGCGGCCAGTACGAGGGCTGGGGTACGAAGTAGTACGGCTTGGCGCCGGTCTCGACTGCGCTCATCGCGGAAAACCTCTGGTTGCACGGGCGGGCGCGGCGAGCGCGCCGCCACCCGGCGGGTTAGGATTTGTCGGCACCTTCGACCTCGAAAAACGTATACGACAGCGTGATCGTCGCGACATCCTTCGGCAGGTCCGCATCGATGACGAACACGACCGGCATCTGCCGCGCTTCGCCCGGCTGCAGCGTCTGCCGGGTGAAGCAGAAGCACTCCAGCTTCTTGAAGTACTGCGCCGCGTGCGGCGGACCATAGCTCGGAATCGCCTGGCCGGTCAGCGGCCGGTCGGTCGAATTGACGATCTCGAACACCACGTGCCGGACTTCGCCGGGATGCACGTCGACGACCGGCGTCAGCGCGCGGAAGCGCCACGGGAGCTTGCGGATGTTGGAATCGAACTCGATGCGCACGTCGCGGGTCGCGTCGATCTGGGTGTTCACCACCGTATCGGCGCGCCCGAGGTTGCGGATACCGGTCGCCTCGCAGATCTTTTCGTAGAAAGGCACGAGCGCGTACCCGAAGCCGAACATCGCGACCACGAAGACGCAAAGCTTCCCGAGAAGCCGGCGATTGTCGTGCCGCAGCGTCGCGTTCATCGGGCGTCGCTCATCGCCCGCTGCGCAGGTTGCGCCCGATGGCCACGACGAGATAGAGCAGCACGGCGGCGCCGACCACGCCGATGCCGGTGGTGTAGCCCCCCATGAATTTGCTCGCGATGATGCCGACGAAGAACACGGCCGCGATCGAGGCCAGCGTGAGCGCCGTCCTGCGGTTGCTGACCCGCAGCCGGGCGGCCGCATCCGCGTCCGGCGCGGAGCGCTCGGGCAGGCCTCGCTGCACTGCCGGTGTCGGGCCGGTGGTCACTTGACGGTCGGCGGCGTTTCGAACGTGTGGTAGGGCACCGGCGACGGCAGCGTCCACTCGAGCGTGTCCGCGCCGTCCCATGGCCGGGCGGAAGCCTTCTCGCCGACGCGGCGTGCACACTGCACCATCGCCCAGAGGAACAGGAGCTGCGAGGCGCCGAACCAGAAGGCGCCGATCGAGGCGAGCATGTTCCAGTCGGCGAACTGCTGCGCGTAGTCGGGAATCCGGCGCGGCATCCCGGCGAGGCCGAGGAAGTGCATCGGGAAGAACGTCACGTTGAACGAGATCAGCGACGACCAGAAATGGATCTTGCCGAGCTTCTCGTTGTACATGGTGCCGGTCCACTTCGGGATCCAGTAATAGGCGCCGCCGAAGAAAGCGAAGAGGCTCCCGGCCACCATCACATAGTGGAAGTGGGCGACGACGTAGTAGGTGTCCTGCGCCTGCACGTCGACCGGCATGATCGCGAGCACGAGGCCGGTGAAGCCGCCCAGCGTGAACAGGAACAGGAAGCCGACGGCGAAGAGCATCGGCGTCTCGAACGTCATCGACCCTTTCCACATCGTGGCGAGCCAGTTGAACACCTTCACTCCGGTGGGCACGGCGATCAGCATCGTTGCGTACATGAAGAAGAGGATGCCGGCGGTCGGCAGCCCCGTGGTGAACATGTGGTGCGCCCAGACGATGAACGACAGGATCGCGATGCCCGACGTCGCGTACACCATCGACGCGTAGCCGAAGAGCGGCTTGCGCGAGAACGTCGGAATGATCTGCGAGATGATGCCGAACGCCGGCAGGATGATGATGTAGACCTCCGGATGCCCGAAGAACCAGAACACGTGCTGGAACAGCACCGGATCGCCGCCGCCGGCCGCATTGAAGAACGTGGTGCCGAAGTGGCGGTCGGTCAGCAGCATCGTCACGGCGCCGGCGAGCACGGGCATCACCGCGATCAGCAGGTACGCCGTGATGAGCCACGTCCAGACGAAGAGCGGCATCTTCATCAGCGTCATGCCGGGCGCGCGCAGGTTGAGAATCGTGGTGATGATGTTGATCGAGCCCATGATCGACGATGCGCCCAGGATGTGGACGGCGAAGATCGTGAGGTCCATCCCCATGCCGGCCTGGACGGTGAGCGGCGGGTAGAGCGTCCACCCGGCGGCCGCGGCGCCGCCCGGGACGAACAGCGACGTGACGAGCAGGATCGCGGCGGGCGGCAGCAGCCAGAAGCTCCAGTTGTTCATCCGCGCGAACGCCATGTCCGGCGCGCCGATCATCAGCGGGATCTGCCAGTTCGCGAAACCGACGGCGGCCGGCATGATCGCGCCGAACACCATGATGAGTCCGTGCAGCGTGGTCATCGAGTTGAAGAACTCGGGATGCGACGACCTGCAGGCCCGGCTGGAACAGTTCGGCGCGGATGACCATCGCCATCGTGCCGCCCACCAGGAACATCGTGAACGAGAACCACAGGTACATCGTGCCGATGTCCTTGTGGTTGGTCGTGGTGAGCCAGCGCGTGATCCCGCTCGGATGATGCGCGTGGTCGTCGTGCCCGTAGCCGGGAACGTGATCGTGGGCGATGCTGCTCATCTCGAAATCTCCAGAACGATTCGGTCGGGCCCTACTGGCGGGCAACCTTGATTTCGGCGGGCTGCACCGCATCGCCCGTCTTGTTGCCCCAGCTGTTGCGGGTGTAGGTGATCACCGCCGCGAGATCGGCGTCGGAGAGCTGCTTCCACGGCGTCATCGCCGTGCCCGGCTTGCCGTTCAGCACCAGCGCAATCTGGTCGGCCTTCGGGCCGTTGACGATCTTCGAGCCGTCGAGCGCCGGAAACGCGCCGGGCACGCCCTTGCCGCTCGCCTGGTGGCACGCCGCGCAATTGCCCGCGAACACCTTCTCGCCGGCGGCCACGAGGTCGCCCCGTTCCCACACCTTGCCCGGATCATCCGCCGCGACGGCCATCTTCTTCTTCTGCTCGCCGACCCACCTGGCGTAATCCTCTTTCGACTTCACCTCGACGACGATCGGCATGTAGCCGTGCTCCTTGCCGCAGAGCTCGGCGCACTGGCCGCGGTAGATGCCCGTCTTCTCGGCCCTGAACCACGAATCCCGGACGAAGCCCGGGATCGCATCCTGCTTCACGCCGAACGCGGGGACCCACCAGGCGTGGAGCACGTCGCCGGCGGTGATCAGCACGCGCACCTTGGCGTCGACCGGGACCACCATCGGGTTGTCCACCTCGAGCAGGTAGTGCTCCCCCTTCGGCGCGCGGTTCTCGATCTGCGCGAGCGGCGTCGCGAGGTTCGAGTAGAAGCCGAAGCCTTCCTGCAGGTAGTCGTAGTTCCACTTCCACTGGTAACCGGTGATCTTGATGGTCAGATCCGGCGCCGTGGTGTCCTTCATCGCGAGGATGGTCTTCGTCGCCGGAAACGCCATGAAGAGCAGGATCAGGAACGGGATCACGGTCCAGACGATCTCGACCGTCGTGTTCTCGTGGAACTGCTCCGCCGAGTGGCCCACCGACTTGCGGTGCTTGAAGATCGAGTAGAACATCACGCCGAACACCGCGACGAAGATGACCACGCAGATCCAGAAGATGAACGTGTGGAGGTCGTACATCTGGCGCGCGATCGGCGTCACCGGCGGCTGCAGGTTCCATTCCAGGGCGGCGCTTGCCGGACCGGAGGCCATCGCGCCCAGCGCCGCGCCCGTGAGCGCAAACAGGATTCCGCCGTTGGATTCGTTACGCACCATGCTTCCCTCGATTGCGCCTTGCATTCGTCTCTGCGACCTTCCGTCGCGCCGTCCTGCCATCCCGGCCGACCGGAAGATCGGCAGGTTTCGCGGCGGCGCACTGCACTATCGAGCTTCAATGGAGCAAACGGAGGAGTAGGGTGGCGGCATTCAGCGTACGGCGCGCGCGGGACAGGAGCCCCGGCAGCGTCACCGCGAACCCGTCGCGGAAACGCCCTGATCCGACGCCCTGACCGCGGCCCGCGCTGCCACGCCGGATTGCTGCCGGATTGCTGTAAAAGGCGCGCGAATATTAGCATGGATCGAAAGCCCGGCAAAAGGCGCAGCCGGAGATCAAGGTGCCAGGCCGACACGCTCCAGGATCGTGCGGTCAAACTGCACGGCCACGACGCCGCCTGCTCCCCATCCGATGTCGGCTACGAGCGGCGCCGGCAACCGCTCGCGAAGCGTCGCCACATTCGCGTCGCCCTCGCGCATCGACGGATCGACCCGATTCGCCACCCATCCCGCCAGGCGAACGCCGCGAACCTTCAAGGCCTGCGCCGACAACAGCGCATGATTGAGACAGCCGAGCCTGATCCCGACGACCAGCAGCGCGTCCAAGCCCAAGCGCAGCGGGAGGTCGAGCATGTCCGTCGCCTCACCCAGCGGCACCAGCACGCCCCCCGCCCCTTCGACGACGATGGCCGAGGCCAGGCCGCGCGAGCCTTGCGTAGGCTTCATCGATGCGATCGAGGTCGATCGCAACGCCCGCGGTCCGCGCTGCAAGGTGCGGCGCGATCGGCGAAGTGAACGAATACGGGTTCACGTCGGCCAGCGTCGCCGCGACCGTCCCCGCGGCGACGAGTTGCGCAACGTCGGCATTGATCGCATCGCCGGGGACGATCCCGGCGGCGACCGGCTTCATCCCGACCGCCGGGATTCCGGCCGCGGCAAGCGCGCGCAGAAGCGCCACGGTCACGACGGTCTTGCCGACGCCGGTATCCGTCCCCGTGACGAAGATGCCGCGCGTCACCGCGGCCCGCATTCTTTTCGCACAAGCACCGGGGCCAGGGGTTCACCGCGCGGGCCGCTGCCTGAACTCCACGATCGCGTGCCCTGCGCCGGTTCGCTTCGGCGCCACCTTCCACGCGTGCCCGTAGATCACTTCGAACGTCGCCGGAATGCGGCCATCGCGCCTGCCGGCCTCGAGCGCCGCGAGTGCCGCTTCGAAGCGACGGCGCCCCATCAGCGCGCGCGGCCGGGCCCGCGTCGCATTCGTCGCGCCGATGGCCTTGAGATCGCGCAACATCGCCCGCGAGTCGGCGTAGGTGAGCGTGAAACGTTCCATCTGCATCACCGGATCGCCGAACCCCGCGCCGACCAGCATGTCGCCGATATCGTGCATGTCCGTGAAGCGGCCCGACGTGGCTGTGCCGGTCGATCCCCGCGAAGGCCGCACGCAATTCGCGCAGGGTGTCGGGACCGAACGTCGAGAACGTCACGAGCCCCCCTGGGCGCAGCACGCGACCGAGTTCGGAGAGCGCCCGCGGCAAATCGCCCACCCATTGCAGCGCCAGGTTGCTCCAGACCAGGTCGAACGCGCCGGCGGCGAACGGCAGCGCCGCGACGTCGCCGCAGACGTAGTCCGCGCCGCCGGCATCGCCGCGGGAGAACGTCGCGAGGAGCCGCGACAGCACGCTGCGCCGCTCCCCTGCCTTCGCCAGCGCCACGCGCGAGCATGGGCAACGCCACATCCAGCGCGACCTGACGGGCCCGCGGAAAGCGCAACGCGAGGTCGGCCTGCGCGTCGCCCGTGCCGCAACCGGCATCGAGCACGGCCACCGGGACGAGCTTCACGACTTCGAGGTGCTCGGCCATCCGGCGCGAGACCTCCCTCTGCAACACTGCGGCGGCGTCGTAGGTCGCCGCGGCGCGCGCGAAATGGCTGCGCACGGCGCGCGCGTCCACCGCACCCGGGTCCTCGTCGGCCGGACGGTCAGCGGGCATCGAGAAAGGGGTCGAGCACCGTCGCGAACGCATCGGCGTGCGACACGAACGGCATGTGCGCCGCGCCGGGAATGCGCGCGAAGCGCGCGTTGGGAAGATGCTCGGCGAGCCAGCGGCTCGCGCCCGGCAGCGCCAGCGTGTCGCGGTCACCCGAGACGACCAGCACCGGCTGCGCTATTCCGGCGATCTCGCCGCGCAGATCCGAATCCCGAATGACGGCGAGCGCGTCGGCGAGCGCGGCCGTCGACGGTGCGCCCCGTGCGAACATCCGGCCGCGCAGCGCCGACAGCGTCGCGCGCGTGCGCTCGCCGCCTACCAATTGCAGCATGAGAAACCGCTCCATCGTGAGCCTCCACGCCACCCGCAACTCATCGCCGAACCGCGCGAGTGTTTCGGCGGACATCCCGTGCGGCCAGTCGTCGTCCGCGACGAATCGCGGCGATGTCGCGACAAGGACGATGCGGACCACGCGCCCGGGCGCGGCGAGTGCCCAGCGCATCGCGACGAGGCCGCCCAGGGACCAGCCCACGACCGTGAGCGGCTCGGCAGTCGGCGCGAACGCGGAGGAGAGCGCGGCGACCACGGCATCCAGCGTGAACTCCGGCAGCTCGGCGCTGCGGCCATGCCCCGGCAGGTCGACGGCATGGACCTGATACCGCTGCGCGAGCCGCGGCACGAGCGGCCCCCACATTTCCGAATGCATCGCCCAGCCGTGCAGCAGCACGAGCGAGCGGGCCCTCGCCCGTCACGTCGACGCTGAGCGCCCCGGTCATCGTCCGGACGCAAATTCGGGCGCGACCGCGGCCAGCGCATCGGCGAGCGCATCGACGTCGTCGCGCGTATGCGCCGCCGAGAGCGAGACGCGTAGCCGCGCCGTGCCGGGCGGCACCGTCGGCGGGCGGATCGCGGGCACCCAGAAGCCGCGGCGCCAGAGGGCCTCCGACAGCCCGACCGCCGCCGCGTTGGCGCCGACCACGAGCGGCTGGATCGGCGTGCACGAATCGCGCAGCGTCCATGGGAGGGATCGCAGGCGCTCGCGGAAGCGGGCGACGAGGTCGAAGAGGTGCGCGCGACGGCCGCGATCGTCCGCGATGATCATGAGGCTCGCGCGGAGCGCCTCGGCGAGCCCGGGCGGTGCGGCCGTCGTGTAGATGTACGAACGCGCGGTCTCGATCAACGTATCGATCACCGCGGGATGCGCCGCCACGAACGCGCCCGCGACACCCGCCGCCTTGCCGAGCGTGCCCATGTACACGATCCGGTCCGATTCGAGGCCGAAATGGGCGAGTGCGCCGCGGCCCGCCTGTCCGTCTTCGCCCAGCACACCGAAGCCGTGCGCGTCGTCGACGACGAGCCACGCATCGAATTCGTCCGCGAGCGCCAGCAGGGCCGGCAGCGGCGCGATGTCGCCGTCCATGCTGAACACCGCGTCGGTCGCGATCACCTTCCGTTTCGCTTTCGAAGCGGCGAGGCGGCGCGCGAGCGACGTCCACATCGGCATGCGGATAGCGGACGAACTCCGCGCGGGAGAGCAGCGCGCCGTCGTTGAGGCACGCATGGTTGAGACGGTCGGCGAAGATCGCGTCGGAACGTCCTGCAAGCGCGGTCAGGATCGCGAGATTGGCGAGGTAGCCCGACGAAAACGTCAGCGCCCGGGCCCCCGCCGTCGGGCGCACGAAGGCGGCGAGCTCGGCCTCGAGCGCCGCGTGCGGCGCGAAATGGCCGCTGACGAGATGCGATGCCCCGGCGCCGGCGCCCCAGCGCGCCGCGCCGTCGCGCGCCGCCGCGACGACGGCGGGATGGTTGGCGAGGCCGAGGTAATCGTTGCTGGCGAAGGCGACGACGCGGCGACCGTCGACCACGACGCGCGCGCCCGGCGCCGATTCGAGCGTGCGCCGGTTACGCTTCAGGCCGGCGGCGCTCCTCGCCTCGAGGCTGCGCTCGAGATCGGCGATGAGCCCGAGCGTCACGTGACGGGGGTCAGCCCCAGTTTGGCGAGCAGCGAGCGATCCGCGTCGACATCGGGGTTGTCGGTCGTCAGGAGCTTGTCGCCGTGGAAGATCGAATTGGCGCCGGCGAGAAAGCACAGCGCCTGGACAGCCTCCCCCAGTTCCCGCCGTCCCGCCGAGAGTCGCACCATCGCCTTGGGCATCGTGATGCGCGCCACCGCGATCGTGCGCACGAATTCGAACGGATCGAGTGCGCTGGCCCCGCCCAACTCCCCGTGCAACGGCGTGCCGGCGACCTGCACCAGATGATTGATCGGCACCGACTCCGGGTAGGGATCCATGCCGGCGAGCTGCGCGATCAGTCCCGCGCGCTGCGGCCGGGATTCGCCCATGCCGACGATGCCACCGCAGCAGACGTTGATGCCAGCCTCGCGCACGCGCCCCAGCGTGTCGAGCCGGTCCTGGTAGCCGCGTGTCGTGATCACCTCGCCGTAGAATTCGGCCGACGTATCGAGGTTGTGGTTGTAGTAGTCGAGACCGGCCGCCTTGAGCGCGCGGGCCTGGCCGTCCTTCAGCAGGCCGAGCGTGCAGCACGTCTCGAGCCCGAGCGCTTTCACCTCGCGCACCATGTCGAGCACGCGCGCGAGATCGCGGTCCTTCGGTCCGCGCCACGCGGCGCCCATGCAGAAGCGTGTCGCGCCCTCGTCCTTCGCCGCACGCGCGGCCGCGACGACCGTGTCGACGTCGAGCAGCGCCTCATCCGCAACGCCGGTGTGATAGCGCTTCGCCTGCGGGCAATAGCCGCAGTCCTCGGGACAACCGCCCGTCTTGATCGAGATCAGCCGCGAAAGCTGCACGCGCGTTCGGCGCATGATGGGCGCGGTGCACCTCCTGCGCCCGGAACATGAGATCGGGAAACGGCAGCGCGAACAGTTCCTCGACGCGCGCCACGGTCCACCGCGACGGCGAGCTTCCTGGACACGCGGCGACGCGCCGGACGGCCCGGGCGGACAGCGATCGTGCGTTCGGCGGATGGCATCGGGGCGACCTTCGTGGTTTGCTTCGTGCGCTGCGTCCGTGGCGTCGCGCCGTTGCGCGGCGACGCCGTCTACAATCGGCGCCGAGTGTCGAGGGAGGGCAGGGTATTGTCAAATCCGCACGCCGAATCGTTTGACTGCGGCACGGCGCGCCGCCGGTGGTCGATCGCGGCCATCGCGCGCCTCGCGCTGCCGCAGCACTGCGAGTTGTGCGTCGCGCGCACCGGTGGCGGGCTCGTTTGCGACGCGTGCGCACGCGCGCTGCCGCGGATCGCCGCGCCATGTCCGGTCTGCGCATTGCCGTCCGTCGGCAGCGGCGTCTGCGGCGCGTGCCTCGCCGGTCGACCGCCCTTCGCCGCCACCGTGGCGGCGTTCGCCTACGCGTTTCCGACGAACCGGATGCTCCAGCGTATCAAATACGACGGCCGGCTCGCGCTCGCCGAATGGGCGGGCGGCGCGCTCGCCGACGCTGTGCGCGGCGCGCTTGCACGCCGGCGACGGCCACGACCGCCGAGCGCCGGATCGCATCGTGGCGCTACCGCTCGCCGCGGCACGACAGCGCGAGCGCGGTTTCAACCAGGCGCGCGAAATTGCCGTGCCCGTGGCCCGAAGCACCGGCCTGCCGCTCGCCGCCCCGCTCGCGCGCGTCGTCGCCGGCGCCGCCGCAGGTCACGCTGCCGTGGGCGCAGCGCGCGGCGCAATGTCCGCGGCGCGTTCGCGGTGACGTCGAACGTGCGCGGTGCGCGCATCGCATTGGTCGACGACATCATGACGACCGGCGCCACCCTCGCCGAGGCCTCGCGCACGCTCGTCAGTGCCGGGCGCCGAGCGCGTCGAATGCTGGGTCGTCGCGCGGACGTTGCCGCCATGAGCGCCGCCGGGCCGTCCCGAGCGCGAATGGCCCCCTCCCGGGGGGAACGTCGCGTAGCGCCAATGGGTGCACCCTGCACGTCCCTCCGCGCCGCCGAATTCGCCGTCGTCCTCGTGCACCCCGAAATTCCGCCCAACACCGGCAACGTGATCAGGCTCACCGCCAACACGGCCACCGACCTGCATCTCGTCGAACCGCTCGGCTTTCGGATGGACGATCGCGAATTGAAACGCGCCGGGACTCGACTATCACGAATACGCGCGCGTTCGCGTGCATCGCGATTTCGCCGAGTGCCGCGCCGCGCTCGAAAGCGAAGGGCCGCGGCGCTGGTTCGCGTTCGCCTCGGACGGCTCGTCATCGCTCTACGCGACGCACTTCGCGCCGAAGGACGTCCTCGTGTTCGGCTGCGAATCGACGGGCCTGTCCGGCCGCAGGTCCGCGCCTTCTTCGCGCCCGAGGCGACGCTCCGGATCCCGATGCGGCCCGGCGTGCGCAGCCTCAATCTGTCGAACGCAGTGGCCGTCGCCGTCTACGAGGCCTGGCGACAGGCCGGGTTCGCCGGCGCCGGCTGAACCTGTTCACACTATGGGCACTAGTGGCCTCGGCGCGCGGCTCGCGCTGCAGCAGCGCAGCACCGCATCCCGCGGAGCGAGGCCCTTCGTAGAGCACGCCGTAACCGCGTCGCAGATCGGCATCTCGACCTCGTGCTGCCGCGACAGCGCGCGAACCGCCTGCGCGGCGGCCACACCCTCGGCGACGTGCCCCAGCTCGGCGAGAATGGCCGGCAGCGCTTTGCCCTCGGCCAGCGCCAGCCCGACGCGACGATTGCGCGACAGATCGCCGGTGCAGGTCAGCACGAGATCGCCCAATCCGGCCAGGCCCATCATCGTCTCGCGCCGGCCGCCGAGCGCCGCGGAGAGGCGGCCGGTCTCCGCGAGCCCGCGCGTGATGAGCGCGGCGCGCGCGTTGTGACCGAAGCCGAGACCGTCGCTGGCGCCTGCCGCAATGGCGAGCACGTTCTTGACCGCGCCGGCGACTTCGACTCCCGCGATGTCGTCGCTTTCGTAGGCGCGCAGCGTGTCCGCCCGCAGCAACGACGCCACCTGCGTTCGCGACCGCGGCGTCGGTCGCGGCGACCGCCACGGCGGTCGGCAATCGGCGCGCCACTTCGTCGGCAAAGCTCGGCCCGGAGATCACGCCGACCGGCGCCTTCCACAGCGGAGCCAGATGCTGATGCGGCAACGCGACGCCCGCCGGATGGGCCGCGCTCGCCGCAACGATGACGAATCCCTTCGACAGCCAGAAGAGCGGCGCGCGCGCGCCGGCGCCCGCGAGATCGCGCGCCACCGCGGGCAAGGCCGCGACCGGCGTGCCGACGATGACGAGCGACGCCTGCGCGACACGCCTCGAGCGTCGACGTCACGGTGAGCGAATCCGGCAGCACGATGCCCGGCAGATAGCGGTCGTTGCAGCGCCGTGCCGCCATCGCCGCGGCCTGCGCCGGATCACGCGCCCACAGCGTCACGGCGAGGTCGTCGCGCCGTGCGAGGTGCGCCGCGAGCGCGGTGCCCCAGGCGCCGGCGCCGGCGACGGCGATCGTGTTCAGAGTCCGAACACCTGCGTGATCCTCACGTATCCCGCCTGGCCGTCGCGATGCTTCACGCCGACCCAGCCCGGCATCGCGGTGGTGGTGGCACTCGTCGCCGGCTCGGCGAGCTCGAGCAGGACGTTCTGCTCCGCGCGAAAGACGATGGGCGCGGCGTCGTCGGGAATGGCGCGCACGTCGGCCAGCGGCACGCGGACCACGAGGACGCGCCGCTCGACCAGCGTGCGCTTCTCCACCCAGCCGATCGTGCCGCCGGCGTCGCGCACCTTGATCCAGCCCTCGACCGGCACGATCACTTCGAGCGGCACGTCGCGTCCGAGGACGAACATCGGCTTCGCCCGCAGCGATGGCGCGTCGTACAGCACCGTGGCGGCCTCGCCGGTCGAGCGGAACTCGGCCGCGGACGCGGACATCGCGGCGACGAACGCCGGCAGCAACAGGCAGAGATGCGCGCGCGTGCCGTAATGCCGTCGCGTCCAGCGCTCGCCTCATCCGACCCCCGTGCGCTCCCGGCAACGCGTCAGTTGACCGTCGCTGCGGCGGGCGCCGGCTGTTGCGCCTGCGCCAGTTGCTGCTGATAGAGCATCTCGAAATTGATGGGCACGAGATGGATCGGCGGAAAGCCGGCGCGCGTCACCGCGTCGGCCAGCGTCTCGCGGACGTACGGGAACAGCACGGTCGGGCAATTGATCGCGATCACCTGCTGCAGATGCTCCGCCGGCACGCCGCGGATCGTGAACAGCCCCGCCTGCGACGCCTCGACCAGAAACAGCGTCTTGTCGCCCACCTTCGCCGTCAGCGTCACGGTCAGCACGCACTCGTAGATGTCGGGCTGGACCTGGTCGCCGCGCGTGCGGAGGCCCACTTCGACCTGGGGCTGCTCCTGGCTCAGGAACGATTGCGGCGCACCGGGGTTTTCGAGCGAGAGGTCCTTGAGATAGATCTTGTCGATGGTGAACGCGGCGCCCTGGGCACCGTCGCCCTGTTGCTGCGGGTCGGCCATGATGTTGGTCCTCGATGAAGTCAAACGGGGATTTTACCCTACGGCCGGCGGCGACGGCCCTTCCTGGCAGCGAGCAGCGGCTCGAGGCCCGCCCGCACGGTCGAGCGCCACGAGATCCTCGTAGCCGCCGACATGAAACGAGTCGATATAGATCTGCGGCACCGTGCGCCGGCCGGTGCGCTCCATCATCGTCCGGCGCAGCGCCGGATCGAGATCGACACGGACGAACTCGATGTCCTTCACTCCCCTGGACTTCAGGTAGCGTTCGGCCTGGACGCAGAACGGACAGAACGCCGTCGAGTACATCGTGATCGTCGGCGCGGTCATTTCTCGACGGGGAGCCCGGCATCCTTCCATGCCCGATAGCCGCCGCGCAGCTGGTAGATGTCCTTGAACCCGATGCGCGCCAGCGCCTTGGCGGCCAGGCCGCTGCGGTTGCCGGTCATGCAGTAGGCGACGACGGGCCGTCCGGCGTAGCGCTGCGAGCTCCGTCGCCGCGGCTGTCGAGTTGCGACAACGGGATGTGCACGGCTTTCGGCAGCCGGCCGCCTTCGAACTCCTTGGTCTCCCGCACGTCGACCAGCACGCGCGTTCGCCGAATTGATGAGGCGCGTCGCCTCGAGGTTGCCGACGTCCTTGACGGGCGACAGGCGGCGGTGCGACGAGCGGCCAGACGAGGAGCGCGCCGGAAGCGAAGAGCGCGAGGAAGAGATACCAGTAAGTCGGACGAACGACATGAGCCGGGGAATCCTCGATGCGCCGAAGGTAAAATGATAGCGTACGCGTCCCGCCGCAGGGGTCGCAGCCCACTCGCCGAGCACACCGATGCCTGCTTCCATCCGCCCCGCCGTGCGTCCCGTCGCGCTCGTCATTCTCGACGGTTTCGGTTGTCGCGAAGCGACGCCGGACAATGCCATCGCCCGCGCGCGAAAACCCCATTGGGACCGCCTCATCGCGACGTGTCCGCACACGTCCATCGACGCGTCGGAGTTCGCCGTGGGACTGCCGCGGGGACAGATGGGCAACTCCGAAGTCGGGCACCTCAACATCGGCGCCGGGCGCGTGGTCTATCAGGATTACACGCGCATCGACGTCGCGATCGAGACCGGCGAATTCGCGCGCAATCCCGCGTTGACGGGGGCCGTCGCGGCTGCCCGCGCAGGCGGCACGACGCTGCACGTGTTCGGCCTCCTTTCCCCCGGCGGCGTTCACAGCCACGAGCGGCAGATCGCCGCGATGGTGGAGCTCGCGGCGGCGGGCGGGGCGCCGCGCATCTTCGTGCACGCCTTCCTCGACGGCCGCGACACCCCTCCGCAAAGCGCCGCCGCCTCGCTCGCCGCCATGGAGGAGGTTTGCGCGCGGCATCCCGGCGCGCGCATCGCGTCGATCATCGGCCGCTACTATGCGATGGACCGCGACCAGCGCTGGGAGCGCCTCGCGGAAGCCTACGAACTGCTGGTGGACGCGCGCGCGCCGTACACGGCCGAATCGGTCGCGGCGGGCCTCGCCGCCGCCTACGCCCGCGGCGAGAACGACGAATTCGTGCACGCCACCGCCATCGTCGCGCCCGGGGATACGCCGGCGACGATCGCCGACGGCGACGCGATCGTGTTCATGAACTTCCGCGCCGATCGTGCGCGGCAGCTGACGCGCGCCCTGACCGACCCGTCGTTCGCCGGCTTTCCGCGCCGCCGTACGCCGCGGCTCGCGGCCTTCGTCTGCCTCACGAGCTACGGCGACGAGTTCCGCCACCTCGCCATCGCGTTTCCCGCGCAGTCCGTCGCGAACGGCTTCGGCGAGTACGTCGCCTCGCTCGGCCTCACCCAGCTGCGCATCGCCGAAACCGAAAAGTACGCGCACGTCACCTACTTCTTCAGCGGCGGCGTCGAAGCGCCGTATCCCGGCGAAGACCGCGTGCTCGTGCCGTCGCCCAAGGTCGCGACCTACGATCTCAAGCCGGAAATGAGCGCCTTCGAGGTCACCGATCAAGCTCGTGGCGGCGATCGGCTCCGGCAAGTACGACGCCATCGTCTGCAACTACGCCAACGGCGACATGGTGGGCCACACCGGTAACCTCGACGCGGCCGTCCGCGCGGTCGAGACGCTGGACGAGTGCATCGGGCGCGTCGTGGCGGCCCTGCGCGCGGTCGGCGGCGAGCTTCTCATCACCGCCGACCACGGCAACGCCGAGAAAATGCACGACGACGCTGACCGGTCAGCCGCACACCGCGCACACGCTGTGCCTCGTGCCATGCGTCTACGTCGGGCGCCCGGCGACGATGGCCGACGGGTGGCTCGCTGCAGGACATCGCCCCCACGCTCCTCGCCATGCTGGGCCTCCCCAAGCCCGCCGAAATGACGGGTCATTCGCTCGTCGCGTTCCCTTAGGAGCGGCATCCGGCACCGACGCGGGTGCTTCGTCGGCAGTAAGTGCTCGCTCACGGCCACGCCGCAGCGCTTTCCGCGTGGCCGACCGCAGGCGCAGGTCTCGCGGGTCGGCACGGAACTTGCGTCCAGTGTTGGGGCCCAACCCCCTCACGCTCGCGCCGGGACCCATTCGGGGCGCCGGCGTATACTCCGAGCAGTCCGGCAAAGGAATTCATCGATGAACAACTGGAAAAAGGCGGGTCTGATCGGATTGGGCGCGGTGCTCGGCGTGTTGCTGTCGCTCAACTTCTCGGTGATCGCCCAGCGCGAAGCCAAGTTGCCGATTCCCTACGAGGACCTGCAGCTCCTCTCGGCGGTCTTCGGCCGGATCAAGAGCGACTACGTCGAGCCGGTCTCGGACCAGAAGCTCATCAAGGAAGCGATCAACGGGATGGTGCACGGGCTCGACCCGCATTCCGATTTTCTCGACGCCGAAGGATACAAGGATCTCCAGATCTCGACCCAGGGCAAGTTCGGCGGCCTCGGCATCGAGGTGGGCGTCGAGGACGGCGCGGTCAAGGTGATTTCGCCGATCGACGACACGCCGGCGTTCCGCGCGGGCATCAAGTCCGGCGATCTCATCGTCAAGATCGACGACAGCGCGACGCGCGGGATGCCGCTCGTCGAAGGCGGTCGAGCTGATGCGCGGCAAGCCGGGCACGTCCGTCGCGCTGACGGTCGTGCGCAAGGACGCCGACGGCCTCCTGACGTTCACGCTCACGCGCGAAGAGATCAACGTCAAGAGCGTCACCGCGAAGCTGCTGGAGCCGGGCTACGGCTACGTGCGCGTGCGCCAGTTCCAGGACCGCACCGGCGAGGACGTCGCGAAGGCGCTGAAGGACATGTACAAGCAGGGCGAGCTGAAGGGCCTCGTGCTCGATGTGCGGAGCGACCCGGGCGGCCTGCTCAACCAGGCCGTGGCCGTATCGGCGGCGTTCCTGCCGAAGGACGCGCTCGTGGTCTATACGGACGGCCGCACCGCGGAAGCTCGCATGCGCCTCACTGCCAGCGAAGGAGCATTACTCGCGCCGCGGCGAGGATTTCCTCCGCGACCTTCCCGCCGGGCGTCAAGAAGGTGCCGATGGTCGTGCTGGTCGACGGCGGAACCGCCTCGGCATCCGAGATCGTCGCCGGCGCGCTGCAGGATCACAAGCGCGCCATCGTGCTCGGCGGCCAGACGTTCGGCAAGGGCTCCGTGCAGACGATCCTGCCGCTGTCCAACAATTCCGGACTGAAGCTCACCACGGCGCGCTACTACACGCCGTCCGGACGTTCGATCCAGGCCAAGGGCATCGAGCCCGACATCTACGTCGACGACGGCCGCGAATCGCCGTTTTCCATCCGCGAAGCCAACCTCGAGAATCACCTCGACACGGGCAAGAAGGAAACGTCCGCCGCGCGCGCCGTCGAGACGCTGAAGAAGCAACAATCCCGAATCGACGCGCAATCAGCAGCCCACGAACACCGGCGCGGTGACGCCGCCGGCCGCGACGCCGCGCGTCGTGTTCGGTTCCGCGGAGGACTTCCAGCTGACGCAGGCGATGAACCAGCTGAAGGGCCTGCCGGTCATCGCGTCGGCGAAGGCCGTGTCGGCGCAGGCGAAACCGCAATAGCGCGCACGACGACTCAGGCAGCACCAAATGCCCGGCGATGCCGGGCGTTTTCCTTTCCGGCCCGGCCGTGCCAGGCGTTTTTCCTTCCGGCCCGCGCGTGGCCTTCGTCATTTCCGGGACTATCATGGCACCGATGACACAGGTCTCGATCGCGACCCCGGCGGCTGAATCCGCGCCGATGGACGACGCGCAGCTCCTGCGCTACAGCCGCCACATCCTGCTGCCCGAGCTCGGCCTCGAGGCGCAGGAGAAATTCGCCGCGGCGCACGCGCTCGTGATCGGCGCCGGAGGGCTCGGCGCGCCGGTCGCGCAATTTCTCGCGGCGGCCGGCGTCGGCACGCTCACGCTCTGCGATCCGGATGCCGTGGATCTCACCAACCTGCAGCGCCAGATTCTCTACGCGACGGCGGACGTCGGAACGCCGAAAGTGGCCGCGGCGAAGGCGCGGCTCGCCGCCGTCAATCCGGAAGTGCGCATCGAAACCGTCGCCGCGAGAGTCGGAGCCGGCGAACTCGCGCCGCTCGTCGAGCGCGCCGACGTCGTGCTCGATTGCAGCGACAATTTCGCGACCCGGCACGCGGTGAATCGCGCGTGCGTCGCCGCGCTGACGCCGCTCGTCTCCGGCGCCGCGATCCGCTTCGACGGACAGATCGCGGTGTTCGATCCGCGCGTGCCGGAGCGCGCCCTGCTATCACTGCCTCTTCGGCGAGGGCGAAGACCTCGAGGCGACGCGCTGCGCCGTCATGGGCGTGTTCGCACCGGTCGTCGGCATCGTCGGCGCCACCCAGGCCGCCGAGGCGCTGAAGCTCATCGCCGGCATCGGCGAGCCGCTGGTCGGCCGCCTGCTGCTGCTCGATGCCTTCGCGATGCGCTGGCGCGAGGTTCGCGTGCCGCGCGATCCGCAATGTCCCGTGTGCGGAGGACGATGATGCGGGCAACGCGTGATGCGAGCGTTCGTCCTGGCGCTCGCCGCACTGCTGCTCGGGGCAGCGCCGTCGGCGCCACGGACGCGGCGCCGGCCGCGGTCGATTCGACGCTGGCCGACGCCGAGTGGCTGGCCATCAAGGCGACGATCAGCGAGCAACTCGCGGCGCTCAAGGCGGGTGACGGCCCGAGGGCCTTCGCGCACGCGGCGCCGTGCCATCCGGCAGCAGTTCGGCACGGCCACGGATTTCCTCGCGATGGTGCGCACCGCCTATGGCGCGCTGATCGCGGCGCGCTACTCGGAGTTCCTCGAAGGCGCGGTGATCGAGGGCAACGTGATCCAGCCGCTGCGCCTCGTCGCTCCGGACAACTCGGTGCGGGTCGCGCTCTACACGATGCAGAAGCAGCCGGACGGCCGCTGGAAGATCTCGGGCTGCATCCTGGCGCCGTCGACGGTCCAGGCTGCGTAGGCGACCGGCGCCGAGGCTGCGTCGGCGCCGTTTCAGCCGAACAGAAACTTGCGCTGCGTCTCCCAGCCCTCCTGGGGGCCCCGCTTGAACCCGCTCTTGGCGAAGAGCTGCCAGCGGCCCAGCACGTACGCGAGCAGGAGGTTCGCTTCCGCGTTGGGGTCACCGGGCCAATCGCCCCCCGCCTGCGCGATGCGCAGCGCCTGGCGCAGCGCGGCTTCGATGCGATCGTAGAGCTGGTTCATCCGCGCCTGCAGCCGCTCGTCCTCGTTCACCAGCGCGTCGCCGATCAGCACGCGCGTCATTCCGGGATTCTTCTCGGCGAAGCCCAGGAGCACCGCGACGATCTGCTGCGCCTGGGCGACGCCGTTCGTCGGTCTCGCTCGCGATCTTGTTGACGAGCGTGAAGAGCGTCGTCTCGATGAACTCGATCAGCCCCTCGAACATCTGCGCCTTGCTCGCGAAGTGGCGATAGAGCGCCGCCTCCGAGACGTCGAGCTTCGCCGCGAGCGCGGCCGTGGTCACCTTTTCGGCGCGCGGATTCTCGAGCATCGCCGCCAGTGTCTGCAGGATCTGCAGACGGCGCTCGCCGGGTTTCGTGGCCATGGGCGCGAGGTTCCCGGGCTCAGTCCGCCGCCGCGCACCGGCGCGGTCGTGTCGGCGCGGATCATCGTGCCGACACCTTCGTTGGTCAGCACCTCCAGCAGCAGCGCGTGCTCGACGCGACCGTCGATGATGTGCGAGCTCGCCACGCCGTTCTTGACCGCGTCGAGCGCCGAGCCGATCTTCGGCAGCATCCCGCCGTGAATCGTGCCGTCGGCGAAGAGCGCGTCGATCCTGCTTGCGGACAGGCCGGTCAGCAGCGTGCCGTTCTTGTCGAGCACGCCGACGGTGTTCGTCATCAGCACGAGCTTCTCCGCCTTCAGCGTCTCCGCGAGCTTGCCGGCGACCAGGTCCGCGTTGATGTTGTAGGCCACCCCGTCGGCGCCGACGCCGATGGGCGCGATCACCGGGATGAAGTCCCGCGAATCGAGGAGCTGGATCAGCTCGGGGTCGATGCGCTCGATCTCGCCGACGAGGCCGATGTCCAGCATCTCGCCATCGCTCGCGTCGCTCTTCAGCAGCATCTTGCGCGCGTGGATGAAGGCGCCGTCCTGCCCGGTGAGGCCGACCGCCTTGCCGCCGTGCTGGTTGATGAGGCCGACGATCTCCTGGTTGAGCTCGCCCAGCACCATCTCGACCACATTCATCACGCGATCGTCGGTGACCCGCATGCCCTGCCGGAACTCGCTCTGGATTCCCATCTTCTGCAGCAGGTCGCCGATCTGCGGCCCCCCTCCGTGCACGATGACGGGATTCATGCCGACGAGCTTCAGCATCACGACGTCCCGCGCGAAGCCGGCCTTGAGTTGCGGCTCGACCATCGCATTGCCGCCGTACTTGATGATGATCGTCTTGTCGTGGAAGCGCTGGATGTAGGGCAGCGCCTCGGCGAGAATCTGCGCCTTCACGGCGGCATTGACGGCGTCGATCGGCATGGCGGGGGTGGGGGCGGGACGCGGGGGTGGAACTCCCGATCGATTGTACCGGAAGCGGCGGACGGCGCTGTTCCGGCGGCGATATTCCCGCCGGACGGGGCCCGGCAGGCGAGTAAGTCCTGACTGTAGCGGACCGCCGAGCGCGCCGATCGGTGCCGCCGCGCCGCGAACTTTGCTATCGTTGCCGGGTTCGCGGCGCATCGTCCTCTCGGGCCCCGACGCCGCGACGCTCGCCCGACACCTCCCGCAAGACCTGCCATGAACGGGCCCTGATGCGCCTTACGATCGTCCGCCAGGACTACCGGCCCGAAGGCACGGCGGAGCGCGTCACCGAGCGAGCGCTCGAGGCGCTGCTCGAACGGAACGTCGCCATTTCCCTGTACACGCGGGCGTGGCCGCAGACGCGGCTTGCAACTCGTCGAGCCCCTGGTGTTCGATCCGTTCCACATCGGCGCGCTCTGGCGCGACTGGAGCTTCGCGCGCGCGGCCTGCCGCGACGTGCGGCGCTCGCAGCCGAGCCTGGTCGAGTCCCATGAGCACCTGCTGTGCTGCGACGTCTACCGCGCCGGCGACGGCGTGCACGCGGTGTGGCTCGAGGAGCGGTCGAAGCACGCGAGTCCGGCGCGGCGCCTCGGCGCCATGCTGTCGCCGTACAACCGCTACCGGCTCCACGTCGAAAGGCGCCTCTACGCCAGTCCGTGGCTGCGCGCCGTGATCTGCAACTCGCAAATGGTGCGCGACGAGATCCGGGACCGCTTCGCCGTGCCGGAAGCGAAGCTCCACGTCATTCCGCAACCCGGTCGACAGCGAGCTCTTCCATCCGGGTCTGCGCTCGGAGCGCGCCGCCGTCGTCGAGCGTCTGGGCATCGATGCCGCCGCGACGGTGTTTCTGCTCGCCGCCGCGGACTTTGCGCGCGCCGGGCTCGCGACCGCCATCGATGCGTTCGCGGAGCTCGCCCCGCCCGCGCACCTGATCGCGATCGGCGACGACAAGGCGGCGGCGCGCTACCTCGCGCGGGCGCGCGCTCGCGGCGTCGCCGATCGCGTGACGTTCGTCGTCGGGGAGGTCGACCGGCGGCCTTGCTACGGCGCCGCCGACGTGTTCGTGCTGCCGGCGCTCTACGATCCGTCGCCGGACACCACGCTCGAAGCCATGGCGTGCGGCTTGCCGGTGATCACGAGCACGAAATCGGGAGCGGCAGAGCTGCTGCGCAGGAGCGACGGCGGGCTCGTCGGTCCCTCCGGCGACGTGGCGGGGCTCGCCGCGCAGATGCAGGCGTTGCGCGATCCGGCCACGCGGGCGCGTCTGGCGGACAACGCGCGGCGCGCCGTGCTGCCACTTGTCGCCGTCCGCGATCACGCTGCAGCAGGTGCTCCTCTACCGCGATCTGCTCGCCGCACCAGGACCCGCCCACCCTGCACGCCGGCGTCGCAGCTCCCCGAACGCCACCGGAGAACGACGATGAGCGGAATCGATTTCGCGGACGTCGCCAGCGCGGCGATCTGCGCGTACCACGACGCCGAGATCGAGGGCGCGACGAGGAGCCTCGGCGCCGCCGACGGACGCCGCCCGAAGCGTCTGGACGTGGATCGACTCGAACCACCGCCACAACCGCCTGTTGTGGGACGAAGAGGACCGCGCGCGCCGGCGCGATGTCGCGGACGCCGAGATCGCCGCGAACAAGCGCGCGATCGACGGCTACAACCAGCGACGCAACGACGCGATCGAGAAGATCGACGAGGCGCTGCTCGAGCGGCTGGCCGCCGTCGTGCCCGCGGCCGACGCCTGGCACAACTCGGAGACCGCGGGCTCGATGGTCGATCGGCTGTCGATCCTCGCCCTCAAGCATTCCACATGCGCATCGAGGCGATGCGCGCCGACGCGACGGACGCCCACCGCGCGTCGTGCCGGCGACAAGCTCGAGCGCCTTGCGCCTGCAGCGAGCGGATCTCGCGCGGTGCCTCGATACGCTGCTCGCGCGCGCGGCCGAAGGACGCGCGTACTGGCGGGTCTATCGCCAGTTCAAGATGTACAACGACGCGGCGCTCAATCCGTATCTCTACGGCGGCAAGCGCTGATGACGGCCGCTTGCGGCACGCTGGCGCGGCTCAAGCGCCTTCGCGGCGCGCGCAGCGGCAACGGCGCGGACACCTCGGCGTCGACGGGCGCCGACGGAATCGGCTGCACCGGCGCGCCCGCCGGCGGCATGTACTCGGGAATCCAGGTCTTCAAGCGCGCGCGCACCTCGGCATCGTCGGCCGGGCGATCGCGCTCGCACCAGGCGACCATCTGGCCGACCACATCGAAATTCGCCGCGCGCGACAACGCGATCCGCAGCTTCGGGTGCGGCGTGGGGAGCGTGGCCTCCTCCGCGGTCAGGAGTTCCTCGAACAGCTTCTCCCCGGGCCGCAAGCCGGTGAACACGATCGGAATGCGGTTCGGGTCCGCTCCCGAGAGCCGGATCATGTCGTGGGCGAGATCGATGATGCGCACCGGCTCGCCCATGTCGAGCACGAGGATCTCGCCGCCCTTGCCCTGGAGCGCCGCCTGCAGCAGGAGCTGGGTCGCCTCGGACAGCGACATGAAGTAGCGCGTGATGTCGGGATGCGTCACCGTCACCGGGCCGCCGCGGCCGATCTGCTCCCGGAACCGCGGGATGACGCTGCCGGCGCTGCCGAACACGTTGCCGAAACGCACGAGCACGAACTGCGTGCCCTTGCCCTGCAGGCTGCGACAGACGATCTCGGCGAGGCGTTTCGTGGCGCCCATCACGTTGGTCGGGTTGACCGCCTTGTCCGAGGACACGAGCACGAACTTCTCGACCTTGGCCGCGACGGCGGCCGTTCCCAGCACCCAGGTGCCGTAGGCATTGTTGAGCACGGCCTGCCACGCGTTGGTCTCCTCCATCAGCGGCACGTGCTTGTAGGCGCCCGCATGAAAGATGACGCTCGGCCGCTCGCGGGCGAGCACCTGCTCGACGAGCGCGGCATGCTTGACGTCGCCCACGACCGTCACCAGCGGCAGCTGCGGGAAGCCGTCGGCGAGCGCGGTCTGGATCGCGTAGACCGCGGCTTCGGACAGGTCGAACAGCACGAGCTTCGCCGGGCGGAACCGCGCGATGTGCCGGCAGAGCTCGGCGCCGATCGAGCCGCCCGCGCCCGTGACCATCACGACGCGGTTGCCGAGCCATTCGCCCAGCCCCGCGTTGTCGAGGACCACCGGATCGCGGCCCAGCAGGTCGTCGAGCTCGATGGTGCGAATGGTGGTCAGCGCCGAACGGCCGCTGATCAGGTCCTCGTACGACGGGACCGTGAGCACCTCGATGCCGGCGTCGGCGCAGATCTCCGCGACGCGCCGGCGCACGCCGTGCGCGGCCGAAGGCAGCGCGACGATCACCTGGCGGACGCCGTACTTCTTCGCCCAGGCGGGCAGGCTCGAAATCGGCCCCAGCACGCTCACGCCGTGCAGCAGCCGGCCTCGCTTCGCCGGATCGTCGTCGACGAGTCCGACCACGCGCCACTGCCGGCTCCGCGCGAACTCCCGGGTGAGCCGCGCGCCCGCTTCGCCCGCGCCGATCACGAGCACCGGTTCGCCCAGCGCCGCGAGCGGGCTGTACAGGCGATGCTCCTTCCAGATCCGGTAGGCGAAACGAGCGCCCGCCATCAGGAAGATGAGCACGATCGGGTAGAAGATCAGCACGCTGCGCGGCACGACCACCTGCAGCCGCAGCATCACGAGGACCAGCGGGATCAGCAGCGCGCCGAGTCCCGCGGCGAGCACGATCCGCTGCAGGTCGAGCACGCTCGCGAAACGCCACAGTCCGCGGTAGAGGCCGAAGGCGACGAACATCGCCGCCTGCAGCGGCAGGATCCAGACGAGCGTCCGTGCCATGTCGGCGAGGAAGGGCTCGTTGAAGTCGAGGCCGAACCGGAACCAGTAGACCGCGGCCCACGCGAGCGCCGACGCGCAGAGGTCGTGGACGAAGGCGAGCCACGCGCGGTAATTGTGGGATTGCGTCATTGTTGTTCTGGTCGGCGCTTGCGCCACTGGTAGTCGATGCCGGCAAACAGGGCGCCGATCGCCGCGATCCACGCGCAGAGCACCCACCAGCCCGGCGCCCGGCGCGGCCGCCAGCGTGACCAGTGCCGATGCCGACGTGCCGACGATCAGGACGCCGTAGAACAGCAGCGTGCCGCTGTGCCCCGACCCCATTTGGTGCAACCGTTGATAATAATGCGTTCGGTGCGCTTCGAAAAGGTGATCGCCGCGCGCAAAACGCCGCAGCACCGTCACCGTGGCATCGGCCCCGAAGGGCAGGAACACGAGCAGCGGGAACCAGCCGGGCCACGTTTCCGCACGAAAGCCGGAATAGCCGAAAGCAGCGGCGAGAAAGCCCAGGCCCACCGATCCGCCATCCCCCATGAACGTCGTGGCCGGAGGTCGGTTGACGGCGAAGAACACGAGCGTCGCGGCGGCGAGCGCGAACAGCACGTCCGCGCTCGACGCCGGCGCGGACGGCGGCGACTCCGTAGGCGCCGAATCCGCAGATCGCCATCAGGGCGGCGAGCCCGTCATTGCCGTCCATGAAATTGAACAGATTGGCGGACCATACGATGGCGACCACGGCGCCCGCCACGGCGAGAGTGGGACACCGAGGTTCCGGTCGCGTCGCCTGCCCACGGCAGCGTCGCGACGACGGCGAGCGCGGCGAGCGCCTGAACGGCGAGGCGAATCGTCGGCGGCACGCCTCGCCAGTCGTCGGCGAAGGAAACGACCGTCACGACCGCCCACGCGGCGAGCCAGCCGGGCGCGCTTCCGACCGGAGGAGAGGACAGCAGCGCCACCGGCAGAAACCCTGCCCAGATCGCGATTCCGCCGACGCGGGAAACGGGACGGGCGTGCAACGAGCGCTCGGTGGGGTAGTCCTGCGGCAACCGGCCGCGCCCGCGCGCCAGCAGCAAGAGCGCGATGGCGGAAAGCACGGCCGCGACCATCGGCGCGACCAGGGCGAATACTCCGAATACGCTCATCCGCGCGGGCGGCCGGCGCCCGACGCCACCCCGAGCGGAAACTAGACGAGAATCTCGATGGTCGGCGCCCGAGACCGGAAAACCCGTCAAAATCGACGACGGAGGCGGGGCCTCGGCCCCAACCGGGAAGAAAGGCAAGTTTTCGTTGGCTGATCATACGTTTAGCGGCCGTTTTTCGAGTGCGTTGCGATCCGGCGGCGTACGCGGTGGCGCAAAGCGGAACGCTATGGCGTGTCGCGTTTTAGCAACAGCGAGCTGCCAAGGTTTCCGCCCGCCCGGACTTTACCTTGCCTCGCGGGCGCCCGGTTTGGCACAATGAATCCAACTTCTCGACATCGCAGAGAAGGTTCCGATGGCAAGCCTGCAAGACGTTTACCTTGCCCATTTTATCCGCTAGAGGAGAGACTCCATGAACAAGAAGCTTGTCGCTGTCGCCATTGCGGGCCTGTTGGCCGCCCCGCTGGCACAAGCGCAAACCGCGAACGTCACGCTGTACGGTCGCGTGAATCTCGATATGGAATTCGTGAACGGCAGGCATGGCCAACAACACCAACCCGAACGTCTATCGCGTCACGTCGAACTCGTCGCGTTTCGGCCTTCGCGGCACGGAGTCGCTCGGTGGTGGTCTCAATGCGATCTTCCAGATGGAGAACGGCTCGATCAACGCCCGACCCACGGGTCGGCGGCAACCTCGCCGGCCGCGATTCGTTCGTCGGCCTGAGCGGCGGCTGGGGCACGTTCAAGATGGGTCGCTTCCTGGCCCCGTACGACGACATCCACGGCGTCTTCGGCAACGACAACACGGCCTCGACGTCGCATCCTGTCGACCGCCGCGCTGTGGGCGCAGGGCTTCGCCGGCCAACCGACCGGTGGCGGCTTCGACGATCGTCTGCAGCAATCGATCCGCTACGACATGCCGACGATGTCGGGCTTCACGGCGGCGCGGCGCAATTCTCGACCAACGCGTGGCACCCCGTCCGTCGAACAGCCAACAACCAGAGCTATAACGTCATGTACCGGAACGGCCCGTTCATCGGCCTCGTCGCCTACGAACGTCACCACAACATCCGCGGCACGGCGATTCAACCGCTGTCCGACTGGGCGTTCTCGGTCGCCGCGAAGTGGCAGTTCTCGAACTTCAACATCGCCGGCGTCTACGAAAAGATGGAGTACGAAGTCGCCAACGGCCTGGTCACGAACAAGCTGAAGCGCAATTCGTTCTGGGCGCGTGGACACCACCATCAACGTCGGCGCCAACGGGCAGGTCTTCCTGTTCTGGGGCAGGGCGTCCGACGGCTCGGGCAGCGCGCTCAACACGCCGGCGCCGGTTATCACGACCAACGCCGATCATGACGTCGCAGATCTCGCGCGTCGCCGGCCTGGCCAAGGGCCCCAACACGGGCGCCACGCAGTGGGAAGTGAGCTACTCGTACGATCTGTCGAAGCGCACGCGGGTCTACACGGGCTACGTGAAGATCAACAACGATTCGAACGCGAGCTACAACTTCAACATCAATATCCCGGTCACGCAACACTGGTCGGCCGGCGGCAAGCCCGGCGGGTTCGTGATGGGCATGTACCACAACTTCTGATCGAAGCGTGGTGCAACCGGCTCCGGCCGGAAACGCATGACGGACGGGCGCCTTCGGGCGCCCGTTTTTTTGCCTTTCGATCCTCCGGATGGCTGCGGCTTTCTCACGAACGCCACGAAAGGTGCGCGGCCGACCGACGATCGTGCCGCCGCCACTGCGATATCATGCGCAAGCGGAGAAAATCCTTGAGAACGAAGCTTGTCGCCGTCGTCGTCGCCGGCCTGCTCGATCGCCCCCGGCGCGTGCGCAGGAGGCGAACGTCACGCTGTACGGTCGCATCAACGTCGACATGGAGTTCGTCAACGGCAAGCAGGCGGGATCGGGCTGCCCGGAGCAATGTCCGAATCCGAACGTGTTCCGCGTGAATTCCAACTCGTCCGAGTTCGGAATCCGCGGCACCGAACCCCTCAGCGGCGGCGTGTCGGCGATCTTCCAGATCGAGAACAGCATGTCGGTGACCGCAAGGCCGCGGCGTCCTCACCGGCCGCGACTCCTTCGTCGGCTTGCACGGGCCGCTCGGCACCTTCAAGATGGGCTACTTCCTCGGGCCCTACGACGACATCCTGCCGATCTTCGGCAACGTCCCGACGCTGACGAGCTCGATCCTGTCGACGGCGTCGCTGTGGGCCCAGGGCTTTCTGGGTCCGCCGGAGTCCGGCGGCTTCGACGACCGCCTGCAGCAATCGATCCGCTACGACACGCCGACGATGTCCGGCCTGAATGCGAGCGTCCAGTTCGCGAGCTACGAGGGGCTGGTGCGTCCCCACAGCAACGCCATCAGCACCGGCGCCTTCTACACCAACGGTCCGGTCCAGCTCGGCGTCGCCTACGAATATCACGACCGGATCCGCGGCACGCCGGCCGAGCCGCTGTCCGATCGCGCGTTTCTCGGTGGCGGGCGGCTACCAGTTCTCGACGTTTCGCATCGGCGCCGTCTACGAGCGACTGAACTACGACGCCACGCCGACCTCCAGCCTCAAACGGAATTTCTTCGGCGTCAGCACGACCGTCGACATCGGCCCGGGCCTGCTCTACGCGTACGTCGGTCGCGCCGGAAACGGCACGGGCACCGCGGTGGATGGCACGCGCATCGGCGGCCTCACCAAAGGCGTGAACAGCGGTTCGACGCAATGGGAGGCAAGCTACACCTACATCCTGTCGGGACGCACGCTGGCGTATGCCGGGTACATCAAGATCCGCAACGAATCCAACGCGGCGTACACGTTCAACCACAACCCCTATCCGATCCTGTGCGATGCCTACCCCAACGGCGGCTGCGGCAAGCCAGGAGGCTTTCTGATCGGCATGGCGCATTTCTTCTAGCACGATCAAGGATGATCTCGTCGTCGGTTTCGACCGCGCGCTGCGCATGTTGGCGGGCGTGCCGACGGCGGCGCGCGCAACGCCCGGGGCGAACCTCGAGGACGGCGCGCTGACCGCCGCGGAGCGGCGCCACGCGGCCGGCCTCATGCGCGTCAATCACACCGGCGAGGTCTGCGCGCAGGCGCTCTACGCGGCACAGGCCGTGCTGGCCATCGATCCGCGCATCAAGCACGAATTCGCCGCGGCGGCGCGCGAGGAGGAGGAGCACCTCGCGTGGACCCAGCAGCGGCTCGCGGAGCTCGACGACCACCCGTCGCTCCTCAATCCTCTCTGGTACGCAGGATCGTTCGCGATCGGCATCGCCGCCGGCTTCGCCGGCGATCGTGATCAACCTGGGCTTCGTCGTCGAAACCGAGCGCCAGGTCGAGGAACACCTCACCACCCACATGGAGCGCCTCCCCGCCGCGCGACGCGAAGAGCCGCGCCATCGTCGAGAAAATGCGCGACGACGAAGCGCGGCATGGCGCCGCGGCCAGGGCGGCCGGCGCCGCCGAGCTGCCGTTCGCCGTGCAGCGGCATCATGCGCGTGGCCGCGGACGTGATGCGCTTCGTCGCGTACCGCGTCTAGCGACGGCGCTTCGACGCGCCGCCGACAGCTTCTCTCAGATTCCGGCGGACCGTTTCCACGCGCGAAGAGCAGCGAGCGCGCCGCGCGTACCGCGAGGGCGATCGCATCCGAGCGGTCCTTGGCCGGCCTTCCGGATCTTCCCGTGGATCCCCGCGCGCGATTGCACCCGCGTCGACCTCCTTCACCACGTCGAGCGCCGCGCGCAAGCAACGACGCGGCCGCGAATTCGCGCGGAGCGCGTGGCGCCGACATGACACCGCACTCGCACGTCGCGAGCAGCACATCGAGTCGCTCCGGACGACGCAGCGCATCGGTGGCGTTGAATGAGATCGAGCAGCGCCGCCGGCCGGAGCGCCGGTGCCCGGATCGCCGTCCGATGCCATCGCGCGGCGATGCGCGCGGCGTCGCGACACTCCACCGGCACCTTGAGTCGCTCCGACATCCTCTCGGCGCAGCGCACGTCACTCATTGTGCGCACGCCGATCCCGGAAGCGACGCTCGCCTTGCCGCCGTCACCCAGCCGGTACGCCAGGACCGCATAGCGAACCGGCAACGTGAATTCGTGTCGGGCCGCATATTCCAGCGCCTGCGACAGTCTTGCGGCCGGCCCCGAGTTCCCGCGCTTCGCGCGCTCCCATAGAGCGCCTCCACCTCGGGCAACAACTGCGCCAGCGCTCCGCATTCGCGCAGCACGGCGAGAAGGCGCGCAGGATGCGGCTCCATCAGGCCCTCGCGCGAGCTCCTGCCAGACGCGTTCCGTCGCCAGTTCCGCGAGCTCGCCGGAATCGACCAGCACGCGCATCAGGCGCCGGGTTTCCGGTGCGACGGCGAATCCGAAGCGCGCGGCGAACCGTGCGACGCGCAACACCCGGAGCGGATCCTCGACGAACGCGGGGGAGACGTGGCGCAGCACTCCGGCGCGAAGATCGGCCTGCCCGCCGAACGGATCGATCAGCGTGCCCTTCTCGTCGCGCGCCATGGCGTTGATCGTCAGATCGCGGCGGGCGAGATCCTCGGCGAGCGTGACGTCGGGCGAGGCGAAGAACTCGAAGCCGCGATAGCCGCGGCCATGCTTGCGCTCCGTGCGGGCGAGCGCGTACTCCTCGCCGGTGTCGCGATGGAGAAAGACGGGGAAGTCGCGGCCGACGGGCTTGTAGCCCGATGCCACGAGGATCTCCGGCGTCGCGCCGATGACGACCCAATCCCGATCGACGACCGGCCGCCCCAGCAGCTCGTCGCGCACCGAGCCGCCGACGCGATAGATCTTCACGTCTTTCGGTTTGCTGCGATGGCGCGCCATCGGGATTCAGCGGCCGCCGCGCTGACGATAGCCGTCGTAGCGGACCTCTCGCCGACTTGGCTCCGAGATACGTCCGGCGCGACGGTCTCGAGTGCCTGCGGCTGCAATGCCGAACTCAGGGGGAATGCGCAGTCCGCAGACGCTGTCCTCCTGCATCGACGCGAGATTGTCGCGGCTCATCATCGTGCCCGGCAGGTGCTCGAGCACCGTCGCTTCGAGCCGGCCGAGCCCGGGCCGAGCGCCACGATCGGGCGCGGCCGGCCGGTGACGATCGCCCGCGTAGCGGACGAGCTCGCGCAACGTGTAGATCGTCGGACCGCACAACGGAAAGGTGCCGGCCGATCGTCGCCGGCAGGCGCAGGGCCCGCACGATGCATTCGGCGACGTCGCCGACGTACACCGGCTGAAACTTCGCCTTCGCCCGGGCGAGCGCCATCACCGGAGCGAACCGCAGGAGTCGCGCGAACAGGTTCAGGAAGGCGTCCTCCGGACCGAAGATCACCGATGGCCGGAAGATCGTCCACGCGAGATCCGAGGCGATCACCGCGGCCTCGGCTTCGCCCTTGCTGCGAAGATAGCGGCTCGGTCCGGCCGGATCGGCATTGAGCGCGCTCATGTGGACGAGCCGGCGCACGCCGGCGGCCTTGCATGCCGCGATCACGTTCCGCGCGAGATCGACGTGCGCCTGCCTGAAACGTCTGCCCGCCAGTCTCGTTCAGGATGCCCACGAGATTGACGACGGCCGACGCGCCCTGCACGAGGCGCTTCAATTCGGCCGGAACATGGATGTCGGCCGCGACGACACTCACCGTGGGCAGCACGAAGCAGATGCCGCGCCTTGTCGCGGCGGCGCGTCGGGACGACGACCTCGTGGCCGCTCGCGCCAGTCGCTCCACGACGTGGCGGCCGACAAACCCGGCGCCTCCCAGGACGAGGATCGACTTGCTCGGCCATCGATGCAGGCTCCTCTTCCGGTTTCAGTTGCCGTGCCGGCAACCGCGGAGCCGTTCCGTTGCCGCGGGGCTGCACGATGCCGAGGCGGGTCTTGAGCGGCACGTAGGCCTGATCGAGCGCGCGCGAATAGACCATCGCGTTGGCCAGCACCTTCTTCACGTAGTCGCGAGTCTCGTTGAACGGAATCGTTTCGACCCAGACGGCGCCTTCGAGCGGCGTCGCGGCGCGCCAGGCCTGCGCGCGGCCGGGACCGGCATTGTAGGCGGCGGCCGCGAGCGCCTGCATCCGATCGAGCTTTTCGAGCCAGTACTTGAAATAGTACGCGCCGAACTGCGTATTGAGTCGCGGCGTCGGAAATCTGCGAAGGACGATAGTCGGCGCGATTCAACTGCTTCGCGACCCATTGCGCCGTCGGCGGCATCAGCTGCATCAACCCCACGGCCCCGGCCGAGGACACGATGTCCGGCGCAAAACGCGATTCCTGGCGCGCGATGCCGAAGAGCAGCGACACGTCGACCGCGTGCTCCTGCGCAGCGGCCACGAACTGCGGGCGGAACGGCATCAGGTAGCGCAGGCCGAAATCGTGCCGCGCGGTCGTCCGCTCCGCCGTGTTGATCGCGCGATCGTAGAGCCCTTCGCTGCGCGCATAGTTCGCCGCCAGGAGCAGCGTATCGTCGGGTTGCCCGCGCACGACGTAGAGCCACTCCCGCTGCGATTCCGGCCGCATGTCGAGCTGCGCGAGCTTCACCGCCCGGCGCACGCCGGGCGATCGCGCCGAAGGCGGCAAGGGCCTGGGCATCGGGTTCGAGCGGCGTGCTCGCGATCTCCTGCCGCTGTCCGATCGCTTCCGCCGACAGCATGCCGTAGAAACTGACCTCGGCTCGCGAGACCCGTGAAAATCGGTGTGGCTTCGGCCGCCGCGGCCAAGCGCGGTCAACGCGCGCGCCTTCCAGTAGCGCCACGCGGATTCCTCCTGCTCGGACGGCGGCATCGCCTCGATGGCCGCCAGCACATCCGGCCACGCACCGGCACGCAGCGCCGCGCGCGCGCGCCACGGTGCGCTGCGCTTCGGACAACGCGGCACCTCCGGCCTCGCGGAACCACTCGGCGGCGAGCGGATTCTGCTGCCGCGCCGCATGGAACGCGATACGCCCATTCCCGTAGAGCCGGTCGGCGTCGGAGAGCCGGCCGCGCTGCTTTCCCAGGCGGCACGCACGCTCGCGGCGTCGGTCCGCGCGGCTCGCTCGAGCGCATAGAGCGCGAGCTCGCTTCCCCCCTGGACCTTCCAGCGCATGTCACCCCGCGCGAGCGACGGGCCCGGGCTCGCGTCGACGTGCGCGAATTCCCTGACCGTGATCCGGTCGTTGGGCGGCAGGTCCACCGCGATTGCCTGCGCAAGGCGCAAGTTGCCGGCTTCGGTCGCGAGGCGGAAGCGCGCGCGGCGATCGGCCGACGGTCAGGTCACCCTTGGCGATCAGCGCCGCAAACAGCGGCTCGCAGGCCTCGGGCGTGCTCTGGCCCGTGAACCAGAGCGGCTTCGCGTCCGCAGAGCGCCGCGTCGCCATCGCGCTGGCGGCGGTACTGGACGCCATAGCAGGTGAGCTCGACGTCCTCGCCCGCCGGAGGGGGGTACAGGGCGGCGAAGCTCGCCCACTGGCCGCGCTTGCCGAGCGACTTCAACCAATCCACGCGCAAACGATCCGCGAGCGGCGTCCCGGCCAGCGGTCGAGGTAGGCGACTGATCTCGGCGTCGGTGGCGCTATCGAGCTTCAGCTTCCTCTGCCAGAACTCGACATACGGAGCGAGGACGTGGTCCGCGAGCTTCGGGGCAAGCCCGTCGAGGCGAGCGCGATCGCCACGCTCGAATGCCGCGCGCGCGGCGAGGAAATCCTTGTCGCCCTGCCCGAAGACGGGAGCCGCGAAGCGAACCGCCAAGGGCAAAGAGCGCAAGAATCAGGACTCGCAGGGTTCGACGCATGACCTGCATTCTCCGCGAACGCGGGCCCGGAGGGAAACCCTATCGTCCGCCATCACGCCTGGCCGGATGCACATTGCGTGCCCGGAAACCCCATCGCCAGTGCTAAGATTCATGGACCTTGCGGTCTCGCGTGCGGTTCCCCGCACCGCGCGGTCCGATATCGGGGAGGACCGATGGCCCAACGCAAAATCGCCACGCTGGTCGGCGTCGTCATGGGCAGCGACAGCGACTGGGACATCATGCGCCACGCGGCCGCCCAGCTCGAGGCGTTCGGCGTCGCGCACGAGGCCCGCGTGCTGTCCGCGCACCGGATGCCGGACGACATGCTGGAATACGCCGAGGACGCCGGGCCGCGCGGACTGCGTTGCATCATCGCCGGTGCCGGCGGCGCCGCGCATCTTCCCGGCATGCTCGCCTCGAAGACGACGGTGCCCGTGCTCGGCGTTCCCGTGCCGTCGAAATACCTGCGCGGCGAGGATTCGCTGTATTCGATCGTCCAGATGCCGAAGGGCATCCCGGTCGCGACGTTCGCCATCGGCGAGGCCGGCGCGGCGAATGCCGGGCTGTTCGCGGTCGTCGATCATCGCCGGGACCGACCCTGCCATCGCGAGGAAACTCGCCGCCTTTCGCCTGAAGCAGACGAACGCCGCCCGCGCGATGCGCGTTCCGCCGGCTGGGTAGCCGGTGGCGGTTTCCGTCGTGCCGCCAGGTGCGTGGCTGGGCCTCCTGGGCGGCGGCCAGCTCGGCCGGATGTTCTGCATGGCCGCGCAGAGCCTGGGCTACAAGGTCGCGGTGCTCGATCCCGGCGCGAATGGTCCGGCCGGCAGCGTCGCCGACCGGCACATTCGCGCCGACTATCTCGATCCGCAAGGGACTCGCGGAACTTGCCGCGCTGGCGAGCGCCGCCACCACGGAATTCGAGAACGTTCCGGCGGCGGCACTCGCGTTCCTCGCCCGCACCGCGCGCGTCGCGCCCGCCGCGGAAAGCGTCGCCATCGCGCAGGACCGCATCCGCGAGAAGGGTTTTCTCGCGCAGCAGGGCTTCGGCGTCGCGCCGTACGCGGTGCTCGCGAGCGCGGACGACGCGCGCCGCGTCGACCCTTCGCTCTGCCCCGGGATCGTGAAGAGCGCGCGCTTCGGCTACGACGGCAAGGGGCAGATCCGCGTGGCTTCGCGCGACGAAGTCGCCGCCGCGTGGATCGCGATGGGCGAAGTCCCCTGCGTCATCGAGCGCCTCGTGCCGCTGGCGGCCGAAATCTCGGTCGATCGTCGCGCGCACCGAGGCAGGCGTGACGTCGACGTGGCCGGTCGCCGAGAACAGGCATCGCGACGGGATCCTCGACGTTTCGATCGTGCCGGCGCGCGTGCCCGCCGCGCTGGCGACCGAGGCCCGCGCGATCGCGACCGCCGTCGCGGCGAAACTCGACTACCGCGGCGTGCTGTGCGTGGAGATGTTCGTGACGACGGAAGGTGCGCTCGTCGTCAACGAAATCGCGCCGCGGCCGCACAACAGCGGCCACTACACGATCGACGCCTGCGTGACCTCGCAGTTCGAACAGCAGGCGCGCGTGCTCGCGGGGCTGGCCCTCGGGGACACGCGGCAGCACGAGCCCGCGGTGATGGTGAACCTCCTGGGCGATATCTGGTTCGCGGGAGACGGCGCCGCGCCGCGCGAACCCGAATGGGCGCACGTGTTCCGGCATCCGTCGGCCAAGCTCCACCTGTACGGCAAGGCCGAGCCGAGACGCGGCCGCAAGATGGGGCACGTCACCTGTCTCGCCTCGAAGCTGGACGACGCGCTCGCGACCGCCCGGGCGATCAAGCGCGATCTCGGCATTCCCGGCGCCGACGAGCTGTGAGCGCGCGACTAGCGCCCCCTCGGGGGATGTGGACGGCTCCGCTGCAGGGCCTCCGCGTGCTCGACCTGACGCGGCTCCTGCCGGGTCCGGTCTGCACGCTCTACCTCGCCGATCTCGGCGCCGACGTGATCAAGGTCGAGGACACCGGTGCCGGCGACTATGCGCGCAACCTCGGCAACCGCCCGGGAACCGTCTCGGCCTTCTACCGCACGGTGAATCGCAACAAGCGCAGCCTCGCGGTGAATCTCAAGGACCCGCGGGGACGCGACGCGTTCCTGGCGCTCGCGACGAGGTGCCGATGTCATCGTCGAGAGCTTTCGGCCCGGTGTCGTGGCGGCGCTGGGCGTGGACTACGACGCGATCGCGGCGATCAACCCTCGCATCGTCTATGCCGCCATCTCGGGCTATGGGCAAAGCGGCCCGCGCGCGCACTTCGCGGGTCACGACATCAACTATCTGGGCTACGCCGGCGTGCTCGACCAGACCGGCGGCGCGACGGCCCGCCCGCCCTGTGCAACCTGCAGATCGCGGACCTGCTGGGCGGCGCGGCGTCCACGGCCGTCGCGCTCCTGGCCGCGCTTGTCGGCGTGCAGCGGACCGGCCGCGGGCGCTACGTCGATGTCGCGATGACCGACGCCTCGCTCGCGCACAACATCTTCGCGCTCCACGCGCTCGAACAGTGGGGGCACGTGCTTCCGCGGGGAACCGACCTCCTCACGGGCGGCGTGCCGTGTTACGGCGTCTACCCGACCCGCGATGGTCGCTGGCTCGCCGTCGGTGCGCTGGAGGAAAAGTTCTGGCAGGCGCTGTGCGCCACGATCGCGCGGCCCGATCTCGCTCGCCGGTCAGTTCGCGCTGGGGGACGACGGCGCGCGCGTTCGCTCGGAGCTCGAACGCGTCTTCGCCGGAGCGACCCTCGCGGAATGGACGGAACGATTCGCGACGGTGGATTGCTGCGTCACGCCGATCGCCACCCTCGACGAGGCGATGACCGACCCGCAATTCGCGGCGCGCGACATGGTGGGCACGCGCGGCGACGGCTCGCGCGAGTACGCGCCGCCGTTCAAGGTGTCGGGCCACGCGTTCGCGGTGACGCGGCAGGCTCCGGCCCAAGGCGAGCACAGCGCGGAGGTCCTGCGCGAGGCCGGCTACGGCGAGGCCGACATCGGCGCGCTGGCCGCGGCCGGGCGTGGTCAGGATTTCCTGACCGGCTTGCCGCCGCCTTCCTTTCGCGCCGCGCCGACGGGAAGCGTCGCGACGCGCGCGTACTCCGGGTCCGTCGTAGCGGCAACCGGCGGTGAAGTAGTCGGCCGCCATCGCGGTCGCGTCGGCGCCCCAGAAGAGCTCGTCGCCGATGCGCGAGCGTGGGCACGCCGAAGACGCCGCGGGCGATCGCCTCGTCGGTGTTCCGCCTGAGCTCGTCCTTCACCTCGGCGGTCGCGATCCTCGCCTCGGCATCCGGCACGCCGAGCGCTGCCGCCAGCTCCGCCCATTCGATCGGCAGATCGGGCAGCCGGCCGTCGCGCCAGACGAACCGGAAGATCTCGTGCACGGCATGCGACGTCGAATCGCACGCGATCGCAAGGCGCAGCAGCGGCAGCGGATTGAAGGGATGCTCGGGCGGGAAGCGCAGCGGGATGCCGAGCGCCTTCGCGCGCCAGATGCAGAAGCGGTAGGTGAACGCGCGTTTGGCGGCGATTTCGGCCGGTCCCTTCTGCCCGTTCGCGCCGAGCAGTCCGGCGAACAGGACCGGACGGTAGCGCACGGAAACGCGCGGCGGCAGCGTCCCGAGCTGCTCGCTTTGCAGGTAGGCAAACGGCGAGACGAAGTCGAAGTACCAGTCGGCGATCATCGAGAGTCGGCGCGGGACGCGGCCCGCGCCGGCAGAGCGGCCAGGACGCGGCGCTTCGCGTCGGCATCGAGCGCGCCCCACGCGGCGATCTCGTCCAGCGTGCGGATAGCACCCTAGGCAGAGCGCGCCCTCCGGGTCCATCACGCACACGCTGATGCAGGGCGAACGGAACATGGTCCGCGGGCTCGGCGGCTCCGGATCGGCTCATGGTCAGCGCTCCTTCGCGGCGAGCGCGCGCGCGACGCGCGATGCGGGGGGCCGCCCGAGCACATCGGAAATGGCCTGGCCCGCGGCACGGAGCATCGTCAGGTCGACGCCGGTCTCGATCCCGAGCCCGTTCATCAGGTAGACGACGTCCTCGCTCGCGACGTTGCCCGTCGCGCCCTTGGCATAGGGGCAACCGCCCAATCCCGCGACCGAGCAGTCGAACGTCGCGACGCCCATTTCCATCGCGGCGTAGACGTTCGTCAGCGCCTGGCCGTACGTGTCGTGGAAATGGCCGGCCAGCGCCGGCACCGGGACGCGCTCCGCGACGAGCGCCACGAGCGCCGCGGTCTTGCCCGCCGTGCCGACGCCGATCGTGTCGCCGAGTGAGACCTCGTAGGCGCCCATCGCCGCCAGCGATCCGGCAATCTCCGCCACCTTGCGGGGATCGACATCGCCCTCGTAGGGGCAGCCGAGGACGCACGAGATGTAGCCGCGCACCCGGATGCCGTGCGCCGCGGCCGCAGCGAAGATCGGCCGCGCGCGCGCGAGGCTCTCCTCGATGCTGCAATTGATGTTCTTCCGCGAAAACGTCTCGCTGGCAGCGACGAACACGGCGACCTCGTCGGCGTGCGCCGCGAGCGCCGCGTCGAAACCCTTCATGTTGGGCGTGAGCACGGGGTACCGAACGCCAGCCTTGCGGCGGATGCGCGTCATCACCTCGGCCGCGTCCGCCATCTGCGGCACCCACTTCGGCGAGACGAACGCTGTCGCCTCGATGGCCCGAAATCCCGCCGCCGTGAGCGCGTCGACCAGCGCGACCTTGACTTCGGTCGGCACCAGTTCCCTTTCGTTCTGCAAGCCGTCGCGCGGGCCGACTTCGACGAGGCGAACCGATGGCGGGAGCTTGGCGTGGAACGTCATGGCGGACGGCACCGGATGTCAGTAACCGCGGACGCGATCGACGACGCCGGTCACCGGCTCCCCCCGCTCGAGCCGCCGGATCTTCGCGGCAACCTGCGCGACGGAATCCTCGACCACGGTCACCGCCGATGCATGCGGCGTCAGCGTGATACGCGGATGATGCCAGAACGGATGGCCGGAGGGCAGCGGCTCGTTCCGGAAGACGTCGAGCGTGGCGCCCGCGAGGTGGCCGCCGTCGAGCAGCGCGACGAGATCGTCGTCGACGACGATGTCGCCGCGAGCGACGTTGACGACATGAGCGCCGCGCGGCAGCGCGACAGGTTGGCCCTGCCGAGGAGGCCCCGGGTTGCAGGCGTCGACGGCAGCAGGCAGACCAGAACCCGCGACGCGGCGAGGAACGCGCGCAGTTCGTTCGGCCCCGCGAACGAACGAACGCCCGGGACCTGCCTTGCGCGTAGCGCTCCAGGCAAGGAGCGGAAAGGCGAAAGGCGCGAGCGCGCCGGCGACGGCCTGGCCCAGTACGCCGAAGCCGAGGATCCCGACGCCAAATCCCGCCTTCGCCAACCGCGGTCGCGGCTGCCAGCGACCTTCGCGCTGCTGCTGCGCATACGCGTTCGCTTCGCGGTACGCAGCGAGCACAGCCAGCGTGACGTACTCGGCCATCTGCGCTGCCATTCCGGCGTTCTCGAGACGGATCACCGGGATGCCGTCCGGCAGCGTCGCAGTCGCCAACAACACTTCGACACCGGCGCCGAGATTGAAGATCGCTTTCGCGGGCCGTGCGCGCGCGAACAATTCCGCGGGGGGCTTCCAGACCAACGCGTAGTCGGGCTCGGCAGGAACCTCGGGCCACACGGCAATGGTCGCGTCGGGGAGTGCAGCGACGAGCGCCGAACGCCACGCTTCGCCTTCATCGCGCGGCGGTTGCAGCAGGATCCTCATGCACGCGGCGGCGAAGCGCCACTATTCGTCATCGATGTCGACGAGGTCCGCGCCTTCCTTCACGCGATCGCCGGCGCGGAAGTTGACGGCCGCCACCACACCGGCCGCCGGCGCGGCGATCGTGTGCTCCATCTTCATCGCCTCGAGAATCATCAGAGGCGCGCCCTTCGCGACCCTGTCGCCCGCCTTGACCTGTACGGCAACCACGGTACCGGACATCGGCGCCATCAGATGGCCACCGTGCGCCTCCTCTTCGCCCGCGTGCGCCAGCGGATCGACGAGCGTGAGCTTCCGCTGCCCGCCGTGCCAGAAAACATGCCGCTCCTCGCCGTGCCGCACGACGGTCGCGGTGAATTCGGCCTCGGGTGTCGCGATGACGAGGCGCCCGCCGCGCTCGCCGATCCGCGCCGCCGTCGTGCCCGTCGGCAAGGTCACGCTCCAGGATTCGCCGTCCCGGCTGGAGCGCGACGTCGTGCCGCGCCTCGCCGTCGGCGAACGTGATGGCGATCCGGTGGCGCGCGCTGTTGTTCCACCACGGATCGACCACGTGCCAGGGCGAATGCGGATCTCCCGACGCACGCGCCGCGGTCGCCCGTTCACGCGACGAGCGATTCCGCCTTCCGCCAGCGCGGCGGCGAGCAGCACCTCGACGCAGACAGGTGACGCCGGCGGAAACAACGTCGGCCTGGTGGCGCGCGATCAGCCCCGTGTCGACCGCGCCCGAGGCGAACGCCTGATGCGCAACGACACGTTGCAGGAAGGCGACGTTGGTCGCGACGCCGACGATTTCGTACTCGGCGAGCGCCTCGGCGAGCCGGCGCAGCGCCGCGGGCCGATCCTCGCCGTGGACGATCAGCTTGGCGATCATCGGGTCGTAGTACGGCGTGATCGCGTCGCCCGCGCGAACGCCGGTGTCCACGCGCACGGCCGGACCCTCGACCGGGGCGCGCAGATGCGCGAGCGTGCCGATCGACGGCAGGAATCCGCGGTCGGGGTCCTCGGCATAGATCCGCGCCTCGATCGCGTGCCCATGGAGCACGAGCTCGTCCTGCCGCTTCGGCAGCGGCTCCCCCGCCGCGACCCGCAGCTGCCATTCGACGAGATCCTCGCCCGTGACCATCTCGGTGACGGGATGCTCGACCTGGAGCCGCGTGTTCATCTCCATGAAATAGAACGCGCCGTCGCGCGCGAACGAATCCGCCGCGATGAATTCCACGGTGCCCGCTCCGACGTAGCCGATGGCCTTGGCGCACGCGACCGCGGCCTCGCCCATCGCGCGTCGATGCTCCGGCTTCATGGCCGGCGCGGGCGCTTCCTCCAGCACCTTCTGATGGCGTCGCTGCACCGAGCAATCGCGCTCGAAGAGATAGACGGCGTTGCCGTGCGTGTCGGCGAAGACCTGGATCTCGATGTGGCGGGGCGCCGACAGATACTTCTCGATCAGCACGCGGTCGTCGCCGAACCCGGCCTTCGCCTCGCGCTGCGCGGAGGCGAGCGCCGCGGCGAAATCGGCGGCGCGCTCGACGATCTTCATCCCCTTGCCGCCGCCTCCGGCCGTCGCCTTGATCAGCACCGGATAGCCGATCGCCGCGGCCTCGCGCGCGAGCACTGCCGGATGCTGGTCGTCGCCGTGGTAACCGGGCACCAGGGGAACGTGGGCCTTGCCCATGATGCTCTTCGCCGCCGACTTCGAGCCCATCGCCGCGATCGCCGAAGGCGGCGGTCCGATGAACACGACACCCGCCTGCGCGCAGTCGGCGGCGAAGCCTTCGTTCTCCGACAGGAAGCCGTAGCCGGGATGAATGGCCTGCGCGCCGGTTCGCTTGGCGATCGCGAGGATCGCCTTCCCGTCGAGATAGCTTTCGCGGGGCGCGGCGGGCCGAGCCGGCAGGCCTCGTCGCAAACCGCGACATGGAGCGCATCGGCGTCGGCGTCCGAATAGACCGCGACGGTGCGGATGCCCATCCCGCGCGCCGTGCGGGCGACCCGGCAGGCGATCTCGCCACGATTGGCGATCAGTATCTTGTCAAACATCGGCGCCGCGACCCGTCGTGGTCTCCCGTCCCGGTGGACGTTCCCGTCACCTTTCCGATCAGCGCCCGGATGAAACGCCAGACCTTCGGGATGAGCCAGATCATGAACAGCACCAGGACACCGAGCACGACGAGCGCGGCGATCGGATGCGCGAACGCGAGCCACAGCACCGTGCCGACCGCGAGATCCTCGCCGAACGACGCGGTCCAGTTCGAAAACGGCTCGGGGGACGTATTGATCACCGCGCGGGCCCCGGCCTTGGCGAAGTGACTGCCCGCGGCCAGCGAACCGCCGAGAATCGCCGCCGCCAGCGTGGCCGCCGACGTCGAATCGCCGAACACGCTGGCCGCGAGCGCCGCGCCTGCGGGAATCCGGATGAACGTGTGGACGGTATCCCACAGCGTATCGACGGCGGGAATCTTGTCGGCGAAGAACTCCACGCAGAACATGAAGCCGGAGGCCGCGAGCACCCAAGGATGCGCGAGCGCGACGAGACCCCCGGGCAACTCCACGACGCCGAGGTATCCCAGTCCGCCGACGACGAAGAGCACGGCATAGAGGCGAATTCCGCTCGCCCAGCCGACCGCCGCCGCGAGCGCGATGAGCTGCCAGGTGTCGAACGTGGCATCCGGGACGTGCTCATTTCTTCAACGCCGCCGGCACCCACGCCGGCGACCGTTTCTCGAGAAAGGCCGCGATGCCTTCCTTGCCTTCCGTCGAGCCCTCGCACTCGCGCGATCCGTGCCGCGGTGTCGGCGATCACGGCATCGTCGATCGGCCTCGCGGCGACCGCGCGGATCAGCGCCTTCGACTCCGCCTGCGCCTGCGGTCCCGCGACGAGCAAGGCGCCGAGGAGCTCGTTGATCCGGCCATCGAGCTGCCGCGAGCGGGATACAGGTCGTGCACGAGCCCGATCCGAACGCTTCCGCGGCGGTGAACTGCTCGGCGGACAGAAAGTAGCGCCGCGCCTGTCGCGCGCCGATCGCGTCGACCACGTACGGCGCGATGGTCGCCGGAATGAGCCCGAGCTTCGCCTCCGACAGCGAGAAGGTCGCGTCGTGCGCGGCGAAGGCGATGTCGCAGCACGCGACAAGTCCGACGCCGCCGCCGAAGGCCGCGCCGTGCACGCGGGCGATGGTCGGCTTCGACAGCAGGTCGAGCGTGCGCAGCATCGCGGCCAGCGCCCTGGCGTCGGCGAGATTCTCCGCGGCGCCGTAACCCGCCATCGCCTTCATCCAGTTCAAGTCGGCGCCGGCGCAGAAGCTCCTGCCCTCCCCCAGCAACACGACGGCGCGCACGTCGGGATTGCCGTCGAGCGCCGCGAGCGCGTGCGTCAACTCGCGGATCAGCGTCGCATCGAACGCGTTGTGCACGTCGGGCCGCGCGAGCATCACGAGCGCGACCGATTCGCGGACATCGACGGTGATCGTGCCGTAGCGTGCGTTCTTCGCCGGACGCGGCGTCGCGCCTCGCCGAGGCGATGGGCCGGACTTCCGGGCAGGGGTACGTGGGTTCGTCATTCTCTACATCCTGAACACGCCGAATTTCGTGGGCTCGATCGGCCGGTTGAGCGACGCCGAAATCGCCAGCCCCAGCACCCGGCGGGTGTCCGCCGGATCGATGATGCCGTCGTCCCAGAGACGCGCGCTCGCGAAGTACGGGTGTCCTTCCTGCTTCGTACTGGGCGCGGATCGGCGCGCGGAACGCCTCCTCGTCCGCCGCGCTCCACGCGCCACCCTTCGCTTCGATCGCATCGCGGCGGACCGTCGCGAGCACGATGGCCGCCTGCTCGCCGCCCATCACCGAGATGCGCGCATTGGGCCACATCCACAGGAAGCGCGGGCCGAAGGCACGTCCGCACATGCCGTAGTTGCCGGCGCCGTAGCTGCCGCCGATGATCACCGTGAACTTCGGCACCTGCGCGCACGACACGGCGGTGACCAGCTTGGCGCCGTCGCGGGCGATGCCGCCCGCTTCGTACTTCTGTCCGACCATGAAGCCCGTGATGTTCTGCAGGAACACGAGCGGAATCTTCCGCTGCGCGCACAGCTCGATGAAGTGCGCACCCTTCAGCGCCGATTCCGAAAACAGGATGCCGTTGTTGGCGACGATGCCGACCGGATAGCCCCAGATGCGGGCGAAGCCGGTGACGAGCGTCGTGCCGTAGCGCGCCTTGAACTCGTCGAACTCGCTGCCGTCGACGATGCGCGCGATCACCTCGCGCACGTCGTAGGGCTTCTTGATGTCGGCGCTGATGACGCCGTAGATCTCCTCCGCGGTCGAACCGCGGCGGAACCGCCTCGCGCACATCGGCCGCGACCTGCTTTCCGCGATTGAGATTGCCGACGATCCGGCGGGCGATGGCGAGCGCGTGATGGTCGTCGAGCGCGAAATGGTCGGCGACGCCGGACACGCGCGTATGGACGTCGGCGCCGCCCAGCTCCTCGGCCGACACGATCTCGCCGGTCGCCGCCTTGACGAGCGGCGGACCGCCGAGAAAGATCGTGCCCTGATCCTTGACGATGATCGACTCGTCCGACATGGCGGGCACGTACGCTCCGCCGGCCGTGCAGGAGCCCATGACGACGGCGACCTGCGGAATGCCTTCGGCCGACATCGTGGCCTGGTTGTAGAAGATCCGGCCGAAGTGGTCGCGGTCCGGGAACACGTCGATCTGGTTCGGGAGGTTGGCCCCGCCCGAGTCGACGAGGTAGATACACGGCAGGTGGTTCTCGCGGGCGATCTCCTGCGCCCGCAGGTGCTTCTTGACGGTCAGCGGGTAATACGTGCCGCCCTTGACCGTCGCGTCGTTGCAGACGATGACGCATTCGCGGCCGGCCACGCGACCGACGCCCGGTGATGATGCCGGCCGCGGCGATCGTCCCGTCGTACATTCCGTGCGCGGCCAGCTGCGAGAGCTCGAGAAACGGCGAGCCGGGGTCGAGCAGCGCGCGCACACGCTCGCGCGGCAGGAGCTTCCCGCGGGCGACGTGCTTCGCGCACGCGGCCTCGCCGCCGCCCTGCTCGACCCGCGCCACCTGGGCCCTGAGGTCGGCCACCAGCGCCGCCATCGCGTCGCGGTTCTTCGCGAACGTCGCGTCGCGGATGTCGAGCTTCGTTTCGATCACGGGCATGGGGCGAGCGGGCTACGTTCTCATTCAGTGCCCGCGCGGCCGTCCGCAGGGCATTGCGCCCCCCGCGGGGGGCAGCGAACGGCATGGACGTGGGGGCTGTTCATCGATGCTCGAGCGTCGCGAGACGCGCGGCGAGCAGCACGAACAGCGCACCGACGGCACCGGTCAGCCACCGTGCCGCCGCTGCGTGCGCGCGAACGCGTCGTCCGGCACGCGCGGCGAACCATACCACCGGTACGTTGACGAACAGGCTGTTGAAGTTGAAGAGGCAACCGAGCGCGACGAACGCCAGCGCCTTGGACGGGGCCTCCGCGTCGATGAACTGCGGCAGGAACGCGAGGAAGAACAGCGCGACCTTCGGATTGAGCATGTTGATCACCAGCGCTTCGCGAAAGATTCGCCTCGTCGACGCGGCCGGCAGCAGCGGGTCACGCCCATCTCCATCACCTCGGCGCGAAGGGCGCACGCTCGCCGCGACGAGGCGAATTCCGGCGTAGAGCAGGTAGGCCGCACCGCACCACTTGACGACGCCGAATGCCGCGGCCGAGGTCGCGAGCAGCACCGACAGGCCGGCAGCGGCGGCGAGCGTGTGCACGATGCAGCCCGCGGTGATGCCGAGCGTGGCCGCCATCCCCGCGCGGAATCCGCCGGCGGCGCCGCGGGCGGCAATGTACGCCATGTCGGGACCCGGCGTAACGTTGAGCAACAATCCGGCCGCGATGAACAAGCCGAGGTCGTGAATGCCCATCATGAGCTCGGCCTGTGGGTCGCCCGCGGGTCTCGCGCCAGGCGATGACGGAAAGATTGGACGGGGGCTCGGATGGACATCGCGTCAGGAGGTCTTCGGCAACGGATGCCCCGGCATCAACTGGTACGGGTGCACCCAGCGCGGCTCGCTCTTGATCCGGTCGAGCCAGTCGCGGATAGCAGGATACACGCTCCAATCGACGCCGATCTCGTCTTCGAAGAAGAGGTAACCGGTGAGCGAAACGTCGGCGATCGTCAGCCGGTCCGCCGCGACGTAGCGGCGCCCGTGGAGATGCGCATTGAGCACGCCCACGCGGCCTCCGCCCGGCGGCGGAACTCCGCCAGCACCCCCGGATCCGGATCCTTGGCCAATACCCGCAGGAAGCGATAGGTGGCCGTGTAACTCGACAGCTTGTGGTTGTCGAAGAGGAGCCAGCGCAATATCTCGCGGCGCTCGGTCTCATTGGCTGGACCGAACTTGCCGAGCGTCTCGGCGAGGTAGTCGAGAATCACCCCCGATTGCGACAGCATGCTGCCGCGATGCTCGAGCACCGGCACCTCGCCCATCACGTTGATCGTGCGATAGGCCGAAGTGCGCGTCTCGCCGTTGAAATAGTCGACGAACCGCGGTGCCCAGTCGGCTCCGGCGAGTTCCAGCGCCAGCGCCGGCTTGTACGCATTGCCGGATTGTGCGAAGCAGTGAAGCGTGTATTCGGCCATGTCGGAGCTCCGCGTTGCGCCCGTTCAAACGATGTCTGCAAGTGCGAATGGGCCCTAGAACCCGCCGGTGTGAAGCCAGCGCTCGACCTGATCGAAGCGGTCGAGCCCCCAGAACGGCTCGCCGTCGACGACGATGAAGGGCGACCCGAACACGCCGCGCGCGATCGCCTGCTCGACCTCGCGCTTCAGCGCGTCCTTGATGGCCGGATCGTCGATCGCCGCGCGAGCGGCGGTGGCGTCGACACCCTCGCGGGCCGCGACCGACGCCGCCAGCTCCGGAATCGAAATGTCGATGCCTTCGGTGAAGAACGCGCGATAGAGCGCCTTGGCGACCCGAGCGGCTTGCGCCGGATCGTGCGCCTTCTGCCAGAGCACGATCCGCGCCGGCGCCTGGCTCGCGATGGGAAATTTCGGCGGCATGCGGAATCCGGCGATGCCGTGGAAGCGGGCGCTGCGCTCGAAGTCGCGCCTCGAATAGTCACCTTTGAGCGGGACCATCGTCAGCGGCGCGGCGCCCGTCTCCTTGAAGATCGCGCCGAGCAGCACCGGGCGCCAGTCGACCTACCGGTCGTATTTCGCCGCGAGCGCTTCGATCTTCTGCGACGGCGAGATAGCCGTACGGCGACGAGAAGTCGAAATAGAAGTCGATCGGTGCCGCCATCGGTGCCCTCGCCTCGATGAGTTTCAGCCGGCGAGCGCGCGGCCGATCACGAGCCGCTGGATCTCGCTCGTACCTTCGTAGATCTGGCAGACGCGCACGTCGCGGTAGATCCGCTCCACCGGAAAATCGGCGACGTAGCCGTAGCCGCCGTGGACCTGGATCGCATCCGAGCACACCCGCTCGGCCATCTCGGAGGCGAAGAGCTTCGCCATCGACGCCTCCTTGAGGCAAGGCTCCCCGGCGTCGCGCAGCGCCGCCGCGTGCCACACGAGCTGCCGCGCCGCCTCGATCTGCGTCGCCATGTCGGCCAGCTTGAAATTGATCGCCTGGTGCTCAGCGATCGCCTTGCCGAAGGCGATCCGCTCGCGCGCGAACTGGAGCGCTGCATCGAGCGCCGCCCTCGCCATGCCCACCGCCTGCGCGGCGATGCCGATGCGGCCGGCCTCGAGATTGGACAGCGCGATCCGGTAGCCGTCGCCCTCGCGCCCCAGGAGGTTCGCAGCCGGCACCCGGCAGTTCTCGAAGACGATCTGCGCCGTGTCGGACGCGCGCTGGCCGAGCTTTTCCTCGACCCGCGCGACCACGAAGCCGGGGCTCTTCGTGTCGACGACGAACCCGGAGATTCCCTTCTTGCCGCTCGCCTTGTCGGTGACCGCGAACACGATCGCCACGTCGGCGTTCTTGCCGGTCGTGATGAACTGCTTCACGCCGTTCAGCACCCAATGCTCGCCGTCCCGTTCGGCGCGCGTGGCGATCGCGCCCGCGTCCGACCCGACGTGCGGCTCCGTGAGACAGAAGCAACCGAAGCGCTCGCCGCGAGCGAGCGGCTTCAGGTACTTCTCCTTCTGCGCATCGGTGCCGAAGGCGTTGAGCGGTCCGCACACCACCGAGTTCTGCACGCTGACGATCGTCGATGTCGCGCCGTCGCCCGCGGCGATCTCCTCCAGCGCGACGGCGAGCGACACGTAATCCATTCCTGCGCCGCCGAAAGCCTCGGGGACGACCATCCCCAGCGCGCCCAGCGCGCCGAGCGCGTGCAGCGCTTCGCGCGGGAAGTGGTGCTCGCGGTCCCAGCGCGCGGCATGGGGCGCGAGCTCCGTCTGCGCGAATGTGCGGATCGTATCGCGCACGAGCCTTTGTTCCTCGGTCAGCAGCATGGCGCTTCACCTCATCGGCCGACGGCCGCGTCCTGCCACACGAGGCGCGCCGCCAGCGCGCCGAAGACGCCGGCGAGCGCACGGCGAGCCCAGCGCCCCCAGCCGGGACGCCCCGAGAACCACCGGCGCACGCCGGCGGCCGCGAGGACGTACAGCGAATCGCCGGCGACGACGATCGCGAACTGGGTCGCCGCGAGCAACAGGCTTTGCGTCAGCACGCTGCCGTTCGCGGGCGTGACGAACTGGGGAAAGAAGGCGAGCTGGAACAACGCGACCTTGGGATTGAGGACCGCGGTCAGCAGCCCCTGCCGGAAAAGTTGCGCCGCCGGGAGATCCGCAGCGGCTGCATCCGGCGTGTCGTCGTCGCGCGCCCGCCAGGTCGAAACGGCGAGCCACGCGAGATAGGCCGCGCCGAGCCAGCGCACGACATCGTAGGCGAGCGGCACCGCGGCGAGCAGCGCGGACAACCCGAACGCGGCTGCAAGCGCGTGGACCGCAAAGCCGGACGATGTCCCGCAGAGTGAGACGAAGCCTGCCGCGCGCCCCTGCGCCAGCGTGCGCGAGACGAGGTAGACGATGCTCGGTCCCGGCGTCGCGACGAGCGCGACGCAGGCGACGCAGAACAGGAGCCAGGTGTCGAGCGACAGCATCAGTGCCCGCACGGCCGCCCGAAGGGCACTGTGCGCCCCTTCGGGTGGCAGCGAACGGAGTGAGCGTGGGGGTTGTCCATCTCAGGGCAATTCGATGGCCATCGCGGTCGCTTCGCCGCCGCCGATGCAAAGGCTCGCCACGCCTCGCTTCTTGCCCTGCTTGCGCAACGCGCCCAGCAGCGTGACGAGGATGCGCGCGCCCGACGCGCCGATCGGATGGCCGAGCGCGCACGCGCCGCCATGCACGTTGACCTTGTCGTGCGCGATGCCGTGCTCCTTCATCGCCGCCATCGTGACCACCGCGAACGCCTCGTTGACCTCGAAGAGGTCGACGTCCCGGGTCGTCCAACCGGTCGCCCGGTAGAGCTTCGCGATGGCGCCCACGGGCGCCGTCGTGAACAGCGCGGACTCCTGCGCGTGCGTCGCGTGGCCGAGGATCACCGCGAGCGGCGCGAGCCGACGGCGCTCGGCCGTCGACCTCCGCATCAGCACGAGCGCCGCGGCGCCGTCGGAAATCGAGCTCGAATTGGCCGCCGTCACCGTGCCATCCTTGCGAAACGCGGGCTTCAGCAGCGGCACCTTGTCGGGCGAGGCCTTCGCCGGCTGCTCGTCCTTGTCGATCACGACATCGCCCTTCTTGCCGGACACGGTCACCGGCGCGATCTCCCACGCGAACGTGCCGTCGTTGTTGGCGGCGAGCGCGCGGGAGAGCGACGCGAGCGCGAACGCGTCCTGCGCCTCGCGCGTGAACGCGAAACGCGCCGCGCAATCCTCGGCGAACGTGCCCATCAGCCGGCCCTTCTCGTAGGCATCCTCGAGGCCGTCGAGGAACATGTGGTCGTAGACGCGTCTGGTGTCCCATCCGGTAGCCCGAGCGCGCCTTCGGCATCAGGTACGGCGCGTTGGTCATGCTCTCCATGCCGCCCGCGACCACGATCTCGGCCGAACCGGCCACGATGAGGTCGTGCGCGAACATCGCCGCCTTCATCGCCGACCCGCACATCTTGTTGACGGTCGTGCAGCCCGCGGCGAGCGGCACGCCCGCCTTGAGCGAGGCCTGCCGCGCGGGCGCCTGGCCCTGTCCCGCCGGCAGGACGTTGCCCATGATCACTTCCTGCACGTCCTCCGGCGCGACGCCGGAGCGCTCGATCGCCGCCTTGATCGCGACCGCGCCGAGATCGCTCGCGGCGAGCGACGGCGAAATCGCCCTGAAAACCGCCCATCGGCGTAGCGCGCCGCGCCGACGATAACGACCGGGTCATTCAGCATCGCGTCCTCCTTCGGTAATGCAGCCGACCGTTCGCCATTGCGCGGCTCCCGCCGTCACTTGGTCTCGTTGAAAAGCTCGCGGCCGATCAGCATCCGCCGTATTTCCGACGTGCCGGCGCCGATTTCGTACAGCTTGGCATCGCGCCACAGCCGGCCCGTCGGATAGTCGTTGATGTAGCCGTTGCCGCCGAGGCACTGGATCGCCTCGCCCGCGATGCGCGTCGCGTTCTCGCTTGCGAACAGGATCGCGCCCGCCGCGTCCTTGCGCGTGGTTTCCCCGCGATCGCAGGCCTGCGCGACCGCGTACACGTAGGCGCGCGCCGCGTTCATCGTCGTGTACATGTCGGCGAGCTTGCCCTGCATCAGCTGGAATTCGCCGATCGGCTGGCCGAATTGCATGCGCTCGTGCACATAGGGGAGCACGACGTCGAGGCACGCGGCCATGATGCCGAGCGAGCCGCCGGCCAGCACCGCCCGCTCGTAGTCGAGACCGCTCATCAGCACGTTGACGCCGCGGCCCTCCTGCCCCAGCACGTGATCGACCGGGACCTCGCAATCCTCGAACACGAGCTCGCAGGTGTTGGAGCCGCGCATCCCGAGCTTGTCGAGCTTCTGCGCCGTCGAAAATCCCTTCATGCCGCGCTCGATCAGGAACGCGGTGACGCCGCGCGGCCCGGCCGCGAGATCCGTCTTCGCGTAGACGACCAGCGTGTGCGCGTCGGGACCGTTCGTGATCCACATCTTGCTGCCGTTCAGCACGTAACGATCGCCGCGAAGCTCGGCCTTGAGACGCATCGACACCACGTCGGAGCCCGCGCCGGGCTCGCTCATCGCGAGCGCGCCGACGTGCTCGCCCGAGACGAGCTTCGGCAGGTACTTGGCCTTCTGCGCGGGGCTGCCGTTCCTCTGGATCTGGTTCACGCACAGATTCGAGTGGGCGCCGTAGGACAGGCCCACCGCCGCCGAAGCCCGGCTCACCTCCTCCATGGCGATCACGTGCGCGAGATAACCCATCGCCGTGCCGCCATGCTCCTCGTCGACGGTGATGCCGAGGAGGCCCAGGTCGCCCATCTTGCGCCAGAGGTCCTGCGGAAACTGATTGGCGCGGTCGATCGCGGCCGCCCGCGGCGCAATCTCGTCGGCGGCGAACTGCCGCACGGTCGCGCGCAGCATGTCGATCGTGTCGCCGTGATGGAAGTCGATGGCGGGAAAGTCCTGCATCGTCATGCCTCGCGCGTCATGGAATCGTCCGTTCCTTGCCGGGTGACCGGACGGGCCGAGGCCGCCCGACCGATATATTACGTTTACGTTAACGTCAAGTCGCATCACGCGAGTCACCCGCTGTCGGCGCCGGTATCCTGCGCCGGCCGCCGCCTCCTGCTTCAGGCGCCGGCGGCAGTCCCGCTCGATGAAGGCGATCTCGGCCAGCACCGCGTCGATGTCCTCCCGCTGCTGGTGGAGCATCGCTCGCCGCTCGGCGAGCAACTGCAGGAACTTGGCGAGCTGGGGCCGCTCGTTGCCGGTGGTGGCGTAGATGTCGAAGAGCTCGCGGATCTCGGACAGGGCGAGTCCCAGACGCTTGCCGCGCAGGATGAGCTTGATGCGCGTGCGCTCGCGTTCGCCGTAGATCCGCGCGAGCCCCCGTGCGCCGGGGCGTGAGCAGGCCCTCGTCCTCGTAGAAGCGGATGGCGCGGGTCGTGAGCGCGAATTCCTGGGCGAGCTCGGAAATGGAATAGGTGGGGCCCGGCCGCTCGGCAGCGGTCGGCTTGGCGTGGCCCCCAGGGGCATTGACGGCGGACATGGACGCTCGGCGACGCGCGAAATGCGCTACGGGCTGAGGTCTGTCACGATAGCATATCGGCTTGACAGACTTGGGGGTTTCCCCGAGGATGCTGCGTTGCACAAAATCCTCCCGATCCCGGGACGGCGCGCAGCGCAAAGAGTGCATCGATGTCCGCGGCCATCCCTCGACGTTCTCGACTACCCGGTCGCCGCGCCGCCCGCGCCGGGGACGGTGATCGAAATCGCGCCCGGCGTGCTCTGGCTGCGCATGCCGCTGCCCTTCGCGCTCGATCACATCAATCTCTGGCTGCTCCCCGAATCCGGCGGGGGCTGCACGCTCGTCGATTGCGGCTACGGCGACGCCGCGACGCGCGCGCTGTGGGAGCGTCACGCCGCGACCACCCTCCGGGCGATGCCGATCCGCAGCATCGTCGCGACGCACTACCATCCGGACCACGTGGGCAACGCGGCCTGGCTCTCGCGGCGGTTCGATGCGCCGGTCGCCATGACCCATGCCGAGTACCTGAACGCGCACGCGGTCGCCGGGCGAGTTCGGCGGCTTCACGAACGACGGCGACCATCGACCTCTTCCGCCGGCACGGAATGGCCGAAGCGCATCTGGCCGCATTCGCGCAGCGTGGCAACGCGTACCGGCGCGGCGTGCCGGAGTTGCCGCAGTCGTTCACCCGCCTCGTCGACGGCGACACCTGGGCGGCCGGGCGACACGACGTGGCGCATCATCGTCGGCCGCGGGCACTCGCCGGAACACGCGGCGCTCCATTGCGCCGAGCGCGGCGTGCTCATCTCGGGCGACATGCTGCTGCCGAAGATTTCCACCAACGTCAGCGTGAGTCCGGTCGGAACCCGACGGCAATCCGCTGCGCCGCTTCCTCGATTCGATTGCGCGCTTCACGGAACTGCCCGCGGACACGCTGGTGCTGCCCTCGCATGGCCTGCCGTTCCGCGGCATCGCGCTGCGCGTCGGCCAGCTCCACGCGCATCACGACGCAAGACTCGCGGAGCTCGACGCCGCCGTGCGCGCGGCGACCGGACCGCAGAGTGCCGCCGACCTGGTCCCGGTGCTCTTCCGCCGCGAGCTCGACCTCCAGCAGCGCTACTTCGCCATGGGCGAAGCCATCGCCCACCTCAACTTCCTCTGGCGCGCGGCGAGGCTCGAACGCCGCGTCGCCGGCGACGGCGCGATACGCTTTGCGCCGCCCGTAGGATAATCTACTCACCGCGTACCCACCATGAAAGCCACCGCCATGTCATCTGCCGCCAAGACCCGCGCCGCACCGAAAGCCGCACCGGCGCCGTCCCACGATCCCGTGGCCCTCGCCGAATCGCTGCGCACCGCCGCCGAGAAGAGCGCGAAAGTGATCGGCGACTTCGCCGCGCGCCAGGCGCAATCCGGCCACTCGCTGGCGGTCGACGAGCTCGGGATCGGCAAGGCGTTCATGGAGGTCGCCGCGAAGATGCTGGCCAATCCGTACCGGATGGCCGAGACGCAGATGAACCTGTGGTGGAACTACATGAACCTCTGGCAGACGTCCACGATCAAGCTCCTCGGCGGGGCGGTCGATCCGGTCGCGAGCCCGGGGAAGGGCGACAAGCGCTTCAAGCACGAGGACTGGGAGCAGCATTTCCTGTTCGACTACATCAAGCAGAGCTACCTCATCGCCGCGGAAAGCCTGCACGACGCCGTCGGCAACGTCGAGGGCCTCGACGACGCGACGAAGCGCAAGGTCAATTTCTTCACGCGGCAGTACATCGACGCGCTCGCCCCGTCGAATTTCGCGCTGACCAATCCCGAGGTGTTCCGCGAGACGATCGCCACCGGCGGGCAGAATCTCGTCAAGGGCCTCCACAATCTCCTCGACGACATCGAGCGCGGCAACGGCCAGCTCAAGATCTCGATGACGGACCCGAAGGCGTTCGAGCTCGGTGTCAACATCGCGACCACGCCCGGCAAGGTGGTCTTCCAGAACGACCTCCTCCAGCTCATCCAGTACGAGCCGACGACGCCCAAGGTGGCGAAGCGGCCGCTGCTCATCATTCCGCCCTGGATCAACAAGTACTACATCCTCGATCTGCGCGAGAAGAACTCGTTCGTGAAGTGGGCGACCGACCAGGGCCTCACCGTCTTCGTCATCTCCTGGGTCAATCCCGACGGCAAGCTCGCGCACAAGGATTTCGAGGACTACCTGACCGAAGGCACGCTCGCCGCGCTGGGAGGCGATCGAAAAGGCCACTGGCGAGAAGGAGATCAACGCCGTCGGCTACTGCCTCGGCGGCACGCTGCTCGCGGCGACGCTCGCCTACATGGCGGCCACGAAGGACCGGCGCATCGCGAGCGCGACGTTCATGACGTCGCTCGTGGACTTTTCGCGTTCCGGCGAGCTCGAGGTGTTCATCGACGAGGAGCAGGTCGCCTCGCTCGAGCGCAAGATGAACGAGCGCGGCTATCTCGAAGGCAGCGAGATGGCGAACACCTTCAACATGCTGCGCTCCAACGACCTCATCTGGTCGTTCGTCATCAACAACTACCTGCTCGGCCGCGATCCGTTCCCGTTCGACCTCCTGCACTGGAACTGCGATTCGACGCGCATGCCGGCGACGATGCACAGCTTCTACCTGCGCAACATGTACATGAAGAACCTGCTGCGCGAGCCGGGCGGCATCACGCTCGCCGGCGTGCCGATCGACCTCTCGAAGATCGCCATGCCGACCTACTTCGTCTCCGCGATCGAGGACCACATCGCCCCGTGGAAGACCACGTACGCGGGCCCGCAGCTCGTATCGGGCAAGTCGCGATTCGTGCTGTCGGGCTCGGGCCACATCGCCGGCATGATCAATCCGCCGGCGGCGAACAAGTACGGCTACTGGACCAACGAGAAGCTGCCCGAGTCGGCGGACGCCTGGCTCGCGGGCGCGAAGCAGCACGAGGGCTCATGGTGGGACAATTGGCGCGCCTGGCTCAAGCCCCACCTCGGCGCGCAGGTCCCGGCCCGCGTCCCGGGAAAGGGTAAGCTCAAGGTGATCGAGGCCGCGCCCGGCGCCTATGCGCGCCTGCGGGTCGACGAAACGTGAGCGGGCGCATGACCCGCCATACGACACCAGATCCAAGGAGATACGCCATGGCACGCATCCCCTTCACGCGTCTTCTGTCGCGATCGCCGGCCTCGTCGTCATGACGGTCATCGCGCTCGGCGCCGGTTCCGCCGCGATCGCGCAGACGCCCTGCACCGATTGCGGACAAGTCATGTCGATCCGCTTCGTCACCGAGGAAGGCAAGGGCTCCGGACTCGGCGCCGTCGCCGGCGGCGTCCTCGGCGGGGTCCTGGGTCACCAGATCGGCAGCGGGACCGGCCGCACGGTGGCCACCATCGCCGGCGCGGCCGGCGGCGCGTACGTCGGGAACACCGTCGAGAAGAACAAGAACGCGAAGTCCTACTGGCTCGTCACCCTCCGGATGGACGCCGGCAACACGCGGACCTTCCACTATTCGAACCAGCCGAGCGTGCGCGAAGGCGAGCGCGTGAAGCTGATCGATGGCGGCAAGCGTCTCGCGCTCCTCGCCAACTGATCGGACCGGCCACGTCTATCTGACGGCGTTGGGCCTTCCGCTCAGCTGCGCTAAGATGGCCGTCCGTGGCGCCGGATTGACCGACCGCACTGCGGGATGATGGCCGCGACCTAATTCGGTTAAGATGACAGCGCACCTTCCCGCGTTCGTCCACCCATAAGAATAAGCCCCTCCAGGAGGCACCCATGCGCAAGCTTCAACGAAGCCTGCTCGCGAGCGCGATCACGCTTTCGCTCGCTGCATCCGCCCATGCCGACACGCAGTTCTCGAACGTGTATTTTTTCGGCGACAGCTACACCGACATCGGGCTCGTACAAGCCGGTGCTGCCGCCGGGTACCGGAATGTTCACGACCAATCCCGGGCCGGTGTGGGCGCAGCTGTTCGCACAGTATTTCGGCTTTTCGCCAGACCCCGCCAATCAGGGTGGCAACGACTACGCCTACGGCGGCGCGCGCGTGACGCTGTCTGCCGGGCGTACCCGCCAGCGGCGCCGACGGCGCGCGGCAGTGCCAATCGCGACTCAGGTCCAGCAGTTGACTGGCGAAAGGCCCGGCGACCGGAATGCGTTCTATTCGGTCTGGGGCGGCGCCAACGACTTCTTCTACCAGTTCTGCCGGTTCTCAATCGGGCGTGGCGACGCCGGCGCAAGTGCAGGCCGCCTTGGGACGGCCGCGGTGCCAACTCGCGCAGCAGATCGCGCGCTCCATGCCGGGGGCGCGCAGATACATCACTCGTCTGGAACGTGCCCGGACATCGGCAAGACTGCCGGCGTATGCCGGGAATCCGGCGATCGGCCAGATCAACGCAGTCGTCAATCTTTATTACACCACGTTCTACGGCGCACTCAACGCCTCCGGGCGTCCAGACGATCCGGGTCAACGCGTTCAGCGCTCGTAAACGAGGTGGTTGCCAATCCGACCGCTTACGGGTTTCTCGAACGTAACGGCACCGCGTGCCGCACCACCTTCGTCGCTGATGTGCACGCCCGGCGAACCTCGTGGCGCCGAATGCGGCGCAGACCTACCTCTTCGCCGACGGCGTCCACCCGACGACTGCGGGCAACGCGATCTTTGCGCAGCTGGCGGAGTCGATGATCACCGGCCCGCAGCAGATGGCAGCGCTGGCCGAAGCCCCGCTCGCGCGTCGAGCAGGCGAACTTCCGCGCGCTCGACAACCGCATGTGGTCGAGTCTCAATGCGCCGCGTACCCAGGGCAAGCTCGAGGCGTGGGCCGCGTACGACTACAGCCACACGGACCTGCAGGCGGGGCCGAACAGCGGCAGCGCGCACATGAACACCGTGGCGGTCGGCGGCGACATGAAGGTCTCCGACCGGATGCTGGTCGGCGCGATGTTCGGCTACACGGACAACAAGGGCGATTTCGGTGGCCCGGGCGGCGGATACACGCTGCGGCAGCCGGTCGCGCACGACGTACGCCGGCTATGGCGACGGGCCGTGGTACGTCGGCGCGACGCTGGGCGCCGGCAGCCTCGACTACTCGGACATCAATCGCCTCATCCCGCTGGGCGCCGGCGCTTCGCACCGAGAGTGCCGAAGCCCGCGGCTACGAATTCACCGGGCGTCTCCTCGGCGGTTACTGGTTCACGATGAAGGAGCTGATGCACGGCCCGTACGCGCGCCTCGCGTGGACGAAGGCCGTCGTCAAGCAGTTCTCCGAGACCAGCGCCGACAGCACGGCGCTGACCTACGGCGAGCAATCGCGCAATCAGCTGCTGTGGAGCCTCGGCTGGCAGGTCGCCGGCAACATCGGCAGCCATTCGCCCCTATGCGCGCGCCACCTGGGAGCTCGACTCCAAGGATCAGAATCGCAGCGTCGGCGCGTCGTCGGTCGTCGCTGGGCGGCTACTACAGCGTGCCCGTCGGCAAGCCGGACAACAGCTACGCGCTGTTCAACCTCGGCGCCAGCACCGAGTTCGGAGGCGTCACCGGATTCGTCGCGGGTTCGGCGACCGCGGGCCGGACCGACGGCAACTACTGGGCCGTCACCGTCGGCGTGCGGATGCCGTTGTAACGCGCAGGATCGCGCCGTCGGTCCGCGACGGCGCGGTGGCATCAATCGGATCGCCGCGGCTTGCGCGGCGCGTGCGCGAACAGCGCATCGTAGATCGGGCGCGGCAGAACGCGCAGCACGCGCCCGACGATCGCCATCGGCCACGGCAGCACATAGAATCGCTTCCGGCGCTCGATCGCGCGCACGATGCGCCGCGCCGCCTCGTCCGCCTGCAGCACGAACGGCATCGGATACGGATTCTTCGCGGTCATCGGCGTGGCGATGTAGCCGGGGCAAACGGTGACGACGGCGACGCCGGTGTCCCGCAGCTCGACCCGCAGGCTCTCGAGGTACGTGATGGCCGCTGCCTTCGACGCCGAATAGGCGCCCGATCCCGGCAAGCCCCGGAATCCGGCGACGCTGGCGATGCCGACGAGCGCGCCACCTTTCCCGGCCGCGGTCATCGCGGCCACGAACGGGGCGAAGGTGTGGACGATCCCGACGACGTTGGTGTCGAACACCGCGCGGAACGCGGGCAGGTCCTCGAGCGTGATCCGTCAACACGCCCTGCGAAATTCCGGCGTTGGCGACGACGATGTCGGGCACGCCGAAACGCGCGATGAAATCGGCGGCGGCGTGGGCGAGAGCATCGGCATCCCGCACGTCGCCGCGTACACCGCGACGCGACCGGCCGGCAATGTCGCGGCGAGCGCGTCGAGCTCCGCAATGGCGGCGCGCGAACAAGCCAAGGTTCGCGCCCTGCGCGGCATATTCCCGCGCGAGCGCCTCGCCCAAACCGCTGCTGGCGCCGGTGATGAAGACGCTGCGCGCTGGCGCCACCGGCTAACGCCTAGACACGGCCTGCCTGCCCGTGCGCGGCGCACGGCGGCCTGCGCCGAGTGGAATCAGCTGCCGCGCGATCAGCTCTTCGGCCGTTCGGCGCGCGCCTTGGCCACGAGCGCGTCGATCAGCGGCGGCATCGCGGCGTGCGAGGGGATGCGATTGCTGACGAACTTGCCGTCGACGATGATCAACGGGACCGATTGCACCTGGTAGGTCTGCGCGAGCATGCGCGCGCGGTTGACCTTGCCGCCGATCGCGAACGAGTTGTACATGTCCTCGACCTTCTTGCGGTCGAGACCCTGGCTCGCCGCCCAGTCGAAGAACGTCTTGTCCTGCCAGAGGGCGAGGCCCTTCCCGTGCAGCGCGACGAAAACGTCCGGCGACAGTCGCGACTCCTCGCCGAGCGCGTCGAGGGTGTAATAGATCTTCGCGAGCGGAATCCAGCGCTCCTGGAACATCACCGGAACGCGCCGGAACTGCACATCGGCGGGCATGGTCTTGAGCCACCCCTGCAGAATCGGGCTCGAACTCGCCGCAATGCGGGCAACCGTAGGAAAAGAACTCGATGACCTCGATCTTCTTTCCCGTTTCGACCGCCTGGGGATTCTTGAGGCGCAGATACTGGTTGCCTTCCTGCGGCGCGGCCATCTGCGCTGTAGCGGACAACGACAGCGCCGCGACGAAAGCGGCCAGCGAGCAATGCCAGGCGGCGGGTCAGTGTGTGCAGCGGTTGCATGTTCGAATTCTCCATGGCTTGTTGAACGCTCGTTGGGCTCCGCGCGACGACGCGAGTTCCCTGCGGGGGGCAGCGAACATGGCAAGCGCGGGCCCGCTCCTCTCAGAACTTGATCACCGCGACATCGAAGCCTCGTTTGCGAGCTCGCCCTTCATCCGGTTGAGCTCGTCGGTATTGTCGTAGGGGCCGAGGCGGACGCGAAAGCGCACCGCCTTGTCCGGCATGCTCGCCTGCTGGATCGCCGCCTCCCAGCCCGCGAACGCGAGTCGCGCCTTCAGGTTTTCGGCGTCGGCCTCGCTCGCGAAAGAACCCGCCTGCAACCAGTAACGCTCCACGGATTTCGCCGCCTTTTCCGGGAGCCGGCGGTCGGACGCTCCTCCACCTTCGCCACGGCCTTGTCCGGGGAAGCGGCGCGCTCGACCGTGGCACGGTCGGGCGTGCTCGTCTCACCCGCCTTTGGCCTGGACCTTCGGCTCCTCGACGCCCGGCAGAATCTTGTAGAAATCGAAACGCGGCTTGTCGGCGCCAGCCAGCATCGCCTCGACCGGCTTTCGCCGGATCCTTCGCGCCTCGCGCGCGGTCTCCCGCGGCGCCCGGACGCGACATAGGGATTGCCGGACTTCATCAGGTAGAACGCGGCCCCGGCCGCGAGCGCCAACCCCAGCGCGATCCCGATGAAGACGCCGAGAAGCGTTCCGCCGAAGCCGGACTTGCGCGACGACACCGTGCGCCGCTTCGCATCGGCGGAGCGCGGCGGACGGTGGTCGCTACGGGACGTCATGGCGAGGTTCGTCCTGGAGGCGTTGGCGATCACATCTGATCCGGCGCGCTGATCCCGAGAACGGCGAGACCGTTGCGCACGATCTGCCCGGTCGCCGCCGCGAGGGCCAGGCGCGCGCGCTGCGTGGCGGGCTCCTCGACCAGGAACCGCTCGGCATTATAGTAACTGTGAAATTCGGCGGCCAGTTCCTTGAGGTAGGCCGTCACGAGATGCGGCGCGAGTTCGCGCGCCGCGAGTGCGAGCTCGGCCGGGAACGCCGCGAGGCGGCGCAACAGCGCATCCTCGAACGGACTCGTGAGCGGAGCGAGATCGGCATCGCGCAACGCGGCCGGCGCGTCCCTCCTGCGCGATGCCGGCCTGGCGCATCACCGATTCGACGCGCGCGTTCGCGTACTGCACGTAGTAGACCGGGATTGTCGAGCGTCTGCGACCGCGCGAGATCGATGTCGAACGTGAACTCGCTCTCGGCCTTGCGCGCCACCAGGAAGAAGCGCACGGCGTCGCGACCGGCATCGTCGATCAGCTCGCGCAAGGTGAGGTAGCTTCCCGCGCGCTTGCTGATCTTGACCTCCTCGCCGCCCTTCATCACCGTGACCATCTTGTGGATGATATAGGCTGGATAGCCCTGCGGGATGCCGAGGCCCGTCGCCTGCAATCCGGCGCGCACGCGCGTGATCGTGCTGTGGTGGTCGGACCCCTGCACGTTGATCGCGGTGGTGAATCCGCGCTCCCACTTCGTCACGTGGTACGCGACGTCGGGCACGAAATACGTGTACCCGCCGTCGGACTTCCTCATCACGCGATCCTTGTCGTCGCCGAACTCCGTGGTCTTGAGCCACAGCGCGCCCTCGGCCTCGTACGTCTTGCCCGACGCACGTCAGGCGCTCGATCGTCGCGTCCACGCGTCCGTCGGAGTAGAGCGAGCTCTCGAGATAGTAGTTGTCGAACCGCACGCCGAACGCCATGAGGTCGCGATCCTGCTCGCTCGCGCAGCTCGGCCACGGCGAAGCGGCGTATCGACTCGATGTCGCCCAGGTCGTGGCCGACCTCGTCCAGATAGCGCTGCGCCAGCTCGCGGATGTAGTCGCCGCGGTAGCCGTCCTCCGGCAGGCGTGGCGTGCTCGCCCAGCAGCTGCTGCGCGCGCACCCGCACCGAGACGGCCAGATTCTGGATCTGCTGGCCGGCGTCGTTGTAGTAGAACTCGCGGGTCACGGCGGCGCCCTGCCATTCGATGAGGCGCGCGAGCGCGTCGCCCAGCGCCGCCTGGCGGCCGTGGCCGACGTGCAGCGGCCCGGTCGGATTCGCCGAGACGAACTCGACCATCACGCGCTCGCCGCTCCGCGCATTGCCGCGACCGAAACGCTCGCCCTCGGCGAGGATGTCCCGGACCACCGCCTGCCGCGCCGCGCGGGTGACGAAGATGTTGATGAACCCGGCGCCGGCGATCTCGACCTTCTCCACCAGTTCGGAGGCCGGCAGCGCGGCCACCAGCGCCTGCGCGAATTCGCGCGGATTTCGCTTCAGCGCCTTCGCGTGCTGGAGCGCGACATTCGACGCGAAGTCGCCGTGCTCCGGCTGCTTCGGGCGATCGAGCTCGATCGTCGCTCCGGCGCGATCCGGCGCGACGGCCTCCAGGCCGAGCGTCAGGTACTCTCGAGCTGGGTGCGAAGATCGGTCATAGAACGTCGCCGAAAAAAGCACGGTCGGCAAATTGACACGGGAACCGCGAATTGAACGGCGCCGTACGCGCCGCTCCAATTCGCGGAGTTATTCCGTCACCACGGTGACGGAATGACGGATTATAGCTGGTCGCACACTCTCGCCCGTGCCCCGGCATCACGCGAACCCGAGCGGATCGACGTCGAGCGCCCAGCGCACGCGCCGGCCCGGCAAGGCGGCGATGGCGCCGCGCCATTGCGGAAGGAATCGCTGCAGCGCGCCGCGTTCGAGCGCATGCGCGACCACCTGCCCCCGTTCGAGGCCCGCGCGCCGCGGCATGCTGGCCGGCACCGGGGCAAACACCTCGACGGCGTCCGACTCCGCGCGTGCCAGCGCACGGCCGGCGTCGCTCGCCGCGGCGAGAAAGGCGTCGACCACGTCGCGACGCGGCGCCTCCGCCACGAGCATCGCGAGATGCGCGAACGGCGGCAGCGTCGCGGCTCGTCGCTCCGCCAGCAGCACTTCGGCGAAACTCTCGTAGTCGTGCGCCGCGAGCGCACGCGCCAGCGGATGCGTCGGGAAATCCGTCTGCACGATCACCTCGCCCGGCAGGTCGGCGCGGCCCGCACGCCCGCCACCTGGAACAGCAGCGCGGCAAGCCGCTCCGTCGCCCGAAAGTCGCCGCTGTAGAGCGCATTGTCCGCGCCGACGACGCCGACCAGCGTGAGCCTGGGGAAATCGTGGCCCTTGGCGAGCATCTGCGTGCCGACGAGAATGTCGACGTCGCCCGCATGCACGCGATCGCGCACCCCCGCGAACGCGCCTTTGCGCCGGGTGCTGTCGCGGTCGATGCGCTCGATGCGCGCGCCAGGAAAGCGCGCGGCGAGCGCGCGCTCGAGCCGCTGCGTGCCGTGGCCGAGCGGAATGAGATCGACGTTGCCGCACTCCGGACAGGTCCGCGCCAGCCGCTCGGCATGGCCGCAGTGGTGGCAGCGAAGCTCCGTCGTCTCGCGATGAACGACGAGCCGCGCGCTGCAGCGCGGGCAACCTGCCTGCCAGCCGCACGACGAGCAGAGGAGCGACAAGGCGAATCCGCGGCGGTTGATGAAGACGAGGGACTGCTCTCCCTCGGTCGAGCCGCGCCGCGAGCGCCGCCTCGAGCGGCGCGCCGATCCCCTCGAGCGCCGCGGCGTCCCGGCTCGGCACGAAGGTGACCGCGGCTTCGACGGCCGGAGCCACCGCGCGCCGCGGCAACGTGAGGCGGCGATAGCGCGACCTTCTGCGCGTGAACGAGCGTCTCGAGCGACGGCGTGGCGCTGCCGAGCACCACCGGCACGCTCCGTTGGCGCGCGCGCCAGATCGCCACATCGCGGCCGTGATAGCGCACGCCGTCCTGCTGCTTGAACGACGGATCGTGTTCCTCGTCGACGACGATCAGGCCGAGCCGCGGCAACGGCGTGAACACGGCCAGCCGCGTGCCCAGGACGAGATCGGCATCGCCGCGCGCGGCATCGCACCAATGGCGCAAGCGCTCGCCCGGCGGGAAGCCGGCTGTGCAGCGTCACCGTCCTCCTCGCTCGGCAGTGCATCGGCGATGCGTTGGCGAAACTGCGGCGTCAGGTTGATCTCCGGCACCAGGATCAGCACCTGTCCACCGGCGGCGATGGCGGCGGCGGCGGCCGCCAGGTAGACCTCCGTCTTCCCGCTGCCGGTGACACCTTGCAGAAGAAACGGAGCGAACGATCCCGCGCTTCGATGATCGCCTGCTGCCGCTCGCGCCTGTTCGGGATTGAGCGACACCGCTCTTCCCGCGCCGGGATGCTCCGCATCGCGCGTCGAGGCTGCCGCGCGCGAAGGTCGGGGCTTGCGCGACACGGCCGCGAGCGGCGGCAGCATTTGCGCGAGCACGAGCCCCAGCGGTTCCTGGTAGTACTTCGCGACGAACTCCGCGAGTTCGAGGACGTCCGCGGGCAGCGGCGGCACGTCCTGCCGCAGCTCGACGATCGGTTGCAACTGTCGTGCGGAACCTCGGACACCGGTACGACGTCGACCACGACGCCCGCGAGCGCGCGACGCGCGAGGCGAACGTGCACGACCGCACCGCGATTCACGGCGAGCCCGTCGGGAATCCAGTAGTCGAAAGCGGCGGTCGCCGCAACGGGGAGGGCGACGCGTGCAATGGCCATGCGCGTCAACGCCGAAGGAGGCGCCACCGCTGCGCGACGGCACCAGCCGCCCGCGAACTTGTAGTGTGCGAAATGCTCAACACGCGCTGCAGCAACTTCCGGCAAGTCGTTGGTTTATAACGCCGGGAAAATTCCGTTCACAACCTCTGTGGACAATCTTGTGGGTAACTGGCCCGCCGGATTTTGCGTGCCGTCCGGCGTCCATCGACGACCCGTTGCGTGCGGTATCGAACGCAACAAATTTTTCCTTTTATTTTCAAAGTTTTAAATATTTCATCGCCGGAGGCTGAGCCCGGCCCGCTGTCCTGGACAGCCGACGAGGCGCTCTCGTGTGCATAAGTGCACCGCCTGGAACCGAGTTTTGCCCTTTGTCAAGCCCCTCCCTCGAATTCATTTCTCGGCATGGGACCCGCCGCCATGTGACGCGAGGAGAGCCGGCGCTTCAACTCCCGGCGCGGCCGGCTGCGCGATTCACGGTGCACCGTCTCGACCAGCACCGCAACGTTGTCGGGAGGCGTCGCGGGAACGATGCCGTGCCCGAGATTGAAGATGTGGCCCGGCGCCGGGCCCGCCGCCCGAACGACGGCCGTCGCTTCGCGCGCGACCGCTTCCGCATCCGCAAGGAGCGCCAGCGGATCGAGATTGCCCTGCAGCGCCACGCGATGGCCCACGCGCGCGCGGGCCGCCGCAAGATCGACCGTCCAGTCGAGCCCGACGCACGCGGCGCCGCACTCCGCGATCGAATCGAGCCATTGCCCACCGCCTTTCGTGAAGACGATCGCAGGCACCTTCCGCCCGTCCGGTCCGGGTCGCAACGCCGCCAGCACCGATCGCATCGAATCGAGCGAGAACGCGTGGTAGGCACGGGTCGTCAGCAAGCCGCCCCACGTGTCGAAGATCATCACCGCATCGGCGCCGGCTGCGATCTGCTCGTCGAGATAGGCGGCCACCGCGCGCGCGTTCACGTCGACGAGGCGTTGCAGCAGGTCGGGCCGGCCGTACGCCATGCGGCGCACCGACGCGAAGTCGGAACTCCCGGCGCCCTCGATCATGTAGCACGCGAGAGTGAACGGGCTGCCGGCAAACCCGATCAGACGGCACGCGTGCCGTGGAGCGCGCGCTTGATCTCGCGGACCGCGTCGAACACGTAGCGAAGCCCGGCCATGTCCGGAACCTCGAGCTTCGCGATCGAGTCCTCGTCCGCGGTCGTGCGCTCGAACCGCGGACCCTCTCCGGCGGCGAAATGGAGTCCGAGACCCATGGCGTCGGGAATGGTCAGGATGTCCGAGAACAGGATGGCCGCATCGAGCGGAAACCGGTCGAGCGGTTGCAGCGTGACCTCGGTCGCGAGCGAAGGCGTCTTCGCGAGCGCGAGAAAACTGCCCGCTTTCGCGCGCGTCGCGTTGTATTCGGGCAGGTAGCGCCCTGCCTGGCGCATCAGCCACACCGGCGTGTAGGGCGTGGGCTCGCGGCGCAGCGCGCGGAGGAATACGTCGTTTTCGAGTGTGCGGCATCGCGGGAGCGTAACGGCGCGACGCGCGCCCGGCAAGGCACGAGCGGCCGGTGGCGACGATCCGTCGTCGAATCAGCGGGGGAGTTCGGTGCTGCCGGTGAGGAACAGGTCGACGGCGCGCGCGCACTGCCGGCCTTCGCGGATCGCCCAGACCACGAGCGACTGGCCGCGGCGCATGTCGCCGGCCGCGAACACCTTCGGCACCGACGTCTGGTAATTCTCCGTGTCGGCGCGCACGTTGCTGCGCGGATCGCGCTCGACGCCGAGCTCTTCCAGCAGGCCCTCGCGTACCGGGCCGACGAAGCCCATCGCGAGCAGCACGAGGTCGGCCTTCATCTCGAACTCGGTACCCGGCGATCTCGACCATCTTCATGCGCCCCGTTCGCGTCCCTCTGCCACTCGACGCGCACCGCGATCAGCTTCTCGACCCGCCCGTTGCTGCCCTCGAAGCGCTTGGTGGCCACCGCCCAGTCGCGCATGCAGCCTTCCTGGTGCGACGACGACGTGCGGAGCTTGATCGGCCAGTACGGCCACACGACCGGCTTGTCCTCCTGTTCCGGCGGCTGCGGCAGGAGCTCGAACTGGGTGATCGACTTCGCGCGCTGGCGGTTCGATGTACCCACACAGTCCGATCCCGTGTCGCCGCCGCCGATCACGACGACATGCTTTCCCGTCGCCAGGATCTGGCCCGGCACCTTGTCGCCCGCCACGACGCGGTTCTGTTGCGGCAGGAACTCCATCGCGTAGTGGATGCCGGCGAGATCGCGGCCCGGCACCGGAAGGTCGCGCGGCGCTTCCGCGCCGCCGGTCAGGACGACGGCGGCGTACTCGGCGAGGCAGCGACGCGGCCGAGACATCCTTGCCGACGTGCACGCCCGGCCGGAATTCGACACCCTCGATCGACATCTGCGCCATGCGTCGATCGATCAGGTGCCGCTCCATCTTGAAGTCGGGAATGCCGTAGCGGAGCAGGCCGCCGATGCGATCGGCCTTCTCGTAGAGCACCACGTCGTGTCCCGCACGCGCCAGCTGCTGCGCGCAGGCGAGCCCGGCGGGTCCCGAGCCCACGACCGCCACGCGCTTGCCGGATTTCGTCGCTGGCGGCAGCGGCACGACCCAGCCTTCGTCCCAGCCCTTGTCGATGATGAAGTGCTCGATCGACTTGATGCCGACGGCGTCGTCGTTGATGTTGAGCGTGCACGCGGCCTCGCACGGCGCGGGGCAGATGCGGCCGGTGAACTCCGGAAAATTGTTCGTCGAGTGCAGCACGTCGAGCGCCTCGCGCCACTGCTTCTGGTAGACGAGGTCGTTCCAGTCGGGAATGATGTTGTTGACCGGGCAGCCGGTCTGGCAGAAGGGGATGCCGCAGTCCATGCAGCGCGCGCCCTGCTTCGACGCGGCGTCGTCGGTGAGCGCCAGCACGAACTCGCGATAGTTCGTCACGCGCTCCTGCGGCGGCAGCGACGCCTCCTGGATGCGCGCGAGCTCCATGAAGCCCGTGATCTTGCCCATTCAGCGAGCTCCGCTTCCACTGCGGCCACCTTCACGGTCGCAGCACTTGCCCTTGCGACTGCTTTCGCCGCGTGCATCTCGGTCAGCGCGCGCTTGTACTCGGTGGGGAAGACCTTGACGAACTTCCGGCGCGCGGCTTCCCAATCGTCGATGATCGCGAGGGCCAGCGTGCTGCCGGTGAAGCGCAGGTGCCGCTCGATCAGTTCGCGCACGAGCGATTCGTCGGAGCGGCCGGCGTGCGGGAGACGGCCGTTGCCGGCGGCGGCGAGGTCACGCTCCACCTTCGCCTGCTCGGCTTCGGGCAACAGCGGCTCGAGCGCGACCATCGACGTGTTGCAGCGCTTGGCGAAGGCGCCGTCGTTGTCGTACACGTACGCCACGCCGCCGCTCATCCCGGCCGCGAAATTGCGCCCGGTGGCTCCCAGCACGACGACCGTGCCGCCGGTCATGTATTCGCAACCGTGATCGCCGGTGCCCTCGACGACGGCCGACGCGCCCGAATTGCGCACGCAGAACCGCTCGCCGGCAACGCCGCGGAAGTAGGCTTCGCCGGCGATCGCGCCGTACATCACCGTGTTGCCGATGACGATGTTGTCCTCGGGTATCGCCGGGCACGCGGGATCCGGGTAGACGACGATGCGCCCGCCGGAAAGATCCCTTGCCGACGTAATCGTTGGTGGCGCCCTGCAGCTCGAACGTGATTCCGCGCGCGAGAAAGGCGCCGAAACTCTGGCCGGCCACGCCTTCGAAGGCCACATGGATCGTGTCCTCGGCGAGCCCTGCGTGCCCGTGCTTCCGCGCGACCGCGCCCGACAGCATCGCGCCGACCGAGCGGTTGGCGTTGCGGATCTTGTGCGCGAGCCGCACGGGCGTCTCTTTCTCGATGGCCGGCGCCGCTGCGGCGATCAGCTGGTGATCGAGCGCGCCGACGAGGCCGTGATCCTGCGTTTCGCAGTGCCGGCGGGCCACGTCGGCCGGCATCGGCGGCTGGTAGAAGATCCGCGAGAAGTCGAGCCCACCCGCCTTCCAGTGGTCGATGCCGCGCCGCATGTCGAGCAGATCGGACCGGCCGATCAGGTCCTCGAACTTGCGCATGCCGAGCTTCGCCATCAGCTCGCGCACTTCCTCGGCCACGAAGAAGAAGTAGTTGACGACGTGTTCGGGCTGTCCGGTGAATTTTCGGCGGAGCTCCGGATCCTGCGTCGCGATGCCGACCGGACACGTGTTGAGGTGGCACTTCCTCATCATGATGCAGCCCTCGACGACGAGCGGGGCCGTGGAGAAGCCGAACTCGTCGGCGCCCGAGCATCGCGCCGACGACGACATCGCGGCCGGTCTTGATCTGGCCGTCCACCTGCACCGCGATGCGGCCGCGGAGACGGTTCAGCACCAGCGTCTGCTGCGTTTCGGCGAGACCGAGCTCCCACGGCGTGCCCGCGTGCTTGATCGACGATTCGGGCGACGCGCCCGTGCCGCCGTCGTGCCCGGCGATCGTCACGTGGTCCGCCTTGGCTTTCGCCACGCCGGCGGCCACGGTGCCCACGCCGACCTCGGACACGAGCTTCACCGAGATCGACGCGCTGCGAATTCGCGTTCTTGAGGTCGTGGATCAGCTGCGCGAGATCCTCGATCGAGTAGATGTCGTGGTGCGGCGGCGGCGAAATGAGGCCGACGCCGGGCACCGCGTAACGGAGCTGCGCGATGTAACCCGAGACCTTGTGGCCGGGCAACTGGCCGCCTTCGCCCGGTTTCGCGCCCTGCGCGATCTTGATCTGCAGCTGGTCGGCATTCACGAGATACTCGGCGGTCACGCCGAAGCGGGCCGAGGCCACCTGCTTGATCTTCGAGCGCAGCGAGTCGCCTTCCTTGCAGCGGAATGTCACCGACGACCGCGCCGATCCGCGACTTCAGCGTCTCCCCGGCCTTCGCGAGCGGATAGCGCTGCGCATCCTCGCCGCCTTCGCCGGTGTTCGACTTGCCGCCGATGCGGTTCATCGCGATGGCGAGCGTCGCGTGCGCCTCGGTGGAGATCGATCCCAGGCTCATCGCGCCGGTGGCGAAGCGCTTCACGATCTCCGCGGCCGGCTCGACCTCCGCCAGCGGAACCGGTGTCGGCGCGAACCGGAACTCGAAGAGTCCGCGCAGCGTCAGCATCCGCTTCGTCTGGTCGTTGATGAGCGCGGCGTACTCCTTGTAGGTCTGCGCATTGCCCGTGCGCGCGGCATGCTGCAGCTTCGCGATCGAATCCGGCGTCCACATGTGGTCTTCGCCGCGGATCCGGTAGTAGTACTCGCCGCCCGCGTCGAGCGCGTGGTCGAGCAGCGGGTCATGGCCGAACGCGGCCCGGTGCAGCCGGTGCGCCTCCTCCGCGATCTCGAACAGCCCGATGCCTTCGACGTTGCTCGACGTGCCGGTGAAATACTTGGCGATGAAATCGCGCTGCAAGCCGACGGCCTCGAAGATCTGGGCCCCGCAATACGACTGGTACGTGGAGATGCCCATCTTCGACATCACCTTGTAGAGCCCCTTCGAGATCGCCTTGATGAAGCGCTTCGCCAGCTCCGCCTCCGACGCGCGGGATTCGGGACCGGCCAGCGACGGCAGCGTCTCGAGCGCCAGGTACGGATGGATGGCCTCGGCGCCGTAGCCCGCGAGCAGTGCGAAGTGATGCACCTCGCGCGCGGAGCCCGTCTCGACCACGAGGCCGGTGCTGGTGCGCAGCCCCTTGCGGACGAGGTGCTGGTGCACGGCCGCGGTGGCGAGCAGCGCGGGAATCGGCAGCAGATCGACCGACACCTTGCGATCGGACACGATCAGGATGTTGTAGCCCGAGTGTATGGCGTCCTCCGCCGCCGCCGAGAGCGACGCGAGCGCCGCTTCCATGCCGTTCGCGCCCCACGCCGCCGGATAGCAGATGTCGAGCTCGAAGGCCTTGAACGCGCCGCCGGTGAACAGCGCGGCATGCCGGATCTTCTCCATCGCGCCGTTCGTGAGAATCGGCTGCTGCGCTTCGAGGCGCATCGGCAGATCCACCGCGTCCGCGGGGACATCCACGGCCAGCAGGTTCGGCCGCGGTCCGATGAACGTGACGAGCGACATCACGAGCTCTTCGCGGATCGGATCGATCGGCGGATTCGTCACCTGCGCGAACAGCTGCTTGAAATAGCTGTAGAAGACCTTCGGCCGCCGGGACAGAACCGGGAGCGCAGCGTCGTTGCCCATCGAGCCGATCGCCTCCTCGCCCAAGCGGGCCATCGGCGCGAGGATCACCTTGAGATCCTCCTGCGTGTAACCGAACGCCTGCTGGCGGTCGAGCAGCGGCACCTCGGTGGGCTGCGGCGGCGCGGGCTCCGGCAGGTCGTCGAGCGCGATCCGCGAGCGTTCGATCCACTGCCGATACGGCTTCGCCGTGGCGAGCGTGCGCTTCAATTCCGCGTCGTCGATGATGCGGCCCTGCTCGGTGTCGACCAGGAGCATCTTGCCCGGCTGCAGGCGCCACTTCGTGACGATCTTTCGCTCCGGGATGTCGAGCACGCCGACCTCGGAGGCCATCACGATGTAGTCGTCGTCGGTGACGATGAAGCGCGCCGGCCGCAGGCCGTTCCGGTCGAGCGTCGCGCCGATCTGCCGGCCGTCGGTGAACGCCATCGCCGCAGGCCCGTCCCAGGGCTCCATCAGCGCCGCGTGATATTCGTAGAACGCGCGGCGGTCCTCGTCCATCAGCGGATTGCCGGCCCAGGCCTCGGGAATCATCAGCATCATCGCGTGCGCGAGCGAGTAGCCGCCCATCACCAGGAGCTCGAGCGCGTTGTCGAACGACGCGGAATCCGACTGGCCGTCGTAGATCAGCGGCCAGATCTTGTCGAGATCCTCGCCCAGCACCGTGCTCGCGATGCCCTGCTGGCGCGCGCGGATCCAGTTGACGTTGCCGCGCAGCGTATTGATCTCGCCGTTGTGGCAGACGAGCCGGAACGGGTGCGCGAGATCCCACGTCGGAAACGTGTTGGTCGAGAAGCGCTGATGCACCATCGCGAGCGCCGACACCATGGACTCGTCGGTGAGATCGGGAAAGTATTCGCCGACCTGGTGCGCGAGCAGCATCCCCTTGTAGACGAGGGTGCGCGACGACATCGACGGCACGTAGAACTCCTTGCCGTGGCGAAGCCGCAGCGCCTGGATCGCGTGGCCCGACTTCTTGCGGATGATGTAGAGCTTGCGCTCCAGCGCATCGTCGTCCATCGCCGTCGATCCGCGCGCGATGAAGACCTGCCGGATGACCGGCTCGACGTCCTTCGTCCGCTCGGAGAGTCCGCTGCTGTCCGTGGGCACGTCGCGCCAACCGAGGAGGATCTGGCCCTCGCTCGCCACCGCGCGCTCGATCTCCTGCTCGCACGCCATCCGCGACGCCGGCTCCTTCGGCAGGAACACCATGCCAACGCCGTACTGGCCGATGGCCGGCAGCGTGAGGCCCTGCGCTCCGCACGCCTTGCGCAGGAACCGGTCGGGGAGCTGGATCAGGATGCCCGCACCGTCGCCTTGCAGCGGATCCGCGCCCGTGGCGCCGCGGTGCGAGAGATTGCGCAGGATGGACAGCGCCTGCGTTATGATGGCGTGACGCTTCTGACCTTTGATATGGGCGATGAAACCGAGGCCGCACGCATCGCGCTCATGCGCGGGATCGTACAGGCCCTGGCGCGACGGCGGCCAATGGGGCGATCCTTCAGGACGTTCTTGCACGATGACCTCACCGCAGCGACGTGGCGTCCGGTCGCCGGGTTCCATGGCGCCGGTCGGGGCTTCCCTGATGGGGGTGAAACCTTTGTAGACTAGCAGCGATGCTGCAATGCGACAAGGCACCGCGAAACCCATGAGGCGCGGCACGCAACAGCTTCCGGCTCGGGGCGAAAGGGATGGAACCAAAACACTTGCGCCCGGCGCAAACTTAGGCTTTAATCTCAAGAGAATGGGCTAGATGCTTGTTGCTGCATCCAAAACAGCTCTGCCACCCCGCCATCTTTAGGACAACATCATTGGGAATCCCATCATGACGGAAAACCGCCTCTTTGCCGGCTGGCTGCGACTGCTCACCGCGCTTGCCGCTGCCGCGGGAGTGCTCGCCCTTAGCGCATGCGGCGGCGGAAGCGGGGCGCCGAACAACTTCTTCGAGAGCACGATGACGGTGTCCCCCAACGTCGCCGTCGCGTACTCGGGCGTTCCGACGACTCTCACGATCACGGGCGGAGCAGGGCCCTTCCGGGCCTTTTCGTCCAATTCGGGGGTCCTGCCGGTCACGCAGGACGTCGCGGGACGGACGGTGGTGTTGCTCGGGGCCAATGTCGAAGCCGACACCGACGTCACGATCACCATCCAGGATCTCGGTCCCTTGCAGCCGGTCACCCCGACGGTGACGGCGGTCATCACCGTGCGCGCGTCGACGCTCGGCAATTCGCTGACGATCACTCCCAACCAGGACGATTGCGGCACCGGTATTTGCTCCGGTCAGACAGGGCTCGCAACCGTGACAGTGCTTCGGACACAGGGCAGTCCCCTCGGTCGCGCAGTGCGCTTCGACGTTATCGGCTCGGCCTATGCCATCGTGACCAACAATCCCGCGCAGCCGCTCGCCTCGACGTTGACTGTCCTCACCGACTCCGCGGGCAAGGCGAGCGTCATTCTCCAGGTCAATGTCGGTGCGCCGACGCAGTTCGCGCAGTTGAGGGTGACCGACGTCACGTCCGGGCAGCAGCTGGTCGGCAATTTCACCATCGTGCAGGTCACCGATGGGTCGGCGATCCTGACCGTGGTTCCGGGCGATGCGGAGATCACCGGCGCATTCAAAGGCGTGTGCTCGAGCGGGTTCGTCGTCGACTACTACATCTACGGCGGCACCCCGCCCTATCGCGTCTCGTCGACGTTCCCCAACAGCGTCACCTTGGTCAATTCGACAGTCAACACCAACGGCGGATTCTTCAGGGCGATCACCAACGGCGCCTGCGTCGATCCGCTGACATTCTCGATCCTGGACGCGACGGGCCGCCAGACCACCGCGCTGCTCCACAACGTCGAGGGGACCGAGGAACCACCCACCGTGACGCCGGGGGCTCTGGTCGTGGCCCCGGCAACGTACGCGCCAACCACTACTTGCGGCGGCGCAAGCTTCCCGTTCCTTGTTACGGGCGGAACTGCGCCCTATAGCGCCCAAGCGGTAAATTCGCTTGCTGGAAGCGTCACCGTATTGACCATCCCGGGAGGCTTCAACGTAGGGCCGCTTCCGGCGGGCGCCAGCACGACAACAGTTGTTTTCAGGGATCAGAGCTCGCCACAGAAAACCATCCCCGCAACGATCACCTGTACATCGTAGGGCGCGAGCCTGCTCGCGTGTGAAAAGCGAAGCGGCGCCGTCTGGCGCCGCTTCGCGTTCCATGGCCGTCTCGCTTGCTGATGGCAGGCGAACTGCGGCGCACGTTCACGTTTCAAGCACGGCGCCGATCGCGCGCTCGGAAACTTCCCCGGTAACAAAGGCCTCCCCGATGGCGCGAAGCAGCACGAAGCGCATCGAGCCCGCCACCACTTTCTTGTCACGGCGCATCAGCGCGAGATAGCGCTCCGCGTGAAGACGCGGGGCCTCGACCGGCAATCCCGCGCGTTGCAGGAGCGCACGCAGCCGTTCGACATCCGCACCGGCCAACCCGCCGAGACGTTCGGACAGCCGCGCGGCGAGCACCATGCCGGCGGCCACGGCCTCGCCGTGCAGCCATTCGCCGTAGCCGACCCCCGCCTCGATCGCGTGCCCGAACGTGTGGCCGAAGTTGAGCAGCGCGCGCTCACCGGCTTCGCGCTCGTCGGCCGCGACGATTTCCGCCTTGATCCGGCAGCTTTCCGCCACCGCGTGCACCAGCGCCTCGGAATCGCGCGCGAGGAGGTGCGGGAGATTCGCCTCGAGCCATTCGAAGAATCCGAGGTCGCGGATCGCGGCCGTCTTGATCACTTCTGCGAGGCCGCCGGCGAACTCGCGCTCGGGCAACGTGCGCAGGCAATCGGTGTCGATCACCACGGCACGCGGCTGATGGAACGCCCCGATCATGTTCTTGCCGAGCGCATGATTGACGGCCGTCTTGCCGCCGACCGACGAGTCGACCTGCGCGAGCAGCGTCGTCGGCACCTGCACGAACGGCATCCCTCGCTGATAGATGGCGGCGGCGAACCCGCCGATGTCCCCCACGACGCCGCCGCCGAGCGCCACGAGCGTGGTCGACCGTTCCGCGTTCTGCTCGAGGAGTCGCGTCAGGACGTCGTGCAGCGTCGACCACGACTTGAAGGTTTCACCGTCGGGGACGATGATCGACTCGCTCGCGATTCCCGCAGCCTTCAGGCTCGCCCGCAGCGGGGCGAGCCAATGCGCGGCGACGACCGGATTCGTCAGGATGACCGCGCGCGGCTGCGGCAACAGTGGCGCGAGCAGGCCGCCGGCCGCCGCAAGCAGACCGGGGCCGACGTGGATCGCATAGCTGCGCTCGCCCAGCGCGACGCGCAGCGTCGTCGCGGCGCTCATTGGTGCACCCTTGGCGCTGCGCGCCTTCCCTCCGGGACGGACCGCAGTCTCGCGTCCTGGACGGCCCGGCGCGCTCATGCCTGCAGCGGGTCCTGGAACGACGCCTCGAGCTCGCGTGCGAAACGCGCGATCTCGTCGCGATTGGATTCGATCACCGATGCCGCGACCTCGCGATAGAGCGAGTCGCGCACCGCGTAGAGCTCGGCCAGCCGGGCCATCGGGTCCGCCGCATTGAGGAGCGGCCGATGTCGGCTCCTGCGGGTGCGCTCGCGCAGCATTTCCGGCATCGCGTGCAGATAGATCACGGTGCCGTTCTGCTTCAGCCGCTCGCGATTCGCGGGCCGGATGACGACGCCGCCTCCGGTGGCGAGCACGACATTGGAAAGTGTTGTCAGTTCGGCGAGCACCGCTTCCTCGCGGTCGCGGAAGCTCGCTTCACCCTCGATCTCGAAGATCGTGGGGATCGTCACGCCGAGTTTCTTCTCGAGCTCGGCGTCGGCGTCCACGAAAGTCTTGGCCAGACGGCGCGCCAACTGGCGTCCGAGCGTCGACTTGCCCGCGCCCGGCAGCCCGACCAGAAACAGATTGCCCCGATGCAGATGCACCCGCGCATTGTAGTGGATTCGATGCGGGCACACGAACGCGCGGCCGGCGCCGGAAGCGCATCGCCGCACGTGCCGGCAGCCGGTTGAATCCTGCGCGCCGCAATCGACGCGGCGCGTCAGGTCCGACTCGCCATCACTTGATGGAGTTGATCGATTCCTTGATCACGCGCGGCGTGAGAAAGATGAGGAGTTCCTGCTTCTCGCTCGTGCGGCCGGTGGTCTTGAACAGATAGCCCAGCACCGGAACGTCGCCGAGGAACGGCACCTTGTCGACGGTGTTGGTGACCGTCTCTTCGTAGATGCCGCCGATGACGGCGGTGTCGCCGTTGTTGACCGAGATCTGCGTAGTGACGTTGCGCGTGTCGATCGAGGGCACCTGGAATCCGCCACCCAGGTTGACCATCTGGCCGACCGAATCCTTCCGCACCTCGACCGTCATGATGATCCGGTTGTCGGGCGTGATCTGCGGCGTCACGTTGAGGCTCAACACGGCCTTCTTGAACTGCACCGTGGCCGGATTGTTGGCGCTCCCCGGCGTCACGTAGGGAATTTCCGTGCCCTGTTCGATATGCGCCTTCTGGTTGTCGCCGGTGACCACGCGCGGGCTCGACACCACCTTGCCGCGATTGTCGGACTCGAGCGCCGACAATTCGAGGTTGATGAGGTTGCCGCTGCCGAGGTTGATCAGCGTCAGCGCGAGACTGCCGGCGGCGTTCAGCACCGGCAGGTTGACGTTGAGCTGCGGCGAATCCGAGTAGCCGGCATAGGTGATCCCGGACGCGAGTTCGTACGGCGTCTGCGTCCTGGTGTCGCGCGTCGCACCCTGCTGTCCCGGCGTGGCGACGACCGGCTGCGTGCTGAGGCTCCCGCCCTGCCCGACCGCATACTTGTTGTTGATCCGGAATCCCGTCTGGGCGCCGAAGCGCACGCCGAGTTGCCGGCCGAACTTGTCGCTCGCGATCACGATGCGCGCCTCGATCACCACCTGCCGGATCGCCGTGTCGATCTGGCGGATGATCTTCCGGATCTCCTCGAGGTTCGAGGGGATGTCCTGCACGAACAGGATGTTCGACCGCGGGTCGACCATCGCGACCCCGCGCTTCGAAATGAACGAGCCCTGGCCACCCGTCGTCGCGGTCTGGCCCGCGCCCGCGCCGAACTGCTGCTGGCGGTTGGTCGTGATCAGGTTGAGCAGATCCTGCGCCTTGATGTAGTTCAGCTGGAACGACTCCGACACGAGCGGCTCGAGCTCGCTGATGTCCTTCTGCGACTTCGAGCTGCTGCTTTTCCTTCAGCGCGAGCTCCTCCCGCGGCGCGATCAGCACGACATTGCCGTTCTTGCGCATGTCGAGGCCTTTCGTCTGCATGATGATGTCGAGCGCCTGGTCCCACGGAATGTCCTTCAGGCGCAGCGTGAGGCTGCCGCTCACCGAGTCGCTCGTGATGATGTTGAGCCCGGTGAAGTCGGCGATCACCTGCAGCACCGCCCGCACCTCGACGTTCTGGAAGTTGAGCGACAGCTTGTCGCCCTTGTAGCCCTGGCGCGTGCCCTGCACGAGCTTGTTCGGATCCTCGACGATCGGCTTCACTTCCAGGATGAACCGGTTGTCGGTCTGATACGCCGAGTGCTCCCACAAGCCCTTGGGCTCGATGATCATCCGCGTGTTCGGGCCCTGGGCGAACGTGTCGACCGTGACGATGGGTGTGCCGAAATCCTGCACGTCGAGCCGGCGCTCGAGATTCTTCGGCAGCGAGGTCTTGATGAAGTCGACGATGAGCGCCTTGCCCTGCTGCCGGATGTCGATCCCGGTGGCGGCATCGGAGAGGTCGATGACGATCCGGCCCTCGCCGTTCGTGCCGCGGCGGAAATCGACGTCGCGCAACGCGTGCTGCGTGTCGCCGGTGCGCGACTCGGCGAATCGCTGCACCGTCTGCTGCTTGGCGTCGAGCTGATCGCTCTGGTCGATGAGAGTCACCAGCACGGCGTTGCCCTCGACCTGTGTTTCGAACGTCTGCGGCCGGTTGAGATTGAAGACGACACGCGTCCGGTTGCCGGCCTGGATCACGTTGACGCTGCGCAACGCGACGTCCTCGACCAGCCGCTGGGTCGTGCCGAGACCATTGCCGGTGTCGACGAAATCGAGAGCGATCCGCGGCGGCGTCGCGATCGCGAAGCCCGCGGGCGGATTGGCGGGCGCGTTCTTCAGCATGAACTTGACGATCGTCCGCCCCGACGTGCCTTTCGACACCGTCATCGAATCGATGCTGTTGGCCGCCTGCGCGTACGCCGCGCCGGTGCCGAGGAGCGTGAGCAGGGCCAAGAGCCACGCGCGCGCGCCGCGGGCCGTTCGCGCCCCGGTCACGACGTTGTCAATGAAAACGAACGCGCTCATTTTTTTCGCTCCTGTGTCTTCGTGTCGGCCTGGATCAGCTGCAGCGTTCCCGTCCGTTCGGTCCAATCGCCGCTGCCGTCCTGCACGAGCTCCTTCATGCGGATCTCGCTTTCGTTGATGCCGAGAATCACGCCGAAGTTCTGCCCGAGGTAATTGCCCGCGGTCACCTGATAGACATCCTTGTCAGGAGTGCGCACCAGGGCGTACGTCGACTTCCCCTGCGTTAGCGTTCCCACCATGTTGAGCGACTCCAGCGGATACGCCTCCAGCGGTTCGCGGCGGCGCGTCAAGTCCGGTGCGAGCTTGCTCCCGCCCCCCTTGGTGGGCTCGATCTTGCGCGGCTTGAAGGGATCCGGGAGGTCGAAGGCGTTGTAGGCGAAAGGCTCGTAAGGCTTGATCTGCGGCAACGGATCGACGCGGCCGCGCGCACCCTTGCCCTGGTCGGCCATCCAGGCGCGAAGGTCCTGATGGCTTTCGCCGCCGCATCCCGCGAGCAACACGCCCGCACCCATCGCGACAGGCGAGCCAGCGTCTCATTTCTTGCCCGCCTTGTCCTTGGCGTCCTTCACCGCCTTGCGCTGCTTGGCGAGCTCTTCCTCGTCGAGATACCGGAACGTCTTGGCCACGGCATCGAGCGTCAGGACGCCCTTGTCGTTGGTGATCGCGACGTCGTTCAGCGTGACGATCCGCGGCAGCTGCGCGACGTCGCTCGCGAAGGCGCCCATGTCGTGGTAGTTGCCGGTGATCTTCACCGCGATCGGCAACTCGGCGTAGAAGTCGGCCAGGCGCTCCGTGCGCCGCCGGCTTGAACAGCTCGAACTGGAGCCCGCGGCCCAGTCCGGCCTGGTTGATGTCGGTGAGAAGCGCGTCCATCTCCGCCTTGTTCGGCAGCTGCTTCAGGAGCGCGCCGAACGACTGCTCGATCTCCTTCAGCTGCTGCACGTAGATGTCGTAGTTGATCGCCTTGGCCTTCTTGGTCGCGTACTGCTCCTTCAGCTTGACCTCCTCCTGCTGCGAACGGTCGAGCAGCCTCGTACTGGTCCTTCCAGACCAGGAAGGCCCCCGCGGCAACGACCACGATCAGGAGGAAGAGCAGGAGCGCCGCCCTCGGCAGGATGGGCCAGTTGCCGACCTCCTTGATATTGAGCCGGCGGATGTCGTCGAGTGTCATACGTCTTTTGCGCCTTTGGCTTTGCCGGGCGGCGCCGCCGGGGCCGCCGGCGCCGCCGGAGCGGGTCGAGCGCCCGGAGCCGCCTTGGGCTCTTCCGGCGGCGCGGCCTGCTTGATCTGGACGTTGAGGGTGAACTCGTTGATCCGAAGATCCTTGGCCACGGGCGACTGAACCGACTTGATCTCCACCAGTTCCGGCGACTGCAGCCAGGGCGACGAGTCGATGTTGCGCATCAGCGTCGACACCCGCGCGCTCGACTGCGCGTAGCCCGTCAGCGTGATCTTGTTGCCCCGTCTGCTTCAGCGACCGCAGGTAGATCCCGTCGGGAAGCTGCCGCACCATCTGGTCCAGCACGTGGACGGCTTCGGTCCGGTTGGCCTGCAACGTCTCGACGACCTGCTTCCGCGCGAGGAGCGCCTGCGTCTGCTCGCGCAGCTTGTCGATCTCCTTGATCTGCTCGTCGAGCTTGGCGATCTCGGTCTTGAGCAGGGTGTTGCGGCTCTCCTGGGTCTCGATCTGCGCGCCGAGAATCACCCAGCCCAACGCGACCAGCGCGAGGCCCAGGATGGTGAGGCCGATCGAGAGGGAGACGAACTGCCGCTGGCGAGCCTGTCGCTTCTGCTCGCGATGCGGCAGCAGGTTGATGCGGATCATTCGAAGCTCCGCAGCGCGAGGCCGCAGGCGATCATCAGCAGCGGCGCATCCTGCGCGAGCTGACGGGGCCGGATGCGATCGGACGTCGCCATGTTGGCGAACGGGTTGGCGATGACCGTCGTGACGCCGGCCCGCTTGGCGACCAACTCGTCGATGCCCGGCAGGAGCGCGCAACCGCCGGCCAGGACGATCTGGTCGACCTGGTTGTAGGACGTCGACGTGAAGAAGAACTGGAGCGCGCGGGTGACCTCGAGCGCCAGCGTTTCCATGAACGGTTGCAGCACGTCGGTGTCGTAGTTCTCCGGGAGCCCTGGCTCTTCTTCGCCGATTCAGCCTCGTCGGGCGTGAGGTTGAACGCGCGCTGGACGTCGTGGGTGAGCTGGTTCCCTCCGAACGCCTGGTCCCGGGAGAACAGAAACTGGTTATTGCGCAGCACGTAGAAGTGCGTCACATGCGCGCCGATGTCGACGAGCGCGATGTTCTGGTCGCGTCCGCTCGCCGGCAGCGAGGGCGAGATGAGCTCGAACGCCTGCTGCATGGCGTAGGACTCGACGTCCATCACCCGCGGCTTCAGCCCCGCGGCCTCGGCCACGGCGACCCGATCCTCGACCTTCTCCTTGCGGGAGGCCGCGATCAGCACCTCGGATTCATCGGGATTGTTGGGCGCCGGCCCGATCGTCTGGAAGTCGAGGTTGACCTCGTCGAGCGCGAACGGGATGTACTGGTTGGCCTCGGCCTCGACCATGAGCTCCAGCTCTTCCTCCCTTTGGCCCGAAGGGACAATGATCTTCTTCGTGATCACCATCGCGGCGGGGAGCGCGAGCGCGACGTTGCGATACCGGCTGCCGAGCCGCTTGTGCGCCCGTTTGAGCGCGTCCGCGACGAGGTCGAGGTTGGCGATGTTGCCGTCGGTGACGACATCCCGGACCAGCGGCTCGATGGCGTAGCGCTCGAGCCGATAGGCCCCCTTGCCGGCTTCGACGAGTTCGACGAGCTTGATGGCAGTCGAACTGATGTCGACGCCGATCAGCGCCGGGTACTTCGTCTTGAACGCGTCCAGGACGGAATTGAGTTTATCTGAGAGCATGGTAGCCCTGTGGTCCAACCCCTGTGGCCCAATGCTGATAATCTACATTAAAGATTGGCAGCAAGTATGAAGGTTGTCAAATTGTTTTCCTTCCGGGGATACCTTTGTTGTAAGCCCGCCTATAATCCGGGATTCACCCCTCCCATCGGGTAAGTTATATTCCCACATGCTAAGGCGGTGGCTCCTCTATGTCGGGTCCGTCCTGGTCGGCCTTTGCCTCGTCGGCGGCCTGCTCGGCGCGTTCGTCCTGGCGCTACTTTATCCGACGCTTCCCTCGCTCGAAAGCCTGACCGACTACCACCCCAAGATTCCGTTGCGCGTGGTCTCGGCCGAGGGCGACATCCTGGGCGAATTCGGCGAGGAACGGCGCGCGGTCGTCGCCATTCGCGAAGTCCCGGATGTGATGATAAACGCCATTCTGGCGGCCGAGGACGAGCGTTTCTATTCGCATGGTGGGGTAGATTACCTCAGCGTCATGCGCGCTGCAGCGTCCAATCTCGCCTCGGGCACGCAGCAGGGGGCCGGGACGATCACCATGCAGGTCGCCCGCAACTTCTTCCTGACGCGCGAGAAGACGATCACCCGCAAGCTGCGCGAAGTCCTGCTCGCCTGGAAGATCGAAGGATCCCTGTCCAAGGACGAAATCCTTCGAGCTCTATGTGAACCAGATATTCCTCGGACAGCGTGCCTACGGGTTCGCCGCCGCGTCACAGATCTACTTCGGCAAGGCGCTGCGCGACCTTTCACCGGCCGAGTCGGCCATGCTGGCCGGCTTGCCGAAAGCGCCCTCCGCCTACAACCCCGTCAGCAACCCCAAACGTGCGAAAACCCGTCAATTGTATGTACTTAGACGAATGCACGACCTGAAGTACATCAGTTCCGAGCAATTCCAGGAAGCACAAACCGCGCCACTCGCCGTCCGACAGGGGCTGCGGGAAGCGCTCCCGACCCACGCCGAATACGTCGCCGAGATGGCCCGCCAGGTCGTGTTCGACGCCTATGGCGAGGACGCCTACACCAAGGGCCTGACCGTCCAGACCACCATTCGGAGGGCCGATCAGGAAGCCGCCTATGCTGCAGTGCGGCGCGGCGTGCTCGAATACGACCGCCGGCACGGCTATCGCGGCCCGGAGGCCTACCTTCGGCTCGCCGGAGGACGCCAGCCGAGCGCGATTCGACGCTGGAGCGCCTCTTTGCCGAAACGAGCGACGGCGACGGCCTGGTCGCGGCTGTCGTGACCGATGTCTCCGCAACCGAGGTCAAGGCAGTGCTGGCCGACGGCGAGGTCGCCGAGATCGCGGGCGACGGCCTCAAGTTCGCGGCCCGGGCGCTTTCCGACAAGGCGGCCGTCACCACCCGGATCCGGCCCGGCGCCGTGATCCGGCTCGCGCGCGACGCGAAGGGACGCTGGGAGATCACGCAGATGCCGCAGGCCGAGTCCGCCTTCGTCTCGCTGCGGCCGCAGGATGGCGCGATCCTGGCTCTGGTCGGCGGCTGGAGCTTCGAGCGCAACAAGTTCAACCACGTCACCCAGGCGCTGCGCCAGCCGGGCTCGGCGTTCAAGCCCTTCATCTACTCGGCGGCGCTCGAAAAGGGCTTCACGCCGGCGACGATCGTCAACGACGCCCCGTTCTTCGTTCCCGCGGCCCAAACCGGCAGCGAGGATTGGGAGCCCAAGAACTACGACGGCAAGTTCGACGGCCCCATGCGCGTGCGCGCCGCGCTCGCCCGCTCGAAGAACCTCGTCACCGTTCGCGTGCTGCAGGCGATCGGCCCGCAGTACGCGCAGGACTACATCGCCCGCTTCGGCTTCGATCCGAAGCTCCATCCGCCCTACCTGACGATGGGCCTCGGCGCGGGAGCAGCGACGCCGATGCAGATGGTGGTCGCCTATTCGGTCTTCGCCAACGGCGGTTACCGCGTCTCGCCCTATCTCATCACCCGCATCCTCGACGCCAAGGGGAACGTCCTGTCGGAGGCCGCGCCCGTCGAGGTGGGAGCGACGGCCGAACGGGCGATCGACCCGCGCAACGCCTGGATCATGACGTCGCTGCTGAAGGATGTCGTGCGCGTCGGCACCGCGACGCGCGCCCTGTCGCTCAATCGCACCGACCTCGCGGGCAAGACCGGCACGACGAACGAGAACGTCGATGCCTGGTTCTGCGGCTACAACGCAGCGATGGTCGCCGTATCCTGGATCGGTTTCGACCAGCCGAAGACGCTCGGGACCAACGAGACCGGCGCAGTTGCGGCGCTTCCGATCTGGATTTCCCACATGGCGAAAGCGCTGAAGGGCGCGCCGGAGGCCAACCTGCCGATGCCCGAAGGCATACTCGCCCTGACGATCAATGCCGAGACCGGCTTGCGCGACGACGCCGGCACCATGACCGAGTACTTTCCTGTCCGAGTTTCCGCCGCGACGCCGTGACGACACCTTCGTCCCCGGCAAGACCGGCAAAGACATCCGCGACCAGCTCTTCTAGGGCCGGCTCACACTATGGGCACAGACGCGTTGCACGGCCCTCACGCTCGCTACGTTCGCTGCCCCCGAGGGGGCGCACGGTGCGCCTCGGACGTCCGGGGTGCCGAACGAACCCCACGCGCGCCCCGCGCACTAATCCATGTCGGCCGCACGCCGCCCCACCCATCGCGACGGTCTTGGCGCCAAGCGCGACCGCCTCCGGATCGCCCAGCTCGCCGCGCGGCTCATCGCCGAGCACGGTCTCGCTGGACTGGACGCTGGCCAAGCGCAAGGCCGTGCGGCAACTCCTCCTGCCCGACACGACCGCGCTTCCGTCGAACGACGAAATCGAATCGGCGCTGGCCGACCACCATGCCCTGTTCGGCGGCGAGGCCATGTCGCGACGCTACGCCGCCAGCGCATCGAGGCGCTCGCGTGGATGCGTCGCCTCGCGGCGTGGGACCCGGTGCTGGTCGGCGGCGTCGCGGCGGGCTGGGCCACCGAACACAGCGACGTGCGCCTCGAGCTCGCCGCGGACGATCCCAAGTCCGTGGAGATCGAGCTCACCGGCCAGGGCGTGACCTACGGCGCGCTGCCGCCGCGCGAAGGTGACGCGCCGACTGTGCTGCGCGTCGAATCGGTGCGGATCGCGATCCGGCTCGCGATCTTCACCGAGACGCAGCGCCGAAACCGTCCGCGCAAGAACGACGAACCGCGCCTTGACGCCGACGCGCTCGCTGCGTTGATCGAATCGCCAAGCCGGGCGCGATTCACTTTGAGCGACGTAGGGCCGTTCAATCCCTCAGCCAGCCGGCTGCGGCGAGCGCGAAGTAAGTGAGGATCGCGTCGGCTCCCGCGCGCTTGAACGCGGTCAGCGTTTCCATCACGCCGGCGCGCTCGTCGAGCCAGCCGTTCTGCGCCGCGGCCTTCAGCATCGCGTATTCGCCGGAGACCTGATAGACCGCGGTCGGCGCGCCGAACGCGTCCTTCACCCGGCGCACGATGTCGAGGTAGGGAAGGCCCGGCTTCACCATCACCATGTCCGCCCCTTCGGCCGAGTCGAGCCAGACCTCGCGCAGCGCTTCGTCCGAATTCGCCGGATCCATCTGATAGGTGTACTTGCTGCCGCCGCCAAGGTTGCCCGCGGAACCCACGGCATCGCGGAACGGCCCGTAGAAGGACGACGCGTACTTGGCGGCATACGCCATGATTCTGCGTGCGCTCCCGACCGGCCCCGTCGAGCGCCCCGCGAATGGCGCCGATGCGTCCGTCCATCATGTCGGACGGCGCCACCATGTCCGCACCCGGCCTCCGCATGGCAGAGCGCCTGACGCACCGAGCGCCACGATGGTCTCGTCGTTCAGGACGTAGCCGGTCGCGTCGATGAGCCCGTCCTGGCCGTGGCTCGTGTACGGGTCGAGCGCGACATCGGTGATCACGCCGAGTTCGGGAAAGCGCTCCTTCAGCGCGCGCACCGCGCGCGGCACGAGCCCGTCGGGATTCCACGCCTCGGCTCCGTCCGGCGTCTTCCGCTCGCCGCCGATCACCGGGAAACAGGGCCATGGCCGGAATGGCGAGCTCGACGCAGCGTTCCGCCTCCCGCAACAGCAGGTCGACGGACTTGCGCGAGATCGCCGGGGAGGGAGGCGACCGGCTCCTCGCGTCTGGCGCCGTCCAGCACGAACACGGGATAGATGAGATCGTCGGCCGTCAGCCGATGCTCGCGCACGAGCCGGCGCGAAAAATCGTCGCGCCGCATCCGGCGCATGCGGCGAGCGGGATACTGCCCTGCGAAATCGAAACCCATGTCGGAACTCCCGTCGGAGGCCACTGTCTACTTTCCGCAGACGGTAACGTCTCCCGCTTCCCTCCCTGAGCGGGTGCCCTCGATTGTGATCAATCCTATCGGGGGTATTTCGGGCCCCGCGCCATTCCCCTTGGACGCGGGGCCTTTTCTTTGGTGGCGCCGGTCCCGGTCTCCGCCGCGTCGAACTCCGGTTCGCCGAGCCACGCGGAGAGTATCGACTTCGGCGGCCTCGATGCCGATGTGGCGGATCGCGGAGAACGGCACGATCGTCACCTGCGGCGCATGCAACGGAAACGACGCGGCGACGTCCCGCTCGATCGCCCGCTGCGCTTCGCGCTGTCCCGACGACACGAACTTGTCCATCTTGGTCGCAAGGAGAAGCACCGGCCGGCCACTCGTGAGATACCCCGCCAGAAGTCCGCGATCGAGATCGGAAAGACCGTGCCGCGCGTCGACGACGAGCACGAGCCCGACGAGCGACTGGCGCGTCGCGAGGTAGCGCGCGAGAAACGCCTGCCAGTGCCGCTTGAGCTGCTGCGGCACCGCGGCGTAACCGTAGCCGGGCAGGTCGGCGAGCAGCGCACCGCCGCGCAACCGGAAGAAATTGATCTGCTGTGTGCGGCCGGGTGTCTTGCTCGTGAACGCGAGCCGCGACCGATTGGCGAGGGCGTTGATCGCGCTCGACTTGCCGGCGTTCGACCGGCCGGCGAACGCGATTTCCGGCGGCCCGGCGGCGGCAGCTGCTCGTGGTTCGCGACGCTCAGCATGAACTCGGCCTGCCGCACGGGATGTTTCACGATTCGCGGTCCCGCCGATCGTCGAATCGCGACCGGGCTTTGGCCGGCCTCGGCGATTCCGTTACAATGCGTCGTTTTTGCACCATTGGATCGGCATCGTGCGGGCGAAGGAACCGGAGTCACCGCCGGGATGCCTGCCGCTGCCTTCGAGGAGTCACCCGATGAGACGCATTTTGCTGCTGGCGGCGGTTGCCGGCACGTTGGTGGCGCTTGCCACACCGGTATCGGCGCAGACGCCGGCCGGAGGGCCCGATCTCGCTCGCGCCCAGACCATCGCCAAAGAGGTTTGTGCGGCCTGCCATGGCGCCGACGGCAACAGCGCGATTTCCGCGAATCCGAGCCATCGCAGGACAGCCCGCCGAGTATATCACCCTGCAACTCGCGCACTTCAAGTCGGGCCTTCGCGTGAATCCCGTCATGCAGGCGATGGCGGCAACGCTGCAACCCGACGAGATGAAGGCGCTTGGCGTCTACTTCTCGCGCCAGCAGCCCAAGGGGCAGGCCGCGAAGGATGCGGCGCTCGTCACGGCGGGACAGAAGCTCTATCGCGGCGGCGATGCCGCCGCCGGGGATTCCGGCATGTGCGGCCTGTCACGCGCCGAACGGCGCGGGTGTCGCCAAGAATTATCCGCGCCTCGCCGGACAGTACGCCGAATACACCTACGCGCAGTTGAAGGCGTTCAAGGCCGGCGAGCGCGGCGCCGACAAGGACGGCAAGGACACGAACGGCATGATCATGGTCACGGTCGCCGCCAGGATGAGCGACGCGCAGATGAAGGCCGTCGCCGAGTACGCGTCGGGGCTGCGGTAGACCCTTCGCCGCCAGCGCGGCGGCCCGCAGCACCCGATTCGCGCGCCGGACCCGGATCGCCCTCGCAATGCCGCGCTCCCGCATCGCCGCGCTCAACGTCTATCCCGTCAAGAGCTGCGCCGGGTTTTCCCGGGATCGCGTGCGCGTGGCCGCGCGCGGGCTGGTCGCCACCACGCCGTCGGGGAGCGCGGGCGACCGCGAATGGATGATCGTCGACCGGGACGGGCGCTTCGTCTCGCAGCGCGAGTATCCCCGGCTCGCGCTGATCGCACGAGCCTCGAGGGCGGCATGCTCGTCCTCGCGCGCCGGGCCGGCCGCCGCTCGCGGTGTCCGTCGCGCCGCAGGGAGGCGCGACGCGCGAGGTCGTGGTCTGGAACAGCCGCGTTCCCGCCCACGACGCAGGCGACGCCGCCGCCGCGTGGCTGTCCGCGGTCCTCGGCGCCGACGTTCGTCTCGTCCGCTTCGATCCGGCGCATCAGCGCCGTCGCAATCCGGTCTACGCCGGCGACTCGGGCGCGCACACGGCGTTCGCCGACGGGTATCCGCTGCTCGTCATCGCGGAATCCTCGCTCACCGAACTCAACGGGCGGCTCGCGGCCGCCGGCTCACCCGCGCTGCCGATGAACCGATTCCGCCCGAACATCGTGCTCGCGGGCCTCGATCCGTTCGACGAGGACCACATCGACATCGCTCAGCGCCGACGGCATCGCCATGAAGCTCGTCAAGCCGTGCACGCGCTGCCAGATCACGACCACCGACCAGGCCACGGCAGAAGTCGGCACGGAGCCGCTCGCCACCTTGCGCGGCTACCGCATGGACGATCGCCTCGGCGGCGTCACGTTCGGCATGAATGCGATCGTCATCGCCGGCGAAGGGCGCGCGTTGTCCGTGGGGACCGACGTCGAAGTTTCGTTCGCGTTCTGAAATTGCCGCGCGCCGCGCCCAGCGCGCGACGGCGGCTGCCGGTCAATGCCGGCGGCGCCACCGGGACTCGCCATGCAATCCGCGAGCGCCGCGCGCCAGTGCGGCAGCGCGAAACCGAACGTCCGCTCGAAGCGAGCGGTCGCGAGCACGCCGTACGCCGGCCGGCGCGCCGGCGTGGGATAGTCGGCTGTCGCGATGGGCACGACGCGCGGTCGGGGCGCATCGCCCAGGATCGCCCGCGCGAAGTCGTACCAGCTCGCCTCGCCCCGGAGCACGACAGGTGATACAAGCCTGACCGCTCCGCCAGCGCCGGCAATCCGGCGCCGACGATGCGCGACCGTCGCTGCCGCGAGCGCGCGGCTCCAGTTCGGAACGCCGATCTGGTCGGCCACGACGGTGAGCTCGTCGCGCTCGGTCGCGAGCCTTCGGATCGTCAACAGGAAATTCCGGCCGCGCAGTCCGTACACCCAGCTCGTGCGCAGCACGAGCGCATGCGCGCCGACGGCGGCGATCGCGCGCTCGCCCTCGAGCTTGCTCGCCCCGTACACGTTGAGCGGCGCTGGCGGCGCGTCTTCCGGATACGGTGTGGTGCGCGTCCCGTCGAACACGTAGTCCGTGGAAAAATGAATGAGCACCGCGGACGCGCGCTTCGCCTCTTCGGCGAGGATGCCCGGCGCGACGCCGTTGACCGCGCGCGCCGCTCGGGTTCCGACTCCGCGCGATCGACGGCCGTGTACGCGCCGGCATTCACGATCAGCGCGGGCTCCTCGCGCCGCACGAGCGCGACGATCGCGTCGGGATCGGACAGGTCCAGCATCGTCCGATCGGCGGCGACGACGTCGCCTACCGGCGCCAGCAGCCGCGAGAGCTCGAAGCCGATCTGGCCGTCGGCACCGGTCACGAGGATCTTCGGGCGCGGCATCGGTCGGTGGCGCCGCTACGGGTAGACTTCGGCCGCCGCGAGCGGCGTGCCCGCGGCGTCCTTCGGCGTCGAGGATCGGCTCGCCGGCGAGCGGCCAGGCGATGCCGAGTGCGGGGTCGTTCCAGAGCAGCGTGCGCTCGTGTTCCGGATACCAGTAGTCGGTCGTCTTGTAGAGGAAATCCGCATGCTCGGAGACGGTGAGGAAGCCGTGCGCGAAGCCCGGCGGCACCCACAGCATCCGCCGGTTCTGCGCCGACAGCGCAACTGCCGACCGAACGGCCGAAGGTCGGCGAGCTTCGGCGCAGATCGACGACGACGTCGTGGACTTCGCCCACCGCGACCCGCACGAGCTTGCCCTGCGCGTGCTGCACCTGGTAGTGGAGGCCGCGCAGAACGCCGCGCCGCGAGCCCGAATGATTGTCCTGCACGAAGGTCGCGGCAGCCCGGCGGCGTCGAAATCGCGGGCGTTCCAGCTCTCGAGGAAAAAACCGCGCTCGTCGCCGAAGGTGCGCGGCTCGACGACCATGACGCCGGCAAGCGCCGTCGACGTGACCTTCATCGGATGTTCGGCTCGCGCAAGAGCGCGAGAAGGTACTGGCCGTAGCCGTTCTTCGCCATCGCCTGGCCGAGCCGCTCGACGCTGGCCGCGTCGATGTAGCCCAGGCGAAACGCGATCTCCTCGGGACACGCGATCTTGAGCCCCTGCCGCCGCTCGATCGTCGCGATGTACTGGCCGGCCTCGAGCAGCGATTCGTGCGTGCCCGTGTCGAGCCAGGCCATGCCGCGGCCCATCACTTCGCAGCCGAGCGCGCCGCGTGCGAGGTACACCTTGTTGACGTCGGTGATCTCGAGCTCGCCGCGCGCCGAGGGCGCGAGATTCGCCGCGATGTCGAGAACGCGATTGTCGTAGAAATAGAGTCCCGTGACCGCGTAACGCGACTTCGGCTGCTTCGGCTTCTCCTCGAGGCTCACCACACGGCCCGTCGCATCGAGCTCCGCCACGCCGTAGCGCTCGGGATCGGCGACCGGATAGGCGAACACCGTCGCGCCGTCGGTGCGCGCACCCGCGCGCCGGAGCTGGACCGAAAAGTCGTGGCCGTAGAAGATGTTGTCGCCCAGCACCAGCGCGGAGGCGTCGCGGCCGACGAAACCTGCGGCCGATGATGAACGCCTGGGCGAGGCCCTCCGGCGCGGGCTGCACCGCGTAGGAAAGCGAGAGACCCCACTGCGCGCCGTCGCCGAGGAGCTGCTGGAAGCGCGGCGTGTCCTCCGGTGTCGAGATCAGGAGAATGTCGCGGATGCCCGCCAGCATCAGCGTCGTCAGCGGGTAGTAGATCATCGGCTTGTCGTACACCGGCAGGAGCTGCTTCGACACGGCGTGCGTGACCGGATAGAGCCGCGTGCCGGAGCCGCCCGCCAGGATGATTCCCTTGCGCATCATTGGTGTGCCCCCACGCTTGCGGCTCGCGCCGCTGCGCTGGCCCCCGACGGGGAGCTGTTCGCGCCGCGGGACGGCCCGGCGGCGCTCACCCCGTTGGCGATCATGCGGTCCCGTCGGCGTAGTTGAGCGATATCCATTGGTGATATTCGCCGCTCGTCACGGCCGCAAGCCAGGCGTCGTTGTCGAGATACCACCGCGTGGTCCTGCGCATTCCGCTTTCGAAAGTTTCCGCAGGCGTCCAGCCAAGGTCACGGCGAATCATGGCGGCGTCGATCGCGTAGCGACGATCGTGTCCGGGCCGGTCCTTGACGAACGTCACGAGGCTCGCGTAATCGCGACCCGGCGCGAGCTCCCCCAGTATGCGGCAGATCGTGCCGATCGACGTCGAGATTGGTCATCTCCGCATTGCCGCCGACATTGTACGTCGCGCCCGGGGCTCCTCCCGCCAGCACCGCGCGAATCGCCGCGCAATGGTCGCCGACGTAGAGCCAGTCGCGCACGTTGCGCCCGTCACCGTACACCGGCATGGCCTTGCCGGCGATGGCGTTGACGATCATGAGCGGAATCAGCTTTTCCGGAAACTGGCGCGGGCCGTAATTGTTCGAGCAATTGGTCGTGAGCGTGGGCAGCCCGTACGTGTGATGGTAGGCGCGCACCAGGTGGTCGGCCGCCGCCTTCGACGCCGAGTACGGGCTGTTCGGCGCATAGGCGCTACGTCTCGGTGAAAGGATGATCGCTCCGGGCCGAGCGATCCGTACACCTCGTCGGTCGAGACATGCAGAAAGCGGAAGGCCCGACCTTCCTCCTTCGGCAACGCAGCCCAATGGGATCGGGCCGCCTCGAGCAGATGGAACGTGCCCACCACGTTGGTGTCGACGAACGCCGCCGGGCCGTGGATCGACCGGTCGACGTGGCTCTCCGCCGCGAAGTTGACGATCGCGCGCGGCCGATGCTGCGCGAGCAGCGCATCGACCTGGGCGCGGTCGCCGATGTCGCCGCGAACGAAAAGGTGTCGCGCGTCGCCGCGAAGCTCGGCGAGGCTGCCGAGGTTGCCGGCGTAGGTGAGCTTGTCGAGGTTGACGACGGGCTCGGCCACCTTCTCCAGCCAGTCGAGCACGAAGTTGGCGCCGATAAAACCGGCCCCGCCAGTAACGAGAATCATGAATTGTCCAAAGCCGGTTTCGGTGAAATCATGAGTAATACTCCCGGTACCACGACACGAATCGTGCGAGGCCGTCGGCGAGCGGCGTGTGCGGCGCGAAGCCGGTGACGGCCGCGAGGCGATCGATCGCGGCGTACGTGGCCTGCACGTCGCCCGGCTGCATCGGCGCATATTCGCGGATCGCGGTCCGGCCGAGCAACCGCTCGAGCGTGGCAATGAACGTCTCCAGCGGGACGGCTTCGTGATTGCCGATGTTGTAGATCGCGTACGGCGCGGCGTCGCCGTCGGCCAGCGGGCGGCTTTGTCCATCACCCGCACGATGCCTTCGACGATGTCGTCCACATACGTGAAATCGCGGCGCATGTTGCCGTCGTTGAACACGCGAATCGGATGGCCGGCGAGAATCGCCTTCGTGAACAGCATCGGCGCCATGTCGGGCCGGCCCCACGGCCCGTAGACCGTGAAGAAGCGCAGGCCCGTCGTCGGCAGCCGGTACAAGTGGCTGTAGCTGTGGGCGATCAGCTCGTTGGCCTTTTTCGTCGCGGCGTAAAGGCTCACCGGATGGTCGACGTTCTGGTCCTCGGAAAACGGCAGGGAGTGGTTCGCGCCATACACGCTGGAGCTCGACGCGTAGACGAGATGCGCGACCTTCGCCTGACGGCATCCTTCGATGACATGGCCGAACGCCGTCAGGTTGTTGGTGAAGTACGCACCGGGATTGACGAGCGAATGGCGCACGCCCGGCTGCGCCGCGAGATGGACGACCTGCCCGAAAGCGCAGTCTTCGAACAGGGCGCCCGTGGCATCGGCGTCGGCGAGATCCATTCGCGCGAACCGGAAACCGCCGTGCGCGACGAGGCGAGCGAGCCGCGCTTCCTTCAGCGTGACGTCGTAGTAGGGGTCGAGGTTGTCGACGCCGGTCACGCGTCTGCCCTGAGCGAGGAGCGCGAGCGCCGCATGCATGCCGATGAATCCCGCGCAGCCGGTCACGAGGACAGGCGCGCCGAGCGCGATGCTCATGCGCCATCCGGCCGGGCATCGCGCTTCGAGGCACGCCATCGCGGACACCCGTTGCGGCGCCCGGCGTCGTGTTCCACGGTATCATCGCGACAAAGGCCGAACATGCGCGCATTCTACGGGGATTCGCCGGAACTTTCGCTCCCGAGCCGGGACATGGCGACGGCCGCGTGGGCGCCACAGGGCCGTCCCGAGGCGCGACCTGCTCCCTCGCGGAGGGAAGGCGCGCAGCGCCAAGGGGACACATGAGCGCGCAGGGCGCTCCCGAGCACGCCGTGCTCGTGGTACGCCCGTCGTCGCTCGGTGACATCGTCCATGCGCTGACCATCGTGGCCGACTGCGCGCGCACCGTCCCGAGCTCGCGATCGACTGGGTCGCCGAGACTGGATTCGTTCCGCTGCTGGAGCTCCATCCGGGCCTCCGGCGCATCGTTCCCGTCGCGTTGCGTCGCTGGCGGCATCGCCCCTTCGCCGCATCGACGTGGCGCGAATTCGCATCGTTCCGGCAGGCATTGCGGCGCGACGAGTACTCGGCCGTGCTCGACCTGCAGGAGCAGGTCAAGGGCGCGCTGATCGCGCGCATGGCGCGCGGCGTGCGGCACGGCCCCGACCGTGCGAGCATCCGCGAGCCCGTCGCCACGCTCGCGCACGACGAGCATCACGCGATCGACCGCAACCAGCACTTCATCGTGCGTTGCCGCGAGCTCGCCGCCGCTGCGCTCGGTTACCGGGTCGAGGGTCCACCGCGTTTCGGCCTCGTGGCGCCGGCGGCTCCCGCCGGAATGCTGCCGGATCGTCCGTTCGTCGCGCTCTTTCACGGGACGTCGCGCGCCGACAAGCTGTGGCCCGACGCCCATTGGCGTCGACTGGTCGAATCGTTCGCTGCCTTGGGTTTCCCGGTCATCCTGCCCTGGGGGAGCGACGCCGAACGCGCGCGAAGCGAGCGCTACGCCGCCGGCGTCGCCGACGCGCATGTTCCATCGCCACCGCGACAATCGCTGCCATCGCTCGCCGCACTGCTCGCACGCGCCCAGCTCGTCGTTGGCGTCGACACCGGACTCATTCACCTCGCCGCGGCGCTCGGCACGCCCACCGTCTCGCTGTTCGTGGCGACCGACCCGCTGCGCTGCGGCGTCGGACCCGCCGGTCCATGGGCGCGCGACCTCGGAGGCATCGGTACCCCTCCGACGCCCGAGGACGTCCTGCGCGCCGCCTCGGAATTGATGCGCCACGCTCCGCGCTGCTGATGGATCCGCTGCGCGGCCTCTATTCGCTGCTGTGGTGCGCGGCGCTGCCGCTCGCGCCGCTGCGCCTCATGTGGCGCGGCCGCCGCGAACCCGGCTATCGCGAGCACGTCGGCGAGCGTTACGGCCGATACCGGAGCGCGGCACCGCCACGGATCATCTGGGTGCACGCCGTCTCGCTCGGCGAAACCCGCGCCGCGGCGCCACTCGTCCTGCGGCTGCGCCGCGCGCATCCAGATGCGACCGTGTTGCTGACGCACATGACGGCGACCGGCCGCGAAGCCGGGCGCGCGCTCTTCGGCGACGGCGTGCTGCAGGCATGGCTGCCGTACGACGCGCCGTTCGCCGTACGGCGATTCCTCGCGCATTTCAATCCGTGCGTCGGGCTTCTCATGGAAACCGAACTGTGGCCCAATCTCGTCGCGCTCTCGCACGAGGCCGGCGTGCCGATCTACCTCGTCAATGCGCGAATGTCGGCGCGATCCGCGCGGCTCTACGCCGCCTTTCCCTCTCTCACGCGACCGATGCTCGGTGCATTGTCCGGCGTCGCGGCCCAAACCGATGTCGATGCGGCACGACTTGCGGCACTCGGTGCGCCGGCCGCCGTCGTCACCGGGAATCTGAAATTCGACGCGATCGCGTCGGACGCCGGCGAGACGTTGGGACGGGAGTTCCGGGCGCGCTTCGGCGAGACGCGTCCCGTATGGGTCGCTGCATCGACCCGGGACGGCGAGGAGACGCTTCTTCTCGACGCACTCGCGGCAGGCGCGCTTCCGGCGGGCACGCTGACGGTGATCGTCCCGCGTCATCCGCAGCGCTTCGCGGAGGTGGCCGAATTGCTTCGCCGACGCGGGATCGCGTTCGTGCTTCGCAGCGGCAATGCTCCCGTGACGACCGACGTCGAAGTCGTGCTTGGTGACTCGATGGGCGAGATGGCGGGCTACTACGCTGCCGCCGACGTCGCCTTCGTCGGCGGCAGCCTCTTGCCTTTCGGCGGGCAGAACCTGATCGAGCCGATCGGCGCGGGACGGCCGACGCTCATGGGTCCGCATATGTTCAATTTCGCCGAAGCAGCGGAAAAGGCGCAGGCGGCCGGCGCCGCCATCGAGGTCGCGGACGCCGACGCCCTCATCGCGACCGTCGCCGCGTTGCTCCGAGACGCGCCCCGACGGCAAGCGATGTGCGCCGCGGCACTCGTGTTTCACCGCGCGCATCACGGCGCGGCGGACCGCCTCGCCGCGTGGCTCGCGCCGCAGATCGAGACGGTCCTCGCCGCGAAGGTCGCGCCGGAAGTGGCGGGGTCAGCCCCTCAGCTGGCGATTGAGATCCTCGACGTCCTGCTCCGTGAGGCTGCCGATCGAAGACTTGAGACGCAGCACGCCGATCAGGTACTTGAAGTAGGCATCGGCGAGATCGCGACGGGTCGAGTAGACGTTCTGCTGCACGTTGAGTACGTCGAGAAACGTCCGGATGCCGACTTCCTGGCCGAGGATGTTCGACGCGAGCGCGCTTTCCGCCGACACGACCGCCTGCTCGAACGCCTTCACCGACGCCGTGGCGCTGTTCACGCCCGAAAATCCCGTCTGCGCCGCGAACAGCGCCGCGCGCCGGGCGCCCTCGAGATCCTGCCGCGACCGCTCCAGCAGCGCGATGGCTTCGCGCACGCGGGAATCGGTGAATCCGCCCTCGTAGATCGGCAAGTTGAACTGCAAGCCGATGACGCCGGTCCGCTGATCGCTGCCGATGCTCGAGGACACCGCCGCATTCGCACCCTGCGCCGTATAGCTGCCGACGAGATCGACCGTGGGGTAGTGGCCGCCGCGCGCGCGGTCGACCTCGAGCTTCGCGATCTCGAAATTGCTCTCGGCGATGCGGACGTTCAGATTCTCCTTCAGCGCGCGATCGACCCAGTAATCGGCGACGTTGGGCTCCGGCAGCGCAGGCACGAGCCCCGGACCCAGCTTCTTCAGGTCTTTCGGATAGCGCCCGATGATCGCACGCAACGCAGTCACCCGATTGTCGTACTCGTTGCGCACGGTGATCTCCTGCGCCACGATCGCATCGTACTTCGCCTGTGCCTCGTTGGTGTCGGTGATCGTCGCGACGCCGACCTCGAAATTGCGCTTCGCCTGCGCGAGCTGCTCCAAGACGGCCTTCTTCTGGCTCTCGGCGAGCTCGATGTTGAACTGGGCGAGCAGGATGTCGAAGTACGCGACCGTGACGCGGACGATGAGGTCCTGCTGCGCGGAGCTCAGGACGTAGTCGGCCTGCGTGACCTGCTGCTTCGCCTGGTCGTACAGCTTCAGGTTCCGGTAGCGGAAGATCGGCTGCGACGCCGAGACGATCGCGTTGTACTGGTTGAAATTGCGGTTGATGTTCTCGCGCGGATCGGACTTGATCGTCGCATCGTAGTTGTACAGCGAGCCGCCGGCCGTGGCGCTGACGTTGGGCAGCAATCCGGCGCGTGCCTGCGGCGCCTTCTCCTGGGTTGCCTCCCACGATTGCCTTGGCCGCGGCGATCGCGGGATCGGCGCGCAACGCTTCGCGGTAGATCTGCATCAGATCCTCGCCGATCGCGGGCGCGGCGAACATCGCGAGGCCGAGCGCGAGCGGACCAGGCGAAGGAGCAAAGGCGTGATTTCATCGTGGGCGTTCCAGTTCCAATTTATCGCGCGGAGCGACCGCGCGGTCATCCCCGCTAGGGTTCGTCAGTATCGCTTCATGGTCGAATCGACGTCGACCGCCCACGATTCCACGCCACCCGCGAGGTTGTACACCTCCTTGAACCCGGCGCCCTCGAGCAGCATCGCCGCATGCTGGCTGCGTCCTCCGTGATGGCAGACCAGCACGAGCGGACGCGCGCGCGGCAGCTCGTCCAAGCGTCCGGCGATCTCGCCGAGCGGAATCGAGACAACGCACCGTCGATCCGGCACAACTCGAACTCCCACGGCTCGCGGACATCGACCACGAGCGGAGCGCCGCGCGCCGCGTCGGTGCGCCAGCGGGCGAGCTCGACGGCAGTGAGCTGCGGTATCAAAACTCGAAATGCGCCGCGACGGCAGCGTTCGTAAGCGGCGCGAGCACGGTCTCGAACAGCGTTCGGGTCGTCAGTGCGCCGGGCGCCACCCAGCGCACGATGCGCGCCGTCATCACCGGCGTGTCGCCAACCACGGCGAAAACGCGACCGCCGGGATTCAACTGCTGGACGAACCGGTCCGGCAGGACCGGCGTGGAACCGGTCAGCACGATCGCATCGTAGGTGGCGTCTGCCCCAACCGCGCGCGCCGTCGCCCGCTTCCAGTTCGACGGCACCCACCCCTGCGCGCGCGAGTTTCGCCCTCGCTTCGGCCGCGAGCGTGCCGAATCGATCTCCACGCTTGTCACACGCGCGCCCATGCCAGCCAGCAGCGCGGTGAAATAGCCGCTGCCGGTGCCGATCTCGAGCACGCTCTCGCCCGCTTCGAGCTTCAGATCCTGCAGCACGCGCGCTTCCATCTTGGGCGACCACATCGAGGCCCCGGAACGCAGAGGGATCTCGAGATCCGCGAACGCGAGCAACCGGTACGCCGCCGGGACGAATTCCTCGCGGCGCACCGCGAACAGCAAGTCGAGGACGTTCTGGTCCAGAACCTCCCACGTCCGGATCTGCTGCTCGACCATGTTGAAGCGGGCTTGCTCGATGTCCATATCGATGACCGATGTGTCTGCGAAGTGTCCGAATACGGCGGCGACATTATCGCACGTCGCTCTGCAGCGTCGCCCGGCCGGCGCGTGCTACGGCCGGCATGAACGCGAGAGGAGTCTGCCGGCGTCAGTCCCCCTGCGCAGGCGTCGGATGCGAACCTGCGGTGCCGGCCGCCGCGGCGGCTTTCGCCGCGCGCCGCGCGCGCAGACGCTCGTGCATGCCGTCGAGATACGTGTAGAGCACGGGGACGACCACCAGCGTCAGCAGCGTCGAGGTGATCACGCCGCCGATGATCGCGCGCCCCATCGGCGCCTGGATCTCGCCGCCTTCGCCGATGCCGAGCGCCAGCGGCATCATCCCGCCGATCATCGCCGCCGTCGTCATCATGATCGGCCGCAACCGCACCTGCCCCGCCTGCAGCAGCGAGTCGTGCAGGCTCGCTCCCGCCCGGCGCGCGCGATTGGCGAAGTCGACGAGCAGGATGGCGTTCTTCGTCACGAGGCCCATCAACATGATGAAGCCGATCATCGAGAAGAGATTGAGCGTCGTGCCGGTCAGCAGCAGCGCGAGAAACACGCCGATCAGCGAGAACGGCAGCGAGGCCATGATCGCGAACGGCTGCGTGAAGCTCGCGAACTGCGACGCGAGGATGAGGTAGATGAAGATCACCGCGAGGCCGAGCGCCGCGAGCGCCGCCTGGAACGATTCCTCCATGTCCTTCGCCTGCCCGCCGACGTCGAACCGGTAGCCCGGCGGCAGCGCGAACTCCTTGAGGATCTTCTGCACGTCCTTGTTGGCGTCGCCGGACGGGCGTCCCTCGACGTTCGCGTACAGCGCGACGCGTCGCTGCAGCTCCTGCCGCTTGATGATCTGCGGCGAGGTCGTCTCGACGATCTCGGCGACCTGCCGCAGCGGGACCATCCGTGCCTCGCCGTCCGGACCTTTCTTGGTCGTGCTGAGATAGAGGTTGCTCAAGTCCGCCGCGAGGCGGCGGCTGTCCTTCGGCAGCTGCACGTTCACCTCGTAATTCTGGCCGTCGGGCCCGAGCCAGTAGCTCACCGTGTCGCCCGCCAGCAGCGGACGGATCGTCGCTCCCACCTGCTGCACCGTGATGCCCGACGTCGGCCGCGGCGTCGTTGTTGAGCCGGATCGACAACGCGGGGGCCGCTGCCTTCTCGGACGTCTCGAGGTCCGCGATGCCCTGCACCTTCGCCACCTTGGCCGCGAATTCATTGATCAGCGTGGTGAGCATCTCGGGATCCGGGCCCAGCAGGTTGACCCACACCGGCCGATCGAAGCCGAAGGCGAGCTCGATGCCCGGGATGGGCTTCAGCTCCTTCCGGATCGCGCCTTCGATCTCCTTCTGCGTCCGCTTGCGCTGCGGCACGATCGGTGAGCTTCAGATTGACCCGCGCATAGTTGCGGCCCTCCTCCGATCCGACCGTGGTCATCGCGAGCGCGATGTCCGGGAAGGGCTTCAGCGCGGCCTCGACCTGCCGCACCTTGCTGTCCGTGTACTCGAGGCTCGAGCCGACCGGCGTGTTGAGCCGCAGCGAGATGAAGCCTTCGTCCGCCTGCGGGACGAACTCGGTGCCGACCAGAGGCACGATCGCGAAGCTCGAGAAGAACGACACGACGGCGATCGCGATGCACGCTCTTGCGGTGGCCCAGCGCCCACTCGAGGATCTCGCCGTAGAACCGGTGCAGCCACTCGATACCGCTGCTCGACCTTGTCCATGAAGCGGCCGAGCCACGGCAGCCGCTTGAAGCGCGAGCCCGGCGGATCGTGCCAGACCGCCGACAGCATGGGATCGAGCGTGAACGAGACGAACAGCGATACCAGCACCGCCACCGCGACCGTGACGCCGAACTGGAAGAAGAAGCGGCCGACGATGCCGCTCATGAACGCGATGGGCACGAACACGGCGACGATCGCGAACGTCGTCGCCATCACGGCGAGCCCGATTTCGTCGGTGCCCTCGCGCGCCGCGGTGACAGTGATTCTTGCCGAGCCCGAGATGGCGCACGATGTTCTCGCGCACGACGATCGCGTCGTCGATCAGGAGGCCGATGCAGAGCGACAGCGCCATCAGCGTCAGGAAGTTGAGCGTGAAGCCGAATCGCGTGCAACGCAATGAACGTCGCGATGACGGCGATCGGCAGCGTGAGGCCCGTGATGATCGTGCTGCGCCAGCTGTGCAGGAACAGGAAGACGATGAGAATGGTCAGCAGGCCGCCCTCGACAATCGTCGACTTCACGCGGTTGACGCTTCGCTCGGCGGCGTCGGCCGTCGAATTGGCGACGCGCAGCTCGACGTCGGCCGGCAGGCGGGTCTTGAGCAATGCGATGGCAGCGGTGATGCCGCGGCCGGTGTCGACGATGTTGGCGTCCTGCGCCTTCTGGATGTCGATCGTGATCGACGGACGGCCGTTGATCCGCGAGATCGACGTCTCCTCCTTTTCGCCGTCGATGACGTCCGCGACCTGCGACAGGTAGACCGGCGCGCCGCCCTGCTGGGCGACGATGATGCGGGCGAACTGCGCCGGATCCTTGATCTTGCCCTCGATGCGCACGATCGAGTCGGTCTGGCCGCGGGTGATGCGCCCGGCCGGGACATCCTGGTTCGCGGCACGGATCGCGTTGATCACCTGGTCGACGCCGACGCCGAGCGACGTCACCGCATTGGGCTTGATCTGGACCAGGATCTGCCGGGTCACCCGCCCGCTGACGTCGATGCGCGCCACGCCGGGAACGTTCTCGAGCGCCTTGACGATCGTCTGATCGGTGAGCGACGTGAGGTCGCGCAGGTTCATCGTCGGCGACAGCACGGCGAGCGACACCACGGGCTGCGCGTTTTCCTGTTCGATGCGCAGGACGAGGGGTTCCTTGACGTCGCGCGGGAAGGCGGTTCGCACCTGCCCGATCTTGTCGCGCACGTCCTGCATCGCCTTCATCATGTCCGTCGACATCCGGAACTCGGCGAAGACCTCGCTCCGCCCTTCCTTCGAGTTCGACCGGATCAGGCTCGCTCCCGACACCGTGTTGATCGCGTATTCCAGCGGCTTCGTGACGTCGGACTCGACGACCTCGGGCGACGCGCCCGGATAGCTCGTCAGCACCAGCACGTAAGGCAGGCTGACGTCGGGCATCTGTTCGACGCGCAGCCGGTTGTACGCGAAGAGGCCCAGGACGGCGATGCCGATCATCACCATCGTGGCGAAGACCGGGTTGTTGATCGAGACTCGGGTGATCCACATGGCCGTGGTTCCCGGTCAGCCTGCCGCTTGCGTCCGGCCGGACGTCGGTGTCGTCGCCGGCGCCGACGCGGGGACGCGGCGCGGGAGCGGCGCCTTGACGATCGCCGGCGCCCCGTCCTTCAGGTTGTCGAAGCGCGCGGCCAGCACGGGCGCATCGGGCGACAGCGCGGTCTTGAGCTCGACGCGCCCCGTGGCGTCGTCGCGACGGCCGGTCGTGACGACGCGCTTCACGAGCTTGCCGCCCTCGACCGTCCACACGAACGTCTGTCCGGCCTCGGTGCGCACGGCCGTCGCCGGCAGCGTCGGCACCGGGGCGCTGGCCGCGAGCGCGATGCGGCCCGTGGCGAACATTCCCCCTCGGAGCGCGCCGTCGGGGTTGGGAATTCCGACGTAGACCAGAATCGCCCGCGTTCCGGGTTCGGCCGCGGGATTGATCCGCTCGACGCGCCCGGTGAAGCGGCGATCGCCGAAGCCGTCGATCGTGAGCTCGACCGCCTTGCCGATCGCAAGCTCCGGCACGTCCACCGCAGGCACGGCCGCCTGCAGCTCCATGTCGGTAAGATCGACGACGGTGACGAGCGGCGAATCGAACGCCACCTTCTCGCCGACCTGGACATGCCGCTTCGCCACCACTCCGGCAAGCGGAGAAACGGCGACGGCGTCGCGCAGCGCGTTGCGGGCGAGCTGTACCTGGGCTTCCGCCGATTTGACGGTGCCCTGCGACACGCCGAGACTCGATTCGGAATTGTCGTACGCGTTCTGCGATATGAAGTTCTGCTTCAGCAGCTGCTGATTCGTCGCCTGCGTCTTGGAGGCCATGGCGAGCTGGGCCCTCGCCGATTCGAGCGCGCCGCTTCGCTCGATGAGCTTGGCCTCGAGGTCGGCCGTGTCGATGCGCGCCAGCAACTGGCCCGGAGCGCACGGATTCGCCTTCCCGGACCGGCACCTGGCGCACGTCGCCCGACACCTTGGCCTTGACCGTCGCCTGGCGCAGCGGCTGCACGGCGCCCGACACCGGGAGCCAGCGCGACAGGGGCTGCGCATCCACCCTCGCGAGATCGGCCGGCGTGAATTCGAGGACGACCACCTCCGCGGCCTTGCCTCCCGGGGCGTCGTCGACCTTCTTGAGTATGCGCATCGCGATCGTGCCGCCGATGGCGCCGACGATCACCAACGCAATCGCGGCGCCGATAACGCGCCTGCCCGTCCACCGCTTTGCCATGCCTGCCCCCCGTGATGGCGTCGTCCGATGGGACGGTCGCCGTGCGCATCAAGCCGGTTCCGGGGTATCCGGGACCGGCCCGCGAAGAATGTCCCCCGTTTGGATGCGGGGAGACCGCGGTTCGGATTCGCGAAGACGCGTAGTTTAGGCGTTCGCCCCGGGGATCGAAAAGCCCGCTGCGACGGGTCGCCGCCCGGTCCGACGGGCCGCAGCCCGCACGCGCGAACGGCAAAGCGCCCGGCCGGGACCGCCGTCGGGCGGATTGACAACATGCCGAACAGGGCCAATAATTGCCTGTTGCCCTGTCGGCATACCCCTATTCCCGGAGGATTTGAATGAACATGAACCGTAAGCTCGGCCTGTCGCTGGTCGCGGCCGCGCTCGTAACCTTCTATGGTTGCGGCAAGGAAGAACCGAAAAAAGCCGAAGCCCCGAAGGCAGCCGCACCCGTCGAAGACGTCCTGGTCGTCAAGATCGGCCACGCCGGTCCGCTGACGGGCGGCATCGCGCACCTCGGCAAGGACGACGAGAACGGCGCGCGCCTCGCGGTCGACGAACACACGGCGAGGAAGATGAAGATCGGCGGCAAGACCGTCAAGTTCGAGCTGATGAGCGAAGACGACCAGGCCGACCCGAAGATGGGCCCGACGATCGCGCAGAAATTCGTCGACGCCAAGGTCGCCGGCGTTGCCGGCCACCTGAACTCCGGCGTGTCGATCCCGGCCTCGGCCGTCTACAACCAGGCCGGCATCCCGATGGTATCGGGGTCGGCGACGAATCCGAAGCTGACCGAGCAGGGCTTCAAGAACATCTTCCGGGTCGTCGGTCGTGACGACCAGCAGGGCCCGGCGGTGGCGCAGTACCTCGCGGCTCAAAAGGTCAAGAAGGTCGCGATCGCCGACGACGCGACCGCGTACGGCGAAGGTCTCGCCAACGAAGTCGAGAAGACGCTGAAGGCCGCCGGCGTCCAGGTGGTAGCGCGCGAGAAAGCGACCGACAAGACGACCGACTTCAAGGCGATCCTGACCAAGATAAAGGGCAAGAATCCCGACGTCGTGTTCTACGGCGGCATGGACGCGACGGGCGGCCCGATGATCAAGCAGGCGCGCGAACTGGGCATCAAGGCGATATTCAGCTTCGGCGACGGTGCATGCACCGACGAAATGAAGAAGCTCGCCGGCGCTGCCGCCGAGGGCCTGATCTGCTCGCAAGCCGGCCTGCCTGCCTCGGTGGCCAGCAAGGAGTTCAACGACGCGTTCAAGGCGAAGTACGGCGAAGTCAAGCAGTACGCCCCGTTCTTCTACGACTCGGTCGGCCTGATGATCGCTGCAATGCAGAAGGCTGATTCGACCGATCCCGCGAAGTACCTGCCCGAGCTGCAGAAGATCAGCTACAACGGCGCGACCGGCAAGATCGAGTTCGACGAGAAAGGCGACCGCAAGAACGCCGAAATCACGATCTTCACGCTGAAGGACGGCAAGGTCAACCCGATCGGCGTGGTCAAGGCCGGCAAGTCGTCGACGTTCGACGACTTCATGAAGGAGATGGCGGCAGCAGCCCCGGCCGCCCCTGCGGCCGCCCCGGCAGCGGCTCCCGCCAAGACGACGCCCCGAAAAAGTAGCGCTCGGCGGCACCGCATCGGAAACGGCGCTCCCCCGCGGGCGCCGTTTTTTTTGGGGCGCCGGCAGGACCAGGGTTGCCGCAGCATCGCGCCGACCCCACAATCGCGAAACTGCGTCGGAGGGAGCCTCGTCTGGACACGTTCCTGCAGCAGATCGTCAACGGGCTGACGCTCGGCAGCGTCTACGCCATCGTCGCCCTCGGCTACACGATGGTGTACGGCATCATCCAGCTCATCAACTTCGCGCACGGCGAGGTCGTGATGATCGGCGCGATGGTCGCCTACTCCGTGATCGTCACGCTCGTGGGCGCGAACACGGGCCTGCCGCCGCTCGCGATCGTCATCGCGGCGACGCTGGTCGCGATCCCCGTCTGCATGGCGATCGGCTACACGCTGGAGCGCGTCGCCTACCGCCCGCTGCGACGCGCGCCGCGGCTGGCGCCGCTCATCACCGCGATCGGCCTGTCGATCATCCTGCAGCACCTCGCGATGATCATCTGGACCCGCAATCCGCTGCCATATCCGCAGATCGTCCAGACCGTCTCATACCATCTCACCGACCATCCCAACGGCGCGACGATCACCAACGTGCAGATCGCGATCATCGTCGCCTCGCTCGCGCTGATGGCGAGCCTGACGCTGCTCGTGTACCGGACCAAGCTCGGCATCGCGATGCGCGCGACCGCGCAGAACCAGCAGGTCGCGGGGCTGATGGGCATCGACATCAATTTCGTGATCTCCGTGACGTTCGTCATCGGCGCCGCGCTCGGCGCGATCGCCGGCGTCATGGTCGGCAGCTACTACGGGATCGCGCACTACCAGATGGGCTTCATTCTCGGCCTGAAGGCGTTCTCGGCCGCGGTGCTGGGGGGCATCGGCAACCTCGCGGGCGCGATGCTGGGCGGCGTGCTGCTCGGACTGATCGAGGCGCTGGGCGCGGGCTATGTCGGCGATCTCACCAATCTCTGCCAGATCGCGTCGTGGTCCGACGCCATCGCGAGGCGCTGCGTGGACGATCCGAACCTGACGCTGTTCGGCTCCAACTACCAGGACGTGTTCGCGTTCCTGGTGCTGATCGCGGTGCTCATCTTCCGGCCGTCCGGCCTCCTGGGCGAGCGCGTCAGCGACCGCGCGTAGGAGGCCCGCTATGCAGCAATTCTTCGACCGGACAGAAGTATCCGCGGGGCGCGTGGCTGGGCATCGTCCTGGTCGGCGTCGCGCTCGTGCTGCTGCCATTCGTGCTCGCCGGGATCGGCACGGCATGGGTGCGCATCACGAACCTCGCGATCCTGTTCGTGCTGCTTGTCGCTCGGCCTCAACATCGTCGTCGGCTTCGCCGGATTGCTCGATCTCGGCTACATCGCGTTCTATGCGGTGGGCGCCTACGTCTACGCGCTGCTCGCATCCCCGCACTTCGACCTGCATCTGCCGTTCTGGATCATCCTGCCGATCGGCGCCGCCGTCGCCTGCCTCTTCGGCGTGCTCCTCGGCGCGCCCACGTTGAAGCTGCGCGGCGACTATCTCGCGATCGTGACGCTCGGTTTCGGCGAGATCATCCGGATCTTCCTCAACAACCTGTCGCAGCCGGTGAACCTCACCAACGGGCCGCAGGGCATCACGCTGATCGATCCGTTCCGGATCGGCAGCTTCAACTTCGCCACCCCCGACACGGTCGGCGGACTCGATCTTCACGGGGCCGATCAAGTACTACTACTTCCTGGTGCTGCTGGTGATCGTGATCATCGTCATCAATCTGCGCCTGCAGAATTCGCGGATCGGCCGCGCCTGGGAGGCGATCCGCGAGGACGAGATCGCCGCCCGCGCGATGGGCATCAACACCCGGAACATGAAGCTCCTCGCCTTCGCGATGGGTGCATCGTTCGGTGGCATTTCCGGCGGCATCTTCTCGGCCACGCAGGGCTTCATCAGTCCGGAGAGCTTCGTGCTCGTCGAATCGGTGATGGTGCTGTCGATGGTCGTGCTCGGGGGGATGGGCAATGTCTTCGGCGTGATCCTGGGTGCCGTCCTGCTGTCGTTCGTGCCCGAGGTGCTGCGCTACACGGTCGAGCCGCTGCAGAAGGCCCTCTTCGGCCGGATGCTGATCGACCCCGAGGTCATACGGATGCTGCTCTTCGGCCTCGCGCTGGTGCTGATGATGCTGTACCGGCCGGCCGGCATCCTCCCCTCGGCGCTGCGCAAGCGCGAGCTGGAGACGAAATGAGCGAGACCGGGACGACGGCGCATCGATGAACCGCAACAGCATCTCGCGCTCCTCGCCGCGAAGGGCATCAGCAAGCGCTTCGGCGGCGTGCATGCGCTCGCCGATGTCGGCTTCACGATCAACCACGGCGAGATCTACGGCCTGATCGGTCCCAACGGCGCCGGCAAGACGAGCCTCTTCAACGTGCTGACCGGCATCTACACCTCCGACGGCGGCGAGTTCACCTTCGACGGCCAGCCGCTCAACGGACTCAAGCCGAACGAAGTGGCCGAGCGCGGGATCGCCCGCACGTTCCAGAACATCCGGCTCTTCGCGAACCTCTCCGCGCTCGAGAACGTGATGATCGGCCGCCACGTGCGCACGCACGGCAACGTCTTCGGCGCGATCCTGCGCGACGCGAAGACGCGCGCCGAGGAAAAGGCGATCGAGAAGCGCGCGCACGAGCTCCTCGACTACGTCGGCGTCGCGAAGCGCGCCAACACGCTGGCCCGGCACCTTGCGTACGGCGACCAGCGTCGGCTCGAGATCGCCCGGGCACTCGCCACCGAGCCCAAGCTCCTGGCGCTGGACGAGCCGGCGGCGGGAATGAACGCCACCGAGACGGCGTCGCTCAAGGGCCTGCTCGCCAACATCCGCCGCGACGGCACGACGATCCTGCTGATCGAGCACGACATGAAGCTCGTGATGAGCGTCTGCGACCGCGTACTGGTGCTCGACTACGGCAAGAAGATCGCCGAAGGCTCGGCGGCCGAGGTGCAGAAGGACCCGCACGTGATCGCCGCCTATCTCGGCGGCGAGGTCCTGCTCAACCTCAAGGGCGCGGCGTGAGCGCCGCCAGACCGTCCCCAAGGCGCGAACCGGTCCGGCAACGGAAACGCGCTGCTCGAGCTCTCGCGCGTCGAGATCGCGTACGGCGGCATCCACGCGGTCAAGGGCATCGACCTCCATGTCGACCGCGGCGAGCTCGTCTGCCTGATCGGCACCAACGGTGCCGGCAAGACGACGACGCTGAAGGGAATCACCGGTCTGCAGCCGGTGAAGGACGGCGCCATCCGCTACGCCGGCGAGAACGTGACGGGCCGTCCCGCCTTCGAGCTCGTGCGCAAGGGTCTCGCCATGGTGCCCGAGGGCCGCGGCGTGTTCGGCGCGCTGACCATCGAGGAGAACCTCGCGATGGGCGCCTACATCCGGAACGACCGGGCGGCGATTCGCGAGGACATCGAGCGCATATTCGCGCTCTTCCCGCGCCTGAAGGAGCGGCGCCGGCAGACCGCGGGCACGCTGTCGGGCGGCGAACAGCAGATGCTCGCGATGGGACGCGCGCTGATGTCGAAACCCAAGCTCCTGCTGCTGGACGAGCCTTCGATGGGTCTCGCTCCGCTCATGGTGCAGAAGGTATTCGAAACGGTGCTCAAGGTGTCGGGCGAGGGCGTCACGATCCTGCTGATCGAGCAGAACGCGAAGCTCGCGCTCGAGGTCAGCAATCGCGGCTACGTGATGGAATCGGGCGAGATCACGCTCTCCGGCGACGCGAAGACGCTGCTGCACGATCCTGCCGTGCGTGCCGCCTACCTGGGCGAGGGAGCATAACTGGTGTGCCCCACACGCTTCGGCGGGCGACACTTCGCTGCGCCCCGAGCACAGGCCCCGGGCGCCGGCCCGCGATGACCGAGCTGCCACCGCCGTTCAACGCTCCGCCGCCGGTCCATCTGCATCCGCGCATCGTTCCCTGGCAGCACGCGTTCGCGTGGTACGAGGACGCGATGCGCCTGTGGAAGCGCGGCCCGTGGACATGGACGGCGCTCGCGGTCGTCACGATCCTCGCCGACCTCGTGCTGCGCATCATCCCCGGACTCGGGTCGATCCTGAGCGAGATCGGCGTGCCGATCGTCGCCTGCGGCCTGATCTACGCCGCCGCCGCCGCGGATGGCGGGGGAGCCCCGGCGCTCCAGCACGTGACGCGGGCGTTTCGCGCGCCGGCCGCAGCGCTGGTCGCCGTCGTCGCCTCGGCGCTGGTGACGTTCGCGGCGGAAGCCCTCGCGGCATGGTGGATCGCCGACACGAACATGCTCGACGCCGCCGGGATGCCGGCGGACTTGCGGCTTTCCGCGCTGATCGGCATCTACACCATCGGGATGCTCGCCTCGCTGCCGGTGATGTTCGTGCCGCTGCACGTGCTGCTGGAGCGCGTGCCGCCGGGAGCCGCATTCGCCGCGAGCTGGCAGGCCTTCGTGCTGAACACGCTGCCGCTCCTCGTCTATGCCGCGGCGTCGCTGGTGCTGCTGGCGTTCGGCATGGCGACGATGGGCCTGGGACTCATCCTGGCCTTGCCGCTCTGGGTCGCGTCGAGCTATGCCGCGTGGAAGGACATCTTCGGCATCCGGGATGCGCCCGCGCCTGAGCGTGCGGCGCAGGAGCCCGCGCGGTGAAGGCCGTCCGACTATTCCGTCGCGCGCGGACACGAAGGCGCTGATGGCAGGATCCACGTCGACGACATCGATCGCGATCGCCGTCACTCGCGCCGCCGGCGGCCCGCGCCGGCACCAGGCCAGCATCCGCTCGACACGCGTTGTCCTCGCCCTGCACCACGGCCTCGACCGTGCCATCGCGGCGATTGCGCACCCAGCCGGAGACGCCGATCGCGCGGGCGGCCTCGATCATCGCCGCGCGATAACCCACTCCCTGCACCCGGCCGGAAACGACGAGCCGCCGAGCGATCATCGTGTCAGCGCGGGCGCCGCCGCACGTAGAGCAGCAGCGCGGCAACTGTCTTCGCGTCGGTGATCTCGCCACGGTCGAGCGCTGCGAGCATCGCGTCGACGTCGAGGGTGACGATCTCCAGGAATTCGCCGACATCGGGTCGGGCTCCCACGAACGTCAGCCCCTCCGCCACGAACAGATCGATCGCCTCGTCGGAGTATCCGACCACCGAATGAATGCGGCCGAGCGGGGCGAAGCGTCGCCGCCGTGTAACCCGCCTCCTCCGTGAGCTCGCGTCGCGCGGTGACGAGCGCCGTTTCGGGAGGATCGATCTTGCCGGCCGGAAACTCGAGAAAGACCTCGCCCACCGGATAGCGAAACTGGCGCACCGCGACGAGCCTTCCATCCGCGAGCACGGGGACGACCAGCGCGGCGCCGGGATGCACGATGAATTCGCGCGTGGCGAGGCTGTCGTCGGGCAGGCGCACGGTATCGCGACGGACCTTGAGCAGCATCCCGTCGAAGACCTCTTCGGAGTCGACCTTCGTTTCCGTCAGGTGGGCGTCGCTCGCGCCGCGCTTCACTTGTCTTCTCCCAGCCAATCCTTCGCCACGAGGAAGTCGGTGTAGAGCGCGGCCTCGGGCGAGCCCGCGACGGGCGCCCAGTCGTACCGCCATTTGACGAGCGGCGGAAGCGACATCAGGATCGCCTCGGTGCGCCCGTTCGACTGCAGCCCGAACAGCGTCCCCCGATCCCACACCAGATTGAATTCCACGTACCGGCCGCGGCGATAGGCCTGGAAATCCCGCTCGCGTTCGCCATAGGGCGCGTCCTTGCGCCGCAGAACGATGGGGACGTACGCATCGAGGAAATGGTCGCCGACGCTTTGCGTCAGCGCGAAGCAACGGTCGAATCCGCCGTCGGCGAGATCGTCGAAGAAGATGCCGCCGACGCCGCGCGGCTCCTTCCGGTGCTTGAGATAGAAGTAATCGTCGCACCAGCGCTTGTACTTGCCGTGCACGTCGGCGCCGAACGGCGCGAGCGCGTCGCGGCAGGCGCGGTGGAAGTGGATCGCGTCCGCGTCGAAACCGTAATAGGGCGTGAGGTCCATTCCGCCGCCGAACCACCACGCGTCCGCGCCGGCGGGTGGCGGGAGCATGTGCGACGAACATCCGCACGTTCATGTGCACGGTCGGCACGTAGGGATTGCGCGGATGGAGCACGAGCGACACGCCCATCGCCTCCCACGCGCGGTCGGCGATGTCCGGCCGCGCCGCAGTGGCGGAAGGCGGCAGCCGCTCGCCCGTGACATGGGAGAAGTTGACGCCGCCGCGCTCGAATACGTTGCCCTCCTCGATCACGCGCGCAATGCCGCCGCCGCCCTCCGGCCGCGTCCACTCGTCGCGGCGGAACGGCAGCCCGTCGACGGCCTCGAGCCCGGCGACGATGCGCGCCTGCAGGTCGCGGAAGTAGTCGCGGGGGCCGCTTGGGTCCATCTCAGTGCGCGTACGGCCGCTTGGACGCAACTGCGGCGCACGGCGCGTTCCTCGGGGGGCAGCGAACAGAGTGAGCGTGGGGGTCGTTCATCTCACGCGCTGCGCACCGCGATCGCGCGATGGCCGATGTCGCCGCGATACTGCATGCCCGCGAACTGGATCTCGGCGACAGCCGCATACGCCGCGCGCTGCGCCTGCTTCACCGAATCGCCGAGCGCCGTCACGCAGAGCACGCGTCCGCCGGAGACGACGACCCTGCCCTTGTCCTGCGCCGTCCCGGCGTGGAATACCTTGCAGTCGGGATGCGTGTCGGGCGTCACGCGGTCGAGACCCTCGATGACGTCGCCGGTTGCCGGGCTGTCGGGATAGCCGCGCGCCGCGAGCACGACGCCCAATGCCGCGCGCCGGTCCCACAAGGCGTCGGCGCGATCGAGCGTGCCGTTGACGCCGTGCTCGACGAGATCGACCAGGTCGGACTTCAACCGGACCATGATCGGCTGGGTTTCCGGATCGCCCAGCCGGCAGTTGAACTCCAGCACTTTCGGATGGCCGGCGGCGTCGATCATCACGCCGGCATAGAGGAATCCGGTGAAGGGAATGCCGTCGGCGGCCATGCCGTTGACCGTCGGCAGGATCACCTCGCGCATGATTCGCGCGTGCATCGCCGGCGTGACGACCGGCGCCGGCGAATAGGCGCCCATGCCGCCCGTGTTCGGGCCGGCGTCGCCGTCGCGCAACCGCTTGTGATCCTGCGACGACGCGAGCGGCAGCACGTGGCGCCCGTCGGCCATGACGATGAAGCTCGCTTCCTCGCCTTCGAGAAAGGCCTCGACGACCACGCGCGCGCCGGCAGCGCCGAGCGAATGACCCACGAGCATCGCGTCGATGGCGGCGTGCGCTTCGGCCACGCTTTGCGCGACCACCACGCCCTTGCCCGCCGCGAGGCCATCCGCCTTGACGACGATCGGCGCGCCCTGCTGCGAGACATAGGCGCGGGCCGCGGCGGCATCCTCGAAGGTGCGCGACTGCGCGCTCGGAATGCCGTGTCGCGCCATGAACGACTTGGCGAAGTCCTTCGAGCTTTCGAGTTGCGCGGCCGCCTTCGTGGCGCCGAAGATCCGCAACCCGGCGGCGCGGAAGGCGTCGACGATGCCGGCGGCGAGTGGCGCCTCCGGTCCGACGATCGTCAGCGCGATCGGCTCCTTCGCGGCGAAGGCCACGAGGTCGGCGATCGCCGTGCCGGGAAGATTGGTGAGTCCGGGCTCGCGCGCGGTACCGCCGTTGCCCGGCGCCACGAACACCTTCGCGACGCGCGGCGATTGGGCGATCTTCCACGCCAGCGCGTGCTCGCGTCCGCCACCTCCGACGATGAGGATGTTCATGCCTATTCGAGGATCACGCGCCCGAAGACGTAGAGCACGCTGCCGTTATTGATGCCGCCGCCGAAATTCGGGATGTACGTCGCGTCGATCCTCGCCTGACCGTGGCGGAGGGAGAAGAGCGGCAACACGGCCGGAAACGGGATGCCGTTCGCGATATCGGGACGCTGCACGATCAACGCCGTATAGCCCAATCCCGGCTGCACGCCGTCGCGGGGGCCCCAGAACGTCGACCAACCGTATCCGATATTCCATTCGATGTTCTTGTGCGAATCGAGAAACGCGAGACCGAAGACCGTATGCGTGTTGCCGTTGGCTTCCTCCACCGTCCTGCCGTATCCGCCGCCCCATGCCCACGCATTCTCCTCGGCCCGCAGCTCCGCCGTCCAGGTCCACGGGGTGTGCCACGAGTATCCGGACAGGATGATCTCGTTCTTGCCGCTCTTCCACGTGTCGACGAGCCGGCTGCACGCGCGGTCGACGAACGAGAGTTCCTTCGAATTCGGGTCGCCGTCGCAATCGACGGCGAGCGCCGGAGCGCAGTGAAGGGCGGCGACGGCGGCGAGCGACCAAAGACGATTGACTGTCACCTGTATTCCCCCGAAAGCCGTTAATGTCTGAAGTGGCGCACGCCGGTGAAGACCATCGCGATGCCGCGCTCGTCGGCCGCGGCGATGACTTCGTCGTCGCGGACGCTGCCGCCGGGCTGGATGACCGCGACGGCGCCGTTGTCGGCGACGACGTCGAGACCGTCGCGAAACGGAAAGAACGCATCCGAGGCGACCACCGAGCCCGCGAGCGACAGATCGGCGCCCTTGGCCTTGGCCGCCGCGATGCGCGTCGAGTCGACGCGGCTCATCTGCCCGGCGCCGATGCCGAGCGTGCGCCCGTCGCCGCAGTAGACGATCGCGTTGCTCTTGACGAACTTGGCGACGCGAAAGGCGAACATGAGGTCGCGCATCTGCGCCTCGGTCGGCGCTTTCGCGGTCACGACCTTGAGCACCGAGGGGTCGACGTCGCGCGCATCGGCGCTCTGGAGGAGGAAGCCGCCGCCGATGCGCTTCAGGTCGCGCTGCGGCGCCGGGGCGACTTCCGGCAGGGCGACCTCCAGCACGCGCACGTTCTTCCTCTGCGCGATCACCCCATTGCATCCGCCGTGTAGCCCGGCGCGATCAGCACCTCGAGAAACTGCGCCGACACGGCCTCGAGCGTCGCCGCGTCGACGGGACGATCGAAGGCGATGATCCCGCCGAAGGCCGAAACCGGATCGGTCGCGAACGCCTGCCGGTAGGCCGCGAGCGGACTGTCCGCGAGCGCGGCGCCGCACGGATTCGCATGCTTGACGATCACGCACGCGACCGCGTCACCGGAGGCGCCGAGCGCCTTGACGCATTCCCAGGCGGCGTCGGCGTCCGCGAGATTGTTGAACGACAGCTCCTTGCCCTGGAGTTGCCGGTACGTGGCGATCGTCCCCGGCGCCGGTCTTTCGTCGCGATAGAAGGCGGCCTGCTGATGCGGGTTCTCACCGTAACGAAGATCCTGCACCTTGACCGCCTGCAGGTTGAAGCGGTCGGGGAACGGTACGGCTTCGCCGTCGGGGCCGCGCGCGGTGAGCCAGTTCGAAACCGCGCCGTCGTAGGAAGCGGTGTGCGAAAAGGCCTTTCGGGCGAGCGCGAAACGCGTCTGCTCCGAAAGCGCCTTGCCGTTCGCCGCGAGCTCGGCGAGCAGCGGGCCGTAGTCCGCCGGCTCGACCACCACGCCGACGTGCGCCCAGTTCTTCGCGGCCGCCCGCAGCAGCGTCGGACCGCCGATGTCGATGTTCTCGATCGCCTCGTCGAGCGTGCAGTCGTGCCTGGCGACGGTTTCGCGAAACGGGTAGAGGTTGACGACGACGAGATCGATCGGCGGAATGCCGTTCCGCGCGAGTGCCGCCGCATGCGCCAGCACGTCGCGGCGTGCGAGGATGCCGGCATGCACCTTCGGATGCAGCGTCTTGACGCGGCCGTCGAGCATTTCCGGGAAGCCGGTGTACTCGCCGATCTCCGTGACCGCAAGTCCGGCGTCCGCCAGCGCCTTCGCGGTGCCGCCGGTCGACAGGAGCTTCACGCCGAGCTCCGCGAGCCCGCGCGCAAACTCGACGAGGCCCGTCTTGTCCGATACCGAAAGGAGCGCTTGGGCGATGGGAGCGGACATGGCGAGACCGGCGTAATTGCACCAAGGGTCGCGGCGGGAAGTGACCGCAGTCGGTCCGCGCGACTACCGTCAGCGAATGTCGTACTTGGTGAGTTTGGCCCGCAGCGTGTTCCGGTTCATCCCCAGCATGTCGGCCGCCTGGGTCTGATTGCCTCCGGTGCGGTCCATCACCGAGGCGATCAGCGCGCGCTCGACGTGATTGATCACCATGTCGTAGATGCCGTGCGGCTGTTCGCCGTCGAGCCGGCGGAAGTATTCGTCGAGCGACTTCTCGACCGTCTTGCCGATTTCGTTGCCGGTGTTGATCCGCAGTGTTTTTCTCACGCGGCCAGGGCCTCCCCGCCCCGTTGCGATTCTTGTCGTGACCGGCGAAGCGCCGGATGGGCGTTTCCGATCGCCGCGACCGGCGCGCGATAGTCGAGCCGGTCGCCCCCTTCGGCGAGAGTATCGAAGAATCGGCCGACCGCGGCAAGCTGCGCGACGCTGGTCTCGAGCGTGTTGACTTCGCGCCGGAAAGCTTCGCCGCCGGCGAGCTCCTTCGTGTACCAGCCGAGGTGCTTGCGCGCGATGCGCACACCCGCACCCTCGCCGTAGAACGCGTAGTGATCGTCGAGGTGCCGCAGAATCTCCGCCCGGGCCTCCGCCACTGTCGGCGGCGGCAGGTGTGTCCCGGTGTCGAGGTAGTGACGGATCTCGCGGAAGATCCACGGCCGCCCCTGCGCGGCGCGACCGATCATGATCGCGTCCGCGCCGGTGTGGCGCAGCACGAGCGCCGCCTGCTCGGGCGTAGAGACGTCGCCGTTCGCGATGACGGGAATTCCCACCGCCGCCTTGACGGCGCGTATCGTGTCGTATTCCACCGGACCCACGAACGCGCAGGAGCGCGTGCGGCCGTGCACCGCGAGCGCCCGGACGCCGGCGGCCTCCGCGATCCGCGCAATCGCAAGCGCGTTCCTGTGCACGGGATCGCTGCCCGTGCGGATCTTGAGCGTGACCGGCACGTCGACCGCGTGCACCACGGCCGTCACGATCGCTTCGACCAGCGGCTCGTTCGCGAGCAGCGCGGAGCCGGCGGCGACATTGCAGACCTTCTTCGCCGGACAACCCATGTTGATGTCGATGATCTGCGCGCCGCGCTCGACGTTGTAACGCGCCGCGTCGGCCATCTCGCCAGGATCGGCGCCGGCGATCTGGACGGCGATCGGCTCGACCTCGCCGCGATGATCGGTTCGCCGCTGCGATTTTTCCGTGGCACGGAGGCGCGGATTCGACGCGACCATTTCGGACACCGCGTAGCCCGCGCCGAACCGCTTGCACAACTGGCGAAACGGGCGATCGGTGACCCCGGCCATCGGCGCGACGACGAGATTGTTGCCGATGACGTGATGACCGATGCGCACGATGGATGAACCGGAAACGGAGGCGGAAATTGCGGCGGGGGGAGCGGATTATAACCGTTCCGCGGAACGTGGTGAGCGATGAGCGCGCGACTTTTTCTTTCGTTCGACGTTGCGCAAGGTGGCACGCTTTTTGGAACGCGCCGCGTCTAGCGAAGGCCGAACAGCATCGCGTGCGTGAACGCACGCTTCGCCGCCGGAACGGCGTCGAGCAAAGTGAGCGCCAACCCTCGCGGCCAGCGTGCGAGCGGAAGATCGTTGCCGAACAGTCGTACGAGTCCGTGCGTGAACGTGATGCCTGCCGTTCGATCCATCCGCCGGCTGCGCGAATAGCGTCGGAGCATGGCCTGGTCGCCGATCTGCTCGCGCGGAGTGTCGACCACGATCTCCGCCAGTTCCCACGCATCGCGCAAACCGATGTTGAATCCCTGCCCCGCCACCGGATGCAGCGTCTGCGCCGCGTTGCCCAGCGCAACGCAGCGCGCGCGTACCGGCTCTGGGGCGAACTCGAGCACCAGCGGAAACGTGCGGCGATCGGCGACGCGCACGAAGCCGCCGGTCCGTGCCCCGAACCGGCGCGCGAGCCGGTCGAGGAACACGGAATCGTCGAGCGCGAGGAGCTCCTGCGCCTGATCGGGCGCGACCGTCCAGACGAGTCCGTAGCGATCGTGTTCCGGCAGGAGCGCCACGGGACCGTCAGGCGTGAATCGCTCGAAGGCCACGCCCTCGTGCGGCGCGCTGCACCAGATTTTCGCGATGAGTGCGACTTGCTTGTAATCGAGGCGCTGCCGGGCGATCGCCGACATCGTGGCGCCGGTGCCGTCGGCCACCGCCGCCAGTCGTGCCGAAAGCGACCCCTCGATCCGCGCCAAGTGCGGCTCGGCAGCGCGCTCGGCGAGATCGATGAGCGCATGCTGGGAGGCGCCGCGCACACCGGCTACCTCGACGTCGTGCCGCACGGGCACGCCGGCTCGCGCGAGGGCGGCGTCGAGCGCCGCCTGCAGCGCGCGATAGCGGACCACATAGCCCAGGGCCGGAATGCCGTGCTCGTCTGCCGAGAGTCGCATCTGCCCGAAGCCGCCGGCCTGCGAAATGTCGATGCGCGCGATCGGCGTCAGCGCGTCCTGTGCCATGGACAATGCATCCCAGACGCCGAGGCGCTCCAGGATGAGACGCGCGCCGTGCGACAGCGCGAGCGAGCGATCGCCGCGAGGCGACTCGCCGGCCGGACGCCCGTCGAGGACGGTTACATCGATGCCGCCGGCCGCGAGCGCGAGGGCGAGCGTCGAGCCGACCGGGCCCGCGCCGACGACGACGACGTCATGCCGCATGACGCGACGCGCCACGCCGCGACGGATTCCGGCGGCAAAGGCCAGGCGCCATCGTCGCGATTACCGGCGGCACGCCGCCTCGACGTCGGTCACCGATTTCGGCGCCGCCAACGTCAGGTTCTCGATCCCGGCTGCGGTGACGAGGACGTCGTCCTCGATGCGAACCCCGATATCCCAGAACTCGTCGGCCACGTTGTCGGCAGGCCGGATGTACGTGCCGGGCTCGACGGTGAGCACCATGCCCGGGCAACGAGCTTCTGGGAAGCGCCCTTCACCTGATAGAGCCCGGCATCGTGGACGTCCATCCCGAGCCAGTGGCCGGCCCGATGCATATAGAACTGCTTGAAGGCGCCGGTCTCCAGCACCTCGTCGAGCGAGCCGCGGCAAAGTCCGAGATCGACGTAGCCCTGCGCCAGCACGCGTTCGGCGGCCTTGTGGTAGTCGTGGAAATCGGCGCCCGGCCGTACCGCATCGAGACACGCCTGCTGCGCGGCCAGCACGACCTCGTAGACCGCCTTCTGCGGTCCGGTGAAACGGCCATTCACCGGAAACGTGCGCGTGATGTCCGACGCGTAGCCCTGGTATTCGCAGCCCGCGTCGATCAGCAGCAGCTCGCCGTCCTGCAGCTGCCGGCTGTTCTCCCGGTAGTGCAGCACGCAGGCATTGGGTCCGCCGGCGACGATCGACGGATAGGCGACCGCCTGCGCGCCGCTGCGCAGGAACTCGTGCGCGAGCTCCGCTTCGACCTGGTACTCGTGCCAGCCGACGCGCGTGCGATCCATCGCCCGCCGGTGGGCGCCGGCGGAGATGGCGGCCGCGCGGCGCATCAGGGCGATCTCGTGCTCGTCCTTCACGAGCCGCAGCACGTCGATCGCCTGCCGCACGTCGACGATCTCCTCGGGCGCGGCGACACCCGTGCGCTGCGCGCTGCGCACTTCGTTCAGCACGATCGGTGACCTTGTGGTCCCACGCGGCGAACAAACCGAGCGGCGTGTACAGCGCGGGCCGGTCCGCGGCGAGCTCGGGCAGCATCGCGTCGAGCGCCGAGATCGGGTGCGCCTCGTCGAAGCCGAAGATCTCGCGCGCCGCGTCGGGTCCGTAGCGGAACCCGTCCCAGATCTCCCGCTCCTGGTCCTTCTCGCGGCAGAACAACACGTGCCGATCGCCGTCGGCGCCGGCGACGAGCGCCACGACCGCATCCGGTTCGGGAAAGCCCGACATGTAATAGAAATAGCTGTCGTGCCGATACGGGAACATCGAGTCGCGATTGCGCGTCGCTTCCGCCGCGGTCGGCAGCAGGGCGAGGCCGCCGCCGGTCTGTTCGCGCATCTTCTGCACGACCGCCGTGCGGCGATCGCGGTAGAGCTGATGATTGTGGTTCATGGGACGCCTTGACGTGAATGCGCGATTATAAGGCCTCCATGCCCGGTGTCCGGCGCGCCGAGCTCGCGGCCGGCACGGTTCCGACGATGCGTTAACATCGACGCCATGGATCCGCCGACCGGTCGTCCCGACGCCGTCGACCCGACAGGGCGCCGCCTTGCGGGAAGCGAAGGCCGCCCTGCGGGCGCGCGTGCTGGCCGACGCGCGACGCCTTGCCGCCGGCGGTCCGGACGTCCGCGTTCCGCCGCCATCGTCGAGCGCATCCTGGCGCGCGCCGACTTCATCGCGGCCAAGGGCATGCTCGTCACGCTTCCCTTCCACAGCGAATGGGACACCGACTGCGCTCGTGCGCGCCGCCCTGGCCGCGGGCAAGACCGTCGCGGTTCCGCGCGTCGACAAGGCGGCGCGGATGCTCGAGCTCCACGCGCGTCGCGGATCTCGCGCGCGACGTCGTCCTGGGGTTTCGCGACATTCCCGAGCCGTTCGACCGATTGTCCCCGGATTGCGCACGAAGCGATCGATTTCATCGTGGTTCCCGGTGTCGCGTTCGATCCCGAGGGTCGGCGGCTCGGCTACGGCGGAGGCTATTACGACCGCCTGTTGCCGCTCCTTTCGCCCCGCGCCGCGCGGGTCGCGGGAGCGTTCGACCTGCAGCTCGTCGATCGCGTGCCCGCGGGGCCGAACGACATCGCCATCGACGCCGTGGTCACCGAATCCCGCGCACTGTCGATGTCGCGATGAAAGGTTCCGGCGCAACGGTCCCGAAGGGCGTCGCCACCGCCGCCGTCGCGCTCGCGATCACGCTGGCGATCCAGATCTACGCCTCGGCCGCGGCCACGGCCACGTCGGTGCTCGCGCCGGAAATCGGACGCGATCTCGGGCATCGCCGCCCAAGCTCGTCGGCGTCTTCGTCGGGCATCCTCTACGCGGGCTCGATGATCGCGAGCCTCGCGTCGGGCATGTTCATCGCGCGCCACGGTCCGATCCGCGTATCGCAGGTGTGCGTGCTCCTCTGCGCCGCCGGCGCTCTCCTGGTCGCGGTGGGCACGATGCTGCCCGGCGTCGCGCTGTTCGCGCTCGCCGTCGCGCCGCTGGTCATCGGCATCGGCTACGGCCCGATCACGCCGGCGTCGTCGCACATTCTCGCCCGGACCGCGCCGCCGTCGCGGATGGCGCTGACGTTTTCGATCAAGCAGACCGGCGTGCCGGCCGGCGCCGCACTGGCGGGAGCGTCGTTGCCGATCCTCGCGTTGCAGATCGGCTGGCGCGAGGCGTTCGCGGTGATCGCGGTGCTGGGCATCGTCGTCGCGCTTGACGGGCCAGATCACGCGCGCGTCGCTCGACGCCGGACGAACGCCGCGCACGCGTGCCGTCGGTCGCCGGAATCTTCGCGCCGCTGCGCGAGCTCCTGCGCAGTCCGGCGCTGGTCGAGCTCGCGGTCGTCGCGTTCGTCTATGCGGCGCTGCAGGTCTGCCTCATGAGCTTCACCGTCGTCTACCTGACGGAATCGCTGGGCTTCACCCTCGTGGCCGCGGGCTTCGTGCTGACCGTGGCGAACATCGGCGGGATCGTCGGGCGGATCGCGTGGGGCGGCGTCGCCGATTGGCACATCGCGCCGCGCCAGCTGCTGGGATTGATCGGACTGGCCTCCGGAGCTTGCGCCTTCGCGACGGCCGCCTTCGAAACGAGGCTGGCCGCTTGCGGCGATCCTCGCGACGAGCGCCGTCTTCGGCACCACCGCGATCGGCTGGAACGGCGTACAGTTGGCCGAAGTGGCGCGCCATGCACCGGCGGATCGGGTGGGCGCGATCACGGGCGCATCGGGTTTCGTCACCTTCGGCGGCGTCATGATCGGACCGCCTGTCTTTGCGCTGATCGCCGCCGTTGACCGGTGGCTACCGCACACGCCTTCGTGGCGTTCGGCGGCATGGCTGTCGCCTGCGGACTTTGGATGCTCGTCCGCCGCCGAAAGTAAGCGCTTACCTATATCTCGCGGACGCGTTGCCGCCTACAATTCGGGTCCCGCCAGCCGATCATCGCGCCCGGCGACCCTTGCTGCGGAGGCTCTTCGCATGGACAACATTCCCGACGTCGATCCGCAGGAAACGCAGGAGTGGCTGGCGGCACTCGAAGGCGTGCTCGCGGCTGAAGGTCCCGGACCGCGCGCATTTCCTCATCGAGGCGCTGATCGACAAGGCGCGCCGCTCGGGCGCCTACCTGCCGTTCTCGGCGAACACCGCCTACATCAACACGATCCCCGTGGAGAAGCAGGTCCGGCTCCCGGGCGACTTCAACATCGAGCAGAAGATCCGCCACTTCGTGCGCTGGAACGCGATGGCGATGGTGCTGCGCGCGAACAAGGATACGAACGTCGGCGGCCACATCGCGAGCTTCGCGTCCGCGGCGATGCTCTACGACATCGGCTTCAATCACTTCTGGCGCGCGCCGTCAGGCGAGCACGGCGGCGATCTCGTGTTCGTGCAAGGCCACTCCGCGACCGGCGTCTACGCGCGCGCGTTCATGCTCGGCCGCTTCACCCCCGCAGCAGATGGACAACTTCCGGCAGGAGGTCGACGGCAAGGGCATCTCGTCGTACCCGCACCCCTGGCTCATGCCCGATTTCTGGCAGTTTCCGACGGTGTCGATGGGCCTCGGGCCGCTGATGGCGATCTACCAGGCGCGCTTCATGAAGTACCTGCAGGATCGCGGCCTCGCGACAACGGAGGGCCGCAAGGTCTGGTGCTTCTGCGGCGACGGCGAGATGGACGAGCCCGAATCGATGGGCGCGATCGGCATGGCCGGCCGCGAGAACCTCGACAACCTGTCTTCGTCGTCAACTGCAACCTGCAGCGTCTCGACGGTCCCGTGCGCGGCAACGGCAAGATCATCCAGGAGCTCGAGTCCGATTTCCGCGGCGCCGGCTGGAACGTGATCAAGGTCGTCTGGGGCCGGCACTGGGACCCGCTCTTCGCCCGCGACAAGAAGGGCATCCTGATGCGCCGGATGATGGAGGTCGTCGACGGCGAGTACCAGACGATCAAGTCGAAGGACGGCGCCTACGTCCGCGAGCATTTCTTCAACACGCCGGAGCTGAAGGAGCTTGTCGCCGACTACACGGACGACGACATCTGGAAGCTGAACCGCGGCGGGCACGATCCGTTCAAGGTCTACAACGCGTATCGACGCGGCCGTGAACCACAAGGGCCAGCCGACCGTCATCCTCGCGAAGACGATCAAGGGCTACGGCATGGGCGAGTCCGGCGAAGCGCAGAACATCACGCACCAGCAGAAGAAGATGTCGCACGATTCGATGAGGAGCTTCCGCGACCGCTTCGGCATCCCGGTGCCCGACGACAAGCTCGACGAAGTGCCCTACGTCACGTTTGCCGAAGGCTCGCCCGAGCTCGAGTACATGCGCGCAAGGCGGATGGAGCTCGGCGGCTACCTGCCGGCGCGGCGCGGCAAGGCCGCCGCGCTCGTCGACACCCGAGCTCGCCGCCTTCGAGCGCTTCCTCAAGAGCACCGACGACCGCGAGATCTCGACCACGATGGCGTTCGTGCAGATCCTGCAGCTCCTCCTGCGCGACAAGAATCTCGGCAAGCACATCGTGCCGATCGTCCCCGACGAATCGCGCACGTTCGGCATGGAAGGCCTCTTCCGCCAGCTCGGCATCTGGAACCAGCAGGGACAGCTCTACACGCCGCAGGACTCCGACCAGCTGATGTTCTACAAGGAGTCGAAGAACGGCCAGATCCTGCAGGAAGGGATCAACGAGGCCGGCGGGATGTGCGACTGGATCGCGGCGGCGACGTCCTACTCGACGCACGGCGTGCCGATGATCCCGTTCTACATCTTCTACTCGATGTTCGGTTTCCAGCGCGTGGGCGACCTCGCGTGGGCGGCGGGCGACATGCGCTCGCGCGGCTTCCTGCTGGGCGGCACCGCTGGGCGGACGACGCTGAACGGCGAGGGCCTGCAGCACGAGGACGGCCACTCGCACCTCATGTCGGCGACGATCCCCAACTGCATCTCGTACGACCCGACGTTCGGCTACGAGGTCGCGGTGATCATCCAGGACGGCATGCGGCGCATGTATGCCGAGCAGGAGGACGTCTACTACTACCTGACGGTGATGAACGAGAATTACCGGCAACCTGCGATGCCCGAAGGCGCCGCACCGTCGATCCTCAAGGGGATGTACCTGTTCGAGGCCGGCGAGAAGAAGGCGAAGGCGCCGCGTGTCCAGCTCCTCGGTTCGGGCACGATCTTCCGCGAAGTGATCGAGGCGGCGGCACTCCTCGAGAGCGACTGGGGAGTGGCCTCCGACCTCTGGAGCTGTCCGAGCTTCACCGAACTCGCGCGCGATGGCATGGCCGCCGCCCGCGACAATCTGATGAACCCGACGGCGAAGCCCGCGATGTCGCACGTCGCGCGCTGCCTCGGGGACACCTCCGGCCCGGTGATCGCCGCGACCGACTACATCCGCGCGTTCGCGGAGCAGATCCGCGCCTACGTGCCGCGCCGCTACGTCGTGCTCGGCACCGACGGGTTCGGGCGCTCGGATACGCGCGAAAAACTGCGGCGCTTCTTCGAGGTCGACCGGTACTACGTCACGGTCGCCGCGCTGAAGGCGCTCGCCGACGAAGGCACACTGCCCGCGGCGAAAGTCGCCGAAGCGATGAAGAAGTACGGGCTCGACCCGGCGAAGCCCGCGCCGTGGACCGTCTAGCTTGGAAGGTGAAACCATGAGCGCGCAGGGCCGCTCCCAAGCGCGAAGCGCGGAGGTAATCCAGTGAGCACGATCGAAGTCAAAGTTCCCGACATCGGCGATTTCACCGACATCCCGGTCATCGAGATCTTCGTCAAGCCCGGTGATGCAGTCAAGGCGGAGGACTCGCTCGTCACCCTCGAGTCCGACAAGGCGACGATGGACGTGCCGTCGCCCGCCACGGGGACCGTGAAGGAAGTCAAGGTGAAGCTCGGCGACAAGGTGAGCGAAGGCTCGTTGATCGTCGTCGTCGACACCGGCGCTGCGGCGCCTGCGGCGGTTGCCGCCAAGCCCGCGGCAGCGTCTGCCCCGACGCCGCCGCCCCATCGCCGGCCGCAGCACCTGCCGCTCCCGCAGCGGTCGCAACACCGACACCGGGTGCACCCGCCGCTGCAGCGGCGCCCGTCGACGGCGCCGCTTTCAAGGCCGCGCACGCGTCGCCGTCCGTGCGCAAGTTCGCGCGCGAGCTCGGCGTGGATCTCGCGCGGGTGACGGGCTCGGCGCCGAAGGGCCGCATCCTGCAGGAGGACGTGCAGAAGTTCGTCAAGCAGGTGATGAGCGGCGGAGCGCCTGCCACGGGCGCCACCGGCGGCGGCATCAGCGGTGGCGGTGCGCTCAACCTGCTGCCGTGGCCGACCGTGGACTTCGCCAAGTTCGGCCCGGTCGAAGCGCGGCCGCTGTCCCGGATCAAGAAGATCTCCGGCGCGAATCTCGCGCGAAACTGGGTGATGATTCCGCACGTCACGCAATTCGACGAAGCGGACATCACCGACCTCGAGGCGTTTCGCGTCACGCTCAACAAGGAGAACGAGAAGGCCGGCATCAAGGTGACGATGCTCGCGTTCCTCATCAAGGCCAGCGTCTCCGCGCTCAGGAAATTCCCGGACGTCAATGCCTCCCTGGTTTCCACGCCGATGGCGACAACCTGGTGCTGAAGCAATACTTCAACATCGGTTTCGCGGCCGACACGCCGAACGGTCTCGTCGTCCCGGTCATCAAGAACGCCGACCAGAAGGGCGTGCTCGCGATCGCGGCGGAGATGACCGCGCTGTCGGCGAAAGCGCGCGAAGGCAAGCTCGGGCCGGCCGACATGCAGGGCGGCTGCTTCTCGATCTCGAGCCTCGGCGGCATCGGCGGCACTGCGTTCACGCCGATCATCAATGCGCCGGAAGTCGCGATCCTCGGCGTATCGAAGAGCGCCACCAAGCCGGTCTGGGACGGCAAGGCCTTCGTGCCCCGCCTGATGGTGCCGCTGTCCTTCTCCTACGACCATCGCGTGATCGACGGCGCGGGCGCGGCGCGCTTCACCGCGTACCTCGCGACGCTTCTCGCCGACCTGCGGCGGGTGGTGCTATGAGCCCCCGGAGCTCACTCCGTTCGCCTCGGGGGGCCCTATGAGCGCCGTCGACGTCAAAGTCCCCGACATCGGCGACTTCACGGACATCCCGGTCATCGAGGTCTTCGTCAAGCCGGGCGACGTCGTGAAGGCCGAGGACTCGCTCGTCACGCTCGAATCGGACAAGGCGACGATGGACGTGCCCTCGCCCGCCGCGGGGACCGTCAAGGAAGTCAAGGTGAAGCTCGGCGACAAGGTGAGCGAGGGCTCGCTGATCGTCGTGCTCGAGTCCGCCGCCGCAAGCGGCTGCCGCGGACGCGAAGCCGGCCCGCGGCGCCTGCAGCGCCTGCGGCATCGCTCCGCGCCAGCCGCGAAGCCGGCGCCGTCGTCCGCACCGATTCCGGGTGCCGCAGCCTACACCGGCAAGGCGGACATCGAATGCCGGATGCTCGTCCTCGGCGCCGGACCCGGCGGCTACAGCGCCGCGTTCCGCGCCGCCGATCTCGGCATGAAGACCGTGCTGGTCGAGCGCTACGGTTCGCTCGGCGGCGTGTGCCTCAACGTCGGCTGCATTCCGTCGAAGGCGCTGCTGCACATCGCGGGCGTGATGGACGAAACGAAGGTGCTGGCCGAGCACGGCATCGCGTTCGGCGCGCCGAAGATCGATCTCGACGCGCTTCGCGGCTGGAAGAACAAGGTGGTCGGCAAGCTGACCGGCGGGCTCACCGGCATGGCCAAGGCGCGCAAGGTCGAGGTCGTCCGCGGCGTCGGCCAGTTCCTCGATGCGCATCACGTCGAGGTCGAGGTCACCGAAGGCCCGGCGCAGGCCAAGACCGGGGCGAAGAAGGTCGTGCGGTTCGAACAGGCGATCATCGCCGCCGGCTCGCAAGTGGTGCGGCTGCCGTTCATCCCGGAGGACCCGCGCGTGCTGGATTCGACGGGCGCGCTCGAGCTCGCGTCGGTGCCGAAGCGCATGCTCGTGATCGGCGGCGGCATCATCGGCCTCGAAATGGGCACCGTGTATTCGTCGCTCGGCACGCGGCTCGACGTCGTCGAGATGCTGGACGGGCTCATGCCCGGCGCCGATCGCGACCTCGTGCGCGTCTGGGAAAAGGTGAACAAGCCCCGCTTCGACCGGATCATGGTCGGGACGAAGACGACCGCGGTGGAAGCGAAGCCCGACGCGCTCTGGGTCACGTTCGACGGCCCGAACGCGCCGAAGGAGCCGCAGCCCTACGACGCCGTGCTGATGAGCGTCGGCCGCGCGCCGAACGGCCGGAAGATCGGCGCCGAAAAGGCCGGCGTCGCGGTTTCGGATCGCGGCTTCATCGCCGTCGACAACCAGATGCGCACCAACGTGCCCCACATCTTCGCGATCGGCGACATCGTCGGCCAGCCGATGCTCGCGCACAAGGCGACGCACGAAGGTCACGTCGCGGCGGAAGCGGCGGCGGGCGAGAAATCGTACTTCGACGCACGCGTGATTCCGTCGGTCGCCTACACCGACCCGGAGATCGCGTGGGCCGGCGTCACCGAGGACGAGGCCAAGGCGAAGGGCATCAAGGTCGTCAAGGGACTCTTTCCGTGGGCCGCGTCGGGACGCGCGATCGCCAACGGCCGCGACGAAGGCTTCACGAAGCTGCTGTTCGACGAGGCGACGCACCGCATCGTCGGCGGCGGCATCGTCGGCACGCACGCCGGCGACCTGATCGCCGAGATCGCGCTCGCGATCGAGATGGGCGCGGACGCGGTCGACATCGGCCGCACGATCCATCCGCACCCGACGCTGTCCGAATCGGTCGGCCTCGCCGCCGAGGCGTTCGAAGGCGTGTGCACGGACCTGCCGCCGCCGCGCAAGAAATAGCGCCATGACGCAGGACGAACTGAAGCAGGCGGTCGCCCGCGAGGCGATCAAGTACGTCGTGGACGACGCGATGATCGGCGTGGGCTCCGGCTCGACGGCGAACTTCTTCATCGACGAGCTCGCGAAGATCAAGCACCGGATCAAGGGCGCCGTCGCGAGCTCGGTGAAGACCGCGGAGCGGCTGAAGGGCCACGGCATCTACGTCGACGAGCTCAACAACGTCGCCGACATCCCCGTCTACGTCGACGGCGCCGACGAGGTGACCGAGCACGGCGCGATGATCAAGGGCGGCGGCGGCGCCCTGACGCGCGAGAAGATCGTCGCGGCCGTGGCGAGGAAGTTCGTCTGCATCGCCGACGGCTCGAAGCTCGTCGGCGTGCTGGGCAAGTTCCCGCTGCCGGTCGAAGTGATCCCGATGGCGCGGAGCTACGTCGCGCGGCAGCTCGTGCTGCTGGGCGGCCAGCCGGCGTGGCGGATGGGATTCACGACCGACAACGGCAATGTCATCCTCGACCTGCACGGGCTGTCGATCGTCAATCCGGTCGAGATGGAGGCGAAGATCCGCGCGATCGTCGGCGTGGTCACCGTGGGCCTCTTCGCCGCTCGCGGCGCCGACGTGATCCTGCTCGGCACCGACGCCGGCGTGCGGACGATCAAGCCCGTCCGCTAGCTGCCTGTCGGAGCCTGCCGCCGGCTGCTCCGGGATAGCGCTACAATTCCCGGATGACCAACCTCGCCGTCCCGGGGCTCGGGACCTTTGCCGACGTCGGCGCCTACATGCAGGGCGTCGGCGCGGCCGCGCGCGCCGCCGCGCGGGAGGTCGCGCGGGCCGACACGCGGGCGAAGAACGCGGCGCTCGTCGGCGATGGCGGCGGCCGTGCGCGACGACTGCGCGACCCTGATCGCCGCCAATGCCGAGGACGTCGCCGCCGCCACGCGCGCCGGTCACGACGCCGCGTTCGTCGACCGCCTGACGCTCGACGCGGAGTCGATCGCCGCGATGGCGACGGGCCTCGAGGCCATCGCGGCGCTGCCCGATCCCGTCGGCGAGATCACCGATCTCAAGTACCGTCCGTCCGGCATCCAGGTCGGATTCATGCGCGTGCCGCTGGGCGTGGTCGGCATCATCTACGAGTCGCGGCCGAACGTGACCGCGGACGCCGCCGGCCTGTGCCTCAAGGCCGGCAACGCGACGATCCTCCGCGGCGGCTCCGAGGCGCTTCGCAGCAACCAGGCCATCGCCGCGTGCGTGCATCGCGGCCTGCGCGTCGGCCGGGCTTGCCCGAGACCGCCGTGCAGATCGTCGCGACGACCGATCGCGCGGCGGTCGGCCACCTCATCGCCGACGACCAGCACGTCGACGTCATCGTGCCGCGCGGCGGGAAGAGCCTGATCGAGCGCATCGCGCGCGAGGCGAAAGTGCCGGTGATCAAGCACCTCGACGGCGTGTGCCACGTGTTCGTCGACGCCTCCGCCGATCTCGACATGGCCATCGACATCGCCGACAACGCGAAGACGCAGCGCTATTCGACGTGCAACACGATGGAGACCCTGCTCGTCCATGCGGACATCGCCGCGCGCTGCCTGCCGCCGCTTGCCGCGATCTACGCGAGCAAGGGCGTCGAGCTGCGCGGCTGCGAGCGCTCGCGCGCGATCGTCCCGGCGATGCAAGCCGCGACCGAGGACGACTGGTACGCCGAATACCTGGCGCCGATCCTCGCGATCCGCGATCGTCGACTCGCTCGACGAGGCGATCGCGCACATCGCGAAATACGGCTCGCAGCACACGGACGCGATCGTCACGCAGGACCACGCGAACGCGATGCGCTTCCTGCGCGAAGTGGATTCGAGCTCGGTGATGGTCAACGCGTCGCCCCGGTTCGCCGACGGCTTCGAATTCGGACTTGGGCGCCGAGATCGGCATCTCGACCAACAAGCTGCACGCGCGCGGGCCGGTGGGCCTCGAGGGCCTCACGAGCCGCAAGTGGATCGTGCTGGGCTCGGGGCAGGTCCGGAGCGGCTAGGACGAGCCTTGCGCGGTCTCACGCGGCGCGCACGGGCCGCACGCGCGCCGGCGCCACGCGAACCACAGCACGACCACGGCGATCGACGCCAGCACCGGCAGCATCGCGCGGTTCATCGCCTCCCAGCCGGCGGTCGACACCATCGCGCCCGAGGCGAGCGACGACACGCCCATCGTCGCGAACACGATGAAGTCGTTGGCGCCCTGCGTGCGCGCCTTCTCCGCCGGCGCGTACGACTCGGTCAGGAGCGTCGTGCCGCCGGTGTACATGAAGTTCCAGCCGACGCCGAGCAGCGCCAGCGCCACCAGAAAGTGCGTGACGGTGATGCCGTTGAGCGCGATGGCGACGCAGAGCGCGATCAGGACGATCCCCGCCAGAATCACGTTGAGCACGCCGAAGCGGCGGATCAGCGACCCGGTGAAGAAGCCGGGCGCGAACATGCCGACCACGTGCCACTCGATCACCACGGCGACGGACGCAAACGGATGGCGGCAGAAATCCATGGCGATCGGCGTCGCCGTCATCAGGAGATTCATGAGGCCGTAGCCGACGGCGCCGGCGAGCGCGGCGACGATGAAGACGGGCTGGCGCAGGATGACGGACAAGGGCCGGCCGCCGCCGCTGCGCTCCTCCACGGTCGGCGGCGGAACGTGCACGAACGACTGGACGGCAAGCGCCACCAGCGCGAAGCCCGCGAGCACGACGAATCCGCCGAGGAACGGCGTGCCGAAGAGATCCACGGCGCGCCGCGCGGACTCGGGGCCGAGGAAGCCGCCGACCACGCCTCCCGCCAGCACGAGCGAGATCGCCTTCGCCTTGTCCGCGGGCGCGGCCACCTCGGCCGCCGCGAAGCGATACTGCAGCCCGATCGCGTTGTAGATGCCCATCACGCGCGGTCGCAACGCAATAGAGGACGAAGCTGCCGCGGCTGATGGCGAGCACCGCGATCGCGCAGCCGGCGACGTTGATGAGCGCGCCCGCCATGAAGCCCTGGCGCCGGCCGACCCGCGCCATCCACAGCGACGCCGGCATCGTCGCCAGCGCCGAGCCCAGCACGTAGAGCGTCACGCCCAGCGTGGCCAGCGTCTTCGTGTCGGCGAGCGCGTAGCCGACGAGCCCGTTCATCGTGATGAGGCCCGCCGCGTTGGTGAGCAGCAGCGCCTGGCAGCACGCCAGCAGAAAGATATCGCGGTACGATGTGCGCATCGTCCGGACTATACCAAAGCACATGGCCCCTCTCGCCCGCGAGATCCTCGACTTCTGGTTCGGCCCGCCGCCGCACTCGGCGCGCGGCGAATGGTTTCGCAAGGATGCCGCGTTCGACGCGACGATCCGCACGCGTTTCGGCGTCGCCATCGAGTCCGCCATCGGCGGCGCCTTTCGCGAATGGGAAGTCCGACGCCCGCGGCGCGCTCGCCCGGGTCGCTGCTGCTGGACCAGTTCACGCGCAACGCCTTCCGCGACACGCCGCGCGCCTTTGCCGGGGACGGCGAAGCGCTCGCCACCGCCGATCGGCATCGTCGACGCCGGCCTCGATCGCACGCTTCGACCGCTTCGAGCGCTGCGTTCGCCTACCTGCCCTTCGAACACGCCGAGGATCTCGCGCTGCAGGAGCGCTCGCTCGCACTCTTCGGAGCGTTGGCGCGCGACACCGGCGACCGCGCGCCGCTCGAGTGGGCGGAGAAGCATGCGGTCATCGTGCGCCGCTTCGGCCGCTACCCGCATCGCAACGCGATCCTCGGCCGCGCGTCGACGCCGGAGGAGATCGCCTTTCTGCAGCAGCCGGGGTCGAGCTTCTGAGCGGCGATGAATTCCGTCCTCGGCATCTTCGGCGGCACCTTCGATCCGATCCATTGCGGTCACCTGGAGCTCGCCCGCGAATTGCGCGGTGCGCTGGGACTCTCGGCCGTTCGCTTCATCCCGGCGGGCGACCCTCCGCATCGGGCGGCACCCGTCGCGACCGCGGTGCATCGCCTCGCCATGGTCGAGCTTGCCATCGCCGGGCAGCGGGGCCTCGAAGTCGATGCCCGCGAAGTTCAGCCGCGCGGATCGAAGCTACACGGTGCCGACGCTCTTCGAGCTGCGCCGCGAGGAACCGTCGCGCACGCTGGCGCTGATCGTCGGCGCGGACACGTTCCTCGGCCTGCCGACCTGGCACCGCTGGCGCGAGGTCTTCGATCTCGCGCACGTCGTCGTCGTGCCGCGACCCGGCGTCGCGCTCGAAGCCGCGCTGCCGCGCGAGCTCGCCGACGAGTGGACGAAACGCCTATCCCGCGACGCCGCAGCGCTGGTCCGCGCTCCGGCGGGCGCGCTCCTCCTGCAGCCGGTCACCGCGCACCCGATCTCCGCGTCAGCGATCCGCGCGTGCCTCGCCCGGGGCGCGGAGGGCGCCGACGCCGTGCGCGGATTGCTTCCGGCGGCGGTTTTGGCCTATATTGAACGCAACCAACTCTATGGCTCCCGCCAGGATGCGACTTAACAAGATCCAGAAAACCGCCGTCAACGCTCTCGACGACATCAAGGCGCGCGACGTCACCGTCCTCGACGTCCGCAAGCTCACGGGCCTCTTCGATACCATGATCATCGCGTCGGCCGAATCCCAGCGGCAGGTCAAGGCGCTGGCGCGGCACGTCCGCGACAAGCTCTCCGGGATCGGCGCGACGATCGTCGGCGTCGAAGGCGAAGAGACCGGCGACTGGGTGCTGGTCGACGCCGGCGACATCGTCGTGCACATCATGCAGCCTGCGGTGCGCGCGCATTACAACCTCGAAGAGCTCTGGGCTCCGCCCGCGGCGAAGCGCCGCGCCAAGGCGGCCGACCGCGCCGCGGCCTGACGCTCCGCCCGGCTTCTCTCGCCCGCACGCTCCGGCAGCGATGAACCTCCGCGTCATCGCGCTCGGCCAGCGGATGCCCGCATGGATCGACGCGGGCTGGGACGAGTATGCGCGCCGCATGCCCCGCGAGTTCGGGCTGGAACTCGTCGTCCTGAAGGCCGAGCCGCGCGATCGCGGTCGAACGGCTGCGCAGATGCTCGCGGCCGAGGCGCTGCGGATCGAAGCCGCCTGCAAGGACGCGCGCGTGATCGCGCTCGACGAGCGCGGTCAGCACCTGGACGACGCGCGTCCTGGCCGACAACCTGGCGCGCTGGCGCGACGAAGCGCGCGACATCGCGTTCGTGATCGGCAGCGCGGACGGTCTCGCCGAATCGGTGAAGCGCGGTGCCTCTGCCATCGTCGCGCTTTCCGCGCTAACATTGCCGCACGGGCTCGTCCGCGTCCTCGTGGCCGAGCAGCTCTACCGGGCCGCCAGCCTGCTCGCGCGCCATCCTTACCATCGCGAGTGACGGCCGGCGCCACGGCCCCGTCCGAGAAGGAATCCGTCCACCATGACCGCTCCCGCCGTCTACCTTGCTTCGAAAAGCCCGCGCCGCGAGGAGCTCCTCCGCCAGCTCGGCGTCGAATTCGCGTCGCTTCGGCTGCGCGAATCGCCGGAACGGGAGCGCGACATCGTGGAAGGCGCGCGCGACGCCGAACCGCCGCGCCACTACGTCGAGCGCATCGCGCGGACCAAGGCCACCATCGGCTGGCAGCGGATGCTGCAGCGCGGCCTTCCGCCGCGTCCCGTGCTGGGCGCCGACACCGAAGTCGTGCTGGACGACGCGATCTTCGGCAAGCCGAAGGACGCCGCCGACGCCGCGCGCATGCTGACGCTGCTCTCGGGCCGGATGCATCACGTGCTGACCGCCGTCGCGCTTGTGCTGGGAGCGAGAACACCGTGGCCGAGATCTCGACGTCGGCCGTGACGTTCCGCGCGCTCGATCGCGCGGAGATCGAGCGCTACATCGCCACCGGCGAGCCGTTCGACAAGGCCGGCGCCTACGCCATCCAGGGCCGCGCGGCGACGTTCGTGCAGCGCATCGACGGCAGCCATTCCGGCATCATGGGGCTGCCGCTCTACGAGACGGCAACGGCGCTCGCCGGCATCGGGTTCCCCGTGCTATAACACGAACCACCCGATGTCGCATGAAATCCTCATCAACGTAACCCCCCAGGAAACGCGCGTCGCGATGCTCGAGCAGGGCGTCGTGCAGGAGTTCCACATCGAGCGCTCCAGCGCGCGGGGCCTCGTCGGCAACATCTGCCTCGGGCGCGTCGCGCGGGTGCTCCCCGGGATGCAGAGCGCGTTCGTCGAGATCGGCCTCGAGCGCGCGGCGTTCCTCCACATCGCCGACATCTGGGAGCACCGGCAGAACGGCCATGGCGGTGGCGACACGCGTCCCATCGAGAAGATCCTGCACGAGGGTCAGTCGCTGCTCGTGCAGGTGATCAAGGACCCGATCGGCACCAAGGGCGCGCGGCTGTCCACGCAGGTGAGCCTCGCGGGCCGGCTGCTCGTCTACCTGCCGCAGGATTCGCACATCGGCATTTCGCAACGGATCGAGGACGAAGCCGAGCGCGAAAGCCTGCGCGGCAAGCTCCAGCTGCTGCTGCCGGACGGACACAGCGGCGGCTTCATCATCCGCACGATGGCGGAGGCCGCCACCGAGCGCGAGATGCAGAGCGACATCGAGTACCTCACGAAGCTGTGGAACGATCTCAACGCGCGCGCCCGGGACGTCCCCGCGCCGGCGCTCCTCTACCAGGACCTGAATCTCGCGCAGCGCGTGCTGCGCGACATGGCGACCGAGGAGACGTCCCGCGTCGTGGTCGACTCGCGCGAGACCTTCACCAAGATGCTCGAGTTCGCGCGCGAGTACACGCCGGCGCTCATCGAGCGCATCGCGCATCACCCGGGCGAGCGGCCGCTGTTCGACCTGCACCGCGTCGAGGACGAGATCGAGAAGGCGCTGGCGCGCCGCGTCGACCTGAAGTCCGGCGGGTACCTCATCGTCGACCAGACCGAGGCCATGACGACGATCGACGTCAACACCGGCGGCTTCGTCGGCGGGCCGCAGCTTCGACGACACGATCTTCAAGACCAACCTCGAGGCGGCGCAGGTCATCGCGCGGCAGCTCCGGCTCCGCAATCTCGGCGGCATCATCATCATCGATTTCATCGACATGGAGAACGCCGATCACCGCAACGCGGTGCTGGCCGAGCTCAACCGCGCGCTCGAGCGCGACCGGACGCGGCTCACCGTGAACGGCTTCACGCAGCTCGGCCTCGTCGAGATGACGAGAAAGCGCACGCGCGAATCGCTGGCGCACGTGCTGTGCGAGACCTGCCCGACCTGCCAGGGCCGGGGCGAGCTCAAGACGGCGCAGACGATCTGCTACGAGATCCTGCGCGAGATCCTGCGCGAGGCGAAGCAATTCAACGCGCGCGAATTCCGCATTCTCGCGGCCCAGCCCGTGATCGACCTCTTCCTCGACGAGGAGTCGCAGTCGCTCGCGCAGCTCGGCGATTTCATCGGCAAGCCGATCTCGCTGCAGGTCGAATCGATCTACACGCAGGAGCAGTACGACATCGTGCTGATCTAGCGCCTTGTTCCGCAAGCTCTGGTCGCGCGCCAAGGCGTTCTTCTCCGGCCTCCTCCGGCGCAAGCCGCCGGAGCCGGGCCGCTTCGAATCCGATGTGCGATCCTCGTTGCGGGGAGTGCTGGCGACGGCGCCGTGGATCTGGCCCGCGCGCGACTACACCGTCTACGTGCCACGGGGCCACGCGCGCTGGCGCAGCGTCCCGCTCCTCGTGCTCCTCCATGGCTGCCGGCAGACGGCGGATGAAATCGCCCACGCGACACGCATCACGGCGCTGGCGGACGACGTGGGCTGCCTCGTGCTGCTGCCGCACCAGAACGCGCGCGCGAACACCTGGGGATGCTGGAACTGGTTCGATCAGTCGACGGTGCGAGGCTGGGGCGAGACCGCGATCGTCCTGGCGCAGGTGCGCTCCGTCCAGCGCAAGTACCTGATCGACCGCAAGCGTGTGTTCGTCGCCGGGATGTCGTCGGGCGGCGCGCTCGCAACCGTATTGGGCGTGAGAAGCCCGGAACTGGTCGCCGGCGTGTTCGTCCACTCCGGCATCGCGTGCGGCGCGGCTTCGTCGCCCCTGGCCGCGCTCGGAGTCCTGAAAGGCGGCGCCGACACCGACGTCGCGCAGATCGCGCGCGATGCGCGCGCCGGAGCAAAGCCGGAAACGCTGCCGGTGCCGCTGCTGGTCGTCCACGGCGGCGCCGACGACGTGGTTGCGCCGATCAATGCCGCGCAGGTCGTCCGGCAGTATCTCGCGCTGAATGGACACCCGGCGGCGGACGCCGGTGCGAATGCCGACCTCCCGCCACCGGATCGCACCGAGACAGCGACCACGCCGGACGCTCGCACCGTGACGACGAGCGAATGGACGGTCGGCGGCCGCGTCGTCGCGCGGCACATCCTGATCGACAAGCTCGGTCACGCGTGGAGCGGCGGCGACGACAAGTATCCGTACAACGATCCCGCAGGCGCCCGATGCGACCGCGCTCCTCGGCGCGTTCGTCCGCCACTCGATGCAGTAAGATCGAGGTCCGCGACCGCCCGCATTCCGAGGCTGCGACGCGAGTTGGCGATTGGGAGAGGCAGACATGGCGGCGACCGGAATGAACCACTTCACCGTGCTGACCGACGACGTGCCGGCCACCGTCGGCTTCTACCGCGACCTCATCGGCCTCGCCGAAGGCCCGCGGCCGCCGCTCGGCTTCCCCGGTGCCTGGCTCTACTCGGGCGAGGCGGCCATCCTGCACGTGGTCGGCGGCCGGCCGAGGAGCGAGCTTCGCGCCGGCGTGATCGACCACATGGCCTTCAGCGCGAGCGGCCTACGGGCCACGATCGCGGCGTTCGACGCCAAGGGCATCCAGTACCAGTGCCGGCAGCAGAAGGGATCGGGCGTGTGGCAGGTCTTCCTGCACGACCCCAACGGCGCACGGGTCGAGCTCGATTTCGCGCCGGACGAGCCGGCGCCGGAATGAGCGCCGCCGGGCCGCCCCAAGGCGCGAATTCCGCCCCCTCGGGGGGCAGCGCGGCGGCGACAGCCGCAAGCGTGGGGGCACACCAATGACCGGCGCCACGTCGCTGACGCCGCTGGCCACACTCGACCACCTCGTCGTCGCGGCCGCCACGCTCGCCGACGGCATCGAATATTTCGCGGAGATCTCGGGCGTCGCGCCGCAACCCGGCGGCAAGCACGTCGCGATGGGCACGCACAATGCGCTCGTGCGCTCTGTCGCGGAACGACCTACCTCGAGATCATCGCGATCGATCCCGACGGAGCGAAGCCGGCACGACCCCGCTGGTTCGACCTCGACAACATCGCCTTGCAGGCGGAGCTCGCCGAGCGGCCGCGCCTCATCCATTGGGTCGCGCGCACGCAACGCCATCGAGCGCGCCGCGGCGGCGTGCGCCGTGCCGCTCGGCACCGTTCACTCGATGGCGCGGGGAGCCTATCGCTGGCGAATGACGATTCCGGACGACGGCAAGCTTCCGGCGAAGGGAATCGTTCCCACGCTGATCGAATGGGACGTGCCAGAGCATCCGGCGGAATCGCTGCCGAAATCGAACGTGTCGATCGCGGGCCTGGCCGCGGCGCATCCCGATCCCGCCGCGATCCGCGCGGCGCTCGCAACGCTCGGTCTCGAAGGCGCGCTGCCGGTGACCTACGACCGCGACGCGCGGCTCGCGGCGATGCTGCGCACGCCGCGCGGCATCGTGACGCTCTGAACCCGCGCCCGCGGCGGCTACTTCGCCTTCGGCAGGTAGTCGTCCCGCTGCGGCGTGAACGTGTCGAGCAGCACTCCCGGCTTCAGGCAGCGGCATCCGTGCAGCACGCCCGATTTCTTGTACATCGTGTCGCCGGCGCGAACGACCTTCGTCTCGCCGCCGATCGTGAACTCGAACTCCCCCGACAGCACGTAGGTGAGCTGTTCGTGCGGATGCGAGTGCAGCGGCCCGACGGCCCCGGTCTCGAACTTCACCTCGACCTGCATCAACCCGCCGTCGTGAGCGAGCACCTTCCGCTTCACGCCGCCGCCGAGATCCTCGGTCATCCTGGTCCTTCGCGTAGACAAACATCGCCAACACTCCTTTCCTTCGTCGTGGTCGGACGGCGGGCCGCTCTGCGCGCCCCGTCGTGGATCTTCAGCCCCCGCAGTTCAGCCAAGCACCTCGCGCCGCGACGGCCACAGGCATTCGACGCGTGTGCCGCGCACGCCGACGATCCAGTCGTAGAGGTTGACGGTCGGGTCGCAGTGGCCGGGGACGAGCCAGAGCCGGTCGCCGATGCGCAGGCGGCGTCGCGTCGGCCCCGACTTCGATCGCGCCATGCTCGTCGGTCGCCTTCACGTAGGTCAAGCCGCGCGCGCCGTAGACCTCCGGCAGCCCCGAATCCACCGCGAACGCCTTCAGCCCGGCGTCGACGACCGCGCGTCCTGGCGCCGGCACGCTCATCACCGTCGCCAGCACGAACAGACTCTGCTCGAAATGGTGCTGGTCCGGCGCCAGCGCATTCTTCTGGTAGTCCGCGTCCATGAAGACGTACGACCCGGGCTGGATTTCCGTGTAGACGCCGCTGTCGCGCTCGTGCTGCCAGGTGCCCGTGCCGGCGCCGGTCACCGTCCCGCAGGCGATGCCGGCCGCCTCGATCATCGCCTTCGTCTCGCGGACAAGCTCGATCGCCTGCGCAATCGCCGAGCGCCGCGCCTCCGGCGAGCGCAGGTGCTGCGCGGCGCCGTGATACGCGTGGATGCCGCGAAACGACAGCCCCGGCGTGCGCGCGATCGCCTGCGCGATGGCCAATGCCGGCGCGCCGGGCGGGACGCCGCAACGGTTCGCGCCGACGTCGATCTCGACCAGCACCGCGATCGTCACGCCGGCGGCGCTCGCGGCGGCGCCGATGTCGCGCACCACGCCGGCATCGTCCGCCAGGACGCCGACGGTCGCCACTCTCGCCATGGCCGCAAGGCGCGCGAGCTTCGCGGTGCCGACGATCTCGTTGGTGACGAGCACGTCGTCGATCCCGGCGGCGACGAACGCTTCCGCCTCGCCGACCTTCTGGCAGCAGATGCCGACGGCGTCGCGCTCGATCTGCGCCAACGCGATGTCCGGACACTTGTGCGCCTTGCCGTGCGGCCGCAGCGCCACCGCGGCGCCGCGCACGGCGTTCGCCATCAGGTCGAGATTGCGTTCGAACGCATCGAGATCGACGACGAGTGCCGGAGTGTCGATCTCCGACGACATCGTCGCCGGGACGGGCGGGCGGAGTCTGCATCGACGCATCGTAACCTGCGCCCGGCTCGCCTCACAATCCGCGCGCCGCGGCGCCGCGCGCTCAGTGGTGACCCCTTGGCGCTACGCGCCTTCCCCCAAGGGGGAGTTCGCGCCTTGGACGGCCCGGCGGCGCTCACTTGGGCGTAGCAGCCTCGGCGGCGGCGAGCTGGCCGTAGACGACGTGCGCGATCTTGAGGAGCTGCGTGCGATCGACATTGCCGGAAAGGGCGTAGCCGCAGGCCTCGTCGATCCAGTAGAACACGCCGATGCCGTTCTCCTCGGCATACCGAAACGCGGCCTCTCCGGTGCCGGCGGCCTGCTTGCGCACCTGCAGCGACAGCCGCTGCTTGTCGGCATTCTCGTACATGAACAACGCGGTGGGCTTCTCGTTGCCGGCGACGAGCCGGCCGCCCACGAGCGCATACCCGACGCCGTTGAGATCGGGTGCGTGCACCTGGAACCCGAGGCGCTTGGTGAGCCAGTTGACGAGGCGCTTCTCCTCGACGGCCCAGATCTCCACCGGCCGGTTGACGTCGGAGGCGTAGAGCGCGTGCGCGAACGCGGCCTGGCGCGCGAAGCTCGTCGGCGTGCCCGCGCGCTCGATCATCGCGTCGCGCAGGAGCCACCCGAGGCCGACGCCGACGACGAGCGTCGCCGCGGCGCCCAGCGCAGGCGCGAACCAGCGTCCGAATCTTGTCGCCCGCGTACCGGGCGGCACCGCCGCCGCGAGCAGATGGCGCCGGAATCGGCTCGGAGAGCACCGGGTCGAGCGCATCGCGCAACAGCGCGTTCTGCGCGCGCATCTGCGCGACGCGCTCGGCAAGCTCGGGGTCACGCGTCATCGCCGCCTCGACACCCGCGGCAACGCTCACGCGCAAGGCGGCCGTCGACGTACGCCTGGATGTCGGCGTCATCCGCGGGAATGGGTGTCGGGTCGGTCATGTCTTCCTGGCCCGACTCACTTGATCACGCGCAGCGCCGATGCGGGTTCGGCGACGAGTTGCCGCAGATTGTGGCGCGCGCGGGACAGCCGCGACATCACGGTGCCGACAGGTATCGACAGAATGCCGGCGATCTCCTCGTAGCGAAGCTCCTCCACGGCGGCGAGCAGCAGCACCTCGCGCTGGTCCGGCGAGAGCCGGCCCATCTGCTGCATGACCTCGAGCAACTCGACCCGATCGACCTGGTTCGCGCGGACCGGTAGCTGCCAGGCGGGGTTGCCGGGATCCGCGTCGATCGACACATTGGCGGCGTCGCGACGCACCAGCGCGAGCTGATTCACATAGACGTTGTGCATGATGGTAAAGAGCCATGCCCGCAGATCGCTTCCCGACCGCCACATCCGCCGTTTCTCCCAGCCGCGCGCGAGCGTGTCCTGGACGAGGTCGTCGGCGCGCGACGCCTCGCCCGTCAACACACGCGCATAGCGGCGCAGTCGCGGGATTGCCGCGACCAGATCCGGGTGCGGCAACCCGGGGGCGTCGGTGGTGTCTGGCGGCGTCAAGGGAACGAAGCAGGACGAGCGCGGCAACTCCCGCGCGACCGCCATCTTACTCCGCTGTCGCGCGCGGCCCACGCGGCGCCCGGCGGCACTGCCGAGCCAACCGCTCGCGAGCGTCGCAGCCTTCGCGTGCGCTACTTGATGACGTGCCAGACGTTGTTGAAGCCGTCCCCCGTCTTGTCGCCGGGCTTCGTGTCCTTCGCCCACAGATAGACGGGCTTCCCCTTGTACGCCCACTGTTTGGCGCCGTCGTCGCGCGTCACGATCGACCAGTCGCCCGCGGCCTTGGCATCGACGCCCGCCATCAGCGGCGGCCAGTTGGCGGCGCAGGGGCCATTGCAGGCGCTCTTGCCGCCGGCATCCTTGTCGAACGTATAGAGGGTCATGCCGGCCGAGTTGGTCAGGACGCCGTCGGTCATCTTGGCAGGCGCCTGTGCCATCGCCGGCGATTGGAGTGCAGCAACGGCAAGGACAAGAAGCGCGGTGGTCGCCGCGCGGCGGAATCGAATCATGGGAACCCCCTCGTCTGGTTGTGGACAACCCCGTCAACAGACGCAACGGCGTTCCCTATTCCAGGCCCCGCTCCAGGCGCGATCGCCGCCGCCATCCCTCACACGAGAAACAGCGTGGCGAGGCCCAGGAAGATGAAGAATCCGCCGGAGTCCGTCACGGCGGTGATGAGCACGGACGAGCCGACCGCCGGATCGCGGCCCGTCTTCAGCATCGTCATCGGTATCAGCACGCCCATCAGCGCGGCCAGCATCAGGTTCAGCGTCATCGCCAGCACCATGACGAGGCCGAGCGCCACGTCCTTGTACAGTACCATCGCGACCAGCCCCATGACGCCACCCCAGATGACGCCGTTGACGAGGCTCACGGTGATTTCCTTGCGGATCAGCTGGCGCGCGTTGGCGACCGTCACCTGCCCGAGCGCCGCGGCCCGCACGATCATCGTGATCGTCTGGTTGCCCGAATTGCCGCCGATCCCCGCCACGATGGGCATCAGCGCCGCGAGCGCCACCAGCTTTTCGATCGAGCCTTCGAACACGCCGATCACCCGGGAGGCGATGAACGCCGTGACGAGGTTGATCGCGAGCCACGCCCAACGATTCTTGAACGACGCCCACACCGACGCGAAGACATCCTCCTCCTCGCGCAGGCCGGCCTGAGCGAGGAGGTCCTCCTCGCCGCTCTGCCGGACGAAGTCGAGCACCTCGTCGACGGTGACCCGTCCCACCAGCCGGTCGTTGGTGTCGAGCACGGGCGCGGACACGAGGTCGTAGCGCTCGAACGCCGAGGCCGCGACATCGGCCTTCTCATGCTGGCGCAGCAGCACGACGGGTGCGCGCATGATCGACTCGACCGTCGTGTCGGGATCGGAGACGATCAGCGTGTTGATCGGAAGCACGCCGAGCAGGTGCTCCTCGCGGTCGACGACGAACACCTGATCCGTCTGCGACGGCAGCTCGTCGAAGCGCCGCAGGTAACGCAGCACGACCTCGAGCGTCACGTCCGGCCGCACCGCGATGTCCTCGAAGTCCATCAGCGCGCCGACCATGTCGTCGTCGAAGGACATCGCGGCGCGCAACTGCTCGCGCTCCTCCACCGGCAGGCTCTGGAAGACATCGTCCATCACCTCCTGCGGCAGATCGGGCGCGAGATCGGCGATCTCGTCCGCCTCGAGGGTCCCGGTCGCGGCGACGAGCTCGTCGGTATCCATCGACGAGATCAGCGATTCGCGAACCGCGTCGGAGACCTCGAGCAGGATGTCGCCGTCGCGCGAGGCCCGTACGCGGTCCCAGATGTACAGCCGCTCGTCGTGCGGAAGTGCCTCGAGGATGTAGGCGATGTCGGCCGGGTGCAGCCGGTCGAGCTCGTGCTGCAACGCGGCGGCGCTCTTCTTGTAGACGGAGCTTTCGGCGAGTTCGGCGTGCGTCTCGGACGGCGGCTGTTCCAGCTGCTCGAGGACCAGCCCTTCGACCAGCCGATGCTGGCGCAGGAGGTCCGTCACGCGCGCGAGTGCGTCCTGCACGCTCTTCGGCGCGTCGGTCCTGGCTGCAGCAACGGTTTCGACGGGTTCGGTCATGGGCTGTTCAGCGGGCTCTCAGGGAACCACCGCGCCGGGCATCCGCGCCAGTATCGTCGCAACACGGCCATCGAGATAGGCCGACGTCGGTCTCCGCTCGAACACGCGCGGGCTGGGCGTCATCGCCGCGAGGCGCGCCGCCTGCTCCGCGGAAAGGTGCGCCGCGCCGACGCCGAAGTAGCGCTGCGCCGCCGCCTCCGCGCCGAACACGCCGCTGCCCCATTCGATCACGTTCAAGTAGAGCTCGAAGATCCGCTGCTTCGGCAGCATGGCTTCCAGCAGCACCGTCACCACAGCCTCTTCCGCCTTGCGCCAGTAGCTTCGCGCCGGCGACAGGAACAGATTCTTCGCGAGCTGCTGCGTGATCGTGGAACCGCCCCCGACCACGCGGCCCGCCTTGCGGTTCTTCTCGATGGCACTCTTGATGCCCTCCCAGTCGAATCCGCCGTGCTCGGCGAACCGCGCATCCTCGGCGGCGATCATCGCCCGTTTGAGCTGCGTCGAGATTCGCGCATAGGGCACCCATCGATACTGCAGCACCGCCTTGCCGCCCTTGCTGCGCAGTTCGTCCATCCGCTGCGCCATGAACGCGGTCTCTCCCGGCGGCTGAAAACGGTACCACCCGATGTGCGCCGCGATCCAGGCGAGCCACAGGCACGCGACGACGACGATCGCGCAGGCGACGCGCCATACGATTCTGCCCACGTTGGCGCTCACTCCGCGGCCTCCGAACGTATAGCGCGATGCGCTCCGCCTCGCTGTCGGCCGCCCTCAATCGCTCGCGGACGTGCCCTTCGGGCCCGGGCTTCGCCCCGCTTGCTCATTCGCTGGTGCGCAAGTCACCCTTTTGGAACATCCAGGTCCGCGTGATGTGCAGTACGTCGGTGTCGCGCTTGATGTCGGGCGGAAACACGGCGAAAGGCGCCGACATCTCGACGATCTTGACGGCCGCGGCATCGAGCACCCTCTGACCCGACGATCGATTGATCTCGATGTTCTCGACACTGCCGTCGCTGCGGATCGACACCGTCAGGAGCAGGCTGCCGTAGAGCTGGAGCGTGCGCGCGGCCTCCGGATAGTTGAGGTTGCCGATGCGTTCGATCTTGAGGCGCCAATCCTCGACGTACCGAGAGAGCTTGTACTCCTCGGCCCGCGCGCCGACGAAACGGCGCTTCGGCCGTTGCTGATAATTCTCGATGTCCTTCGCGATGCGCGCCTCGATCCGCATCGACTCCAGGGTGCGCTGCATCAGCTCGTTCGCCGAAGGCAGCGCCACGGGCTCGGGCACCTCCACCGGCTTGGGCATTACGGGCGCCACGGGCCCGCCCTTGATGCGCGTCATCAGCTCCCGCGCCTCCTGTTCCAGCACATCGAGGCGCTGCGCGGCGACAGCGATCTCGCCGGTGGCGCTCGCCTTCGGCACCACGGGCAACGGCGTCTTGGCCCGGCGCGGCAGGTCGGTGTTGCCGCCGCCGTCGAGATTGGATTGGGCCAGGATGTCCGCCACCGCAGGCTTCAGCTTCGATTTGGCGTTCACGAGCGCGACTTCGAGCGGCGGCGTGCGGTCCCTGATCCGCGCGGGGTCGAACGGCCGGAAGCGGATCGCGAGCAGCACGGCGTGAACCACGATCGAGGCGCCCAGCGCATAGACGATGAAATGCTCGGCGCGGGGCAAGGGAACGCCGAGCTCCATCGCGCGGAGGTTTGCCGCAACGTTCGCGAACCATGCCAGCGCAGCAGTGCGAACCAGCGTTGCCGCCTGCCGAAGGGGAGGCGGTGAGGAGGATGCGCTGCGCGAGGCGGTTCGGCTGAGCAATGTAGAGGGCGCTGGAAATGTACAGTCTAGCGCAGCCCCGCCGCGTCAGCCAGTATTCTCCCCCGCATATCGGCACTCGAGCGTGGCGGCGATGAGGTCGATGCGGACGATCGCGATTCGAATTCCCGTCTCGGGTGCGAGCGCCGGCAGATCCGGGAGCCGCATGACGAGGGGCACCCGATCGAAACGGACCAGCGTGTCGCGAATGACCGTTCCGGTCGTCTCGGTGAGCTCCTCCTGCAGGAGCCAACGCAGGCACCAGTAGTGCTCCATCCGGTCCTGGAACTCGGCGTAGCCCGAGTACGTGGCCTCGAAATCCGTGAGCGCCGCGAAGAGCTCGGCATCGTTGTCGGCGTACGGCGGCTTCCGGCCGTCGAGCGCGGCCAGCAGCTGGCGCTGATTGACGAGGTCGCTGTAGCGGCGCAGCGGCGAGCTCGACCACAGGTAGTGCGCGACGCCGAGCCCCTGGTGCTCCCCCGGGCGAGTGCTCATCTTCACCTTGCCATTCGACTGCGTGCGGTACAGACCCGCGACCTGCGCATCGGCGAGCCGCTTGCCCCATTGGCTGTTGACGAAGATCATGAGCTCGGCGATAAGCTTGTCGAGCGGGCTTCCGCGCGGGCGTGGAACGATGCGCACGACGCCGGCTTCTCCACCCTTCGTCGACCGGTCCCAATCGACGTGGAAGCTGTAGTCGATGCGCGGGAAATCGGCCTTGCCGCGGGTGTCCGCCAGCCGTTGCGCGAGCTTCCAGAGCACGCGCAGCTCCGTCGTCCACGGCGGATCCGATGGTCCCGGCAGATCGGCCGCGAACGCGTCGCCGATCGCATCGAGCCGCAGATTGGCGGCGACCGGCACGCGGTTGACGCGTGTCTCGTGCCGGACGAGCGCGCCGTCCGGCGCGACTTCCGCGTACAGCGACAACGCGGGCGGGCTGCGACCTTCCGCCAGCGTGAACGCGTCGACCACGTCGTCCGGCAGCATCGTGATCTTGCGCCCCGGCATGTAGACCGTGGACAGGCGCGAGCGGGCGAGCGCATCGATCGGCGATCCGCGCGGGATGCCGAGCGCCGGTGCCGCGATGTGCACGCCTACTTCGTAGTGCCCGTTCGGCAGCTCGCGCACCGAGAACGCGTCGTCGACTTCCGTCGTGCTCGCATCGTCGATCGAGAACGCGCGGACCTTGGCCAGATCGAGATCGGGCACGGGCGCCGGGGCGCCGTAGGCGGCGAAGCCGACCCCCCGCGGGAACGCCTGGGCCAGGAACGCGTTGTAGTGGTAGTCGTGCGACGACGGAATGGCGCCGCACGCGGCGAGCAGCGTCACCGGATTCTGTCTGCGCCGTGTCGCACGCAGCGGCAAGCGCCTTCCATTCGAGCGCGTTCTTGTCCGGCCGGTAGAGCAGCATGTCGAGCTTCGCGCGGAAGGCGTCGGGGAGGCGGCCCGCGCGCAGATCGTCGACCCAGGCGGCCATCTGCTCGGCCTCGTGCTTCTTGCGCTCGACCGACGCGAGCGCGGCCTTCAGCGCATCCGGCGGCGCCTTGCGGTACCGGCCCTTCCCCCGCTTGTAGAAGAACATCGGGGCCGCGGCGAGCGCCATGGCGAGCGCTGCGGCTTCGACGGGCACGGGCGCGTGGCCATAGTATTCACGCGCGAGATCGGTGAAGGCGAAGTCGTCGTCGCGGGAAACCTCCCACAGGAAGTTCGGGTCGAGCTCGCGCGCCTGCTTCTGCGCCTCCGCGAGCAGCGTCGGCGGCGCAGGCTCGGCATACCGCAGCAGCACCGCGGACGCCTTGATCTTGAGGCGCTTGCCGGTGGCGGCTTCGACCTGGAGCGACGTGTCGTTGTCGGTGAGGACCGTCCCGGCCTTGAGCTGGCCGTCGTCCTCGAAGAAGACGTGCATGGGATGGGTCGCTCAGGGCAGCAGGAGGGAACCGAGTTCCGCAGCGGCATCCTGCAGCGGCTGCACGAAGCGCTCCGCCATGTCCGTCCGCCGTCACGAGCCGGCCCTGCAGGATGACGTTGATCCCTGCGACGATAGTGCCCGCCGATGTCGCGGACCGGCACGGCGAGCGTGCACAGCCGCGACTCCATCTGCTGGCTCGCGAACGCGAATCCGGACTCGCGCACGGCCCTGCAGCGCGCGCGCAGCTAATTCGCGGCGACGTCAGCGTGTGCTCCGTGTACGGATGGAATCGGGTGCGCTTCAGGTAGTCGTCAGCTCCTGGGCGGCAGGTGCGCGAGCATCACGTGGCCGATCGACGTGCAGTAGGCGGGCAGGCGCCGGCCGACGTTGAGCGCGGGCGACATGATGCGCGACGACGCCGAGCGAGCGAGGTAGACGATCTCGTCGCCGTCGAGTATTCGCCAACGAGCAGGCTTCGCGCAGCGGATTCGCCGAGGCGATCGATGATCGGCTGGGCGAGCACGACGAGGGGGGAGGCAGACAGGTACGCGTGACTGAGCGAGAGCACCCGCGGCCGCAGATGGAAACGGCGCGCGTCGTCGGCCGCCACGAAGCCCAGCTTCGACAGCGTGTACAGGCTGCGCCGCACCGCGGCTCGCGGAATCCCCGTGCGATGGCTCACCTGGGCGATCGACATCCGCCGCTTCCTGTCCGACAGCGCCAGCATGACCGCCAATCCCCGCGCCAGCGCGGTGACGAAATCCGGGTCGTCGCCAAAGCGGGCGATCGTGTCGGCGACGACCTTGTCGGGATCGAGCAAAGTCGCAGCAGCAGGGGCGGACGTGGGATCGGCCGGTCGCGGCGCCCGGGCGAGGGAAGCGGTCTGGTTCGGCATGGCAATCCTTTCGGAACGAACGGGACCAAGCATGTGCTTCGTTTTACTGCTATTCGGTGCGATTAGCGCCCCGACGATACTCCCTTGGACCTAGAAATACCAGTATGGCCGAGTAATCTTGTCGATTATTGCACAAAATGGGCGCTATACGCCCACATTGTCGATATGCGCCCTTGACCGGCCATTTCGTCGCAGCCTTATCGTTGACCGGTCGGATGCGGGGAATTCCCGCGGCGACAGCGAGGGGCGCAGACTAAGAGCAGGATAGATGGCGCCCCACCGCCGACCGGGTTCCGCGTGTCGGGAAAGACGAGCCCCGCGAGTGGGGCCGAGGAGAGAGGTCCGCATTCATGGCGACGCTGCCTGCCAGCCCATGCTCGCCGCGGCTCGTCCCGCGGGATGATGGCGCCGTCGTCGACGTTGCGATAACCGCCGCGATTGCCGCCGCATCGGCGCGCCGCCGCGAGCCCGGCTTGAAGTCCCGATGAAGTCTCGATTCACGGCATTTGCCAGACGAGCTGGCCGGTCCGCTGCCGCTCCGCATGTTGATGTAACCATCCAAGAACGGAGGAACACCATGTCTTACCGGAAGCTTCTCGGGGCCGCTGCCCTGTCCCTGTTCGCCGGCATGAGCACGCCGGCGCCGTTTCCCGAACGTGAGCTCACCGGCGTCATCATGTGGGGCGCGGGCGGTGCGACGGACGTCGTCGCGCGCGCGGTCACGCCGCACGCCGAGGAGGCGCTGGGCAAGAAGATCGTGCTCGTCAACAAGGCCGGCGGCACCGGCGCGATCTCGACCAACTTCGTCAACAACGCGCCCTCCGACGGCTACACGCTGCTCTACGGCGCCGAGAACCCGCAACTGCACCAGGTGCTGGCGCATCGCCGATTTCGGCTACGAGAAGTTCTATCCCGTCAACGTGCTCGGACGCGGCGTCGCCGTCATCGTCGTGAAGAACGACGCGCCGTGGAATTCGCTCAAGGACTTCGTCGAGGACGCGAAGAAGCGCCCCGGCAAGCTCAAGATGGGTTCCACCGGCCCCGGCGGGCTGCCGCACACGGTCGGCTCGATGCTGAACTCGGTCACCAAGTTCCAGGTCATCTCGGTGCCCTTCGACGGCGAAGGCCCCGGCCTCACGGCGCTGATGGGCGGGCACGTCGACATGATGCCGGTGGGCGCCGGCGCGGCGGCGGAGAACATCAAGGCCGGCCGCGTGAAGGCGCTGGCCGTCATCGACGCCGAGGCGCTGCCGATGCAGGGTCAGCGCCAGCATTCCCCCGATCACCAAGGACTATCCCGAGTTCGGCAAGTACCTGCCGTGGGGGCCGTTCTACGGCGTGTTCGTCAAGCGCGACACGCCCGACGACGTCAAGGCGACGCTGGTCAAGGCGTTCAAGACCGCCGCCGCCAACGCGCAGTTCGTGACGCTGATGAAGGACCGCGGCAACGTGATGATGAACGTCTCCGGCGCCGAAGCCGACGCCTTCCTGAAGAAGTGGCAGTCGGTGACCTCGTGGGTGCTGCAGGACGTGGGCGCCGCCAAGGCGTCGCCCGAGAAATTCGGCATCGCCCGACCCTGATCGCAGGCGGGGCCCGGCACGGCCGGGCCCCGTTCTCCGCAATGCGTCACGACCGTCCGCCAGGAGTAGCGCATGGATGCGTCCCGACGCAACGCGTCCCCGGTGAGCTCGTCTTCGCGATCGCCATGCTGCTGTTCGGCCTGACGGCGCTGTGGCTGGCCTGGCGGATCGCCGGCTTCTCCTCCTGGAGCTCGCCGGGCGTGATGCCGATGATCGCCACGGCGGCGATGAGCGGCTCGGCGCTCGTGATCCTGCGCAACACGCTGCGCATGCGGCGCCCCGAAATCGACAGCGGGCAGCACGCTGTCGCGCCAGTTCGTCCATCAGGTCACGCCGCTGTCCGTCGTGCTGTTCACGGTGCTGATCGTCGCCTACATGCTGGCGCTCGAGCCGCTCGGCTTCATCCTGAGCTCGTTTGCCTTCCTGGTCGCGTCGATGTTCGCGCTCGGCAGCCGGCGGATCCTGTTCACCGTCGTCGTGAGCGCCGTGTCGCTGGCGGTGATCTACGTCATATTCCAGACGGCGTTCTCGGTCGTGCTGCCGGAAGGCGTGCTCCGCGGAGTGCTTCGATGAACGCCGCCGGGCCGTCCCAAGGCGTTCATTGCGCCCCCCCGTGGCGCAGCGCAGCGGCCGAATTGGCCAATGAGGCCGCAAGCGTGGGGGCCTGACAATGACCGAGGCTCTCTCGTATTTCTTCCTGTCGTGGACCGACCCGTACCTGCTGTTCCTCACCGCGGCAGGCACGTTCGCCGGCATCTATGTCGGGGCGATTCCCGGCCTGTCGGTGACGATGGCGGTCTCGATCCTGATCTCGTTCACGTTCAAGTGGCACGTGAACGAGGCGCTGGCGCTGATCGCCGGCATCTTCCTGGGCGGCGTCTACGGCGGCTCGCGCAGCGCGATCCTGCTCAACATCCCCGGCGCGCCGGCGGCGATCGCCACCGCTCTCGACGGCTATCCGCTGGCCAAGCGCGGCGAGGCCGGCACGGCGATCGGGCTCACGACGGTCGTGTCGGTGCTGGGCGGCTTCATCGGCATCATCGCGCTGGCGGCGGGAGCGCCGGCGCTGTCCTCGCTGTCGCTGCTGTTCGCGCCGCGCGACTACCTGCTGCTCGCGATCTGGGGCATCCTGCTGGTCGGCAGCCTGTCCGGCGAATCGCTGGCCAAAGGCGTGTTTGCCGGCGCGGTGGGTGTGCTGCTCGGCATGGTCGGCCTCGACCCGATGACCGCGGAAGGCCGCTTCACCTTCGGGTCCATCCAGCTGACCGGAGGCATTCCCTACGTCGCGGCGATGATCGGCTTCTTCGGCGTCGCCGAGGTGCTGGTCCAGCTGCATAACCTCCACATCACGCCGGTCAAGCAGAACGTCAAGAAGATCCTGCCGTCGTGGGACCTGCTGCGCAAATACCTGCCGCTGGGGCTGCGCTGCTCGTCGATCGGCGTGGTCATCGGCGCGCTGCCCGGCGCCGGCGGCGACATCGCGGCGCTGATGGCCTACGACCACGCGAAGCGCACGACCAAGAACCCGTCGCGGCCGTTCGGCGAGGGCGCGTACGAAGGCCTCGTCGCGCCCGAATCGGCGAACAACGCGGCGGTCGGCGGCGCCTACATCCCGATGCTGACGCTGGGCATTCCGGGCGACGCGGTGACGGCGGTGATCATCGGCGCGCTGTACATCCACGGCCTCAAGCCCGGGCCGATGATGCTGATCGAGACGCCGCACCTGTTCTGGTTCTGTCGTGGGCAACCTCACGCTCGCCAACATCTTCCTGCTGCCGCTGGGCCTGTCCGGCATCCGCATCTTCGCCAAGATCGTCGAGACGCCGAAGCCGATCCTGCTGCCGCTGATCCTCGTGCTGTCGGCGGTCGGCACCTATGCGATCCAGAACAATCCGATCGACATCTACTGGATGCTGGGCTTCGGCGTGCTCGGCTACTTCCTGAAGATGTACGGCTTCCAGGTCGGTCCGGTGATCCTCGGCATCATCCTGGGACCGCTGATGGACGTGTCGTACCGGCGGGCGATGATCTCGACCGGCGACGATCCGCTGGCGTTCCTGGGCGAATTCTTCACGAGCCCCATCTCGGCCATCCTCACGGCTGCGCTGGCGTTGACGATCCTCAGCCAGACGTCGCTGTGGGGCAGGCTCACCGGCCGCAGGCCGGGCCTCAAGGTCGCGGGATGAATTGGCCCGGGAGAAGTGGCGATGGCTGATCCGAAACCGATCCGGCTCAAGGGCCGCCCCGTGGGCGAAGGGGCGTTTCCGCTGATCTGCACGCCGCTCGTCGGTCGCACTCGCGACGCGGTGCTCGCGGAAGTGGATGCCGTGCTGCCCAAGAAGCCCGACGTGCTCGAATGGCGTGTCGACTTCTTCGCAGCGCTCGGCGACACCACGCACGTGATCGACACCGCGCGCGCCGTTCGCGAACGGGCGGGGACGATTCCGGTGATGTTCACCCGCCGCTCGTCCCTGGAGGGAGGCGAGAAGATCGCTCTGGCCGAGCCAGAGGTCGTGCAGCTGTACCACGAGGTCTGCGCGAGCCATCTCGTCGACCTGATCGACTACGAGACCGTCAACGCGGCCGAGGACTTCCGCCGGCTGCGCGCCGCTTCGCGCGAGCACGGCATCGCGCTGATCGGCTCCTACCACAACTTCCACGCCACGCCCGACGCCGCCGCGCTCGCGGCGAAGTTCGCCCTCGCGCACGAGCGCGAGGCCGACATCGCCAAGGTGGCGGTGATGCCCAAGGGGCCAGTGGACGTGCTGACCCTGCTCGGCGCGACCCATGAGGCGAGCCAGTCTCTGCCGATCCCGCTGATCAGCATGTCGATGGGCCCCTACGGCTCGCTGTCGCGCATGATCGGATTCGTCTACGGCTCCGCGCTGACCTGGGCCGTCGGCAAGACCAGCTCGGCGCCGGGGCAGGTGCCGATCGAGGACCTGCGCACCGTGCTGGCGACGGTCCGCAAGACTGTGCTCGGCAGCTGACGCACGCGGCCGCAAATACGCAAACCCGAACCCATCGCGACGAACACTGGCAGCGCCGATGCGCTGCCGCCGACCAAACCAACCGCACCGGGAGACACGCAGATGGCCACCACCCCCGAAGTCAAGAAGGGCATCACCGAGGAGCAGCAGCAGGAACTCGACGACGTCTTCGCGCGGGCGCGGAAGGCGCTCGCGATCATCGAGACCTACGACCAGGCGCGCGTCGACCGCCTGTGCCAGACGGTGGCCTGGGCGGTGGCGAACAAGCAGACGTTCACACGTCTCGTCGACATGGGCATCAAAGAGAGCGGCCTGGGCGACGCGGTGAGCCGGATGGGCAAGCGGATGAAGATCCGCGGCGTGCTGCGCGACGCGCTGCGCCAGAAGAGCGTGGGCATCATCGAGGAGCTGCCCGAGAAGGGCATCGTCAAGTACGGCAAGCCGGCCGGCATCGTCGCGTGCATCGTGCCGACGACGAATCCCGACCTGACGCCCGCCGGCAATGCGATCTACGGGATCAAGGCGCGCGACGTCGTCATCTTCTCGCCGCATCCACGCTCGAAGAAGACGTCGTTCGAGACCGTGCGGCTGATGCGCGAGGCACTCGAGCGCGAGGGCGCGCCCGCCGACATCCTGCAGTGCCTGACCAGGGTCAACATCCCGATGTCGCAGGCGCTGATGGCGCGCGCCGACCTGATCGTCGCCACCGGTGGCCAGCCGATGGTCCGCGCCGCGTACAGCTCCGGCACGCCGGCCTACGGCGTGGGCGCCGGCAACTCGACGATGATCATCGACGAGACCGCGAACATCGAGGAAGCGGCGCGCAATACGCGGCTGTCCAAGACGTCGGACTTCGGCTCGGGCTGCTCGGCCGACGGCAACCTGATCATCGAGGCGTCGATCTTCGACAAGCTGTTGAAGCAGCTGCAGGTCGAGGGCGGCTACCTCGCGAACGACGCGGAGAAGGCGGCGCTGCGGCGCGTGATGTGGGACGACGAGGCGCACCGCACGCCGGATACCGTTGCAATCGCCCCGCAACAGCTCGCCAGGGCGGCCGGGTTCACCATTCCCGCCGACCGCAAGTTCATCATCGTCCATGGCGACGGCATCGGGAAGGAACACGCGTTCTCCGGCGAGAAGCTGACGACGCTGCTCGCCCTCTACAAGTACCAGGGCTTCGACCAGGCGCTCGACATGATGCGCGGCATCTACGAGGTCGGCGGCAAGGGTCACTCGTGCGGCATCTATTCGTTCGACCAGGACCACATCCACCGGCTCGCCATGGCCGCGCCCGTCTCGCGGATCATGGTGCGGCAGCCGCAATCGAAGGCCAATGCCGGCGCCTTCAACAACGGGATGCCGATGACCTCCAGCCTGGGCTGCGGCACGTGGGGAGGCAACATCGTCTCCGAGAACGTGCACCTCAAGCACTACCTGAACACCACGTGGGTTTCGGTGCCGATCAAGGAGGACAAGCCATCGGACGAGGAGCTCTTCGGCGAGTTCTACGACCCGGCGCTCGAAGCCGAAGTCGAGACCATCACGACGTGAGTCTCGGCGCCTGCCGGCGCGCGGACCAAGGTTTGCGCGCCGGCGACAGCCGAATTTTCCCGACAACGTACCGGCCCAATCCAACTTCATGCCAACCAAGAAACCCGAGGAACTGCTCGCCGACGTCTCCGCATGGTGGGATACGGCGATCATCGACATCCATCCGGGGAAGATCGCGATCCGCGGCTACCCGATCGAGGAGCTGATCGGCCGCGTGCGGTTTCCGGACATGATCTGGCTGATGCTGCGGGGCGAGTTGCCGTCGCGGCGGCAGTCCGACCTCCTCGAAGCGGCCATGGTGCCCGGCGTCGACCACGGGCCGCACGCACCTTCGATCGCGATCGCCCGGATGGCCGTCACCTGCGGGCTGCCGGTCAACGGCGCGATGGCCTCCGCGATCAACGTGCTCGACGACATCCACGGCGGCGCGGGTCAGCAATGCATGGAGCTCTATCGCGAGGTCGATTCCGAGGCCGGCATGGGCGGCGATCTCGTGGCGGCGGCCACCGCCGTCATCGAGCGCCACCGCGAGGCCGGCGATAAGATCGTTCCCGGGTTCGGCCACCGCTTCCATCCGGTCGACCCGAGGACCGCGCCGCTGTTCGCGCTGGTCGCGAAGGCCCAGGCGGCGGGCGTCGTGTCCGGCCGCTTTGCCGCGATCGGCCACGCCGTCGAAAGTGCGATCTCGGCGATCAAGAAGCGCCACATTCCGATGAACATCGACGGCATCACCGCCGTGATCTTCTGCGAGCTGGGCTTCGAGCCGGAGCTCGGCCGCGGCCTGTTCGCGCTGTCGCGCTCGGTCGGCATCCTCGCACACGCCTGGGAGCAGAAGCAGCGCGGACGCCGCATCATGGGACCCATGCCGAGAGAGATTCCGTACCGCTACAGCGGGCCGGCGCGCCGCAGCGTGCCGCCCGAGACCGACTCCGGCGCCGGCGCCCGCTAGAGTGCCGCAGCCGACAAACCCCGACAACACCACCGCGCCGGCACGATGCCGCGCGGCCACGCAGGAGAAAGCAGCATGAAGGACCAGGTTGCCAACCAGTTGGTGAAATACCTCGAAGCGCGCGGCGTGAAGCACATCTTCGGCTTGTGCGGCCACACCAACATCGCCGTGCTCGCCGCGCTGTCGAAGAGCAGGAAGATCAAGTTCGTCAACACCCGCCACGAGCAGATCGCCGCGCACGCGGCCGACGGCTACGCGCGGGCGACAAACAGGGCGTCCGTCGTGCTGTCGCACCTCTCGCCCGGGCTCACCAACGCGGCGACGGGTGTGGCCAATGCCGCGCTCGACTCGATCCCGATGGTCGTGATCGCCGGCGACGTGCCGACGCACTATTACGGCAAGCATCCGCACCAGGAAGTGAACCTGCACGCGGACGCGTCGCAATACGAGATCTACCGTCCGTTCGTCAAGCGCGCGTGGCGCGTGGACTCGGCGCACCTCTTTCCCGAGATCATCGAGAAGGCCTTCACGCTGGCCGAGAGCGGCCGCCCGGGCCCGGTGCTGGTCGACGTGCCGATGGACATCTTCTCCAAGGAGATCGACGGCGCGCTGTGGAAGCGCGTCCTCGGTAACGCCAAGGCACTGCACAAGCCGTCGCTCGACGACGAGACCGCTGCGTTGATGGTCCGGGCGCTGCTCGCCGCGAAGACGCCGCTCATCTACGCCGGCGGCGGCATCCTGCTCGCCGAAGCGGCGATGGAGATGCGCAAGCTCGCCGAGCACCTGTCGCTGCCGGTCGCGCACACGCTGATGGGCAAGGGCGCGCTGCCCGACGACCACCCGCTGATCCTCGGGATGACCGGCTTCTGGGGCACGAAATTCATCAACGACAAGACGCTCGGCGCAGACTGGATCCTGGCGCTCGGCACCCGTTTCTCCGAGGCCGACTGCAGCTCGTGGGAAGAGGCGTACACGTTCCGGATGCCGCCGACGAAGCTTATCCACATCGACATCGATCCGGCCGAGATCGGCCGCAACTACCCGGTGGCGATCGGCGCGGTGGCCGACCTCAGGGAGGCGTTGCGCGTGCTGAACCGCGTCGCCCGGAAAATTGCGCCGAACGGCGTGGAGCGGCCCAAGCTGCTGGCCGAGATGGCGGCCAATCGGAAGCAGTTCGTCGCCGGCAACAAGAAGGCGATGGCGAGCAACCAATGGCCGATGCGTCCCGAACGGATCCTCGCCGACCTGCGCGCCACGATGCCGCGCGACGCGATCCTGTGCACCGACGTGGGCTGGAACAAGAACGGCATGGCCCAGCAGTACCCGATCTACACGCCGGGCAGCGTGTTCACGCCGGGCGGCTTCGCGACGATGGGCTTCGGTTCGCCGGCGGCGCTGGGCGCCAAGGTGGCGCTGCCCGGCCGCGTCGTCGTCGCGCTGATCGGCGATGGCGGTTTCGGCCAGAACCCGGCGGCGCTCGCGACCGCGTTCGAGGAGGACATCGCGGTCATCTGGGTGATCATGAACAACTGCGCGTTCGGCACGATAGCCGGCCTCGAGAAGGCGCACTACGGCACGACGTTCGCGACGGTGTTCGAGAAGGACGGCAAGCCCTGGTCGCCCGATTATGCGGCGATCGCCCGCGCCTACGGCATCGACGGCATCAAGATCAAGTCGGCCGCCGAGTTCAAGCCAGCGCTGGAGAAGGCCGTCAAATCGAAGCGCCCCGTCGTCATCGACGTCTACATGCAGAACGAGCCGGTGCCGACCGCGGGTCACTGGAACATCATGGACATCTACTCGCCGGGCAAGAAGGTCCACCACGTGAGCACCGGCGGTTGACACCGGCGGGCGCGAAGAGGAGCGCAGGCATGAAACAGGAATTTTCCCTGGCCCACCTGACAGTGCTCGGCTGCCCGCCGCCGGAGATGACTTACATCGCGGCGCGCGCTGGCTATGACTACGTCAGCATTCGACCGATCTACCTGGGACTGCCCGGCGAGCCCAATTACGCGCTCGCCGACAACCCGCAGATGCTGAGGCAGACGAAGGCCGCGCTCGCCTCGACCGGCGTGCGCGTCCACGACATCGAGCTCGCCCGCGTCTACGAGGGCCTCCATCCGACGAAGTACCTGCCGGCGATGGAGGTCGCCGCGGAGCTGGGCGCCAAGGCCGTGCTGTCCAGCATCTGGGGCGGCGAGCGCGAGTTCTACATCGAGAAGTTCGGCGAGATCTGCGACCTCGCCAGGCCCTTCGGGCTGACGGTGGACCTCGAGTACGTGCCGATCGCCGCCGTGGCCAACCTGGCGCAGGCGGCCGACCTGCTGCGCGCGGTCAACCGGAGCAACGCCGGCCTGATGATCGACATGCACCACTTCCATCGCGCCCGCGACAATCCCGCCGATCTCGACACGCTGCCCCGCGAGTGGTTCCACTTCGCCCATCTGTGCGACGCCCCGGGGGAAATCCCGACCGAACGCGCCGAGATGATCCGCATCCTGCGCGAGGCGCGCCTCTACGTCGGCGAGGGCGGGATCGATGTCGCAAGCATCCTCGCGCACATCCCGCACTGCGTCTACTCGATCGAGCTGCCCAACAAGGAGCGGCACGAGGAGATCGGCTACGCCGAGCACGCGACGCGTTGCCTCGAGACGCTGAAGGCGTATCTCGCCAGGCCTCCTGGAGAGCGACGAGTCCGCGACAAGCGCCGTACCGGACGCACGACGGCCGGAAACCGGCGCGCCGTCACGGCCCAATGACCGGAGCGCATGGCATGAAGAAACACATCAAGGCGGTCGATGCGCGGGGCCGTAAACTGGGCGGCGAGACGCCGCTGCTCTGCACGCCGCTGGTCGGCCGGACCCGCAAGCGGGTGCTCGCGGAAGCGGCGAGCGTCCTCCGACAGAAGCCGGACATCATCGAGTGGCGCGTCGACTTCTTCGACGCGATCGGCGACACGAAGGCCGTGATCGAGACGGCGCGGGAGCTGCGGGATGTCGTCGGCAAGCGCCCCGTCATCTTCACCCGCCGCGCGGAGCGGGAGGGTGGCGAGCGGATCGCGATCGGTGACGAGGAAGTCGTCCTGCTCTACGCGGCCGTGGCGGCCGCCCGGCTCGTCGATTTCATCGATTTCGAGATGGGCAACGACCCCGAGCACTTGCGTCGCGTGCGCGAATGCACGCGGCAGCACGAGGTCCGGCTCATCCTGTCGTACCACAACGTCAGCTACACGCCGGGCCAGGACTACCTCGTCGACCGGTTCCTCGAGGCCGAGCGGCTCGGCGCCGACGTGGCGATGGTGCAGGTCATGCCGCGCAGCCGCACCGACGTGCTGCGGCTGCTCGCGGCGACCGCCGAGGCCGACGACAAGACGCGCATCCCGCTGATCAGCATATCCCTCGGGCCGCTCGGGTCGGTGACGCGAATGGTCGGCGGCCTGTTCGGCTCGTGGTTGAGCTTCGCCGTCGGCGAGTCGGCGTCGGCGCCGGGGCAGATCCCGATCGGCGACCTCGTGACGGTCTACGACATCATCCGCCGCGCCCGCGGCGGGGAAATGTTCTGAGCGACGCCCGCGAATGACAAGCCCCGCGAGGTCCCCATGATCAGCGGCAAGACGCGGCTCATCGCCCACATCGGATACCCGACCGAATCGTTCAAGGCACCGCTGATCTACAACCCATGGTTCGACCAGAAGGGGATCGACGCCGTCGTCGTGCCGATGGGGGTCAGGGCCGAGGATTTTTCCGGCGTCCTCGCGTCGCTCCGGAAGGTCGCGAACCTCCACGGCGCGCTGGTGACGATGCCGCACAAGGTGAGGGTCGTCGATCTGCTCGACGACAGCAGCACCACGGTCAAGATCGCGGGCTCCTGCAACGCGCTGCTGCTCCGGACTGACGGCACGCTGGTCGGCGACATGTTCGACGGCGCCGGGTTCGCGCGCGGCCTCAAGCGCAAGGGCTTCGTGATCGCGGGCGCCTCCTGTCTCGTCGTCGGGGCGGGCGGCGTCGGCTCGGCGATCGCCGCGTCGCTGGCGGCCGAGGGCCCCGCTTCGATCTCGCTGTTCGACACCAACACGGCGGCGGCCGAGGGCCTCGCGGCCCGGCTGCGCGAGCACTATCCGCGGATCCCGGTCGACCGGCGCTCGAACGACCCGGCGGGATACGACCTCGTCGTGAACGGGACGCCGCTCGGCATGAGGGCCGGCGATCCGCTTCCGCTGGACGTCACCCGCCTCTGCCCCTCGACCTTCGTCGGCGAGGTCGTGATGAAGGAGGAGATAACGCCGCTGCTCAAGGCCGCCAGGGACCGCGGTTGCCGCTATCAAGTCGGCACGGACATGCTGTTCGAGATGATCCCCGCCTACCTCGAGTTCTTCGGCTTCGGCAGCGCAACGCCCGACGAGTTGCGCGCGGTCGCGCGGGTCGCCTACTGACGCCGGCCACCTCGTGCTCATCGGTACGCACCCGCCGGCACCAGGCCCCGCGCCGATGCTGCGCCGCAGCATCGGCGCGCATTGCCCCGATTTGGCGAGTCTGTTAAATTCTGCTTGCGACTCCGCCAATTCCGAGGCTGACTTGGCCACCCAGCTATCGTCCGTCCGTACCAATGCCATGCGCAAGCCCAAGGCGCCCGAGGCCAATCGCGCCCGGATCCTCGCGGCGGCGATCGCCGAGTTCGCCTCGCGCGGCTTCAAGGGGGCGAGCATGGACGCCATCGCGGCGCGCACGAACACCACCCGCGCGCTGATCAACTACTACTTCGGCAGCAAGGAAAAGCTCTATCTCGCGGTGCTCGAGCGCGTGTACGCCGAGATCCGCGACGCCGAGCGCGAGCTCCAGCTCGACCACCTGCCGCCGGTCGAGGCCATCCGGCGCATCGTCGAGTTCACCTACGACTACTACGTCGCGCACGAGTACTTCGTGCGCCTGGTCGTCGCGGAGAATCAGGCCAAGGGGCGGCACATGAAGCGTTCCCCGGCCCTGCGCACCCTCAATCGCCCCATCGTCGACATGCTCGGCGCCGTCATCGCGCGGGGCCAGGCGGAGGGCGAGTTCCGACTCGACCTCGATCCCGTCGACGTCCACATGGCGATCGCCGCCCTGGGGATGTTCAACGTCACCAATCAGTACACCTTCGGCGCCCTCTTCCAGCGGGCGATGGGCGCCAAGGGCGATGTGCCGAGTCGCCGCCGGATGGTGGCCGACATGATGCTGAGTTGGCTCGCGCCCGCGCCGACTCGATAACCGGGCAGTTGCAATCCACCTCGAGGAGAAAGTCATGGACTTCAAGATCGACCGTCGTACCTTGCTGCAGGCGGGCGCAGCCCTGGCCGCAGCGCAATCCATTCCCGCCTGGGCGCAAGCCCAGCCCACGCTGCGCTTCGCCGCGGTGTTCTCGGACAAGGACATCCGCGCCGACATGATCCGGATGCTCGCCAAGGACGTCGAAGCCGACTTCAAGATCGAGCCGTTCTACGGCGGCACGCTGTTCAAGCAGGGCACCGAGCTCGTCGCGCTGCAGCGCGACAATCTGGAGATCGGCAACATCGCGCCGCAGGACATCTCCAAGCAGATGGTGGCCTGGTCTGTCCTGACGTCCGCCTATACGTTCCGCGACGCGAACCACGTCCTCGCGTTCTTCGCGAGCGATCTCGGCGCGCAGATGAAGAAGGAGGCCGAGACGCAGCTGAACATCAAGCTGCTCGGGCCGACGTTCTTCGGCACGCGGCAGGTCGGCCTCAAGCCGAAGAAGAAGATCAACACGCCGGCCGACCTGACCGGCATCAAGCTCAGGATGCCGCCGGGAGATGCCTGGCAGCTCCTCGGCCGCTCGATCGGCGCCAATCCTACGCCGATGGCCTACGCCGAGACCTACACCGGGCTGCAGACCGGCGCCATCGACGGCCAGGACAATCCCCTGCCCAACGTGCAGAACATGAAGTTCTACGAGGTGATGTCGCAGATCGTGCTGACGTCGCACCTGGTCGCCTTCGACGTGCTGTGCATGAACCTCAAGGCCTGGAACGCCATGGGCCCGGCCAAGCAGAAGTCCTTCCAGGCCGCGGTCGACAAGGCGCTCGGCTGGAGCACGATGGAGCACTTGAAGAAGGAGGCGGAGCTCGCCGACGGCTTCAAGAAGCAGGGCCTCGACCTCTACACGCCGGACATCGCCGCGTTCCGCTCCTACGCGCAGAAGGTCTACCTCGCCTCCGACGAGGCGAAGTCCTGGGCGCCAGGCGTTCTCGACAAGATCGCCGCGATCAAGTAGCGTCGCGCAGCCGCGGGCCGGTCCACGGCCCGCGGCGTTCGCGCCCATCGGATCCGCGGCCGGCGTACCATGTCCGGGCGCCGGCAGCCAGCGGGTCCCAACAGGGGGAGCAGAAGACCATGAATTCGTCCATGGGGAACGCAGTCGCCTGGATGCGGCGCCGTGCGGAGAACGTGGTTGCCGGCCTGCTCGGCATCATGTTCGTCTGCTTCATCGTCCAGATCGTCTTCCGGTACTTCTTCAACTTCCCGATCGGCTGGACTTCGGAGCTGTCCGTCATCGCGTGGCTCTACATTACGCTGCTGGGCTCCGCGTTCTGGTTGAAGGAGAGCGACGAGATCCGCTTCGATCTCATTTCGGGCTCGCTGGGGCCAACCGGACGGCGCGTGGTCGGCCTGATCGTCGCGGTCGCGGCGATCGTCCTCTTCGGCATGGCGCTGCCGGCCACCATCAAATACGTGGCCTTCATGAAGGTCGAGAGCTCGTCGTACCTCAAGATCCGCCTCGACATCCTCTATTCGGTCTACGTCGTCTTCGCATTGGCCGTGATCGTCCGCTACGGCTGGGCGGTCGTGAGCCTGCTCCGCGGCGAGGCGCGCGAAGAAACCGACATCACCAAGGCGAGCTCCGGACTATGAATCCGACCAGCCCGCTGTTCCTCGCGCTCGTCACCATTGTGGGGCTGAGCTTCGTCGGGCTGCCGGTCGCCTACGCGATGATCGGCGGCTCGATCCTCTGGCTGTTCCTGTCCGGCCTCGACATGGGGACCGCCGCCGAGCAGCTGCTGAACGGGATGATGACGAGCCAGCTGCTGCTCGCCATCCCGCTGTTCATCCTCGCCGCCGAGTTCATGAACACCGGCAGCATCATGGACAGGCTGCTGCACTTCTGCAACGCGATCGTCGGGCGCTTCCGCGGCGGGCTCGCGCAGGTGAACGTCCTGCAGAGCATCGTCTTCGCGAGCATGTCGGGCTCCGCGCTCGCCGACGCCGCGGCCTCGGGCAAGCTGATGCAGACGCTGATGACCAAGGATGGCAAGTACCCGCCCGCTTTCGCCGCCGCGCTCACCTGCGTATCGTCGGTCATCGGGCCCATCATCCCGCCGTCGATCCCGCTGGTGCTCTATGCGCTGGTGTCGGACGCGTCGGTCTGGTACCTCTTTGTCGGTGGCATGGTGCCCGGCTTGCTGCTCGGCCTTGTCCAGGCCGGCCTGGTCGCCACGTTGGCGAAGCGCCGCAACTTCCCGGTCGAGAAGCCCGTGCCGCTGCGCGAGATGCCGCGGGTGACGTGGGAGGCGCTGCCGGCGCTGCTGATGCCGGTGATCCTCCTCGGCTGCCTCTACAGCGGCATCAGCACGCCGACCGAAGCCGCCGCCATCGCCGCCGCCTACGCACTGCTCATTTCCGCCCTGCTCTACCGCAGCGTGCGCTGGAAGGATGTGTATCGCTCGCTGGCCACCAGCGCCCGCGTCACCGTTTCGATCGGCATGCTGATCGCGGGCGCCCTGGTCTTCAACTATGTCATCACGGCGGAGAACATCCCGAAGTCGCTGAGCGCGATGCTGAAGGCCTACGAGCTCTCGCCACTGATGTTCCTGCTGGCCGTCAACGTCATGCTGCTGATCCTGGGCTGCTTCCTCGAAGGCACCACGATCATCCTCGTGATCCTCCCGGTGTTGTTGCCCACCGCGCAGGCGCTCGGCATCGACATGGTGCACTTCGGCGTCATGGCCGTCGTCAACATCATGATCGGACTGGTCACGCCGCCGTACGGGCTGCTGCTCTTCATGATGACCAAGATCGCCGACGTTCCGCTGCGCGACATGATTCGTGAAGTAATGCCGTTCCTTTACGTCATGATCGGCGCGCTCGCGCTCATCACCCTCGTACCGGACGTCGTCCTCTTCCTGCCCAAGCTCCTCGGCTACAAGGGTTGACGGGGTCCCTGCCGTGACCGACCGCTACGCGGTGTTCGGCCAACCGGTCGCGCACTCCAAATCCCCGATGATCCACGCCGAGTTCGCGCGGCAGACGGGGCAGGATCTCGGCTACGAGGCGATCGAGGCGCCGGTCGGCGGGTTCGCCGGCGCCGTCGACGCCTTCCGGGCCGCGGGCGGACGCGGCTGCAACGTCACGCTCCCCTTCAAGCTCGATGCGTTTGCCTACGCGACCGAATGCACGGAGCGCGCGCACCTCGCCGGCGCCGTCAACTGCATGAAGTTCGACGGCGATCGCGTCATGGCCGAGAACTTCGACGGCCTTGGTCTCGTCAACGACATCGAGCGCAACCTGGGCCGCCCGATCCGGGGCCGCCGCGTGCTGCTGCTCGGCGCCGGCGGCGCGACCCGCGGCGCGGTGCTGCCGTTCCTCGAGCAGGAGCCCGCCGTGCTCGCGGTCGAGAACCGCACCCTCGCCAAGGCCGCCGCGCTGGCCGCGCAGTTTCCCGGCCATCCCAATCTCGCGACAGGCGGCTATTCGGATTTCCCCGAGGCTGAATTCGACATCGTCATCAACGCGACGTCCGCGAGCCTGCGCGGAGAGCTGCCGCCGGTTCCGCGTGCGGCCTTCGCGAAAGGCTGTCTCGCCTGCGACCTGGTCTACGGCAAAGGGCTGACGCCGTTCCTGCGTTTCGCGCGCGAGGCGGGCGCGGAGCGAGTAGCGGACGGCATCGGCATGCTGATCGAGCAAGCCGCCGAGGCGTTCGTCTGGTGGCGAGGCGTGCGCCCTTCGACCACCGCGCTGATAGAGAAGCTGTCGGTGCCGCTGGTCTAACGGCTGCGCGCATGAAGTGACGTTGTCACTGCGGCTCGACGCGGTTTGCGCTCCATAGGGGTGGCTGGGCTATGATGTGACGTGGGCAATCCGTGATGCAGGTACGAGGGACGGAATGACGAACGCACTCGATCGCGAAGCGGTCTCTGAGCCGCACAATCCGCTGGGCATCGACGGCATCGAGTTCATCGAATTCGCCACATCGAAGCCGCAGGCGCTGGGCGCCGTGCTCGAACGGATGGGGTTCCGGCCGATCGCCCACCATCGGTCCCGCGAAGTCGAGCTCTACCGGCAGGGCACGATGAACATCGTCGTGAACGCGCAGGCCGCGGACGTGCCGCGCACCGTGCGGCCGACCGAGCGGCCCGTTCTCAGCGCGTTCGCCGTACGGGTCCGCGACGCCGACGCCGCGTTCCAGCGGGCGCTCGAGCTCGGCGCGTGGGAGATCCCCGTGCGGGCGCGGGCGATGGAGCTCAACATCCCCGCGATCCACGGCGTCGGCGAGAGTCTCATCTATTTCGTCGACCGGCACGACGAATTCTCGATCTACGACATCGATTTTCGCGCAGTCCCCAACATCGACCCGCATCCGCCCGCGCTGGGCGGCCTCCATTTCTTCGGGATCGTCCAATACGTCGGCGCCGATCGCACGGCCGACTGGGTCGAGTTCTACGCGCAGATCTTCGGCTTCACGCCGCTGCCGGACCGCGTGCGCTTTGGCATCCTGCCCAAGGGGCTGCTGCTGCAGAGCCCGTGCCGCAAGTTCTTCCTGCAGCTGATCGAGCCGGAGGAACCGGCCCGCTATGAACCCGTCGACGAGCATCTGCAGCGCATCGGTCTCGGCACTCCGGACGTGCTGACCACCGTCGCGATCCTGCAGAAGCGCGGCGTCGAGTTTCTGGTTTCCGAAAGGGTCCATGCGAGCGAGCGTGGCGCGCTGACGACCGCTTCTTTGGGCAGCGTGATGTTCGAGCTCGTGCACAACGAGCCGGCGAAAGCCGAGAAGCAATGATCTTCGGTGACTTCGGAATGGACACCGCGTCGCTCGCGGGCTCGCTCGAGAGCAAGCTCGCCGCGGTGCGTCGCGCCGGCTTCTCGCAGGTGATGATCGCAGCCGGCGACGTGGTCGGGCACCCGTCCGGCATCGATGCCGGAGTGCGCGCGGTCCGCGAGAGCGGCCTCTCCGTGACCGGATTGGAGGCGCTGCGTGATTTCGAGGGCCTGGACGGCCGCCTGCACGCGTACAAAGTGGACGTCGCGAAGTCGATGCTCGAGGTCTGCGCCCGCCTGGGCGGGCGCCGGCTGCTCGTCGAGGCGTCGACGTCGACGCACGCCGACGCGGATACGGATGCGATTGCCCGCGACTTGCGGATGCTCGCCGTGCTGGCGATTCCGCTTCGGATCAAGATCGCCTACAAAGGCCTCCCCTGGAGCCGCACGGTGCGGGACTTCTCCGCCGCCGGTGAGATCGTGTTCCGCGCCACCTGCCCGAACCTCGGGCTGGCCATCGATGCCTTCGACGTGATCGCCGCGCGTATCTCGCTGGAGAACCTCGACGCCATCGATCCGCAGCAGATCTTCCTGGTCCAGCTTTCGGACTACATGTGGCAGGAGATCCGCTCGGCCGAGGAACAGGCGGCGACGGCGACGCACTTTCGCGTCTTTCCCGGCGAGGGTGCGCACAGCGACGGGCTCGCGGATTTCATCACCAAGCTCGATGCGATCGGCTATTGCGGTGATTACAGCTTCGACGTCTATAACGACGACTACCTGCAGATGCCGCCGGAAGGCGTCGCCAGCCGGGCGCGGCGCGCCGCGGAATGGCTGGGAGAAACGGTGCTCAGGCGGGCACTGCCGATTCCGAACATGGAGCGACTGCGACGCACGGTCGAGCGTCAAGCATGAAATACCAGCGGCTGGGGGACAGCGGGCTCGAGGTTTCGACGCTGTGCGTCGGCACGATGATGTTCGGCGACCGCACGGACGCCGCGACGTCGCAGCGGATCATCGCCGCCGCGTTCGATGCCGGCATCAATTTCGTCGATACCGCCGATGCCTACGGCAATGGCGCTTCGGAGAAGATCGTCGGCGCCGCGATCAAGGCGAACCGACGGCGCTGGATCCTGGCCACCAAGGTGGGCAACGCCCTGACCAGGAAGCCGCACGACGGCGGGCTGTCGCGACGCTGGGTGTTGCAGGCCTGTGCCGACAGCCTCGCGCGCCTCGACACCGACTACATCGACATCTACTACCTGCATCGCGACGATCCGGATACCCCCATAGCGGAAACCGTCGGCGCCATCGGCGACCTGATCCGCGGCGGCAAGATCCGCTACTTCGGCGTGTCGAACTATCGCGGCTGGCGCATCGCCGAGGTCGTGAGCGAGTGCGAGGCGCAGGGCGTGCCGCTGCCCGTCGTGTGCCAGCCGTATTACAACCTGCTGAATCGGATGCCGGAGGTCGAGATCCTGCCCGCCTGCGACCATTACGGCATCGGCGTCGCGCCGTACTCGCCGATCGCTCGCGGCGTGCTCACCGGCAAGTACAAGCCCGGCGTCACGCCGGAGGACTCGCGCGTGGGGCGCAAGGACCCCCGGATGATGGAAACCGAGTTCCGCGAGGAATCGTTCGCGATCGCGCAGATCCTCAGGGCGCACGCGGAGAAGACGGGGCGCACGCTGACGCAGTTCGCGCTCGCGTGGCTGTGGGCGAACCGGATCGTGACGTCGGTGATCGCCGGCCCCCGCACGTTCGAGCAGTGGCAGGATTACGTCGGCGCGCTCGGGACGAAGTGGAGCGACGAAGACGAGGCGCTCGTCGATTCGCTGGTCACGCCCGGGCACCCATCGAAACCCGGCTACAACGATCCGCAATATCCGTTCTTCGGGCGGATCGTCGCCGATTGAGCGTTACGCCGGGCGCGCAGCGGTCGCGGACTGGATAGCGCCGCGGGCTTAGGGTGATTCATGCGCCCGCGACGCTACCCAGTCCGTGACCGCATCGGCGTTGGGTCAGACCGGCATCCGCTCGCCCGCGGTCACGGCATACGGCAGGCGGTTCTCCGGCGGTGACAACGGGCACGACCACCGGTCGTCGTAGGCGCAAGACGGGTTGTAGGCGAAATTGAAGTCGAGCACGATCTCCGCGGCGGCGATGCCGAGGTCGGCGCCTTTGATCGTGTCGTAGAGATAACGACCGCCGCCGTAGGTGTCGACGCCGCTCGTTGCGTCGGAGAACGGCAGCCAGAGGCCTCCGCCGTAGACCTCCAGCCAGTACATCGCGAGGGCCGAGGCGTGGCCGGCGAGCGAGAATCGCGCATGGCCGACCCGCGTGCAGCGCAGAACGCCGTCCGCTGCTAGCGAGATCTCGAAGCCCTGCCGCGGAGACGTCGCATCGATCACGCCGCGCACGCGAAAGGCCGGGTCGTAGGGATACCAATGAGGACCGTCCCACGTGGCGCGCCGTTCGGGCACGATCGGGCTGTCCGGATGTCGGCGCAACAGGCGTCCCCGCGCCGCGCGAAACTGCGCGACCGCCGCCGGCGCGTCGCTGTCCGCCAGCGAGCGCACCGCGGCGTAATGCTCGGCGACCGTATGCCGCCAGTCGGCCAGCGTGAACGGATTGGCCGGTGCGCTCACCGGGTCGGCAGCTTCTCTTCGTTGGCCACACCGTGCGGCACATGGCCGGCGGCGACGTGCTTCCGCGCGGATTCAACGTGCGTGCGCTGGTCGTCGAAGAAGATGTCGGCGCGAAACGCGCGCAGGAATTCGCCCTTGTCGAGGCCGCCCAGAAACAGCGCCTCGTCGATCCGGATGTTCCAGGCGCGCAGCGTCCGTATCACGCGCTCGTGCGCCGGCGCGCTGCGCGCCGTGACGAGCGCGGTGCGCAGCGGGCTCTTGTCCTCGGGAAAATCCGCCTGGATCCGATGCAGTCCGGCCAGGAATTCCTTGAACGGCCCGCCGACCAGCGGCTCGAGCGCGGCGCGTGTTTCGCTTTTCGAGAATGCGGCGAGCCCGTCCGCCTGGTAGACGCGCTCGGCCTCGTCGGAAAAGAGCACGGCATCGCCGTCGAACGCGATCCGCAGCTCGTCGGTCTCGTTCGTGCCCACGGCGCTGGGGAAGATCGTCGCGGCCGCGTGGCCGTCGTCGAGCGCGCGGCGCACGTCGCCCTGATCGGCCGACAGGAAGAGGTGGGCGCCGAACGCCGGCACGTAGCGCGACGTCGGCTCGCCCTTGGTGAACGCGGCGCGCGTGATGTCGAGGCCGTAGTGCTTGATCGAGTTGAAGACGCGCAACCCCGTGTCGGCGGAGTTGCGCGACAGCAGGATCACCTCGACATACTGCTTGTCCGGACGGTTCAACCGCAGCAGCTTCTTCACCAGCATGAACGCCGGCCCCGGCGCCAGCATCTCGTCCTCGTGCAGGACCTGGTAGCGGTGATAGGCATCGACCCCTTCCGACGTGTAGATGCGGTGGCTCTCGGTCAGGTCGAACAGCGCCCGCGACGAAATCGCCACGACGAGCTTGCCGGCGAGCGTGGGCTTTCCCATGCGCGCAGTATAGCGCCGCGCGGAACGCGGCGCCGGGGGACTCACGCGGCGCGTTTCATCCCGCCGCCCAGCTCCACGAACACCGCGCGCACCTCTTCGACCGCCCAGTCGAGCGTCTCGCGGTCGATGGTGAGCGGCGGCGCGAAGCGCACCACCGTGCCGTGCGTGTCCTTCGACAGGATGCCGCGCGCGAGCAGCCGGTCGACGACGTCGCGCGCGGTGATCCGGTCGCGGTCGACCTCGACGCCGATGAAGAGTCCCTTGCCGCGGACCTCGCGGATCAGCGGGCTCTTCACCGTGCGCAGGCGCTCGAGCAGATGAGCGCCCTGCTCCGCCGAGCGCGCGATCAGGCCCTCGTCGAACAGCACGTCGAGCGCCGCAAGGCCCACGGCCGCCGCGAGCGGATTGCCGCCGAACGTGCTGCCGTGGTCGCCCGGCGTGAACACCTGCATGAGGTCGTCGGTGCCGACCAACGCGGAGACGGGCAAGAGACCGCCGCCCAGCGCCTTGCCGAGAATGACGCCGTCGGGCTTCACGTTCTCGTGCTCGCACGCGAGGAATTTGCCGGTGCGGCCCATGCCGGTCTGGATCTCGTCGCAGATGAGGAGAACGTTGTGCTCGCGGCAGATGCGCGCGCACTGCGCGAGATAGCCGGCCGGCGGGACGATGATGCCGCCCTCGCCCTGGATCGGCTCGACGAGGAACGCGGCGGTGTCGGGACCGATCGCGCGCGCGAGCGCGTCGGCGTCGCCGAAGGGCACCTGTCGGAAGCCCGGCGCGAACGGTCCGAAGCCGTCGCGATACTGCGGCTCGGACGAAAAGCCGACGATCGTGATCGAACGGCCATGGAAATTGCCGGCGCAGACGATGATCTCGGCGCGGTCGGTGGGGATGCCCTTGATCTTGTGCCCCCACTTGCGCGCGGCCTTGAGCGCGGTCTCGACGGCTTCGGCGCCGCCGTTCGCAGGCAGCGCACGGTCGAGTCCCGTGACTTCGGTGAGCCGTTGCAGCAACGCCGGCAGGAGCTCGTTGTGGAAGACGCGCGACGTCACCGCGAGCCGCTGCGCCTGCTCGACCAGCGCGCGCACGATGCGCGGATGCGCGTGGCCGTGGCTCACCGCCGAATACGCGCTCATCATGTCGAGATAGCGGCGTCCGTGCTCGTCCCACAGCCAGCAGCCGTCGCCGTGCGCCAGCACGACGGGCAGCGGATCGTAGTTGCGCGCGGCATAGCGGCGCTCGCGGGCGATCGCGGGGGGGACGGCGGCAACGCCGATGCCCGGCGTGGCTCCGGCGGCAACGCCGACCGGCGGGCTGACGCCGGCGGGGAAACGGGTATCCATACCGCTGCTCCTTGTGAGAGTCTGTTCCTGCCCGTTACCGAGAGCAGGAGATGTGCCAGATCGGTCGTTGGCTTGTGGCCGCGACCGCGGTTGCGCGGGCCAGTGCCCGCTCGGCCGCCCGAAGGGCGCCGGGTGCCCCCGATGGGGCGGCGAACCCAGTGAGCACGGGGGCCGTTCAAATCAGAAACACGCGCCGGGACAGGCCCGGCGCATGCCGCGAATTTTACAGGTAACGCCCCAATAATGCGTGCTGCAGCGCAGCATGACGAAGCCCCGGGTCGGCTGCCGCGGGCCTCGTTGCAACTCACGGTGTCGCAGCGGGGGTCGTCGGCCATTGCGAGGACGCGGAGCGTCCCGCGCGCCTCGGTCACGAACAGCTCCTTCACCCGGTGATGGGTGCTTTCGGACCCGTGGGTCGTGCCGAATCGCAGCTACGACACCCTGCTCACGATCGCAACCGCTCGAGCAGCGGCGACCACGAATCTCGACCGGGTGCACGGGCCGCGACCAACGCGGCCGCCTGGTAGCGCGCGTAATCCGCGCGTAGCGCCGTCGCGGCGGCGTACAGGCTCTCGGCATCGGGATCGGCAAGCGCGATGCCGGCATCGAACGGGTCGATCATGGCGGCGCTCCACGTGCCCGCCGTGGCGACGATCGGACATCCGTGCGCCAGCGCGTCGAGCGTCACGCCGCTGACGCGGTCCCGGAAATCGTCGCGATCGTAGGGCTGCAGGCAGATGCTGCCCGTGAAATTCGCCGCGTAATGCTCGGGCGAGGGCGTCTCGCGAATCAGCGTGAGCGGCGGATAGCGGATGGCCTCGAGTCGCGCGATGTCGGCGCGGGTCGCGGCGTCGTACTTGCCGTAATGGTCCGCGGTGATCTGGACCGCGATCGGAATGTCCTCGTTCCGGGCGGCGAGCAGTTCGACCAAGTCGACGACGAGCCCGAAGCCCTTGTCCTGGCGTGCGGCGCCCGCGTACAGCAGGCGCCGGAACGGAATCGCAACCGCGTCGCGGTCAGGAATGGACGGTGGCGCGGGGTACGGCAGCAGCACGACGTGCGCGAAGCCGCAGCGGCGAAACACGTCGACGACGCTCTCGGTCGTGCCGAGGATCACGGTCTCCGGCTGGCGGGCCGCCATCTTCCGCAGAAACGAAAGCTTGCGCGGCGTCTCGCGGAACCAGTGGAAGTACAGGAAGACCCTGTCGGGTCGGCACGCGGCCGCTGGCCGCGAGGTCGAGCAAGAGGAGGTCGCTCCTGCGCGCCGTGGTGACCACGATCTGCCCGGACCGTCGGAGCAGACGACGAAGGAGGTACAGCATCTGCGGCAGCCTGATCCGGCGCCGGAACATCGGATTGACCGTCACGTCCGGACCGAACGTCATCGCCGCCGACCCGCGGCCGCTCCACAGGTCGATCGGAACCCCCGTGGCGGCGCGCGCGAAGCTCGCCACCAGCGCGTGGCAGTGACCCGAGTAGCCTTCGAGCGTGGGCTCGACGACGTTGAGGCGAGACGTCACTTGCGGGAGCGCTGCATGAGCTTCGCATAGCGGTAGTAGGTGCCCTCCGCCGTGGCCACAGCGAGCATGAAGCCTTCGCGGCCGTCGAGAAATCCGGCGCGAAAGACGTAGGTGCGAAGGAACGCCCACAGCGCCGCGCGCGAGCGCCTCGGCGAGGCCCGCCGTCTTGCCGTCCTGGCGCAGCTGCTCCGCTGTCAGCGTCGAATAGCGGTTCATCTTGCCGACGAGATCCTCGAGGTCCACGAAGGTCTCGTGCATGATCGGCTCCTTCAGCGTGCCGAGTGCTCCGTCGACGATCACCCGCTCGTGCACGCTGTCGTCGGAAAAGCGCGCGCGATCCGCGGCGGAACAGGCGCACGACGTAGTCGGGCCACCAGCCGGAGTGGCGCATGAAGCGGCCGCAGAAGCTCGACCGGCGTGGCATCCGGTAGGCCGCGGCGCCCGTCGCGCCGGCGGCGACGACGCGACGGATCTCCTCCGCGGACTCCGCCGTCAGCCATTCGTCGGCATCGAGCGAGAGCACCCAGTCGCCGGTGGCGAGATCGAGCGCGCGATTCTTCTGCGGGCCGAATCCGGGCCAGTCGTCGGTCACGGTGACCTTGGCGCCGTGCTCGCGCGCGATGTCCACCGTGCGGTCGGTGCTGCCGGAATCGACGACGACGATCTCGTCGGCGAACGCCACCGAGCGCAGGGCGCGCGCGATGGACGCTTCCTCGTCCTTGGCGATCAGATGACGATGACGCGATAGTACGCCCTTGCGCGGCGACTACCTTCGTGCTGCGCACTCCGGTATTCGCCCTTGGGACGGCCCGGCGGGCTCATGTCACGGCTCAATGCGGTAACGGGTCGCGGCGGGCCGTCCCGGAAGATCGAGCGCGGTCGCCGCGGACGGCGTGCGCGCGATGACACGTGCCGCGGCGCACGACGGCGAGCCGGGTCGCGCGCAAGCGGATCGCCTCCACCGGATCGCGCGCCTCGAGCAGCACGAAATCGGCGTGGCATCCGGGCGCGAGTCCGTAGCCTTCGAGCCCGAGGATTCGCGCCGGCGTCGTCGTGACCGCGTCGAAGCACGCGCGCATCGCCGCCTGCCCCGTCATCTGCGCGACGTGCAGGCCCATGTGCGCGACCTCGAGCATGTCGGCCGAGCCCAGCGGATACCACGGGTCCAGCACGCAGTCGTGGCCGAACGCGACGTCCACACCCGCCGCCATCAGCTCGGGCACGCGCGTCATGCCGCGGCGCTTCGGATAGGTGTCGTGCCGGCCCTGGATCGTGATGTTGATCAGCGGATTGGCGATCGCCGCCACGCCGGCTTCCGCGATCAGCGGGATCAGCTTCGACACGTAGTAGTTGTCCATCGAATGCATCGATGTGAGGTGCGAGCCGGCGACGCGGCCGGCAAGGCCGAGCCGGCGCGCGTGAAACGCCAGCGTCTCGATGTGCCGCGAGAGCGGGTCGTCGGTCTCGTCGCAGTGCATGTCGACGCGCAAGCCGCGCTCCGCGGCGATCTCGCACAGGATGCGCACCGACTCCGCGCCCTCGGCCATCGTGCGCTCGAAGTGCGGTATGCCGCCGACGACGTCGACGCCCTTGTCGAGCGCGCGCCGAGATTGGCCTGCGCGCCCGCGGAGCGCAGCAGACCGTCCTGCGGAAACGCGACCAGCTGCAGGTCGAGGTACGGACGCACGCGCTCGCGCACATCGAGCAACGCGTCGACCGCGAGCAGCCGCGGATCGCAGACGTCGACGTGCGAGCGGATCGCGAGGAGGCCCTTGCCCACCGCCCAGTCGCAATAGGCGAGCGCCCGATCGACCAGCGCTTCGAAGGTCAGCGAAGGCTTCAGTTCGCCCCACAGCGCAATGCCTTCGAGCAGCGTGCCCGACGCATTGACGCGCGGCAGCCCGTACGAGAGCGTCGCGTCCATGTGGAAGTGCGCATCGACGAACGGCGGCGCGACGAGCTGCCCCTGCGCGTCGAGCTCGGTTGCGCCACGCGCGGCGGCGAGCTCCGCGTGCGGCGCGACGGCGGCGATCCTGCCGGCACGCACGGCGATGTCCATCGCCGTGCGCCCATCCGGCAGCGCCGCATTGCGCACGACGAGGTCGTATTGCACCGAAGCGGAGGGAGTCGCGTTCATCGCTCGCCTTTGCGATAGGGTTTCATCAGCGCCTGCGGGTACGCCGCCCGGCGCGCCACGATCACGAGCGCCAGAATCGACAGCGCGTACGGCAGCATGAGGTAGAACTGGTACGGCAGCTTCGCCCCGCTCGCCTGCTGCAGGCGCAGCTGCAAGGCGTCGAAGGCGGCGAACAGGATCGCCCCGGCGAGCGCCTTGCCGGGACGCCACGACGCGAACACGACCAGCGCCACGCAGATCCAGCCGCGGCCGTTGACCATGTTGAAGAAGAACGCGTTGAACGCCGAGAGCGTGAGAAAGGCGCCCGCCACGCCCATCAGCGCCGACCCGGCGACGACCGTTCCCATGCGCACCGCGATCACGTCGATGCCCTGGCCTTCCGCCGCGCCGGGATTCTCGCCGACCATGCGCACCGCGAGGCCCAGCGGCGAGCGGTTGAGGACATACGCGATCACCGGCACGCTGACGAGCGCGAGCAAGCGTGAGCGGCGTCTGCGCGTCGAGCACGGGGATGCCGAGCCAGCCCATCGGCGCGAACGGCTCGATCGTCGGCGGTGTGGTCACTTGCGGCAGCGTCACGCGATAAGCATAGGACGCGAGACTCGTCCCGAACAGCGTCACGCCGAGGCCCGACACGTGCTGCGACAGGCCGAGCGGCACCGTCAGGATCGCGTGCAGCAGGCCGAGGGCGGCGCCGGCCAGCGCGGCGATGGACACGCCGGTCCACAGCCCCGCGCCCTGATAGACGGCGAGCCAGCCGGTGAACGCGCCGACCACCATGATCCCCTCGATGCCGAGGTTCAGCACGCCGGCCCGCTCGCAGAGGAGGACGCCCAGCGTGCCGAAGATGAGCGGCGTGGCGATGCGCAGCACCGCGACCCAGAACGGGGCGCTCGCGACGATGTCGAGGATGTCGGCGGCCATGTCAGTGGGGTCGTTTCATCTAGCGCCAGCGGATCCGGTAGCGCGCGAGCATCGTCGCCACCAGCATCGAGATGAGCGAGGCGGCGACGATCACGTCCGCGATGTACGTCGGCACCGCGATCGCGCGGCTCATGCTGTCGGCGCCCACCAGGATGCCCGCCACGAAGAGGGCGGCCGCGACGACCGCCGATCGGGTTCAGCTGCGCGAGCATCGCGATGACGATGCCGCTGTAGCCGTAGCCCGGCGACATGTCGAGCGTCACGTAGCCCGCGCGCCCCGCGACCTCGATGCATCCCGCGAGCCCGGCCAGCGCGCCCGACATGAGCGCGGTCTTCACCATGACGGAGCGCACCGGCATTCCGGCGAATGCCGCCGCGCGCGCGTTGGCGCCGACCGCGCGCATCTCGAAGCCGAAGGCGGTGAAGCGCCCGACGATCCACACCAGCGCCGCGAGCGCGAGCGCGATGAGGAGCCCCGAATGCACGCGCGAGCGCTCCGCGAGCCGCGGCAACTCGAGCTCGGCGGGAATCGCGACCGACTGCGGCCAGCCCATCGCGCGCCGGATCCTTCATCGGTCCGTCGAGCAGCATGGACACGAACAGCAGCGCGATGAAATTGAGCAGCAGCGTCGTGACCACCTCGTCGACGTGGAACCGCGTCTTGAGCAACGCGGGCCCCAGCAGCAGCAATGCCCCCGCCGCCATCGCTGCGGCCATCATCAGCGGAAACATCGCGAAAGCGGGGATCGGCAGCGCGGCGTTGCCGACCGCCACTGCGGCCAGCGCGCCGACGTAGAGCTGGCCTTCGGCGCCGATGTTGTAGAGCTTCGCGCGAAAGGCGACGGCGACGGCGAGTCCGGTGAGGATCAGCGGCGTGGCCCGCGTCAGCGTTTCGGAGAGCGCGAAGCCCGATCCGGCGGCGCCTTCGAGCAGCAGCAGATACGCGCCGCCGACGGGAACGCCGGCCCACGCGACCAGCAGCGAGCACACGACGAGCGTGCAGACGACGGCCGCGAACGGCGCGGCGATCTGCATCGTCCGCGAGACTTCGGTGCGCGCTTCAAGCCGCATGCGCCGCCTCGGCCGATCCGGTCATCGCGAGGCCGATCTGCGCGAGCGTCCACGCTTCGGCCGGCCGCAACGCGGAGAGCCGTCCGTGGTACATCACGCCGATCCGGTCGGCGAGCGCGAAGATCTCGTCCAGATCCTCGGAGATCAGCAGCACCGCCGCGCCCGCGCCCGCCGCGTCGAGCAGGCACTGGTGCACGTACGCCACCGCGCCGATGTCGAGCCCCCAGGTCGGCTGGTCGGCCACGATCAGCACCGGCGTCGCGCCGCCGGCGACCGACAGCGCGCGGCCGAGGATCAGCTTCTGCATGTTGCCGCCCGACAGCGATCGTGCCGGAACGTCGATACCGGAACCGCGCACGTCGAAACGCCGCACGATCTCCCGCGCGTGCGCGCGGCCCGCCGCGCGGCGAACGAATCCGGCCCGCGTGAACGCCGGCGTGCGCAGCCGTTCCGAGACGACGTTTTCCCAGACGGCGAGATCGCCGATCACGCCGACCGCGTGGCGATCCTCGGGAATCCGCGCGACCCCCGCGGCGACCCACGCGCGCGGTGTCGCCGGCAACGCGCGGCCCGCGAGGGTCGTCGTCCCCCCGTCCGGCGCGACCGTTCCCGAAAGCATTTCCGCCAGCGCCTGCTGGCCGTTGCCCGCCACGCCGGCGATGGCGACGATCTCGCCGGCCGCGACGGTCAGATCGACACCCTCGAGCAGGCGCTTGCCATGTTCGTCGCGCGCGTGCACGCCGTCGAGCGCGACCACCGTCGCGCCCGCGACGCGGCGCTCGCGCGTAGGCATCGTCACGGCACGGCCCACCATCAGCTCCGCAAGCTCGCCCTTCGTCGCCCCCTGCGCCGGGCGGGTCGCAACGAGCCGACCATTCCGGAGCACCGCGATGCGGTCCGACACCGCCAGCACCTCGTCGAGCTTGTGGCTGATGAAGATGATCGACAGGCCCTCGCCCACCAGTTGCCGCAGCGTCGCGAAGAGATCGCGGCTCTCCTGCGGCGTGAGCACCGCGGTTGGCTCGTCGAGGATCAGCACGCGCGCGCCGCGGTAGAGCGCCTTCAGGATTTCCACGCGCTGGCGCTCGCCCACGGACAGATCGGCCACCCGCGCGTGCGGCGTCACGGCGAGGCCGAAGCGCTTCCCCGTCTCCTGTACCCGCGCGCGCGCCGCACGCCGGCGCGAGAACGGCTGCCACAAGGGCTCGGTGCCGATCAGGATGTTGTCCAGCACCGTGAGGTTGTCCGCCAGCGTGAAATGCTGGTGCACCATGCCGATGCCGGCGGCTGAGCGCCGCCGCCGGATCGCCCGGGGGCAGCGGCCTCCCGAACGCGCTGATCGACCCCTCGTCCGCCACGTAGTGGCCGAACAGGATCGACACGAGCGTGGACTTGCCGGCGCCGTTCTCCCCGAGCAGCGCCAGCACCTCGCCACGCGCGAGCTCGAGCGACACGGCATCGTTCGCGACCAGCGCGCCGAAGCGCTTGGTGATGCCCGACAGCGTGAGCACGGAGCTGAGGTCGGAAGGTTCCAGGGTGTCTCTCCCGCCCCCGCGTGCGCGACGCTGCTACAGCGTGGACTTGGGCTCGGCGTCGTTGACCTTGACGGTGAACTTGCCGTCCTGGATCGCCTTTTCCTTGTCCTTGACCTTCTTCACGAGATCCGCGGGAATCTTCTTCTCGAACGTGCCGAGCGGAGCCAGTTCCGAGCCCTTGTGCTTCATCATCGAATACTGGCCGTAGTCTTCCGCCTTGAACTTGCCGTCCTTCACCGCCTTCAGCGCGCGGTCGACCGTCGGCTCCATGTTCCACAGCGCGGAGGCAACGACGGTGTCCGGATACTTGTCCTGCGTGTTGATCACGTTGCCGATCGCGAGCTTGCCCTTTTCCTTCGCCGCATCGGAGACGCCGAAGCGCTCGGCGTACATCACGTCGGCGCCCTTGTCGATCATCGCGAACGCCGCTTCCTTCGCCTTCGGCGGGTCGAACCACGAGCCGATGAAGCTGATCGAGAACTTCACCTTCGGGTTCACTTCCCTGGCCCCTTCCATGAACGCGTTCATCAGCCGGTTCACTTCCGGAATCGGATAGCCGCCGACCATGCCGATGACGTTCGACTTGGTCATGCCGCCCGCAATCATCCCGGAGAGGTACGCGGGCTCCTGGATGTAGTTGTCGAACACGGCGAGGTTCGGCTCCTGCGGCTTGCCCGACGAGCCCATCAGGAACGACACCTTCGGATAGTCCTTGGCCACCTTGCGCGCGGCGGCCTCGACGGCGAACGACTCGCCGATGATGAACGCGTTGCCTTGCTCCGCGTACTGGCGCATCACGCGCTCGTAGTCGGCGTTGCTGACGTTCTCCGAGAACTTGTATTCGATCTCGCCGCGCGCCACCGCGGCGTTCAGCGCCTTGTGGATCCGCGACACCCATTGCTGCTCGACCGGCACCGTGTAGATGGCCGCGACCTTCATCTTCTGCTGCGCCAGCGCCGTGCCGGCGGTCGACAGTGAAACCCCCAAGACAAGCGCCGCGGCGGCGCCCAACAGGGTTCTTCTCATGCTTTGCGCAATGTTCATGGGATCCATCCTTTCGTCGGGAAGCATCGGGTACGACCTGCCGCATTTGCGGCGGGGGCATCGCGACGGCGATTGGCCGCACGGATCCTGCATTTTATCGGGAAATTGCGGCGCGCCGCAGCATTCTCGCGGGCTGACCGCCGCGCAAGCACCTGCGCCTCGACAGCGTTCAAATGCCGTCGTGATCGGCCACGACGCTGCAGCTCCCGTCCTTGCGGAAGAACGAGCCCTTGCCCGATCCTTCCTTCCACCATCCCTTGCCGCGCGGAGATCGGCGCAGGCTGATCACCCCGAAGCGCCATGCCGACTTGTCGCCACAAAACGGTCTCTCCGAAAGCAGATCCCGATAGTTCGGGACGGGCCAGGTATGGTCCAGAACTTCGTAATGGTCCAGTGTCCCACCCAACCAGCGATCGAACTGTTCCCTGGTCGTCGTCCCGCGGGGATTGGGGAATAGCGCGATGAGATGGCAGGCTCCGTCCGCATCGAGCCTGGCGGGAATGGCATCGACGATCCTCCGCAGGATGTCGGTACCGCCTGCGCCACCGCTCCAGAAGTTGGCTCCCGCCGGAGCGGTGCTGTCGGGCACGTAAGGAGGGTTCGCGAGCATGAGGTCGCATGTGGACTCCACCAACCCAAGAAGGTCGCCCACCACGAACTCGATGTTATCGATTCCATTGAGCGCACCGTTGAACCTGGCGAACTCGATCGCCCGCGGGTTGATGTCAATGGCCACGACGTCATGGCAGTGGTCGCTTGCAAGGATCGCATGCACGCCCGAGCCGGTCCCAAGGTCGATTGCGCGCCTGCGCGCGGAGCGCTTGACGATGCCCCCCAGGATAAAAGACTCGCCCCAGAGCCACATCACCTGGTTGATGCAGGTATTCTTCGCGGCCCGATCCGTGGCGATGTACTTGCCGTAGCAGGGAAACAGGCAAATCTTCGATTCGAGAAACGGACCGTTCCTCTCGGCGAGCCTCATCTCGATGGCGGCATCCACGAACGCTGATGAGACGTGAAGCTTGAGCCTGTCCACCGCCACCTGGCGACCGTCGATGAACAGCTCCAGCAGGGTATCAACGGGATCCTCATGCTGCGGGATCCAGCGGGCATGAAGGTCGCGCCAGAAATTGGCACCGAGGCGCGGGTACACGCCGAAACGTCTCGCACAACCTGCGAGATCGTACCCGTGACGCCGCAACTCGTTCGCGAAATCCGTCATTCGCCGGCGCGGGTCGAGAATCATCGGCAGCGCAACCGCTTCAGCGATCGCGGCAAAACTCACGGCCGGCCTCCTTGAATCGAGGTGAATGCGGACCGGTGGCACAAAGGCAAAGTGGGGCAGGCTATTTGGTGCCGAAGAGCCGGTCGCCGGCATCCCCCAGGCCGGGGATGATGTAACCGTGATCGTTGAGATGGTCGTCGACGGCCGCGGTGAAGATCGGCACGTCGGGGTGGCTGGCCTGCAACACCGCGATGCCCTCGGGCGCGGCCAGCAGGCACACGTACTTGATGGTCACCGCGCCGGCCTCCTTCAGCCGGTTGAGCGCCGCGACCGCCGAATGGCCGGTGGCGAGCATCGGATCGACGACGATGACGAGCCGGTCGGCGATGTCGTCGGGCACCTTGAAGTAATACTCGACGGGGACCAGCGTGGCCGGATCCCGGTAGAGGCCGACGTGCCCGACGCGGGCGGCCGGCAGGATCTCCAGCATGCCGTCGAGCATCCCGTTGCCGGCGCGCAGGATCGACACGAGGCACAATTTCTTGCCGCTGATCTGCGGCGCCTGCATCGGCCCGAGCGGCGTCTCGACGGGCACGAGCTCGAGCGGGAGATCGCGCGTCACCTCGTAGGCCAGCAACTGCGCGATCTCACGCAGGCGCCGGCGGAACATCTCCGTCGACGTGTCCTTGCGGCGCATGTGGGTGAGCTTGTGCAGGATCAGCGGATGACCGACGACGGTGAGCGTGTTCGGCATGAGAGCCTCGGTTCGTTGTGTTCCTGAAGATCAGAAAACGGTGCCGTCGCTGTCGATCGTCACCGGGGGTCCGCCGCCTTCGCGGCGCTCCGCGGCAATGCGCCGGCCCGCGGCCCACGTGCCACCCTCGAGCACCCTGGCGAGCGGAAATGCATCCGCGGTGACGCCGAGTTCAACGCGGGTCGCATCGGCGATGCGATCGAGCGCGATCACGGTCAGCGCGCGCCACTCGACGATGGCCTCGTCGCCGACGGCGTGCCGGCGCCGCAGGAAGTCGGCGTCCTTCGGCACCAGAACGCCCAGGTCGAGCATGAGGCCACCGTTCCGGTACTCGGGCAGGCCGGTGAGCGCATCGAGGCCCGTCACGGCGAGCCCCGCCTCTTCTAGCGGCTCCAGCAGCGAATACGCGAGCCACTGCGTGAGCTTGTGGAACGGCACGTAGCCGTCGGTGGGATCTCCGGGATTCCCGGCGCGCGCCGAAGGATGCCGCCAGCAGTCGCCGAGCGCCACGCCGTCGAGCACGAGGCGCGTCGGCCAGACGGGGCCGAGCGCCCGCAGCAACGTGGCCAACAGGAATCCCGCGCTTATCGTGCCGTCGCGCGCGTGGGCAAGGAGGTAATCGTAGAGATGGCCGAGGCGCGCCGGCGTGCCGAACACCGCGGGTGTCGCCGTCGCGACGATACCGAGGCGACGCAGCAGCGCAGCGCGCCCATCGAGGCCGACGAGCAGATTGTCCGCGGCCACCTGGAACCCCGCGGCCAGCGTAGCGATGTCGAGATTCGACAGCGCGCTCGCGTCGGCCCGATACGGCATGTCGACACGGGCCGAGAACGCGCCAGCAGCGAAGAGGCGAAGACCGGCGACGGCGAGACCCTCCGAGCGCGCGAGCGTGGTCCCCGTCGCGGCGTCGGCATAGCGCCACGCTGCGCCTGCGCCGGCATCCTGCAGCACGCTTGTGATCGCGAGGTCGATCCGGGTGCGTGCCCGTTCGGCGCGATCGGCGGGCAAGGCGGCGGCGATGTCGCCCCAGCGATCGACGCCGCCCGTTTCAAAATGGCGCCAGCGGCTGTGGTACGGAACCTCGAGGGTGGGATAGCGCTGCCGGATGGTGTCCGCTACGTACGCGGCCGCCCTGCCGAGGCGATCGGGCTGCCATGCGAGATGCCGCGTGTCCCCGCGCACGGCCGCCGCCATGATCGCCGCGCAACGCGTGCGGACGGCGCCCGCAGTGAGCAACGCGGCGGCCGGATGCGAGTCCTGGACCTGCGTGTGCCATGCCGCGACCGGCTCCTTGCGGGCGGCGTGCGTTGGGGATCTCACTCGTCGAGCGCGCGACCCTTGGCGACTGCGCCGCTCCGCTCGTCCGGGGCTTCCGGCGCATAGTAGCCCGCGGCTTTCTTGGCATCCATTTCCACGCGCGCGTCGGCCGGAATGAGACCGTCGGGAATGGCGACCTGCTCGCCCACGGCGATGCCCTGGGCCGTGAGCGCGTCGTGCTTCATGTTGCTCATCGACGCCCAGCGGTCGATCCGCGTGATGCCGAGCCAGTGGAAGACGTCGGGCATCAACTCCTGGAACCGCATGTCCTGCACGCCGGCCACGCACTCGGTGCGCTCGAAGTACGTCGCCGCGCGATCGCCGCCGACCTGCCGCTTCCTCGCGTTGTAGACGAGGAACTTGGTCACCTCGCCGAGCGCGCGGCCTTCCTTGCGATTGTAGACGACGAGACCCACACCGCCTTGCTGGGCCATCTCGATGCAGACCTCGACGCCATGCGCGAGATAGGGCCGGCAGGTGCAGATGTCGGAGCCGAACACGTCCGAGCCGTTGCATTCGTCGTGCACGCGGCAGGCGACCCTGGTCGCGGCGTGGCCCAGCGCCGCGACGTCACCGAAGAAATAGAGCGTCATCCCGCCGATGGGCGGCAGGAACACGTGGAGATCGGGTCGGGTGACGAGCTCCGGGAACATTCCCCCCGTCTGCTCGAACAGCACGCGCCGCAGCTGCCCTTCGGCGACGTCGAAGCGCCGCGCGATGCCGGGCAGATGCCAGACGGGGTCGATCGCCGCCTTCGTGACGCGTACGTCGCCGTTGTCGTGGAGGACCGTGCCGTCGGGGACGAGACGTCCGGCGGTCACGGCGTCCTTCAACTCCGGCATGTTGATCCGTGCCTTCGTGACCGCGATCGTCGGCCGCAGGTCGATGCCCGCCGCCAGCGCCGCGGCAAACACGGTCGAAACCATGTGGCCCCAGGGATCGAGCGACACGATCTTGTCCGGATCCGCCCATTGCGGATGCGGACCGATCACTTCCACCGGCGACGTATCCGTCAGGTCCGGCCGGTGGTCGCGGTCGAGCCGACCCGAGGCGACGGCAAGCGCACGATAGAGCGCATAGGCGCCGGAGTGCGTGCCGATCGCGTTGCGCTGCGCGGGGTTCGTGAGGCTCGCCACGACCGGCCCGCGCTCGGTCGCCGACGCCGCGCCCCAATGGAGCGGCGGCGATTGCCCGGCGGTGCGCCCGAGCGGGTGGGACGTGAGGACGATGTGGCTCGACATGCGAGGCGTGTTCAACCCGCCGGCTTCTTGATCATCGGGGCCTTGGTTGCGAATCGCGCATCCTGCGGTTTGGCAGGCACGCTGCCGTGCTGCCGCGCATGGCGGACGACTCTCGCCAGAAGCTCGAGGCCGATCGGCGCCAGCGCACGCTCCCACAACTCGCGTGCCGTCTCGCCCTTCGCGACGAAGCACCATTCCTGCGCGGCGATCGCGCCCGCGTCCCAGCCGTCGGCCAGGTGATAGACGGTGCCCCCGGCGATCGGATCGCCTTCCTGGATCGTCCATTCCACGGCGGCGATGCCGCGGTGGCGCGGCAGCAGCGACGGATGGTAGCCGATGCCGCCGAGGCGCGTATTCGCGAGCGCCTCGTTGCTCACGCGCGCGTGCGTGTGCGCGGCCACGACGAGATCGGTCCCTTTGGGGACAGCGTCGCCCGGCACCATCTTCGGATTCTCGAGCACCTTGACCAACACCCCGGCCGCGTTTGCCGCGAGTGCCAGCCGGTCGTCGGCCGCCGGGACGACCACACTCGAGAACTCGACGCCTTCCTCCTTGCGCAAGGCCTCGAACGCCGCGGCGCCGAAATAGCGGGATCCCACCAATGCGATTTTCATCGAACCCCTCCTATGTGTCCCTTCGCGAACCTACCGCAAAATCCCGGCGAGCGGCCCGAGAACGCGAAGGCCCGCAGCGAGCCTCGAGATAGTACTCAGACTGTACAGTGAGGGGCGAGCGAGGAAACGAAAACGCATGTTTCAGTGAAGGCTAACGTGAGCATGGCGAACGTTAAGCGTAGCGGCCGGAACTACAAAGTTATCGGGCCGCGCAGCCAATTTTGCGATAGGTTCTAGACAAACGTTCTATACAGGAGATACAGCACGGCGACCGTCAATCCCGCGAGCCAGGGCACCGCGCCCTTTGCCCAGCCGGCAGGCGCGGGCGCGACCTCGGGCGGCGGCGCCTTGGCTGCGTCCACGGAACCCGCAACGCCGCCCGCCAGGCCGTGCGCGCCGAATCCCTCCTCGGACGCAGCGCCGGACTTACAACTGGGTAGCGCTGAACACCATCTTCACGCAGCTCGCGGCCGACCTGCTCGGCGACGATCATGGCATTTTCCTCCACCCGCCGGCGGGAGGCGGCCTCCTCCTCGCGCGGACTGCAAGCGCGTCGCGCATGACGTCCTCGGCCACCGCCCGTGCCGCAGCTTCGGCGGCGGGCTTCGACGCGACCTCGGCGACCGCCCGCACGCTTTCCGAGAGATCGGCGCGCGCGGATTCGAGCACGCCGCGCGACGCCTCCTCCATCGCCGCTCTGGCGGCGTCGAGCGTCTGGCGCGCCACGCATCTCGGCGGTCGATTGCGCCGTTCAGCAGCGTCGCCTGCAGCTTGTCCTCCGCGGCCAGGGCGGCCGACATCGCGCTCCGGCGCGGCGATGGCATTCGCCTGTCTCCACCAGCTCGCGCGCGACGCGCTCGGCGACCGCGGTCGACGACTGCTCCACGTCCGAGCGCAGGATTGCCTCTTCCTCATGGATCGCAGCCAGCGTGGCGCGCACGAGCTGTTCGGCCACGGTGCGCGCCGTCGCTTCGGCCACCGGCTTGGCCGCGGCTTCGGTAGTGACGCGGACGTTCTCCTCCAACTCCGGCCCGCGCCGCGTCGAGGATGCCGCGCGACGCATCCTCCATCGTCGCCCGGGCCGATTCCATCGTTTCGCGCGCCACCCGCTCCGCCGTCGCGTGCACCGTGTCGAGCGACTCCGCGAGCTTCTGTTCGGCCGCGGTCACGGCCAGTTGGCGCGCCGCCTCGGCCGCGTCGACGGCCGGCTGGATCGTCTCGCGCGTAACCCGTTCCGCGACGGCGATGGCCGCCTGCTCGCACTTCCGCCCGCATGGCCGTTTCGTCCTCGAGCACCGCGGCCAGCGTGACGCGCACGAGCTGCTCGGCCACCGCCCGCGCCGCCGTTTCGGCGACGGGCTTCGCGGCAGTCTCGGCGGCATTGCGGGCGGCGTCCTGCAGCTCGGCGCGCGCCGACTCGAGGATCCGGCGCGACGCCTCCTCCATCGTCGACTTGGCCGAATCGACCGTCTGCCGCGCCACGCGCTCGGCCGTCGCATGGACGTCGGCGAGAGCTTCGCGCAGCTTGTCGTCGGCTGCCATCGCTGCCGACTTGCGCGCGGCTTCCGCGGCCTCGACCGCGGGCTGGACCGATTCGCGAGCCGCGCGCGTGGCCGCGGCGACGGCCGCGAGCTCGGCGCGCTCGTGGGTCGTCGCCAATTCCGCGCGCAGCGACGCCAAGCGCATCCTGCGTGGCGCGAGCCGCGACTTCCTGCGCGGCAGTCCGGGACACCTGTTCGGACGCGGCCGTGAGCGCGGCGATCGCTTCGCGCACCAGCTTCTCGGCCACTTCGCGCGCGACGCGCTCGGCGATCCGCGCGACGTCTTCGTGTGCCGGCGCGCATCGCCATCGCCGACGCCGCGACCGGCGCGTGCGCGGCGACCGGAACCGGGGCTCGCGAACGGGGCCGGACAGGGGCATCGGAGGCGAACTCGCGCACCGCGGGGCGAGGCGGTAATCGGCGGCGGACTGACGCCCGGCGGTCGGGCTTACGATCGTGGCCTCGTAGTCCTCTTCCGCAACGTCGTCTGCTTCCGCAACGGCGACCGTGGGCTCGCTCGGCGCACGTTCGCTGCAGTTCCGCGAGCAGCGCTGTCGAGCGCCGAGTCGTCGACCGGCTTGGTGACGAAGCCGCTGGCGCCGCTCTCCTTCGCCCGCGGCGCGGTCCTGCGGCGTGTCGTGGCCGGTGCACATGACGACCGGAATCGACGCCGTCACCGGGTTCGCCGTGATCATGCCGGTCACTTCGTAACCGTCCATGTCCGGCATCATGAAGTCCATGAAGATCACGTCCGGCGCATTCGACTTCAGGAAGTCGAGCGCTTCGTGCCCGGACGATGCGGTGTCGACCCCCAGACCCCGCGCCTCGAGCATCCGCTTCAGCTTGAATTGCACCACTTTCGAATCGTCGACGATCAGCGCTCTGCCGATGTCCATGATGTCTCCCCCTGTTGCCGACGGATTGGAACTCCAACCGTACCATGCCCTGCGGTCAGGACGCAAAAGTCGTGCCGACCCCGGCATCGCAGGCAGACCATCCATCCATTGACCGTCCCGTTTGGGGCGGCGTAGGCTAGCGCGCAGCGACGACGGAACAAGGGGCCGTCCATGCGTATCGGTCGCCTGCATTTTCGATTGGCCGAAAGGCGCCGGACGGTCGCGCTCGCCCGCTTCGATGCGCAGGCGTGCTACGCGCGCCTGGCCGAACTCGCGATCCACCTCGATGGCCACCCGTGGATGGTGGTCTCCGGCCTGGTCGAGCCGCTCACCCGCGGCCGCTTCTTGCGGGCGCACGGCGACATCGACATCGCCGTGCCGCTCGAGAGCGTGGATGCCGTCGCCACCGCGGCGCGGCGCGGCGGCTTCATCCTGACGACGCGCGTCCTGCGCACGCACATCTCGCGCCGGTTCGACCTCGAAGCCCATCTGCACATCGAGCCGCGCTTCCTCGCTCGAAGGCACGCTTCGCTTGCGTCTGTGGCGCCTGAGCGCCGCCGGCGAGCTCGACGAAAGCGGCTTCCCGCCCTACGTGGACGTGTTTCCCTACGTGCTGGAAGGCCGGCACATGCACATCCTGGACAGCGGCCGCCGCGTGGCCCTGCAACAGCCGCTCACGATCACTGCGGCACTTCCCGGCGGCGCGACGGTGCCGGTCGAGGACCCGCGCTACCTCGAAGCGCTGCGGATCGACGCCGCCAAACGGCGGGAATCGTTGATTGTGCCGACGGGCAGCGCTCCCGGAGGAGTGGGTCCTCGCGCATCGGCTGGTCGGCTACGTGGCGGCGTTCGCCGTCGCCCCGCTCGCGCTCTCGGCGTTCGCGCAACCGCCGCGCCATCGCATCTGGGCGCGGACCTATCTCTGCCTCATGGTTCCCCTCTATGCGACCGGGCTCTGGTTCACGTTCCAGCGGCACGAATTCGGCTCGTTCGTATGGACGCGCAACCTCGCCTTCAATTTCCTCGGGTTCTTCTTCCTGCTTCTGGGTTGGCGCGCCATGTGGCGCTTCCGCCGCCGGGCGCTGGCGCCGACGCCGCTCGACCGCGCGATGCGCAGCGCGATGCTCGCCGCGAGCGCCATCCTCGTCGCGCTCGGTGTGCTGCATCACTTTCCGTCGTTCGTATTGGGCAGCCTGGGCCTCTGGCTGGGGCTGTCGGTGTTCCGCGAGACCGCCGACGTCCACCGGCTCTACCTGTACGCATCAGCGCTGCATGCTGGCCTCCTATTTCTACGTGCTGACGGTGCTGTCGCTCGTGCACGTGCGGGCGCCGACGGATCTCAAGTGGCTCTGGCCCGCATTGCTCGGCGTGCCGCTGGTCGCGTACGCCACGCGGGGAACGGACGCGCGCCGCCGAACGGGCATCGCGGTGCGCCTGGCGCTCGCCATTGCGCTCTGCCTCGGGACCTATATCGTGCTCGTCGGGATCGAGCCGTCGCCGTCGCAGGGATGATTCGCGGCGGCGGAAGTTCGACTTCGTCACCGAGCGGCCAACGGCTTCTTGCCGGCCACGATCGCGACTATTTCTTCCCGATGCGCCTCAGATAGGCCAGCATCTGGCCGATGTCCGCGACTTCTCCGGGCGCGGCGAGGCGATACCGGACGGCGTCCTGCCGGATCCCGGAAAGATGGTCGTCGAGCATTGCCTTGCCGAGGCGGGCATCCGGCAGGGCCGAGGATTCCTGCCCCGGACTGCCGAGAATCCGCGCGAGAACCAGATCGCCCACGTCGGGCGAATAGTGCGACGTATCTCGGTACCACCGCATGTGCGTCACGTGATCGCCGAGGCTCGGCACGGCTTCGGTCGAAAGCGCATGGAAGCCGCCGAAGTCCCACAACACGATCGCGGACCGGCCGGCAGCGGGATTCGATTGCGCGTCGATCGCGTCGACGAGCGCGCGCTTCCAGTCCTCGTACAACGGCCACCAACCCACGCGCTGGTACCACTCGAGATAACGCGCATGGACCGGGGAAATGAACATCCGCAGCTCGATGTCGTGGCTGCGTGCATAGCGCAACAGGTCGCGGAACGACGCCATCGCCGCCGCACGCCGCGAGTCCGCCGACCAGCGCGAAGCCGTCGAGGCCGGCGGGAAGAGCAGCGGCAGCCGCCCGTAGAAGTTGTCGTACTCGGCAACCCAGATCACGCCGTGCTGGCCGTCATAGAGTTCGAGTGGCCCGGCGGGAATGCGCCACTGCCGCGACTGCACGCCGTTCGCGGGGCGCGCCGTGGCCGCCACGTCGGGTACGGTCAGGCGCGCGAGGCTCGCCGAGAGCGCCTCGCGCGACACGTAGAGGCGCAACCGCACGAGGCTCTCCGGCTCGGAATCCGGGTTGCCCGCAAGCGCGGCCGGGTCGAAGTCGGGGCGCCCGGCATCCAGGAAGGATTCCAGGTCGAGCCCGATGATGGCGAGTCGCAGGGGTGATGTCGCGTTCGCGTGCATCAGCAACAGACGAATCTGGTCGATGCTGAGTCCGCCGAGCGAAAGGTTGAGGGCCGGAGCGTACTCGGCCGTGAGGCCGGGGAACTGCGGGTCGATCCCGAATTCCGCGCGCGACGTGCCCAGCACGATGGTGCGCGGCATCGTCGCCCGCAGGGAGAGCGCTTTCCGCCAGAACGCGCCGGGACCTGGCGACTCCGGAACCATGTTCGCGCCGCCGGAGCCCGCGTAGATCCCATACGGATCCACCCGCACATTGAGCGCGACCACGGTGCCGGCCAGCGCGGCGGCCATGCCCAGGGCGACGATCAGGTAGGTTCGCGGTTGCATAGGTGAAGTTGGCCCGAAAGGCTCCTAGAACTGGAAGTACAGGAATTCCGAGACGCGGGTCATGCTGGTGAGCGAGGCTGCCAGCAGCAACGCGCACACGACGGCCCAGCCGCCGTTGGTACGCCACGCCAGCAGGGCCGGGCACGCGGGAACCGGATGGTCGGCGATGTAGGCCTCCGCCCGCGCCACGATCTGCCGCGTGTTGGGCGTGAACCAGGCGATGGCGAGCAATGCGCCAATCCACGCCAATTGCGGGATGCTGACAAGTGTTCCTGCGCTGCGGCCCCGCGCCATGCCGGTAGGCAATCCGGCGTCCGCGGCCCCGAAATGGGCGAGAATCCACTGGCCGATGGACGACGGAACGAATGGCGCCGTTCCGATCCACCGTGCCGTTTCGCCGACCTCCGCGAGCGCGGCCGGAGGCACTGCGTGGCCGTTGAGCCCGGTCAGCCCGCGCAGGATGCGCAGCGCGGACGGAAAGTCGTCCGCGCGGAAGATCGCCCATGCTCCGAAGACCGCCCCGAACGTCAGTACGGCGCCGATGGCGCCCCCGGTGCGGTTGATCCAGGCGGGAGCTGGCGGGAACCGGCGGCGCAGCGAAAGCCAGCCGTGATTGATCGCGAGAAACGCCCCGTGCGCGGCGCCCCACAGGACGAACGTCCACCCCGCCCCGTGCCAGAGCCCGCCCAGCAGCATCGTGACAATCAGATTGGTGTAGCGCCGCGCCTCGCCGCGGCGGTTTCCTCCCAGTGCGATATAGAGATAGTCGCGCAGGAACCGCGACAGCGTCATGTGCCAGCGGCGCCAGAACTCGATGATGCTCGTCGCCTTGTACGGCGATTCGAAATTGACCGGCATCCGGATGCCGAGCATCTTCGACAAGCCGACGGCCATGTCGGAGTAGGCGGAGAAATCGAAGTAGAGCTGCAGCCCGAAGGCGAGTGGCGCCGACCCACGCTTCCACGCTGCCCGGTGCATAGCCCCGGGCGGCCTCGGCGAACACGGGGCTCGCATACGGCGCGACGCCGTCGGCGAGCACGGTTTTCTTGAAGAGACCGATGGCGAAGATCGTGACGCCCGCGGCGAGATTGCCGTAATCGAACCGATAGCTCGTCGGCGCGCGCGAACTGCGGCATCATCTCGCGATGGTGCAGGATCGGGCCGGCGATCAGGTGCGGAAAGTAGCTGACGAAGAGCGCGTAGGGGACGACACCGTAGCGCACCGGATCGCGGTAGACGTCGACGAGATACGCGATCTGCGTGAACGTGAAGAACGAGATGCCGAGCGGCAGGATGATCGCCTCCACGCGCATGTGCGCGCCGAAGAGCGCGTCCACGTTCGCCACCAGGAAGCCCGCATACTTGAAATAGCCGAGGAGGGCGAGGTTGGCGGCGACCGCGGCACACAACAGGCCGAAGGCGCGCTTGCCCTGCTTGCCGCCGCGCCGGGCGATGGCCTCGCCCGCGAGGTAATTGAACGCGATCGAGGCCACGAGCAGCGGGACGTGGCGCCAGCTCCACCAGCCGTAGAAGAACAGCGAAGCGGCGACGAGCCACGCGACCGCGAGACTCGTGCGATACCGCGCGAGGACGAACGCCCCCGCGAGCGTGACCGGGAGAAACAGGAACAGGAACGTGTAGGAATTGAAGAGCATGCACGTGCAAGTGCAAGAGGCGTACCTGCGCACCCGCCGGAGTATCTTTGCCGTCCTCGCGCTTGTCAAAGCGCCGCGCGACGTTGCCGGACGAATCAAAAACAAAACGCCCGCGCGATCGGCGCGGGCGTCTTTCGAAGGTCAGTGGCGGTAGCGCTACGACCCTCAGGTCTGCGGGCCCTCGTTCAGGACGAGAGCAGGCGGCTGGACGCATCCGGCGTCCGAGCGTCTCGGCGCCGTCGCGCGAACCACAGCAGCGACAGGGCACCAATTCCAAGCAGCACATTGGTGCCCGGCTCCGGAACTTGTGTGCAGCCCATAGATGCACGTCGGGGGCGTGTAGTCCTTGAATCCCTTCTTTGTCGGAGAAATGCCCGTTGGGTCGAGCAAGCTGATCAGACCCGGCGCCTTGGTCTTGTCCACCCAAGTCCGACGCATCGAACGTGTTCGCCGCAAACTTGATCTCGTAGCCCACTTCCTTGATCCACGAGGCACTGGTGCTCGAATTCGTCGTGTTGGCCGAGAAACCGTTGTTGAGGTTGTACTCGAGCGAGGTGGCGATTTCCAACACCTTTGCCTTCTCCGCGGCGCTTCCCGTAAACGAACCGTCGTTCGTACTACCCGTGGGGCCACCTGCCCCCGTCGCCCCGAACCCGCTGGTGCTCCCTCCACCGCCGGAACGATATTCGGAGTTACCGGTGGCAATGCAGGGGCTTACGTTGGCGGTACCGCAGTCAGAAATATAGTCCATGTTCAGCGTGTTCGAGCCCCACTGTATGCCCAGGTAATCGTCATTGAGAATTTGAGCGAACGACCGGGTACTCCACCAGCCGTTGGCAGAAGTAGCCTGGTTTCCGTAGCGGTTGTCGACGAAGCCCTCCGGCATCTGGATGTACATGTACTGACCGGTCGCGTCCTGGCCGAAATAGAGCTTCCCGTAGTGGATGTCATCGTGGTCGTCGAGTATCCCGAAGGACATGCCAAGCTGGTAGCCCTCGCCGGCACCGGTGAGATCGAGCTTGCCGTCGCGCGATAAGTGCGTTAGCTTGTGCAGACACGGCGGCGAGCGCTGCGGCCAATGCCAACTTCCGCATTGCGGACGGAATTCCCTGTTTTGCGCGCATACCGTACCTCCGTGATTGGGTCCGGGCAGGGACACCCCCACCGGCCCGAAACTTACGCCATCGCCATTGGGACTGCGACGCCAAACCTAAAGCAAGTACTGCGCCATCGGCCGGAAAGACGCGCAAACCATTGTCTATTAAGGAATTATATGTTTCAGAGCGGTCGCGCCGTTCTGGCTGACTGTCAAATTATCCGACGCCCAGATTGGCCACTGCGCCCGCAATTGCGTGCCGGAATGCAAACGACGCGGTCCGAAAGTCGTCCGGCACGCCGCGAATCGCCGGCATCCGGCCTGGGCACGGGGGGACACCCGCCATTTTCGGCCGCCGGCCGACCTGCCCGGGTTGTCCCGGGCCGCAACGGCCGTGCCTCAAGTGGAAGATTTTCCGACACAGGGTTCATTGGCGTTTCCGGTGGCCTACAATCCGCCGCGAGGTGGGTAGCCGGCGCGTCCGGGACCGGTGCAGATACGGTTCGCCACCCGATGCATCATTGCCGGAGCTGCTTCAGGAGCGCGACGGCTTCGGCTTCCTGGGGGAACTTCGATCCAGACCCGATGACGACCTGCAATTGATTGATCGCCTTGGCCTTATCGCCCGATTTCACCAGCGCCTGGGCGAGATGGTAGCGGATTTCCCGGTTGGACGGTGCGGCGGCGACCGCTTTCTGCAGCACCTCCAGCCCTCGCGCAAGATCCCCTTTTTCGACCAGGATCTGGGCCAGCGTGTCGGCGATCGCCGCGTCGGAGGGACTGAGGTCGTAGGCCCGTTGCGCATATCCCAGCGCTGCGGGATCCTTCAGTTGGTACATCGCCCACGCGACGTTGTTGAGTGCCACGGCATCCTTCGGCTGGCGCTCCAGCACCAGTCGGTATTGCTCGATTGCGAGCGCATACTTCCCACGCTGCATCCTGCTGTACGCGAGGTGGCGGCGCGTCGCGATGTCTCCCGGCTGCTCGGCGAGCCATCCCTTGATGCGCGCTTCGCCCTGGTCGGGCTTGCCGGCATCTACCCAGGCGTCGTGCAGTTTGATGGCGACGAGCCCGCTCTTGCGCAGTGCGTAGGCCTTTTCGTACAGCGCCGCGGCCTGGGCGTACTTCTTGGACGCGACCAGCACGTCACCCTCGAGCACATACCCGAGTGGCGCCTTGGGCAGGTCGTTCTGGACCTCTCTCGCCACCTGCAACGCGCGCACGCCGCGATCCTGGGCCAATTCCGCGGCCACCATCATCGCCTGCGCTTCGGGATTCCCGGGTTTCAGGCGCAGCACCTTCCGCAAGGTGTTGCTGGCGGCCCCTGGGTCCTTCGCCGCCATCTGCACGGTGGCGAGGTCCAAATGCGCTGCAGGCGAACTCGGCAGGAGGATCGCTCGATCGCTGTAGACGGCAACGGCTTCCGCAGCATGCCCCTTCGCGACCAGCAATCTGCCGAGCGTTTCGAGCGCCTCCGGGTCGCCCGGGTGCAGCCTTTTCTGTTCGAGCGCGAGCGCGAGGGCCTTCTCGAGCTGGCCGCTGCGGCGATAGTAATCAATCTCGGCCCTGAACGGCGCGCTCGCCTCCGGGTTGACCGCCTTTGCCCGTTGAATCCAGTCCAGGACCTCCTTCTCGTTGCCTGGGGCTCGGCCGGCGATATTCGCCAGAGCCAGCATGGCCTGTACGTGGCCCTTGTCCTTTCGCAATACGCCTTCGTAGCGTCCGCGCGCCGCCTGAGAGTTGCCGGCGTGCAAATCCAGCTGCGCCAGGTTCGCGGCCGCGGGGAAGTACGCCGGATCGATTTGCAGCGCTCGCTCGAATTGGGCGCGGGCCTGGACCACGTCGCCCTTTCCCGCAAGCGCCGCGCCTTTCATGTTGATGAGCAACGTGTTGTCACGTTGCGTCTTCTCCAGCTTGCCAATGGTCTTCAACGCCTGATCGAACTCCTTGCGCCTCAGGCTCATCGTTGCCAGCATGATGTCGGCCCGGGCGCCCTCCGGGCCGAGCGCCGCCGCCGCCTCGAGGTCCGCCGCCCCGCGATCGGTCTCGCCGGCCGCCATCCGGCTCATTCCCAGGCTGATTCGCGTCGAGGCACTCTGCGGTTCTAGCGCGGCGGCCCTTTCGAAGTATTGTGCCGCCTTCGCGAACTGCCTGTCCTGCATGAAGGCTTCACCGGCCAGCGCCAGGAGCGCGGGATCCGACGCCCCGGCACCCTGGGTCAGGACCGGCTCCAGCGTAGCTATTGCCAGGCCGAACTGCCGTTTTCGCATCTGCGAGGCAGCAAGCAACTTGCGTCCGCCCAAATTGCGCGGGCTCAGCTCGAGGGCCGTGTTCAGATATTTGTCCGCTGCGTCCTCGTGGCCGAGCGCGAGTTCCGTGATGCGCACCCAGAACTATGCTGGGAACGTGCTTCGGCGCGATTTCAAGCGCCCGGAACACCCACTCCAGCGCCGCCTTGTGGTTGCCGGTCCGAAGCTCGAGCAGCGCCTGCAGGTGGGCCCCCATCACGTTCTTCGGCGCAATTTCCCGCGCCGCTTCCAGTTCTTGTGCCGCTTCTTCGTAACGCTTGGTCGCGATATCGAGGGACGCAAGGTCGAGACGCGCAGCGGCACTGCGCGGATTGATTTCGATCGCCTTCAGGAAGGAGACGCGCGCCAGGTCGGGAGTGCCGGACTGAAGCTGCATGTCACCCTTGAGCAGCCAGCCGTCAAGATTCTTGGGGGAGACCGCGAGGGCCTTGTCGACGAGCGCCGTCGCGGTGCCCGCGTCCCCTTCGAGCAACGCGATCCTGGCTTGTGACAGCATCCCGTCCGCAAAATCGGGCCGCAGGACCATGGCCAGATCCAGCGACGCCTTGGCGGCCGCGAGTTGCCTCATCCCGAGTTGCGCGAAGGCCCGCACGTTGAGGATTTCAGGGGAGCCCTGGGCGCCCGCCACGCGGGCAGGATCGGTTGCGTCGAGGGCTTCCTTGAACTTCTCTCTCACAATCAGCGACTTCGCGAGCTCAGGCAACGCCTGCCCGGGATCGAAGCCTAGGGCCAGCGCCTTCTCGAGTTCAACCGTGGCGAAGGTCGCTTCCCCCGTCTCCAGGTACGCTGTCCCGAGCATGTATCGCGCCTCCGGATGGTTGGGGTCTTGCCCAAGGAGGTTCCGGAGTTCGATGATCGCCGCGGGGATGTCCCCCTTCTGCCGGTACGCCTTGGCGCTGGCGATCAAGCTCGCGGGATCCGAATGGGTGTCGCAGCCCGCGGCCGCCGCGAGCATCAGCACGGACATCAACCACGGAGCGATATGGTGAAGTTTCATCAAATCGGCGATCCCATGCGGCAAGGGGAACCGAGGGCCGCGCGACGGGGCCATCGGTCAAATCGTACAGGCTGGGGCAGACCTACGCCTAGCCGCTGCACGGCTAGGACAAACTTTCTTCATGGATGGTTTGGCCCGACGCGCCCTGCCACGGAAGAAAGTTGACCTCGGGGGCGCAGATAATCCGTGTCAAGCCAGAAGCTCGAGCTCAATGATCCGGTTCGTTTTGGGGATACTTCTGACATTTGGCGCAATTTCGACTGGAACAACTCTTGCTTAGCTTTTTTCGTGTCGATGGGGGTACTTGCATTAATATCGTCGGCGCCGCCACCTGCCACCTTCGAAAACAAACGAGGATGTAGCAAGCGGCGTGCCATTCTGCCACCGATCGGCTGCAGCGCCTGTCAGCCGTTCAATAGTTCCTGACGCTCCGACGGCGACCGCGCCGAAAATGCGGGCATGAACCGTGAATTGGAATCTGGCTCATCCGGTCTTTGAACAGAGCATCCGGACTTCGGAGGGGCTGGCGCTCGCCGCCGACGGCGTCGAACTGACCTATGCCGAGCTCGTGCTACAGGCAAGCAGGTTGGCGGCGGCCCTGCACGATCAGGGGATCGGTCGCGGCGGCCGCGTCGGAATTCTTGGATCCCGCAGTCTGGTTGCGCTCAAGGCGGTACTTGGCGTGGCGTGGGCGGGGGCGAGCTATGTTCCGCTGAATCTACGATGGCCGGCGCAGCGCCTGTCGGCCGTACTTGCCCAGGTCGCCCCGGATGCGTTAGTCGCGGACGAGCGCGGTCTTGGAATCCTGACGAAAGACGTCATCGGGGCGACGACCCTTCTCTTTGTGCCGACCGACGATGCGGCCAATGCATTGGCGCGCACGGGTGGCGGCAAGACGCTTAGCCTTGCCTCGCTTCCGCAGTGGACCGATGTTCGTGAACCCATGACGATGGCGGCCGATGATCTCGCCTATATCATCTTCACCTCGGGCACCACCGGCGTTCCGAAAGGTGTGATGGTCGCCGCGGGATCGGTCGCCGCCTATCTCGCGGCGCTGGGGTACCGCAAGGCCCTGACCCCGGCCGATCGAGCCTCGCAGTTCTCGGAACTCAGTTTCGATCCGTCGCTCGGCGAGATCTTCCTGCCGTGGAGCATGGGCGCTTCCATCCATGTCGTACCGGCGGTGAGTCAGGTCTCTCCCGCCAAGTTCATTCGCGACCGCGGGCTTACTGTCTGGGGCTCCACCCCCTCGGCGATCGCCTGGATGCGCGATACGCGCTCGCTCCAGCCGGGATCGTTGCCGGGACTTCGCTACACGTCTTTCGGCGGCGAGCCCCTGCCACTGGCCTCGGTGCGGGCATGGCAGGCAGCGGCACCGAACAGCGTCATCGACAACCTCTACGGTCCCACCGAAGCGACCGTCGACTGCGTCGGCCAGCGTATCGAGCCGGGGGCAACGCCGATCGTGACACCGGGGCGCGGCGTGTTGGCGATCGGCACCCCGCATCCCGGCACCGAACTCGCGGTGCTCGGGCCGAACCTGCGCCCGGTGCAGGATGGCGAGGCGGGCGAGCTTGCGATTGCAGGCAGCCAACTCACCGTGGGGTACCTCGATTCGCCGGAGTTGACGGCGGAGCGTTTTCCCCGAATCGACGGCAAGCGCTGGTACCTGACCGGCGACATCGCGCTGCGCGACGTCGGCGGGACCTTTCACCATCTCGGCCGAATCGACAACCAGATCAAGTTGCACGGCCACCGGGTCGAGCTCGAGGAAATCGAGGCGCACCTGCGGACCGTAACCGGTTCAGCCCAGGCCGCCGTGGTCGCCTGGCCCGTGGGCGACGGAGTGGCCCTGGGCATCGTGGGCTTCGTATCGCGATGCGGCATGGCTCCCGGCATCGTGCGCGAGGCGCTGCGCCCGCGGCTTCCCTCGCACATGGTGCCTTCGACGATCCACGAGATCGACGCAATTCCGCTCGACGCCAGCGGCAAACTCGATCGACGCAAACTCGTCTCCTGGCTCGAGACGGGTACGGTAGCGGGCGATGCAATTGCCAACCGCTGAACCCCAGTCGCCCGCGCAGCGTCGATTGGCGGCCGCTGGGCGCCCCCTCGAATGGCGCCTGCCGGCGATCGAAACCTACCCGGCCGTGGTCGCGTTCGCGCAGACGGATGCCGGCAAGCTCGTCCTGTTCGCCGTGTTCGCGGGACTGATGAGGGTCGCCGCCGGCAACGTTTGGCCCCAGGGCATATGGCTGGCGATGACCATCTCCGCTGCGGTGGTTTCCATCGCCGGTCGTTATCGGCGCCACGCCGCCTTGGCATCCATCCTGGTGTTTCTGGCGATCGTTCCCTACGACTTCGGCGCCGTCTATGCATCGATAAGGCATGAGCGTCCGGTTTACTTCATCCATCAGGGATATCTGCGCGCCGGCACGCTCGCCGCTTGCGTACTGCCGGCGGCGGCAGCGATCCTGCTCGCCCGGCGATTTCGCGATCATCCTTTCGGACGCCGGCCTGTTCTGCTGCAGCATGTTCTGTGTATCGGCTTGCTTGGACTTGCGGCGTCGCACGTGCTGCGCGGACTCCCGCAGATCCTGCTATGGAGCGTGATAGCGACCTATGCGACCTTTTTCTGGTTTCTCGCCTATGCGCTGATGGAGCAACGCTCGCGAACGCCGGCGCCCTTGCTGCACCAGGTCGCGAGCTTCTATCCGTTCCTGGGATTGAGGTCGTTTCCATGGGGCAAGGGCGCCGACAACTGGCGGCGTGTCGACACGGCAACCGAGCAGGAGCTTGCCGTCATCCAACTCAACGCGCTCAAACTGCTCGTCTGGGCATGCATACTCAAAGGCATGCTCTTGGCGTTTCGCGAGATCGTCTACGTCAAACTCGGCGTTACACCCCTTCCCGCGGCCTTCGAGCGCTTTCTGAAGGGCGCCGACGTTCCGGGGCCATTCGGCGTGCTCGGCATCGTCGCCAATTTCCCGGAGAAGCTCCTGGAAATGGCGGTCTGGGGGCACGCAATCGTCGCGACCGCCCGGCTCGCGGGCTTCCGCCTGCTGCGCAACACTTACCGGCCTTTGTCGTCGCGCACGATCGCCGAGTTCTGGAACAGGTACTACTATTACTTCAAAGAGGTGCTGGTCAACGTCTACTTCTATCCGACCTACGTCCGCTGCTTCAAACGTCATCCGCGGTTGCGGCTCGCGTTCGCCACGTTCATGGCGGCCGGGGTGGGGAACTTTCTCTTCCACATTCTGCTGGACGTTCGCGTGGTCGCCGACGCGGGAATCGTCGGCGCCCTGATCCTCTTCCAGACGTATGCGTTCTATTGCGCGATGCTGGCTGCCGGCATCATGCTCTCGCAGCTTCGCGCGCGGCGGCCCGACGCGAGCGCGGGGTGGCTGCGAGGGCAATTCGTGCCGTCGCTCTGCGTGGCCCTGTTCTATTGCTTCCTGTCGTTCTTCGACGGCGCCGACCGCCTGGTGGCACTGACCCTGCACTTCCAATTCCTGTTCCACATCTTCGGAGTCGAACGATGGACCCTTCCGATCTGACCAGGATCAGGACTTTCGTCGCGGAACTGCTGCGCGAGAACGACGATCGCGCGGCGTTTGCCGATGCGGAATCGCTGATCAATTCGGGGCGGCTCGATTCGCTCGCCGTGGTGAAGCTCGTGGGATTCCTGGAGACCGCGTTCGGGGTCGACTTCGCGGAGGTCGCGTTCGACCCGCAACGGTTCGATACCGTGGACGAACTCGAGGCGATGGTGGAGGAGTCACGCGGCTCAGGATCATCCGAATCCGGACGCGCATCGCCAACGTGAACGACCGGGGGCCGGCGAAAGGCTACCTGGCCGGGACGCGCCCCCCATCCGGCACGAAGCGATGCACCCATGAGCGCACCGCGCTCGTGCGGCCCAGGAAATACGATTCGCAATGTTCGCCCGCGGCATAGGGCGGCCAGCACATGAGCAACGCGTGCGCGCGCGGCAGTGCGTGGAAAGGCATGGCGGGTGTCAGATGATGCAGCAGGTGGTAACCGTTGTGATGCGGATGAAACACTTCGCCGAGCACGCTGCTGAACGGGTGATTGCGGCTGAACCCGATCAGGCTTCCCGGCGTCAGCCCGACATGATCGGAGATCTCGCGAAACGCGGTGATCGCATGAAACACGGTGGCCTTCGCCGTCATCCATAGCGCGAAGAACAACAGCGCGTCCCGCGGGCTCGATGCGACCGAGATCAGGACGAGCACGGCGGCCCACCAGCAGATCACCCCGGACAACGATGCGGCATCCATGCGGCCGATGCTGCCGAGGACCGCACCCGTGAACATCGTTGGCGACCGGATCTGCATCCACCAGACGTAGAGCCATCCGCGTGACAGGTGGCGCTCGTCATGAATGTAGTCGGGGTCGCGCACGCGGTCCCCCAGGAACCGGTGGTGCCGTTCGTGCTCGTCGCGATAGATCGTCATCGACACGCCGAGTGGCCAGCAAAACAGGATGTTCGCGAGCAGTTCGGAGTGCCGGCGCTTCCCGTAGAGGCTCCAATGCGAGGCGTCGTGAAGGAGGTTGCCGAGCGCCCGTTGCCGGTTGCCGACGACCAGCAGCGCGAAGGGCAATGCGGCCCAGCCGAAAGTCGAGGTCGCGATGGCCGCGACGGCGATCAGAATCCAATCCAGCGCCCCGGCGAAGAGCGAGAGCGCCGGGCGGGGCCTGTGCAGTGCCTTCAACTCCATTGCGATACCGGCGCTGGTCGCAAAGCGCCACATCTCGACGGCGTCGACGAGCACGGGCAGCGTTCGCCGGGTGTCTCCGTCGGCGACGGCCTTCTGCAATCCGCTTGATTGCGTCCTGGGATCTGCCATGTCTGCCTGCTTTTCCGATGCCCATGTTCGACCCGGGCGCGGTCCGTCGTCAATGACGAAACGGGATGGCACCCGGATAGCGCCCTGAATCGGGACTGCGGGCAACGCGTAAACAGGCAACTTTCATGCCGGCACAGGTGAGGCAGCCAGCCGAACGTAGGCTACAACGAGATCGAAAGATCGCAGCGGACTGGCGCGACATCCCGCGAAACCTCGTGCCGACGCCACCTCATCGAGGAAGCCCGTCCAGCCATGGTCGTCGTCTTGCTGCATAATCCGACCGCTTGGCTACAACGCCGTCGCGAGACACTCGCTCGTTTCGATCGGGCGCTTCCATCGCGGCCGCACCGAGTACCGGCTACGGGGGTTCCTTGGCTCACTTGCGCGAAAAACCGACGATACTCATCGTTGACGATACGCCGGCCAATCTCTCGCTTCTGAGCGAGGTCCTGAAGTCGGACTACCGCACCAAGGCGGCCGTCAGTGGCGAAAAGGCGCTCAAACTCGCGTTCTCGGAAACCCCGCCCGACCTGATTCTGCTCGACATCATGATGCCCGGCATGGACGGCTACGAGGTGTGCCGACGTCTGAAAGCGGTGCCTGCCACGCGCAACATCCCGATCATCTTCGTGACCGCGATGAGCGACGTCGACGACGAAACCCGCGGACTCGCGCTGGGTGGTGTGGACTACGTCACGAAGCCCATCAGCGCGCCGATCGTCAAAGCGCGCATCCAGACCCACCTTGCGCTGTACGGACAGGCCCGGGAAATGCAACGGATGATTGCAAAGCTCGAGGCGCAGGCAGCCGAGCTATCGGAATGGAACCGCACGCTGGAACAGCGTGTGGCGGAAGGTGTCGCCCAGGTCGATCGTCTTGGGCGCCTCAAACGCTTCTTCTCGCCGTCGGTTGTCGACCTCCTGCTGTCGGGCTCCGCCGATGATCCGTTGAAGAGTCACCGTCGTGAGATTGCAGCCGTCTTCCTCGATTTGCGCGGTTTTACGGCTTTCACGGAGACGTCGGACCCCGAGGATGTGATGGGTGTCATCGGCGAATATCACGACGCCATGGGCCGCCTGGTGGTGACGCACGAAGGCACACTCGAGCGATTCGCCGGGGACGGCATCATGATTTTCTTCAACGACCCGGTGGAAGTCGACAATCCTTCCGCCAAGGCAGTGCAAATGGCGATCGCGATGCAGGAGTGTTTTGGGACGCTCGCGAAGGGCTGGCAACGGCGCGGATACGAATTGGCGATGGGAATCGGCGTCGCTCAGGGCTTCGCCACCATCGGTGCGATCGGCTTCGAAGGACGGCGCGATTACGGCGCGATCGGGACCGTCACCAATCTTGCGGCGCGGTTATGCGGCGAAGCTGCCGGTGGCCAAATCCTCATATCGCAGCGGGTGCAAGGACGGGTCGCCCATTTCGCCAGTACCGAGCAAGTCGGCCCACTTGCACTCAAGGGATTTCATCGTCCGGTCACGGCCTATGCGGTCCAGGGTTACGTTGGATCGGCCGATTGAATGATCAACTAGCGGACTCGAACGCGTGCGACTGCGCAAGGTATCGGCCTGGTTCTTCCCGATCGTGCTGTTCGCGCTCGTCGCGAATGCCCTGCTGCTCGTCCTGATACACCGGTCCTACGACAGCGTCGTCGCAGCGCAGGACCATCGCCAGAAGGCGCTTGATCTTGCCAACGAGCTGCATCAGGAAACCGAGCAGCTTGCGCGGCTGGTGCGTGCGTACACGGTGACGGGCGAACCCCGCTTACCTGCTCTATTACTACGACATTCTGGGCGTACGCCAGGGAGAAAAGGCCGTCCCGCCCGACTTCGACCCCAAGTCCTACTGGGACGACGTGATCGCCGGCCGCATCAAGCACAGCATTCCGAAGGATGGCAACAAGCGGTCGGTTGCCGATCTGATGAAATCGCAGGGATTCAGCAACGACGAGCTGCTTGCACTGAAGCGGGTAATCGACGCCACCGCCGAAATGAACAAGGTCGAGCAGATCGCCTTCGCCGCCACGCAAGGTCTCTACAATCCGGACACTCGCGAATTCGTGTCCGATGGCCCGCCGCGGCTCGACTTTGCCAGCACACTTGTCAACAGCGACGCCTACAACCTGCTGAAAGCCGACCTGTCCACGGCGGTCGCCGGATTGGTGACGATGACGGACAAGCGCACGAGCGCCGACGTGCGGCTGCGGGACGGGCGCTCGAGCGCTGGATCCTGCTTTCGCTCTTCAGCATGGCTACGACCATCGTCATGCTCGTGCTCGCCTTTCGTGTTGTCCGACAGCAGGTTCTCGTACCGATTCACCGTCTTGGCAAAGGCGCCGATCTGCTTGCAGCAAGCGACTATGCGACGCGAATGGGTGAGCTGCGCGGAGTCGAGGAGCTGACCGCCCTCGGCAACACCTTCGATTCCATGGCGCAGTCGATTCAGGACGACATCCGTCGACGACATGCCGTGCAGAAGGAGCTCGAGGCGGCGCGCAAGCAAGCAGAGGATGCGACGCACGCCAAGTCGATGTTCCTCGCCAACATGAGTCATGAAATCCGCACTCCGATGAACGCGATCCTCGGCATGGCATACCTCGCCCTGAAAACCGAGCTCACTCCACGGCAGCACGATTACGTGAGCAAGATCCACAATGCGGCGAAATCACTGCTCGCCATCATCAACGACATACTCGATTTCTCGAAGGTGGAAGCAGGCAAGCTCGAGCTCGAGGAAGGACGCTTCCGTATCGAGGATGTTGCAGGGAATTCGCTCTCACTGCTCCGACAACGCGCACACGAGAAGGACATCGAGCTGCTGTTCGATGTCACCGATTCGCGGCTGTTGGGAGAAGGTGGCGCGCTCATGGGCGATGCGCTGCGCCTTGGTCAAGTCCTCACCAACCTCCTGTCCAACGCCGTGAAGTTCACGCACCGCGGCTATGTCAAGCTCCTGATCAGCGTCGACGCCAGCGCTGCCGACGGCGTCATGTTGCGCTTCACTGTTCGCGACACCGGAATTGGCATGTCGAACGACCAGATAGGGCGACTGTTCGAAGAGTTCACGCAAGCCGATGGCTCGACGACGCGCCGATATGGGGGAACCGGACTCGGACTCACCATATCCAAGCGCATCGTCGAGTTGATGGGCGGGCGGATCTGGGTCGAAAGCGTGCCCGGCGAAGGTTCGAGCTTCAACTTCACGGCCCACTTTGCCTTCACGAAGCCGCCAGCGCCGCCTTCGCCGCCGCTGCCCAAGGCCGACAGGATCCGGGTTCTGGTGGTCGACGACCAACCCGACGCGGGCCTCGCGTTGACCGATCTCCTCGGTGCGCTCGGCGTCGGCATCACGCTTCCAGGTGGAATCGATCGCGCCGACGACGGCGACACAGCCCTCGCGCTGATCGATCGTGCGGTGCAGGACGGGCGCCCCTACGACTTGCTGTTGATCGATTGGGTAATGCCGGGCCTCGATGGCGCCGGCGTCCTGAAGGCGCTCAAAGCCCGTGCCGGGGCAACGTCGCCCCTCCCTGTCATCGTTTCCGCCTACGATTCGGAGATCATGCACAACACCGCCGAGGAGCTCGGCGCCCAGCATTTCCTGCCGAAGCCCGTACTGCCCGAATCGTTGCGCGACCTGGTCAAATGGCTGGCGGGCGACGAAACGGCGTTCGTGCCGTTCGAGCAGAAGGCCGCCGTGCCGGTCGATCTTGCGGGATTGCACGTTCTGCTGGTCGAAGACAATCCGATCAACCAGCAACTTGCCGTCGAATTGATGGAGAGCCGGCGCGTAAGGGTCATGGTCGCCAATAACGGACAGGAGGCCATCGATTGCATCCATTCGCATCGGCCAACCTATTTCTCGGTCGTGCTGATGGACCTGCAGATGCCGGTGATGGACGGCTACGAAGCCACGCGCGTGCTCCGACTCGACTCGCGCTACCTGAAGCTGCCCATCATCGCGATGACTGCCCACGCGATGGCCGATGAACGCGAGCGGTGCCTGGTCCTGGGCATGAACGGGCACCTGAGTAAGCCAATCGAACCCGAGCTGCTCTACGCCACCCTGGCGGAGTACAAAGTCCCCGGCGACGCCGTGCGCCCCGGCCCGACGACGTCGCCTGCTGCACACGCCGAGTCGACGCCGGTCGCCGACGATCCGGGGTTGCCGGAGATCGTCGGCCTCGACGTTCGTTCCGGGCTGCGCCATGCCGGAGGCATGGCCCCGCTCTATTCGCAGCTGTTGCAAAGGTTCGCCGGCGACTTCGCGACATTTGGCAAGTCCTTCGAGGTCATGCTGTTGGCGGGCAACTGGGACGACGCGGCACGACACGCCCACACACTGAAGGGCCTCGCGGCAAGTCTGGGCGCGAACGAACTTCAACCCCGGGCCAGCGCGCTCGAGCTCGCTGCACAGGCACATGACATTGTGGGGGCACGCAACAACCTGGCGACGACCCTCGACTGCCTCGCGCCTCTGGTGTCCGCGCTGCGCCTCCACTATGGCATTGAGGATATCGCGGGCCCGCAGGCGAAAATCGGCATGACGCACACCTCGTCGGGCACCGCGGATCGCGCCGCTGCCGAATTCGCCGACTGGCTTCGTCGCCTCCGCGCTCTATTGCAGCAAGCCGACGTCGAAGCCAAGGAGCTTTGGGACTCGAGGGGCGTGCAGATCGAGGCGCGCCTGCCGTCGCATGTGGCGCATCGCGTCTCGCTGGCACTCGAAAACTTCGATTTCGACGCCGCCCTGCGATTGTTGCCGGAAGAGTCGGGAGGTCCGGCTTCGCCGCTGCCGCCGCAGGGCGAAACAGGGCTTCCTTCCTGACTCATTGCCTTTGACCATTGCGCGTGCCAGAATCGACGCGCCTTGTGGGGAGCGTTTCGAAGTCCAACAACAAGAAGGATTTCGGGTCAATTGTGATGCGCCATTGGGGGACGCTGCCGCTGGCGGCGATGATCGGCCTCGTGACCCTTCCGGCGGCCGCCATCGATTTTTCGGCTTCCGGTTTCGGCACGGTAGGCTACGCACGCTCCGACCAGCCGTATACCTACCAGCGTTTCATCGACGACAACGGCACGTTCTGGCGCGACACGGTCGCAGGACTGCAGGTCGATGCCAAGTACGAAAAGTTCGGCGCCACCGTCCAGTTCAAGCTCGCTCCCGCCGCGGACAACGACAACGAATACAAGGGCACCGTGTCGTGGGCGTTCCTATCTTGGCGTCCGACCAACGATTGGCTGTTTCGGGCGGGCAAGCAGCGCATCCCGCTCTACCTCTATTCGGAAACGGTCGACGTCGGCGTCACCTATGATTTTGCCCGCCTGCCGACCGAGATGTACTCGATCGTCTCGAGCAACGACTTCGTCGGGCTTTCGTTCAGCAAGACCTGGGGGGTGGGAGGCGGCGACCTTGCGCTGGACGGCTACTGGGGGAAGTCCGACGCCGATTACCGCTTCTGGCTACGCGACAACATTCCGCCTGTGCCGAGCGCCGAGTTTCCGGGGCAGAGTGCGGGCGCAGTATTCAATCAGCAAGACGTCAAGGGTGGAGGAATCGTCCTTTCGTACAAGCGGAACGAGGACACCTATCGCGTCGGCCTTCACCGGGTCGTCGCCACGCTGCCCAGCGGAGAGCCATTTCCAACGACCTTTCCCTTCGTCGCGTTGGCGCCCGGCATCGGCTACTACCAGGTCGACTGCCTTGCTCCCGGTCCCGGCATACCGACGGTGGACAGCCTTACGGCCACGCTCGTCACGCTTGGGGCCGACGTGGGCCTCGGCTCCGGCTTCCGCTTCATCGGTGAATTCGCACGGACCTTCGTCCCCCATACCGACTACTCGGTCGCTTCCACGCGCGGCTATGCCTCGTTGCAGAAGCGGATCGACAACTGGACGCCGTATGTCGTTTATGCTTTCCTGCGGTCCACGTCCGACGTGCGTAATCTGTACAACAACGTCAACTACAACACGGTTCCCGATTTCGGTCCCAGGCGCCGCGCTGATCAATGCCTCGCAACGCACCGCCGCGGATCACCTCATCACCGTGGGACCAGCACTCCTGGTCCGTCGGAACGTCGTACTCCTTTTCCGCGACCAGCATGCTCAAGGCGGAGTACATGCGCTCGCATATCGGCCAGATGTCGAGCCTGGTCGATGCGCCGCCCGGGGGCAACATTCGCAATCAGAACATCAACGTGTTCTCGCTGTCGTACAACTTCGTGTTCTGACGACCGCTCGCATGAAGAACTTTGTCTTTCGAACACTGCTCGTCGCGCTGATATTCCTTGCGGCAAACGTGCGCGCGGCGGGTGGCGTCGTCGTGATCGGAGACGTTCGTCTCGCACGGCTCGACGCCCCGACGCTGGAGAAGGTCTACACCGGCAAGATTATCGAAGTGGACGGCATTCCCGTCACGGCGGTCAACGCCAGCCGCGGAAGCTCCGTTCGAAATCGTTTCCTGCGGGCCTATCTCAATCAGGACGAAGACAAGTACACAGCGTACTGGACCGTGCGCCGCTACAGCGGCATGGGGGCGTCGCCGCGCGAGCTTTCCAGCAGCGCCGAAGTCATCGACTACGTCAAGTCCACCCCCGGGGCGATCGGCTACATCGACGAAGCTGAGGTGCCGCCCGCCGGCGTCAATGTGCTATTGAAATGATCGGGGCCATTCAGTCGCCGCACCCCGCGAAGCGCAGCACGGAAGGCACCTCGTCGCCGAAGTCGGTCCACCCGTGGTCGCCACCGCCGGCGACATACTGATTCGCTCCCGCATAGAACTCGACTGCCGCACGCCAGTCCAGCAGCTCATCGCCCGTGCGAACAAGCAGGAAGTAGCGTTCCGGCCGCGTGATCCGCGCCACCGCGAGCGCCGCCAGCTCGTCGAAATGCGCCGGCGTAACCTCGTACTCTTCCCCGGTATAGAGATTGCGCTGCCGTCCGGCGAACGGGCGGAGGTCCGCGTAGGGCCGGATCGCGGGGTTGATCAACACGGCGCGCGCACCGTATCGCTCCGCCAGGAACGTCGCGTAGTACCCGCCGAGCGAGCTGCCGATCAGGCTGAGATCGCGTCCCGCCGGCGCTTCGCGGTCGATCCACGCGCAGACGTCGTCCATCGCGCGTTCCGGCCGGTGATGGAGCTGAGGCAGATGAAAGCGCGGCGGATCGGCGAGTGCCGCCGCCGCGCGGGCGAGCATGCACCCCTTGACCGACTGCGGCGCGGAATTGAACCCGTGCAGGTAGACGATCGTCGCCATGCCCGGCGCGCCTCCGCGCGAATCGCATAAGCGTGGCAGGCGCCGCCGGGCGCCTGAGTCATGAAGCCCAGCGGCGCCTTCCACGCTCACAAGATTAGAGCGAGCAGCGAGTCGCTGCAGGATCTTGTCGTGGATGCCGCCGAAGCCGCCGTTGCTCATCACGAGGACGTGGTCGCCGGCGCGGGCTTCGGTGACGATCGCCGTGACGAGCGCATCGAGATCGTCGTGGACCGCGGCCTTCGCGCCGAGCGGCGCGAGCGCGGCGGCCGGATCCCAGCCGAGCTTTCCGGCGTAGCAGAACGTCATGTCGGCGCAGGCGAGGCTTCCCGCCAGCGCGTCCTTCACCGCCCCGAGCTTCATCGTGTTCGATCGCGGTTCCAGCACTGCGATGATGCGGGCGGCCCCTACGGCCGCCCGGAGGCCGTCCACCGTCGTCGCGATGGCGGTCGGATGGTGCGCGAAATCATCGTAGACGGTGACGCCTCCCGCAATCCCGCGCGTCTCGAGTCGACGCTTGATGCCTTCGAAGTCGGCCAACGCCGCGAGCCCCGCCGCCGGTGGCACCCCCACGTGTCGCGCCGCCGCGAGCGCCGCCAGTGCATTGAGCCGATTGTGGCGACCAAGCTGCGCCCGTCCCGTGGGCCAGCGCAGGATGCCCTCCCGCGTGTCGGTGCGAAACACGGCGCCTTCGGTATCGATCCGCCAGTCGGGCAGGACAAGCGCGCCAGCAGCGACGTCAGCCGCGGTGAACTCCGTGCCGGCGAACCGTTCGACCTCGGACCAGCACCCACGGGCCAGCACGCGCGCGAGGGCGGGCGCTTCGGCGTTCACGATGAGCCGGCCCGACGGCGGAACCGAGCGGACGAGGTGATGGAACTGCGTCTCGATCGCGGCCAAGTCCGCGAAGATGTCCGCGTGGTCGAATTCGAGGTTGTTGAGAATCGCCGTGCGCGGCCGGTAGTGGACGAACTTGGAGCGCTTGTCGAAAAAGGCGGTGTCGTACTCGTCGGCTTCGATGACGAAGAACCCGCTGTCGGTCAGCCGCGCCGAAATGCCGAAATTGAGCGGCACGCCGCCGATCAGGAATCCGGGATCCAATCCCGCGTGCTCGAGTATCCACGCCAGCATCGCCGTCGCCGTCGTCTTGCCGTGGGTGCCGGCAACCGCAAGCACCCACTTGTCGCGGAGCACGTGCTCGAACAGCCACTGCGGTCCCGACTGGTAGGGCAGTCCGGCGTCGAGGATCGCCTCGACGAGCGGATTGCCGCGCGAGAGCGCGTTGCCGACGACGAACACGTCGGCGCCGCGCGCGGCACCGGCGAGCTGCGCGGCCGCGTAGCCTTCGCTCAGCGTGATGCCGAGCGACTCCAGCTGCGTACTCATCGGCGGATAGACGTTGGCGTCGCAACCGGTCACGTCGAACCCCGCCCGTTTCGCGATGGCGGCGATCCCACCCATGAACGTGCCGCATATGCCGAGTATATGGATATGCATGGTGCTCACGGTTTCGTGGCGATCGACGCGTGGGCCACCGGCGCGTGCCGCCGCCAGCCCCGAGCAAACCAGGCGAAGGTCAGCACATCGAGCGCCAGCACCACCGAATACGCGACCTTGAGCCCCCCGGCGGGATCAACGTCCAGGGCCGCGCGCGCCGCGTCGACGACGAGGCCGATGCCCCATTGCGCGATGAAGCCGCCGCCGAACGCAAAGAGGTTGAGCGCGGTGTTGGCGCGACCGGCGAGTTCAGACACGAATCCCTCGTTCAACACCGTGAAGGCGAGAACATTGGCGGAGGCACCCAGGCCGTAGACTGCCCACCACACGTAAGTACCCGGGATTTGCGCCAGCACCGCAACGAGGGCCGCGATGTTCATGGCGAACCCTGCGGCGAAGAGATGCCGCGAGCGCACGCCATGGCGCGCGACTCTGGTTGCAAACATTCCCAACGCCAGAAAGCCGGCGAGCATGCCGGCGCCCATCCACAGCAGGTGCCGCGCCGCGACAGCGCGATCGTACCCGTTGACTTCGATGAGCCAGGGCATCGACCAGAGCCCCTGGATCGCGAAGAACGAGCCCATGCAGCAGGCGAGCAGCGGCGCGATCCACCAGAACCGCGGGTGCGCGAACACGGCGCGCACCCCCGACCACTGCGAGCCGACACCCGCGTTGCCGGCGGGCCTCGTGGTGTCGGGGACCGCAAACCAGATCCAAACCGCGACCACGAAGGTCAAGAGCGCGAGCGCAACGAACAGAACGCGCCAGTGCACGTAACGCAGCGCGTACTCGGTCGGCGTCGTGGCGGCGAGCGCGCCGACGCTTCCGGCGGTCATGATCCATCCCGCGACGGATGCCTGCCGATCCCGCGGAATCCAGGTGGCAACCCCCTTCAGCGGCGCCATCAGACACACGGCCACGCCCGCGCCGATCAGCGCCCTGGCCGCCATGAGGCCCGACAGGCTATCCGCCAGCGCGAACAGAAGTGCCCCTGTCCCGCCCAATGCCAGCAGCACCGGCTCGACTCGACGCGGCCCGTGCCGATCGAGCAGCATTCCTGCGGGGAGCTGCACGGCGGCGAACGCCAGGAAATAGGCACCGGTGAGAAGTCCGAGTGCTGCCGGGCCGAGTTCGATTTCGCGGACCAACTCCGGCGAGATCACCGCATTGACCGATCGGTACAGATACGAGATCAGATACCCGGCCGCGAAAGCAACGAATACGTGCCGCGCGGCGGGCGGTGCAGTCGGTTTCAAGGCGGGAGTCGATGCTGTGGGCAAGAGGGGGCGCGACCGGTGCTGCCGCGCCTCACCGCGCAGCGTAACGATCCGGCGACAGCTGAGCCAGGTCGATCCGTGGCGTCTCGCCAGCGAGTATTTCGGCAATCAACTGGCCCGTCACCGGACCGAGGCTCATTCCCATCATCGCATGGCCGGCCGCGAGCGAGAGATTCGCGTACCGGGCCGCGCGCCCGACATAGGGCAATCCGTCCGGCGAGCACGGCCGCAGTCCCTGCCACGGCACGACACCGTCGAAGTCCGCGGCCGCGATCTCCGGGTAATAATCGATTGCCGCCGCGATGATGCTGCGCACGCGCACCGGATTGATGTCCTCGTTGAGCCCGGCGATCTCCATCGTTCCGGCGAAACGCAGCGCACCGCCCAGCGGCGTGACGGCCACGCGGGCCTCCGACAGGATCGCGCAGATCGCCGGAATCCGGCGCGGCTTCGGCAGGGTCACGCTATAGCCTTTGCCGGCCTCGATCGGCAGTGTCAAACCCAGCCCGCGCGCGATGACCGGGGTCCAGGATCCGCCGCAGAGCACGAATTCGTCGCCTTCGATCTCGCGGCCGCCGCGGTCGACCAAGGCTCGAACGTGCCGTCCCCGCTCGATGCGCCAGCCCGCGGCTTCCGTGTTCCAGACGAAATCGACCCCCATCGCCGTGAGCCGGTCCTGCATCTGGGTGACGAAGCGATCGGGCGTGAGATGGCGGTCCTGCGGAAAATAGACGGCGCCGGCGACGTCCATCCGGATGCCGGGATCGAGTGCCGCCACCGCATTGGCGTCGAGCACCTCCGAGGCGATTCCCAGCGCGCGGCCCATTTCGGCCGTCCTGATTTCCTCGTCGAGTGCAGGCCGGGTCCGGCACAGCATCAGGAGGCCGTTGCGCACGAGGCCGAAGTCGCTGCCCGGAAGCGCCGCCAGTTCGTCATAACAGCGATGACTCGCTTCGCTCAAATCGCGCAGCAGCGGCGCCGCCCGGCGCACGTGCTCCGGCGTGGCCGCGCGCCAGAAGCGGTAGCCCCAGGCCAGGAGGTCCGGCGACAGGCGTGGCTTCACGTAGAACGGTGAAGCAGGATTCCACATCCACTTGAGCGCGAGGGCCACCATGCCGGGAGCCGCGAGCGGCACGAAGTGGCTCGTGACGAGCATCCCCGCGTTGCCGAACGAACAGCCATCGCGCCGCTCCGCATTGCGGTCGACGAGCGTGACGCGCCACCCGCGCTGTGCGCAGTAGTAGGCGGCGCACAGGCCGATGACGCCGCCACCGACGATGACGACCCGCCGGTCCACTCAGGGTCTGCTCATGTCCGGCCGATGCCGTGCGCGAAGGGGTCGCGGTCGTCGATGATGAGCGTCGCCTCCGCGTTCACGTACGCCCTGCCGGTGATCGACGGCTCGATCCGTCCCGTCAAACGGTCGAGCCAGCGGAAGCGGCCGGTGAACGTGCTGCCAAGGATGCTTTCCTGGACCCACGCGTCGCCCTCCGCCAGCCTGCCGTCGGCGGCGAGGCAGGCGAGCTTCGCGCTCGTTCCCGTGCCGCACGGCGAGCGATCGTAGGCGTTGCCCGGGCACAGCACGAAGTTGCGCGAGTTCGCGGCGGCCGTCGTCGGCGACCCGAAGAGCTCGATGTGATCGACGTCCGGATGCCCCTGCGCGTTCAGCGCCTGGCGAATCCGCCGGCAGTAATCCGACAGTCGTTCCGTATTCGCGAGCGCCAGTTCCTGGCCATGGTCCGCGATCAGGAAGAACCAGTTGCCGCCCCAGGCGACGTCGCCCGTGACGCTGCCGACACCGGGCACGTCGACCGTCACCGCCTTCGCCGCCCGCCAGCTCGGCACATTGGTGACGGCAACCTCGCCGCCCGGATACAGCGTGGCCGTGACCACGCCGACCGGAGTGTCGAGCCGATGCGAGCCCACCCCCATCCTGCCGAGATGGGCGAGCGTCGCCACGACGCCGATGGTGCCGTGCCCGCACATCCCGATGTATCCGACGTTGTTGAAGAAGATGATGCCGGCCGCACACGAGGCGTCCTGCGGCGGAACCAGCAGCGCGCCGACCAGCACGTCCGAGCCGCGCGGCTCGTTGACCACCGCGCTCCTGAACCGGTCGAACTCGCGCCGGAATCGCTCGCGCCTGTCGCCGAGCGGGCCTGCTCCGAGCTCGGGTCCGCCGGACACGATCACCCGAGTGGGCTCGCCTCCGGTATGCGAGTCGATGACTTCGATCTTGTACACGCGTGTCCTGGTCCGGGAGAGTCCCCGAGTCGCTGCCTGCGATAAGTATTACAATTTTAGTTCAAGACCGATCCCCGGTGCCCGCTTGCAGGAGTCCGCCATGCGCAAGAAAGTCGATTGGGAAGGCGTTTTCCCCGCCGTCACCACGCAATTCCGCGGCGACCTTTCGCTCGACGTCGCGGCCACGGCGCGCGTGATCGAGGGCCTGATCAGGGACGGCGTATCGGGCCTCGTCGTCTGCGGCACGGTGGGAGAGAACTGCTCGCTCACGAAGGCCGAGAAGATCGCGGTGATGGAGACGGGCAAGGCGGTCGCGCGCGGCCGCGTGCCGGTGCTCTGCGGGATCGCCGAGTTCACGTCGGCCTTCGCGATCGACATGGCGAAGGAGGCCTCCCGCATAGGCCTCGACGGCGTCATGGTGATGCCGGCGCTCGTCTACTCGTCGAAGCCGCGCGAGACGGCGGCGCATTTCCGCAGCGTCGCCACGGCGACCGATCTGCCGGTCATGGTGTACAACAATCCGCCGATCTACAAGAACGACGTCACGCCGGAGATCCTCGCCTCGCTCGCCGATTGCGATACGATCGTCTGTTTCAAGGAGTCCTCGGGCGACACGCGGCGGTTCACCGATCTCACCAACCTCGTCGGGGACCGATTCGTGCTCTTCGCCGGACTCGACGACGTTGTCGTCGAGAGCATCATGGTCGGCGCCACAGGCTGGGTTTCGGGCCTGTCGAACGCGTTTCCGCGCGAAGGCGAAACGCTGTTCCGGCTCGCCCGCGCCGGCCGCTACGCCGAAGCAATGAGCCTCTATCGCTGGTTCATGCCGCTCCTGCACCTCGACGCGCGGCCGGACCTCGTCCAGTGCATCAAGCTCTGCGAGCACATCGTGGGCCGCGGAACGCACCTCACGCGCCCGCCGCGGCTCCCGCTCGATCCGCGGGAAGCCGCCGAGATCGAGGCGATCATGCAAACCGCACTCGCGAATCGTCCGGCGCTGGCCGATGTGGGGCTCAAGGCCGCCGCCTGATGCCCGTCAGCTCCGGAAAATGAAATAGACGGCGCCGAGCAGGCACGGGCCCGCCCACAGGAAGCGCGGACCTGCCTTCACAGCCGGTACTTGCCGAGGATAATGCGCACCGTGTGCGTGGAGACGTACACTTCGCGCAGGAAGCAGCCGAGACCGCCGATGAGCGCGATCATCGCCGCGACGAACAGCGCGCCCGCAAGCCATTTGAGGTTGGCGTTGAAAAACGCTTCGACGAAGAGCGTCGCGATGACGGTGCACACGAGCAGTGCCGCGGACGTGCAGAAATTGATGGCCCAGCTCGCCACACGGCGGCGGCGCTCGAGATCCGCGAGCTCCTGGCGCCCGAGCGAGCGCGCCACCTCGTCCAGCTGTTCCCAGGCCTGCTCGAAGTAGCGCGCACGGTCGATGATCCGCGCCAGGCGATTGGCCATGACGCCGAGCAAGGCGGCAATGCCCGTCAACAGGAAGACAGGGGCGATCGCGAGCTGAATCGCATGGGCAATGACGGGCATGCCTTCGATCGGCGACATTCGGCTGCGCTCTCGTATTCGCGGTGCTGCGGAATGCGATTCTACAACCGGGGATGCCGCTCGTGCCGGCCCCCTGCCCGCCAACGGCAAGACGCAACCAGGAGACCCGGATGAAACTCGAAGGATCGTGCCATTGCGGCGCCGTGAAATTCACCGTCATCTCGCACACGCCGTATCCGTATCTGCGGTGCTACTGCTCGATCTGCCGGAAGACCGGGGGCGGGGGCGGCTACGCGATCAACATCATGGGCACCGCCAGGTCCCTGTCCGTGCGCGGCCGCAAGTTCATCAGCGTGTTTCGCGCGCGCGTTCGCGACAAGGCCGGGGCGAAGGGCACGCTCTCGCCGGGCCGCCGGCATTTCTGCGCGAAATGCGGCAGCGCGCTCTGGGTCTGGGATCCGCGCTGGGCGGAGTGGGTCTACCCGTTCGCCTCGGCGATCGACACGCCGCTGCCGAAGGCGCCCGAGGAGCAGGAGATCATGCTCGACTTCGCCGCGCCGTGGTGCGCGATCCCCGGCGGACGCGGGCACACCCATTTCCGCGAATACCCCGACGAGGGCATCGCCGACTGGCACGGGAGGCGGGGGCTGACCGTGAAATAGCGGCGCGGGGCTCCATGGCCAGCGCTCGCAGGATCAGGCAAACGTCAGCGTCATGCCCTCGAGCCCGAGTGCGCCGTAGTCGGACGTCCACGTCTGCCCCCTGGCCACCGGCCACGCGTCGGTGATCGTGCCGGTCGTGACGATTTCGCCGGCCGCGAGCGGAGGGAACGATGGCTGCCCCGCGAGTACGCGTGCGAGGTGGGCGAGCGCCAGCGCCGGGCTGTCGAGGACGTTGGCGCCGACGCCGGTGTCGATCACTTCGTCCCCGCGCCGGAGCGCCAGGGCAAATCGTGGCAGCGCGCCGGCGAGCGCCCCGCGATTGTGCCCGGTCACCGCCACGGGCGTGCCCACCACCAGCGCCCCGTGCAGACCGAACGCCGCCGTGCAATCGGCGGCGGCGAACTTCCAGCCGGGGAAGTGGCTTTGCACGATCTCGAAGCCCGGGGCGATCCACTCAACGCACTCGAGCACGGCGCGCGCATCGCCTTCGGCCGGCACCGGCCCCTTCAGCTTGAACACGACCTCGGGCTCGATGCGCGGCTGCACGAACGGCGCCAGCGAGAGCGCCGCCCGACCGGCGGCCGCGTGCCGCACGGTGTGGGTCCACATGTGCGCCCACATCGGAAGATAGACGCCATAGCGCGGCCAGATCGTGCGGTTGGTGAAGCCGATCTTGCGCCCGACGGGAATCCAGCCGGCGGCTCTACGGCGCGTCTCGATTTCGCGCAGCACGTCGTACCCCGCGGCCACGTCGAAGGCGGGATCGCTCGCGCTGATCGGCCCGATCGTCGCAACGCCGTCATACGCGGCGATGAGCCGTTCTGCGATCGCCGCGATGTCGGCTCGCGCTGGCGTCAACGGATAAGGCCCAGGGTCCGCAGGAGCGTCGATCCCCCTGCCCACAGCGCGGTCGCGGCGACCATGCCGATGACCGCGGCGAGCACGGCGCCGGTCACCCCGTCGATCCCCCACGACGTGACTGCCAACCAGGCCGCATATCCCCCGACGACGCCACAGGCGAAAATGCCGAGGATACTGCCGAGAACCGCACCGCGCTGGGCGAATGGCATGAGGGATCCGGTTTGGAGAATCGTAGTCGATAGTACTTCGACTTCGCGACGGGTCCAACCGCGATGCCGCACTTCGCCTTCGCCGCAAGCACAGGGCGCGAATTCACGGCTTCGGCCGCACGACCGGCTTGCCCGCACGCGGGACCTCCGCCGGCATCGCGGAGCGAAGGTCGGCGATGCCCTTCAGCAGCATTTCGAAGCCGAGCTCGAAGGTCGTTTCGCCCGCCGCATGACCGGCCGTCTCGTCGAGCGCGGCGCCGACCACGTAGTAGCGGAAGATCCGGAACGCCTGTGCGGCCAGCCGGTCGTCGGGAAGCGCCGCGCGAAAGTGCCGGAGCATGCGCTCGATGAACGCGACGCCGGCGAGCGTGTCGAGCCGGTGCAACGCCGCATGATGAAAGAATTGCGGATGGCGGTGCGCCATCGACCGATACTCCCGGCCAAGATAGCGCAACCGGCCGATTGCGTCCTGGTCCGCCGGCGGCTCGCCGACGCCGCCGAGCACGTGCGCCACCAGCGCATCGAGGAGGTGGCGTTTGCCTGGAAAGTAGTGATACACGCTCATCGCCTCGCAACCCAGCGCCGCGCCCAGGCGGCGCAACGACAATGCGGGCAGGCCTTCTGCCTCGATGAGCGCCAGTGCCGTCGCGACGATGCGCTCGCGCGAAAGCGGCGTGCGCCGGCGTGCGCTCCTTTGCGCGTCGTCGCCCGCAGCGGGCCGCCCGTTGTCCGGACCGGTCCGCTCGGCGCTCCCCTGCCTTTGTCCCTTATCCCTTGATTTCACGCCTGGGCTGCCTCCCGCTCGCCATCTTACAATGTAAGAATCAAAGTCCGCAGTATTCGTACAGTGTAAGGTCATTCCGGATCCGAGCCCGGCAGTTCACCAGGAACGAAGCCTCCCCACTACCCGTTCACCGGCGTCAGCCGGCCCCGTCCGGTCAACGACGCTAGTGCGACCAGCGCCGATTCGCGGGATAATTGCCCTCCCCTACGGAGAAACCAGCCATGAGCGAGCAAAGAGAAGTTGTCATTCTGAGTGGAGTGCGTACGGCGATCGGTGACTACGGCGGCAGCCTCAAGGACATCGCGCCCAGCGATCTCGCCGCGCGCGTCGTCAAGGAAGCGGTGAGCCGGGCCAAGGTCGACCCGAAGGATGTCGGCCAATGCGTGTTCGGCAACGTGATCCACACCGAACCGAAGGACATGTACATCTCGCGGCTCGCCTGCGTGAACGGCGGGCTGCCGCACGACACCGGCGCGCTGACGCTGAACCGCCTCTGCGGCAGCGGAATGCAGGCGATCGTTTCGGCGTCGCAGTACATCCTGCTGGGCGACACCGATGCGGCGGTCGCCGGCGGCGTCGAGAGCATGAGCCGCGCCGCGTACGCGTCGACGACCCAGCGCTGGGGTGCCCGCATGGGCGAGGCGAAGATGTTCGACATGATGGTCGGCGCGCTGACCGACCCCTTCGACACGATGCACATGGGCGTCACCGCCGAAAACGTCGCCACCAAGTGCGGCCTTTCGCGCGAGCAGCAGGATGCGTTCGCGGTAGAGAGCCACAAGCGCGCCGCCGCGGCGATCGCCGCCGGCCACTTCAAGAGCCAGATTCTGCCGATCGAGCTCAAGAGCAGGAAGGGCCCGGTGCTGTTCGACACCGACGAGCACGTCCGCGCCGATTCGTCGATGGAGGGCATGGCGAAGCTCAAGGCGGTATTCATCAAGGAAAACGGCACCGTCACCGCCGGCAACGCATCGGGCATCAACGACGCGGCCGCGGCCGTTGTGCTGATGGAGAAATCGGTCGCCGCGAAGAAGGGCCTGAAGCCCCTGGCGCGGCTCGTCGCCTATGGGCACGCCGGCATCGACCCGACGATCATGGGGCTGGGGCCCGTCTCGGCCGTGAAGCGAGCCCTCGCGAAGGCGGGCCTGAAGCTCGACCAGATGGACGTCATCGAGTCGAACGAGGCCTTCGCCGCGCAGGCGCTCGGCGTGGCCAAGGAACTGGGGATGGATCCGAAAAAGGTCAATCCGAACGGCGGTGCCGTGGCGCTCGGGCACCCGATCGGCGCGACCGGCTGCATCCTCACCGTGAAGGCGATGTACGAGCTCCACCGCACCGGCGGCCGCTACGGCCTCATCACGATGTGCATCGGTGGCGGCCAGGGCATCGCGGCGATCATCGAGCGGATCTAGTCCGCTCGGCGCGAACCCCGGCATGCCGACCCCGCGAACCCTCGCGGGGTTTTTCTTGGACGCGGAGTGTCGACGATGCTAGCTTTCTTTCAGGGCCGCAAGGAAACGCCGCGGCTCGGCACGCTCCGCCAGCTCGCATTGTTCTCGACGCTGTCGCGCCTCGAGCTGCGCGTCGTCGACGGGCTCCTGCACGAGCGCCGCTTCCTCAAGGGCGAGATCATCTTCGACGAAGGCGAGGAGGGTCAGGCCTTGCACGTCGTCATCGCGGGCAAGGTGCTGATCTGCAAGCAGGGCGACCCGGTGGCGGGACGCGTCGTCGAGATCGATGCGGGTGTCGCGTTCGGCGAACTCGCGCTCCTCGAGAACGCGCCGCGCGCGCTGCAGGCGCGGGCGCAGGAGGATTGCGTGCTGGCGTCGCTCTCGCGCGGCGACCTCGAAAGCCTGCTCGTCACGCACGCGGTGATCGCGTCGAAGATCCTGCTGCAACTCGCGCGCCAGCTCGGCCGGCAACTGCGCGACCGGCCCATTCCGGCTGAACACAAGCCGTTATGAAACCGGCGCGGGCGACGATCCCCGGCGCGAGCCGTTACCTGTCGTCGGGCCCCCTGGTGTGGGTGGCCACCATGGCGTGCACGACGCTGCTGCTCGTGTTGTTGCGCCAGGCGCTGTGGCTGGTCGTGCCGTTCCTGCTCGCGATCATCCTGTACTACTCCCTGTTCCCGGCGGTCCGGCGCCTGACGCTTGCCGGCATCGAGCGGGAGACGGCCGCGGCGATCGTCGCGGGCGGCTCTCTCGTCGCCGCCGTGGCCGCGCTGGTGCCGACCTTGCCCTGGCTCGCGGCGCAGGCAGTCAGCGGCCAGGAGGCGCTGTTCCGCTATCTCGCGGGCGGCAGGCTCCTGGTCGAGCGCTCGCTGGCGATGCTCGAATCGCAATTCCGGTTCCTGAAGGATCTCGACTTCCAGTCCGAGATGAGCCGGAAGATGGCTGATTTCGGCGGCAGCTACGTGAAGGATCACCTCGCCGACGTGCTGCTCGGGACGGCCGCCTGGCTGCCGGCGCTGCTGCTCGCACCGTTCCTCGCGTTCTTCTTCTTGCGCGACGGCCGGAGGTTTCTCAAGTACCTCGCCGAAGCGGTGCCGAACGCGTATTTCGAGCGCACGCTCTACATGATCGACCGCGTCGACGGCACCGCGAAGGCCTACTTCCAGGGACTCATGAAGCTGACGGTGATCGACACGATCTGCCTCGCCCTGGGCCTCGCGGCGATCGGCATGCCGGGCGCCTTCGCGCTCGGCCTCATGGCGGCGGTGCTCGCCTGGGTGCCCTTCGTCGGGTCGGTCATCGGCTGCGTGATCGTCGTGCTGGTGGCCGCCACCGACTTTCCATCGAGCCCCTGGGTCGTGTACGCGGCCATCGGGCTGTTCCTGTTCGTGCGTCTGCTCGACGACTTCGTTTTCATGCCGCTCACGGTCGGCCGCAGCCTGCACATGCACCCGTTGCCGACGGTGCTGCTGATCTTCCTCGGCGGCGCCGTGGCGGGAGTCCCCGGCCTGATCCTGGTCCTGCCGCTCGCCGGTGTCGTGATGGTGATCGCCGGGACGATCGGCGGCATCGTCAACGACCCGCGCCTGGGCGCCCGGCACGCCTTCGCGAAGAAGTTGTGGGCACGCCGCATCACCGCCGATCTGCAATCCTGACGGAGCGTACCGCGCCGTCGCTCCGGAAAGGAACCGAACGATGACCGCATCCCTCTTGCGCATCGGCATTGCCGGCGTGGGCCGCATGGGCCGTCACCATGCGTCCAACCTGGCGCAGCGTGTCGAAGGCGTGGCGCTCGTCACCGCCTGCAGCCCCATCGCGGACGAACTCGCGTGGGCGCGAGACACGCTCGGTGTCGCCGCTGGTTACGCCGACTACGCCGCGATGCTCGCCCATCCGGGGCTCGACGCCGTGTTCGTCGCGACGCCGACCACCTTGCACGCCGATCAGATCATCGGGGCGCTCGAGGCCGGGAAGCACGTGTTCTCGGAAAAGCCGCTTGCGCTCAACCTCGCCGATTGCCTGCGCGTGGAAGCGGTCGCCGCGAAGCATCCGCGGCAGAAGGCGATGATCGGCTACGTTCGCCGGTTCGATCCCAGCTATCGCGACGCGTTCGCCAAGATCAAGGCGGGCGCCATCGGCCGTCCGTTCCTCGCGCGCTCGCAGACCGCCGACCAGAACGATGCCAGCGGCTTCTTCGTGCGCTACGCGGGCGCCTCGGGCGGCATCCTGCTCGACATGAGCGTGCACGACATCGACACCGTGCGCTGGCTCCTCGGCGCCGGGGGCGCCAAGCGCGTGTTCGCCGCAGGCACCATCGCCGTCCACGAGGGCCTGCGCGACGTCGGCGACGTCGACAACGCCGTCGCGACCATCGAGTTCGCGGGCGGGGAGATCGCGACCATCTACGCGTCGCGGACGATGGCGCACGGCCACGAGACGCTGACCGAGATCGTCGGCACCGCGGGGCGGCTCACGATCGGGCAGAACCCCCGGATCAATCGCGTCGAGATCTCCGACGCGCACGGTGTGCGCAACGAATGCACGCCGACGTTCTACGAGCGGTTCGCCGACGCTTTCCTGCACGAAGCGCAGGCTTTCGTCGACGTCGTGCGCGGGGACCTCCCGCCGCCGCTGACGCTCGCCGATGCGACTGAGGCAACCCGCATCGGCATCGCGGTCACCGAATCGTTGCGCACGCGAAAGATGGTCGAACTCTAGGGAACCGGGACGTCGCCCAAGCCTTTTCGCGAATGGAGGGGGCGGCGCGTGCACTTGTCCGAGAACGCTTCGTGGAGCGCAGATGAGTCGGGCCCCGCGCAGACAATTCCTAGCCGCAGCCGGCCTCCTGCTGGCCGCACCTCTGCGCGTTCTCGCCCAGCCGCAGCCCGCGCCAATGCCACGGATCGGGTTTCTGGGGGTATCCACGCCAGCGGCATGGGCCCCCCGCGTCGATGCATTCCGGGCGGGACTGCGCGACCTGGGCTACGTCGAGGGCAAGAACATCCTCATCGAGTTTCGCTTCGCCGAAGGCAAGTATGACCGGCTTCCCGAGCTCGCCGCCGAGCTCGTCCGGCTCAAGGTGGATGTCATCGTGACGCACTCGGCGCCGGGCGCGCTCGCCGCGAAGCAGGCCACCGCGACGAATCCGATACCGGTGGTCATGACCAACATCGGCGACCCTGTTGCACTGGGCCTCGTCGCGAGCCTTGCGCGTCCCGGCGGCAACATCACCGGCGACACGTTCTTTGTCAGCGAGCTCGCGGCGAAACGACTCGACATGCTCAAGGATGCGCTCCCGCGCGTGCGCCGCGTGGCGGTCCTCCTGAATCCCGACAACCCCGCAATGGGTCAGTACGTTCAGGCCATGGAAATCGCGGCCAGGAACTTGAATGTTACGCTGCTGATGTGCCATGCGCGGGACCCCGCGGACCTGGACGGCGCCTTCGCCGCGATGGCGAAGGATGGCGTCGACGCTCTCTCGGTGATCGAGGACGTGGTCTTCATCGCGAGCTTCAGGAAGATCGCGGAGCTGGCGGCCAGGCAGCGCCTTCCCTCGATCAGCTTCCTCGAATATGCCGACGCGGGGGGGCTCTTCGGCTACGGCGCGAACTATCTCGCGCTCTACCGCCGCGCGCCGGTTTTCGTGGACAAGATCCTCAGGGGCGCCAAGCCCGCCGACATCCCGATCGAGCGAGCGACGACGTTCGAATTCGTGATCAACATGAAAACGGCCAAGGCGATCGGCCTTGCCATTTCACCGGCGACCCGGCTGCGCGCGGACCGGGTTATCGAGTAGTGGCGGCGCGGGCTCCTTCGATCTGCTGCGCCATCTGCGCGTATTGCGCGTTTTCCGGGTCGATCTCGCGCAGCTGCCTGACGTAGTCCAGTGCGAGCTTGCGATTGCCGGACTGCGCGGTGAAGAACGCCAGTCCCGACAGGATGTCCCGATCGTACGGATCGCGCTTCAGCGCCGTGTTGAGTACGCCCAACGCCTCGCTGTTCCGCCCCGCGTTGTTCAACGCCACCGCGTAGACGTACGCGAAGCGGGCGCTTTCGGGCGCGAGTTCGACAGCCAAGCGCAATGATTTCAGGCTTTCGGCGGTCTGCTGCTGCCGGACGAGAGCGAGTCCGAGCGCGTGGTGCAGCACCGCCGCGCGCGGATTCCGCGCGAGCCCTTCGCGCAGCGTGGCAACGGCCTCGACTTCGGCGCCGCGGGCGCGATAGAGATCGGCCAGATTCGCGTATGCGGCCACAAAGGTGGGGTCGAGGCCGATCCCCTTGCGGTACTCGGCGATGGCCCCTGCGGCATCGGCGCGTTGCGCGTAGAGGTTGCCGAGGTTGGTCCGCCCCTCGGGCCGATCGGCATTGTAGGTCTGTGCCGCGACGTATTCGGCGAGCGCCTTCGTGAACGCGGCGCGGTCGCCCTCCGGCAACTGCGCTTCGGAGGCTCCCGCCAGCGCGCGCGCCGTTTCGATCCGCACCGTGCGCACCGGATCGACGAGCATGCGGGGAAGATACCTTTGTCGCGCGGCGGGTTCCGCACCCGCGAGCGCTTCGACAGTCGCCAACCGCACCAGCGGATCCGGATCGTTCAGTTCGCGCGCGAGGACATCGCTCGTGACGGGGTTCAGCAGCCGGCCAAGACGCTGGATGGCGCTCGCGCGCACCAGCGCCGGCTGCGCCCTGTCCTCGATCAGCCCAAGCAGTGCGCCGCGGGCACCGGGCACTCCGTGCGAGCCCGCCCGTAACGCCGCGGCGAAATTCTGATAGCTTGCCGGCGACCTGCCGGTCCACTTCGCGATCGCGTCGGCCGCCCATTGCGCCGACTGTTTCGCATGGCAGTTCGTACAGGCGTTCGGCGTGCCCAGCTTCACCGAGACGTCAGGCCGCGGAATGCGCAGCGAATGGTCGTGGCGCGGATCGACGCCCATGTAGGTCGTCGTCGGCATGTGGCACGCGGCGCAGGCGGCGCCCGGCGTGCCATCGGCGTGGTGCGTGTGCTGTGCGCTGTCGAACTGCGCCGGCAGGTGGCACTGCGCGCAGACAGCGTTGCCTGGCGCCCTTAGCTCGAGCGAATGCGGCTCGTGGCAGTCCGCACAGGTGACGCCCTGCGTGTGCATCCTGCTCTGCACGAACGAGCCCCAGTTGTAGACCTCGTCGCGCATCTGCCCGTCGTTCCAGTAGAGGTTGTCGTCCAGGAGCGCGAGCCGGTGGGTATCCTGCGGCGGCTTGCCGTGCACGTAGTCGTCAGAGATCCGGCTCGCCCGGGCATGGCAACGGGCGCACGTGTCAATCTCGCGCGAGGCAAGGCGCGGCGTGCTGCGCTTCGCATTGCCGGTCGCAGGCACAGGCGTCCACGACACCCCCTTGCGCTCGTCGAGCGCCAGGGCGAGACCCTTGGTCGCTGCGAGCGCCTCGTAGCCTCCTTGCTTCCCTGCCCAGGCGACATGGTTCGACCCGGGGCCGTGACATGCTTCGCAGGCGACGTTCAGCTCCGCCCACGTCGACTTGAACGTGCCGCTCGCGGCGTCGAAATTCTTGCGGAAGTCGGTCGAATGACACTCGGCGCACTGGAAGTTCCAGTTCTGCTGGACGCCCGTCCAGTGCAGCGGGTCGCCCGCCTTGAGGTTCTGCCCCGGATACAGGTGGAACCAGCGCTGCCCGCCTTGCGCCTTGGGGCGCGAATCCCACGCGATGCCGAGCGCCTGCATGCGGCCGCCGGGGAGCTCGATCAGGTACTGCTGCAACGGGCGCACGCCGAACGTGTACTTGACCTCGTAGTCGGCGAGCTTGCCGTCCGGGCCGTCCGTGTTGACGAAGAACTTGCCGTCGCGGCGCGAGAACGTGGTCGTGGTGCCGGCATAGGAAAATTTGGCATTGGCGAAATCGCCCAGCACTGAACGCTCGTCGGGCAATTGCATCGCGAGATCGTGGTCCGAGCCTTTCCAGGCCGCGTGCTCCCTGGCGTGACAGCCGGCGCACTGCGCGCCCCCAACGTATTTCGGAACGGGTGGCGGCGCGGGCGCGGCGATCGACGCCGTGGCCGGTGCCGGCCGATCGCGATGGACCCACGTGGTGACGCCCGCCGCAACGACCGCGGCGAGTGCGGCGACCACGACCGCCCATGTGCGCCCGGAGCGCCGGCGCGCCGCGGGCGCGGAAGGAGCGGGGCGGGCGACCGTGGCGGACGCGCGCTCCTTCGCCGCGGACGGCGCCTTCTTCCTGCGACTCATGCCTCCGTCACTTGGGGAACATCAGCTGCACTTGCGCGCGGATCTGCCAGTTGGCGCCGTAGTCCGGCCGGACCACGTTGTAGTACGCCGAGAGCTGCGTGTTCACCGGCAGCTTGCCGAAATGGAAGATCTTGCCGACGCCACCCCCCAGCGGCACCGTCCACTTCTGCCCGCTGTCCGCCTGCCACGCCACCGTCGCGATCGGCGCGCTGGTGAGATAGAGCCCGCCCGCGAAGTTGTAATTGATGAACGGCTGGAGCAGCCCGTTGCTGTACGACCCGCCGCGCTTGTCGCCCGACACCGACCAGATGTTGTTCACCAGGAAGCCGTACACCCACGGGCTGCCCTTATCGAGGTGCAGCACGACGAACGACGGTCCCAGTCCCCAGTTCTTGTTGCCCAGTTCCGAGTTGCTGTCCGTCGGCAACTGCACGACCGGCCCGGCGCCCCAGATCCAGCGGCCCGGGTTGGCCGGCGACAGGAACGCCGTGAACACGGTGTCGCCGATGCCGTTGGTTCGGCCGTCGCCCGGCGCGAGCGACGGCATGGAGATGACCGGCAGGATCGTGCGCGTGATGATATTCCAGTCGGGGCTGATCGAGATCGGGATCACCGGCTGGATGTTGAGGACATTCTGCGTGCCCTTCTCCGGGCCGAAATTGAGGTTGGTGTTGTTCTGGAAGGGCAGGCTGATCAAGTTGCCGACCGGGTTCTGGGCGAGCTTCGCCAGCTCCTCGGCGGACATTTCCGCGTAGGCGGGCATGATCGTGAAGGCCGCGGTGGCGAGCACCGCCACCACCCGGCAAGTCGAGTCCCGTCGCATTATCCAGTCTCCTGTATTGACTCCGCGCGCTGCCATGACGAATCTTACCTCAGCAGATATGGAGGTATTGCCGGCTCACATCGGCACCCGCCGGGCACGGATGTGAAAGCGAATCGCCACCGGATCCTGCACCTGCAGCGCGTCGGCGCGACTACTTCACGAGTCCGAGCGCCCTGGCCGCATCGAGGTATTCCTGCGAGCGCTCCTTCGTGACGGCGACGCGGCGATGCCTGCCGCTACCGACGTTTTCATGCCGTGCTCCCGTGGTTGCGCAAGCGCGGCCGCGCCGGCCACACGACAATTCCAGCCCGAACGGAGGATAATCGAACGCGGGACGCTCGCCGCCTTGCGAAGGTCGATCGCGGGCCGTCGTCACCGGAACGAAAGGAGCACATCATGAGCGACAGGCTGCGCAAGGTCGATTATTTTCACGTGATGATTCCGAACAAGGCCGGGCAGGCATCGAAGATCGCGGCGGGACTTGCCGCCGCCAACGTCAACCTACTGGCGTTCTCCGGCTTTCCCAACGGCAAGATGACGCAGCTCGATCTGATGCCGGAGGATTCGGCCAAGCTCAGGCGCGCCGCGAAGAAGATGGGGCTCAAGCTGTCCGTGAAGAAGTCCGGGTTCCTGTACCAGGGCGACGACCGGGTGGGTGCGATGACGCGCGTCTTCGACAAGCTGGCGGCCGCCAAGGTCAACCTCATCGCGGTCGACGCCGTCTCGAGCGGCAAAGGGCGCTTCGGCGCGATCTTCTGGGTCAAGCCGCAAGTGGTGGCGAAAACCGCCAAGCTCCTCGGCGCGAAGTAACCGCCGCAGGCTCCAGACCCTTCGCAGGAATATCCGGCGAGCCGGCGCAGCCCGCCGGGCGCCGTTGGATCGCATCACTTCTACGCCAATCCGAAGGGACGGCGCGCTCCGGGGTGCTGGCTTTGGCGCCAGTCTCGCGAATAGCGCTACTATTCGCTTCGCCTTGCTTCGCGCCATCCCTCCCGGAGCGCATCCGTCGCGCCCGTGGAGGACTTGTTCAGAGGTTCCAAAGGAGCATCGAATGTCCCTCACCCTGTACCAGGCCTCCGTTCCCCAATTCCTCCGGATGCTCGCCAACCTCAAGGGCATCCTTGAAAAGGCCGCCGCGCATGCCGCCGCCAGGAAGATCGACGACTCGGTGCTGCTCAACTCGCGATTGTTCCCCGACATGTTCCCGCTGACGCGCCAGGTCCAGATCGCGTCCGACTTTGCGCGCGGCACCGCAGCCCGTTTGTCGGGAGTCGAGCCGCCGGCGATCGAAGACAAGGAGCAGACCTTCGCCGAGCTGGTGGCGCGCGTGGAGGGGGCGATCGCCTATGTCAAGACATTGCCGGCCGCGAAGTTCGAGGGGGCGGAGACGCGCCAGATCACCCGCAAGATTCGCGGCGTGGAGAAGTCGTTCGCCGGCGTCGATTACCTGCTCCAGTATTCGTTGCCGAACTTCTACTTCCACCTCACCACGGCCTATGCCATCCTGCGCCACAATGGCGTCGAAATCGGCAAGGGCGATTTCGTCGGGTCGTTCGGCTGAGGGGACGCCGCGCGACCACGGCGTCGCTCCGATTGCACGCTGCCTGGAAGGAGCCCCGCCGATGCTCGTTTCCGCCTCATTGCTGCGTTCGTACGCCCTCGCGTTGCTGTGCGCGACCTGGACCACACTCGCTTGCGCCGGCGCGTATTTCGAGAAGGACGGCGCCGCCATCCGGGGCTATGACCCCGTCGCCTATTTCACGCAGAACAAGGCAGTGCCGGGCCTGCCCGCGTACCAGGCGGAATACAAGGGATCGACGTTCCGGTTCGCGTCGCAGGCCAATCGGGACGCGTTCGTCGCCGATCCCGCGCGCTACGCGCCGCAATACGACGGGTTCTGCGCGTTCGGCACGGCCGGCGGCTACAAGGCGGCGATCGATCCCGCCGCGTTCACGATCGTCGGCGGCAAGCTCTATCTCAACTACAACGCCGACATCCAGAAGAAGTGGGCGGGCGACATCCCCGGATACATCTCCAGGGCCGACAAGAACTGGCCCAAAGTCGAACAGTCGACGAAGGTGCACGAGTAGCTCGTGGCCGGGGCCACGAGGAGCGCATCCGCGGGCTTCATGACTCAGGCGCCCGCCGACGCTGCCCGGGCCTGCGCTGTCGGCGCTCGCGTGCAGCCCTTGGGCGGTGTCCGCGGGCGCCTGAGTATGAAGCCCGAAGCCCAAGGGCTGCACGGTGCCCCGGAGCGTCGCGGTTCGCGCTAGCGCCGCAGCACGATCGCGGCGTCCGGCTCGAAGGTCACTCCGACCTTTTCGTCGCGCGGACGCGGCTCCCTCGCGTCGGCGTCGAACACGAGGAGCTCGCCCCACGGCGTCTCCACCATGTACTCGATCCTGCTGCCGAGGTAGGCCGCCCGCTTGCACACGCCCGGCACGGTGCCCGGCCCCGGTGCGACGAGCCGCAGCCGGTTCGGCCGCACCGCAAGCGTGGCGGACCCAGGGGCGATCCCGTCGGCGATGACCGGCATGCCGGCGCCCCCGGCCGAAAAGGCAGGACCCGCCGCGCCCGCCACGAGCTCGCCGTCGACGAGATTCGCATCGCCGATGAAGTCGGCGAGGAAGCGGCTCGCGGGCTTTTCGTAGAGCTCGTGCGGCGTCCCCTTCTGCGCGATGCGCCCGCTGTCCATGACGATGATGTGGTCCGAGACGGCGAGCGCCTCCTCCTGATCGTGCGTCACGTAGATCACGGTGAGGGATAGCGACTGCTGCAAGTCACGGATCTCCTGCCGCACGCGCCGGCGGAGCTTCGCGTCGAGGTTCGACAGCGGCTCGTCGAACAGCAGCACGGCGGGCTCGAGCACCAGCGAGCGCGCGACGGCGACGCGCTGCTGCTGGCCGCCGGAGAGCTCCGACGGCAGGCGGTCACCCAAGCCGGCAAGGCCCAGCATCTCGAGCTTCGCATGCGCGAGCTCGCGCGCCTTGGCCTTGTCGGAGGAAGTCGACAGCGGACCGTAGCAGACGTTCTCCAGCACGGTCATGTGCGGAAACAGCGCGTACGACTGAAACACCATGCTGACGTCGCGCTCGTTCGCGGCGCGCAGCGTGACGTCGTTGCCGCCGATCGCGATATGCCCGCTCGTCACCGGCTCGAGGCCCGCCACCATCCGGAGCGTCGTCGTCTTGCCGCAGCCGGAAGGGCCGAGCAGCGTGACGAGCTCGCCGGGCGTCACGGTGAAGGACACTTCGTCGACCACCGTCAGCTTGCCGTAACGCTTCGACACCCGGTCGAAGACGACCCCGCCCGCAGCTTTGGTCATGTTAGATCCTAATTACCGGTTGCAATCAGGTTCGCGGGACGGCGACCGAGCCGCGCCTCGCCGATGGTCCACTGCACCGCGAGCAACACGGCCAGCATGAAGAAGATCAGCACCGTCGAGTAGGCGATCGCAAGCGGATACTCCCCCGCCTCGACGCGGTTGATGATGTAGACCGTGGCGAGGTTGTACTTCGCGGTCGCAAGAAAGATGATGGCGCTCACCGCCGTCATCGCATGCGTGAAGCTGAAAACGAGCGTGGCGAGGATCGCCGGCCGCAGCAGCGGCACGACGACCTGGCGCAGCGTGCGGATCGTGGACCCGCGCAGCGTCGCCGACGCCTCGTCCAGCGTCTTGTCGATCTGCGCCAGCGCGGCGATGCCGGCGCGCACGCCGACCGGCATGTTGCGGAACACGAAGCACAGCACGAGGATCAGCATGCCGCCGGTCAGCTCGAGCGGCGGCACGTTGAACGCGACGATGTACGACACGCCGATCACGGTGCCGGGAATGGCGAAGCTCACCATCGTCAGGAATTCGAACGAGCGCCGGCCGGCGAATCGGTGCCGCGTGATCACGTAGGCGGCGAGGAGGCCGATGATCGCCGTGAGCGGCGCCGACACGGCAGCGACCTCGATCGTGTTGAAGAAGCTGTCCCAGGCCGAGCCGGTGAACCTGGACTGAGCCCCCGCCCACTCGACGCCGAAGCCGGCGGCAAAGTGCGACAGCGAGATCGTCATGTCGCCGCGGCCGATGTCCTTGACGAAGCCGCCGATCAGGATGACCGCGTAGCAGACGACCGTGAACAGGATCCAGCCCGCGGCGATGCCGAAACACGAGTACCACAACCCACGAGGCAGTTGCGCCGCGATGCCGCCGTCGCCCTTGCCGCTGACGGTGACGTAGGACAGCTTGCCCAGCCAGCGCTGCTGCATCCAGAAGGCGACGATCGTGAAACCGAGCAGCACCGAGGCCAGCACGGCGGCGCGGCCCGGATCGTGCTGCGCGCCGGCGATGGCGAAGAAGATCTTGGTCGACAGCACCTCGTAGTTGCCGGCGAGCACGATCGGGTTCCCGAAGTCGGCGAGGCTTTCGACGAACCCCAGCAGGAACGCATTGGCGAGCGCCGGTCGCAGCAACGGCCAGGTCACCGTGCGGAACACGCGGGCGCGTGAGGCGCGCAGCGTCTGCGCCGCCTCCTCGAGGGCCGGGCTCACGGCGGCCAGCGCGCCGTGCAGGATCATGAACGCGATCGGCGAGAACGACAGCAGTTGCGCCAGCGTCACGCCGGGCAGGCCGTAGATCCACCGCGTGCGGGGAATGCCGAAGGCGCTGAGCCACCCTGTGATCAGCCCGGTGCGGCCGAACAGCACGACCAGCGCCAGCGCGATCACGAAAGGTGGCGTGATGATCGGCAGGATCGACATCACCTTGAGAAGACCGGAGAAACGCTGGCCGCCGCGTTGCACGACGAGCGCCAGCACGAGACCGAGAAGCGTGGACAGCACGCCTACGATCACGGCGAGGATCGCCGAATTGACCGCGACCCCGCATCGCGTGCCGCCGGCGAGGCAGTCGACGGACCAGATGTCGGCCGTCAGCAGCCGGTCGGCGGCGAGCCCGGGTGCGAAATTGCCCTTCGTTGTCGAGAACGGCGGACAAGAGCGACTTGCCGACCGGGAAGAAGATGAACAGCAGCAGGAGCGCGGCGATGACGACGACGATGGTGGCAACGGTCGTATCGCCGCCGAAGAGGCCCCGGCGCGCGAGCGCCCGAGCGAGGCAGACGGTCAGCGCCCCGAGCGAGAGCGCTGCGCCGACGCCGAACGAGGCCCCGGTGTCGCCGGCCGCGAACCCGGACCCGATGCCCCATGCCAACGCGAGCGCGGCGGCGCCCGCCGTCCACCGGTCGCGTCCCCACACCGCGAACACCAGCGTGGCGAGCGACGCGGCGAGAAGCGGCCACAACATCGGCGCGCCGGAGATTGCCCGCACCATTGCGGAGGGTCCGGTGATGCCGGACCATGGCACCGCCGCGAGCGCGGCGAGCGCGAACGCGGCGACGACCGCCGTCGCGCGATCGCGCGCCATCGGCACGAATACCGCCCGCGCGAGCGCGGGCGCGGCGGTTGTCACTGACGAAGCCGCGAGGTCAGTGCGCTTGGAGGGCCTCACCCTACTTGGGCAACGTCGAGACTTCCTTGTCCCACTTCGTCAGAAGGCGCGTGCGTTCGGCCGACGACCCGTATTTGGCGAAGTCGTAGTTGATGAGCTTGATTTCGCTCAACTTCGGCGCCTGCGGCGGCGCGCTTGCGCTCTTGTTCGACGGCACCTGGTACGAGACCTTCGCCTGTGCACCGATGCTCTGCGCTTCGGCGCCGAGCGCCCAGTCGTACCACTTCTTGGCGTTCTCCATGTTCTTCGCGCCCTTGACGATGCTCATGCTGCCGATCTCGTAGCCGGTGCCTTCGCACGGCGACACGATCTTCACGGGCGCGCCGCCGATTGCCTGCACCACGGCGTCGTGCTGGAACGTGATCCCGACGAGGCTCTCGCCGATCGCCGCCGCGCGCGCTGGCGCCGCGCCGGATTTCGTGTACTGGTTGACGTTCTTGTGCAGCGCCTTCATGTACTCGAACGCCTTGTCCTCGCCCATCAGCTGCACGAACGTTGCGAGCATCGTGTACGACGTGCCCGACGAATTGGGATTGGCGACCTGGATCTCGTCCTTGTAGATCGGCTTCGTCAGGTCGGACCAGCACTTGGGTTCGGGAATGTTCTTCTTCTTGAGTTGATCGGTGTTGTAGCTGTAGCCGAGCGCGCCCGCGTAAACACCGACCGTCTTGTTCTTCGACTGCTCCCATTGCCTCACGGCCCAATCCTGCAGCTCGTTCATCTTCGGCGACTTGTACGGCTCGGTCAGCCCTTCCTCGGCCGCCTGCAGATGCGGGTCGCCGGTGCCGCCCCACCAGATGTCGCCGCGCGGGTTGGCTCGCCTCGGCCTTGAGCTGCGCGTAGAACTCGCCCGAGCTCTTCCGCGTCATCAGCACCTTGACGCCGGTCGCCTTCTCGAACGCCGCGACCATCGGCCGGCACCACTCCTCCTGCACCGTGCAATAGAGGACGAGCTCGCCTTGCGCCGCGGCCGTCAGCGGAGCCGCGAGCGCCAATGCGCCGGTGATGCCGTGAAGCCAGTTGAAGCGTTTCATGGTTGCCTCCTCCAGTCAGCCCTCGATGGGTATGCCGATCAAGTCGGCTAGCTTAGCGCAAAGCGCGTGGTTGGTCGCGATCAGCGGGTTGCCCTTGGTGAGCCCCTCGCCCGCGAAGAAGTCGTTAGTGTAGCCGCCCGCCTCCCGGACGAGCAGTATGCCAGCCGCGCAGTCCCAGGCATTGATGTGCAGCTCGCAGTAGGCCTCGCTTCGTCCGGCGGCCACGTCGACGAGCCCGAGCGCGCCGGAGCCGACCCGGCGGATGGCGCACCCGGCGTCCATCACCCGCGCGACCAGGGCGAGGTAATCGGCGGTGCTGCGCCGGGTCGACCAGCCGCACTCGACGGTGGCCGCGCCGAGGTCGTCGCACGGGCTCACCGCGAGGCGCACGCCGTCGCGCCAGGCGCCTTCGCCGCGGGCGGCGGTATAGAGCCAGTCGTGGCTGGGGTCGTGCAGCGCGGCGACCGTCGGCACCCCGTGCTCGAGATAGCCGATCGACACGCAGTAGTGCGGAATGCCGCGCGCGTAGTTGGCCGTGCCGTCGATGGGATCGATCAGCCAGACCCGCTCGCCGCCCCGCCCGCCCTCCTCCTCGCCGATGATCGCGTCGTCCGGATAGCGCGCGACGATCGCCTTGCGGATGAAGCGCTCGACCTCGCCGTCCATCGCGGTCAGGACGTCGTGGCGGCCCTTCATCGACGTTGCCGACTGTCCGAAGGCCGTGTGCGCAAGACGTCCGGCGTCGCGCGCGAGCTTGCCGCTGAATTCGAGTCTGTCCATTCGGGTGCAGGTTAGCATGCCATCGAAGCGATCGGCACCGCTGCGAGTGCTCCGCGATGGTGCGCCGTTGCGCGCGGACGATCATGCCCTGCCAACGGCGTCATGCAAGCGCTGGGCGGCTACCGTGCATCGGAAAATTGTTCGCGCGTCGTTCGTCCTTTGGTACATTCTGCGGCCGCCCGGTCCGGCGACAGCTCGATCGCCTCGGCAGAAGCGCCTGGCCTATACCGACCGTTCGCTCTAGTCCATTCCACGTTTTCACTTCAGGAGCACACGATGCTGCTACGAATTTCCGCTGCCGCGACCTTGTCGCTGCTCGTCTTCGATGTCGGCCGGCGCCGCGACCCTGCGAACAGGTCTTGAAGAAGATCGGCAAGGACCTCGCCGATGTCGATCTGCTTCGAGAGCACCGACCTCACGACGACCAACCCGCTGACCACGCCTGCCAACAATTCGATCGCGGGTTGCCGGCGTTCGCGTTCACGCCGATCACCGATCGCGGCGTGATCGCGCCGAGCGCCGCCAAGCGGCCGCCGATCACCAAGGTGGTCCCCGGCGTGCAGATCGAGGCCCGCATCGCCGTCCGACCCGACGGGTCAGGCGCGCTTCCTGCTGCGGCTGCCCAACGACTGGAACGGCCGCCTGGTCGTCGCCGGCGCGTCCGGCACGCGCAGCGAGTTCAACGGCGATTTCGCGTGGAGCGACTACGTCCTGCAGAAGGGCTACGCCTACGCGTCGCAGAACAAGGGCGTGCTCAATCTGCAATTCTCGACCGCCGCCGATCCGTTCGCCTGCAGGCTCAATCCCGCGTCCGCCACTGTTCGTGCGGTTCTACGACAACGAGGACGGTCAACCCTTCACCCGCTGGGCGAGTACATGGTCATGGCGGGCGAGATCGCCCAGGAAGGCGTGAAGTCGGCCTACGGCAAGCCGGCGAAGTACACCTACGCCGTCGGCACGTCGAACGGCGGCTATCAGGTGCGCCGCGCGCTCGAGACGGCGCCGAAGGTGTTCGACGGCGGCGTCGACTGGGAAGGCACGTTCGTCGACGAGGAAGCGCCCAACATCCTCACCGACCTGCCGCCGGCGATCCTCAACTTCCCGGACTACGTCGCGCGGCATTCAATGCGAACGAGCACGGCGGCGAAGAACATCGTCGCCGCCGGGCTATCCGCCCGACATCGTGTTGCCGGCGATCCCGTCGGCTTTACGTCGCCTCGCTGTGGGGGAACCACTCGAACTCGTTCTGGGAAGTGACGCAATGCCAGTGGCAGAAGCGTCTCGACCCGACGTACGACACCTACGTGAGCGGCACCGGGACCTACAACTACACGCAGCGGCGCTCGTTCTCGGACGTCGGCGCGAACATGGCCGACTTCGCGACCACCGGAGACATCAAGCAGCCGCTGATCACGGTCGCGGGCACGATGGACGCACTGCTGCCGATCGACCACCATGCGCGCGCCTACGCGCGCAAAGTGGAGGCGGCGCTCGCACGACACGGCAAGGGCATGCCAGGACACGGAAGAAGGATCCGGCGTATCGGCTCTACGAAGTGCAGAACGGCAATCACATCGAGACGTATCAGGACACGTTCCCGCAGCTCGAGCTCATCATGCCGCACGCGCAGAAGGCCTTCGACCTCCTCGTGCAGCAAGTGGAGCAGAAGGTGGCGCTGCCGCCCAGCCAGTGCATTCCGCGCGGCGGGTCCATCGCCGCGACGCCAGCGCAGCGCCGGGTACTGCGCTCAGCTGTTCGTGCCCTGAGCCTTTCACAGTTGCACGGTCCTGCATGAAGACAGCCCCGCCTCGGCGGGGCTGTTCTTTTGCTGTCCGCCCATCCGATAACTGCGTATGATCGCCGGTCCGGCTCGTCGGACGGCGGCCTCGCGGCGACTCTTCCCGCGAGCCATTGGTTGTCAACTCTTGGAGATCACATGAAACTGTCAGGAAGGATTGTCGCGGCGATCGCCGGCGTCATGATCGCGCTTTTCGCAACGACGCCAGCGCTCGCGCAAGCGCCAGGCAAGCAACCCAACATCATCATGATCATGGGCGACGACATCGGCTGGGCGAACATCGGCGCCTACAACCAGGGCATCATGGCGATGCGCACGCCGAACCTCGACCGGCTGGCCGCCGAAGGCATGCGCTTCACCGACTACTACGCCGAAGCGAGTTGCACGGCGGGGCGCGCCAACTTCATCACCGGCGAACTGCCGATCCGCACCGGCCTGACCACCGTCGGCCAGGCCGGGCTCGCCGATCGGGATGCCGGCGCAGGCGCCGACGATCGCGACGGCCTTGAAGTCGATGGGCTACGCCACCGGCCAGTTCGGCAAGAATCACCTGGGCGATCTCAACCAGTTCCTGCCCACGCTCCACGGCTTCGACGAGTTCTACGGTTACCTCTATCACCTCGACGCGATGGAGGATCACTGCCATCCGACCTACCCGAAGGCGCTGCAGGCCACCGTCGGCGCGCGCAACATGGTGCATTCGTGGGCGACCAACGTCGACGACCCGACGGTGATGCCGCGCTGGGGCAAGATCGGCAAGCAGAAGATCGAGGACGCCGGCGAGCTTTGTCCCAAGCGGATGGAGACCGTCGACGACGAGATTCTCGACAACGCGCTCAAGTTCGTCGACGGCGCACGCAAGGCCGGCAAGCCGTTCTTCCTCTGGCTCAATCCGACGCGGATGCACGTCGTCACGCATCTGTCGCCGAAGTACAACGGGATGCGGAACTCGGACAACAACTGGACGATCCAGGAAGCCGGGATGGCGCAGATCGACGACATCGTCGGCTCCGTAATGAAGTACCTCAAGGACAACAATCTCGAAGGCGACACCATCATCGGTTTCACCACCGACAACGGCGCCGAGAACTTCACGTGGCCCGACGGCGGCCAGACGCCGTTCGCCGGCGGCAAGGGTACGGCGCTCGAAGGCGGCTTCCGCGTGCCGATGATCCTCCGCTGGCCGGGCAAGGTGCCGGCGGGCAAGGTCGAGAACAGCATCGTGTCCGGCCTGGACTGGTTCCCGACGTTCGTCGCGGCGGCGGGCAACCCCAACATCACTGCTGAACTCTTGAAGGGCAAGCAACTCGGCGATCGTTCGTACAAGGTCCACCTCGACGGCTACAACCAGATGGACCTGATCACCGGCAAGGGCCCGTCGGCAAGGAAGGAGATCTTCTACTTCACCGAGGGCACGCTCTCCGCCGTGCGGATCAACGACTTCAAGTACCGGTTCACCGACCAGCCGGGTGGGTGGTTGGGGGGCACGGTCAAGGTCGACTGGCCGATTCTTACCAACCTGCGCCTCGATCCGTACGAGCGCACGGGTCTGCCGCAAGGTGCGAACGGGTCACTCGCGTTCTACAACTGGTTCGTGTTCGAGTTCTGGCGCTTCCAGTTCGTGCAGCAGGAGGTGGGGAAGATCGCGCAGACGGCGATCGAATTCCCGCCGATGCAGCCCGGAGCGAGCTTCAACCTCGAAGCCGTGAAGGCGCAGATCGAGAAGGCCCGCGCGGCGCACGGACAGTAATCGTTCGCGAGGAGTGTTTCGATGCCGGGCTGGCGATTGCCAGCCCGGCATTTTTTCGTGCCTCGCTCTTGCCTGTTGCGGAGGTGCGGCGCAACGTGGGCGAATGCAGCGGACGCTAGTTCGCCGCGAAGCAGTAGAAGAAGCCGTTGCCGCCCGTGCTCTTGAGGTCGTCCTGGCTGCAACCGCCCCCGGGACCACGGGTCGGATGCGACGAGTTCCAGGATTTCGCCGCTGCACTGTCGTCGAGCCCCGCGCGGTTGTGATGCCCTACCATCGCGGCGCCTGCCCCGCTCTTGGTCCAGTTGCCGCACGTCATGTCGGGCGCGTCGGGAAACTTCGTGCCGTCGGGCTGCGAGCCGGTGAGAATGTCGTGCATGTTCGGCGTGTCGCCGCTGGCGTTAACCACGGCGCCCTTCTCGGTAAGCGCCGTCTGCTTCGTCAGGTTGTTCGTGCCGTGCAACTCGGCGACGTCCTTCGCGATCACCACGCCCTTGGCGTTCGTCCAGGGGCCTTTGCCGATGCGGTCGCGCGCATTGACCCCGCCTGCGCCTTGAGTACTGAGGTAGGCGCGCCACGTCTTGCCCCCTGCGCCGGCCGCCTGCGCCAGCGACTGGCAGATCCTGTCGGCGCCCTCGAGCCCGCCGAGATCGGCGCCCTTGCCGGAGCCGGCGCTGGTGACGAAGAAGCTCATGCTGCCTTGCTGCGCCTGCGCGAAGCCACCCGCGCACAGTGCGGCGGCGGTCGCCGCGGCGACGACGCACATCCGATGGGTTTTCTTCAATTTGAATTCTCCGTGGTGATTGTGGGGTCCCGTCACGCGGCGCGCGCGTGAACTCGCTAACACGACCGAGGCGCTGCTTTCATCCCGCGCCGCGGGCGGGGAATTGTACAGCACCGCCGTTACGCAGGCGGGCTCGATCGGGAGCGCGAGCTTCGGGATCGCGGCGGCGATCGCCGCCAGCGCAGCGCGGCGCGGAAATCCGTCGCGGCAGGCGAGGACGATGCGGCGCGACGGCACGGGCGGCGCGAAGTCGATCGCCCTGACCTGCGGCATCCCGTACTTCGCCGTGAGCGCCGTCGCCGGCAGCACGGAGATTCCCATGCCGGAGGTGACCATGTTGCGGATCGTCTCCAGCGAATTGCCCTCCTTGCCCTCGACCGGCGGCCGCGTGAACTCGTGGCACGCATCGAGCACCTGGTCGCGAAAGCAGTGCCCGACGTTGAGGAGCAGCAGATTCTCGGCCGCAAGCTCGTCGGGCCGGATCGTCCGTCGCCGGGCCCACGGGTGCTTCGCCGGCACGATCACCCGGAAGTCTTCACTGTAGAGGGGCGTGACAATGATGCCTGGCGCCTCGTACGGCGACGCGACGATCGCGGCGTCGATCGATCCCGAGCGCAGCATGGCGTCGAGATTCGCGGTCAGGTTCTCCTCGATGTCGAGGGGCATTTTCGGCGCCGACCGGAGGAGCGCGGTCACGAGCTCCGGCAGGAGATAGGGCGCCACCGTGTGGATGATGCCGAGCCTGAGCGGCCCTTCCAGCGGATTCCTGCCCTGCGCGGCGACCGCCTTCACGCGTGCCGCCTCGTGGAGCGCCCGCCGCGCCTGCGCCACCACCTCCTCGCCGATCGGCGTGACGAGCACTTCGCCCTTGCCGCGCTCGAAGATCCGCACGCCGAGCTCGTCCTCGAGGGCCTTCACCGCCGCCGAAAGGCTCGGCTGGCTCACGAAACAGCGCTCCGCGGCGCGGCCGAAATGCCGTTCCGTCGCTACGGCGACGATGTATCTCAGTTCGGTGAGGGTCATCGCGCGGCAAGGAAGGATGGCGGCGATAGGATGCGCCTATCGCGCCGATTCTAACAAAGTATTGGCCCCGGGGCGGTCCCGCCATCATGATTCGTTCACCGGATTCCACCAGGGTTCGTCCGCATCCCTTAGGGATCGTCCGCAGCCCTTAGGGATCCTCCTTATCCCCAACCGCAAAGGAGCTTTGCCATGCTGCAGAACCGCGAGGGCCAGCGCGTGCCCGATGTCACCTTCCGCGTCCGCACCGACAACGAGTGGCGCAACGTCACCACGAGCGATCTGTTCGCCGGAAAGACGGTCGCCGTCTTCTCGCTGCCCGGCGCCTTCACGCCGACCTGCTCGTCGACGCACCTGCCGCGCTTCAACGAGCTCGCGCCGGCGTTCTTCGCCAATGGCGTCGACTCCATCCTGTGCGTGTCGGTCAACGACGCGTTCGTGATGAACGAGTGGGCAAAGAACCAGGAGTGCGAAAACGTCGTGGTCGTGCCCGACGGCAACGGCGAGTTCACCGCCGGCATGGGCATGCTCGTCGACAAGGCGGATCTCGGCTTCGGCAAGCGCTCGTGGCGCTACTCGATGCTGGTGAAGGACGGCGTCGTGCAGAAGATGTTCATCGAGCCCCAGAAAGCGGGCGACCCGTTCGAGGTGTCCGACGCCGACACGCTGCTCGCGTACGTGAACCCGAAGGCGAAGAAGCCCGACCAGGTCGCGATCCTCACGCGCGAAGGCTGCGGCTACTGTGCGAAAGCGAAAGCGCTGCTGACGGACCTGGGCTACGACTATGCGGAAGTCCCGCTCGCGCACACGGCGCGGAGCCGCGTCGTCGGCGCCGTCACGGGCGAGAGCACCGTCCCGCAGGTGTTCGTCAACGGCAAGCGCATCGGCGGACTCGAAGCGCTCGAACGCTGGGCGCGCAAGGCGGCCTGAGAAACGGGCCATCCTGGTGTAGCCCGAGGTGCGCGGGTTGGCGCGCGGGCTTAGATTGATTCATGCGCCCGCTCGCCAACCCGCACACCTCGGCCGTCGCAGGGTGCGGGTGCGTGGGCAGGCGCATGCATCATCCTAAGCCTGCCCGCGCACCCGCACCCTGCGGCGCAAATGGAATCCTGTAATGACCCAAGTCATGACACCGACCAATACAACGATGAAGACTCTCACTGTGGATGTGGCCGTCATCGGCGCCGGCACCGCCGGCCTCGCCGCGTATCGTGCTGCCATCGATGCGGGGCAGCGCGCCGTTCTGATCGAGGGCGGTCCCTACGGCACCACCTGCGCGCGCGTCGGATGCATGCCGAGCAAGCTGCTCATCGCGGCGGCCGAAGCGGCGCACGGTGTCGCGCGCTGGCCGGAATTCGGCCTTCGCCTCGAAACCCCGGTCGAGATCGACGGCAAAGCCGTGATGGCGCGCGTGAAGCGCGAGCGCGACCGCTTCGTCGGCTTCGTGCTGGAAGGCGTCACGAGCATCCCGGCAGCGGACCGGATCGTCGGCCATGCCCGCTTCGTCGACGACCGGACGCTCGAGGTCGACGGGGATTTGAGCACCCTTGGCGCTGCGCGCCTTCCCTCCGAGACGGACCGCAGTCCCGCGCTTGGGACGGCCCGGCGCGCTCATACCCGCATCGCTTTCGGCCGGGCCGTGATCGCCACCGGGTCCTCGCCCGTGGTGCTGCCGCTGTTGCGCGCCGCCGGCGATCGTCTCATCGTCAACGACGACGTCTTCTCCTGGGACGACCTCCCGCGCTCGGTCGCCGTCTTCGGCCCGGGCGTTGTCGGCCTCGAGCTCGGCCAGGCGCTGCATCGCCTCGGCGTGCAGGTCGTTGTCTTCGGGCGGCACGGCCACGTCGGACCCTTCAGCGACCCGATCATTCAGTCGTACGCGCGGCGCACGTTCGAGCGCGAGCTCGCACTCGAATCGAACGCCGACGTGCGCAGCGTCGAACGCGACGGCGACAACGTGCGCGTGCACTATGGCGGAGCCGACGGCGCCCAGCGCACGGCGACCGTCGACTTCGTGCTCGCCGCCACCGGGCGCGCGCCGAACGTCCGCGGCCTCGGTCTCGAGAACACGTCGCTCGCACTCGACGCGCAAGGCGTGCCCGCGTACGACCGGACCACGATGCAATGCGGGACGGCGCCGATCTTCATCGCGGGCGACGCCGGTGACGATCTGCCGATCCTGCACGAAGCCGCCGACGAGGGCCGCATCGCGGGCGAGAACGCCGCGCGCTTTCCGGACGTGCGGCAGGCGGCGCGGCGCACGCCGCTCGCCGTCGTGTTCTCCGACCCGCAGCTCGCCGTGGTCGGAGCGCGGCACGCCGACCTTCCGCCGGGCACCTTCGTGACCGGGGAAGTCTCGTTCGAGGATCAGGGGCGAAGCCGCGTGATGCTGCGCAACACGGGCCTGCTGCATGTCTATGCCGACATCGCGAGCGGCAGGCTCGTCGGCGCCGAAATGATCGGCCCGGATGCCGAGCACCTCGGCCATCTGCTGGCGTGGTCGATGCAGGCGGATTTCACCGTCGAGCGCGCGCTCGCGATGCCGTTCTATCACCCGGTCGTCGAAGAGGGGCTGCGCACCGCGCTGCGCGACGCCGAGGCGAAGCTGCGCGCGGCGCGTCTCGCGCGAGCCGCCTGACGAAACCGAGTCAGGCGAGCGGCGCGGCCGCGCGCCGCGCGAAATCGGCCGCCTGATCGTCGCCGACTTTCCCCACCGCGAAATACACCGCTTCGGGGTGGGCGATGTAGAAGCCGGAGACCGCCGCCGCGGGCAGCATCGCGAAATTTTCCGTGAGCGACATGCCGACGTCGCCGGCCCGAAGCAGCGCGAACAGCGGCGCCTTGACGCCGTGCTCCGGACACGCCGGATAGCCGGGCGCCGGACGGATGCCGCGGTACTCCTCGCGCACCAGCGCCGCGGTGTCGAGCGCTTCGTCCCGCGCGTATCCCCAGAGCTCCCGCCGCACCTTGCGATGCAGCCACTCGGCGAAGGCCTCGGCGAGCCGGTCGGCGAGCGCTTTCAGCATGATCGCGCTGTAGTCGTCCTTCGCCGCCTCGAAACGGGCGACGTGCTTTTCGATGCCGAGACCCGTCGTGACGGCGAACGCACCGAGGTAGTCGCGCACGCCGGTCGACTTCGGCGCGAGGAAATCGGACAGGCAGTAGTTCGGCTTGCCCGGCGGCCGCTCGTTCTGCTGGCGCAGGTTGTGCCACGCGAGGACGACGTTCGCACGCGTCTCGTCGGCATACATCTCGATGTCGTCGCCGACGGAGTTCGCCGGCAGCAGCGCGACGGCGCCGTTGGCCGTGAGCCAGCGGCCGGCGACGATGTCCCGCAGCATCGCCTGCCCCTCGGCGTAGACACTGCGCGCCGCCTCGCCGACGACGGCGTCGTCGAGGATCGCCGGGAACGGTCCGGAGAGCTCCCACGCCTGGAAGAATGGGCCCCAGTCGATGCATTGCGCGATCTCGGAAAGATCGACGTTGCGCAATTCGCGGCGCCCGAGCGCCAGCGGCACGGGCGGCGCGTAGTGCGCCCAGTCCGTTCGGTACGCATTGGCGCGGGCGGCTTCGAGCGGGATCAATGCCGGTCCCTTCTTGCCCGCATGCTGCACGCGCACACGCTCGTAGTCCGCGGCCACCTCCGCCACATAGGCGGTCCCGAGTTCGTCGGACAGGAGGTTGCTCGCCACGCCGACCGCCCGCGACGCGTCGGGCACGTAGACGGTGACGCCGGTGTAGTTCGGCGCGATCTTCACCGCCGTGTGCACGCGCGACGTGGTGGCGCCGCCGATCAGCAGCGGCTGCGTCATCCCGAGCCGCTGCATCTCGTGCGCGACGTGCGCCATTTCCTCGAGCGACGGCGTGATGAGGCCCGACAGGCCGACGATGTCGGCGTTGTTCTCGCGCGCGGTATCGAGGATCTTCTGCGCCGGCACCATCACGCCGAGATCGATGACCGCGAAATTGTTGCACTGGAGCACGACGCCGACGATGTTCTTGCCGATGTCGTGAACATCGCCCTTGACCGTCGCCATCACGATCGTGCCCTTGGGTTTGCCGGCGTCGCCGGATTTCGCCTTCTCGGCCTCGATGAACGGCACGAGGTGCCCGACCGCCTGCTTCATGACGCGCGCGCTTTTCACGACCTGCGGCAGGAACATCTTGCCGGCGCCGAAGAGGTCGCCGACGACGTTCATCCCCGCCATCAGCGGCCCCTCGATCACCTGGATGGGCCGGGCGAACTGCTGCCGTGCCTCCTCGGTGTCCTCGATAATGTACGTCGTGATGCCGCGGACGAGCGCGTGCGAAAGCCGTGCCTCGACCGGCTCCGCGCGCCACGCGAGGTCCTCGGTGACCTGCCTGCCCTGCGACTTGAACGATTCGGCGAGCGCCACCAGCCGCTCGGTCGCGTCCGGCCGCCGATTGAGCACGACATCCTCGACGCGTTCGCGCAGTTCCGCCGGAATTTCGTCGTAGACGCCGAGCTGGCCCGCGTTGACGATGCCCATCGTCATCCCGGCGCGGATGGCGTGATAGAGGAACACGGTGTGGATCGCCTCGCGCACGGGCTCGTTGCCGCGGAACGAGAAGCTCACATTCGACACCCCGCCCGAGACCTTCGCGTGCGGCAGGTGCTGCCGGATCCAGCGCGTCGCGTTGATGAAGTCGACCGCATAGTTGTTGTGCTCTTCGATCCCCGTCGCGATCGCGAAGATGTTGGGATCGAAGATGATGTCCTCGGCCGGGAAGGCCACCTTGCGCGTCAGGAGGTCGAAGGCACGCTGGCAGATCTCGACCTTGCGCTCGAAGGTGTCGGCCTGGCCCTTTTCATCGAATGCCATCACGATGGCCGCCGCGCCGTAGCGCCGGACCAGCCCCGCCTGGCGCAGGAACCCGGCCTCGCCTTCCTTCATCGAGATCGAATTGACGACCGCCTTGCCCTGGACGCACTTGAGTCCCGCCTCGATGACCTCCCACTTCGACGAGTCGATCATCACCGGCACTCGGGCGATGTCGGGCTCGGCGGCGATCAGGTTCAGGAACTTGACCATTGCCGCCTTGGAATCGAGCATCGCCTCGTCCATGTTGACGTCGATGATCTGCGCCCCGCTCGCCACCTGCTGGCGCGCAACTTCGACGGCACCCGTGTAGTCGCCCGCGAGGATCAGCTTCGCGAAGGCGCGCGAGCCGGTGACGTTCGTGCGCTCGCCCACGTTGACGAACAACGAATCGTCGCCGATGTTGAGCGGCTCGAGACCGGACAGTCGCATGACTCCGGTCCGCCCCGGCACGGAGATCATCGGGGCGTCCTACGCGGCAATGGCTTCAGGGACGGCGATTCTCCGCGGGGGCAGCATGGCAACCGCATCCCCGATCGCGCGGATGTGCGCCGGCGTCGTGCCGCAGCACCCGCCGACGAGGTTGACGAAGCCGTTTCGCGCGAAATCCTCGATCAGCCGCGCGGTCTGCCCGGGGGTCTCGTCGTAGCCGGTGTCCGACATCGGATTCGGCAGCCCGGCGTTCGGATAGCACGACACGTAGGTGTCCGCGACGCGCGCGAGCTCCTCGATGTACGGGCGCATCAATGCCGCCCCGAGCGAGCAGTTGATGCCGACGGCGAGCGGGCGCACGTGCCGCACCGAATTCCAGAATGCCTCGGTCGTCTGGCCCGACAGCGTGCGGCCGGAGGCGTCGGTGATCGTGCCGGAGACGATCACCGGAAAGCGCCGGCCGAGGCGCTCGAAGCAGGATTCGAGCGCGAACAGCGCGGCCTTGCCGTTCAGCGTGTCGAAGATCGTCTCGACGAGGTACAGATCGGCACCGCCCTCGGCCAGGCTCTCGATCGCCTCGGTGTACGAGGCGACGAGCTCGTCGAAGCGCACGTTGCGCGCGCCGGGATCGTTGACGTCGGGGGAGATCGATGCCGTTCGGTTGGTCGGGCCGAGGGCGCCGGCAACGAAGCGGGGCTTTCCCGGAGTCCGCGCCGTCCACGCGTCGGCGCATTCGCGCGCCAGCCGCGCCGCCGCCGCGTTGATCTCGCCCACGCGACCCTCGAGCCCGTAGTCGGCTTGCGCAATCGACGTCGCATTGAAGGTGTTGGTGCTGATGATGTCGGCGCCCGCCTCGAGATAGGCATCGTGGATCGCGCGCACGACGTCGGGCTGCGTCAGCGCCAGGAGGTCGTTGTCGCCCTTGACGTCGTGGCCGTGGCCGTCGAGGCACGCCCCGCGATAACCGGCCTCGTCCAACCGGTAGCCCTGGATCATCGTACCCATCGCCCCGTCGAGGAGCAGGATGCGGCGGTCGAGCAGGGCTTTGATCTCGTCGGTGCGGTCGGGTTGCATGGCGGGCGGCGCGAAGAATGCAGCTTTTGATTCTAACATCGGCCCCGACGAGCCCCTGCGCCGCCCCGGCGGCGGCGCACGTGCTAAATTGGCGGCATGAAACACCTGAAACCCTTGGAGGCCGCGCAGTTCCTCCGCAACACACCCGCGGCGGTCTTCATCGACTGCCGCAGCGAGATGGAGTATTTCTTCGTGGGTCACCCGGTCGGCGCGCACCACGTCGCCTGGAACGACGGCGTCGATTGGGAGATCAACCCGCACTTCGTGGGGCAGGTGAAGAAGGTCGCCAGCATGAACCGCCCCGTCGTCTTGATCTGCCGCAGCGGACACCGCTCGCTCGACGCCGGTGTCGCTCTCGAGAAGGCCGGATTCACCGACATCTACCACGTGCAGGACGGGTTCGAGGGGCCGCTCGACGAAACGCATCACCGCGGCACGGTCTCGGGCTGGCGCAAGGACGGGCTGCCCTGGGAGCAGTCCTAGGGAGCCTTTGAACAAGTCCGCCGCGCAGCGCGTGGGGGACTTGTTCAGACGTTCCATAGGAGCCTGTCGGACTCACTTGCCCGCGTCAAAGCTCCCGCATCATGTAGACGACGCCCGGCAGCGGGTTGTCGTAATACGGAGCGCATTCGCGGAAGCCCAGCTTGGCGTAAAGACGGCGCGCATCGGCCATCCATTCGAGCGTGTCGAGCTTCAACTCGCGGTAGCCGATCGCGCGCGCGTCTGCGAGGAGCGCCTCCGCGAGCTTGCGTCCCCAGCCGCCGCTACGATGCGCCGGCTGCACATAGAGACGCTTGACCTCACCGACGGCGAGCGGTGCCGCCTGCGTCGAACCCGGCGAAGCCGTTCCGGCGGCGTCGCCGTCCGCCACGAGGGGGCGCAGCGCGATACAGCCGAACCCCTGTCCCGCAGGTCCAGCCAGCAGCAGGCGTCCGCGCGGCGGCGCGTAGGCGCCGGGCAGCGTAGCGAGCTCCCGCTCGAAACCCTGGAAACAGAGGTCGACCTCGAGCCAGCGCGCGTATTCGACAAACAGGACGCGGGCGAGCTCGATGTCCTCCGGTCGCGTCGCGACGCGCAGCGCCGCGGACGGTTCGTCCGCCATCACGGCGCCTTTTCGCAGGTGCCGACCCTCGCCTCGCTTCCCGGATAGGCCGGCACGAGATCGCGGAGCTTCGCGATCACCGTCGCCTGCGGATCGCGCACGACCAGCATCGTGTGCACGATCACCTGCTGGCGGGGGCCGGCTTTCGCGTTCGTCACTCCCTGGGCGACGACCTGGGCAAGCCTGTTCCTGGCGGCGTCCTCGTTCGCATACGCGCCGAGCGACACGGCGAAACGCTGGGGGCCGACGTCGACGATCGACGCATCACCGATGCCTTTGGCCCTGGCCTCCGCGGCACGGCGCTCGGCTTCGGCGCGATTGGCAGCCGGCGGCAGAAAGACCCAGTACGCCAAAGTTGTCTCGATGCGCCGCTGCGTGAGCAGCTTGCCGAGCGCCAGCGGCTCGAGATCCGCGAGTGCGCGCGCCCGGTCGACTTCGGACAGTGGTCCCCACTCGATGCAGACATCGGCGAGCGCTGCAACCTTGGCGGGGCCGAGTGCGGCCACCTGCTGCGGCGTCAGCAGCTTGATCTTGTCGGGCTGCACCTGCTCGGCCAAGCGGGTGGCCTCGCCGTCGCGCGACGCGTCGAGGCGCGTGAACGCAAAGAACGAGAGGTTCGCGAGCAGCAACAGGAGTACCAGGGTGCGCACGGGGTCATCCGGGTAGATTTCGCTGCGGATCCGAGCCCGCGCACTCGCGGCACAAGCGCCGCGACGCGAAGGGACAGCCCGCCGCCATTATTTCATTTCCCCCACGAGCGCGAGCACGCCTTCGAGCACGAGGGTGTCGACCACCTCGACCGGGGGGCTGAGATGCCTCCCGATCTCGGGCGCCGCACCCCCTGCAAGATAGCAGCGAACGTGGGCCGCATTCGTATCGATACGCCGCCGCATCTCGCCGATCGCGCCGCAGATCGCCTGCACCGATCCGGAGTAGATGGCGTCAGCGGTGTTGTCCGGAAACGGCTGGAACGCGCCGCCGGGCACCTTGAGGCCGGCGGTGTTCTCGGCGAGCGCCTGCAGCATGAGCCGCATCCCGGGCAGGATCAGCCCGCCGTGGAAGACGCCGTTCGCGTCGAGCGCGTCGATCGTGACGGCAGTGCCCGCATTGACGACGACGCACGCCGGGGGGAACAGATCGGTGGCGGTCGAGCGCCGCCAGGCCGCGACGAGCGACGCCCAGCGGTCGGCGCCGAGCTGCGTCGGCCGCGCATAGCGGTTGGTGACTCCGCATGCCGATGCGGAGGCCGTCTGCCATTCGGGCGCGAGGCGCCAGCGCGCAAGCTGCGCCTCGACGCGCACTCGGCCCGCCTCGCCCGCGACATTGACGCCGATGGCGCGCACGGGACGCGGCAGATCCTGCCAGGCGCGAAGCGACAGCGCACCGACCTCGCTATTCGGCGTCACGCCGAGCCGCAGCCATTCGTGCTGCCCGCGCAGCCCCCACTTCATCCGGCTGTTGCCGCAGTCGAGGACGAGAATCCTGCTCACTGGCCCAATCTTGGCGCGACCCGGCGGCGCTCACGCTCGACGCAGCGTGATCTCGCCGGAGAGGAAGCGCGCGCGACGCGGGCCGTCGGCCAGCACCAGCGCGCCGCTGGCATCCACGCCGGCGACCTTGCCGGTGACCGTCGCCCCGTCCGGCAGCAAGAGACGCACCGCCTTGCCCTGGTAGGCGTGACGATGCTGCCATTCGGCCGCGAACGGCGCGAAGCCTTCCTTCGAATACAGATCGAGGACTGCCGCGAGCTCCGCGAGCAGCGCCGCCAGCAGACGATTGCGGTCGACGGGCGGCGCCCGGCGCCCCGCGATGGTGGCGAGATCGGTGACCGGAACGGGAATGTCCTTCCTCGCCGTGGCAGGAATCCGGACGTTGAGCCCGACGCCGATGACCGTCGTCGTGGGTCCGAGCGCATCGCCGTTCAATTCGATCAGGATGCCGCCCACCTTGAGGTGGCGGTGAATGAGGTCGTTCGGCCACTTGAGCGCGACGTCCTTGAAGCCCTGGGCCTCCAGCGCGCGGACGACGGCGACCCCGACCGCCAGCGACAGGCCGGCGAGGAATCCCGCGCCCTGCTCAAACTTCCACCCGAGCGAGAAGGTAAGGCTGCCGCCGGCGATGGCCGTCCAGGCGCGGCCACGGCGGCCGCGCCCCGCAGACTGCCATTCGGCGGCCAGCGCGACGCGATGGACGTCCCGGCGCTGCGCCCGCCGCATGAGCTCCGAGGACGTGGACTCGATCTGGTCGACGACTTCCACGGGACCGGGGACCGGCATCCCCCGCGCCTCTGCGAACTCGACCAGGCGCGTGCGCACCTTCTTGGCGTCGAGAAATTCGGGCGCTTCGAGCAGCCGATAGCCGCGGCCCTTCACCCGCTCCAGCGCAAGTCCCGCCGTCCCGGCATCCTTCAACACCTGCGAGACGCGGGCGCGCGTCAACCCCACCTTGGCCGCAAGGTCCTCGCCCGAATGGAACTCTCCATCGGCAAGTTGGCGCAACAGCGAGAATCCGAGCGGAGTGAGCACTTATTAACCAAGTCAAGGGAACAGCGCGAAATGTTACACGACGGGGCTCCAAAGCGGGGAAAAAACCGTGCCCAGAATACGGTCCCGGCGGTACTTGCCGGAACCGCAAGGTCGCCGACGCGCGAGGTCAGCCGGTCGGAGGCGCCAGCAAGGCGAGCACTTCCGCGTGAAGCGCCGGGTCGCCGCACGCCACGACATAGCCGCCCTCGTCGCAACGCTCTCCCGTCCACGTGGTGATCGTGCCTCCGGCCGCACGAACGATCGGCATCAGCGCCTGGACGTCGTAGGCATAGAGCGAGGCCTCGATCACGACGTCGATCAAGCCCATGGCGAGGAGGCAATAGGCGTAGCAATCGCCGCCCCACCGGGTGAGCCGGGCGCGGTCGGCCACCCGGTCGAATGCGGCGCGTTCCGCGGTGGTGCGAAACATCTTGGGGTCGGTGCAGGCGACCACCGCATCGACCAATGCCGGACAGCGGCGCGTCCTGAGCATGCGCCGCTCCGCCCCGCGCCGCCATTCGGCCGTGCCGCCCGCGAGCGCCAGGAACGATTCACCCACGTACGGCTGGTGCGCGACGCCCGCGACCACGCCGTCGCCGTCATTGAGCGCGATGAGCGTCGCCCAGTGCATCTGGCCGAGGATGAAACTGCGTGTGCCGTCGATGGGGTCGATGACCCACGTGTACTGCGACGACCCGCGCTCCTCGCCGTGCTCTTCGCCGCGGATGCCGTGGCCGGGATAGACGCGCGCGATCTCCGCCCGGATGACGGCTTCGGCCGCGTGGTCGGCTACGGTGACCGGATCGTAGCCGCGCTGGCCCCCTTTGTCCGCGACATCGAGCGCGGCGCGAAAATGCGGCAGGATGGCCCTGCCCGCGGCCTCTGCCGTGCGCAGCGCGAATTCGAGCATCTCGGCGTTCGTGGCGGCGTCCATGGTGGCCAGTATCTCGCGTTCCTTGTCGGCCGGCAGCACATTGCGCCAGGCGCCGGAATGGTCCCGTTCGCGCAGCCAGGCCGCGGTGTCCGCGACCGTCTCTGCGAGCGGGCGCAGCTCAAGTCCCCGCGCGGCCGCGCGCGCGCAGCTCCACTCCATGAATCCCGCCGACTCACGCGTCGGTCGCGGGAAGCCACAACGGCAGCCCGGTCCACGGCGTGACGTCGTGCCGGAGCAGCGACTCGTCGTCGACCCACTGCGGAGTTGTCTTGCCGCCCGCCGCGCGCGCGGCGGCGACGAGGACGTCGACCAGCGCGCCCATCGTCCACCGCCCGGCCGGACTGGACGCGTCGAACGTGCCGTCCGCCCGCTGCTCGATCATCTCGAGGCCCCATGCCGCGAGATCGCGCGCGTCGATGAATTGCACGGCGCGCTCCGGCGGCGCTGGAACGACCGCGGCCGCGGGTCTCGCGCCGAGGACATCGGGACAGAGGAAGCGGGCGACCCAGTAGGCGAAGCGGTCGGTAGGGTCGTGCGGTCCGACGATGAGTCCGGGGCGCACGACAAGCGCGCGGGGTCCGAACACCGCGCGAACCTCGTCCTCGCAGCGCGCCTTGAGTGCGCCGTAGTGCGCCGCGATGTCCTCGGATTGCGGATCGTCGAGTGCGGCGACGGGCGCGGATTCGTCGCAGCCCGGGCGGCTCGCGTCCGCGTACACGGAGATCGACGACACGAACGTGTAATGGCCGACCCGGCCGTCCAGTGCCGCGACGGACGCCTTGACGCATCGGGGAACGTAGCCGCTCAAGTCGAGCGCGGCGTCCCATTCGCCGGTCCCGAGTGCGGCCAATCCGGGTTCGATGCGCGGGTCGCGATTGCCGACGAGATGCGTGACCGTGCCGCTCCACGGCACGGGCTCCCTGCCGCGCGTGAAGATGGTCACGTCGTGACCGCGCGAGAGTGCGGCGTCGACGCAATGCCGGCCGAGGAAACGCGTGCCGCCGAGGACCAGGAGCTTCATGTCGGATCAGCGCGTCCCGTCCGCGAAGCGGCGGCGCCGCAGCACGGACGGCGCACCCGAATCGCCTGACCGCTGCCCGCTAGCCGCGCGGGACGATCGAAACGCCAGCGAGCTTCTCCTGCGCCTCGATCAGCGACGCCACGTACTTGTCGCCCAGGCCCAGCAGGTTAGCGGTGACGAGGCTCTGGTGCACGGCTTCGCCGACGATGCACGGCACCGGCAGCGACTCCGCGAGGTGCGTGTAGTAGCGCAGATCCTTCATCGCATTGACGAGCGTGAACTTGAGGCCGGTCAAGTCGCCGTTGCCCTCGAGCATCTTGCCGACCATCATCTGGAAGATGCCGGAGTTGACGGCGCCGGCCGAAATCACCTCGTGCAGTTTCCTGATGGACAGACCCGATTTCGCGGCCGCCGCGCACGCTTCGGCCGTGGCCGTCGCAATGGCCTGCGCGATGAAGTTGTTGATGAGCTTCAGCGTATGGCCATGTCCCGGTGGGCCCGCATGGATGACGTTCTCGCAGAATGCCGAAAGGACGGGCTTCAGCCGCGCGAACACTGCGTCTTCGGCGCCGACCATCGTGTTGAGGCGCCCTTGCTCGGCCTCGACGGGCGTGCGCGCCAGCGGCGCGTCGACGAACTCCGTGCGCTTCGCGCCGAAGTCCATCCGGATCTTCGCCGTCGACGCGGGCTCGGCGGTCGACGTGTCGACGACGATCAGCCCTTCGCGCGCCGCCGAGAGCAGGCCCGTGTCGGTGTAGACGATCTGCTCGATCTGCGGCGTGCCGGTCACGCACAGGAACACGATGTCCGACTGCCGGGCGAGGTCTGCATGCGTCCTGACCTCCTTCGCTCCGGCCGCGAGCAGGTCCTCGAGCGGCTTCCGGTTGCGGTGCGCGCAAAGCGTGAGCGGATAACCCTTGGTGACGACGTTCTTCGCCATGCCGTGGCCCATCAGCCCCAGCCCGATGAAGCCGATGCGCGGCTTCGTTTCTGCATTCATTTTTTGCCCCCTGGATACGAAGTAGGGATCCGTGCGACGTGCCGGACCTTCGCGCAAAGTCTAACGCATGGCGTAGTCGCGTGACCGAGACAAAGCCCGCCAGGCTTCGTACTCCAGGCGCCCGGCAGCGCAGTCGCGTGACCGAGACAAAGCCCGCCAGGCTTCGTACCCCAGGCGCCCGGCAGCGCAGTCGCGTGACCGAGACAAAGCCCGCCAGGCTTCGTACCCCAGCCGCCCGGCAGCGCAGTCGCGTGACCGAGACAAAGCCCGCCAGGCTTCGTACCCCAGGCGCCTGGCGGGCTTTGTCTCGGTCACGCGACGTGGCAATCCCAAACGTTCGTTCGCGCTCCGCGAAGTCGCGGGCGCAGCGCGGTCTCCGGGCGCCTGGGGTACGAAGCCCGGAGACCGCGCTGCGCCCGCGACGTTAGTCGACGACCGTCGGCTCCTGCGTCGCGCTCTTGGCGCGCCGGCGTTCGTGCTGCACGATCAGGAGGCCGCTGCCGCCGATCACGGCCATGCCGGCGATCGTCCAGGCGTCCGGAAAATTGCCGAACGCGAGCCAGCCGACCAGAGTCGCCCAGACCAGATGGGTGTACGTGAAAGGCGTGAGGGCCGACGCCGGCGCACGCTGGAACGCGAGGACGAACAGAAAATGGCCGAACGTCCCAAGCAACCCTCCCATCACCATCAATGCGGCATCCGCCAGCGGCATCGCGACATCGGTGCCAATCAGCGGCAGAAGCACCGTCATGGCCAGCGTGCCGACGATCGCAGGGTAGGCCATCAGCACGCGCGAGTCCTCGCCGGCCAGGAGGCGCGTGAGGATCTGGAATATCGCGTAGCAGGTCGCGGAGGCGAGCGCGAGCAATGCGGCGCCCTGGAATACCGCGGACCCCGGCCGCACGATCAGGAACATCCCGGCGATGCCCGCCAGCACCAGCGCGATGCGCGGGCGCGTCATTCGCTCGCCGAGGAAGATGACAGCCATCACGACGACCAGAATGGGTGTCGCGTAGTTGATCGCGGTCGCCTCGGCGAGCGGCAGGTACCTGAGTGCGTACCAGGAACAGAGCGAGGACACCGGCAGGAGGGCGGCGCGAGCGACGTGCAGTCCCGGCCTTGCCGTGCGAAACATCCCGGCGCCCATTCTCGGCAGCAGCCACACCAGGATCGCCAGCAACTGGACGGTGTACCGGACCCAGACCAGGAGCGGGATCGGATACCGGTCCGCCAGGTGCTTCACCGTCGCGTCGAGGAGCGTGAAACACAGGACCGCCCCCACGATGAGGCCGACGGCGGATGGCGGTACGTGCGCGTGCGGGCGCACTAGACGAATATGAGGTAGATGAGCCCGAGCGCGAGCGTGTACTTGAAGACGATGGACAGCGGCTTGTTGCGCTGCTTCAACGTCCGGAAGAAATCGTTGATGCGGCTACCGACCGGGTGGACCACCTTGCCGTAGAAGCGGTTGAGCGCGCCCACCGGCTCGCCTTCGACGTTCTGCGTCGCGCTGATCTGGACGAAGTTCTCGATCACGCAACGGTTGACGCGAGTCATGAGCTTGTTCCTGAGCGGCCGCTCGACATCGCAGAACAGGATGATGCGGGTCGTCGGCGTCTTGTTGTCCGCCCAATGGATGAACGTCTCGTCGAACATCACGGCCTCGCCGTCGCGCCACGAGTAGCGCTCGCCGTCGACCTCGATGAAGCAGTCATCGGAATTGGGGGTAACGAGGCCCAGGTGATAGCGGAGCGAGCCGCCGAACGGATCGCGGTGCGGATTCAAATGCGCGCCGGGCTCGAGGAGCGTGAACATCGCCGCCTTGACCGAGGGAATCGTCGCGAGCAGCGCGACCGTCCGCGGACACAACGCCTGCGCCGAGGCGAGAGGATCGCCGTACCACTTCACGTAGAAGCGCTTCCAGCCGCGCTTGAAGAACGAATTGAAGCCGACGTCGTTGTTGGCGAACGCACCCCTGATGTGGCCCTCGTCGAAGAGGCTCTGCGCCTCCTCGCGCAACATCGTCCACTGCTCGCGCAGTGGGGCGAGCTCGGGAAACCGGTCCACCTTCTGGAACGCCTTCGCGGGCACGGCCGAAAACAGGAACACGAGCGCGTTGTACGGCGCCAGCAGTGTGGAGTGATTGAAGAGTTGCCGGGTGAAGCGGAAGCGCTCGCGCCCGCGCAGGTGCACGTAAAGCGCCGAAAGCACGAACGCGTGGAGGACGAGGAATTTGGGCGCGAGGAACTGGCCGATCATGAGCGGTCTGCTGGAGCGGGTGAAGGGAATCGAACCCTCGTCGTAAGCTTGGGAAGCTTCTGCTCTACCATTGAGCTACACCCGCGCGAACCCCGATTGTAGCGAATCGGCGCCGCCGGTTGTGTCCGGTTTGCGCTCACGCTCTGGTGGCGGTCGGCGCGACTTTCCGTCCGGCCGGCGCGCTGCCCGGTTCGCCCAGGTCCCAGAACATCCCGGTCATGATCGCGAGACCCTCGCGCGCGACGTGCGCAAGCAGGTGCTCGTCGGGCGCGTGCTGCGAGCACGCCGGATAGGAATGCGGCACCCAGATCGTCGGCAGTTCGAGCGCGTCGGCGAAGCAATCGTTGGGGAGCGACCCGCCGAGGTTGGGCAGGATCGCCGGGCGCGCGCCGGTGGTGGCCGCGATGGAGGCCGCCGCCCAATGCACCCACGGGTGATCGGGATCGAGGCGGGTGGCCGTCATCGGTTCCGCCTCGGCCTGCCGCACGATGACCTTCGCGAAGCCCCGCAGGTCGAGGTGCGTGCGAATGGCCGGGATGAACGCGCGCCAATCACAGCCGGCGACGAAGCGCACTTGCAGGTGCGCGCTGGCGCGCGGTGGGATCGCATTGACGGGGCGGTCGGGATTGCCCGTACGGAACGCGAGCACTTCGAGCGCGTTCCAGCCGAAGACGCGCTCGGCGGGCGTCAGCCCCGGTTCGCCCCAGTTGGTGTCGATCGCGGGACCGTCCGGCTCGCCGGGCTCGATCTCGGCGAGCGCACGCCTGACCGATTGCGGAATCGGCGGCGGATGGAGCCCCGCCACGAGTATCCGCCCGCGCGCGTCGACCATCGACGCGATCGCGTTGGCGAGCACGATGCCGGGATTGGCGAGGAGTCCGCCCCAGTTGCCAGAGTGATGCGCGCCGTCGCGAAGGTCGACCACGAGATCGAAATTGAACGCGCCGCGCGAGCCCAGGAATATCGTCGGCCGGTCCGAGCGAAGGCGCGGGCCGTCGGAGGCGATCAGCACGTCGGCGGCGAGCGCCTGCGCGCGCGACTCGCAGATTCGCCGCAGCCCAGGCGAGCCGACCTCCTCGCCCATTTCGAGCAGCAGCTTCGCGTTGAAGCCGAGGTGGCCGCGTGCGGCCAGCACCTGTCCCAGCGCCGCGAGATTGATCGTGTGCTGGCCCTTGTTGTCGGCGGTGCCCCGGCCGTACCAGCGGCCGCCGTCTGCCGTGACTTCCCACGGCGAGCGACCGGCGGTCCACTGGCTGTCGTGGCCCGCGACGACGTCGCCGTGGCCGTAGAGCAGCACCGTGGGCAGCGTCGGATCCTCGACGCGCTCGGCGAAGAGCATGGGCGGTGCACCCGCGACCGGGTTGTCCCAGAGCTCCCGCCGAAAGCCGAGGCGCAGGCACGCGGGGCCGATTTCGTCCGTCAGGTAGCGGACAAGCGTCGCGGCGCATTCGCGATTCTGGCTTTCGGTACGGAGGCCGATGCGGCCGCGCAGCTCGTCCAGCAACCCCCCGCCGTCGAACCAGGCCGCTGCGGCCGAGATCGCCGCGTTGCGCTCGACACTCATCGAGTGTGCGCAGCGATCCCGATCCGCGCGCGCAGCGCCATGGGTGCGCCCATCGGCTCGCGCGCTACTTCGGCTGCGGCACGATCCGCAAGTAGGGCTTCGGCGCCTTCCATCCCCCGGGGAACTTCTGTTTTGCCTCGTCGTTCGAGACGGAGGGGACGATGATCACGTCTTCCCCGTGCTTCCAGTTCACCGGCGTGGCGACCTTGTGTTTCGCCGTGAGCTGCATCGAATCGAGCACGCGCAGCACCTCGTCGAAATTGCGCCCGGTGCTCATCGGGTAGGTCAGCATCAGCTTGATCTTCTTGTCAGGCCCGACGACGAACACGGAACGCACCGTCGCGTTGTCCGCGGCGGTCCGCGGCGCATTGCCGCTGGCGTTGGGATGGATCATGTCGTAGAGCTTCGCCACGACGAGATCCGGGTCTCCGATCAGCGGATAGTTGACCTTGTGCCCCTGCGTTTCCTCGATGTCACCCACCCAGCGTTTGTGGTCGCTGACCGGGTCGACGGACAAGCCCACGATCTTGGTGTTGCGCTTGTCGAATTCCGGCTTGAGCCCGGCCATGTAACCGAGCTCGGTCGTGCACACCGGCGTGAAATCCTTCGGATGGGAGAACAGGATGGCCCAGCCGTTCCCGATCCATTCGTGGAACTTGATCGTTCCTTCGGTCGAATCCGCCGTGAAATCCGGCGCTTCGTCACCTATGCGCAATGGCATGTTGGCCTCGACGTAATCGGTTGATCGAAATTCCCGGCATTCGCGGGCGGGCGCTCGCACGGAGCAACCGGATTCCCGTTGCCTTCCGCGATCGTCCGGGAGTGCGCGCCGACCGGCGCGCACGGGGGCAGTATAGCCTCAGCGACAACCCGGCAGGACTGGTGCGATAATTATCGGCTTTCCCTGCCCGGCCAGCTGCTCTGGCCATCTGCCACCAATCCCTGGATGCCCTCCGAAACATGAAGCTCTCCACCCGAATCGCCCTTGCGTCCGCCTTCGCCTCGCTGCTCGGCGTTGCCGGCCTCGCATCCGCGCAGCCGGCGCCCGCTGCGGCAGCCACCGCACCCGCTGCGCCGGCCCCCACCGCACCGCAGCTTCCCGCGGATCCGTGGCCGCGCGTGGTCGACCTCACCAACGCGCAGGTGCTCGTATACCAGCCCCAGGTCAACAAGTGGGACGGCAACCAGATCGACTTCCGCGCGGCGCTCGCGATCAAGGTCACCGGTGCTGCGGACGAGACCTTCGGCGTGATCTTCGCCACCGCCCGCACGCAGGTCGACAAGGTCGCGCGCACGGTCGTGTTCGAAAACATGAACATCAGCAAGATCGATTTCCCGACGCTGCCCAATCGCGGCACCGCTTACGCGCCTGAGTTGCAGAAGGAATTCAGCGCCAAGATCCGCACGATCTCGCTCGACCGGCTCCAGTCGTCGCTGGCCATCGCCGGAGTCAAGCCGCCTGCGGTCCCGGTGCAGAACAATCCGCCGCAGGTGATCGTCAGCAATTCGCCCGCCATCCTGGTGCCGATCGACGGTGCGCCGGTGATGAAGCCCGTGCCCTCGGATTCCCGGTTCAAGCGCGTCATCAACAGCCGCGCGCTGATCCTGCAGGGCGGGTTCGAGCAGAAGTTCTATATCCACGTGTACGACGGTTGGCTGTCGTCGAGTTCGTTGACCGGGCCGTGGACGCAGCCCTTCCTCCCTCCGGCCGGCGCGGACGGCGTGGCGCAGCAACTTGCCAAGGCCGGCACGGTCGACCTCCTCGACGGCGGGCCCAAGGCGAATCCCAAGCCGTCGCTCGCGAACGGCGCGCCGACGATCTACACGAGCCAGGTGCCGACGGAGCTGATCGTCTTCAAGGGCCAGCCCGATTTCGTGCCCATCGTCGGCACGCAGCTCCTGTGGGCGTCGAACACGACCAGCGACATCCTCATCAACACCGCCAACAACAACTATTACGTGCTGCTCGCCGGGCGCTGGTTCATGGCGGCGAGCCTCTCCGGGCCGTTCACGTTCGTCCCCAGCGACACGCTGCCGCCGGACTTCGCGCGCATCCCGCCGCATTCGCTCGCCGGTGCCGTGCTGCCCACCGTCGCCGGCACGCCGCAAGCGCAGGAAGCGGTCATCGAAAACTCGATCCCGCAGACCGCGACCGTGCCGCTTGCGAACGGGCCGAAGTACACACCGCAATTCGACGGCCCGCCGCAATTCGCGCCGGTCGCCGGCACGCCGCTCACCTACGTGACGAATTCGCACGTGCCGGTGATCCAGGTGGCGCCGAATGCGCTCTATGCCGTGACCGCGGGCGTCTGGTTCACGGCCGCGCAGCTGACCGGACCCTGGGTCGTCGCCACGTCGGTGCCGCCGGTGATCTACACGATCCCGCCGTCCTCGCCGATCTACTACGTGACGTACGTGCGGATCTACGAAGCGACGCCGAAAGTCGTCTACGTCGGCTACACGCCAGGCTATCTCGGCACGGTGGTCGCGCCGTGGGGCACGGTCGTCTACGGCACGGGCTATGCCTACACGCCATGGGTCGGCAGTGTCTGGTATGCGTCGCCGTACACCTATGGCATCGCGGCCGCCCCGATCTACAACCCATACGTGGGCTACACATGGGCCTTCGCGATGGGCCTCGCCACCGCGGCGTGGATGGAGCCCTGGTGGGGCGGTGCCTACTACTATCCTGCCTACTGGGGCGGGTACGGCTGCTGCGCAACCGCGAGCGCCAACGTCTACGGCCACTGGGGCGCGACGACGTGGTCGGGCACACGCTCCTGGTACGCGGGCGGTGGTGTGGCAGGTACCACGGCGAGCGGCAACTACTACAACGCCCGCACGGGCACGTCGGGCAGCTACAACGCGGGCAAGCAGTTCAACGCGTACACGGGCAATGCCACGCGCGGCTACGATCGGACGATGAACGGCGCGGCTGGCGGCTCGGGCAACGTCGCGCGCGCGAGCAACTACAACGTCTACTCCGGGCAGCGCTCGACTGCGTCCTCGGTTTCCGGAACGGGTGCGGGCGGAAGTTCGTACCAGCGCGCCGGCGCGACCACCGCGGGGCCGGAGGGCAACGCGCACGTAGGCGGCGGTCAGACCTACAACGCCAAGACCGGACAAACGAACACCTGGGGCACCGCCAGCGTCGGCAACAACCATTACGCCGACGTCAACGGCAACGTGTACAAGAACACGGGCGACGGCTGGCAGCAGCATTCGTCGAGCGGCTGGAACAACGCCTCCGGCGCTTCGTCGTGGGGCGACAAGGAATCGCAGGCGCGGTCGACTGGCGACGATCGATTCGGCGGTTTCAGCGAGGCGAGCCCGATGTCGCGGATGAACAGCGGGGGCGGGGGCTTCGGCGGCGGGGGCTTCGGCGGCGGCGGCTTCGGCGGTGGAGATCGGTTCGGCGGCGGCGGCGGTTTCGGCGGGCGCTTCGGCGGCGGCGGCTTTGGCGGCGGCGGCTTCCGTGGCGGCGGGCGACGCTAGAGCGACCGCAGCGCGCCATTGGACGCGATCGCCGCATTGGCGTAACGTGGCGGTCGACGCTAGGGGTCCTTCCCGCATTGCGGGAGGGTGAGATCAAACCCTTGGTACCTGTGCGGATAATGCCGGCGCAGGGAAGCGTAGCCTGACCCTTCGCTCCCCGCGCCTCATCACGGCCGAGGAGCCTCCATGAACGCCAACGACCAGTTCTACGCGCGCGACGCGCACGTGGACAGCGCGGCCGTCACGCCGCTGCCCAATTCGCGCAAGATCCACGTCGAGGGCTCGCGCGCCGACATCCGCGTGCCGATGCGCGAGATCGCGCAATCCGACACGCCCGCTTCGTTCGGAGCGGAGAAGAACGCGCCGATCGTCGTCTACGACACGTCGGGCCCGTACACTGACCCGACCGCGGCGATCGACATCCGCCGTGGCCTGCCCGCGCTGCGCGCGCCGTGGATCGCGGAGCGCGGCGACACCGTCGCCCTCGACGGGCTGACCTCCGCGTACGGCCGGGCCCGGCTCGCGGATCCCGCTCTCGCCGGTTTGCGCTTCGATCTTCAGCGCAAGCCGCGGCGCGCCGCAGTTGTCAACGGCGCGGGCGCGAACGTCACCCAGATGCATTACGCGCGGCGCGGGATCATCACGCCGGAGATGGAATTCATCGCGATCCGCGAGAACCTGAAGCGCGAAGAGATGCTGCGCTCGCTGCCCGAAACCGTGACGCGGCAGCATCCCGGCCAGAGCTTCGGCGCGGCGACTCCCGCGATCATCACACCGGAGTTCGTCCGCGCCGAGGTCGCGCGCGGTCGCGCCATCATCCCGAACAACATCAATCATCCCGAAACCGAGCCGATGATCATCGGCCGCAACTTTCTCGTGAAGATCAACGCCAACATCGGCAACTCCGCCGTGTCCTCGTCGATCAACGAAGAGGTCGAGAAGATGACGTGGGCGACCCGCTGGGGCGCCGACACGGTGATGGACCTGTCGACCGGCAAGAACATCCACGAGACGCGCGAGTGGATCATCCGCAACTCGCCGGTACCGATCGGCACCGTGCCGATCTACCAGGCGCTGGAGAAGGTCGACGGGAAGGCCGAGGAGCTCACGTGGGAGATGTACCGCGACACGCTGATCGAGCAGGCCGAGCAGGGTGTGGACTATTTCACGATCCATGCCGGCGTGCTCCTGCGCTACATCCCCATGACGGCGAAGCGGATGACCGGCATCGTGTCGCGCGGCGGCTCGATCATGGCCAAATGGTGCCTTGCGCATCACAAGGAGAGCTTCCTCTACACGCGTTTCGACGAGATCTGCGAGATCATGAAGGCCTACGACGTCGCGTTCTCGCTGGGCGACGGACTGCGGCCCGGCTCGGGCGCCGACGCCAACGACGAAGCGCAGATGGCGGAGCTCGCCACGCTGGGCGAGCTGACTCAGGTCGCGTGGAAGCACGACGTGCAGGTGATGATCGAGGGCCCCGGCCATGTGCCGATGCACATGATCAAGCACAACATGGACGAGCAGCTGCGCCTGTGCGGCGAAGCGCCGTTCTACACGCTGGGGCCGCTCACGACGGATATCGCACCCGGCTACGATCACATCACGAGCGCCATCGGCGCGGCGATGATCGGCTGGTACGGCACTGCGATGCTCTGCTACGTGACGCCGAAAGAGCACCTCGGGCTGCCGAACAAAGTGGATGTGAAGGACGGCATCATGGCGTACAAGGTCGCCGCGCACGCGGCGGACCTCGGCAAAGGTCATCCCGGCGCGCAGATCCGCGACAACGCGATCTCCAAGGCGCGCTTCGAGTTCCGCTGGGACGATCAGTTCAACCTGGGCCTCGATCCCGACAAGGCGCGCGAGTTCCACGACGAGACGCTGCCGCAGTCGGGCGCCAAGCTCGCGCACTTCTGCTCGATGTGCGGCCCGCACTTCTGCTCGATGAAGATCACGCAGGACGTGCGCGAGTTCGCCGCGAAGCAGGGCATCGCGGAGAGCGAGGCGATCGCGAAGGGGATGGAAATCAAGGCCGTCGAGTTCGTGCAGCAAGGCGCGGAAGTCTATCGCCGCGCGTGACGGCTGGCCGAGATCCCATGGCGCCTCCCACGCTCAAGCTCCCGCCCAGGAGCGGCCCCGCGCCGCCCGCGAAGCCGCCGACCTCCCGGCAGCGGCGCGCGCAGCATGGCCGGGCGCCCTCCGTGGCGTCGGCTCCACGAGTCGCTCCAGGCGCGCCGGCCGCACGGGGGGTCGCACCGGCCGCGCCCGCCACCCCCCCTCCAGCCGCAGGAACCGTGCGTGCCGCACCACCGCTCGTGGACGGTAATCCGCGATTGTCCAAACGCATGAGCGAACTCGGGCTTTGCTCGCGGCGCGAAGCCGACGAGTGGATCGAGAACGGCTGGGTCAAGGTCGACGGCGCGGTGATGACGACACTCGGAACCCGCGTGCCGCCGCAGGCGCGCATCGAGATCGACGCCGCCGCGCGCCATCATCAAAGCGAGCAGGTCACGATCCTCGTCAACAAGCCTATCGGCTACGTGTCGGGCCAGGCCGAGGACGGTTACCAGCCCGCGAGCGTGCTGATCCGTCCGGAAAACCGGTGGGACGAGGACCGTGCGCCGATCGCGTTCAAGCCGAGTCACCTTCGTGGCTTGGCCCCCGCAGGCCGGCTCGACATCGATTCCACCGGCCTCATCGTGTTCACCCAGGACGGCCGCGTCGCGCGGCGGCTGATCGGACGCGACTCGGAGGTCGAAAAGGAATACCTGGTGCGCGTCGAGGGCACGCTGTCGCCGGCCGGGATGAAATCGCTGCAGCACGGCCTCGAGCTCGACGGCGTGCAATTGAAGCCGGCGCGGGTGTCGTGGCAGAACGAGCACCAGTTGCGCTTCGTGCTGCGCGAAGGCCGGAAGCGCCAGATCCGGCGGATGTGCGAGCTGGTCGGCCTTGCGGTCACCGGGTTGAAGCGGGTTCGCACGGGCAGTGTCGCGCTCGGCAAGCTGCCGGCAGGAAAGTGGCGCTATCTGCGCGCCGACGAGAAATTCTGACGCCGGGAGATGCCGAGCATGACCGACCGCCTCGCCGAATTGCAGGATGCCATCGAAGCGTTCGTGGCCGAACGCGATTGGGCGCAGTTCCATTCGCCGAAGAACCTGGCGATGGGTGCGGCGATCGAGGCGGCGCGCGACGAAGTACGTCGATTTCGACTGATTCGCCCGGTCGCGCGGACCACGATCCAGATCAAGGTCGGCCGGGGATTTTCGTGGCATTGTGCGCCCGTCCGTCACGGACGCGACGGCATGTGCACCCTGGAAAGGAATTCGACCCATGAAGCCACTGGCGGCCCTCTTCTTCACGCTTCTCGCGAGCGCCGGTTTCGCGGCGGAAACACCACCCGCCGTGCAACCACCCAACGACGCCGTGCACAGGAACGCGGGGGTCGCCAAAGCGACCGACGGCGGGAACGTGAAGGTGCCGAAGGCGACGGGTCCCGATGCGCGGACCGTCGCGGAAATCGTGGCGAAAGGCACGGAGCTCAAGAACAAGCCTGTGCTGGTCCGCGGCAAGGTCGTCAAATACACGCCGGGCGTGATGGGCAAGAACTGGGTCCATCTGCGCGACGGATCGGGATCGGCCACGGACGGCACGAACGACGTGCTCGTCACCACCAAGGACGAGACGAAGATCGGCGACGTCGTGCTCGCCCGCGGCACGGTGCGCACCGACGTGAACCTCGGTTCGGGGTATTCCTACAAAGTCCTGGTCGACGAGGCGACGCTGCAGAAGTAGCGGCGGGTCCTCGCGGAGGGCGACCTCCGGTCACTCGACCGCGCGCCGGAGGCGCTCGCGTTCCCTATCCCGCGGGCGCGGGTTCCCCGAGAATCCGCAGCGCCGCGTGCGCGGCGCCGAAGCCGTTGTCGATGTTGACGACGGCGAGTCCCGACGCGCAACTGGCGAGCGCCGCGTTGAGCGCCGTGCCGCCGCCCATGGCGACGCCGTAGCCCACGGAGGTCGGCACCGCGATCACCGCGCAGGGCACAAGCCCGGCCAGGACGCTGAAGAGAGCGCCTTCCATGCCCGCCACCGCGATGACCACGCGATGCCGGCGGATTTCGTCGAGCCGTTCCATCAATCGCCACAAGCCGGCCACACCCACATCGGAGACCAGCGTCGCCGATTCTCCGGCGAAAGCGAGCGTGCGCAGGGCTTCGCCCGCGACGGCGAGATCCGAGGTGCCGCCGCAGACGATCGCGACCCGGCTGACACTTTGCGCCGCCGGCAGTCCGCCGAGGATCGCCGTGCGCGTGGCCTCGTCGTAGTCGAGCGCCGCCCGGGTCGGCGCCGCGAGCCGGCCGAACTTGCGTGGCCCGAGGCGCGTCAACAGCAGTCGCCGGTCGAGTTCGGCCGCATGCGCGACGATCGCATCGATCTGTGCCGCCGACTTCGGCTCGCACAGCACCGCCTCGCTCGTCCCGGTGCGCCCGGGGCGCGCCCAGTCGAGGCGAAACTCATCCATCGGCGGCCTTGCGCAGGAACGCCGCGCCGCGCAGGTACGGACGCACCCCCGCGAACGGGCGGCCCGCGTTCGCGCAGGCTTCGGCGCCGATGTCGCGGGCGAGCGCGGCGGCGCGCACGTCCTGTGCGCAAGAAAGCTCGATCACGATGCCCTGGCGGGTCACGCGGCAGCGAAGCACCGTCTCGCCTCCGAGGCGCGCGGCGAGTCGGGTCTCCACGGCATCGATGAAAGCGAGATCGTCCGGCACGATGGCGATCCCGGTTTCCACGCGGCTCGCGAGACAGGGCTGCGCGGGCAGCCGCTCGAGGTCGTCGAGGCCGAGATGGGCAGCGAGCGCGTACACGTTCGCCTTGTCGATGCCCGCCTCGACATACGGATGCACCACATCGCGCTCGGCCGCAGCGCGCAGGCCGGGGCGGAAATCGTCGAGATCGTCGCGATTGGTACCGGAGGCGATCGGGTCAGGCGTGGCCTCGCGGATGCGAGCGTAGAGGTTCGTCTTGCAGTAGTAGCAGCGATCGACCGGGTTCGCGCGATAGCGAGCGTCGGCCTGCTCTCCGGCGTCGAGCAGCGTGAGCGGCCAGCCGTGCGTCAAGGCATGGGTCTCGACGCGCCCGCGTGCGGCCACCGGCACTGCGGGTCCCGTCGCGTGGTACATCGTCACCTTGGCGCGGGAGAAGCGCCACGCGACGTGGGCGAGCGTCATCGAGTCGACGCCGCCGCTGACCGCGACCGCGAGCCGCCCGTGGCGATCGAGTGCCGCGACGAGGCGCGCGAGCAGCGGCGCGCTCACCGGGCCTCCCGCCGGGCCGTCCCAAGGGAGGCCCTGCTCCCCCTCGCGGAGCAGCGAGCACCAGGCCGAAGGCCGCAGGACAGCCGAAGGCTGGTCCCGCGAAGCGGGATGCGGCGCAGCCGCACAAAGCGAGCGTGGGGGCTCATCAGCGCCTCCCGCCGGGCCGTCCCAAGGGAGGCCCTGCTCCCCCTCGGGGGGCAGCGAGCACCAGGCCGAAGGCCGCAGGACAGCCGAAGGCTGGTCCCGCGAAGCGGGATGCGGCGCAGCCGCACAAAGCGAGCGTGGGGGCTCATCAGCCCCCCGCCGGCTCATTCTTTGCCGCCTTTCAGTGCGTTCTTCACCGCGGCCGCACGCGCTTGCCGGCGCGCGCCGAGCCCGCGTGTGGCGACCACATCGTCCTGCGCCGCCTTGGCCGTGCGCTTGCCGCCGGGACGCATCGCGACCTTCACCGCGATCGACGCGCCTGCAACCGTCGCTACGGCCTCGGTCCGGTGCAGCACGTGCCGGCGCTCGTCGCGCCGGCGCAGTCCCAGCGTCGACGTTTCGGTGAAGCACGCCTGCGCGATCGCATCGACCGAATCCGGCTTGGCGAGCAGGCGGAACTCGGTCTGCGGCCGTCCCTTCTTCCCCACCCGCACACCGATCGAAACGTCGATCACACCCCGCTCGCTCCGCAAGCGATCGCCCGCCACGGCGATCTCCTCGCCCGTCATGTCGTCGACGTCGAATTCGAGCACCGCGACGATGTCGGCGCCCGTGTCGGGAACCGCCGCGCGCTCGAACACCAGCACGCGCAGAATGTTCGGCACTCCCGTGAGGGTGCGCGTTCCCGCGCCGCAGCCGGTGCAAACCAGCCGGCCGGCATCGCGGCGCCCGTTGCACGCTGCCACGGGGACGAGGTGCCGCAGGATGGCGGCGCCTGTCGGCGTTACGCGCTCGCCGGCGATGCCGTCGTCGTGCCACGGGTAGCCCGTCAGCAGCTGGCTCGTCGCGGGGGCCGGCACGGGCAGCACACCGTGCGCGGTGCGCACGGTGCCGCCGCCGAGAGGCGGCGCCGTGGCCGTCCAGCGCGCGCCGGAGAGCCGCCCCGCGATACACCCGACCGCGACGACGTCGAGCAGCGAGTCCCAGTCCGCGAGTTCGTGGAAATGGACGTCGTCGACCGGAATCCCGTGCACCTGTGCCTCCGCCGCCGCGAGCAGCGCCAGGAGCGCAAGCGCGTGCTCGCGCGTCGGCGCGGACAACGGTGCTCGTTCGAGTCGGCGGCGCAGCGCCGCGTACGCCGTCCCGGCATGCTCGTGTCCTGCGCCTGCGATGACGCTTGCCTGGCCGATCGAAGGACGGCGATAGTCGGGCGCGCCCGCCGCCGGCGCAACTCGGAAGCGACGCGCGCGCAAGCCGCCACTTGCAGCCTCGACGAATTCGGGCGTCGCCTCGCCCTCCGCGCGCACCCTCGAGAGTTCGGCCAGGATCGGCGCGGCGAGCGCAGGAAGCGCATCGACCATCGCGGCGACGAACATGTCACCGCTGATACCCCCGACGAGATCGAGGTGGATCGCGAGCGTGGCCGGTGGCGGCAGCGCCTCGTCAGCCGACGACTGGGACGACATAGGGTCCTTCGGGCACGACTGCCACCGCGGGGTCGCCGGCGCGGGCGAGCGCGGCGGCGAGCGCGCCTTCGATCGAATCGATGGATTCGACGCCGGTGAGGCTCCGCTCTTCGGCATCGAGACCCGTCGTGTAGAGCTGCACGCGGCCGACGCGCGTCGACTTCAACTGCATCTCGGTCTGCCACTCGTCGACATCGGCAAACCGCTTGGCGAGCAGCGACTGCAGAAAGGCGTCGGGCCCGAGCGTGCGCAGGCGCGCTTGCGCATCGCGAAACTCGTGCGAGCCGAAGCCCTCGGCGCAAGCCGACGCCACGATCAGCGTGCCACCCGGCTCCAGGATGTCGAGCGGCGTCACCATGCCCTTCACCGTCTGGTAGTAGGTGCCGTCGAGCGGATGCCCGGCAGCGGACGTGACGATCGTCGAGAAGCGCCGGCCCACCGGCACGCGCGCGCTGTCGGCGACGAAGGCGACCGCCGTCAGGTGGCTCTCGATGACTTCGCCAAAATTGACGTGCACGAGATCGCGGTCCTCGTCGATCACCGTGTTGACGGCATAGACGTCGCCCAGCATCCGCACGATCTCGAGCTGCTCCTCGTGCAGCGGATTGCCTGCGAGGTTGCACTGGATCGCCGCCGGGTCTTCCATGAAACGCGCGCTGTGGAAGGTCCGGATCGTATCCTCGTGCGCGATGCCCGGCGCAATGACCTTCCGGCCGCCCGAGTAGCCGGCCATGAAATGGGGCTCGACGAGCCCGGTGGCGATGCGCACCTCCGCCTCGACGAAGCGCCGGTCGAGCTTCACCGGCGTGCGCCGGCGGGACGTGACGCCGAGGTCGACGTGCGCGGCATCATCCGCGCGCGAAGTGATTCTCGACCTTCACGGTTGCGAACACCCACGGATCGCCGACCACTTCGGCGAGCTCCGCGCCCTCGTTCGGACGATGGAGGCCGGTCGCGACCAACACCGTGATCGCGTCGCGCGGCATGCCGCCGGCGATGAGGCCCTCGATCAGCGGCCGCAGGAACAAGCGGTTCGGGACCGGCCGCGTGATGTCGCAGATCAGGATGCACGCACTCCTGCGACCGCGCACGAGGGCGTCGTAGGGGGCGGCGCCGATCGGCCGCGCCAGCGCCTCGCGCACTGCGGCCCCGGGATCCGGCAGCTTCGCCATCGGCCGCTTGCCGATCACCGTCGGACGCGCCTCATGCGGCAGCCGGAGCTCCAGCTCCGACTTGCCGTACAGAATGCCGACCGTTCGCGCTTCGTTCATCGTGTCCCCCGCTCAGGGTGCTTGGCGCTGCTGGAGCGAGTTTACCCCGTCGCGCCCGGCCGTTGGGCGCACAGGAACGCGGAACGGGATTTGCACCGTCCGGGCGGCGCGAGCGGTACGATACGCAGCATGCAAGGCGCCGGATACACCGACCGTTTCCTCGGCGCGGACGAAATCCGCGACATCGTCCGCGCGGGTCTCGCCTCGCTGTCGCTCGCGGGCAAGCGCGTGCTGTTCATCATTCCCGACGGCACCCGCACGATGCCGATGCCGCACCTCTTCGGCCTGTTTCGCGAACTGCTGGACGGCAAGGTCGCGGCGCTCGACTTCCTGGTGGCGCTCGGCACGCACCGGCCGATGACCGACGCCGAGCTCACGCGTCTTGTCGGCGCGCCGGTGGTCGACGGCCGCGCGGGCAATTCGCGGATCTTCAACCACGAGTGGGCGGACCCGGCGACGTTCGCCACGATCGGCGAGATTTCCGCGGCCGAGATCCGCGAGCTTTCGGGCGGCCGGCTGGAGCAGCCCGTGACCGTGGCGCTCAACCGGCTCATCTTCGAATACGACCAGCTCGTCATCTGCGGTCCTGTGTTTCCGCACGAGGTCGTCGGTTTCTCGGGCGGCAACAAGTATTTCTTCCCCGGCATCGCCGGCGCCGACGTCATCAATTTCACGCACTGGCTGGGCGCGCTCATCACGAACTACGAGATCATCGGCAGCGGTTACACGCCGGTGCGCGCCGTCATCGACCGGGCCGCGTCGATGGTGTCGGTGCCGACCGCCTGCTTCGCGCTCGTCGTGACGCCAGCGGGCATGGCCGGTCTCTATTTCGGGTCGGCGCGGGAAGCGTGGGAACAGGCGTCCGCGCTGTCGTCGAAACGCCACATCGTCTGGCTCGACCAGCCCGTGCGCAAGGTACTGTCGGTGATGCCGTCGATGTACGCGGACATCTGGACGGCCGGCAAGGGCATGTACAAGATCGAGCCGGTGGTCGCCGACGGCGGCGAGGTGATCATCTACGCGCCGCACATCAACGAGGTGAGCTTCACGCACGGCCGCATGATCGAGGAAGTGGGCTATCACTGCCGCGACTACTTCGTGGCCCAGCCCGAGCGGTTCGCCGGGTACGCGGGCGGCGTGCTCGCGCACTCGACGCACGTCAAGGGACAAGGCACCTACGATGCCGCGACCGGCGTCGAGACTCCGCGCGTGACGGTGACGCTCGCCACGGGGATTTCCGCGGAGCGCTGCAAGCGCATCAACCTGGGCTATCGCGATCCGGCGTCGATCGACGTGGCCGCCTGGCAGCGCCGCGAGGACGCGGGCGTCCTCGTGGTCCCGCGCGCCGGCGAAATGCTCTACCGATTGAAGCGCTGAGGGCCACCCGCGTCATTTCGTGAACACGCTGCTCCCGCCGCGGCGGTTTCGCGAGTCCGCGCAGGCACATCACGTTGGCCGCATTGCCTATGGTTGCTGCGTGCGTTGCTGCGCCGACATGATCGCGGCGGCAAGCGCCAGGTCGTCGGGGTAGGTGATCTTGAGATTGGCCGGATTGCCGGTCACGAGCCGGGGCTTCGCGCCCAGCGCCTCCACGGCCTGGGCTTCGTCGGTGCATTGTGCCGCTCCCGGCAATGCCAGCGCCTCGCACAAGACACGGTACCGGAACATCTGCGGTGTCTGCGCGCGCCATAGGCCCTCGCGCGGCTCGGTCCTGAGGCAGCGGCCTTCCGCGTCGGCGCGCTTCAGCGTCCCGACCACCGGCAGTGCCAGCAGGCCGCCGACGGCGTCGTCCTCGAGCTCCCGCTGCAGTCGCAACAACGAGGCGGCGTCGATGCACGGGCGCACCGCGTCATGGATCAATATCCAGTCGGTGGCGCCCACTTCGGCCAGAGACTGCAAGGCGTTGCGGACGGTTGCGGCGCGGGTCGCGCCACCACAACGCAGTATCGTCACGCCGTGTCTGGCGCCAATCGCTTCCTCGATCCAGCAATCGCCCGGCGCGACGGCCACATAGACTTGTTGCAGGGCTACGGCGGCGGCCAGGCGGTCGATGCTGTGCGCGAGTACCGGCTTGCCCTCCAGCATCCAGTATTGCTTGGGCAGATCGCCCCGAAATCGACTTCCCGTCCCTGCCGCGGGAATCAACGCGTGATATCGCATTTCGAATGGGGCTCGCGGTTGCGTCGGTACTGCGCTCGCGGGCCATGCCGGCGCCGCAGTGACTTGCAGGTCGAAGTACGGCTACGCCTGACGGATTCCGATCGACTTCTTCTCGGGCCGCAGATGCGCCGCCGCCGGCTCGCCGCCGTAGGTCGCGCGGACGTAATCGAAAACGATCTGCTCGAACTCCTCGGCAATTCGCTCGCCCTTGAGCGTCACGGTCTTGTGGCCATCCACGAAGACCGGGGCAACCGGCACCTCGCCGGTCCCCGGAAGGCTGATCCCGATGTTGGCCATCTTCGACTCACCGGGACCGTTCACGACGCACCCCATCACCGCGACAGTCATGTCTTCGACGCCGTGATAGCGTTTGCGCCACGCAGGCATCTGGGCGCGAAGGTACGTCTGGATCTTGTCCGCAAGCTCCTGGAAGACAACGCTCGTCGTGCGGCCGCATCCCGGACACGCGCTGACCAGCGGGGCGAAGGAGCGCAGGCCCATCGTTTGCAGGATCTCCTGCGCGACCTGCACCTCGCGTGTGCGGTCGCCGTTCGGTTCGGGCGTCAGGGAAATGCGGATCGTGTCGCCGATGCCCTGCTGCAGCAGCACGGCGAGCGCCGCCGTCGACGCGACGATGCCCTTGCTGCCCATGCCCGCTTCCGTGAGGCCGAGGTGCAGCGGATAGTCGCAGCGTCGCGCGAGCTCGGTGTAGACGGCAATCAGGTCCTGCACGTTGGAAACCTTGCACGCCAGGATGATGTGATCCCCGGGCAGGCCCAGCGCCTCGGCGAACTGCGCACTGCGAATCGCGGACTGCACCAGCGCCTCGCGCGTCACGTGAGCGGCGTCGAGCGGATTCGTCAAACGCGCGTTCTCGTCCATGAGACTCGCCAGCAGATCCTGGTCGAGGCTGCCCCAGTTGACTCCGATGCGCACCGGTTTGCCGTAGTCGATCGCCCTCTCGATCATCACGGCGAACTGCGGGTCGTGCCGGGAACCCCTGCCGACGTTGCCGGGATTGATCCGGTACTTCGCGAGCGCCTTGGCGCAGTCCGGAAAGTTGGACAGCAGCTTGTGCCCGTTGAAGTGGAAGTCGCCGATCAAAGGCACATTGCAGGACAGGGCATCCAACTTCTCGCGAATGGTTGGAACCGCTGCCGCCGCGGCCGCCGAATTGACGGTGATGCGGACGAGCTCCGATCCGGCGTCGGCCAGCGCCTTGACCTGCGCCACGGTCGCTCCGACGTCCGCCGTGTCCGTGTTGGTCATCGATTGCACCACGATCGGCGCGCCGCCGCCGATCGGGATCCCCCCGACCAGCGCGACTCGCGTTCGACGACGCGAGATGGACGGCAGATTGAATGCACTCATTGCGAACTCGGTCTTGCGGGTTGGCGCTCCAAACGTTGTCCAGCCGACGCCGTTCGTATCGCTAAACAGTTGATTTTAGCACTGATTGGCCAGCCGGCCGCCGCCCTTATCGGGACCCGTCGCTCACGCGGCCGTGCCGCCGGGAATGACCCAGCCGTCGTCGATGGCGAGATCGATGACGGCATCGGGCACGACGCTGCACGGCTCAGGCACCGTCAGATGCAGCGCCACTTCGGGCGCCGCCGCTACGCTCGCGTCCACTCGAAAATGTCCGCCCTGATAGGTCATGCTGGTCACCCGCGCGCGCAATCCGGGCGTACCGGGCGCCACGATCGACAGCGCGGACGCCCGCAGGCAGGCGGACGCTGCCGCGAGCCGTTGCGCGGCGGCGCAGCGCATCTGGAGGCGATGGCCGAAGACGTCGGCGTCGCACGTCCCGTCACCGTGGACCGCGACGACCTCGACGGGCACGACCATGCCCTCGCCGATGAACCTCGCGACCGTCGCATCGGCCGGCTCGCGATAGAGTTGCGACGGCGTCGCGAACTGGAGCACATGCCCCCTGTCCATCACCGCGATCCGATCGGCCAGCGCCATGGCCTCGGTCTGGTCGTGCGTGATGTAGATCATCGTGGTGCCGGTGCGCTCGTGGAAGCGCGCGAACTCGCGCTCCATCGCTGCGCGCAAATGCACGTCGAGGTTGGCGAGCGGCTCGTCGAGCAGCACGAGCGACGGCTCGGTCACGAGACAGCGCGCGAGCGCCACCCGCTGCCGCTGGCCGCCCGAAAGCAGCGCCGGGCGACGCTCCGCAAATCCGTCGAGCTCGACCAGCGCGAGCGCGGCGTTCACGCGCGTTGCGCGCTCCGGATCCCTGACGCCCGCCACCGTCAGCCCGTAGGCGACGTTCTCGGCGACCGTCATGTGCGGCCACAGCGCGTAGGACTGGAAGACGATGCCGATCCGGCGCTCCTCCGGAGGCATCTGCCGCTCCGGCGTGGACACGATCGTGTCCCCGATGAGGATTCGTCCGGCATCCGGCCGGTCGAACCCCGCGACCTGCCGCAGCAGCGTCGTCTTTCCGCAGCCCGACGCCCCGAGAATGGCGACGAATTCCCCGTCCGCGACCTCGAGCGACACGTCGCACAGCGCCTGGAACGAACCGTACGAGCTTGCCGAGGCGCTCGAGCGTCAGTCGCGCCACGGCAGCACCCCTCTTGGCAAGCGGCCGGTCAGCAACAGCGTCGACAGCATCAACGCGATGGTCACGATGACGGTGAGCATGCCCAGCGCCGAGGCGTAATTCGAATCGCCTCCTTGCTGGAAGGAGAAGAAGACCACGCCCAGCGTCTCGGCGCCCGTCGACCAGAGAAGCGCCGACACCGTGAGCTCGTTGAACGCGGTGAGAAAGATGAGGAGCGCGCCGGCGGCCGCTGCCGGCGCGACCAGCGGCAGGATGACCGTGGCGAGCCGCCGCATGAGGCGCGCGCCGGCGATCTGCGCGGCCTCTTCCAGCGTGCGATCGAGCTGGTGATAGCCGCTCACGACCGGACGCAGGCCGAGGACCAGGAAGCGCGCGAGGTAGCAGAAGAGGATGATCCAGATCGTGTTGTAGAGGGAGAGGCCGAGGACGGGCAGCGGCTTCAGGAACAGGAGGATCGCGGCAATCGCAAGCACCACGCCCGGCACGGCGTATGGCACTTCGGTGACGATGTTCACTGCGCGCAACAGCCGCGAACGGCGCCATACGAGGAAGTAGGCGAGCGGCACCGCGATCAGCACGATCGTGACCGCGGCGGCCGCGGACAGTCCGAAGCTCACCCCGAAGGCGCGTCGCGCGGCCGCATGCTCGAACAGCACGAAGCGGTAGTTGTCGAGCGTCGCGCTCGCCGCGTCGAGCGGCACGCCGACGGCGGGAACCAGCGAGGTCAGCAGCAGCGCCGTGAGCGGCAGCCCCAGCGCGACGAACGCGAGCGCCCACAGCGCGATCTCGACAGGCCGGCGAGCGCGCCGCAATTCGAATGCGCGCGGCTCGACCGCGGCGCTTGCCGTGCGGAAATCGCGTCGCGACAGGAGGACGTCCTGCGCGATGATCCCGACGATGGCGATCATGCCGATGAGCACGGAGAGCACCGCAACCTCGGACAGCACCTCCGGTCCGAATCCGGCAAGCCGCTGGTAGATGAGCGTCGGCAACACCAGATAGTTGCCCGGAATGCCGAGCAGCGCGGGGATGCCGAAGTTGCCGAGGCAGGAGACGAAGGTGAGAGCGACCCCCGCGAGGAGCGGCGGCGTCATCAGCGGGAGCACGATCGTGCAGATCACCCGCAGCGGTCTTGCCCCGCCGGCCAGCGCCGCCTCGAGCAGTTCATGCGGCAGAGTGCGCAATCCGGCGCGCAGCGTGAGGAACACGAGCGGCGCGTACTGGACGCCGAGCACCAGCACGATCCCGCCGGGCGAGTAGAGCGGATTGCGGCTGCCCAGCGCCGGCGCGATGCCGAGGAGCTTGAGGACTGGACTCGCGGGACCGAACATCTGCAGCCACGCGAGCGCCACGACCTGCGGGGCCAGCAGCAGCGGCATCACGTAGCAGAAGACGAAGGTGTTGCGGCCCCGGATATCGGTGAGCGACACGATGAGCGCCACGCCGCCGCCGAGCACGACCGCAAACGCGGTACCGCCGGAGGCCGTGACGAGGCTGTGCCCCGTCGCCGTCCAGGTCGCGCGCTCCGACAGCACGCGGCGAACCGCGTCGCCCGACACCGCGCCGCCCGGCATGACGCCTTCCAGAAGCAGCCGCGCGAACGGCAGTAGCGACAGCAGAGCGACGACCCCGATCAACCCCCACAGCAGCGCGTAGTCCCCGAACCGGCCGCGCACGCCCGTAGTGTTTGCCATGAACGAGGAGGCGGGGCGCGCGGCTTCCCGGCCGATGCTAGTTGCCGAAGAGCTCGGAGAAGCGCTTGAGGTTGGCGCTGTTCGTCTGCACGACCCTGGGAATGTCGGTCGGCATCAGGTTGATCCTGACGCCCGCCGGATACCACGCCGGCATCCCGACGCCGGACCTGGCCGGGATGTATCCCATCGCGACCGCAAGCTTCTGACCCTCGTCGGAGAGGATGAAATCGACGAACGCGCGCGCGGCTGCCGCGTTCTGCGTCGTCTTCATGATCGCGACCGGCTCGGTTACCGCGGGCAGGCCCTCGGCCGGAAAGACGAAGTCGATGGGCGAGCCCTTCGCTTTCGCGTTGAACGCCATGAAGTCGACCAGCACGCCGTAGGCCTTCTCGCCGTTCGCGACGGCCGTCACCACGGCGCCGTTGCCGCGCACGGCAACTGCGTCGGCTGCCTTCAGCTTCTCGAAATAGGTCCAGCCGAGATCCGCGCGATTGGTCATCGTGCCGAGCATGATCGCCGCGGCGCCGGAGTAGAGCGGGCTCGGCATCGCAATCTGCCCCTTGTATTCCGGTTTCGCGAGATCCGCCCACGACGCCGGGCGGGATTTTGCCGCCGTGTTGACCGCAATGCCGGTGGTGATGAGCTTGGAGCCGAAATACGTGCGGTCGGCGTCGAAGGTGCCGGGGTCGAGGCCGTCGACCTTGGCCTCGCGATACGGCAGCAGCCGTCCGTCCTTCTTCAACGCCTCCATGCTCGCGGCATCGGCGAGCAGCAGGACGTCCGCCCTGGGCGCACCGGCAGAGAATTCCGCGGCGAGCTTGCCCATCACTTCGGTCGTGCCGGAGCGGAAGACATCGACTTCCACCCCTGGCTGGGCGCGCTTGAACGCTGCCACCGTCTGGGCGGCATCGCGCTCCGGCTGCGACGTATAGAGGATCAGCTTGCCGGGAGGCGCCTGGGCAGCCGCCGATCCGGTCGCGATTGCCGCGGCGCAGAGCAGGGCGAGGATGACCTTGCTTCGGGAAACGATGCTCATGCGAACTCCTCCCTGGTACGCCAACCGGCGACGGCGTCGTTGGGGCAGCGTCGAGGGACCGCCCGATGCGACAGCGTATCAGGCCGTGCGGTTCAGCGGTGTCTTCGAACTGTCATGGCGGTCTCGGCGCCGCCACCTTCTGCAGCCGCCGCGTCTCGCCGATCTTCATCACGTCGAACTCGACTTGGGTGAGACCTCGCTCCAAACGCTGGCGGGCGAGCACCGCCGGCGGCTCGTCGAGCGGCTCGTCGGCGAGCGATTCGAACGTGCCCCAATGCATGCCGATTGCGCGCGCGGCCTTCAAGTCCGCGCGAACCTGCACGGCCTCGGGAACGTCGACGTGCATGACCTGCATGAACCAGCGCGGCGCATACGACCCGATCGGAATGAACGCCATGTCGAAAGGCCCGAGACGCTCGCCGATGTCGCGGAAATCCTTCGAGTAGCCGGTGTCGCCGGTGTGGATGAGCCGCAGCCCTTCGCCCTCGACGACCCAACCGCCCCAGAGCGTCTGGTTGGCGTCGTCGAGCCTTCGCTTGCTCCAGTGCTGCACCGGCACGAACGTGATGCGAAGATCGCCCTCTCGCGCCTCCTGCCACCAGTCGTATTCGTCGACCCGCGTGATGCCGAGTGTGGCGAACCAGGCCTTCAGCCCCAGCGGAACCAGAAACCGCGGACTGCCCTGCGGCATTGCGGCCAGGCGCCGCACCGACTCCGCGTCCAGGTGGTCGTAGTGGTTGTGCGAGATCAGCACGACGTCGATGGGCGGCAGCTCGGGAATGTCGATCGGCAGCGGCACGATGCGTTTCGGACCCGCGAAGGCGAACGGCGACGCGCGTTCGGAGAAGATGGGGTCGAACAGGATGTTCCGGCCCGCGAGGCGAACGATCATCGTGGCATGCCCCACCCACGTCACCGACGGGTTGGTATCGGGCCCCCGCAATGCGGCCGGGTCCGTCCTGACGGCAGGCAGGTTCCAGCCCCCCGGCGGCGGCTTCGGCAACCCGTCGCGCATCCGCTCCCACTGCCACGCCCAGAAGCTCTCCTTGTCCGGGTGCGCGTAGTTGTTGCGAAAGCCGTCCGGCCCGTGCGGCGCGTTCTGTGCCGAGGCAAGGCCGGTCGCGGCGACGATGACGAAGGCAGCGCGGCGGAGCAGCAGGCGCATCGGCATGAGGTGAGTTAGATTGGGCGGTGAAACGGACTCTAGCCCAGAACCGACGCCGATGGACAAGAACCTCGACCGGGCCCGGGCCCTGCTGTCGTCCGCCGGGCGCGTTGCCGTCCTGACGGGCGCCGGCATCTCGGCCGAATCCGGCATTCCCACGTTTCGCGATGCGATGACGGGCCTGTGGTCGAGGTTCCGCCCCGAGGACCTCGCCACACCCGAGGCGTTCGCCGCAGATCCGAAGACGGTGTGGGAGTGGTACGCATCCCGGCGCGAACGGGTGGCGAAGGCCCTGCCGAACGCGGGCCACGCGGCGCTCGCCGCGCTCGAGAGACGCACGCCGCATTTCGCGCTCATCACGCAGAATGTCGATGGTCTGCACGTACGGGCCGGCAGCCGGAACGTGATCGAGCTTCACGGCAACCTGATGGTCGACCGGTGCTCCGCCGAGGGATGCGTCGTTGCTCCGGCCGACGCGCTTCCGGGGACGCCGCCAAGTTGCCCGCGGTGCGGTGCGCCGGTACGTCCGGGCGTTGTGTGGTTCGGCGAAGCACTGCCGTCGCAGGCGCTGGACGACGCGATTGCCGCGGCGCGGCGCTGCGACGTGTTCATGTCCGTCGGCACGTCGACGCTGGTCGAACCGGCAGCGTCGCTGCCGTTCGCGGCGCTCGAAGCCGGGGCCGCGGTCATCGAGGTGAATCCATCGCGCACGCCGCTGTCGTCGCAAGCGACGATCGTGCTCACCGGTTCGGCGGGCGACGTGTTGCCGCGGCTGGTCGTCTAGGGCCCGTTCACACTATGTCCGCAAGTTCGAACCGGCCCTAGGGAGACCGCGCGTTACGCGCCCTCGGCAACGCGGCAACTCCCGCTCGAGCCGGTTCCACGCTCACCCGAACCGGCACGCGGCGCCGGCCCCATTGAGCTTCGAACGCCGCGAAGCGTCCGGGAATCGGCGCAGCGCAGTGCCGGCAACGGCCGTCGTCGGTCACCGCATAGCTCAGGATCTCGTGCCAATCGCGCTCGATGATGGCCTTGTTGCAAGCGGGGCAGGACGTCGTGCCGCCGGTGCGGTCGTGCACGTTGCCCGTGTACACATGGCGGACACCGGCCCTCCGCGCGATGTCGCGGGCCCGCGACAGGGTCGAGGCCGGCGTGCGCTCGATGTCGGTCAGCTTGTAGTCGGGATGGAATGCGGTGAAATGCAGCGGCACGTCGGTGCCGAGCTCGCGCACGATCCAGGCGCTCATCGCCTCGATCTCCGCGGCGGAGTCGTTCTTCCCCGGGATGAGGAGCGTCGTGATCTCGAACCAGACGTCGGTCTCGCGCTTGAGATAGACGAGCGTATCGAGCACGGGTTGCAGATGCGCACCGCAAAGCTTCACGTAGAACTCGTCGGTAAAGGCCTTCAGGTCGACATTCGCGGCATCCATCTTGGCGTAGAAATCGCGCCGCGCGTCGACGCCGATGTAGCCAGCGGTGACCGCGACCGTCTTGACCCCCCTGGCGCGGCACGCGTCCGCGGTGTCCATCGCGTACTCGGCGAAGATGACCGGGTCGTTGTACGTGAAGGCCACGCTGCGGCAGTCCATTTTCGCCGCCGTCTCCGCGATCGCCTCGGGCGACGCGGCGTCCATCAACGTGTCCATTTCGCGCGACTTCGAGATGTCCCAGTTCTGACAGAACTTGCACGCGAGGTTGCAGCCAGCCGTGCCGAAGGAGAATACCGACGAGCCCGGATAGAAATGGTTGAGCGGCTTCTTCTCGATCGGGTCGATGCAGAAGCCGGACGAGCGGCCGTAGGTGGTGAGCACGATCGCGTCGCCTTCGCGCTGGCGCACGAAGCACGCGCCGCGCTGGCCCTCGTGCAGGCGGCAGTCGCGCGGGCACAGGTCGCATTGGATGCGCCCGTCGGGCAACGGGTGCCACCAGCGGCCAGGAAAGTTCGTCATCGCCCCACTTCGCTCAACAGAAAATCGCGCTCTATCCACTTGGTGACCGTGTACCGCGAAACATTCACCTCGGAGCTCCAGAACGACGGGGAAAGGCCCGCCTTCTGCTTCAGGCCCGCCACGAAGGCGCGCGGCTCGGCCAGGGAATCCCACACCTGCGGCAGGAAGGTCGCGCGTTGACCGCCGTGCGCCAGGATCAGGCCGTCGATGCCCGGACGCAGCGCCGCGAGCAAGTCGTCTTCGGCCGCGATTTCGAGGCGCTCCGCGGAGGACAGCAGCGACACTTCGATCGACGTGCCCTCGAATTCGCGAGCGGCGAGCGGCGGAAACCGCGGATCGCGAAAGGCCGCGGCGAGCGCGTTCGCGCGCACGTCCTCCCCGAGCGGCCGGCGCGGCTCGAGCGAGCCGATGCACCCGCGCAGCTCGCCCCCGTGCCGGAGCGTCACGAACGTCGCCGCAGGCGCCGCCAGCGCAGCATGCGTCGCAGAACCGGTTGGAACGCAGCCGAGCTCCGCGCCGATCGCCGCCCGCGCGATCGTCAGCAGCGCACGGCCGAGGTCACGGTCGGCCATCGGCTCGATCCGGCGCGGCAAAGGCGAACGACGCATAACCTACGACGCGCGATCGGTCCCCCGCCGTGTCGCCGGAGTTGCGCAAGTCGAGCAGCTCGGGGCGCAGGTCTTGGCGGCGTGCCGCCAGCAGCAGGCCATTGACGGGTGTCGCCCCGCACGCGTCGTCGTGATCGAGCGTGGCGCACAGTGCCAGGATCGTGTCGGCGGTCGCGCGATCGCGCCTGCGCGCGTCGGCGTAGGCGTGGTAGTGCGAAAGATCGGAGCTGACGACGATCAGTGTCTCCGCCCCGCCCCAGAGCAATTCGATGACCTCGCTTACCTCGCGCGCCGACGCGTCGCCGACGGCGAAAGGCACGATGCCGAAGGTCCCGAGGACGGCCTGCAGGAACGGCAACTGGACTTCGAGCGAGTGCTCGAACGCATGCGCCGCGTCGCTGGTCACGACCTGCGGCAGCGTCAGCGCGCGGTCGACGGCGGCGCGATCGACGACGACCTCTCCCAACGGTGTCGCGAACGCCCGCGCCGAAGGCAGCGCGAGCCCGCGGACCGGAACGCGATGCGTCGGGCCGAACAGGACGACGCGCCGGATCGTCTCGCGCCCGGGCGCGAGCCGCGCATAGGCCGAGGCGGCGACCGATCCCGAGTACACGTAGCCGGCGTGCGGCACGATGATCGCCTTGGGAGGCTGGGCGCCGCCGTCGCCGCGAGCGTTCCCCGCCGCGAGGTGCGCGCGCACTTCCGCCGCCAGCGCCGGCGGCGCATCGGGATAGAACATGCCGGCGACGGCCGCGGGACGTACGCCTGGGATCGTGTTGTTCCTCATACGCCTGCTCAAATTGGGGCGGTACGGCCGGAATCAACACGTTACGCCGGTCCGTCGAGCCTTCCAAGACCTGCGCTCGCCTGCGGGCGATCGCGAAGCCCCGGGATCGCCTTGGCTTGCGGCGTTCCGAGGCGCTCGCGCACGAGGTCGATCGCCGCGCGCAGCAGGTAGATCTGCTCGCTCAGCCAGTTCGGCAGGCGCGTGGCGTTGATCTCGCGTTCGATGGCATCGAGCCGCGAAATGTAGTCGCCGACGCGGGCCGTGTCCGGCCGGCCGGACATTTCGTGCTCGACCGCGCCGAGCCGCGCGTACCAACGGCCGATGCGAGCCTTGAGCCGGAAGGTGTAGAGCATGGGGGCAAACTTGATCGCCGGCAGCAGCACACCGAACACCGGAAGCATGAGGATCAGCATCCGGTCGACGAAATTCGCCACCCAATAGGGCAGATACTGCTTGAGGAGAGGTTTCCCCGACTTGTAGTACCGCTGCGCCTCCTCCGCCACCGGCAGGTCCTGCGCGCGCGGATTGGGAAAAGTTCCCGCTTCGGCGAGCCGGACGTGGGTGCTGTTGATCTCGGAGGCGGTGTCGAGCAGCAGGTACATCAGCGCCGGATGAACTTCGTTTCGCGCGAGCAGATTGGCCGTCGTGGCGACTGTCGTGAGGTTGCGGTCGGGCAAGTCGGCGGCGATGTCGGCCAGACCGCGCGGCACCGTGAGCGGGGTCAGGTGGGGGAGGCGCTTGGAGTAGGCGCCCGCATGGACCAGGTTCGTCGGCTTCAGGTCGCGCCTGCGCATCAGCTCGCCGAGGATCGGCGCCTCGATTCCCGCGACCTGGAACACGACGTCGATTTCGCCGGCGTCGAGGGCCTGCAACGCATCCGCGCCGCCGATCGGCAGGAACCTCGTCGTCCGGCCCTCGACTCCGCTGTCCGACAGCAGGTGCAGGGCGAGCGCGCGCGTGCCGCTGCCCTCGGCGCCAATGGCGAGCCGGCGTCCTGCGAGTCCGGGGAGTGTGTCCACCTGTGGCTGCTGCACCGACTGGAAGATCCACAGCGCCTCGTAGTAGAGCGCGCCGAGCGAGACGAGCGGAGGCTCGCCGTGCACCGTCGGCAACAGCTGGCCGACTCCGCCCTGGACGAACGCGACGTCGACGCGCCCATCGCGCAGAAGCGCGAAGTTCTCCGCGGCGCCGTGCGTCGGCCGGAGCTCGAGGGTCACTCCGAACCGGGACAGGTAATCGCGGTACTGCTGGGCATACGCGTGATAAGCCCCCCCGGGGTGCCGGTCGCCATGACCAGGGTGTCCGGCGGAGCAGGCTGGACGTAGCGCGACGCCAGGTAGAACGTGCCGACCACCAGCGCCAACAAGGGAACGGCGACGATGAGCGCGTCGCGCGTCCACCAGTCGCGGAGCGACGAGGCCTTCATCGGCGCATTCGTGCCGCCCCGATCTTCTGGCGCAGCGACACGACTCAGTCCCCGTTGGATGCGAGCCGGACGAGATAGCCGCCCGACTTCTCGTCGCGCTCGAGCTTGAGGCTGCCGCGCCGCGCCGCTTCCTCCAGCACTGCGTTGAACGAACGGAAGCCGTAGTAAGACTCGTTGAACCCCGGCTTGCGCCGCTTGAGCGCCTGCTTCACCATCGAGCCCCAGATCTTTTCCTCGTCGCCGCGTTCGGCGCCAAGCGCCTCGATCGTTTCGAGAATGAGCTCGAGCGCCTCGTGCTGGCGCTCCTCGTCACTCTTCTTGCCGGGAGCCGGCGCCTCGTTGCCGGCAGCCTTGGCGGAAGCAGCCTTCGGCGGTGCCGCGGGCGCCCGTACCGGCGCCCTCCGGGCCGCGGGCTTGCGCTTCTCGCGCACGAGGTCGTCGTAGAAGATGAACTCGTCGCAGTTCGCGATCAGCAGATCGGACGTCGAGTTCTTGACGCCCACGCCGATCACGACCTTGTCGTTCTCGCGGAGCTTGGAGACGAGCGGCGAGAAATCCGAGTCGCCGCTGATGATGACGAAGGTCTCGACATGCGATTTCGTGTAACAGAGGTCGAGCGCGTCGACGACCATCCGGATGTCGGCCGAGTTCTTCCCCGACTGCCGCACGTGCGGAATTTCGATCAGCTCGAACGACGCCTCGTGCATCGGCGCCTTGAACGACTTGTAGCGCTCCCAGTCGCAATACGCCTTCTTCACGACGATGCTGCCCTTGAGCAGCAGCCGCTCCAGCACCTTGCCGATGTCGAATTTGTCGTACTTGGCGTCCTGGACGCCGAGCGCGATGTTCTCGAAATCGCAGAACAGCGCCATGTTGGTGACTTCGGGAGGGTGGGCCATGTCGCATTCTGGACGTTGGCGGCCGGACGGCCGCAACTCGTAACGATAGTAGCACTGCGCCGCCGGCGCGACCGCGAATGCGGCGAGGGTGCGCGGTGTGCTCGCGCAAGACCGGCGGCAACGGCTACACTGGAGAGCCTGCCCTTCCCTGCCGATGTCATGCCTCCGATCGTCCTTTCACTACTCGAGACCCGCGTTCTGGGCGTGCTCGTCGAAAAGCAGCACACGGTGCCCGACACCTATCCCCTCACGCTGCTCGCGCTCACCGCGGGCTGCAACCAGAAGACGAGCCGCGATCCCGTCCTGAACGCGAGCGAGACCGATGTGCAGGCGGCGCTCGATCGCTTGAAGACGCTGTCGTTCGTCGTCGAATCGAGCGGAGGCCGCGTGATGCGGTACGCGCACAACGCGGAGCGAGTGCTGGCGGTCCCGTCGCAAGCGGTTGCGCTGATCGCCGCACTCATGCTGCGCGGACCGCAAACCGTGGGCGAGCTTCGTATCAACTGCGATCGGTTGCACCGCTTCGCTGACACGTCGGCGGTCGAGGGCTTCCTGCACGAGCTCGTCGTGCGCCCGGCGGGCGCGCTCGCGATCGAATTGCCGCGCCAGCCCGGCGCACGCGAAACGCGTTGGGCGCACCTTCTGTCGGGCACTCCCTCGGTCGAGATTCCCGCGCCGGCAATGCCTCGGAGCGTGCCCGAAGTGCCGCCTGCGCAATCGGAACTGGAAGCACTCAAGGCGAGCGTCGCGCGCCTCGAGGCCGATGTCGCCGACTTGCGTCAGGCCGTTGCGAGTCTGCGCGCACAGGCCGATACTTCCGAACCTTGACCGTCGGCGGCGGGCGCCGCCACCTTTCATGGGAGGAAGGCATTATGGACATTCCCGCAATGTGGGAAACCGCACGGCCGGTGCTGATCACATTCGGTCTCAAGGCGCTGGGCGCGATCGCGGTCTTCATTGTCGGCAGGATGCTGATCGGCTTCGCTTCGCGCGTCGTGGTGCGCGTGCTCGAGCAGCAGAAGGTCGATGCGACCGTGACCCGTTACGTTGCCTCGATCCTGTCGGTCGCCCTCAACATCGTCCTCGTCGTCGCGATTCTGGGTTACTTCGGAGTCGAGACGACGTCGTTCGCCGCGCTCGTCGCGGGCCTCGGCATCGCGGTAGGGGCGGCATGGGGCGGGCTCCTGTCGAATTTCGCGGCGGGCGTGTTCATCCTCGTGCTGCGGCCGTTCAAGGTCGGCGATTACGTCGTCGCCGGCGAAGTCGAGGGCACGGTGCAGGTGATCGGTCTCTTCAGCACGACCATCGACACGCCCGACAACGTGCAGACCATGGTCGGCAATTCGAAGATCATGACCGGGACGATCAAGAATTTCAGCCACAACCCGTACCGCCGCGTGGACCTGACCGCGCAGCTAGACCACAGCGTGGATCCTGCCGATGCCGTGCGCCGCTTGAAGGAGGCGCTGGCGCGGATCGCGAACGTCATCCCGGAGCCCAAGCCCGACGTCGAAATCCTGACGTTCACCGGGCTCGGGCCGGTGCTGGCCGTGCGGCCGTACTGCAACACCGCGCACTACTGGCAGGTATACTTCGATACGAATCGCACCATACGCGAGACATTCGGCGCCGCCGGTTATCCTGCCGCTGCGGCGCACTCTGTCGTTCGAGAGAAAGCCGCGTGACTTCGCCTGCGTGGCGGACAGGCGGGAGCACGCGTCGAGGGCCACACTGACGGGACAGCGAGGTGACGCATGGGAATGCTTGACGGCCTGATCGGCAGCGCGTTCGGCGGAATGATGGGCCAGAGCGGGCAAGGGCAGAATCCGATGCTGCAGATGGCGCTGCAGATCCTGCGACAGAACGGAGGCATCGAGGGAGTGCTCGACAAGTTCCGGCAGGGCGGCTACGCCGACCAGGCACAGTCGTGGCAGAGCACCGGGCAGAACATTCCCGTCTCCGGCAGCGCCTTGCAGGAAGTGCTGGGCAGCGGCGCGATCGGCCAGATCGCGCAACAGCTCGGCATGTCCCATGGCGAGACCGCGGGCGGATTGGCGCAGGTGCTGCCGCAGCTCATCGACCAATTCACGCCGGAGGGCCGGATCCCGGACGACCAGGACGACATCGTGGCGCAGGCGCTCGCCATGCTGACGCAGAACAAGACCGGTTGAGCGTCAAAGGGACTACGCTACAATCCACCGGCCGGGACTCCCATCCCGGCCTTCTTTTTTGTACGCAAGCCTCTTGGACCAGCCCACACTCCTGACTGCGGCCCTGCTCGGCGTCGTCGAGGGCCTCACCGAATTCCTGCCGATCTCGTCGACCGGACACCTGATCGTCGCCGGTTCCCTCGCGGGCTACACCGGCGAGCAGGCAAAAACGTTCGAGGTCGTGATTCAGGCCGGCGCGATCCTCGCCGTCTGCTGGGAATTCAGGGCGAGGCTGATCAAAGTCGTGCGCGGCATTTTCACCGACGCCGCCGCGCAGCGCTTTGCCGTCAATCTGCTGGTGGCTTTCCTGCCCGCTGGCCTCCTCGGCCTCGTGCTCGGCAAGACGATCAAGGCGCACCTCTTCGCGCCGGTGCCAGTCGCGTGCGCGTCCGTCGTCGGTGCGTTCGTGATTCTCTGGGCCGAGCGCCGGCAGCGAATGCGGCCCGACACCGTCCGCGTCGCCACGATCGACGACATGCGCTGGACCGACGCCTTCAAAGTCGGGTGCGCGCAGGCGGCAGCACTCATCCCCGGCATGTCGCGCTCCGGCGCGACGATCATCGGCGGCATGCTGTTCGGACTGTCGCGGGTCGCCGCCACGGAGTTTTCCTTCTTCCTCGCGATCCCGACGCTGTTCGCGGCCACCGGATATTCGTTGTGGAAGGATCCGACGCTGCTCGCGCAGCAGTCGCTGCCCGCCTTCGGCGTCGGCTTCGCCGCAGCGTTCGTGTCGGCGTTCGCGTGCGTGCGCTGGCTGATCCGCTACGTGGCGCACCACGACTTCGTGCCGTTCGCGTGGTACCGGATCGCGTTCGGCGTGGTGATCCTGGCGACCGCCTGGACCGGTCTCGTCCGGTGGGACTGACGGCTGGAAGGGCCCGCTGGATCGGACCTGCGTGCGCCATCGTCGGCGTGCTCGGCTTCTCGTTCAAGGCGATCCTGATCAAGCTCGCGTACGCTTGGCATCCGATCGATGCGGTGACACTGCTCGCGCTCCGCATGCTGTTCTCGGCGCCGTTCTTCATCGCGATGGCATGGTGGGCGGGACGCCGGCCCGACGCGCCGCCGATCGCGCGCCGCGACTGGCTGATGCTCGCCTGGCTCGGCTTCATCGGCTACTACGTCGCGAGCCTGCTCGACTTCATGGGCCTCGTCTACATCACCGCGTCGCTGGAACGGCTCGTGCTGTTCCTCTATCCGACGATGGTCGTGCTGCTGTCGGCGGTGATGCGCGGTCGGCCCATCACCCGGCGGGCGGTCGTGGCGCTGCTGCTTTCGTACGCGGGCATCGTATTCGTCTTCGCGCACGACGCAAGCCTGGGCGGCGACCGCACGGCGACCTTGACCGGCGGCGCGCTCGTGTTCGGCAGCGCACTGGCGTACGCGCTCTACCTCGTCGATGCGGGCGCCGTGATCGCCCGCCTTGGCAGCCTGCGTTTCATCGCCTGGGCGATGCTCGTGTCGTGCGTGTTCGTCCTCGCCCATTTCGCGCTGACCCACGATCTCGCCGCGCTGCACCAGCCGGCGTCGATCTATGCGCTGTCGCTCGCGATGGCCGTCTTCTCGACAGTCCTGCCGACATGGCTCGTCGCCGAGGCGATCCATCGTATCGGCGCGAACACGTCCTCGCTGATCGGATCGCTCGGCCCCGTCTTCACGATCGCGCTGGGCGCCCTGATCCTGGGCGAGGCGGTGCAGGGCATCCAGCTCCTTGGCGCGGCCCTGGTGCTGGTCGGCGTCATGCTGGTGACGTTGAAGCCCGCCGGCAGGCGCGCGGCCACCGCCGCGCCGGCGGCCGAGGTGCCGGACACCTGACGCGACGCACGACGGCGCTCGGCAACGGCTCGTCGCTGCAACTGTCTATAATCGACGCTCGATTCGCCGGCGCTGCCGGCGCACCCTCGCCCACGGAGACTCGCATGGTTCCCGACGACACGCCCGACCCGCGGACCTCGATCCGCCTCAAGGACCCTGAGCTCCTTTCCCAACGCTGCTACATCGACGGACGCTGGACCGACGCGGCGGCGGGCGCGACGATGAACGTCGTGAATCCCGCTACGGGCGCCCGCATCGGCACCGCGCCCTGGATGGGCGCCGCCGAGACAAGGCTCGCCATCGCCGCCGCCGCCGCCGCCTTTCCCGCCTGGCGTGGCAAGACCGCGAAGGAGCGAAGCGCGGTGCTGCGCAAGTGGTACGAGCTGATGCTCGCCCACGCCGATGATCTGGCGCTGATCCTCACCACCGAGCAGGGCAAGCCCCTCGCCGAGTCGAAGGGTGAAATCGCGATCGGCGCCGCCTACATCGAATGGTTTGCCGAGGAGGCGAAGCGAGTCTATGGCGACGTGATCCCGACCATTGCCAACGATCGCCGGCTGGTCGTCGTCAAGGAACCGGTCGGCGTCTGCGCCGCGATCACGCCGTGGAATTTTCCGGCGTCGATGATCACCCGCAAGGTCGCCCCGGCGCTCGCCGCCGGCTGCACGGTCGTCATCAAGCCCGCGGAAGCCACGCCCTATTCGGCGCTGGCCCTGGCCGAGCTCGCGCACCGCGCGGGCTTCCCGCCGGGCGTGCTCAACGTCATCACCGGCGACGCGCCCGCCATCGGCGGCGAGATGTGCGCGAGCACCACGGTGCGCAAGCTGTCGTTCACCGGCTCGACCGAAGTCGGGCGGCTGCTGATGAGGCAGGTGGCCCCGACGGTCAAGAAGATCTCGCTCGAGCTCGGCGGCAACGCGCCGTTCGTCGTGTTCGACGACGCCGATCTCGACGCGGCCGCCGACGGCGCCATCATCGCCAAGTATCGCAACGCGGGACAGACCTGTGTGTGCACCAACCGGTTCTTCGTGCACGACAGCGTCTACGACGCATTCGCCGCGAAGCTCGTCGATCGCGTGCGGGCGCTCAAGGTCGGTCCGGGCACCGAGGCCGGCGTCACGCAGGGCCCATTAATCGACGCCGCGGCCGTCACCAAAGTCGAGGAGCACATCGCCGATGCGATGGCGCAAGGGGCGCGCGTGGTCACCGGCGGCAAGCGGCATGCGCTGCGCGGGACGTTCTTCGAACCGACCGTGCTGACCGGCGTCACCGCCGAGATGCGGATCTTCCGCGAGGAAACGTTTGGACCGGTGGCCCCGCTCGTCCGCTTCTCGACCGACGCCGAGGTGATCGAGCTCGCGAACCGCACCGAGTACGGGCTCGCGTCGTACTTCTACTCGCGCGACATCGGCCGCATCTGGCGCGTGGCAGAGGCGCTCGAATACGGGATGGTCGGCGTCAACACGGGACTCATCACCACCGAGGTCGCACCCTTCGGCGGCGTCAAGCAGTCGGGCCTGGGCCGCGAAGGGTCGATGTACGGCATCGACGAATTCGTCCAGGTGAAATACGTGTGTTTCGGCGGCATCGACCGCTAGCCGCGACCGCTAACGCGCCAGCGGGTCAGGTAACCCCGCGCCGGGCTTCGAGCCGCGCCGCAAGACGCATCGGAGTCTCCGGACCGTAGCGCAGCGCATCGAGGAACACCGCGGTGTAACTCTTGTCGATGACGCCGCCCCGATCCTCGATGTCCTTCTTCAACAGCCGATGCAACTCGACCAGGTTGTACCATGGCACCCTGGGGTAGATGTGGTGCCCGATGTGCCAGTTGATGTTGTTCCAGAAGAATGCGTGCACGGGGTTCGAGCGGATCGTGCGCGTGCCCAGCAGCTGCCCCTGATCCCACGGCGTGTTGTAGTGCTCGGCGATGAAGCGCACGGAATTGAACAGCGAGAAAATGAAGATCGGGATCAACCAGAGCGCCAACGTCTTGCCCAAGGTGTCGTGAGCGAGCGCCCAATGCACCAGCCCGACGCAGGCTGCCACTTTGAGCGCCGTTTCGAAGAGGTGCATGGTCCACTCGCGCCGGTCGAAGCTCCTGATCGGGTAGAGCAGGTTGAAATGCAGGAAGCTCAAGAGCGCGCCCGCGACCATGTAGGCATAGAACAGCACCATGTCGGCCACGCCGCGCCGGCCCATGGTGAAGGCATCGGGATCGCGCGGCGAACGATTGTGGCGATGGTGTTCGAGATGGTCCTTGCGGAAGGCGACGAACGAAATACCCACCGGAACCATGGCGACGACGCCAAAGGCGGCATTGAGCCAGCGGCGGCGAAACAGAGTGTGATGAGTGGCATCGTGCATGAAGGTGACGATGCCCATCCACAGGTAGCCAAGCACGACGTACATCGTCCATTCCACGACCGTGGAGTCCGTCGTCCATGCGAGCACGCCCGCCGCCGCCATCAGTCCGAGAAACAACGGGATCTTGGTAAGATTTGGCAGGACGCGCGTGGTGGTCAGGCGCGTCAGGTCGGCGCGACTCAGTCGCGGCAGCTCTCGGGCATCCAAAGGCTCTCCGGTGGGTGGGTGGGCGTGCCCAGCGCGGGACTATACATGACGGCGGCGGGCCAGGCGGCGGATCGAGGGCGTGTGAACGAATTGCCGGGGCCATGAGTCGCGTGTGGCTCGCCTTGCTTGTGGCATCGATTGGCGTCTCGCTGCCACTACCCGCCGGCGCGGGGGAGTCAAGGGAGGTTGGTGTCGTGCTGCTGCACGGCTGGGGACTCCAGCACGAGTCCCGCCGCGTCAGTCCCCACGCCTGGAATTGGTTGCTGGCCAAGATCCTGCGTGACGAGGGGTTTCGCGTGATCGAGGAGGAGATGCCGTGGGGTCCGAACCGACTCATCGATGCTCCGCTCGACAAGGCCATGGAGGAGATTGACGCGCAGGTCGCAAAACTCAAAGCCGAGGGCGCGAAGAAGATCGTCATCGCCGGTCACAGCATGGGCGCTGCGATGGCGCTTGCCTATGCGGCAGGCCGAGATGGGTTGACAGGCGTCATCGGCCTCGCGCCCGGTCATCATCCGGAGGTGTGGCCGTTGACATTCCCCGAACTCTTCCCGGGGCAAGTGCAAAAAGCGAGGGCGGCCATCGCCGCGGGCGCGGGCGACGAGCGCACGACTTTCAGGGGTGTCCAGTGTTGCGTGTTCTTCCGTGACTTTTCGACGACGCCCTACATATACTTGAGCTACTTCGATCCGGAGGGCCCCGCCACGATGCAGCGGAGCGCGCCGAGAGTGAAGCCCGGTGTCCCGGTGTTGCTGGTCTATGGCAAGCGAGACTACATCTTCGACCTCTTCAATGGCGTCAAGCTGTCGTACGCTGATCATGTGTCACGTCGGTTGCCCCCGAATTCTCGGCATCGAGTCGTGATGGTCGATGCGGACCACGGTGACGTGCCATCCCGTGCCGGGCGGGATGTCGTCGGCTGGTTAACGTCGCTTCCCTAGTCGGCAAGTTTCGAACGACCTGAAGCTATCGAAGTTCGTTGCGCAACCACAATGAACTGCTACGGGAAACTCAGCACTGCGTTCTACGACCTGGACAAGCCGGCCGCTCCACCGGACGCGGTCGCCTACTACCTCAGCCGCGCCTTGCAGTCGAATGGACCGGTGCTGGAACCCATGTGCGGGTCCGGCCGATTCCTGCTTCCGCTGCTTCAAGCGGGTGTCGCGATCGAAGGTGTGGACATATCCCGGGAGATGCTAACGGCGTGCCGGCGCAGGGCCAAGGTGCTCGGTCTCATCCCTACGCTGCACGAGCAATCCGTCGATTCGCTTTCGCTGCCGCGGCAGTACGGCTTTGCCTTCGCTCCCTCCGGCTCGCTCGGACTGATCCAGCCGAAGGAGGGCTTTCGCGCCTGCCTGCGGGCATTGCGCCGCCACCTCACATCAGGCGCGACACTGCTCGTCGAGTTGGTCGACCAGGTTGCATTCGCCGCCGATCCCAGTCCCGCGGGTTCCCGCCATGTCGCTGTGGAAGGCGACCGCAGAATCCACTACGAGTGGCATATGACACGCGATCCGAGCAGCGACGCCGTCCACTGGAGCGGCAAATACCGACTGCTTGAGGCCGATAGCCTGCTTGCCGAAGAGTCAGAAGAGATCGTGCTGCAGATGTACAGTTCAGAGGCCGTTCTGCATGAACTGCAGCATGCCGGCTTCGCTGGCGCCCACGTCGTTCAGCCCACCGAACGAATGTCGTGGTTGAAAGAAAGCGGCTGTACCCTGTACGCGTGCAAGGTTGCAGGCACCATGGCAGATGCCCAACGCTTTCAAAGAGCGGGGGACCGATGAATGGATATTGGCCAGAACACGAACTGCGCCCCCGAAACGCCGTTTCCCGAGGCCCCGCCGGCCGGGACGCCGACAAGCAGGCTCTCGCGATGAGCACTGAAACTCTCACCTATGCGGATTTCGACGACCCGCCGCACGCAAGCGTGCTCGCGGTCGACACCGGTCTCGACCTCTACAATCATGCGGCTGCACCGCTGTCCGATGTCAGGCCGTTGGCATCGTTCGCCAATGATGCAGCCGGTCAAGTCGTCGGCGGCGCCGTCGGCCGTACGTGGGGGCGGTGCTGCGAGCTGCTCCAGCTATGGGTCGAGCCAGGTCATCGTACCCGGGGGGTCGCGTCGCGCCTGCTGCAGCAATTCGAAGCGCGCGCCGCGGATCGCGGCTGTGACATCTACTACCTGACCACGCTGAGCTTTCAGGCGCCCGAGTTCTATCGCAAGCGCGGGTATGCTCCCCTCGCCGAGATTTCCGGATACCCGAACGGCATCGCAAAGTTCCTGATGCGCAAGGAGGTGCCGAAACCGGACGGCTCGGTTACCTGACCGCACGGCCTATCGGCTACACTGCGTGCAGCGTCACGGCCTGATGGTTTCGGTCAAAACATGGAAGGGACCCTGCGATGAACTTCGGATACAACGGTCTCTGGGGTGTGCTGATACTCGCCGGCGATATCTGGGCGATCATCAACATCTTCCAAAGCTCGGCTTCCAACGAGAAGAAATTGATCTGGACGCTCGTGGTGGTGCTGCTGCCGGTGCTGGGCTTGATCCTGTGGTTCTTCCTCGGACCGCGGGACGGCAAGACGTAGGGTGCACCTTCCCGGGCCCGTTTTCGCGGCCGGGCCTCAGTCGTACTTCCGCACGTCGTCGATCACCTTGCCGTCGTTGGGCAGCTCGCCCGGCGCGAGGAACACGACTTCGCCGCGCAGCTTCGTGATGTCGCGGATCGACGCGACGATCGCGTCGGCGCTGGACGAGCGGTTGCCCGGGACTTCCGCCTTGAGCGTCATGCGGTCCGCGCCGTCGGCGTTGTCCACGACGAGCCGGGCTTTGCCGATCTCCGGGTGGCGGGCGACGATCGCCGCAACCTGCGACGGGTGCACGAACATGCCCTTCACTTTCGTCGTCTGGTCGGCGCGGCCCATCCAGCCCTTGATGCGGACGTTGGTGCGCCCGCACGGGCTTCTGCCCGGCAGGACGGCGGAGAGATCGCCGGTGCCGAATCGAATCAGCGGATAGTCGGTGTTGACGAGCGACGTGACCACCACTTCGCCCACTTCGCCGGGCGCGACCGGGTCGCCGGTTCCGGGTCGGATGATTTCGACGAGCACGCCCTCGTCGACGACGAGCCCTTCGCGCGCCGACGTCTCGTAGGCGATCGCGCCGAGGTCGGCCGTCGCGTAGGCCTGATAGCCGGCGATGCCGCGGGTGGAGAGCGCGTCGCACAGGCTCTTCGGAAATGCCTCCCCGGAGACGAGCGCCTTCGCAAGACTCGGAAGCGCCACGCCCATCTCGTCCGCCTTGTCGAGGATGATCTTCAGGAACGACGGCGTGCCGACGTAGCCCACGGGCCGCAAATCGGCCATCGCCTGCACCTGCTGCTCGGTCTGTCCGATGCCGGCCGGAAACACGGTGCAACCGAGCGCGTGCGCACCCGTTTCCAGCATCGATCCCGCGGGCGTGAAGTGGTAGGAGAAGCAGTTGTGGACGAGGTCGCCGCGCCTGAACCCTGCCGCGAAGAGCGCTCGCGCCAGCCGCCAATAGTCGGCGCGACGTCCTTCCGGCTCGTAGATGGGCCCGGGTGAGGCGAACACCCGCACCGCGTCACCCCAGCGCGTTGCCGCGAGGCCGCCGAAAGGCCGGTCCGATTTCTGCAGGTCGAGCAACGCCGACTTGCGCGTGACCGGCAGCCGCGCGAGAGCCTCGCGCGTCGTGATCGCCACGGCGTCGACGTCGGCCAGGATGCGTGCGAATGCCGACGCCTTGGCCTTCGCGTGCGCGATCTGGCGCGGCAGCCGCATCAGTTGCTCGTACTCGCGCTCCTCCGGATCGCGGACTTCCAGCGTATCGAAGTATTCGTTCATGGTCCTGGACTCCGGGGTTGCGGCTTCTCGGAAATCGCCGCCTGCGTCTTCTTGGTGAGCTTCGCAAACACGAGCGCACGAGAGCGGCCGACGAGCTCGCGCGCCGCAGCGTCGGTCACGGTCCCGGCGTCCCGCACCTGCACCCAGTGCGCGCGCGCGAGGTACGGGGCCGGGACGATGCCAGGCTGGTCCGTCAGCTCGAGGAAGCGGTCCGGATCGCATTTGAACGAAGCGGTTCGCGCCTTGCCGTGCTCGACCCAGAACACGGCGAACATCTTCCCGCCCACCGAATAGACCTCGTCCGCGCCCCACTTGACGTCGCGCGTCGCGCCGGGAAGACGCGCGCAGTATTTGCGAAGCGAGTCGAAGTTCATCGTATCTTATGTCGAAGCGGGGATCGACCGTTCAGCGACGAGCAGGCGAGTGCAGGGCGAGGCGCGAGCGGCTTTCGAGCGGAGCGTATATCGACATACGTGAGCATCGAAAGCCGCGCAGCAACAATGCCATGCGCTCGTATGCGAAATCGATCAACGGTCGATCAGGCGAGCCAACGCTTCCTTCGGCGGTAGTGTTTGACGTCGCGAAAGCTCCTCCGCCCGGAGGTCGACAGCCCGAGGTAGAACTCCTTCACATCCTCGTTCTGCGCGAGATCCTTCGCCGCGCCATCCATGACGACCCGTCCGTTCTCGAGGATGTAGCCGTAGTCGGCGAAGCGCAGCGCGACCATGGTGTTCTGCTCGGCCAGCAGGAACGACACGCGCTCGTTGACGTTCAGGTTGCGGACGATCTCGAAGATCTCTTCGACGAGCTGCGGAGCGAGTCCCATCGACGGCTCGTCCAGCAGGATCATCTTGGGTCGGGCCATCAGCGCGCGGCCGATGGCGGTCATCTGCTGCTCGCCGCCCGAGGTGTAGCCCGCCTGGCTCGATCGTCGCACCTTGAGGCGCGGGAAGTACGTGTACACGAGCTCGAGGTCGCGCTTGAGCTCGGCTCGCTTGATGTTCCGGGTGAAAGCGCCGGTCAGCAGGTTCTCCTCGACGGTGAGGTGCTGGAAGCAGTGGCGGCCTTCCATGACCTGGCACACGCCCATGCGGACGAGTTCATTCGGCGTGAGGCGGTCGACGCGCTGGCCCATGAACTCGATCGTGCCTTTGGTCACGTCGCCGCGCTCGGCGCGGAGCAGGTTGGAAATCGCCTTCAACGTCGTCGTCTTGCCCGCGCCGTTGGCGCCGAGCAGCGTGACGATCTTTCCCTCCGGCACGTGCAGCGAAACTCCCTTCAGCACCAGGATCACGTGGTCGTAGATGACCTCGATATTGTTGATCGACAGGTAGGCCGTGGCAGCATCGGACTGCACGGCTGCAGGTTGGGTCATCGTCGCGGCAGACGAAGGAAAGGCCGGGTTGCGCGCCGTTGCGCGGTGCGCCGCCCGGCCCGGGGACTTCCTAGCTTTCCTTGCTGCAATCGCGCGGCGTGATCTTCTTCTCCTTGGCGTACGCTGCCGCGGACTCCTCGATCATCCCGCGGACGAGTTCCTTGTCGGGCTGGATCCAGTCCGTGATGACCTTCCACTGATTACCGTCCCACTGCTGGAATTTCACGGCGCCGCCGCCTTCATGGTCGGCGCACGTCACCTTGAGCGGCTGCATGAAGGCCGCCGCACCAAGCTCCTTCAGCCGCGCTTCGCTGATCTGGAGATTCTCGATGCCCCAGCGGATCTGCTCGCCGGTGAGCGGCTTCTTGCCGAACTTCTCCTGCGCCTTGCGAATCGCCTCGACGGTGACGATGCCGTGCACCACGCCACGGTTGTAATAGATCGACCCGATGCGCGTCTTGTCTTCCATCTCCCCCTTGCCCTTCGCGTAGACGTACTTCTTGATATCCTGGATCACCGGAAAATTCTCGCCCGCGACGTTGAAGCCCGCCGCGATATAGCCCTTCGCCGCGGCCCCTGCCGGAATCGTGTCTTCTTCCGCGCCGGACCACCAGACGCCGATGATGTGATCGCTCGGGAAACCGACCTTCGCCGCGGCCTTCAACGCCGTCGGGTTCATCACGCCCCAGCCGCGCAGGATCACCCAGTCGGGCTTGATCTGGCGCACCTGCAGCCACTGCGCGCCCTGCTCGTTGCCCGGGTGCGGCACCGCGATATGCGTGACCACGAAGCCGTATTTCTTTGCCTGCGCGTCGAGGACCGGGATCGTCTCCTTGCCGTAGGCCGAGTCGTGATAGATGTTCACGATCTTCTTGCCCTTGAGCTTGTCCATCCCGCCTTCCTTCGTCCCGATGAACTTGATCTTGGCGGTGTTCTGCGACCAGTAGTTCGTGATCAGCGGGAAGATGTACGGAAAGACCCGGCCGTCGGAGGCGTCGGTGCGCCCGTAGCCGAGGGAAATGATCGGGATCTTGTCTTCGGTCGCCTTGTCGATGAGCGAGTAGGTGATGCCGGTCGACAGCGGATGGATCACCGTGGCCCCTGTCGGGCCCTTCTTCTTCTGCCTTTCGTAACACTCGACGCCGCGCGCGTTGTTGTATTCCGTCTCGCACTTCTCGTTCGTGAGCTTGACGCCGTTCACGCCGCCGTCGCGCGCGTTGAGCATGTTGATGTAGTCGATGAAGCCGCCGAAGATGCCCGAACCGCCGGGCGCGTACGGGCCGACCCAGTACCCGTTCATCGGGATGAACTGCTCGTTCTGCGCCGAGGCTCCGATCGCGAAGCCGGCGAGCACCAGACCCAGCAGGGTCGATTTGATTGCCTTCATGTTGCTCCTCCTAGGAAATGACCTTCGACAGCGAGCCAAACGGGTACAGCGTTGGGGAGACCGGGCGCCGTGTCAATGACGGGCGTCAATTTAACAGCAAACCTGCGCGGTTCATTCCACCACGCCATGGTGCGCCGCAACATCAATGTGGGAATGGCCAGAGCCTGAGCTTCTCCTTTCCGATCTGCCACAAACGTGCGAGGCCGTGCGGCTCGACGATCAGAAAGAAGATGATCAGCGCGCCGAACACGATCAATTCGAGATTGGACATGAGCCCCGCCGGCAGCGTGACGCCGAGCAGTTCCTCGATGGGGTGCGCCATCGTATTGAGGAAGATCGGCAACAGCGTGATGAACGCGGCCCCCAGAAACGACCCCAGGATGCTGCCGACGCCGCCGACGATCACCATGAACAGGATCCGGAACGACAGATCGAGGGTGAACGCCTCCGGCTCGACGGTCCCGAGATAGGTGAACGCGTACAAGGCACCGGCGACCCCGCAATAGAACGAGCTGATCGCGAACGCAAGCAGCTTGGTCTGCATCATCCGGATGCCGATCACCTCGGCCGCGAGGTCCATGTCGCGCACGGCCATGAACTTGCGCCCGGTCTCGCTTCGCAGCATGTTCTTGGCGAGCACCGCCAGCACCGTGACGATGGACAACGTCAGCATGTACTTGGCGGCCGGCGTCTCGAAGGCGTACCCGAGGATCACGACCTTCTGCGCCGTGATCACGCCGGAGGCGCTGTGGTTCGTGAACCAGCCGATCCGCTGCAACGCCCACAGCACGAAGAACTGGCAGGCAAGCGTCGCCACGGCCAGATAGAAGCCCTTGATGCGCAGCGACGGCAAGCCGAACGCGACGCCGACGGCGGCCGCACAGAGACCGGCGAGCGCGAACGACACCAGGATCGGCATCCACGGCGCGCGCAGCTCGAAATTGAAGGCCATGAACGCGCCCACCGCCATGAACGCCGCCGTGCCGAGCGAGAGCTGTCCCGCGTAGCCGGTCAGGATGTTCAATCCGAGCGCGGCCAGCGCGAAGATCAGGAAGGGCGTGAGGATGGCCGACAGCCAGTACTGGTTGCCGACGAGCGGCACCACGACGAACGCGAGCACGAGCACCGCCGCGAAACCGATGCGGTCCTGCCGTATCGGAAAGACCTGCTGGTCGCCGGCGTAGGTCGCCTTGAACTGACCTGCTTCTCGGTAGAGCACGTTGGGTTCCTATACCCTCTCGATCCGTTTTTCGCCGAACAAACCCTCGGGCCGCACGAGCAGGAACGCCAGTGCGAGCACGTACGGAAACCAGGATTCCAGACCGCCGCCGACGTACGGCCCGAGGTAGACCTCGGCCAGCTTCTCGGAGGCGCCGATGATGAGGCCGCCGACGATCGCACCCGCGACCGACTCGAAGCCGCCCAGGATCAGCACCGGCAGCGCCTTCAACGCGATGAAAGTGAGCGCATACTGCACCCCGTTGCGCGCGCCCCACATGATGCCAGCCACGAGCGCGACGAATCCCGCGACCGTCCACACGATCGCCCAGATCTGCCGCAACGGGATGCCGACCGCGAGCGCCGCCTGGTGGTCGTCCGCCACCGCGCGCAGAGCACGGCCGATGCGCGTCGTCTGAAAGAAGATCGCCAGCCCGGCAACGAGGACCCCGGCCACGACTGCGGCAAACAGGTCGAACTGGCTGACGCTGATGTTCGTGGCATCCGCCAGCCACTGCATCGGCACGTCCGGTATGCCTATTTCGAGGCCATGCGGTTGCGAGCCCCACACGAGCTGCGACAACCCTTCCAGCACGAACGTGAGCCCGATGGTGGCCATGAACAGCGTGATCTGCGGCTGGTTGACCAGCGGACGGAGCACCAGGCGCTCGATGGCGATCCCGAGCACGACCATCACCGCCAGCGTGATCGCAATGGCGAGCCAGAAGTTGACTCCGCGCTCGAGCAACGAAACGAAGGTGAGCGCCGCGAAGAACACCATCGCGCCCTGCGCGAAATTGAACACGCCGGACGCCTTGTAGATCAGCACGAAGCCGAGCGCGACCAGCGAGTACATCACGCCGGCGAGCAACCCGCCGACCAGCACTTCGAGGAAGAATTGCCAGTTCATGAGCAGCTTTCAGTGCCGCCGCCGCCCGAAGGGTGTGCGTGGGCAGCGACACCCGGCCGCAGGCCGCGGACAGCCGGGCTGCCCGCGCAGGGGAGGCGAACGCAGTGAGCTGGGGGCCATTCAGTGCGCGCCGAGGTAGCGCGAATGACGACCGGATCCGCCTTCACCTCACCGGCGTTCCCTCGGCGATCTTCCCGCCGTGATCCATCACGACGACGTAGTGCGAGATGTCCATCACCACCCCCATGTCGTGCTCGATCAGGATGATCGTCGTGCCCCACTGGTCGTTGACGTCGAGGATGAACCGGACCATGTCCTCCTTTTCCTCGACGTTCATGCCGGCCATCGGCTCGTCGAGCAGCAGCACCTTGGGCTCCATCGCCAGCGCGCGCGCCAGCTCCACGCGCTTCTGCAGGCCGTAGGGGAGCTTGCCCACGGGTGTCTTCCGGATCGCCTGAATCTCGAGGAAGTCGATGATCTTCTCGACGTGCTCGCGCTGGGCAGTCTCCTCCTTCTGCGCGAAGCCCCAGTACAGCGCATCCGTCAGGAAATTGCCTTTGATCTTGAGCGAGCGCCCGGTCATGATGTTGTCGAGCGTGCTCATTCCCTTGAACAGCGCGATGTTCTGGAACGTGCGCGCGAAGCCCAGGCGCGCGACGTCGTGCGCCGCAAGGTGCGTGCGGTCCCTGCCCTCGTAATAGATCCGGCCGCGCGACGGCCGGTAGAACCCGCTGATGACGTTCAGCATCGAGCTCTTGCCCGCGCCGTTGGGACCGATGATCGACGAAATCTCGCCGCGATTGACCTCGAAGCCGACGCCTGCAATCGCCTTCACGCCGCCGAAATTGAGGTGGATGTCGTCGACCCGAACGATGCCTTCGGCACCGGCGGGGTCCGCGTCGGCCGCCCCGCCGAGGGTTCCCCGCCGCTTGCGCATCTCGCCCAACGCGAGGATCGCCTGATCGCGCGACTCGTAGATGTTGGCGCGAAACATCTCGCGCTGGGCGCGCTCGCGAATCGTCTCGCGCGTACCCGCGTTGGTGCCGACGCGAACGGTGCCGAGCCCGTATTCGATGTTGGTGTGCTTTCCGCGCGCGGCGAAGCGATCCCAGACCTCGGGCGCGATGAAGCAATCGGTGTAGATGACGAGAAAGTACCAGCGCTTGCCGGTGGCTTGCATCCGCCGATCGGCTTCGTCGTAGAACTCGTCGACCTGCGCCTCGGTCGCGAACGACAGCCCCGAAAAGTCGGCCTCCATCGCGCCGATGTCCTCGTGCAGGATGACCCGGTCCCGCAGCGTCCGCTCAGCCATGATCGTGGTGCCGCATCCGCGCCGGTCGTTGGAAATGCCGCGGCCCGCGCGTCCCGACCGCGTCAGGCCGCCTCGGCCACGGGTGCGTAGACGGCGGCGTCGCGAATCCTGAGGTCGGCGCTGATGGTCCCCGTGCGGCCGTCCTCGAACTTCACCTGAGTCGCGATGAACTGGTTCTTGCGTCCCGCATAGAGCGCATCGATCAGCACCGCGTATTTCTCGGCGATGAAGCCCCGGCGCACCTTGCGCGTGCGCGTCAGCTCGTCGTCGTCCGGATCGAGCTCCTTGTGCAGGATCAGGAAGCGGCGGACCTGCGAGTGACAGAGAACGGGGTCGCGCGCGAGTTCCGCGTTGACCTTCTCGACGCACTCCTGAATCAGGTCGCAGACCTCGTCGCGGCCGGCGAGGTCGGTATAGCCGGAATACGCGAGGCCGCGGCGCTCGGCCCAGTTGCCAATGGACGCCATGTCGATGTTGATGAATGCGCACACCATGTCCCGCCCGTCGCCGAAGGCGACCGCTTCCCTGATGTGCGAAAAGAACTTGAGCTTGTTTTCGACGTAGTTGGGCGCGAACAGCGCGCCGTTGGAGAGCTTGCCGACGTCCTTGGCCCGGTCGATGATCTTGAGGTGCCCGTCCCCGTCGAAGATTCCCGCGTCGCCGGTGCGGAAGTACCCGTCGCCGTCGATCGACTCGGCGGTGGCATCGGGGCGCTTGTAGTATTCCTTCAGCATCGCCGCGCTGCGCACCAGCACTTCGCCGTTCTCGCGCAATCTTCACTTCGACGCCGGGCGCCGGCTTGCCCACCGAATCGAGCTTGATGTCGCCGTCTGGCTGCAGGCAGACATAGGCGCACGTCTCGGTCGCGCCGTAGAGCTGCTTCATGTTGATGCCGATCGACCGGTAGAAGCGGAACAGATCCGGCCCGATCGCCGCCCCGGCGGTGTACGCCACGCGAATCCGGCTCATCCCGAGCACGTTGCGCAACGGGCCGTAGATGACGAGGTTGCCAAGCGCGTAGAGCAGGCGGTCCGCGGGGCGAATGCCGGGTTTGCCGTCCAGGATCTCGGCGCCGCAGCGGCGGGCGACGTCCATGAAATAGTGAAACGCCGAGCGCTTGAGCTTCCCGGCGTCCTCCATCCTGATCATCACCTGCGTCAGCAGATTCTCGAACACCCGCGGCGGCGCGAAGTAGAACGTGGGACCGATCTCGCGCAAGTCCGTCATCACCGTGTCCCCGGACTCGGGACAGTTGATGGTGAAGCCCGCCACCAGCCATTCGCAGTACGAGAACAGGTGGTCGCCGATCCAGGCCATCGGCAGGTACGAAAGCACGTCCTCGTCCGGCGTCAGCCGATCGAACTCGACGCCGCCTCGCGCCGCGGTGATCAACGCGTGGTGGGTCAGGCAGACACCCTTCGGCTTGCCGGTGGTCCCCGACGTGTAGACCATCACCGCCACGTCGTCCGGACGGCCCTCGGCCATCTCGGACCGGAAGAAATCCGGATGCGCTTCGTGGTGCGCGCGGCCCATCGCCTGGATTCCGTCGTAACTTTGGAGAAAATCCTGCGCATAGTGGCGCAGCCCCCGCGGATCGTCGAAGACGATGTGCGCGAGATTGGGGCAGCGGTCCCGGATCTCCAGCAGCTTGTCGACCTGCTCCTGATCCTCGACGACGGCGAAGTGCACGTCGGCGTCGTTCAGCACGTAGACCATTTCCTCGGCCACCGCGTCCTGGTAGAGAGGGACCGGCACGCCGCCCAGCGCCTGCACCGCAGCCATCGTCCAATACAGGCGCGGCCGATTGTCGCCGATGATCGCGAGATTCATTCCGCGCTTGAAGCCTTGCGCGGCCAGCCCGCAGGCCAGCGCGCGCACCTCGTCGGCAACCTGCGACCACGTCCACGTCTGCCAGATGCCGAGGTCCTTCTCGCGCGTGGCCGGGCGGGCCGGCCGCGTCGCCGCCTGATGCAGCAGCAATCGGGGGAAGGTATCCGATGCGGGGGTCGCTGGCACGGTGGGGCCTCCTGCGGTGGGGCCGACCTTCTGGGGATCGGTATCGTTGGCCGGATTCTATAGCTTCGACCGCGACGGCGATACACGGCCTTTCCGCCGCCAAAGGGCGGACGCGCGCCTGCGCGCTGGGTCGCGCTGATGCCGCGCGACGTTGCATCGGCTGCTCGGGCAGACCGCGACTCACTCGGATCGGTCATGGCGGCACCGCTTCTCGACCTGCCACGATCGCGGAATTTCCGCGGCCGGTCCGCCGCGGGCTGGGGAACCCGGTCTTGACGTGCGCGATTGGGGGATGATAAAAGACAAACGTTCGTTTGTTTTGTCCACGCCGACTCCCCATGCCCCGCCCGCAAGGCGCCCCGCGCGCAGACAACCGTCTGCCGCAGCTCCTCGACGAGGCCGCCAGGCTCTTCGGCGCGCAGGGATTTCATGGCACCTCGGTGCGCGACATCGTCCGCGCCGTGCCCATGCTGCCCGGGTCGATCTACTATCACTTCGCCACCAAGGACCTCCTGCTCGTCGCCGTCTACGCGGAGGGCGTGCGCCGCATCTCGGAGCGAGTGCAGGCTGCGATTCACGAAAGATCCGATGCCTGGGAGCGCCTCGAAGCCGCCTGTGTCGCTCATCTCGACGCGGTGCTGGAAGAAGACGGCTACGCGCAGGTCGTGATACGTGTCCGGCCGACGGACGTGCCATCGGCCGCGCCGCGCCTCGTCGAGCTGCGCGACGCCTACGAGCGGCTGTTTGTCGACCTCGTCGACGCGCTGCCGGTCGGGCCGGGCGTGGATCGCCGCGGTCTGCGCCTGCTGCTGCTCGGCGCGCTCAACTGGGCGCCGACCTGGTACCGTCCGGGTCGCAACAGCCCGCGCTCGATTGCCAGGCACTTCGTGGCGCTGCTGCGAGCACCGGTCGGACCGAGGTAGGCCGTGGACATCCGCCCCAAAGTGCTCGTCACGAAGATAGGCCTCGACGGCCACGACCGCGGCAGCCGCCTCGTCGCGGCCCATCTGCGCGACGCCGGCATGGAGGTGATCTACACGCCGCCGTGGCAGGAGATTCCCGCCGTGGTCAAGCTCGCGATGGAAGAAGACGTGGACGTCATCGGCATCTCGTCGCTCGCGACCGACCACCTGATCGTGCCGAAGCTGATGGACGCGCTGCGCGCCGCGGGCCTCTCCGACATCGCGGTCGTCGTCGGAGGCATCGTTCCCGACGACGACGAGGAGGCGCTGCTCGCCGCCGGCGTGGCGAGGGTGTTCCATCCCGGCGGAGCGCTCGAGGACATCGCCACGTTCATCCGCGACATCACGCCCGCGATTCGCGCGCAGCGCGCCTCCTCGTGAGGACGACGACATGAACAAGCCGCACGACCCCCGGCAGCTCGAGCCCGCGACCGGCGAGGAGCGGTGGCTGCAGGAGTACGCCGCGCAGATCGGCACCGACCGCGCGGTGCGCAACCGGTCCGGCATCGCCATCAAGCCGCTGTACACGCCGCACGATTGGAACGGCGAGCGGCACGACGCCGACGTCGGCTATCCCGGCCAGCCGCCGTACACGAGGGGCATCTACGCGACGATGCACCGCGGCCGGACCTGGACCCAACGGCAGCTGATCGGGCTCGGCACGCCCTTCGACTACAACGCGCGGCTGTCGGCGCTCATCGCGCAGGGCGCCACCGCCGTGTCGCTGATCCCGTGCAACTCGGTGTACCGCGGCTACGACATGGACGAAGTGCACGCGGAGCTCCTCGGCACCTGCGGGGTGGTCGTCAACACGGTGGAGCACATGGACGCCTGCCTCGCGGGGGTGGACCTCGCCTCGATGTCGTGCGCGATGAACGACCCGTCGCCGTTCACTCTGCTCGCGTTCGTGCTGGCGGTGGCGAAGCGCCGCGGCGTTCCGTGGAGCGCGGTCGCCGGCACGTCGAACCAGAGCGACTACCTCAGCCACTACGTGGCGAACCACATGTTCTTCCGCCTTGCGCTGCCGGGGGCGCGACGGATCCTCGCCGACCACATCGACTTCTGCATCCGGCGCGTGCCGAAGTGGAATCCGATGTCGGTCGTCGGGCAGCACATGCAGCAGGCCGGCGCCACGCCGGCGGACGCGATGGCCTTCACGCTCGCCGCCGCGCTGCAGAACGCCGACGATTGCGTCGCCCGCGGCCTGGATCCGGAGGCCTTCCTGCCGCGCTTCACGTTCTTCTTCGACATCTCGCTGTCGTTCTTCGAGGAGGTCGCGCGATTCCGCGCCGGCCGCCGCCTGTGGGCGCGGCTCGTGCGCGAGCGCTACGGCGCGAAGGAACCGCGGAGCTCGCGCTTCAAATTCCACGCGCAGACCTCCGGCGTCGACCTGACGCGGCAGCAGCCGCTGAACAATGTCTCGCGCGTCACCGTGCAGGCGATGGCCGGCATCTTCGGCGGCCTGCAATCGCTGCATACCGACGCGTACGACGAGGCGCTCTCCTGTCCGACCGAGTTCGGCGCGCGGATCGCGGTCGCGACGCAGAACATCCTGCGCGAGGAAGCCCACCTGACGGACGTCATCGACCCGCTCGGCGGCAGCTACTACGTAGAGCGGCTGACCGACGAGATGGAAGAGGAGATCCTGCGCACGATGCGCATCGTCGAGGACGCCGGCGGCATGTACGCCGCCGTCGCCGCAGGGATCGTGCAGCGGCGGATCGGCGAATCCGCGCGGCGCTTCCAGGACGACGTCGAGGCCGGCCGGCAGACAGTAGTCGGCGTCAACGCCTACCGGATCGACGAGGACAAGCAGCGCGCGGCCGTCGCTGCCGAAGCCCGACCCGCGCAAGATGCAGGATCACATCGCGGCGTTCCACACCTGCAAGGCGGCGCGCTCGGCCGACGCGATCGGCAAGGCGCGCGACGCGCTCGCCCGCGCGGCCAACGATCCGTCCACCAACGTCTTCGAGGAGGTCGTCGCGGCGGCTGAAGCCGGCTGCACGCACGGCGAGATCTGCGCGACGCTGCGCCGGGAGATGGGGTTCGGCGACGTCGAGGCGCTCGTCTGAGCGAGCCGGATCGAGTGGGCTCCGTGCTGCCACCACCCCTCGCGCCGATTCGCGCGGGCGACCGACGTGCCGTCGCGCGCGCGATCAGCTCGATCGAGCGGGGCGACGAGCACGCCGGCGCCCTCGCGCTCGCCATCGCGCCGCACCGCGGGCACGCGCACATCCTCGGCCTCACCGGCGCGCCAGGGGCGGGCAAATCGACGCTGATCAATGCCCTCCTGGGCGAGCTCATCGCGCGGAAACGGCGCGTCGCGGTGGTCGCCTTCGATCCCTCCAGCCCGATCACCGGCGGCGCCGTGCTCGGCGACCGTGTGCGCATGGGAGAGCATGGCGCGCATCCTGACGTCTTCATCCGCTCGCTCGCCTCGCGCGGCCATCTCGGCGGCACGTCACGCACGGCGGCGCAGATCGTCGATCTGCTGGACGCGGCGGGATTCGACACGATCATCGTCGAGACCGTCGGCGCCGGCCAGTCCGAAGTCGAGATCGCACAGCTCGCGGATACGCGACTCGTCGTCTGTGCGCCGGGACAAGGCGATGCGATACAGGCGATCAAGGCCGGCATCCTCGAGATCGCCGACCTGCTGGTCGTGAGCAAGGGGGACCTGCCGACGGCGGACGTCACCGTGCGCGAGCTCGAGGACATGCTGCGGCTGCGTCGCGGCGGCGCAGGACGCGTGCGGGTGCTCAAAGTCGCGGCCTTGCGCGGCGACGGCATCGAGGCCGTCGTCGACGCGGTTATCGCCCACGCGGCCGAAGCCGGCCGCGGCCACCGGCTGCGCGCGCCCTGCATGTCCTGCGCAGACCACGTAGCGGCGGTGGATCGCGCGATCACGACGCGCCGCTCCGTGCGAAAGTTTCTTCCCGATCCCGTGCCGCAGGCAACCGTCGAAGAGATCCTGACGGTGGCGAGCCGCGCGCCCAGCGGCACCAATATGCAGCCCTGGCGCGTGCACGTCGTGACGGGCGCGCGGCGCCAGGCGCTTTCCGACGCGCTGCTCCACGCCCACAGCCACGAGTCCGAGCTGCACGACGAGGAGTTTCGCTACTATCCGGCGGAATGGTTCGAGCCGTTTCTCGGCCGCCGGCGCCGGATCGGCTGGGACCTCTACGGGCTCCTCGGGATCGAGCGCGCCGACAAGGCGGGCATGCACCGCCAGCATGGGCGCAACTACGCGTTCTTCGATGCGCCGGTGGGCCTCATCTTCACGATCCACCGCAGGCTCGAGAAGGGGAGCCTGATCGACTACGGGATGTTCCTGCAGAACGTCATGGTCGCCGCGCGCGCCCGCGGGCTCGACACCTGCCCGCAGGCGTCGTTCCTGCAATTCCATCGCGTGCTCGAGCACATGCTCCCGCTCGCAGCCGAAGAGAGCGTGGTCTGCGGGATGTCGCTCGGCTACGCCGACCCGGACGCGCCGGAAAACCGGCTCGTCACCGAACGCGCACCGTTGTCGGAGTTCGCGCGCTTCCAGGGTTTCGACGCCTGACGGCGGGCCGTACACGAGGAGACCAGGACGATGGACAACGCCGCCGTGACAACCGAGCGCGTGATGCGCCTCGCGGCACGCGACCCGTTCGTGAACGCCGTCGGCATCCGCTGCGTTTCCGCGGGCATCGGATGCGCGACCGTGCGGCTCGACGTGGGCGATGCGCACATCAACTTCAACGGCCGCTGCCACGGCGGCGTGATCTTCACGCTGGCCGACACCGCGTTCGGGCTCGCGTCGAACTCGCACGGCATGATCGCCGCCGGGATCGACGCGCACATCACGTATCACGTGGCCGCCAATCGCGGCGACACGCTGACCGCCACCGCGATCGAGGTGTCCCGCACGCGCCGGATCGCCGTCTACCGGATCGACGTGACGCGCGCCGACGGGGCGCTCGTGGCAGGCTTCACCGGCACCGTCTATGTTCTCGACCGGCCCGTCGAGGCGGGGCCGCAGACGGCCTGAGGGTCCAGGATCAGGGGTATGCGTAGAAACCGCGGCCCGTTTTCCGGCCGAGATTTCCGGCGGCCACCATCTCCTTCAGGAGCAGCGCCGGCCGGTACTTCGGATCGTTGAAGTCGCGGTAGAACACTTCCATCACGGCGAGCAGCACGTCGAGGCCCACCATGTCGGCGAGCGCCAGGGGGCCGATCGGGTGGCTGCAGCCGAGCTTCATCCCGTCGTCGATGTCCTTCGCGCTCGCCAGTCCTTCCTGCAGCGCGAGCACCGCCTCGTTGATCATCGGGCAGAGGATCCGGTTGACGACGAAGCCGGGACTGTTCCGGACGACGATCGGTGTCTTGCCGAGGCGCTTCGCGAGCGCTTCGACGGCGGCGACCGTCGCATCGACCGTCTGCAGGCCGCGGATCAATTCGACGAGCGCCATCATCGGCACCGGGTTGAAGAAGTGCATGCCGATGAATTGCCCGGGCCGGCCCGTGACCGCCGCGAGCCGGGTGATCGAGATCGACGACGTGTTGGTGGCGAGGATCACGCCGGGTCGCGCCAGCGCGTCGACCTGCCGGAGGATCCTGACCTTGAGCTCTTCGTTCTCCGTCGCCGCCTCGATGATCAGGTCGCAACCCTTCAGATCGTCGTAGCTCGTCGTGCCGCGGACGTGCCGCATCGCCGCGTCCTTGTCCGCCGCCGTGATCTTTTCCTTCTTCTGCAGTCGCTCGAGACTGCCCACGATCGCCGTGACGCCGCGCTGCACCGCGGCTTCCGCGACGTCGACCATCACCACGTCGATGCCGGAAACCGCGCAAGCCTGGGCTATGCCGTTGCCCATCGTTCCGGCGCCGATGACGCCGACCGTCTGGATTGTGCTCATGCGATGCTCGACCAGTGAACGGAAACTTGAATTATGCGCGCCGCCGCGCGCCAACGCGAACCCGGTTTCCTGCATGCGGGCGCGCACCGGCCGCGATGCCGCGCGTCACGCGCGACGGGCGCGCCGGTTTCCCGCGCACGACGAGCGGCGGTCGGGCCACGAGCCCCGCCAGCACCGTGTCGATCATCGCCGGAGCGGCCGCGGCCAGGTCGTAGGCCTTGGGGGATTGCACCCACTCGTGCATCACGCCGACCATGAAGGCGTTGAGGCAGCGCGCCGCGAGCCGAGTGTCGGCGTTGCGCGGAAGCTGTCCGGCGGCGACCGCCTGCTTCAGGAGCCGCTCGACATTGGCGAGGCATCCGCTGTCGGTCGCATGGCGCCGGCCCGCGACCGCCGCGAACTCGGCGGCGAACTCGCACTTGTGAAAGATGACGTCGAACACCGCCTGCGTGCGCGCGTCGGTCGCGAGCCGCACGAGGCCGTTGACCGCGAGCGCGCGGAGCGCGCCCAGCGGGTCCTGCTGCCGGATCCCGCCGGCGGAGGCGAGCATCGCCTCCATCGGCAGCTGCACACGCTCGCACAGCGCCTCGAAGAGCGCCGACTTGTCGCGGAAGTGCCAGTAGACGGCGCCGCGCGTGACCCCCGCCGCCGCCGCCACCTCGGCAAGCGATGTGTGCGCGACGCCGCGCTCGCGGAACACGCGTTCGGCGGCGTCGAGCAGCCCGGCGCGCGTTTCGGCGGCTTCCAATTTGGTGCGTCGTGCCATGACCGGTGGGTGGCTGAAGATCCCTGTTGGCAGGAGGGTTGCAAACATTCACGAATGTATGTAATCATCATCCGGTTGTCAAGCCCGCCGCGACATCCGTCAGCGCGTTTCGCTGACACGAGGTCCGCGCCGCCGATGGAGCTCGTCATGCCCGCCAATCCGTCCTTCCCGCACCGCATCGCCACGACCGCTGCCTGTGTCATCGTCGCCGCGCTCGCCGCCGCCTGCGGCCCCGCGCCCCAGGGAGGCTTTCACGGCTTTCCGCCGGCCGCCGTGACCACGCTCGTGCTGCAGCCGAAAACGCTGCCAGTCACCTACGAGTATGTCGGCCAGACGGCGGGCTCGAAGGAAGTCGAGGTGCGGGCGCGGGTGACGGGCATCCTCGAGAAGCGGCTCTTCACCGAAGGCGGCTGGGTCAAAGCCGGCCAGCCATTGTTTCTGATCGATCCGAAACCGCTCGAGGCGCAGGCCGCAGCGGCCGACGCCGAAGTCGTGCGTGCCCGCGCCCAGCTCGCGCAGGCCGACCGCGAAGTCGCGCGCCTGAAGCCGCTGGCGGAGAAGCGGGCGGTCGGACAGAAGGAAGCCGACGACGCCGTGTCGAACGCAGAGCTCGCGCGCGCGGCCGTGAAGGCCGCCGAAGCGCGGCTCGCCGAAGTGAATCTCAATCTTGGGTACACCAAGGTCAACGCGCCGATCACGGGTCTGTCGAGCCGCGCCAACAAGTCGGAAGGCAGCCTCGTCACCGCCAACGACACGTTGCTGACGCTGCTCTGGCAGGTCGACCCGATCTGGGTGCCCTTCAACGTTTCCGAGAACGACCGCCTCGGACTCGAGCGCGCCGTCGCCGCGGGCAAGCTCGTGCTGCCGAAGGACAATTCGTACGACGTGACGATCAGGCTGTCGGACGGCTCCGCCTTTCCGCGGAAGGGCCGCATCAATTTCAGCGACACCCGCGTCAATCCCTCGACCGGCACGTACGAGATGCGCGCCGAGCTCGCGAATGCCGACGGCGCGTTGAAGCCGGGCCAGTTCGTCCGCGTCGCGCTCAAGGGCGCGGTGCGCACCAACGCGATCGCCGTGCCGCAGGTCGGCGTGCAGGACGGGCCACAGGGCAAGTTCGTCTACGTGACCGGCAAGGACAAGGACGGCAAGGACGTCGCGGTCGTGCGACCGATCACGCTCGGCGACTGGGTCGAGGTCGACGGAGTGAATCTGTGGATCGTCGAGTCCGGACTCGCGGCGGGCGACACGGTGATTGTCGACGGCATCGCCAAGCTGCAGCCCGGCGGCGCGATCGCGCTGGGCGGGCCTCCGCCCGCCGGGCCGGGTGCCGCCCCCGCGGCCGGCGGCAAGGCTCCGACGATGGACGCGCCGCCTCCAAAGGATGGCGCGAAGGCGCCGTCGCCCAAGTCCTGATCGCGGGCCGCCACCATGTTTTCACGATTCTTCATCGACCGGCCGATCTTCGCGGCGGTCATCTCGTTGTTCTTCGTGCTCGCGGGCCTGGCCGCGATGCGCGCGCTGCCGATCGCCCAGTATCCCGAGATCGCGCCGCCGGTCGTCACCGTGCAGGCGGTCTATCCCGGCGCGTCCGCCGACGTGCTGGAGCAGACGGTCGCCGCACCGCTCGAGAACGCGATCAACGGCGTGCAGGGCATGATCTACATGGAATCGCACTCGACTGCCGCGGGCGTCACGCAGATCGCGGTCACGTTCGAGATCGGCACCAACGTCGACGACGCGACGATCAACGTCAACAACCGCGTGAAACAGGTCGAGCCGCGGCTGCCGCTCGAAGTGCGCCGGCAGGGCGTGTCGGTCGAGCGCGGAAGTTCGTCGTTCCTGCAGGTGCTCGCGTTCTATTCGCCGGACGGCCGTTACGGCGACCTCTACACGTCGAACTACGTAACGTTGAACGTCCTGGACGAGCTGAAGCGTCTGCCGGGCACGACGAACGTCCAGATCTTCGGCGCCAAGGATTACGCGATGCGGATCTGGGTCAAACCCGACAGCCTCGCGCAGCTCAAGCTCACGCCGGGGGACGTGGCCGCCGCCATCAACGAGCAGAACGCCCAGTTCGCCGCCGGCAAGGTCGGGCAGTCGCCGACCGGCGGCAAGCAGGACCTCGTCTACACGATCACCACGCGCGGCCGACTCGCCGACCCGAAGGAGTTCGGCGCGATCATCGTCCGGGCGAACCCCGACGGCTCGACCGTGCGCCTTTCCGATGTGGCCCGCGTGGAGCTCGGCTCCAAGGACTACGATTTCATCGGCCGCTACAACGGGCGCGAGGCGACGCTGGTCGGCATCTTCCTGGCGCCCGGCGCCAACGCGCTCGCAGTCGCCAAGACCGTCCGCAACCGCGTCGCCGAGCTCGCGCAGAAGTTTCCCGAGGGCTTCACCTACGCAGTCCCCTACGACACCACGCGCTTCGTCGAGGTGTCGATCACCGAGGTCGTGAAGACGCTGGCCGAGGCGATGCTGCTCGTCTTCCTCGTCGTCTATCTCTTTCTCCAGAGCTGGCGCGCCGCGGTCATCCCTTTCATCGCGGTCCCGGTATCGCTGATCGGGACGTTCGCCGGCCTCTATGCGCTCGGCTACTCGATCAACACGCTGACGCTCTTCGGGATGGTGCTCGCGATCGGCATCGTCGTCGACGACGCGATCGTCGTGCTCGAGAACGTCGAGCGGAACATGCGCGAAGGGAAGCTCGCGCCGCGCGAGGCCGCGGTCAAGGCAATGCACGAGGTGACGGGCCCGATCATCGCGATCGTACTGACGCTTTGCGCCGTGTTCGTGCCGATCGCCTTCCTCGGCGGACTCACCGGCGAGCTCTACCGCCAGTTCGCCGTGACGATCTCGATCGCCGTCGTCATCTCGGGACTCGTCGCGCTGACGCTCTCGCCGGCGTTGTGCGTCTTGATGCTGAAGCGTGGCCATCGCCCTCCGGGGCGTTTCTTCAGGTGGTTCAACGACTGGTTCGCCCGCGTCACGCGGCACTATTCCGACGGCGTGCTGTGGCTGATCCGCCGGGGGATGGTTGCCGTCGTCCTGTTCGCCGGCATGGTCGCGATCACCGCGTGGTTGTGGAAGACCACGCCGGGAAGCCTCGTTCCCGACGAGGATCAGGGTTTCTACATCGGTGCGGTGTTCCTGCCCGACGGCGCGTCGCTGGAGCGCACGGACAAGGTCGTGAAACAGGTCGAAGAAGCGATCCGCGCGAACCCGGCCAACCAGGACATCGTTTCGTTCACGGGCTTCGACTTCATCGGCGGCGGTTTCCGCAACAGCGCCGCCACGCTCTTCGTCGTGCAGGTGCCGTGGGACAAGCGCGAGGTGACTGCGGCGAGCCTCGTCGGCGAGCTCTTCGGCCGCACGATGGGGATCAAGGAGGCATTGGTGCTCGCATTCAACCCGCCGGCGATCTTCGGCCTTGGCACGACGGGGGGGTTCGAGTTCTACATCCAGAACCGTGGCGAAGGCGGTTCCAAGCGCCTCGCCGAAGTCACGCAGGCCTTTCTCGCCCGCGCCAACAGTGACAAGGAGCTCGGCGGCGCGCAGACGCTGTGGCGCGCGACCGTTCCACAGCTCTTCGTCGACACCGACCGCGAGAAAGCGAAGAAGCTCGGCGTGCCGATCGACGATGTCTACAACGCGCTCGCGGGCACGCTCGGCACCTACTACGTCAACGACTTCAACAAGTACGGCCGGACGTGGCAGGTGCTGATGTCGGCCGATCCGGCGTACCGCCGGCGGCCCGACGACATCGGCGGCGTCTACGTCCGGTCGACCAAGGGCGAGATGATCCCGCTGTCGTCGCTCGTGACGGTCAAGTACACCTCGGGCGCCGACGCACTCGACCGCTTCAACAACCTGCCCGCGGTCAAGATCATCGGCCAGGCAGCGCCGGGATACAGCTCGGGCCAGGCGATCGCGCGTGTCGAGAAGATCGCGGCCGAAGTGCTGCCGACCGATTTCAGCTTCGACTGGGGCGGCACGTCCTACCAGGAGAAGCGCTCGGGCGGCGCGTCCGGCTTTTCGCTCGTGCTGGCGGTGATCATGGTGTTCCTGATCCTGGCCGCACAGTACGAACGATGGTCGCTGCCGCTGTCGGTGCTGCTGGCGCTCCCGTTCGGAACCTTCGGCGCGCTCGCTGCCGTCTGGCTGCGCGGCATGACCAACGACGTCTACTTCCAGATCGGCCTGGTCACGCTGCTCGGACTCGCGGCCAAGAACGCCATCCTGATCGTCGAGTTCGCGCTGCGCAGACACGACGAGGGACTGTCCACGTCGGCGGCGGCAATCGAGGCGGCGCGCCTGCGATTCCGCCCGATCCTGATGACCTCGCTCGCGTTCATCCTCGGGGTGTTGCCCCTTGCGATATCCACCGGCGCCGGCGCGGGCGCGCGGCACTCGGTCGGCACCGGGGTGATGGGTGGCATGCTCGCCGCGACGTTCATGGCGATCTTCTTCGTGCCGTGGTTCTTCCGGCTCATCTTCGAGCGCCGGATCACCGAGCCGCGCAGCAAGGACGAACTGCATGCCGAGATCGACCATGCGCGCGATCTCCATGCGCGCCTTCCCGTCGCGACGCCCGGCCATCCGCCGCAACCCGGTCCAGGAGGCGAACATGCGTAACTTGTATGACCGCCCCGAGCGTCGCTCCGCGCGGTTCCTCCCATTCGTCGCGCTGGCGGCCGCCCTCCTGCTCGCGGGCTGCGCCGTCACGCAACCGAAGCCACCTCAACTCGACCTGCCCGCGGCCACGGCCACCGCGGAACAGAACGCCCTGCTCGCGCGCTGGTGGACGGCGTTCGACGACCCGGTGCTGACCGCGCTGATCGAGGAGGCTTACGCGAACAACCTCGACCTCCGTGGCTCGCTGGCGCGGATCGAGGCGGCCCGCGCGCTCCTCCTTCTCGCGCAATCGGACCTGGCGCCGAGCATCAACCTGCGCGGCGGCGCCTCGCGTTCGCGCCAATCGCAGAGCACGTCGCAGGCAGTCGGGCAGCCGGCCATCGGCGTCGGGAACAACTACAGCATCGGCATCGAGATGTCGTACGAGCTCGACGTCTGGGGCAAGTACCGCAGCGGAGCGCTGGCCGCGGCGAACGATCTTGTCGCCTCGCAGTACTACCGGGAGACCGTGCGCATCGCGATCGCCGCCGAGGTCGCCAATGCGTATTTCAGGCTGCGCGCGGCCGACGCGCTCTCGCTGGTGCTCGAGGACACGCGGATGTCCCGCGCCGACACGGTGACGTTGCAGCAGGATCGCTTCGACGGCGGCGTCATCGGCGAGTACGACCTGCGTCAGGCCGAAGCCGAGCTTTCGGCAATCATCGCCGACATCGCCCGCGTGCGGCAGTCGATCGGGCTCCTCGAATCGGCCATCGCCACGCTGACGGGTCGCTCGCCACGCGCAGTGTTCACGCCGGACATCGCGCGCGGTGCCTCGATCGAGGCGACCACGGCGGTACCGCAGCTGCCGTCCGGCTTGCCGTCCGGCTTGTTGGAACGCCGGCCGGACATCCGTCGCGCCGAGGCTCTGCTCGCCGCATCGGACCTGCGCATCCAGCAGGCGCGGGCCGACTATTTTCCCAGCCTCAGCCTGACAGGCGCCTACGGGACCGAGTCCGCGGCGCTGTCCAGTCTCTTCACGTCGCCCGCGGCGGCGTGGCGCTTCGGCCTGGGGCTGGTCCAGCCGCTGCTTGCGCTGAAGGCCATCGAGGCCAACGTCGAGGCGGCCACAGCCCGCCGCGACGGAGTGACCGTGGACTACCAGCAGACCGTGCAGAACGCCTTTCGCGAAGTGCACGACGCGCTGGTGACGAACCGCTCGGCTGGCGAAGTGCTCGCCGCCGAGACGCGGCGCCGCGATCAGTTGCGGCAGGCGCTCGCGGTCGCCACCCTGCGCTACGAAGCCGGCCGCACGTCGTTCCTGGAGGTGCTGGATGCGCAGCGCACGCTGCTTGCCGCCGAGACGTTGCGCATCGCGGCCGCGCGCGACTCGCGGCTGTCGATCGTCGACTTCGCCAAGGCGCTGGGCGGTGGCTGGGGCCAGGAGTCCTACGCGGTAGCCTACTGACTTTCCGTCCCCGACAACCGAGGGCGGATCGACGCGCTCACCACGAGTTGCGAAGCTCGCGGAGCTTCAGGAACACCGTCCGCTGGTCGGGATGGTCGGGCAGGTCGGGAAAGGCCTCGCGCAGCTTCGCGATCACCGTCGGGCTCGTCAGGCGAAAGAAGGTGTTGATCTCGCGCTCGACGGCGAGCGTCGTGACGAGCGCGTTGTGCCGGGTCGTGGCCCGCCAGCCCGTCGAGCATGCCCTGCGCGCTGCGGTTGTCGGGCTCGCGGTCGAGCGTGAAGCGCAGGTTGTTCTCGATATAGTCGTGGCCCGGGTAGATCGCTGGTCGAATCCGGCAGCTGCGCGAGCTGCTCGGAAAACGTCCTGTAGAGCTCGGCCGGATGGCCCCCGTTATGGCAATTGCCGGCGCCGGCATTGAAGAGCGTATCCCCGCAGAAGAGCGCCGGCTGGTCCGTGTGCGAGCGCAGGCACACGTGGCACATCGTATGGCCGGGCGTGTCCAGCACCTCGAGGTCCACCGTCTTGCCCACCTTGATGACGTCGCCCGCACTCAAGCCCCGGGTCATGCCGGGGATCGTGTCTCGCGCGTTCCTGTGCGCGAGGATGGCGGCGCCCGTCTGCCGAACCACGGACTCGTTGCCGCCGGTGTGGTCGCGATGCTCGTGCGTGTTGAGGATCTGGGTGATCGTCCAGCCGGATTCCCTGGCGGCCCGCAGACACTTCTCGTGATCCAGCGGATCGATCGCCAGGGCTTCGCCGGTCTCGCCGCAGGCAATGAGGTAATTGAAGTTGCGGTACGCGTTCGCGGTCCAGATCTGCTTGACGATCATGGCTACGGCGCCTTCGCCGGACTTCCGCCAGGCGACGTTTCCGTGATCACCGTGGCGCCCACGTCCCTCAGCAGCCGCTTGAATTCCGGCGAGTCCGCGATGATCGTCCCCGCCGCCGCACGCAGCCGGTCGACGGCCTCGGGCGGCAGCACGAACGTCGTGGGCTGCTGGTTGAGGTACGCGAATTCCGCCTTGTCCTTCAAGGCCGAAAACGACACGTCGATCGCATAGATCTCGGCCTGCGGGACGCGCAGCGCGGCGGCGACCGCGGGGTCCTTGTTCGCGGCATACGCGGGGGAATCGCGGACTTTGCGCAGCGTTTGCCACTGTGCCGCGGTGTCCTTGAGGAGCTCGACGGCTTCGTAGGAAAAGGCGTCGATCGGTGTGCCGGCCGCCTTGAGCAGGATGTCCACGGTTCCCGGCGGCGCCTCCGACTCGTCCCAGTTGGTCGCCGGCGACGACACCGAGTTGACGATGAAGACGATGATCCGGCGGGCGTTGTCGAACGGGGACGGCACGCCGGCTTCGTGCAGTGCCTCGAGGACCTCCAGCGCATCGAGCACGGCGCGCATGCCGACGTTATCCGACACGCCGCCGTCGACGAGGTGGAGATAGGGCCGATGGACGCCGTCGCCGAAGGCCTGCTCGGCCTTGAGCGAACGTATCGCCCGCGCGGCGGGCCGTGGCGGGTTGTCGGTATCGAGGAATGGCTTCAGGAATGCTGGCGTGACCGCGTTGCAGGTACCGCCGTAGTTGTTGAGCGTCACCGGTGAGAGTACGACGGGCACCGCCGAGGACGCCGCCGCGGCACGCGACAGGTGGACGGCGTTGAGATCCGAGCAGATCACGTCGAAGATGCGCTGGTTGAAGACGAAGCGGGCACCGGTCGAGATGTCGGTGGCCGACGCCATGATGAACGGGCCCCTGCCGCGGTTGAGGTCACCGAAGGTCGCGTTGTTGAACAGGATCTCGTCATACAACTCGGCCGCAAGCTCCGAACGGCCCCACGCGGTCGACGTGAGCCTGCCCCAGTTGCCTGGACTGAAGGTACGGGAGACGATCTCGCCCTGCACGTCGCGCTTGAGGAACCGCTGCTCGTATTCGGCGAACAGCCTATCGCCGTAGAGGCCGTAGGCCAGCGCTGTGAAGCTACCCCCCGACACACCGGTGATGACGTCGACTGCGTCGAGCAGGCGGCCCTTGTTGCCTCTCGGCCCGACGACCTCGGTGTCTCGCAGAAACTCGAGGACGCCGTACGAAAAGGCGGCGGCGCGCGTGCCGCCACCCGAGAAGGCGAGTACGACCAGGTTCTCCTTGCCCTTGTCCGTCTGGCGAGTCTCGAAGCGGTAACCAGTCCTCACGTCGGCCTGAGTGATCGGCGGATTGACCGGCCGCGTAGCCGTGGCGCAGCCGCCGAGCAGCAGCAGGGCAACCATTGACAACAACATGCCGCGTGAAGGATTCATCGCTCACCTATGAGTGGGTTTCGCCAACCGATTCCGCGGCAGAGACGCGCGGCGCGCCACGCTCGCTCGTCCCGCAATCATTCGCAGCGAGCGGTGAATTGTCAATTATCTCCTGTCGGCGCACCAGGCGGCAATTCATCGAGCCCGATGAGCGCATCGGAACTGTGGCGTGGTCCCACCTCCACGCGTTCCGGCGTGGCGCTTCCACGAGTCCTGCTTGTCATGCAACGTTCATGACCCGAAGAAGAGCTTCGCGTGAAGTCGATTCTCGCATTATGCCTATTTGCCTGCGCGGCAGACCCGCAGCGAGGCATCAGGCGAGCGCCGCGATCCACTCGTTCGCGCCGCGCAGCCGGTTGGCCATGTCGCGCGCAAGGTTCTCCAGAACGGTTATCTTGAGCTGGGGCACCTCGTCGGCGATACCGCCGAAATCCCCGGCTTCGAGTACGCGACATCGAACTTCGGTATCCGCGTAGACCGATGCGCTGCGCGTCGTCTGCCCGAGGAGCGCCATCTCGCCGAATTCCATGCCGGGCCCCAGCGTCGCGATGCGCTGATGCGCGCCGGTCGGCAGCGGCATGAGGATGCTGACATGGCCGGATTCGATGAAGAACACACGGCCGTCGCCTTCCTGACCGTGCCTCAGTATCTGCTCGCCCTGCGCATACACGTGCGATCGGGTCACCGCCTCGACCTGTTCCAGCAACGTCGCCGGCAGCCCGCGGAACAGTGCCGAGTCGGCCAGCGACCCCGTCGCCGAGGATGGCTGCGGAATGTCCTGCACGAGCCGGTTCTCGCACCACTCGACCGCCAGGTCGTTGTCCTCGAAGACGAGAAAGCCGCGATCGCCCCTGCGTGCCGCCTTGCGGAGCGGACCCATGACGGTCTGGCGGTCACGAATACGCGAGCACACGACGGCGATGCCGTCTTCGCCGAAGCCGAGGCGGGCCTGGTTCAGGAGGCGTGCGGCGCTCTCGGAGATCCCGATCACCTCGTGCATGTCGAGAATGAAGCATTGCGTATCGGCAGCCATGTCCCGCATGCGGCGAATGATGTACTCGACCCCATCCACGGCCAGCACCCCGTGCAGGCAGAGATACTTGATCCGGCCCCTGTGCTCGTTCAGGTAGGCGCGGATTTCCGCCGCGGGCTGGCGCCGGGACGGGGCCACGGCGCCGGTGTAGACACGACCCAGGGCCATCGACGGGCTGGCCGTGCGGATGAAGGCATGCAGGCCGAGGTCCTGCGACAGACACTTGCACGCGGCGATGCCGCGCACGCTGTTGCCCTTGTCATCGTGCAGCGGCGAATAGAGGCCGATGCCGAAGCGTCCCGGCACGACGGCGATGATCCCGCCGCTCACGCCGCTCTTGGCTGGCATGCCGACCTCGTACAGCCAATTGCCGGAGTAGTCGTACATGCCGCAACTGACCATCACGCTCAGCACTCGCTCGACGTGCTCCGCCGGCAGCACGCGATCGCCCGAGAGCGGATGCACGCCGCCGTTGGCCAGCGTCGCCGCCATGTAGGCGAGGTCCCGGCAGTTGACCAGAAGCGAACATTGCCGGAAATAGTTCTCCAGCGTTGCCATGGGTTCGCCGTCGATGATGCCGAAGTTCTTCAGCATCCAGGCGATGGCGCGATTGCGGAAGCCGGTCTCGCTCTCCGACCGGTAGACCGATTCGTCGATGCCAGCGTCCCGCCCCACGAACGCCGCGATCGATGCCTCGATCCGCCGCCATTGGGCTTCGGTCGTGTCGCCGGCGACAAGGCTCGTCGCGGCGATTGCACCGGCATTGATCATCGGATTGAGCGGCGCACCAGTTTGGGGATCGAGGCTGATGGAGTTGAAGGCATCGCCGCTGGGTTCCACGCCCACCTTGCTGGCTACGAATGGCAGCCCCCGATCCGCAAGCGCCGTGGCGAACACGAAGGGCTTGGAGATCGATTGCAGCGTGAACATCGGGGCGGTGTCCCCCACGGCATAGGCGACGCCGTCCATGGTGACGAGGCAGATGCCGAAGGCTTTCGGATCGGCCTTGGCGAGCTCGGGTATGTAGCTCGCAAGCTTCCCGCGATGCATGCCGGCGAGACGGCCGTGCAGATCGGCAAGGTAGGTCTGGATGGGGGAGTGCATGTCGCGGCTCGCGGAGGGTGCGAAAGGCAACACCACGCAAGCACCGTGCCCACCCGCGTCGGCGGGGACCTACTTCCGGCGCATCAGCACGAGCGCGATCAGTGCGGAGGCGATCATCAGGAGGAGGCTCACCGCGTTCAGCACCGGGCTCGCCCCCTCGCGCATCCTTCCGTACATCATGATCGTGAGCGGCGGGTCGGAGCCGACCAGCATCAGCGTCGTGTTGAAGTTCTCGAACGACATCAGGAACGAGATCGCGGCGGCGCCGATCAGCGCCGGCTTGAGGTAGGGCAGCGTCACCGTGCGCAGCACGGCGGCACGCGAGGCGCCGAGATTGAACGCGGCTTCCTCCAGCGTGACGTCGAAGCGCTTCAGTCGCGCGGCGATCGTCAGCGTCGCGATCGAGACGATGTAGGAAAACTGGCCCAGCACCACCAGCGGCAATCCCGGGCGCAGGAAATCGAGCTCGAGGCCGAACGCGTCGTCGGCGAATTGCGCGAGCCGGCTCGCGAACGCGAGGATCGAGATGCCGAGGATCACGCCGGGAATCACGAGCGGCGCCAGCATGAGGAGCGACAGCGCCGACTTGCCACGGAAGTCGACCCGCTCCAGCAGAAAGGCGTTCGCCGTGCCGACCGCCACCGAGAGCACGGTCACGGCGCTTGCCACCCATACGCTCGTGACGATGCTCTTCAGGAGCGGCGCGTCGGCGAAGAGCCCGGTACGGCCCTTTGCGCCGCCGCCGAACCAGTCGAGCGTGAATCCGCGCCACGGCGGCGCCGGATAGTTGGCGTCGTTGAAGGCGAAGAGAGCGACGACGGCGAGCGGGACGAACAGGAACACGAAGAAGGCCGCGACATACGCGCCCGTCGCGTAGCGCGTGACGCCCGAGCGCGGAAGCGACGGGATCACGAGCGCCTCATCACGTCGCCGAAGCGCTGGCCAGTGAGCTTCAGCCCCAGCCAGACGATCATGGTCGAGAGGATCAGCAGCAGGAAGCCGAACGCCGCGCCTTGCTCCCAGTTGAAGCGCGTGATGAACTGCGTATAGATCTGCTCGGTGAACCACAGCGAGTTCTTGCCGCCGAGGAGCGTCGGCGTCAGGTAATTGCCGAGGGTCAGCATGAACACGACGATCGAGCCCGCGGCGATCCCCGGTGCCGCGTGCGGGACGATGATCTGCCGCAGGATCGACCAGCCGTCGCCGCCCAGGTCGTAGGCGGCTTCGATCAGCGAATCGTCGAGGCTCTCCAGCGCGCTCACGAGCGGCACGACCATGAACAGCATCGACGTATAGACGAGGCCGACGAGGATCGTCGCGTCGTGGTAGAGCAGCTCCACGGGCACCGCGGTGACCCCCAGGTCGACCAGGAGCCGCGGCAGCACGCCGGATTCGCGCAACAGGATCATCCAGCCCAGCGTGCGCACGGTCTCGCTCACCCAGAACGGAATGAGGCACAGGATGAACAGCACCGACTTCGCCCGCCCGCGCGCAATCTTCGCGATGTACCACGCGACCGGAAAGGCGATTGCGAGCGTGCAGGCGGTGGCGACGATCGACATCCCCGCCGTGCGCACGAACGTGTGCCAGTAGAGCGGTTCGTCGACGAACGTCGCGTATTGCTTGAGGCTGAATTCGTAGATGCGCGGCGCGACGCGCGCACGCAGCGAAAGCACAGCGAGCTCGAGATGCGGCAGCACGATTAGGCCGACGAGCCAGAGCAGCGCCGGCGCCAGCAGGAGCAGGAGCGCCAGCCGCGCGCGCGCGCGGCCGATCGGTGTTGCCACAAGGCCGGATGAGCTCGTTTGCGCCACCTCAGCGCCGATTCACAACGGCATCGCCGGGAACGATCCGGGCCGTGCTACTTCATCCTGCCAACGACGAGGTCGGTGATCTGATTGATGGTGTTGAGATGCTCCTTGTCGGCCTCGTGCGCCTCCAGGACGACCCCGAACGCCTCCTCGATGTGCACAATCAGCTTCAGCGTCGCGATCGAGTCGAGGATGCCGCCGGAAATGAGCGGCAGATCGTCCGTGAGCTCGCTGGGGTCCTCGCCGGGAAGAAACGTATTCAGAATGTATTCCTTGATCGATTGCTTGACGCTTTGATTCATTGCTTGGTCTCCAGGGGTTTTGCGGCGGAGTCGACGACCGAGACTTGGGTCGATGGGATGGAGAAGATCTGATTTCGCTTCGCACGCATTTCCACGAACAGCCGGTCGGCGATCACCTGATGCCCCAGGGTATTCGGGTGATGGTCCCACTCGGCGAGTCGGATCGTGGTCATGTCCATGCCGCTGAAAACATCTTCGAGGTTTATCACCGTGAAACCGGCCGCCAGGGCGATCCTTTCGGCGTCCGCGGCCTCGACCTGCCATTGTCCCTTGATATCGGGCGGCAGGAATATCCAGATCGCCTTCACTCCGTTCGTCCGGGCGCGCTCGGCGATCTGCGCGTACACGAAGGTGAGGATGTCGTTGGCGTAGGGCTTCAGTCGCTGTTGGGCGTCAGCTTCGCCCATGCCCTTGGTCACTCCGGCCTTGGCGACAATCTCCCGCAAGGGAGGGAAGGGAATGTCAATGCCCTTGCGCACCACTTCGACAAGGTAGTTCACCGAGCGGGACTGTTCACGTCCCGTGGCAAAGTACATGATCGCATTGGGATGCATTGCAAGTGCGCGCTCGAAATTCGGCAACTGTTGCGGCGGCTGGTAGCCCGGCACTCCGTAGTTCAGCAGTTCGTACTGCGCGAACGGCGACCCGGCCAGTTCGCGATTCAGCCGGTTTTCCAGCAGCGCTTCAAACGTCGCGCCATCCGTCACTCCCCAGCCCATCAGCGACGACGAGCCCAGCAACGCCGCGCGGAACGTATCCGGTCCCGGTTTCGCGGGATAGTCCTGGTCGCGCATTCCCCAGCGGTTGATCGTGATCGTGCCGTACTTGGTGGGTGAGGTGACCGACGGAATCAATTCGACCTGCGCGAAGCCGTCGACGAAACGTTTCAGCCCGGCGTTCTCGACGTCCAGCCAATCGCGCGGTTTCTTGGCGTAGAGCTCCCAGAGCTGCGAGTTGAATCGGCCGACGTCGGTGAGGTTCTCGTAATACCCTCGCTCCAACTTCGCGCTATCGATCCGGCTCATCGTTCCCGAGCGCAGCGAGTGCATGGCGGTCGCGAACTCCGGCCCGAACCGCGTGAACACGGGCTCGACGCTGATGCCGATCAGCAACGCCATCGCCACAACGCTGACCGTTCGGTCGCGCATTGCACCCCAGCCCTCCTTGCGCGGCTCGTTGCCGTTCTCGAGCTTCGTCCCCGGGATGTAGCCGACGAAAATCACGATGAACGACAGCAACGGCCAGGTGAGCACGCCGAGGGTCCACTCCCCGCCGAGCGCGCCCCACATCCGGAACCAGTCTTTCAGGCTTTCGGCGTTCCACAGCGACCAGAGGAAGCAGATCAGCCAGAACGTGGCGTAGCCTTTCAGCGCGAGCATTCCGATCGAGCGCCAGTTGATCTTCGTGCCGCCGAGGCTGCGCTTGCGGCCGTACTTCATCTCGTACAGCGAATTGGCCACGACCAGAAGGCCCAGGAAGGTCCAGAACAGCATGTCCTGCGGGAGGAGCAGCGTGGTTCCGCGGATCCAGAACCACTGATACGCGTGCAGAAACCACGTCAGCAGAAAGACCCAGAGCGTCGCGACGACGATCGCCGTGTTCGTCCCCAGCTTCTTCAGCTTGAACAGCGCCGGGTAGTAGAACACCTTCATCATGAAGTCTTTCCAGTAGATGTTGATCCGGCGCCAGTGATCGGTGACTCCCGCCGCCAGGAAATAGCGGTTGTTCGTCTCCGGCAGGCGAAACCCGAAGAGGTACAGCATGCCCACGATCATGTGGAACAGGCCGGATATCTTGAGGTAGAGCACGAAATTCGTGGCCAGATACTGCATGAGCAGTTGCGGCGACGTGACCTCTGCCGGCGCCAGCGTCAGGTGGTAATACACCAGGCGGTACAGAAGCAGATGGATGACGCCGCGCAGCATCCAATCGACGCCGGTCTGGTAGATCCTGTACGCGTCGTCGTCGTAGTAATTGCGCCGGAACGTCTTGTAGTCGACCACCGGGAACAGCGGAAAGCACGCGTTGGGCAACATGAAGAAATAGGCAAAGGTCTGTGCCGGCGTCGCGGGTGCCTTGTCGTGCCGAAGGTCGTAGAAGTAGACCATCAGGCGGAACATGAACATCGACCCCAGTATCGGCCAGATGGCTTCGCTCCACGGGCTCGCGACGGTACCGGTGCGCTGGAAGGCCAATACCGCGCCCGCCAGCAACAGCAACGCGCCGCGAAGCACGAACGGCACGGGGATGTGACAGATGCCGATCAGGACGGCGCCGATGGCGAACATCCAGGCGAAGTTGACGACACCGAGCAGCAGTGCCGTGCCGGCAAAGCTCAGCACGGCGAAGAAGGGCAACCGGTAGCGCAGCGGCAGAAACGAGTGGACCAGAAAACCGGCGAACGCGAATTGGGCGAGCAGCAGGAATCCGGCGGAGCTCTCGATCTGATACTGACGCAGCAGCAAGAGCACCAGGACCAGCTGGAACACGATCAGCGCGAAGTTGCGCCACCCGACGCGGCCGTCATGGGTGGCCGCGGCGGTTTTTTTCGCTTGTGCAAGTTTCGAGGTCACGTCGGTCAATGGGGGAAAATGGTTGTAAGGGGAATCGCGGGAAGCGCCTTCGGCCGCCGCGGATTCAGTGCGGGGGAACAGCCACCTCCGAAACGGGCGAGCCTTCCGCCGCCTTCAGGAGGTCCGGGTCCCAGCCCATCTCGTCGAACCAGCGGCCGCCTATGCCGCGGGAGAGGGGGAACGCCTGGTTCATCACGCCGCCGAAGAGAATCATGTCGTTGCGCTTCAGTATTTCGTCGCCGAGCGACTCCAGCGCGCGAGCCCGTTCGCGTGGGTCCCTGATGCAGTCGGCTTCGTGCACGACCGGGATGAATTGCAGCGCATCGTCGATCTTCCTGTTGTAGTCCTGCACGGCGAATTTCGGCAGCGCGAAGTTGCTGCCCTTCATCTCCATCAGCCGCCGCACCGCGGCGAAGCCGACTTCCACGAGCTGCTTGCGGCTCAGCCAGCGCGTTTCGTAGTTGATCCGGTTGAGGAGCGATGCGCTCTCCATGCCCCGGCGATGCTCCTCGACAGTGCGATGGAAGACGCGGTAGCCGTGCTCCTCGGGCTGCTCGAAGAAGGTCGAAGCCGGATCGAGAAACGGGATCATCGGACAGATCATGGGATTCACGTTCCTGCCCTTGAATTTGCGCAGGAGGTGGTCGCAGTAATCCACGGTCTCCATCACCGAATCAGGGCCCTGGTGCGGCATGCCGATGAAGTACCAGACGTCGATGTTGTGGATTCCGATCTCGAGCGCGCGCTCGAGCCAGGCCTCCATTTCCTCGTTGGTGTAGACGCCGCGCCCGGAGTGCTTCGCGACGACGGGGTCGTGGCTTTCCGGCGAAAGAGTGATGCTGGTGCGCGGGTTGGCACGGACCATGTGCTTGAGGATGTCTTCCCTGGTCAGGAAGAATTGCTCGTAGCTGATGGCCTTGAGATTCGTTTCGCCCACCAGATCCAGGAAGTGCCGCATGCCGTCCGGCGACTCGTTGTACGAGCCGACGGAATAGAAATGGTAGTTGTTGACGCCGGGGATGCGGCGAATGGTCTCGAATTCGTAACCGATCTCGTCCCGCGGCTTGCGGGCCATCGTTCGATGCTGCTTGTAGATTCGCCGAAACGCCTCGCGCGAGCCGCCGCACCACCCGCAGTTGTAGGTGCAACCGGCGTTCTGCGTCGACAGGATCTCCAGGATCGGAATCGACGCCTCGGACTGCGCCTCCCGGGGCTGCCGCGACCAGTCGATCCCGCAGGAGTACGTTCGCGGATTATGCGAGAACTCGTTCTCGCGCACGGTTCCGGCGGCGTCCTTCCACACGAGGTTGGCGATTCCCTCCGGCGGGCGGCCGGCTTTCGTCGCCGCCAGCAGTTCCACCATCGGCTCGAGCGTCTCGTAGCCTTGCATCACCATGTCGACGTACGGGTAACGGACGAGCTCACGGGCGTAGTACGTCGACGAGATCCCGCCGAACAGGACTTTGATGTCGGGACGGACTTCGCTGATTCGCTTGGCGACGGCGAGGCTGCCCTGCACGTGGACCATCCAATGCAGATCGATGCCCACGATCGGCGTATCCAGGGCACCCAGAACCTGGTCGAGGTCGAGCTCGGGGAAGCGCAGCAGGACGCTGCTGAGATTGATGATGCGCACGTCGAATCCCCGGTCGCCGAGGAAGCGCTGCAGCGTCTTGAACCCGACGGGGAAATACTCGTACAAAGGCGTGATCGGCACATCGCCGCTCGTTCCCAGAAAGGGAAAGTAAATGTCCCGGCGCCTGCGGAAATCGAAGAAGGCGGGCGCGTGAAGCAACACCAAGTCCGCGCGCAGGGTCGGCAATGGGGACCGGTCACCGATCATCTTTCTTCCCTTCTTCTCGTTGCATGACGCATGCGAGGACACGATTGCTGACTGCAACCCACCCGAAGTCCTGTCGTACAGGACGCGACCCGATCACATCAGCAATTACCATGCCCACGGTTTCGACCGTGCCGTAGCCGGCTCCCTCGCCTTGTCCGCCAGTCGGCCCCCGGCCGGGAGCGCCAACATTTCCTACAGAAACAACGACATGTTTTCGACGGTGCAATGATCGAGCGTGATCTTTCGTTCCTTCAGCAACCATTTGGCCGTTTTGGTCCACAGATCTTCCCGGCAGCCGACCACAAACCACTCTTCGGAGAAACTGCGACTCCTGAATACCATGAAGTTCGACCTGACGCGCACGAGTCCATTTGGTTCATTTTTGGCAGTTACGTTGGATATGAATCGCCTTGCGCGCGTCGGCGGAGTCTCGACCCAGGCGAGACCGGTCTGGAGTCGGCTCACTCGGAGGCGGAGGCTGGCTTTGGTTTCGTCGAAAAGAGGCAGCCGGCTCGATTCGCCCTCCGCCTCCTGCGCTCCGGGCACCACGGCCCTGACGGGAGCCCAGTACCGAACATCCAGAGCCATGAGCTCCAACCATTCATCGAACATGCCCGAATCGAGCAAATGGGCCTCGTGGTACAGCAGCCGCTCTACCTCGGCAATCATTTGGGGCCGCCCGCTTGCCCGATGAGTGCGGCCCAGCGCTGGTAGAACGCAAAGGCGGGCGTATCGGATTGCAGCGATGCCGTCTGGCCCGGGAACGGTCTGGCCGGACTCTCTTCGCCGGCACCGAACGCATAGCACAGCCGATACGTCGGCGGCATGCTCATGAGGTTGCTCTCGAGACGCGACCACACTTCGAGGTCGTCCTGCTCGAGCATTCCGGTGGGCGAGAACATTCGCGTCACCTGCTTCCTGATCGCATCCTTCACGACATCCGGCGCGTCCTTGTTGTAGAGCGCCCACGACCAGAGCTCCGTCTGGCCGGCTGCCCTCGGCTGCCACACGCGGATGCTGCAAAGGCCCGGAAAGTAGACGAACGACAGGTTCGGAAAGATCGTGATCACGATCGAGTTTCGAAGCAACCGTCGCTGCATGTCCGAGGCCCGTTCCCTGGCTGCGAGCTCGTCGAGGTAGATCGAAACGGGACTCGGAACGTCGGTCTTCGGAGCGACGCTGATGAGCATGTGTCCCTGCGGCGTCCAGACGTGAAAGCTGTCGGTGCTGATGGGATCTTCGTTACGGCGGCCCAACTTGCCCATGCTTCCATGCACGCCCTGGAAATGCCAGTTGTCGGAGCCAAACTGCTCGGCGGGGATCTTCCAGTTGCAGCGGACGACCGAGCGGTGCGTGCCCGCGGAAACCTCCGTTCCGGCGCTGCTGCTGTGGAGCAGCAGGTCCAGATACCACTTCATGTCTCCGAGATAGTCGTCCAGCGAAGGAGCGTCCGCGGCGAACGTGCAGAAGATCAGGTCTCGATACGTGGAAACGCGAGCGGCCTTGACCAGATGCCATTGCGACTTGTCGAATCCCGCCGAGGCATGCCGCGGAACGGCGATGAGAGCACCCCGATTGTCGTACGCCCAATTGTGATACGGACAAACGAACTTGCTAGCGTTGCCGAATTCCACCTGGCAGATCCGGCCACCGCGATGGGAACAGACGTTCGCGATCGCGTTGAATTGACCTTCTTCGTCCAGACAAAGGAGTAGCGGCATCGTCCCCGCATAGGTCTGGATAAAGTCGCCATTGCGCTTGAACTGGCTGCGGTGCCCGAGGTACAGCCAGCTCTTGGCAAAGACCGTCCCTTGCTCGAGCGCAAAAATGTCCGGATCCGTGAAGACGCGACTGCTGACCGTGCGGTCATTGCTGTCGACGAGGCACCTGGTCATGCTTTTCCTTATCGTATGGCCGCGGCGAAAGAGGCCACGGTCTGCTGCAATTTCCGTACTCGCTTCGAAAATTCCATGAATTCAATAGCTTAAATAGATAGAAGGGGCATGGCAAGACGCCCCGTGTAACCAACACCGACACAAATCAACGATTCCGGAGCACCGGCGTTCGGGGTAACCCCGACGCACACGATCACACGCGGAACGAGACCGCCTGCCGCGCGTCGAAGCCGAACGCGATCGGCTCGTCGACCTTGAGGTCGGCGAAGCGCCCGGTCTGGGGCAGCGCGATCCTGATCTCGGCGCGGGTGGTTTCCTCCGTGACCAGCACCGCCGAGTTCGCCCCGTCGAACAGGAGGCTCGCAACCCGCCCGGCGAACCGTTGCGCGTCCCCCGGCAACTCGCCGGCGTCACGCGCGAGGTCGACCACTTCCGGCCGGACGAACGCCTCGACGCCATCGCCGGCACGGACCGGGCCGCTCGCGCGCGCCCGGACGACAAGACCCGCGGCCGTCACCAGTTCCACGACGTCTCCGTCGATGCGCACCGCCTTGCCGGCCACGCGATTGTTGGCGCCGACGAACCCGGCAACAAAGGGTGTGGCGGGTCGATAGTAGAGCTCCTGCGGCGAGCCGACCTGCTCGAAGCGTCCCGCATTCATCACGGCGACGTGATCGGAGAGCACCAGGGCTTCCGACTGGTCGTGCGTGATATAGACGAACGTCGTCCCGAAAGCGGCCTGCAACTGTTTCAGCTCGATCTTCATGTGCTCGCGCAGCTTGAGATCGAGCGCGCCCAGCGGCTCGTCCAGGAGCAGCAGCGTCGGCTCGAGCACGAGGCTCCGCGCGATCGCCACCCGCTGCTTCTGTCCGCCGGAGAGCTGGTCGACGCGCTTGTCCTGCGCACCGGGCAGCCCGACGCGCTTCAGCATGGCCTCGACGCGGCTCGCGGCCTCGGCGCGCGCGACGCCGCGCCGCGCAAGGCCGTAGCCGACGTTCTCACCCACGCTCATCATCGGGAACAGCGCGAGGTGCTGGAACACCATGTTGACCGGCCGCCGGTTCGGCAGCACGCCGCGCATCGAGCGGCCGCCGATCCGGATGTCGCCTTCGTCCGGCGCAAGGAAGCCGGCGACGATGCGCAGGAGCGTCGTCTTGCCGCACCCCGACGGCCCGAGGATCGAGAAGAAGCTGCCGCGCGCGACGGTGAGCGACAGGGCGTCGACGGCGACGTGGGCGCCGTAGCGCTTCGTGACGCCGTCGACTTCGAGGTCCTGCTCCAACTAAGGAACCCTTGAACAAGTCATCGGTGTGGCACTAGGGCAGAGCCCTTCGCGCTTAATACCGTTGCTCGTCGGTGGGCGCGAGGGCAGCGCCCTTGGGGGCCTCACAGACGAACCCGGCAATGTTGCTGCTCAGTGTGGCACGAGGGCAGAGCCCTGCGGCCTTCACAGACCAACCCAGCAATGTTGCCGCTCAGTGTGGCGCGAGGGCAGAGCCCTGCGGCCTTCATACCCCAGGCGCCCGCAGGGCTCTGCCCTCGCGCCACACCCGGCATCCTGCCAATTCGGTTCTGGTCCAATTACCACCGACGTCGCATTGCAGGGCCATGGGCGGCGCAAGCCGGCGGGCGCCTGGGGCATGAAGCCCGAAGGCTTGCGCCGCCCATGGCCCCGCGACGCCGATCGTGCGACGCTGATCCTGCAACGCAGATCCCGCGAGGCTAGCTTGCCGCCTTCACGCGATCCAGCACCTTGCCTTCGATTTCCTCGATGCCGGGCGGCACCGCCGGATACCATTTGACGTTCTTCAGCGCGGCTTCCGGGAAGCTCTTCGCGAACTGCGCCTTCAGCTTCGCATCCATCAGCTGGTCGGCGCCCTTCGAGCCCGTGAAATTGCCGGCGGAGGCCGCGACCTTGGCCGCGATCTCGGGCCGCATGTTGAAGTTGATCCAGGCGTACGCCGCGGCATCGTTCCTGCCCTTCGCCGGCAGCGCGAACGTGTCGATCCAGCCGAGCGCACCCGACTTCGGCGCGATGTACTGGATATCGGGATTCTCGCCGTTCAGCTTCCAGCCGCCGGTGTCCCACATCATCGCGCCGACGATCTCGCCGGTGCGCGCGCCGTTCAGGAGCTGATCCTTGTTGTCCCAGAAGAACTTGATGTTGCCCTTGCACGCCGACAGTCTCTTGCCAACCTCGTCCATCAGCGCGGCGTAGGCCTTGGGATTGCTGTAAAGGGCAAACGGGTCTTTGCCGCTCGCGAACGCGAACGCGAGCAGCGTCGGGCGCTTCAGGCGCACGCTCGTCTTCCCCTTGTACTTCGCGTCGCAGAGGTCGGTGTAGTCGGTCATCTGCGCGAGCTTGGTGTTGACGACGAGACCGTCGGTGCCCCAGATGTGCGGCAGGCCGTACACCTGCCCCTTCAACGTGGTGTTCTTCTTCGTCGCCTCGAGCATCGACGGGATGAAGAGATCGGTCTTGATCTTCGTCATGTCCATCGGCTTGTAGATGCCGAATTCCTGCTGCGGACCGACGATGCGGTCCTGCGACGGTTGCGCGAGGTCGAAGCCCGCGCCGCCTGTCGCGCGGAGCTTCGAGATCATCTCCTCGTTGTTGGAGAGCGTGACCTCGACGTCGATCCCGGTCTCCTTCTTGAACTGCGCGAGCACGTCCGCGGGCACGTAATCCGCCCACGTGATGAGGCGCAGTTTGTTGTCCTGCGCAAGCGCGGACGTGGCGACGCCCAGGGCGACGAGGCCTGCGGCGACGATCTGGCGGGTGAGCTTCATGGGGCCTCCGGGTGGGGGGTGTCGCGCCCCCCGCTTCGTTGCGACGGGGCGATCGACAAGCTTACCGCAAGATCGCGGCGCGGGGCACAGCCGACGGAGGAGGACCCGTCAGGTCGCGATCCTGGCGATGTAGGGTTGCGCCGTGTTGCTCGCCGTGTCGAACTGCGAACGCCCCGTGTGATTGATGTGCATGCCGTAGATATGGAGCGAAACCGTGACCGCCGCCGTCTGGTTCCATACCTGGTGGATCGTGCCGGTGGGCATCGCCAGCACCTCTCCGGGCAGGAACATCTTGGCGCCGATCTGCTCCAGCTTGGCGTAGCCGGGACGCGACCCGTCGTCCTGCCGGCGCCAGAACGTGTTCCACTCCGCACCCACGACGCCCGCGACGACCGCCCACGTCCCGTGATCGTGCGGTGGCGTGCCGCGATTCGGCAGCCAGCTGAAGGCGAAAACGGCGAGCGAGTGGTCCTCTTCCTCGCTCAAGGGATGGAGGCTGAAGCCCTGCTCCTGGTCCGGCGCGAACATGCGCTCGTCGAGCCAGAGCTCCCTGGATTCGGCGGCCCGCAGTGCCAGTGGACGCACGGCGGCCAGGATGCGGTGTTCGTCGGCGGCCTCCGCGCGGATGCGCTTCAAGTCGGCGGTGAGTTGCGCAATCGAATAGCCATCTTGGGTCATCGTCCCCTCCAACGGCTTCCCGGGCGGCGTTCGCCCATGCTCCCGCGGTAAAAGGTTACGCCGCCGCGCGGATCTACTGCAAGCTCGGCTTGCGCAGGAAATCGTTGCGATCGCCCGAGACGACCTTCACATAGACCGGCGCCCCGCCGCGCGCCAGCGTCAGTGGAATTTCGGTGCCCGCCGGCCCGTGGCGCCAGATCTCGCGAAAGAGGTCGGCGAGGCTTGCAACCCGTTCCGCCCCGACCGCGACGACGAAGTCGCCCGCGTGCACACCCGCGCGCTCGGCCGGCCCGCCGCTCGCGAGCCCGTTGACCACCAGGCGGTCGTCGCGATCGGCGGTGTACATGCCGAGCCACGGTCGCGGCGGTTGCTTCGACCGTCCGGTGCGCACGAGGTCGTCCAGTATCGGTTCGATGAGGTCGATGGGCACGAACATGTTGCCGTCGACGACGTCGTCGCCCGCTTTCTCCTGCAGCAGCAGCGAGCCGATGCCGATGAGCTTGCCCTCGTCGTCGAGGAGCGCAGCGCCGCTCCATTCCGGATGCGGCGGCGTGGTGAACAGGGCCGTGTCGACGAGATACTCCCAGAATCCGGCGAACTCCCGCTTGGCGAAGATCGTGGCTTTCAGCGCGTGCGCGCGCCCGCCGTGACCGACGACATACACATCGTCGTCCTCCGCCACCGTGGCCACGGACCCGCGTTCGAGCACGGGCGCGTCGAGGCGTCCGAGCGGGAGCACGAGGCCGAAGCCGGTCGCGAAGTCGTACGCGAGCGGGTGACCCTCCACGACCGAGCCGTCGTTCCGCGTGAGCCAGACCGTGGCCGCCTCGGTGATCAGATAGCCGATGGTGAGGACCAGTCCGTCGGCGCTGATCACGACGCCGTTGCCCGTGCGATCGGTGCCGAGGATCGAAGCGGTGAACGCGTCGTCGGGAACTTCGGCGCGGAGCCCGACGACGGCGTCGAGCGCCGACTTGAGGTCGAAAGCGACCTCGCCCTGGGTCGGTTGCAATGCCGACGGGAAAGCCCAGCGGGTGAGTTCGGCCACGAATTCGCTTCCGGTACGGGACTGCTGCGGGCGGCATGCGCCAGCCTGCGGCCAATGTTACCGGACTCCGGCCGGGGGTGGTACGGCGAGTCCGCCGTCGCACGGCGGCCGGAGCGGAACGATCTGCGGGACAATCGCGTCTTTTGCGCCGTACCGCCGATCACCGTGCGCCCCGCCAACCTGATTTCATATGGACTTGCCGCCTTCGCCGTCGTCGCGACGCCCGCAGACGCGCAAGTCGCGCCTTCGGCGACCGAACGCGCTGCCTACGCCGGACTCTTTGCCGCCGCCGCGCGCGGCGATGCCCCCGAGATCGCGCGCCTCGCCGCCGCCGGCGCGAACGTGCGGGCAAGGGACAGCAATGGCCGCACGCCGCTCATCGTGGCGGCCTTCGCGTCGCAGCGGGAGGCGATGCGCGCGCTGGTCGCGGCCGGCGCCGATCCGAATGCGCAGGAAAACGATCGCTACGACATCGTCACGATCGCCGCCGTGGCGAACGATCTGCCGACGCTGCGGGAGGCGATCGCACTCGGCGGGAGCGCGCGCAACGTCACCAGCCGCTACGACGGCACGGCCCTGATCGCCGCCGCGCATCTCGGCCATGTGGAAGTCGTGCGCGAACTCATCCGCGCCAACGCCCCGCTCGACCACGTCAACAACCTCGGCTGGACGGCGCTCATCGAATCGATCGTGCTGGGCGACGGCGGTTCGCGGCATACGGCCACGCTCGAAGCGCTGGTCAGGGCCGGCGCGAGCGTGAACCTCGCGGATCGCGGCGGCGTGACGCCGCTGCAGCTCGCGCGCGGCCGCGGCTATCGCGAGATGGCGGTCCTTCTGGAACGGGCCGGCGCCCGCTAGCGGAACCGGCGCGCGAATCGGCGCAGCGCAACTGCGCGCGGTCAGGCTGCCGCCACCGCGGCAGGTTTCGCCGCTTCCTTCCGGCTCTCGCGGTATTCGCTCCACCACGCGTCCGCATCGGCCTGGGTCCATGCAAGCCGGCTCGACAGCCGATCCAGCGCGTCGATCACGGCGTCCGCCGACTGCGGCCGCCGCGCCCGGTCCTTTTCGAGGCACGCCGCGATCAATGCATCGAGCGCCGCCGGAATGCCCGGCACGCCGCTCGCCGCGGCGCGCGGCGCGCTCGCGTGCATGATCTGGTTCGTGATCTCGAGATTGTTGTCGCCCTCGAAGATCGCTTTCCCGGTCAACAGGAAATAGCCCACCGCGCCCACCGCGTAGATGTCGGAGCGCGCATCGACGTCCGCCGGATTCAGGATCCGCTCCGGCGCCATGTAGCGCGGCGTGCCCAGGATCTTGAGCTGCTTCGTGATGTCGCGGGTCTGCGCCTGCTCGAGGTTCTTGACGAGGCCGAAGTCGAGCAGCTTGACCACGTCGTCCTCGCCGCGATGGCAGAGCATCACGTTCTCCGGCTTGACGTCGCGGTGGATCATGCCGTGCAGATGCGCCTCGCGCAGCGCAGCGCCTACCTGCCGCATGATGTGGATCGCGCGCCCCGGCGGCACGGGCCCAGAGTGTTCGACGAGTTCGGCAAGCGTAAGGCCGTCGAGGTATTCCATCACGTAATAGGGCTGCCCCTCGCGCGTGCGGCCGAAGTCGTAGACTTCGACGGTGTTCGGATGCAGCAGCTGGCTCGCGAGCTGTACCTCGCGTTCGAAACGATGGATGAATTCGTCGGTGGCGACCTGCTTCTTCAGGATCTTGATCGCCGTGGGCCGCTTCAGCAGCGCGTGCCGGGCGAGATAGATCGTCGCCATGCCGCCTTCGCTGATCTGGCGCTCGAGCGTATAGGCGCCGAGGCGCTGCAGGCGGCCGAACTGCCGTTGCAGCCGCGCGAGCGCGGTCGCCGACATCAGCGCGGCGCCGAGCGAGAGGACGACGAAGCCGCCGATCACCGCGAAGCTGATCCAGAAGTAGCGCAGCGTCGCGAACGCCTCGGCCGTCGATATTTCGGCGATGACGCCCATGTCGTAGGCCGGCAACCAGCGCCAGACGCCGATCACGTCGTTGCCTTGATAGCCGCGATACGGCGTCGCGACGGTCCCGTTGTGCTCGCTGTCGAAGGTCTTCCCGCGGGCCGCAACCGCCAGTGCCGCGGCCCGGGTCAGCGGACGCGCGGCCGGCTCGAGGACCGGCACGTGCCCTGCCAGGAGGTTGCCGCCCGGGTCGCGCACCATGATGAGGAATGCGGAGCTCGCCGCCGCCTCTTCCGTGAGCACCCCGGCGGCGATAAGCTCCTCGCCGAAGCGCGACGGCGTGAGCATGAGGCCGTCCTCCGAGAACGCATACGCCTCCGCGGTGTTCCCGGGCCGCGCGGCGGAGAGGATTGTCGCGAGCTCGCGGTCGGCTTCGACCCCCATGGCCAGCGCGGCGATCGGCGGTCCGCCGGCACTGCGAATCGGTGCGAGAAACCAGGCGACCGGGCGGCGCTGACCCGACGCGCCCAGGACGGAGAGCTCGGTCTCGGGGTAGGGGCGCACGAATTGCGGCGCGCCGTCGAGAGCGAGATCGAGCCGCTGGCGAAACGCGCCCGAGCGCAGCCGTTGCCCGCAGCGCGTGGCATCCTTCGATGCGAGCACGAGCCCCGCGCGGTCGATGATCCGGAACGCGACCACCCCCTTCGTCGACAACGACGACTGCACCATCCGCCCGAGATCCTCGGCCTCGGTCGTACAGCGTCCCGGCACGGCACCCTGGCGCTGCACATCCGCCGCGAGCCGCGCGGCGCGCTCGACCACCACCGCGTCCTTGGCCACGCGCACGGCTTCGCGCGTGTGCTCGCCCACCCAGACATCGAGTCCCTTGACGACCGTGCCGAGCAGCGCCTCGAGGCCCGTGACCCGCGTTTCCGCGATCGAATCGCGGACGCCGTTGTAGGCCCAGTACCCGAGACCGATCAGGAGACCGCCCATGATCACCGTCGCCGCGTTGCGCCACGTCTCGGTCTCGACGAGGTGCGCGATGATGTTCGGGATCGCGTTGGCGGGCGCCTCGGGGTCGCCCGCGCCGATGTCGAGGATTCGCGCCTTCGGCGGCGCGCCGTCGCCCGTGGGCCTGGTTTCGCTCATCTTGTGCGATCGGATGCGGCGCGCAGCGATCTTCGCATCACGGGACGCGTCGGCTTGCGACGCCCTGCAGCAGCGCCTGGGCCACGCCGCGATCGACGAGGTCGTCCCAACGATCCGGATTCAGCGGCTTGATCTCAAGTTTCATCCCGGAAGCCCGCACGAACCAAAGTCGAAGGGTAGAGGATGAAGGCCGCCGTCGCAACGGTCGTTTGTCGGCACGACGGAAGGATCAGTTCTCGTTCGGGGTGCAGCGATTCATGGCTTGGGGATCCGGATTCGGCTGATCATCAGCGAGCCCGAGAGTGCAAACAGGACGACGAGCGGATGCAGAGTGAAGCCGGCCAATTTGACTTCGCCGAGCCACAAGTGCTCGCGAACGGCGCCAAACCACGCCGCCAATGCCAATAGCAGGACGAGGACGATCGACGTTGGTATTGGCGTTCCTTCGAAGTACTTCACCTTGCCTGTTCCATCGGACAGCTCTTCCGCCGTGACGTTGTACCGGGCAAGGCGCGACACCCCGCAGGCGACGAAGTAGGCCAGGACGATCCGGTCGTACAACCCCTGCATGCCGCAGCCGTACGCGATGATCGCCGGCGCCACTCCGAAAGAGATGACATCGGCGAGCGAGTCGAGCTCTCGCCCCATTGCTGACGTCTTCTGCCGCCACCTGGCGACCCGACCGTCCAGAATGTCGAATATGAGGGCAGCGAAGACCAGAGCGCACCCGAAGTAGACGTGCCTCACGTCACCGGTTTCGAGGTAGGTCATGGTGGAGAACAGAGCCCCGATGCCGCAGACGGCATTCGCGAGAGTGAACCAGTCCGCGAGGTGGAACTCCCGGATCATCGAGAAGGGCTTGGATGGCTTGACTGCATTCATTGGAAGCTCATTTCCTGGCGCTTTCGTGCGAGGCACACTTCGCCGCTTACGTGGTCGCGCTTCCCATCCTGCATTTGCGACGCATCGCGGTATGTACGGCGCCGCACCGACGAGCACGATCGGCGATGCTCGAATGGCGCGTTTGGGGCCATCGGCAATTCCGGCACCTGCGAACCGTCACCGAACCCCCATCCAATCGTTCACGTACCGGTGCATTGCAGCTCGAGGCCGTACTACTGTGAACAGGCTCAACCAAATGGAGGCACGCCATGGGCAAGAAAGACGAGTATTGCGCGACGATGGAGTCCGAAATCAAGAGATGGGATGCGGAGGTCGATAACCTCAACGCCAAAGGCATGCAAATGACCATCGACGCACGCGCCGGGTATGACACACAGGTCAAGGCGATGCGAGCCGACCGCGATCTCGCTTACACGAAATTGCAGGAAATACGCACCGCCAACGAGTCGGCGTGGCACCACATGCAGTCCGGCATGGATGCGGCCTGGACCTCGATGAAGAAAGCCTTGGAAAAAGCCTCATCGCAGTACAAGTAATAGCGCCCCGGCAAACACTTCGGTTCGATTCGTTTGCTGGTTCGACCGGCCCACCCGCACCGCGCAAGATAGGTCGGTGCGGAGCGGGTGAGCCCGACTCCACCATGGAATTGGGAACCTTGCGGCTGGCCGTCACTTGGCTGCCGGCGCCGGCGTTGGGGCCGACGCGGCGACCACCTCGATCTTCGCGCCGGCCTTGAGCGCATCCAGTTGCTTCTTCAGGGCTTGCTGCTGCAGCTGCTGGGTGAGCTGCGGCTTGACGTCGTCCAGCGGTGGCGCGGCGATCGCCCTGGAGTCCTCCAGCAGGATCACGTGGTAGCCGAACTGGGTCTTGACCGGCTCCTGGGTGAACTTGCCCTTCTCCAGCTTGGTCACGGCGGCGCCGAATTCCGGCACCATGCCGCTCGGGTCGAACCATCCCAGGTCGCCACCATTGGCCTTGGAGCCCGGATCCTTCGATTTTTCCATCGCCAGTTTCGCAAACGCTCCGGGGTCCTTCTTGAGCCTCGCGATGATGTCCCTGGCTTCGGCTTCCTTCTCCACCAGGATATGGCGCGCCTTGTACTCGCTGCCGGTGACCGTGGCCCTGATGCGCTCGTATTCGGCCTTGACCGCGTCGTCAGTGACCGGATTGCTCTTGACGAAATCCCTGACATAGGCGTTCGCCAGGACGGAGTGCTTCACCGCATCGATCTGTTCCGCGACCTCCGGGGTCTTGTCCAGTCCCTTCTTGACCGCCTCCGCCGCGACCACCATTTGCATCGCCAGCTGGTCGATGATGGCCTTCCTGGTTTCGGGCGTATCCGGTCGGCCGGAAGCGGCGCCCTGCAGGGCAATCGCGTCGACGGTCCGCTGGCTTATCGCCGTCCCGTTCACTGTTGCCGCAGCCGGGCCCTTCGCAGCCGGGGCGGCGTCCTTCGCCGAATTGCAAGCACCGAGAGCGAGCAACGATGCTGCGCCGGCGAGAATAATCGCGGACTTGATAGGTTTCATGTCATTCCTTGGGTTGTCGAAATCAGTTGTGCGGTGGAGAGAGGTTCTCGATTTCCTGCGGGCGCTTCCGTCCGACCGACGCGACGCAGCGGGCCCCCGACGCGCACGCGCACGACGCATCAAGCGCGGGCGGCGATCGAGTGGGACCCGGTTGTGGTTACGCGGCCCTGCTCTTCAATGCCGCCGCGTTCATGCAGTAGCGCAGCCCGCCCGGCGCCGGCCCATCCGGAAATACGTGACCGAGATGCGCGTCGCAGACGTTGCAGATGGCCTCCACCCTCGTCATCCCGAGGGCTCCGTCGATCCGGTAGGCGATGACATTCGCGGCCGCCGGCTGGGTGAACGACGGCCAGCCCGTTCCGGACTCGAACTTCCCCTCGGCGTCGAACAGGACGGTGTCGCAGCAGACGCACTGGTACGTGCCGGGCTTGAACAGCGAGCACATCTCGGAGCTGTACGGACGCTCCGTCTCCGCCTGCCGCGTCACGAGAAACGCCTCGGTGCCAAGCTGCCGACGCCATTCGTCGTCTGTCTTGCGGACCTTCCGGTCCGGCGTCGGGTTGCCGTTGCGAGCGTAGTCGAGAACGTCGTTCCATTTGAGCATGCGAGCTCCAATCCGAGCAGACAAGTCTGTCCGGGCCACTGTCACATGCTCCGCCGGTACTGTCCGCCCACCTCGAACAGCGCCTTCGTGATCTGGCCGAGTGAACAGACTCGAACGGCTCGCACCAATTCCTCGAAGATGTTGCCGTTGCCGATCACGACGTTCGTGAGCCGCGCCAGCGCTGTTTCCGCTTCGCCTGTGTGCTGCTGGTGGAAGGCCGCGAGCCGCGCGAGCTGCGACTCCTTCTCGTCCCCGGTAGACCGGGCGAGCGTGATCGTCTGCGGCGGTGCGTCGGAGTGCGGCGCGCGGAAAGTGTTGACCCCTACGATCGGATAGCTGCCGTCGTGCTTCCGGTGCTCGTAGTACATCGACTCTTCCTGGATCTTGCCGCGCTGGTAGCCCGTCTCCATCGCGCCCAGCACACCACCCCGCTCGCTGATCGCCTCGAACTCCTTCAGCACCGCTTCCTCGACCAGGTCCGTGAGCTCCTCGATGATGAAGCTGCCCTGGTTGGGGTTCTCGTTCTTGCCGAGGCCCCACTCGCGGTTGATGATGAGCTGGATCGCCATCGCGCGGCGCACGCTTTCCTCGGTGGGCGTGGTGATCGCCTCGTCGTACGCGTTGGTATGCAGAGAATTGGTGTTGTCGTAGGTCGAGATCAGCGCCTGCAGCGTCGTGCGGATGTCGTTGAACGAGATCTCCTGCGCGTGGAGCGAGCGTCCGGACGTCTGCGAGTGGAACTTGAGCTTTTGCGAGCGCTCGTTCGCGCCGTAGCGGTTCTTCATCGCCACCGCCCAGATGCGCCGCGCGACGCGCCCGATGACGGAATACTCCGGATCCATGCCGTAGCTGAAGAAGAACGACAGGTTCGGCGCGAAATCGTCGATGCGCATGCCGCGCGCGAGGTACGCCTCGACGAACGTGAAGCCGTTCGACAGCGTGAACGCGAGCTGCGAGATCGGGTTCGCACCGGCCTCGGCGATGTGGTAGCCCGAGATCGACACCGAGTAGAAGTTGCGGATGCCGTGATGAACGAAATACTCCTGGATGTCGCCCATTACCTTGAGCGAGAATTCGGTCGAGAAGATGCACGTGTTCTGGCCCTGGTCCTCTTTCAGAATGTCGGCCTGCACCGTGCCGCGCATCGACGTCAGCGTCCAGGCGCGGATCTTGTCGGCCTCGTCGTCGGTGGGCTCGCGGTTGTTGTCCTTCGCAAATTTCTCGATTTGCTGGTCGATCGCGGTGTTGACGAACATCGCGAGGATCGTCGGCGCCGGGCCGTTGATCGTCATCGACACCGAGGTTGCCGGATCGCAGAGGTCGAAGCCCGAGTAGAGCACTTTCATGTCGTCGAGGGTCGCGATCGACACCCCCGAATTGCCGACCTTGCCGTAGATGTCGGGCCGCCGGTCGGGGTCGTTGCCGTACAGCGTGACCGAGTCGAAAGCGGTCGACAGCCGCTTCGCCGGCATGCCGTCGGCGAGGAGGTGGAAACGGCGATTGGTGCGAAACGCGTCGCCCTCGCCCGCGAACATGCGCGTCGGATCCTCGTTCTCCCGCTTGAACGCGAACACGCCCGCCGTGAACGGGAAGCTCCCGGGCACGTTCTCCCGGAGCTGCCAGCGCAGGATCTCGCCGTCGTCCTCGAACGCCGGCAACGCGACCTTGCGGATCTTCGTGCCGGACAGCGATGTAGAGGTGAGCTCGGTGCGGATCTCCTTGTCGCGGATCTTCACCACGTACTCGTCGCCCGCGTACGCGGCACGGGTCTTCGGCCACATGTCGAGGAGCTTCCGCGCGCGCGGGTCCTGCTTCGCATCGCGATCGGCGGCGAGTGTGTCGAGCTCGGCAACGTCCTTGCCGCATTCCGCTGCGAGGATGCCCTTCACGGCGCGCAGCTGCTGCCTCTCCCGCGCGATCCGCGTCTCTCCGGCGACCCAATGATGGTATTGCCGTACCGTGTCCGCGATTTCGGCGAGATAGCGCACGCGCGCGGCCGGCACGATGACGATCTGCGTCGTCGAATGTCTCGTGGCCGCCGGCGCGAGCTTGCCGGGCGAGAGTTTCAGCCCCTTTTCGGCGAGCTTCTCCGCAAGCGCCTGGTAGAGGGCCGTGACGCCGTCGTCGTTGAAGCGCGAGGCCATCGTGCCGAACACGGGCATCGTGTCGGGCGCGACGTTGAACGCGCCGCGGTTGCGCTGCACCTGCTTCCGGACGTCGCGCAGCGCATCCTGAGCGCCCTTGCGATCGAACTTGTTGATCGCGACGAAATCGGCGAAGTCGAGCATGTCGATCTTCTCGAGCTGCGACGCCGCGCCGAACTCGGGCGTCATCACGTAGAGGGACACGTCGACCAGCGGCGCGATCGCGGCGTCGCCCTGGCCGATGCCCGACGTTTCGACGATCACGACGTCGAAGGCCGCGACTTTGCACGCGGCGATCACGTCCGGCAGCGCGCGGCTCACTTCGCTCCCCGCGTCGCGCGTGGCGAGCGAGCGCATGAAGATGTTGGGGTGCTCGATCGCGTTCATCCGGATGCGGTCGCCCAGCAGCGCGCCACCCGATTTGCGGCGCGTGGGGTCGATCGAGATGATCGCGATCCGCAGGCGGTCCTGCTGATCGAGGCGCAGGCGTCGGACGAGCTCGTCGGTGAGGGAGCTCTTGCCCGCGCCGCCCGTGCCCGTGACGCCGAGCGTCGGGGCCTTCGCCTTCGCTGCGGTGGCGAGCAGCACTTCGCGCTCCTTCGCCGGTACGGTGCCGGCTTCGAGACCGGTGATCATCCGGGCGAGCGCGCGCGTGCGCTCGGCGTGGGTGCCGGTGACGAGCGCGGTCGCGTCGGCCGGCAGCTCGTGCGCGAGGTCGACGTCGGACGCCGCGACGATCTCGCTGATCATGCCCACGAGACCCAGCCGCTGCCCATCCTCGGGCGAGAAGAGGCGCGCCACGCCGTAGTCGTGCAGTTCCTTCACCTCCGCGGGCACGATCACGCCGCCGCCGCCGCCGAACACCTTGATGTGCGGCGCGCCGCGCTGGCGCAAGAGATCGAGCATGTACTTGAAGAATTCGACGTGGCCGCCCTGGTACGAGGAGATGGCGATCGCGTGCGCGTCTTCCTGGATAGCGCAATTGACGATCTCCTCGACCGACCGGTTGTGGCCGAGATGGATCACCTCGCAGCCCGTCGCCTGCAGGATGCGGCGCATGATGTTGATCGACGCGTCGTGACCGTCGAACAGCGAGGCCGCGGTGACGAAGCGGACGCGGTTCTCCGGCTTGTAGACGAGCGGCGGGCGACTCGTGTCGTTCATGGCGGGCTCCTGCGCGCGGACGGCGCGCCCTCAGGCTGCGGGCGGGTCGCCAAACGGAAAGCTTACCTCCTCATATCGGGTTGCGGCCGGCACCCGAAACGTACATTACGTTTACGTAAACGTCAATGTCTCCGCCATCTTGCTGTCGCCTTGGTGGTACTGAGGCCGACGGGCTTGCGGGCTTAGGGTGAGGCATGCGCCCGCAAGCCCGTCGGCCTCAGTACCACCGGCCGCAGCGGGCGCCAGCTTGGCATGGGGACAAGGGCAGCGGGCGCATGCCTCACCCTAAGCCCGCTGCCCTTGCCCCCATGCCAAGCGCCCATCCCGCATGAACCGAATGCGTCGGCGGCGGTCGTAACTTCCCCGTGCCGCGCCGTGCGCCCGCTCTGTGCTCACGGCGCGGCTATACTCACCCGCCGCGTTCCCCGCCTTCACCATCGAGACGTCCATGTCGCTCGCTTTCCAGCACCGCGCCGCCCGGTTCGCCGCCGTCGCCGCCTTCTCTCTCTTGTCGCTTTGCGCGGGCGTCGCCCGCGCCGCGCTCCCGTCCGGGGTCACGCAGGGTGCCTCCGTCGAGGGCATCACCGAATACACACTCGCGAACGGCTTGCGCGTGCTGCTCTTCCCCGACGCGACCAAGCCGACCACCACGGTCAACGTCACCTATCTCGTGGGCTCGCGCCAGGAGAACTACGGCGAGACCGGCATGGCGCACCTGCTCGAGCATCTGCTGTTCAAGGGCACGCCCTCGATTTCGAACATCTTCCAGGAGCTCGGGCGCCGCGGCATGCGGATGAACGGCACGACGTTCTTCGACCGCACCTACTACTTCGAGACCTTCACCGCGTCGGACGAGAACTTGGACTGGGCGCTCACGATGGAAGCCGATCGGATGGTCAACTCGCTCGTCGCGAAAGGGGACCTCGACACGGAGATGACGGTGGTCCGTAACGAATTCGAGAACTGGCAGAACAGTCCGCAGCGCGTGCTCTGGGGCCGGCTGCAGGCGACGGCGTTCGACTGGCACAACTACGGCAACCTGTCGATCGGCGCGCGTTCCGACATCGAGAACGTCGACATCGGCCGACTGCAGGCGTTCTACCGGATGTACTACCAGCCCGACAACGCGGTGCTGATCGTCGCCGGGCGGTTCGACCCCGAGCGCACGCTCGCGCAGATCGCGAAGACGTTCGGTCCCATTCCCCGGCCCACGCGGGCACTGCCGCCGCTGTACACGAAGGAGCCGGTGCAGGACGGCGAGCGCTCGGTCACCGTCCGTCGCGTCGGCGGCACGCCGTACGTCGCCGCGCTGTACCGCACGGTGCCCGGAGCCCATCCGGATGCGATCGCGCTGGATGCGCTCGGCGAAGTGATGACCGTCGAGCCCGCGGGCCGGCTGTACCGCTCGCTCGTCGAGACGAAGAAGGCGAGCGCCGTCGAATCGTGGAACTTGGTGCTCGCCGACCCGGGGAACATCATCTTCTGGGCTCAGGTGCCGCCCACCGATTCGCTGGCCGCCGCGCGCGACACGCTGATCGCCACCGTCGAGGGCGTCCGCGCGAAGCCGATCGCCGCCACGGAGGTGGATCGCGTGCGCGCCAAGGCGCTGCGCCAGTTCGACGAGACCATCAACGATCCGCAGAAGTTCGGCGTGGCGATTTCGGAATCGATCGCGACCGGCGACTGGCGGCTCTTCTTCCTGCAGCGCGATCAATGGCGCAAGCTCACCCCCGCCGACGTGCAACGGGTCGCGGTGGACTACCTCAAGCCCGCGAACCGCACGGTGGGCCAGTACATTCCGGACGCGAAGCCCGACCGCGCGCCATCGCCGCCCTCCGCCGACATCGCGGCGATGGTCAAGGACTACAAGGGCGATGCCAGCGTGGCGGCCGGCGAATCGTTCGAGCCAACGCCCGCGAACCTCGAGGCCCGCACGCAGCGCTTCGCGCTGCCCAATGGCATGAAGGTCGCGTTCCTGCCGAAGAAGACGCGTGGCGAGACGGTGCTGCTCCAGATGCGCCTGCATCAGGGCGACGAGACGTCGCTCAAGGGCGCTTCGCCGCGCGGCAGCTTTGCCGCATCCATGTTGGCGCTCGGCACGAAAAAGCGCGACCGGCAGGGCTTCGAGGACACGCTCGACCGGCTACGCGCGAAGCTCGCCATCGGCGGTGGCGAGACGGAAACCTCGGCGCGCGGCCAGACCGTGCGCGCGCACCTCCCGGATCTGCTGCGGCTCGCCGCCGAAGCGCTGCGCGAGCCGGCGTTTCCCGCGACCGAGTTCGAGAAGCTGAAGCGCGAGCGCCTGGCCGGGCTCGAGGAGCAGCGCACCGATCCGCAAGCCATCGCGGAGCGCGCGCTCGAGCGCTGGAACAATCCCTATACCAAGGGCGATGTTCGCTACGTGCCGACGTTCGACGAAGAGCTCGCGGAGATCAAGGCGGCCAAACTCGACGACGTGAAGAGGTTCTACACGCGCTTCGTCGGCGGCGCATACGCGGAGCTCGTCATCGTCGGCGATTTCGATCCCGCGGCCACGCGCGCGCTCGTCACCGAGCTGTTCGGTACCTGGAAGAGCCCGTCGCCGTTCGCGCGCGTTCCGAATCCCTATCGTCCGCCCGCGCCCACGGTGCTGACGGCGCAGACGGCCGACAAGGCGAATGCCACGGTGTTCGGTCGCCTGCCGCTCAAGATCAATGACAAGAGCGACGACCTGCCGGCGCTCGTCATCGTGGACAGGATACTCGGCGCGTCGACCGAGTCGCGGATCCCCGACCGCGTGCGCGAACGCGAAGGCCTGAGCTACGGCATCCAGACCTGGCTCGCGCCGTCGAGCTTCGAGGAAAATTCGCAGCTCAATCTGTACGCGATCTTCGCGCCGCAGAATCGGGAGCGCGTTCGCGCGGCGATCGACGAGGAACTCGCGCGTGCGCTGAAGGACGGGTTCACGGAGGCGGAGGTCACCAACGCGAAGCGTGCGCTCCTGCAGGCGCGTCGTATCGCGCGCGCTCAGGACAACGCACTCGCCGGCGGGCTCGTGCAGCAGGCCTACCTCGGCCGCACGTGGGACTATGCGGCGAAGATCGACGCGGGCATCGCGGATGCGACCGTCGAGCGCGTGAATGCAGTGTTGCGCAAGTACGTCGACGCGCCCGGCTTCGCATGGTCGTACGCGGGCGATTTCGCCAAGGCGCAGTAGGCTCTCACGCTTGCCGCAATCGGGGAGGCTGCCGGGCGCCGTACGCCAGCAACAAGCGCCCGAACACCTGCATTTCTCAACTCCCGTCGTCGTCATTTGCTGCGCGCAAGCGAACCGTACTCGTCAGAAGCCGTAGAGTGCCTCCGGATTGTCGACCAGGATCCTGGCGCGCGTCGATTCGTCGTCGGTCCACTCGAGCAGCAGGTCGAGCATCGTCGCATTGGACGGCGCCAAGGCCTGATTTGGGTGCGGCCAATTGCTCGCCCACACGCAGCGCTCGGGATTCGCTTTCGCCAACGCGCGCGCGAGAATGCCGACGTCCTCGTAATGCGGGGCGCCGGCCTTCGACGTCTCATAGGGCGCCGAAAGCTTGACCCAGCACTTGCCGGAATCGAGCAGGCGCAACAACACCCTGAACCCTGGATGCTCGGGCGTCACGGGCTCGAGGAACTTGCCGTTGTGGTCGATGACCAGGTTGCCCGGAAGATTCCTCAAACGCATCTCGTACAACGGCAGCTCCCGGCCATCGAGTTGCAGTTGCACATGCCAACCGTAGGGCAGAATCCTTGCCGCCAATCCCTCGAGCGCCTCCCAGGGCAGCACGCCGCCGGCCAACATGTGAAAGCGCACGCCGCGGATCCCCGCGCCGGTCAGACGCTCCAGTTCCGCGTCGGTGACGTCCGGGCGCACGATCGCCACGCCCCGCGCGTCGGGCCCGAGCTGCGCAATCGCCTCGAGCGTGCAGCGATTGTCGAAGGCGTAGCCTGTCGGCTGCACGACAACCACGCGCGTCAGGCCAAGCTCGCCTTGCACCTTGCGGTACGCCGACGCCGGCGCATCGGGAGGCTTGAACGTCGCCGTGGGCGCGAGCGGAAAGCACTCCTCGAAGACGTGCATGTGGCAGTCGCACGCTCCCGGCGGCGCGACCAGCTTGGGTGTCGGCGGCACGGGCAAATTATACTGCCGTGCTCGGGCCGCCTTCGATCGCCGTCGTCCTCATTCGTGAAAACCCATCTCTCGCCGCGCGATCTCGCCCTCACGCTGGCAGTGGTCGCCATCTGGGGCTACACGTTCGTCCCGATCAAGGTGGCGCTCGCCGAAGTCCCGCCGTTCACGCTCGCCGCGGTGCGCTTCTTCCTGGCCGCGGTGCCGATGGTGTTCTTCATCCGGCCGCCGCAGATGCCCTGGCGCGAGGTCGTCGCGTACGGCTTCGCGATCGGCGTCTGCCAGTTCGGCCTCCTGTTCCTTGGCATCAAGCTGGGGATGCCCGCGGGCCTCTCGTCACTCGTCATCCAGATGCAGGTGTTTTTCACGATCGGTCTCGCCGTCGCGTTCTCCGGCGACCATTTCCACCGGCACAACCTGGTGGGTGCGGTCATCGCCGCCGCCGGGATGATCGTGCTCGCCGCATACAAGCTCGCGAGCGGGCTCACGGGCACCATGATGGGCTTCGCGCTCGTGATCGGCGCTGCGATCGCCTGGGCGGCGGGGAACATCATCGCGAAACGCGGCGCCGCCGCGCACGGCGCCGACATGTTCGCGCTGACGGTATGGTCGAGCCTCGTGCCGCCGCTGCCGCTCGCCGCACTCGGGTTCGCGTTCGAGGGCGGACCGGACATCTTCCGGGCGGTCGCGACGATGAGCCCGCTCGCGTGGGGTTGCGTGCTCGTGATGTCTTACGGCGCCACGCTGTTCGGCTTCGGTTCGTGGAACGCGCTCCTGCACCGCTATCCGACGGCGCTCATTTCGCCGTTCGCGCTGCTGATCCCGGTGTCGGGCCTCGCGAGCGGGGCGCTCTTTCTCGGCGAGGCGCTGGCGCCCGCGCAGTTTGTGGGCGTCGCGCTGGTTTTCGCCGGCCTCGTTTACAACGTCTACGGGCTAAGGCTGCGGGCGCTTCTGCGCCCCCGCTGAAGGTTTGCTGCGATCGGAGGACGGCCCACGGAAGGTCACGCTGACCGCCGGCTCCGTTCCCGCGCTCCGGCCCGCGCTGTCGCCCGCACGGACGCCTTGTCTGCCTGCGCCACGGCTCATCGCCCGGGTGCCATGCCCGGAGCGCCTCCGCGTAGGATCGGATGCCCTGAGGAGATTGCCCATGCGCCGTACGTCGATCGCCCTGCTCGCGTGCCTTCCGCTTCTTGCGGGTGGCGCGGCACCGCCCCTGGAGGGTCGATGGGAAGGCCGGATCCTGATCCCCGACAACGAGCTCCCGGTCGTCGTGGATCTCGCGCTCGGGCCTGCTGGAAGCTGGACGGGATCGATCGTGATCCCCGGCCTTGGCATCAAGGGCGTTGCGCTGTCGAACCTCATGGTGACCGGGACCGGCGTGTCCTTCGACCTCGGCAACGTGCTGCGCAGCCCGACCCTCGGACCCGCCGGGTTCAGCGCGCAACTGCGCGCGGGCGACACCATGGCCGGCGAGATGCGGCAGGCGGGGAACATCGCGAAATTTGCGGCGAGGAAGACGGGGCCCGCCCAGGTCGAATCCCCGCCGCAAAGCACGCCCGTGCGCCGCGATCTCGAGGACCGCTGGCTCGGCGAATTCGAACTCGGCGGCTATCCGCGCCACGTCACGATCACGCTCGAAAATCACGCCGACGCCGGCGCGACCGCGAAGCTCGTCATCGTCGGCAAGATGACCAACGACCTTCCGGTCGATCTCGTCATTCAGCAAGGGGACATGCTGAGACTCGAATCGCAGGCGACTCAGATCACGTTCGAGGGGCGCGTCGTCGTTGCGGCGGACGAGATCCGAGGCACCATCGAGCTGGGATCGATCGAGCGGCCGCTCGTGCTGCGCCGCGCGCGGAGGCCTTCATGAACGTCTTGACCCTTGGACTCGTTCTCGTCGTCACGCAGTCGGTTGCAGGCGTCGCGCTCGCCCAATCGATGTTCAGGGGCGACGCTGCTCACGCTGGCTTCTATCGCGGCGACGGCCCGCGCGTGTTCCAACGCGTCAAGTGGAAGTTCCCGACGGGCGATCGAATCATCTCGTCGCCGGTCCACCAGGATGGCGTGATCTATTTCGGTGGCGATGACGGCAACGTCTACGCCGTGAACGCGGCCGACGGCCGCCAACTCTGGAAACGCAAGACCGGCGGTCCCGTGCCTTCGACGCCGGCGATCGCGGGCAATGTCGTCTATGCCGTCAGCTACGACGGCAAGCTCTACGCGCTCGATACGCGGACAGGCGCGATGCAGTGGAAGTTCGCCACGGAAGGCGAGCGACGATTCGAGGCTAGAGGCCTCCATGGCATGCAGCCGAAGCAGCAGACGGTCGCGGACCCCTTCGACGTCTTCCTCTCGAGCCCGGTGGTGGGCGGGGGCTCGGTGTATTTCGGGAGCGGGGACGGCCATGTCTATTCGCTCGATGGCGCTTCCGGAGCGCTCAACTGGAAATTCCGGACGGGCAACGTGGTCCATGCGTCGCCTGCCTATTCCGACGGCGTCGTGTACGTCGGCAGTTGGGACAGTTACCTCTATGCAATCGATGCGAAGACCGGCGCCGAGAAGTGGCGCTTTCACGGTGGCGAAGACCCGGCGATCCACAACCAGGTTGGCTTCCAGTCGTCCCCCGCCGTCGTGGACGGCGTGATCTATACGGGCTGCAGGGACTCGAAGCTGTATGCTATCGACGCCGTCACCGGTCGCGAGAAGTGGCATTTCGACGCCGCGGGAAGCTGGGTGGTAAGCTCACCCGCCGTCGTGCGGGGAAAGGTGATCTTCGGCACCTCGGATTCGAGCCTCTACCTCGTGCTGGATGCAAAGACCGGCAAGGAGCTCGTGCGGCGGGAGGGCCGGGCCTTCGTGTTTTCATCGCCCTCGGTGGCGGGCGACGCTGTCTACGTCGGCGTCCTCAACGGCACGCTGGAGGCGCGCGATCTCGAGACCGGAGACCTGCTGTGGGAGTTCGAGACCGAAGCATCGAAGCGCAACGCCAGCTGGGTACTCACCGCCGAGCGCAAGTTCAATGCGCCGATGCTCTACTGGTCGAACTGGCGCGAGAATCCGCTTCTCGCAACGGCGCGGCAAGCCGGCGTGGGCTCGATCTTCTCCTCGCCGCTCGTCGTCGACGGCGTGGTCTACTTCGGCAGCGCGGACGGGAATCTGTACGCGGTGGAGTAGGCGCCGACGATGTCCGAATTGGACGCCATTGCGATCCCGCGCCCTGTTGCGCCTTTAGAATAGGCGATCCCGTCCACGAGCGACAGCCGTATCGCCGGCAGGGACGGCAGAGGCGTCGTTGAAATACTCCATCTTCTCGCTGGCGCGCAACGCGCTCCACTACCACGAGCGCTGGCCGCTCGCGTGGCGCAGCCCTGCGCCGAAGGCGCGTTACGACGCCGTCATCATCGGCGGCGGCGGGCACGGACTCGCGACCGCCTACTACCTCGCCCGCGAGTACGGCATCGCCAACGTGGCGGTGCTCGAGCAGGGCTGGCTCGGCGGCGGCAACACCGGGCGCAACACGACGATCGTGCGCTCCAACTACCATCTCGACCCCAATGCCCACTTCTACGAGTTCTCGCTCAAGCTTTGGGAAAAGCTCGCGCAGGAGCTCAACTTCAACGTCATGTACAGCGCGCGCGGCGTGCTCAATCTCCTGCATTCGCCGGCGGACGTGGACGCCGCGATTCGCCGGGGCAACGCGATGCGCTTGAACGGCATCGACGCCAAATTCATGACCCGGGACGAGATCGCACGGTGGATCCCGCGGCTCGACTGCTCGCCCGACGCGCGTTTCCCGATCCTGGGCGGCCTCCTGCAGCCGCGGGGCGGCACGGTGCGCCACGATGCGGTCGCCTGGGGCTACGCGCGCGCCGCCGACGCGCGCGGCGTCGACATCATCCAGCAGTGCGCGGTGACAGGGATCAGGATCGAGGACGGCGCCGTCACGGGTGTGGACACCACGCAAGGCTTCATCGCCACCCCGAAGCTCGGGTTCGCCGTCGCCGGCCATTCCGGCCATGTCGCCGCGATGGCAGGCTTGAAGCTCCCGATCGAATCGCACGTGCTGCAGGCAATGGTGTCGGAGCCCGTGAAGCCGGTGCTCGACACCGTCGTCACCTCCGGCGCCGTGCACTTCTACATCAGCCAGTCCGACAAGGGCGAACTGGTGATGGGAGGTGACCTCGACTTCTACAACTCCTACGCGCAGCGCGGCAACCTGCCGGTGATCGAACATGTGGTCGGCGCATGCCTCGCGCTCTTCCCTTCCTTCGGGCGCCTGCGGCTCATGCGCACGTGGGGCGGCGTGATGGACATGACGATGGACGGCAGCCCGATCATCGGCAAGCTTCCGGTCAAGGGACTCTACATGACGGGCGGGTGGTGCTACGGCGGGTTCAAGGCGACGCCGGCGTCGGGTTTCCTCCTCGCCCACACGATCGCGCGCGATGCGCCGCACGCGCTCAACGCCCCGTTCACGCTCGAGCGTTTTGCCGAAGGCCGCACCATCGACGAAAAGGGGGCCGGACCTTATGCCTGGGCACACTGAATTTGTCGTGCTGAACGGGACTCCGGCATGCTCCTGATCCCCTGCCCCTGGTGCGGACCGCGCAGCCAGGTCGAGTTCACGTACGGCGGCGACGCGACCGTGCGCCGCCCGGCCGCCGACGCGCCGGAAGCGGAGTGGATCCGGTATGTCTACGTGCGCGACAATCCGATGGGACCGCACGAAGAATGGTGGCAGCACGGCGCGGGCTGCCGGCAGTGGTTCAGGGTTCGGCGGGATACCCGAACGCACGAGATCCTCGGCAGCGCCGGACCCGGCGAGCCGATACCGCAAGCGGCACCATGACGCAGCCCTGGCGCCTTCCCTATGGCGGAATCGTCGATCGCGCGCAATCCCTGCCGTTCGAGTTCGATGGCGTCCGCTACGAAGGTCTCGCGGGCGACACGCTCGCCTCCGCTCTCATCGCCAATGGCATTCATCTCGTCGGACGCAGCTTCAAGTATCACCGGCCGCGCGGCATCCTCGCCTCGGGTGCCGACGAGCCCAATGCACTCGTCCAGTTGAGTCACGGCGCGCGTTGCGAACCCAACGTGCGCGCGACGACCCAGGAGCTCTACGCCGGCCTCGTCGCGGCGAGTCAGAATCGCTGGCCGTCGCTCTCCTTCGACATCGGCGCGATCGGCAACCTCGCGGCACGGCTCATCCCCGCGGGGTTCTATTACAAGACGTTCATGTGGCCCCCGACGCCGCGCTGGTGGCTTCGCTACGAGCGCGTGATCCGCCGCGCCGCCGGCATGGGCCGCGCGCCGCGCCTGCCGGATCCCGACACCTACGAGCACCAGCATGCGCATTGCGATGTGCTCGTCATCGGCGCGGGGCCGGCCGGCCTCGCCGCCGCGCGCGCCGCTGCCGGCGCCGGGGCCCGCGTGTTGCTGTGCGACGAGCATCCGGTCGCAGGCGGCGGCATCACAGGCGCCACTGCGACGATCGACGGCGTGGATGCCGCGACCTGGGTCGCTGGAGTCATCTCCGGGCTCACCGGCGCTCCCGACGTCACGTTGCTACCCCGTACCACGGCATTCGGCTACTACGACGGCAACCTGATCGGACTGATCGAGCGAGTCACCGATCACCTTCCGGCGTACCCCTCGTGGGCTTCCCGGCAACGCCTGTGGAAGGTCCGCGCGAAATCCGTGGTGCTCGCGACCGGCGCACACGAGCGCGGCATCGCCTACGCGAACAACGATCTGCCCGGGACCCTGCTGGCGGGTGCCGCGCACGCCTATGTTCTGCGCTACGCCGTGCGGCCCGGATCGCGCGCCGTGGTGTTCACCAACAACGACAGCGCCTACGCAACGGCACTCGCGCTGCACGGCGCCGGGGTGCAGGTTGCCGCCATCGTCGATCCGCGATCGGGGATGGCGCTCGAAGGCGCGCTGCCGCACGCGGCGCGCGAGGCCGGCCTGCCGATCCGCGCGAAGTCCGTGGTCGTCGGCGCGCTCGGCCAACGGCGCGTCGCCGCGGTCGAGGTCGCGCCGCTCGCGGGCGGCGGCACGCACCGCATCGATTGCGACCTCGTCGCCATGTCCGGCGGCTGGAACCCCGCCGTCCATCTCCATTCGCAGTCGCGCGGCAAGCTTCGCTACGACGACGCTCTGGCCACGTTCGTTCCCGACGGCTCGCCCGCGGCGATTGCGCCGGTGGGCGCGGCCAACGGCCGCTGCGAACTGGCCGAAGCGCTGGCCGAGGGTCATGCCGCTGGGCTCGCTGCCGCCACGCGGTCGGGCGTACACACCGGCACGCCTCCCCCGTCCCCGCAGACGGCGCCGACCGCGAGTGGGGCGCCACTGCCGCTGTGGAGCGTCGCGGCGAGCACCAAGGGGTCCAAGCGCTTCGTGGACTGGCAGAACGATGTCACGGTCGACGACATCGCGCTGGCGGCGCGCGAAGGATATCGATCGGTCGAACATCTGAAGCGGTACACGACGCTCGGCATGGGCACGGACCAGGGAAAGGTGTCCAACATCGTGGGCCTCGCGTTGCTGTCGGCGCAGCTCGGACTGCCCATCGCCAAGGTCGGCACGACGACGTTCCGTCCGCCGTACACGCCGGTGACGCTGGGCGCGTTTCCGGGCATCGCGACGGGCGCTCACATCGAGCCGACGCGGCAATCGGCGATGCACGACTGGCATGTCGCGCACGGCGCGCGCTTTGTCAACGCGGGGCTCTGGAAGCGGCCGCACTCGTATCCGCGGGCCGGCGAATCGGCGGACGACGCGGCGTTTCGCGAGGCGCGCAATGTCCGCACGAACGTCGGGATCGTCGACGTGTCGACGCTCGGCAAGATCGAGCTGCAGGGCCGCGACGTCGCGGAGTTCCTGAACCGTGTCTACGTCAACCGCTGGGACACGCTCCCGGTCGGCCGGTGCCGCTATGGCGTGATGCTGCGCGAGGACGGAATCGTGTTCGACGACGGCACGACGTCGCGCCTCGCGTCATCGCATTACCTGATGACGACGACCACGGTGAACGACGGCAACGTCGTGCAGCACCTCGAAAGGCTGCTGCAGATCGACTGGCCCGAGCTCGAGGTGTTCGTGGCGTCAGTGACCGAGCAATGGTCGGCCGCCGCGCTGTCCGGACCGGCGGCGCGCTACGTGCTCGCGAAAGTCGTCGACGTCGACGTGTCGAACGACGCCTTTCCGTTTCTCGCGGTCGGCGCATGCAAGGTGCGTACCGCCACCGGCCTCGTCCCCGGCCGGATCTTCCGGATGAGCTACTCGGGCGAACTCGCCTACGAGATCCACGTGCCCGCGGACCGGGGTCGCGCCATGTGGAAGGCAGTGCTCGCCGCGGGCGCGGAGTACGGGATCATGCCGTACGGCACCGAAGCGATGGGCACGCTGCGCATCGAGAAGGGCCACGTCGTGATCGGCGCAGAGGCCGACGGGCGTACTACGGCGGCCGACCTCGGCCTCGGCGACCTTGTCAGCACCACGAAGGAGTTCGTCGGCCGCCACCTCATGTCGCGACCGGCACTCACCGCACGGGATCGATGGCAACTGGTCGGGCTCGCCACGCTCGACAACGCGCCGCTGCCGCGGGCCGCGAAGATCGTCGTCGATCCCGATCGCGCGAGTCCGAATCCCGCGCTCGGGCACGTGACGTCGTGGTGTCGGAGCCCGAGTGTCGACGCGTGGATCGCGCTGGCGCTCCTCGCGGACGGCCGCGCGCGGCACGGCGAAACGCTGTGGGCGGTGTCGCCGCTCACCGATACCCGGGTCCGCGTGCAGGTCGGGCCGCCTTGCTTCCTCGACGCCAAGGGCGAGCGGCTGCGTGGCTGACGACAATACCTTCGAGGTCGGCGCGACCATGACCGGTCACTACGGCGTCGCCGGGACCGGCGTGTCTTTCGCCGAGACGACCTTCGCCGGCGCCTGGAACGTGCAGGGCCACGCGCGGCAACGGGGGTTTGTCGACCGGGCATGCGAGCTCTTTGCGGTTGCTCTTCCGCAGGCGCCCAATGCGACCGCGCGCAACGACGGCTGCACGGCACTTTGGCTTGGTCCCGCTTCCTGGCTCGTCATCGAGTCGCATGTCTCGAATCGCGACGATTTCGAGTCGCGGCGCGACGCGCTCCACGCCGTCGGCGGCGCCTTGTTCGACGTCACCGCGAGCCGTGTCGGCTGGACGATCGCCGGCGCCCACACGTCCACCGTGCTCGGGAAGGCTTGTCCGCTCGATTTCCATTCACGCGCGTTTGCCGAAGGCACCTGCGCGCAGAGCGTGTTCGCCCATGTGAATGCCCTGTTCTACCGGCGCGCCCCGTCGCCCGTGTTCACGATGTTGGTGGCAAGAAGCCTCGCGCGCGATGTATGGCGCGCGCTGTGCCTGTCGGCCGCGCCGTTCGGCTACGACGTGCTGCCGCAGCGCCGATTCTGAATCGCTGCCCCAGTGCGATGCCCGCAGCGCTAGCCCACGTCCTCGGTACCCCACTCGGGCTTAGGCATACCGCCGCGGACGAGCCTGGGATATCGAGGACTCCCGGATTCGGTGCAGTGCATGCCCGTAGCCATACCCCTCAGTCCGAGTGGGGTACCGAGGACGTAGGGGTATGGCTATGGGCATGCACTCAGCACCTCGGCGCAGTACGTGCCACCGGCGTCAGCCGGCGGCGTCGAACGCGGCCCGGATCCACGCGATGACCTCGGCATCCACCTCGGCTTCCGAGGTCAGCTTGATCATGTGGCTGCACATCCCGCCGGGCGGCATCGCGACCAGGCGTCCGGTGGCGGGGGCGCCTTTCATGTTGAGTCCCACCTCGACGCGCGTTTGCGTCGCCGGTCCGATCATCGCGAACTGCTTCTTGCGGCGCAGGCTGACGTAGGTCTTCTTCGGAGCGATCTCGAACTCGCCGAACGTCGTGATCGCCGCCATCAGGCGGTCGTGGATGGGTCGCAGCGCGGCTTTCGGTCCCGCATAGAGGCCGGCGATCACCCCCTCCATCTCCGCCCCGGTCGCCCCAGCGCCCGAGGCTGCCGCGGGGGCGAGCACGTGGTGCACCAGCGTATTGGCGTCGCCGTGACCCATGCCGTGCTCGCGCTTCAGGAAGTCGCGCAGCTCGCCGTGCTTCGCGAGCCCGCTCGCCTTCAGGACCCGAGCGAACTCGGCCAGTGATTTGCCGGTACGTTTCTCGATGTTGGCGAGTTGAGTGGCGAGCGCCTTGGCGGGGTCGGGCATGATCGTCTCCGGTCGAGGTGGCAAATGAGGTCAAATGTGGGGCCGATGTTCGCAGCGCCGGCCCGTTGTCGCGCGTTACTTCTGGCGCTGCATCCGCATGCGCCAGGCTTCCTTCCAGCCGTCCGCGACCTTCTGCTCGGTGAGCACGACGTAGGCGTCGTCGCCGTCGCGTCGCCACTGGCTGCGGTAGGTCTGCTCCTGCTTGCCGTCGCTGTACTTTTCCTCGGGGAACAGCAGCACGCCGTCCTTCGCCGAAACGCTCCCGCGGCTGTGGCCGCCAAGGACGTTGATGTACAGGTACTGCACGGCCTTCGTCTGCGCGTCCCAGAAATAGATCGTCTCGCCCCCGTAGGGTGCCTTCCCGCCGCGCACCGTATGCCGGTCGCGCAGGAACTGGCCGCCGTAGACCCATTCGTAGCAGTGCTCGTCGGTCTGCGCCCCGTCGGGGAAGGTGCCTTTCCAGCAATGGCCGGCGAGGAACGCCTGCGGCGCGAAGTGGGCCGACGGCTCGCCGTGCGCCGCCAGCGGAAGGAAGAAAGCGAGCATCAGCAGTGTGCGCATTCGAATCTCTCCTCTAGGGTGCCTCTGCACCAGTATTCACGACGCGCTGCGTCGCCCAATGCGGATGGATGCGAGACGGGCGACGAAGGTCGTAGCTCGGCCTACGAGGCCGAGGAGCCCGGCGCTGCAGACGCCGCATTGGGCCGCAGCCCGAAGGGACGGGGCGTTTCGGGCGGTCTGCATTGGCGCAAGCCTCGCGAAGGGGATCTACCCTTCGCTTCGGCTTGCTTCGCGCATCCCATCCCGAAACCCCTCCGTCGCAATCGCGAATACTGGTGCAGAGGCTCCCTAGGTCGATGGGCTTCATTCGGTCGACATCCTCAGCGCGAGGCGCGGCGCCCGATCCCGGACGCCGGCTTCTTGCGCGCCTTCCCGGCCCCTTCCCCGAGAAGGCGATCGAAGTGGTCGCGCAGCATCCGCACCGCGGCGTCGAACGGCGCCACGTCGCGATAGGTGCGCGCGAGCATCACGCCGCCTTCCATCGTCGTCAGGACGAACGTGGCGAGCGCGGCGGGGTCGACGTGCTTCGGTACCCGCGGCCCCGCCGCCCGCAGGCAGCCGCGAATGGCGTCGGTCCAGGCGACGAAGTTGGCGGCGAGCCGCTCCCGCACCGGCGGGTCGGGCTCGTGCAGTTCCAGCGCCAGGCTGCCGATCGGGCAACCGTACGTACAGCCGGTGGTGACGATGAGCTCCCGGTACTTCGCGAGCAGCGCGAACACGCGGTCGATCGGGTCGGGCACGTCGTTCCAGACCGGCGCCAGCAGCATCTCGTCGATGCCGCTGCAATACAGGTCGAGCACGGCGATGAGGACATCCTGCTTGCCCGGAAAATAGTGATAGAGGCTGCCGCTGTGCGCGCCGGCCCGTTGCAGCAGATCGGCGACGCTCGTCGATTGGTAGCCCTTCTCCCAGAAGAGCTCCATCGCCGCGAGGACGATGCGGTGGCGCGTATCGGCGCCGGCGGCCGCTTGATCGGTCATTCAACCGAGACTACGCTGATTTGAATGATCGATCAAGTCCGTCGATCCTGAGGCGCACGCGCAATGTGCGATGATGGCAGTTCGATCTCCACCGCCGTCCGTGCCCGTGTCCGTACGCTCACCCGCCCTCGCCAAGCTGACGAGGCCCAAGCTCTACGACGCGCTGCCCCGGCCGCGGCTGTTCTCGCTCCTGGACGAGGCCGCGACGCGCCCGATCGTGTGGGTGTGCGCTCCGCCGGGCGCGGGCAAGACCACCCTCGTCGCGAGCTACCTCGAAGCACGGGGCCTGCGCCACCTCTGGTACCAGATCGACATCGCGGACAGCGATCCCGCGACCTTCGTCCACTACATGCGGCTGGCCGCGTTGCAGCTCGCGGGGAAGAAGGCGGCCTCGCTGCCGCACTTCAACCCCGAGCCGCAGCAGGACCTCGCTCGCTTCGCGCGAACCTATTTCCGCGAGTTCTTCTCCGTGTTGCCGCGGCCCACGGTCATCGCCCTCGACAGCTTCCACGAGGCCCGCACCGGGAACGAGCTGCGGGCCGCGTTCGCCCACGCGCTCGAGGAGGTCCCGGACGGCATCACCGTCATCGCGATCTCGCGCGGCGACCCGCCACCGGAGTTCGCGCGTCTGTCCGCCAGTCGCCGCATCGCCCGGATCGAGCCAGCGGCGCTTGCCTGCACCCCCGACGAGGCCGAAGCCATCCTGGGCAGCCATCCGCTGGACGACGAGACGCTGCGCCGGGTCACGCGCCAGAGCGACGGCTGGGTGGCGGCGCTCGTGCTCCTGCGCGAGCACCTGAGCCGCGCTGATGCCACCCTCGACGAGTCGATCGGCGAGGGGAAGGACGCGATCTTCCAGTACTTCGCCGGCGAAATCTTCAATCGCGCGCTGCCCGCGAATCAGCGCGTCCTGATGCTGACCGCGATTCCCCCGTCGTTCACGCAGGCGGAGGCGATCGCGCTCGCCGGCGACGACGACACGCCGCGATTGCTGGATTACCTCTATCGGCGGCATCTGTTCATCGACCGGCGTCGCGGCACGCCGACCACCTTCCACTACCATGGGCTGTTTCGCGAATTCCTGCTCGAGGAAGCGAAACGGCGGCTCTCGGCGGACGAGCGGCGTCTTGCCTGCGCACGCGCCGCCCTCCTCATGGAGCAGCGCGGGCTCGCGAGCGAAGCGCTCGCGCTCTTCCGCGACGCCGACAATGTCGAAGCGATGCGCCGGCTCATCGTCACCAACGCGCTCGACTGGGCGCGCCAGGGGCGCGCGCAGACGCTTTCCGACTGGATCGAGGCGCTGCCGCAGGCGATGCGCGAAGCCGATCCGTGGCTCGAATACTGGTACGGCCGGGCCTGGATCTTCGTGCGCCCGCCGCGCGGCCGGCCGGCCCTCGAGCGCGCCTACGAGGCCTTTCGCGCCGCCGGCGACCTCCGTGGCCAGGCGCTCGCGCTCAACACGATCGTCACCGGGCACTACTACGAGTGGGCGAATTTCGCGCCGCTCGATCGCTGGCTGCCGGAGTTCGACCGTTTGCTGGGCGCGGGCCGTGCCGGTGAACTCGATCGCGAAAGCGAGTTGCGCGCCCGGGCCGCGCACGTCATCGCGCTGCTCTTCCGCCGGCCGGAGGATCCCGAGCTCGCGCTGAGCGCCCGCCGCCTGGACGAGCTCATCGATACCGAGGCGGACCTCAATGCGCGGATGATGGCGGCCTCCACGCTGTTCAACTATCTCAATTGGACGACCAAGGGCGACTCCGCGGACGGCCTCGTCGCCCGAATCGAGCCGATCCTGGCCGCACCCGAAGTCACGCCGTTGATGCAGGTATGGTGGCGCACGCATCTGTCGTTCTGGCATCACGTCAACGGTCGCTACGAACAATCGGCGGCCGTGATCGCCGAGGCGCGCGGCATCGCGGAGCGCTATGGGCTCGCCGCCTACCTGTTCGAGATCGACCACGCGGTGGCGTCCACGCTCATCAGCAAGGGGGACTATGCGGCCGCCGCGGAGCTCTTGCAGGCGATGGAGCGCCGGCTCTCGCCAGCCCGGCGCATGGACTGGGCCTATTTCCATCACCTGCAAGCGAACCTCGAACAACGGCTCGGGCACTTCGGCAACGCGGCGAGGGCCGCCGCACAGGCAGTCGACCTGGCCCGCGAAATCGGCCTGCCCTCGGTGCAACTCCCGCATTTTCTCGCCCGTCTGGCGCACAGCCGGATCGCGGCCGGCGATCGCGAAGGCGGCATGAGGACCATGGACGAGGCGATAGCCGCGGCCACCGGCGTCGACCGCAGGACATTCGAGCAGCAGCGCGAGCTCGTGCTGATCGACGAGGACATCGACGCGGGGCAATCGCAGCGCGCAGTCGAACGGCTCGCCGTCGTGCTGGCGGACTACCGGAGCCGCGGGCAGGTCATCTTCCTGCGCAATCGCCCGGACTTGGCGGCGCGCCTCGCCAATCTCGCGCTGCTGCATGGCGTCGAGAGCGAGTTCGTGCGCACTCTGATCGAGCGCAACCTCCTCGCGGCGCCCGCCGATGCGGCGCCGGCGTGGCCTTTCCGGTTGCGGATCAAGGCGCTCGGAGGCTTCGAGCTCGTTCGCGACGGCGTCCCGATGCGCTTCACCGGCAAGGCGCAGCAGCGCCCGCTCGACCTCCTGAAGCTCCTGGTGGCTCTCGGCGGCAACGACGTGGATAGCCAGCAGTTGATGGCGGCGCTGTGGCCAGACGCCGCCGGCGATGCCGCGAAGACCTCGTTCGACACGACGCTCTTCCGCCTGCGCAAGCTGCTCGATGTCGACAATGCCCTCGTGCTGGCCGCCGGCAAGCTTTCGCTCGCGCGCCCGCTCGTGTGGGCGGACGTGTGGGCGCTGCGCACCGCGTTCGAGGCGGCGGATGGCGTCGGCGATGCCGGTGGCACCGGTGCCGCGGCCGCCCGCGCCGCCCGCCGGCTGCTCGATGCCTATCCCGGTCCGCTGCTGGGCGCCGAGGAAAACGCGTGGATCGCGAAGCCGCGCGACGGATTGCGCGCGCGCTTCGTGCGTACGCTGGCGCGGCTCGGCGAGCGCCTCGAGCGGGAAGGCGACTTGGCAACCGCCATCGACGCCTACCGGCGCGGTCTCGAAGCCGACAACCTCGCCGAGTCGTTCTATCGCGGACTCATGCGCTCGCTCGCAGCGACGGGCGACCAGGCCGAGGCCCTCAACGCCTTCCGGCGCTGCCGCGAGCTGCTGTCGATCGTGCTTGGCGTGAAGCCGTCCTCCGAGACCGACCACCTGGCGCGTGAAATCGCGGCCGGTCGCGTCCCGGCGAGCCACTCCTGACCCCCCCGTAAGTCATCGGTAAGTCGGCAGCGCGGGGTCCGCGAGCCGTCCATTGGCCACCCGCCCCCGACGGCCGTCGTCGTCCGGTCACCGCGGATCGTCGCGAAGATTTTCCTTTTCCGACAAACCGTTAGCGTGCGCGCATGCGTCGCTGCCCGCGTCCGGACGCAATCCGTCGCGCCGATGCGAATCCGTAAGCGATCGGCAAGCGCTGCAACCGCAGACTGCGCCATCTCCCGACGCCGGGCACGGCGAACGCAACCCAAGGGAGAGTCAGAGGCAACTCAAACGAGGGAACGCGCCATGCGCAGCAAATCGTCGAAACCCGGCCCGTCGGCAACCGGCGCCAACGCGACAACCACGGCGAATCGCAAGGCGTCACGACGGGTGAACCATCAGGTCGATGCATCAGGGATGCGGAAGGCGCGAATCGGCGTCGGCGCCAAACGCAAGAAAGCGTTCGTCTTGTAGCCGCGAAGTTGCCCGCATCGCCGGGCCTTCAAACAGAGCAGAGCGAAACCATGGAAGCCATCGTCGTGCGCAACATCAAGACTTTCGGAGCCCTCCTGCAGAAGGCGGGGCCGTACCTGCTGCTCGAGATCCTGTTGCCGGGCGGTACGTTGTTTGCGCTGCTTCTCCTCCTCTACCGGCGACGCCAGCTGCAGGGCGCGCAAATGCCGCGGGCGATCTTCATCGTGGCACGCGCCATCGGCGGGGCGAGCGCAAAGATCGTCTACATGGCGCGGCTCTATGGCATCGCCTCGGTGTGGCGCGGCCGCGCACGCGAGCGCGACGGCCTCGAAGCGCTGGCGATCGCGCCCGGCATGTAACGGCGGATAGGCCGGCGCCATGCCGGCACCGCGGCGCCGGCCGTGGATCGCGGGTCAAGCATCCTCGGCTCGAGCGCGCCCCTCGGGTCCGGGGCGAAACCCCCACCGCAGCAGGACAAACGACGTCGGCACCGTGACCGCGAGGGCTGCCAACATGCCGAACGACTTCGGCACGGAAAGCCGGTCGACCGCCACGTAGAGCACGAGGAGCGAAACGAGATACATCGCGGCGTAGGTCATGAGAAAACTCGCCGCCGATCGCGCGCCGGTCCGCGCGCCGAACACGAAGCGCGCATGCAGCAGGTATCCGCCCGCGAGACCGGCAACATAGGCGATCGTGTAGGCGACGCGGTAGTCGACCGCGAACTGCAGGAGGAGATAGATGGCATAGCTCGCGGCCGTGTTGGCGGCGCCGACGACGAGGAAGCGGGCGAATTGCACGACGGCTGCGCGTTAGACGCGTCCCGGTCCGACGCGTGTCGGCAAGGTCAAGATCGGGGCCTTCAACCGGTCTTCTTACGGACGAGCTGCAGGAATGCTTCGTAGTCCCGCACGTAGTCGCGCGGGTCGTACGCATGCGACGCCAGTACCAGCAGCGCCGCATCGGGGCTGTAGTCGTACTGGACACTCCAGATCTTCGGCGGGACGTAGACGCCGGTCGCCGGCTCGTCAAGCAGGAACTCCTGCCGCCGTTGCCCGTCGTCGGCGATCACGCGGCAGCTACCGCGAATGCACGCGAGAAACTGGTGGCAGGCGAGGTGCGCGTGCTGGCCGCGCACCTCGCGTCCCGGCACGCCGTGCACGATGAAGAATCGCTTCACCTTGAACGGCAGGAACCTGTCGATCTCGCCCGCCACGAGCTTGCCGCGCAGATCCTCGACCGCGGCCAGCCGCTCGACGAAGACCCCGCGCACACGACTCTTCGCGGTGCGCGCGGCCCTGGCCGGCACGCCGGGCTCAGCGGGCGCGGGCCCGGCGTCGCAGTAGCTCACGATCCGCGCCGGATTGCCGGCCACGACGGCGTACGGCGGCACCGATTCGACGACGACCGCACCCGCGCCGACCATGGCGCCGCGGCCGATCGTGATTCCCGGCAGCAGCGTCGCGTTGGCCCCGATCGAGGCACCTTCCTTCACGAGCGTGACCAGAAACTGCTTCGGCGGTCGCTTGCTGCGCGGGAAGCGGTCGTTTGCGAATGTCGCATTGGGGCCGACGAAGACGTCGTTCTCGAGGCGCACGCCGTCCCAGAGCTGGACGCCGCATTTCACCGTGACGCGGTCGCCGACGATCACGTCGTTCTCGACGAACGTGTGGTCGCAGATGTTGCAGTCGGCGCCGATGCGCGCACCGGGAAGCACGTGCGCGAACGCCCACACGCGTGTGCGCGGCCCCACTTGCTTCGATTCGCACAGCGCCTGCGGATGCAGGGAAAACGTCTTCGTCATTGGTGGACCCCTACCCCTTCGGCCCGCGCCGTAGCGGTGACCTCCCCGAACGCGAATCGCCGCCGCACGATCGCGAGCGGCCGGGCCTTGGTGTTCTCGAACGCGCGCCACGCGTACGCGCCGACCACCGACAAACCCAGCGCGTTGAGCGCACCGAAGCCCGAGATCAGCAGCACCGTCGGCGCGTACCCGGGCTCGACGATGAGATTCGTGATGCGGGCGACGAGCACGATGGCACCGTAGACGAGAGCCACGGCGAGCGCCAGCATGCCCACGCCGAACAGGAGACGAATCGGCAGGTCCGAGAACGCGAGGCTGCTATCCAGCATGTACGTGATCTTCCTGCGCAGTGTCCACCCGCTCTTGCCGTGCCGCCGGGCGCGACGATGGTAGGGCACTTCGTCGCGCCGCATGCCGATCCACAGGAGCTGCCCGATGAGGCTCGAGTGCGACTCGGTCAGCGCCACGAGCGCATCCCGCGCGGCAGCGTTGCAGCCGAAGACATCGACCCCGCCCGGCGGCATTTCCGGCTGCACGAGCCGGCGATAGACGGCCCAGAACAGGTTCGCCGAGAGCCTTGACCGCCACGGATCGTCGCGCGAGGCACGCACGCCGCAGACGACATCGCACGCATCCTGCTCGAGCCGCCGGAAGAATTCGACGACGAGCTCGGGCGGCTCCTGCAGATCCGCCGCCATCACGGCGAAGTACGGGCCCGACGCCTCGGCGAGGCCCGCGCGGATCGCCGCGAAGGCGCCGAAGTTGCGCGACATCTCGAGGACCTTGGCGGTGAGGCCCGTGTGCGGCAGCGACTCGACGAGGCACGCGAGCGACCCGTCGGGGCTGCCGTCGACGACGAAGACGACCTCCAACCCGCCGCCGAGCGTCCGGTCCACGCCCGCCAGCGCAGCGAGGAGATCGGGAATCATCTCCTCGTTGCGGTAGACGGGAACTACGAGCGAGTAGCGGGTCGCCATCGGTTGCACGCAGCCGCGACCGCGTCGATCTCGGCGGCGGTGAGCTCAGGGTAGCACGGCAGGCTCAGCACCTCCGCGCACGCGCGTTCCGTCCGCGCAAGACCCTGCGGCGGCGCCTGACCCGCCCCCGGTTGCCGGTGATCCGGGACCGGATAGTGAACGTCCGTCGCCACACCCGCCGCCGCGAGATGCGCGCGCAACGATTCGCGCTCCTTCGTGCGCACGACGTAGAGATGGGCGACGCCGGTGTCGTCGGTGACAGGCAGCGGCAGCGTGATCGCGGGATGCCGGATCGTCGCCGAGTAGCACGCGGCGATCTCGCGCCGCCGGCGATTCCAGCCGTCGAGACGGGGCAGCTTCGCGCGGAGCACCGCCGCCTGCAACTCGTCCATCCGCGAATTCATCCCGCCTTCCATCGTGCAATGGTACTTGGCGCCCCAGCCGTAGGTGCGCAGCGCGCGCAGCTTCACCGCCAGCTCGCGGTCGCCGGTGACGATCGCGCCTGCGTCGCCCAGCGCGCCCAGGTTCTTCGTCGGGTAGAAACTGAAGCAGCCGAACGTGCCGTGGGTGCCCGCCTGTCCGCCGCCGGTCCTCGCGCCATGCGCCTGCGCGCAATCCTCGATCAGGGCGACGCCGCGCGCACGCGCGATATCGCCGAGACTCCCGATATCCGCCATGCGCCCGTAGAGATGCGTGACGATGACCGCGCGCGCGCGCGGCGAAAGTGCGGCGTCGAGCTCGACGGGGTCCATCGAGAGCGTCGAGGCGTCGATCTCCACGTACGCGGGCGCGGCACCTGCGGCACGAATCGCCGTCGTCGCGTACATCCCGGCATTGGCCACGGTCGCGACGGTGTCACCGGAACCGATGCCAAGCGCACGCACTGCGAGCTCGAGCGCATCGGTGCCGTTCGCCACAGCGACGCACTCGGCTGCACCGACGTACGCCGCGAATTCGTGCTCGAAGGTTTCGACCTCGGGCCCGAGAATGTACCAGCCGCGAGCCTGAACGCGCGCCATTGCGGCCTGCAGTTCTTCGTTGAGCGGCGCATGGTGCCGCGCAAGATCGTTGAGGGCGATCATGGTCGGCACCCCGCGGCGTCGGGGCCGCGTGCCCAGCGGAGGAAAGCGAGCTGCAGCGCAGCCGCCGCCGACACCCACAGCAGCCACCGGCGATCCGCCGGCGGAGGTCTGGAGGCGACGGTTTCGATCGTCATGGACGCGACGCCGCTTCAGAGGCGCGACACGACCCGCAGCGCGACTTCCTGGTGGAAACGAAAGCCCATGCGCTCGTAGAGGCGGCGCGCGTGCACGTTGTCGCGCATGACGTGCAGGAACGGTGCCTGTCCACGCCCGATCTGGCGGCGAACGACTTTCGCGATGAGGCGCCAGGCCAGTCCGCGCCCGGCGGCATCCGGATGCGTGCAGACGCCGCTCACTTCGCGCCACGGGCCGGCCGCCATGCGTTCCCCCGCCATCGCCACCAGGCGTCCGTGTTCGAACACACCGAAATAGTCGCCGAGCTCGTGCGTGCGCACGGCGAACGGCCCCGGTGGCCGCAGCGCCACCAGCTCCAGCATCTGCGGCACATGCTCGGCGCCGAGCGGCACGGCGGGGAACCCCGTGTCGTCCGCGGGGGGCGCGGCGTCCCACACCATCTGGTGGCCCTTGGTGTCGGCATCGATCTGCCAGCCCGGGGGGGCCGGCCCCGACGACCATCCTCCGCAATAGAACTGCTCGCCCGGCTCGCAATAGGGCGCCAACCCTGCAAAGTCGGGATGCTCGGCGTCGGCGAACCCGACGATCGCAGAAAAGCCCGGTGCATATCGGCGCGCCGCGCTGGTACCGGTGGCGAACCTGGCGTGCGGGCCGGCCAGGCTGTGCCAGACGATGTTGTCGAGGAGCTCCGTGGGCGGAGCATGCCGGTCGACGGGCGAAGCCATGGCCCTAGCGGTCGAGCGCGCGGATCGCGTCGGCGATGTCCTGGCTCATGCGACCCAGCGCGCGGCTGTGGGCGGCGGCCAGCGCTTCGTAGCCCTTGTCGTTCGCGCGTTCGCGTACGGAAGTGCGTCCGGTCTCCGTCTTGCCGTCCTTCGCGCGCCGGACGATCCACACCGCGTTCAGCGTCGCGGCCTCGTCCGGCGCCGATTCGAAGCTCTGCACTTCGATCGCCACGCGGTAATCGGCTTCCGCGTTGAGCGACTGCTGAAACTGCGACACGCGCGGCGTGCCCAGCAGCAGGACGAGGTTCTCCGCGACCACGCGCGAGATGTTGTTCGGCAACGGCGACGCCCAGCGATTGAACTCGTCGATCGACACCTGGTTCGGGCCCGTGCTCACGACGATCTGCGGCAAGTCGACGATCGCGGGAATCGACACGGGACCGACGACCACCGAGAGTTTCGACGACACGGCACCGGGGGAGACTGTGGGACTCAGCGTGTAGAAGCGCGACGGCGCAGGAGTGGCACACGCCGTCGTGAGGGCCATCACGACGCATGCGACAGCGCCGGCGACGATGCGGGACATCAGGGTTTCTCCGTTGGCTTGCCCCGGAGCAGCGTTTCGGGGTGACGTTCGAGATAATCGACGAGCACGCGGACACTCCGTGCCGCCCGCGTAATCTCCTGCAGCATGTCGCGCAGGTCCTGCGGCGCGGGCGAGTCCTTGCTGAAGAGCGTCGCGTCCGCGTTCCTGACCACCCGGTCGGCGGCGGTGATGGCGCGGCGCAGCTCCTCGAGGGTCTTCGCGCCTTCGGGCACCCATTGCGTGTCCACACGATTGACGAGGCTGTTCGCGTCCTTGAGCGTCTTGTCGAGCGTGGCAAGCGCGCTCCGGACGTCGCCGGCGATCGCGTCGAGCGGCATCTTGTCGATCTTGGTGAGGATGCTGCCGAGCTTCGCCTCGATGCTCGCGATGCTTCCCGGCACCACGGGCAGCTCCAGCGGATCCTTCGTCCAGTCGATCTTCACCTTCGGCGCGTCCGGAAAATACTCGAACGCGACGTAGAGCTCGCCGGTGAGGAGGCTGCCGGTGCGAAGCTGCGCGCGCAGACCCTGGTCCTCCACGACCCGGCGCAGCATCCGCATGCGCGATTCGGCATTCATCTCGACCGCCGTCTTGCCGGCGAGAACGCGTTCTCGCGGCGACAGGTCCGACAACAGGCGATCGGGGAAGAACGTGATCATTGCGCGGGGCCGGAAGCCGAGCGTCTTGCGATCGTAGGTCAGAGTGACATCCGTGACCTCGCCGACCTGCATGCCGAACAGCGTGACCGGAGCGCCCACCGACAAGCCGCGAACCGACTCGTTGAACTCGAGAACGTAGCGCCGCTCGACCGGATCCGGCTCCTTCATCGCGATGCCCCGGTAGCGGTACAGCGTGAACACCGCGTTGGCGGGGGCGGGCTGCCCGCGGGTGAGGAATTCGGGCACGTCGAAGGCCACGCCGCCCGCGAGGAGCGCGGCGAGGGATTCGGTGCGCACCCTCAAGCCGTCGGCGTCGAGCGTCACGCTGACTCCGCTCACGTTCCAGAAGCGCGTCTCGGTCGTAACGTACTTGTCGTACGGCGCATTGACGAACACCGAGACGTCGACCGACTGGCCATCCGGCGCGAGAGTGTAGCCCGACACCTGGCCGACATTGAGGCGCCGGTAGTAGATCGGCGTGCCGATGCCGAGCGAACCCAGCGTCGGGGTCTTCAGCACGAACTTCCGGCCCGGCTGGTCCGTGATGATCGGCGGCTCGTCGAGCGCGAAGTACAGGGTCTGGGTGTCGCTCGACTTGCCCGCCTGGAACCCGATGTAATTGCCGGAGAGCAGCGTACCCAGCCCCGACACGCCGCTCAGCGAGATCTGCGGGGCGACGATCCAGAACTTGGCGTCGGTGACCATGAGTCCCGCGGCGTGCTTCGCGATCTTGGCCTTGACCAGCACCTTGGAGTAGTCCTCGGACAGCTCCACGGCCGTCACGAGGCCGATCCGCACGTCCTTGTAGCGGATGAACGTCTTGCCGGCTTCGATCCCCTCGGCGTCCTTCAGCACGATGGTGATCGTCGGGCCCTCGCTGCGCACGCGCTGGATGACGATGCCGATGGCCACCAGCGCGGCCAGGAGCGGAATGACCCAGATGAGCGAAACGCGCAGCCGCTTCTTCCGCGTGACGACGGCCCGCGGCAAGGCGGCAAGATCGGGCTCGTCAGCCATGGCGGGCGGGCGGTGGCTCGGCGTCCCAGATAAGGCGCGGGTCGAAGGCCTCCGCCGCGAGCATCGTCAACACCACGACGGCGGCGAAGAACAGCACGCCGGCACCGGGCGCCACCGACGTCAGCGGCTGCAGCTGTACCAGCGCCACGGTGAATGCGGCCACGAACACGTCGAGCATCGACCAGCGGCCGATGAAATCCACGATGCGGTAGAGCTGCGTACGCTCGCGGCTGTTGGCGATCGAGCCGCGCTGGACAGTGACCAGGAGGTAGACGAGCGCGGCGAGCTTGCCGAGCGGAATCATCACGCTCGCGATCAGCACGATGAGCGCGAGCGGCCACGAGCCTGACGTATAGAGAAACGCCACGCCGCTCAGGATCGTGTCGGGCTCCTCCTCCCCCAGCGTGGTCGTGGTGAACACGGGCAAGGCGTTCGCCGGGATGTAGCAGATCGCTGCGGCAACGACCAGCGCCCACGTGGTTTCGATCGAGTTGTGCTGGCGGACCTCGAGCTTCTCGCCGCAGCGGCGACAGTACCCCGGGACCTCGTTCATTGCCGGCCGCGATAGCAGCTGGCAGGCCTCGCAGGAGACAAGCCCGGCACGCGCCGCCGTGAGCGCCTCGGTCGTCATCGCCGCGGCTCCGCGATGGGAATGCCGTGCGGCGGATGCAGCAACGTGGTGCCGTCGACCCAGGAGACCCTGGCCCAGAGTTCGCGGGAATCGAAGGTGACGAGGATCGACGGGATGAGCACCATCAGCGCGAAGACGGCGTACATGCCGATGCCCGTCTCCACCGAAGCGACCTCCGCGATCTTGATCAGCGCGACCATGATGCCGAGCATCATCACCTCGAGCATCGACCACATCTCGAAATGGTGGGCCCAGCGCAGCATCTCGGCGACCCAATGCGGCGGCGGCGTGCGCCGCGCCGCGAGGAGCAGGGTCAGCATGAAAGCGAGGTACGCCCCCGGCGCGATCACGGCGCAGAAGGCGATGAGGGCGCCGACGATCGGCTCACCCTCCACCCACATCGTGTAGGCGCCGCCGATGATGGTCGTGCTCGTGGTCCGCCCGACGGCCGACAGGTCCATCAGCGGCATCGCATTGGCGATGACGAAAGTGATCATCGCCGCGAGGGCGAGGGCCAGCGGCAGATCGCGCGGACCGGGAGGGCGGCTCGCAAGCAGGTGGTCGCACCGCACGCAGCGCGCCTTCGCGCCCCGCGGCAGCGGCGGCACGTGCTGCAGCAGATCGCAGTCGGGACAGGCAAGCGACGAGAATTGCACGCGCGCGTTCAACGCAGCACTCCGATTCAATGCGCCAGGCGACCAGCGCGCCGTTGCCGACGCTGCCTCCCCGATGATCCCGCATGGTAGTGGACGGGCGCGATGTCCCGCAAGCGCGCCGGCGGCGATCCGGTTTTTCGCGTCCCGAGGCTGGTCCTTTGGGCGTCCTTGGCGCAAAATCAGCGGTTACCGCGTTCCGCAGCATGGGCGTCATGCCAGCCGAATATCGCTTCGGTCGACTCGATCTCAGGACTTTCCTTTGCTGCGCGACGGCCGCTCTCGCGTCGCTCGTCGTCGGCGCGCCTGGAGCGGAGACCGCGGCGCCCGGCGTGCTGATCCTCTACAGCAATCAGCGGCCCACACCCGCCCAGGTCATCATCGAAGACACGTTGCGAGTCGTCGTGACCGACGGGCTCAAGCGGCCGGCCAATCTCTATTCCGAGTACCTCGACGACGAGTGGGTGGCGCTCGACGCGTACGGTCAAAAGGAGGCCGACTTCCTGCAGGAGAAGTACGAGCGGCGCAACATCCGCGTGATTGTCACGGTGGCGCTGCCGGCACTTCGCTTCGCTGCACAGCATGGTGACCGGATCGTCGCCGGCGCGCCGGTCGTCCATCTTGCCGTGGCGCGGGACAGGGTGGACCGCAGTGCGCTTTCCGCCCGCGTCCTTGGCGTCTTCGAGGACAACGATCCCACGCCGACGCTCGAGCTGGCGCTTCGCCTTCATCCCGGCGCAACCCGCCTGGTCCTCATACGTGGCGCTTCCGAGTTCGACCGACGTTGGGATACGCGGATGCGCGCGGCGGTGGAACGGCTGGGGAGCGGCGTAAGGGCCGAGTACTTGTCGGGGCTCCCCACCGCAGAAGTGCTGGCAGAGGTCGGCGCACTGCCGAAGGGAACCATCGTCTTCACGCCCGGATATTTCAACGACGGCGCGGGCCTAGTAACCACCCCACGCCAGTCGATCGAGCGCATCGCAGCGGCCTCTGCCGTTCCCGTTTACGGCGCCTTCGACTCCCAGATCGGCGCCGGCATCGTCGGCGGCTACATGACGCGCTACGAAGACCAGGCGAAAGAGGCGGGCGCCATCGTCGTGCGCTTGCTGAACGGAACCGCTCCGGCGGACATCGCGCCGTCGTCCGTGAAGCGCGTACCGATGGTCGACTGGCGCGCGGTGCAGCGTTGGGGCATCGACGAAGGTCAGCTCCCTGCGGAAACCGTGGTGAAGTTCCGCGAACCGACGGCGTGGGACCGGCATCGCCGCGAGTTCTCCATCGGCGGCGCGATCCTGCTGCTCCAGGCCGCGCTGATCGCCTCCCTTCTCATCCAGCGGCGATCGCGCCAGCGGATGGCAAATGCACTCGAAGAGAGCCAGAAGCGAATGGACCTGGCTACGGCCGCGGCCAGACTTTCGATGTTCGTGTGGGACGTGCCAGACGGCCGCACCCCGGCGAACCGCCAGTCGCGGCGACGCGCCGGAGACCCGGAGGGGCCGCCGATCGCGTTCGACAAGGTCCTCGAGACCACACATTCCGCAGACCGCGAGCATCTCGAGCGCGCGGTGAGCAAGGCCGTCGCAACCGGCGACGAGTTCGACGTCGAGTACCGGGTGCCGGTAGCCGATGGGAGCGACCGCTGGATCGCGGCCCGCGGGCGTGTGGAGGCGGGCAACGGGCATCGGATGCTCGGCGTCGCTGTGGATGTCACGGAACGCAAGCTGGCGGAGTTGCGCGCCGTAGAGGACCGCAACGCACTGCGACACATGACCCGCGTTTCCATGTTGGGACAGCTGTCGGCCTCCATTGCACACCAGTTGAACCAGCCCCTTGCCGCGATCCTCGGCAATGCCGAGGCTGCACGAAAAATCCTTGCGCGGGACAAGGTCGATCTCGCCGAGCTCCGGGACATCTGCGACGATATCGTGGCGGACGACAACCGGGCGGCGGAAGTCATTCGTCGCCTGGGGGCGCTGTACAAGCGCGGCGACATGAAGATGGAGTCGTTCGATCTCAATGAATTGATTCGCGAGACGCTGGATCTGCTGCGCGCGGAACTGCTGATCCGCCATGTCACGCCTCGCACCAATCTTTCGGCGGCGCTGCCGCCGGTAGATGGCGGCAGGGTGCAATTGCAGCAGGTAGTGCTCAATCTGGTCATCAACGCCGCCGACGCGATGAGCGACGTCGATGTCGCGAATCGCAGTCTCGAGCTTCGGACCGAAGCGACAGGCGCGGACGTTCGCCTGTGCGTCGTCGACCATGGGCACGGAATCCCCGAGAGCGATCTCAAGAGGGTGTTCGATCCTTTCTACAGCACGAAGCCCGGTGGCATGGGCGTCGGCCTGGCGATCTGCCAGTCGATCATGGCGGCGCATCATGGCAGCATCGCGGCGACCAACAACCCCGGGGGTGGAACGACTTTCTGCGTGAGCTTGCCGGTGGCGGCAAAGGCGTGATGGACGCGTTCGTCGCGCCCACACTCTTCCTCGTCGACGACGATCCGGGGGTGCTGAGGGCGCTCTCGCGCGTCTTGCGGGAGGACGGCTGGAACGTCGAGACGTTCGAGTCCGCGGAGGCATTCCTCGCGCGACCAGATCAGAAGGCGCAGGGGTGCCTCGTACTCGATGTGACGATGCCTGGGCTGGACGGCCTCGAGCTGCAACGCCGGCTCGCCGCCGCCGGCGCGTCGTTGCCGATCGTGTTCATCAGCGGGCACGGCGACATTCCGATGTCGGTGCGCGCCATCAAGGCCGGCGCAACGGATTTCCTGACCAAGCCGGTCGAGGTCCAGGCGCTGGTGGGCGCGGTACGCGCCGCGATCGAGCAGGATGCCGCGACGCGTCGCGCGATGGCCGACGCCGCGGATCTTCGCCAACGGCTCGCGAGCCTCACTCCGCGCGAGCGTGACGTGCTCGCCGAACTGGCGGCGGGAAAGCTCAACAAGCAGATAGCCGCGGAACTGGGCATAGTCGAGCAGACCGTCAAGTTCCACCGCGCCCGCATCATGGATCGGATGCAGGCCAAGACCGCCGCCGAGCTGATGCACATCGCCGGGCGCCTCGGCATCGGTGCCACCACGACGCCACGCGCCGCGCCGGCGCCGCCCGCGCCCAGCCGTCCCGCCGGCAAGCCCGGGAAGCCGCCGAAGCCCTAGCCGGGGTCACCTGCCACTAACCCAAAGGTCAGTTCCGGCCCAAGCCGCGACACCGTAACGTTCGTCGCGTGACAAGTGACGGTCCCTATGTCGCCATAGTCGACGACGAGGCGTCGGTTCGCACCGCGCTCGGCCGGTTGTTGCGTCTCGCGGACTATGAAGTCGCCGCCTTCGCGTCCGGCGAGGCGTTCCTGGCATCACTGGCCACGCGCCGTCCGGACTGCGCGATTGTCGATATCCACATGGGTGGACTCTCCGGCCTGGAAACGAAGGCGCGACTCACCGCCGTGCACTGTGACGTTCCCGTCGTGTTCATCACCGCAAGCGACGACGCCGGGCTCGACCGGTCGGTCGTCGAAGCCGACGGGGTGGCGCTGCTGCGCAAGCCGTTCTCCAACGACGCGCTCCTTTATGCCGTGGGAGGCGCGCTGCGTACGAAGACGCGTGATTCGTCATGATGACGTCACGGGAACGCTTCACCGTGGAAACCGGCTCGTACCTGCGAAGATGCTCGACTGAACCAAAGACTAGTTTCCAGCATTGGCGTCAGGCGGTAACAATTGCCGTGTGCTCGAATGGCCAGTGATGTCGCGTGGGCCATGGCGCATGGACTGGACGTACGAATTCCTATCAACCTCGGGAGTGTCTGCATGAGTCTCCGAAAAGCCTTCTCTCTGTCCATTGCCGCGCTCGCGATCGCGCTGGTCGGCATCGCTTCGGCGTACGCACAATCCAAGCCCAACATCCTGTTCATCATGGGCGACGACATCGGCTGGATGCAGCCCAGCATCTACCATCAAGGGCTGATGGTTGGCGAAACGCCCAATATCGACCGCATCGGTCGGGAGGGTGCGAAGTTCATGACCTATTACGCCGAGCAAAGCTGCACCGCCGGGCGCACCGCTTTCTTTACCGGCATGACGCCGCTGCGCGCCGGCATGATTCCGCCGCAATTGCCCGGCAGCCCGTCCTTCCTCCAGCCCGGTACGCCGTCGATTGCCCGTTTCCTGCTCGACCTCGGCTACACCACGGGCGAGTTCGGCAAAAACCATCTGGGCGACCACTCGGCAGCGCTGCCCACGGCGCACGGCTTTCAGGAATTCTGGGGGTACCTGTATCACCTCGATGCGATGCAGGGTGTGAGTTTTCCGGACATCAACAGTTCTCCGACGGTGCAGGCCATCGTGGCGCCTTGCAAGAACACTCCGGTGCCTGGCCTCAGCGACCCGCCGGGGGCCGTGGATGCGAAGACCGCGTTGTGCATGATGCCGCCGCGGCCCGTGATCGACTGCAGGTCTGCCGATGGCACGCAGAAGAACCAGAGCTGTAGTGACCAGGGCCCGCTGACGCTGAAGCGCTCCGAAACCGTGGACGAGGAGATCTCGGCCAAGGTCATCGACTTCCTCGATCGCAACGATCCAAAGAAGACCAACAAGCCGTTCTTCGTCTGGTACAACCCGGCGCGCATGCACATCACCACCATGCTGTCGGACAAATACAAGGCGATGGTAGGTACGCCCGGCGGGAAGGACTGGGGTTCCAACGAAGCCGGCATGAAGCAGATGGACGACAACATCGGCTACGTCCTGAAGAAGCTGGAGGACATGGGCCAGCTCGACAACACCATCGTCGTCTTCACGACCGATAACGGCGCCGAGGTCATCACCTACCCCGATGGGGGCAACACGCCCTTCAAGGGCGGCAAGCTGACTACGTGGGAAGGCGGCATGCGCGCTCCGGCGCTGATCCGCTGGCCGGGGCAAATCAAGCCGGGCACCGTCCTGAACGACATCTTCGCGTCGTACGACTGGCTGCCGACCTTCGTCGAGATTGCCGGCGGGCCGAAGGGCAATGCGCTGAACGAGCAGATCATGGCCGGTAGGTACCCGGGCATCGTCAAAACCAAGCTGCAAGGGGTCAACCAGGTTGGATACCTCACCGGCAAATCGGCAACGTCGGCGCGCGATACGTTCTTCTACTACGGCGGCGCTGTTCCATCCGCAGTGCGCTACAAGAACTGGAAGATCTATTTCGCGATGGCATCCGAGGCCGCGAGTGGCGGATTGATGGGGGTGCATACCTTCCATTGGCCCCTGGTCAACAACATCAAGCGGGATCCGTTCGAGGGGTCGGTCGGTTTCCAGCCGTCAACCCTCCTGGGCCAGGGCGGCGCGCTTGCCGGACCCTTCACCGCTTACATCTACGACTGGAACATCATTCCCATCGGCCAGGCGCTGTGGCTGCAAGAACTCGAGTCCTATGGGCCGTACCCTGCGCTGCAATCCCCGGCGTCGTACAGCCTGGCCCAGGTCCTCACGCAGGTAAGGGAACAGATGGCGAGAACGGGAAGCAAAGACTAGAGACGTAGCGAGTCAGACGTCTGGCAAGACGTGGTGTTGCCGGGAAGCGGGGCGGCTCGAAAGGGCTGCCCTGTCTTCTTCCTGTGACCAATTCGAACGTGGGAGGCAATGATGAAGTCCGGTCGTTTGGGGGTGGGCGTGAGGATCCTGGGTCTCGCCGCATCGCTGTTGCTTGCCACACAGGTTTCTGCGCAGACAGATCCTCTCGCTTCGTGGAACGACGGCGCGGCGAAGAAGGCCATCGTCGATTTCGTGCAGGCGACGACGACGCAGGGCGGCGCGCAGTTCGTGCCGCCGGCGGAACGCATCACCACCTTCGACCAGGATGGCACGCTGTGGGTCGAGCATCCGATCTACACGCAGGTGATGTATGTGCTCGAACGCGTGCCCGCGCTGGTGAAGGCCAAGCCCGAACTGGCCAAGGTCGCTCCGTACTCGACCGTGCTGGAGCTCCTGAAGGGCGACCGCGCGGCAATGGAGAAGCTGTCGGAGGCCGACTTGTTCAAGCTCCTCGCGGCCACGTCGACCGGCATGTCAGTGGAAGTGTTCCAGGCCGAAGCGAAGAAGTGGATCGCCGAGGCCAAGCACCCGCGCTGGAAGAAGCCGTACACGGAATTGACGTACCTCCCCATGCAGGAAGTAATGAGGTACCTGCGCGCGAACGGTTACAGGACTTATATCGTCACGGGTGGCGGGCAGGATTTCGTGCGCGTGTACGCGGAGGCTACCTACGGCATACCGCCCGAGCAGGTGGTTGGCACTGCTGGCGGTACGAGCTACGGCTACGCCAAGGACGGCAAGCCGTTTCTGACCAAGGACCCAAAGCTGCTGCTGAATAACAACAACGCGGGCAAGCCCGAGGGCATTCACCTGATGATCGGGCGGCGACCCTACGCAGCATTCGGCAACTCCACGGGTGACCGGCAGATGCTGGAATACACGAAGGCCGGTGATGGCGCGCGGCTCGCAATGCTGGTGCTGCACGACGACGCGAAGCGCGAATACGCATACGGACCCGCGCGGGGCCTGCCCGCGACCAAAGTCGGCGCCTTGACGCAGGCGCTGAACGACGAAGCGAAGAAGCAGGGCTGGATCGTCATCAGCATGAAGGACGATTGGAAGAAGATCTTCGCGTTCGAGTAGCCACAGCTGAGCGCGCGGGACCGATCTCGCGCCGCGGATCATAGAGGACACGGCCATGACACGACGCAGTTTCCACCGATTTGCTGCGGCCGCACTTGCGGTTTGCGCTGGACTCATCTCGACTGTCGACTCCGCACAGGCACCGCAGACCAAACCCAACATCCTCGTCATCTGGGGCGACGACATCGGCCGGGACAATATCAGCGCGTACAGCCTGGGCATCATGGGCTACAAGACGCCGAACATCGACCGTCTGGCGAGGGAAGGCGCGCTCTTCACCGACTCGTATGCGCAGCAGAGCTGCACCGCGGGCCGCGCATCGTTCATCCTCGGACAACATCCGTTCCGGACGGGGCTCCTGACGATCGGGATGCCCGGTTCACCGCAAGGCATTCCCGATTGGGCCCCCACCATCGCCGACCTGTTGAAAGTCCAGGGCTATACCACGGGCCAGTTCGGCAAGAATCACCTGGGTGACCGGGACACGCACTTGCCGACGGTGCACGGATTCGACGAGTTTCTCGGCAACCTCTATCACCTCAACGCCGAGGAAGAGCCCGAGACCTACTACTACCCGAAGGATCCCGAGTTCAGGAAGAAATACGGTCCGCGCGGCGTGCTGCACACGTGGTCGGACGGAAAGGGCGGGCAAAGGATTCAGGACACCGGCGCGCTGACCACTGAGCGCATGACCACGGTCGATCTCGAAGTCGAGGCTGCCTCGACGAAGTTCATCGACCAGGCTGTGAAGGACCGCAAGCCCTTCTTCGTTTGGCTCAACACCACCCGGATGCACGTCTGGACCCACCTGACCAAAAAGGCGCAGGGTCGCACCGGCATTGGCCTCTACCCCGACGGCATGGTCGAGCATGACGACACCGTCGGACGGGTGCTGAAGCAACTCGACGACCTTCGCATTGCCGAAAACACGATCGTCGTCTACGGCACCGACAACGGCGCGGAGACGGGAACCTGGCCGGACGGCGGGACGATGCCGTTCCATGGTGAGAAAGGGACGACCTGGGAAGGCGGCTTCCGCGTACCCATGATCGTGCGCTGGCCGGGCGTGATCAAGCCGGGCACGATCGTCAACGAGATCTTTTCGCAGGAAGACTGGCTGCCGACGCTGCTGGCGGCGGCGGGCGAGCCGAGCATCGTCGAAAAAGTGAAGGCCGGCTACGCAGCCAACGGCAAGACCTGGAAGGCCCATCTCGACGGCTACAACTTCCTGCCGTACTTCAAGGGCGAGGCGAGGAAAGGCCCACGTGAGGAGATCTTCTATTTCGGTCAGGGCGGCGAGCTCAATGCCGTACGGTGGAACGACTGGAAGGTGAATTTCGCGGTGACAAACGGCAACATCGCTACGGCGATTCGGGAAGTGCCCGGCTGGCCGGTCATCGTCAACCTGCGCGCGGATCCCTATGAGAAGGCGCCGCACGAGTCAGGCCTGTATCTGCGCTGGTACGCGGACAACATCTGGCTCTTCGTGCCGGTGCAGCAACAGCTCCAGGCCTTCCTCACGACGCTGCCGCAGTATCCCTTTCAGCAGGGCAGCAGCCTGAACGCCGCGGGCATCAACTACAACTCGATGCAGGCGATGCAAGCGATGAAACGCCTGCAACAGCTCGAAACCCTGGCGCCGCCGCGCAACTAGGGGTTGTGGTGAAGACCGTGACGCGAACCTTTGCAAGGAACTTCGTTACCGCCGCCCTCGCGGTCGCGGCCATCGGGCCGCGCGCCGCGGGGGCGCAAACGGCGAACGATGACGCGTGGCGTTTCCAGGTGATTCTGTACGGATACCTTCCGGACATCGGTGGCACGACGAACTTTCCGGCCAGCGGCGGCGGCTCCGGCGGTCCCAGCATCAACCTCGACGCAAGCACGATCTTCGGTCACCTCCAGGGCGTCTTCATGGGCATGGGCGAAGTCAGCAAGGGTCGATGGGGCGTGTACACCGACGTCATCTACATGGACCTCGGCGCGTCGAAGTCGGGCACGCGCGAATTCGGGATCGGCGGCCAACCCATTCCGGCCGACGTCACGGCCAACCTCGACTCCACGCTGAAGGGGTGGGTGTGGACCCTCGCGGGACGCTACCGGATGGCCCAGCACTCGCAAGGCAACCTCGATCTCCTCGCGGGCGCACGCCTGCTCGACATCGAACAGACGCTCGGCTATCAGTTCAACGGCGACATCGGTGCGCTGCCGCTGCCCGGACGTCAAGGCAGCGTCGACGTGAAGCTCGGCAACTGGGACGCCATCGTCGGCGCCAAGGGTCGCCTGCTCTTCGGCAGCGATCGCGAGTGGTTCATCCCGTACTACGTCGACGTCGGCACCGGTCAGTCGCGCTTCACGTGGCAGGGCATCGCCGGCATCGGCTATTCGTTCAAGTGGGGCGATCTGATCGCCGCGTGGCGCTACCTCGACTACAACATGAAATCGGATCGCAAAGTCGATTCGCTCGATTTCAACGGACCGGCTCTCGGCGTGGCCTTCAGGTGGTGAACGCCGGTCTGGTGGATTGACGTATCGTTTCGTGCCGGCATCGGTGGCCGGAGCGCGAAACGGACAGCCTTACTTCTTGCCGAGACCCAGGGCCTGAGCGCCCTCGGTATAGATGCGTATCTTGTCCTTCATGAAAGCGTCCATCTGGTCGGTACCGACACTGATCAGCTCGAATCCGCTCTTGTCGGCGAGGGCCTTCATTTCGGGATCGCTGTTCAGGGCGGCCCACAGGTCCGACAGGCGCTTCCTCGCCTCGGGAGGCGTGCTCTTCGGCACGCCGATGCCGCGATAAGCGCCGTCCACCCAGTCCACGCCGAGCTCGCGGAAGGTGGGCACGTCGGGCAGCAGCGGATGGCGCTTGTCCATCGCCACGGCGAGAGCCCGCACCCGGCCCTTGTTGTTGATCGCGAACGCCGTGTAGGACATGGCGCCGGTGACCTGGCTGCCCAGCACTGCCGTCGTCATGTCGCCCGTGCCCTTGTACGGCACATAGATGGTCTTGATGCCGAACGCGGAATCCAGTCGCTCGTGCGCCGCGTGGTTGGCCGAGTTCAAGCCCGATCCCCCCAGGCTGAGCTTGCCGGGTTCGGCCTTGGCGGCCTTGATGAAATCCGCAAAGGACTTGATCGGGCTCTGGTCGGGCACGACCAGGGCGTCGGGCGTGTAGTGGAACCAGAACACCGGCGTGACGTCCTGCGTCTTGTACTGCACCTCGCCCTCGATCGGCTGGAAGACGATGTGGGGCAGGTTAATGCCGACGACATTGAGCCCGTCGCCCGGCAGGGTGTTGATCTGTGCCCACATCAATCCGCCCCCGGCGCCCGGCTTGTACTGGACCACGGTTTCGATGTTCGGGCACTTCTTCTTCAGCACCACCTGCTGGTGGCGCGCCGAGATGTCCGACTCCCCGCCGGGCGGAAAAGCCTGCCAGTAGAGAACGTTCTTGTCGGGGCAGGGCTGGGCCGCCGCCAGGGGCGACAGCAACGCAAGGCACACAGCCAGGAGCAGTCGTTTCATCGTCGTCTTCCTCGGTCGTAGGCAGGGTTCAGTGTAGCCCGTTACGCCGCCTGCGGCACGGCAGCGCCCGGAGCGCCCATCGCTGCGCAGACCGCCGCGGTCACCTGCGCCGTGGTGGCCGTCCCGCCCAGGTCGCGTGTGCGCAGCGCCGGGTTCGCGGTCACCGTCTCGATGGCCGCCATCAGCGCCGCCGCCGCATCGGCTTCGCCCAGGTGCTCGAGCAGCATCACGCAGCTCCAGAAGGTGCCGACCGGATTGGCGATGCCCTGACCCATGATGTCGAACGCCGAGCCGTGGATCGGCTCGAACATGCTGGGGTAGCGTCGTTCCGGATCGATGTTGCCGGTCGGCGCGATGCCCAGGCTGCCCGCCAGCGCCGCCGCCAGGTCGCTCAGGATATCGGCATGCAGGTTCGTGGCCACGATCGTGTCGAGCGAAGCGGGACGGTTGACCATGCGCGCGGTGGTCGCATCCACCAATTCCTTGTCCCAGGCGACGTCCGGGAACTCCAGGCTCACCTCCGCCGCGATCTCGTCCCACATCACCATCGCGTGGCGCTGGGCATTGGACTTCGTGATCACCGTGAGCAGCTTCCGCGGGCGCGATCGGGCGAGCCTGAAAGCAAAGCGCATGATGCGCTCGACACCGGCGCGCGTCATGATCGACACGTCCGTGGCAGTCTCGATCGGATGGCCCTGGTGCACCCGTCCTCCCACGCCCGCGTATTCGCCCTCGGTATTCTCGCGCACGATCACCCAGTTCAGGTCCGCCGGACCGCAGCGCTTGAGCGGTGCGTCGATGCCGGGCAGGATGCGCGTGGGCCGCACGTTGGCGTATTGGTCGAAGCCCTGGCAAATCTTCAGGCGCAGGCCCCACAGCGTGACGTGGTCCGGAATGCGCGGATCGCCCGCCGATCCGAACAGGATGGCGTCCATCGCGCGCAACTGGTCGAGACCGTCGTCCGGCATCATCACTCCGTGCCGGCGATACCAGTCCCCGCCCCAGCCGAAAACAGTGAACTCGAAGCCGAATCCGCCTCGCCGTTGCGCCAGCGCCTCCAGGACCTGCTGCCCGGCCGGCACCACTTCCTTGCCGATGCCGTCACCGGGGACGGCCGCGATCCGGTAGACCTTCATCCTGCCTTCCTCTTCGATGGATGTATCGACGCGCCCCATTGTGCGAGGTGGACAGGGCGCCGGAACGTCGCTAGAGTCAAACCATTGTTAACCTGGATTGGGTGGGGGGTTCGGTCATTCGGAAAGTCCCGCCTTTGCCAGACCTTCCCGGATCCGCGCCGGACCTGCAGGATTTCGCCAGGGAAGCTGGGCGATGTGCGCCTCGAACGAGTACTTCGGGTTGATCTCTTTCAACTCTCGCCAGACACGCTGCGCCTCCGCAACCTCGCCGAGGTGACCGAGCGCCGAGGCATAGTAGGCGCGTGAGAAGTCGGTGGTGGGGGTCAGACGTATCCTCTCGCTCAGCCTGGCGGCGGCAGCTTCGTATTGGCCTGCCACAAGATAGGCCGTCCCCAAGAAGTGAAGCACGGCGGGGGTAAACATGGGATCAAGACGAAGCGCCAGTTCCAGGGCTTTGATCCCTGCCTGTGGATTGCCAAGCATAGTCTCGGCATGGCCGAGCGCGCCGGCAGCGAGGGCAAAGTTCGGACTGAGCACCAGTGCCGTTTCGGCCGCGGCCTTGGTTCCCTCCGGGTCGCCGTTGAACATCCTGGAGGTTGCAAGGGCAAGCTGCGCCAATGGCTCGTTGCGGTCCATTTCGACCGCTTGCGCCGCAAAGCGAACGGCCAAATCCAGCGCCCGAGGCATTTCGAGCCAGCGGTTCAGATATTCGAGAATGTGCACCAGACTGAGACCGGCATAGGGCGCCGCATAGCCGGGGTCGATCTCGGTCGCGCGCTTGAAAGCTGCAACTGCCCGCTCAAATAACTCACGGTTCCTCCCCGAACCGTGGATCAATTGGATCCACAGTTCGCGGCCGCGAAGGAAAAAATCGTGGGCATCGACGCTGCTTGTCGGCTGCTCCGCAAGAACTGCCCGTTCCGCTGGCTTCAGCGAGACTTTCAGCGCATCCACGATCTGCAACGTCACCTCGTCCTGAACCGCGAAGATATCCGTCAGATCGCGGTCATAGCGTTCGGCCCAAAGATGCGCTGCGGTTTTCGCGTCGATCAACTGCGCCGTGATGCGCACCCGGTTGCCCACCCGGCGGACCGAGCCTTCCAGGACCGAGCTTGCCCCCAGCTCGCGCCCGACCGCGCGAATGTCCGGCGTCTTGCCCTTGTAGGCGAAGCTCGAATTGCGGGCGATCACGATGAGGCCGGAGACCTTGGACAAATCGGTGATGATGTCCTCGCTGATCCCGTCCGAGAAATACTCCTGTTCGGGGTCACCCGACATGTTGGTGAATGGCAGAACCGCAATCGAAGGGGAGTCCTTCGCGCCTTCTACCGTCGTACGGGTTTGCGCGATCTGGGCAGAATTATCTCCCCAGCGCCAAGCCTGCACCGGCGCGGCAATGTTCTTCAACATCAGTTCTCCGGCATTCACAAACTCAACGCCGACTTTGCCTTTGATCTGAAGGTGCACCACGTCAGACACCAGAATTCCAGCTTTCGGGGCCTGCGCTTCCAACCGGGCCGCGACATTGACGCCGTCGCCGAAAATATCATTGCCCTCGATGACGATTTCACCAAGATTCACGCCAATGCGGAATTCGATTGGCTCGCGCTCCGGTTGCAAGCTGTTGTGCTCGGCCATCGCGCCCTGGATCGCAACTGCACATTCAACGGCGTCGACGGCACTTGAAAATTCGACAAGCGCTCCGTCTCCGAGCATCTTGACGATTCGGCCGTGAAATTCGGCAACGGAGGGATTGAAGCGCGTCGCCCAAACCTCGCGCAGCGTCAAAAGCGTCCCGGCCTCATCCAAACCAATCAACCGGGAATACCCGACGACGTCAGCGGCAAGGATCGCCGCAAGGCGACGGTGGGCGCGGGCTTCAGCCATCGTGTCAGATCTTTCCACCAAGCCAGAGGTGGGCATCGTATTGGAACCTCCTGCTGGAGTCTATCCAGTCCGCTGTGCGGCCCGGATCCGCGGGGCTTGAGGATGCGATGTATGCGTGCTCGCACGCATCATTCGCGCCGCGGTGCGGGAAGCAGCCGACGTGCGTGTTCAGCGTTCGGGGCCGGGAGCACCTCTGTGCAGGGAGGGCCGTCGCGGCACCCAGCGACGGCACAAAAATTCAAGGGCTCGCATTTCTGCGAGCCCTTGAAAGTTTTGGTAGGCCGTGCAGGGATCGAACCTGCGACCAACGGATTAAGAGTCCGCTGCTCTACCAGCTGAGCTAACGACCCGGTGCAACTGAACGGCGACGTCGGTGCGGCGGGACTTCCAGCCAGGCCCGAAACTGGTAGGCCGTGCTGGATTCGAACCAGCGACCAACGGATTAAAAGTCCGCTGCTCTACCAACTGAGCTAACGGCCCGCCTAAAAACGGGCCATTATAGCCGGAAGCGTCGCCCGCCCTCAACCCGACGGCGCCGGCCTCAATGATGGTCGCGCGTGAGAAACGGCGGCAGCGCCGCGAAATCGATGCCTTCTTCGCGCAGCGCCTCGGCATCGTCCTTCGACGCCTGGCCGCGGATGGGCCGGGGCGCAACTTCTTCGTAGTGGATCTTGCGCGCTTCCTCGGGAAAGCGGTGACCGACATTCTCGGTGGCGCGGACGATCTCGCGCAGCTTGCGCACGATGTCGTCCGGCAGGTTGGCGACCGTGTCGCTTTCGGCATCCTCGGCCGCCACCGGCGCATCCACCGTAGCGCGACCGACGTGCACCTTCGCCGAGGGCACGCGCACGACGCTCGCGTCGTCGCAGACAGGACACCGGACCATCACGGCTTTCGCCTGCTGCTCGAAATCGTCGGCCGAGGCGAACCAGCCCTCGAAGCGATGGCCGTGCGTGCACGTGAGATCGAAGATGATCATCGTGGCATGGTTACGCGTGGTCGAGCCGCCACATCTGGTACTTCAATGCCGCCACGCAGCCGGCGACGATCGCGCCCACGGCCAGGAACGAGCCGATGGCGAGCGTCGAAATGCCGGTCAGGCCCTGGCCGATCGTGCAGCCGAGCGCCGTGACGCCGCCGAATCCCATCAGGATCCCGCCGACGACGTGGTTGACGAGATCCTCCGTGGTCGTGAAGCCTTCCCACCGGAAGGTCTTCGTCGCGATCGCCGTCGCCGCCGCGCCGAACAACATTCCCAGCACCCCGGCGATGCCGAACGTCAGCACGCGCGACTGGTCCGTCCAGTAGATCAGCAACTCCAGCAGGTACGCGATCGGCGCCGTGTAGCTGAACGATTCCGCGCGCCCCGAGTTCGTGGCGACGAATTTCTCCTCGAGCGTGGCCGGGTCTTCGGCCACGTAGCCCAGATGGCCCGACACATACCAGCCGCCGACGATCACCGCACCGATGACCAGGCCGCCGACGATCATCTCCGGCGTCGCCCGGAACTCGCGGTCGGCGAGCACCCAAACGGCAATGGCCCCGGCGAACGCGAAGGGGAGCCACAGCTTGACCGCGCCGCCGACGCCGAGGGCCGCGAGGATCGACGGCAGGTCGGACGTCCTGGCGCCGAGCGCCGCGACATCGAAGCGCAACGGATCAAGCCCGGTGGCGCGCCATAGCGCGAAGAGGCCCTTCAGCGTCATGTAGGCGGAGATGGCGAAGAACACGAGGACGACCAGCGATTTGAGATTGCCGCCGCCGACGCGGACCAGCGTCTTGCTGCCGCAACCCGAGCCCAGCGTCATGCCGAAGCCGAACAGGAATCCGCCCACCAGAAGCGACAGCCAGCCCACCCGGCTGCCGGTGTAGAGCGTCTTCGACAGGTCGAGGAGGCCCGCGCCCTGCAGCGCCGCGGCGCCGGCGACGGCCACCGCGATGGCCAGGAGCCACATCCGCAGCCGGCGGGCGTCGCCGAAGTTCACGACGTCGCTGATCGCGCCCATCGTGCAGAAGTTGACGCGCGTCGCGACGGCGCCGAACACCGCGGCGAGCACGAACGCGAGCCCTGTGACCTGCCCCTGCAAATGACCGACATCCGGCATGGACAAATTATGGCACGCGGGGGTTCCCGTCCCTTAGGGACTCGTTCAACCCCTTAGGGACTCGTTCAACCCCTTGGGGACTTGTTCAGCCCCGGTCTAACCCCATTGGGCTGGGTCCTCCGTTTGCAGGGACATCGGCGCCATCGCCGGCGGCACACGTCCCTGCGAGGGCCGACCTTCACGGAGAACGATCATGACTCAAGGTACGAAACACACTCATCCCCGACTCGGTGCGCTCACCCTTGCCATCGCGCTGACCCTTGGCGCAGGCAGCGCCCATGCCGGGCAACTCGGCAGCATCGACGTTGTGATGCGTCCCGACGGCCGCATGCTGCCCGTGTACGCGAAGGACGGCAGGGGCTACGTGATCGGCACGCCCGGCCAGGAATACGGGATCCGCGTGTGCAACACGACCGGCGACCGCGTGCTGGCAGTGATGAGCGTCGACGGTGTCAATGTGGTGTCGGGCGAGACCGCGTCGCCCGCGCAATCGGGCTATGTCCTGAGCGCTTACGAGTGCGCCGACATCAATGGCTGGCGCACGAGCAGCGCCTCCACGGCGGCGTTCTATTTCACGACGCTGGCCGACGCCTATTCGACGCGCACCGGACGCCCCGAAAATGTCGGCGTCATCGGCGTCGCCTTTTTCCGCGAGCGGCAGCATCGCGTCACATGGAAAGACGCACCCGCGAAAATCGCGGCGGCCCCCGCGACCGAGGCCGCCCGGCGCCAGGACGCCGGTGCCGCCGATGCGATGGGGGAGAACAAGTCGAACAGCGCGCCGGGCGCGCGCGGCGAGATGGCGGCCGAGATGGCCGCACCCGCGCCGATCGCGAAGATCGGCACTGGCTACGGCCGACAGGAGCAGTCGTACGTGCAGACCACCCGCTTCGTGCGCGAGAGCGCGACGCCGAACGAGACGCTCGCGATCCATTACGATCGCCGTGAGAACCTCGTTGCAATGGGCGTCCTGCCGCCGCCGTCGGTGGCGCGGTCGAGCAATCCGTTTCCCGGGTGGCGGTTCGTGCCGGAGCCGCCCACTCGTTGAGCCAAGCGTCTCATCTCGGCCATTGCGCGGGGCGCGGGGCGCTCGCATACTGGCGGGCGATGCCCGCGCCCGCTATCGTCGCCGCGCCGCGCGACGAGGACCTGATGCTCGCGTACGCCGCGGACGACGCTGCCGCCTTCGACGCGCTGTATGCGCGCCACAAGGGCGCCATCTACCGCTATGTGCTTCGCCAGTGCGCTCACGCGGGCATCGCCGACGAGCTTTTCCAGGACGTGTGGATGAACGTGATCCGTTCGCGCGCGTCGTATGTCCCGAGCGCCAAGTTCACGACCTGGCTCTATCGAATCGCACACCATCGGCTGATCGACCATTGGCGGGCGACGGGCCAGGTCGAGCTCGTGACCGCGGCGGCGGACGACAACGCGGAGGACCCGCTCGACGCCCTTCCCGCCGCACCCGACGACGGACCCGAAGCGCGCGCCAGCACGCGCGAGCTGTCGAGCCGGCTGAAGGCTGCGTGCGCCGCGCTGCCTGCGGCGCAGCGCGAAGCGTTTCTGCTGCATCAGGAGGGCGGGCTCGAACTCGCGGAGATCGCGGCGTTGACCGGCGCGGGCGTCGAGACCATCAAGAGCCGCATCCGGTACGCCGTCGCGAAGCTTCGCGTCGAGCTTGGAGACCTGCAATGACGATTCCGACGCCGGAAGATCGCAGGACGCTCGTCGATCCGCGCGTCGACGAGGCATGGCGCGAGGCTTCGCGCGAAGAGCCCGCCGCGTCGGTCGACGCCGCGCTTCTCGCCGCAGCGCACCGCGAAGTCGGCGCCAAACCGCAAACCGTTGGCGCTCGGGAAGCGAGGGCTGCCCGGCAGCAGTGGTGGCCACTCGCCGCGGCGGCGACCGTCGCCGCGATCGCCGCCGGCGTGCTGCAGCTCGCAACTCCGGATCAGGTCGGCGCGCCGGCAGAGCAAGCGATCGTCTCCGACGTGCCCGTCGCGGAGAAAGCGGGCAACGCCGTGACGCCGGGGCTCGGCGACAACCTCACGCCGCCGAGCGTCGCGCCAGCGCCGCCCACCGTCAACAAGCCCAACGGCGGCGACGGAGCGCGTATCCGAAGCGAAGTCCCGCGCATGGATGCGTCGCCTCGACCGGCGCCGGTAGGGAGCGCGCCGGAACTCAAACGACAGGTACCTGCGGCCCTCCCGATTTTGCCCCCGGCGGCGGAGCCCTTTCCCGGTGCGCCGAAAGCCGCCGCCGAAGCCGTCGCACCGTCCGCCGCGCCGGCGGTCGTACCACCCGCCGATCCTGCGTTGCGGAAGGAGGCGCCGTCATCGCCCGTTGCCGTCGGCAATCTGTCCGCGGAACGCGCGTCGCTCGCGCCGGCGCCGCGCGCCAAGATGGCCGCCAATATGGCCACCTCACCCGCCGCCGACACCGGAGCCGCCGACGCGCGCGTCAAGGATCGGACCCCGTTGCCGGTTACGGAGTGGATCGCGCTCATCCGCCGCCTTCGCGACGAAGGCAAGACCGCCGAAGCCGCGAAGGAGCTCGCCGCGTTTCGGGCCGCGCACGCCGATCACGAGAAGCTGCTGCCGCCCGACCTGCGCGACTGGCGGCGACCCGACAAATGACGGCCCCCACGCTCACTGTGTGCGGCTTCGCCGCATCCCGCTGCGCGGGACCAGCCTTCGGCTGTCCTGCGGCCTTCGGCCTGGTGTTCGCTGCCCCCCGAGGCAGCGTGCAGTTGTGCGCTTCGGGCGGCCGTGCGCGCACTGGGAGAAGTAGGTCACAAGGAGGCCAGCAATTTCCTGATCGGCGCGGGCAGCGCGGCGGCGAGCGCGTCGTCGCGCGTGAGCCAGAGGAGTCCCGGCGCTTCCGCGCCCACGGGCCATTGCCGCACGGTCACGCGCTGGGGATGAATCGTCAGCCGGTAGTGCGTGAAGCCGTGCTCGATCGGGTCGAGCGCGTCCCCGACGACGACGTCCGCGAAAAAGCGTGCCTTGCAATGCCGCGCGACGCCGGTCGCGAGGTCGATTTCAGGGAGACTCCACAGGCCCGCCCAGATGCCCGCGGCAGGCCGCTTTTCCAGCAGGATCGTACCGGCCCGCTCCAGCAGGAGCACACGCACAGCGCGCGACGGCCGCGCCCTTGCGGGTCGCGGGAACGGCAATTCCGCAATGCGACTCCCGCGCAACGCCGCGCAATCCACGGCCACCGGACATTCGTCGCAGCGCGGCGTCGCCCGCGTGCAGACCGTCGCGCCGAGATCCATCAGCGCCTGGGTGTACGACTCGATCCCGCGTTGCGGGAGCAACGATTGCGCGACCGACCACAGCGCGGCTTCGACTTTCGGCGCGCCGGGAAAGCCTTCGATGCCGCGATGGCGCGCGAGCACGCGCTTCACATTGCCGTCGAGGATCGCGGCGCGTTCGCCGAACGCGAAGGCCGCGATCGCCGCTGCCGTCGAACGGCCGATGCCAGGCAGCGTCGCGATGGTGGCGGCGTCGCGCGGAAAATCGCCGCCGTACTGCGCAACGATCTCTCCCGCCGCCGCGTGCAGATGATGCGCGCGGCGGTAGTAGCCGAGACCGCTCCAGAGCTCGAGCACGCGGTCGATCGGAGCGGCGGCGAGCGAGCGGACGTCCGGAAACGCCGCGAGAAACCGGCCGTAATACGCAACGACCGTCGCCACCTGCGTCTGCTGCAGCATGATCTCGGAGAGCCAGATCCGATAGGCGTCGCGCGTGCCCTGCCATGGCAGATCGTGGCGGCCGTGCGTGCGCTGCCAGGCAACAAGGCGCGCCGCGAAGGGCAGGATGCTGTCCCGTCGCGCTCCCCGAGGCGAGCGCGGGGCAGCCTTCATCTCAGCGGATCGCGAGACGCTGCCGCGCCTTGATCGCGGCCTCGGACTGTGGGTACTTCGCGATCAATTCCTCGAGCGTGCGCCGCGACGCCGCGGCATCGTTCAACTCGAACTGACTGGTGGCGATGTTGAGGAGCGCGTCCGGCACTTTGGCATTGCCGGGAAACGCGGCGATCAATTGCCGCTGCGTGGCGATCGCCGCGCGATAGTCCTTCAGCGCGAACTGCGAGTTGCCGATCCAGTAGTACGCGGACGGTGCGAGCGGACTCCTGGCGTAATTGCGCACGAACGCGTTGAAGCTCGCGATGGCGGCGGGATAGCTCCCCGCCTTGAACTGGTCGAGCGCCACGTCGTAGGCGCGCTGCTCGATCGCCGCGGCGTCGGTGGCCGCCGGGGCGATCGCGGACCCGGGCGGCGCGGCCGGTACCGGAGGCGGCAGCGTCCCCGCAATGGGCACTGGGGGCGCCGGAGAAGCCGCGGCCGCCGGACTCGGCGCGGGCGCGCCGGAGGCCGCGGGCGGCGTGCCGGCGCCGGGGCCGCCTTCGAGCTTGCGCAGCCGCGAGTCGAGATCGATGTAGAGATCGCGCTGTCGCTTCTGCGTCTGCTCCGATTCGTGGTTCAGCACCTCGATCTGCCCGCGCAGCTTCGCGACCTCGGACTTCAACTGCTCGACCTGGCCGAAGAGCTCGACCAGGCCCTGGTTCTTCAACTGCAGCTCGATCGCGCCGAGGCGGTCCTCGATCTGCTTCTGCACCTGCGCCAGGCGGAGGTTCGTCTGTTCGATGCGCCGGCGGGCCTCGTCGTCGTCGAAGAGCGCGGCGCGCGCCGGCAACGCGACAACCGCCATGGCCAACGCTGCCCACGCCGCACGCCGGAACTGCCACCCGCTCACTCTGCAAACTCCGTACGTCGTCCGCTATTCGCCGGCGTGGACGATGTCGACGCGGCGGTTTTCGGCCCACGACGACTCGTCGTGGCCTTCGCGCCGCGGCTTCTCCTTGCCGAAGCTCACCGTCTCGATCTGGATCTCGGTGGCGCCCAGGAGCAGCATCAGGTTCTTCACGGCGTCGGCGCGCTTCTGCCCCAGCGCGATGTTGTACTCGCGCGTGCCGCGCTCGTCCGTGTGGCCCTGGAGGATCGCACGCGCGCTGCGATTGGCCTGCAGATACTTGGCGTGGGCTTCGACGATCGGCTTGAATTCGTCCTTGACCGTGAACTGGTCGTAGTCGAAGTAGATGTTGCGCTTCGACAGGATGTTCCGCGGATCCTTGAGCGCCGCGGCGCCCGTTCCGGCAGCGGGCATGCCGCTCGATGCGCCCGCCGGCACGCCCGACGTGCCCGCGCCAGTCGTAGTGGCGCCCGACGTCGCGGCGCCGCCCGCTCCTGGCGTCGTCGCCGTCGCGGCCGTGTCATCGGCAGGAGCCGCATCCTCGGTGCTCGCACAGCCGACAACGGCTGCCAACAGGAAAGCTGCAATGATCCACTTGCGCATGAATTGTCTCCTCGATTGAAAGGGTCACCGTGGCAACGGACCCCAGGCCGGCTCGCGCACGTCGGCGGCGGGTGAGACGAGCCGCTGCTTCACGCGGCCGTCGGAGGATACGCCGGCCAATATACCACGCGGCCCCTGCTGCGCCGCGTAGATGATGAGCTTGGAGTTCGGCGCGATGCTCGGGCTCTCGTCGAGCGGGCCGGCGGTGAGCACCTGCACCTGGCGCGTCGCGAAATCCTGGATCGCCACCATGAAGCGCCCGCCGTCGCGCCGCACGAACACGAAACCCTTGCCGTCCGGCGTCGCATGGGGCGAAACGTTGTGACTGCCGTCGAACGTCAGGCGCTCGATGGCGCCCGACGCGATCGTGAGCCGGTAGATCTGCGGCGTGCCGCCGCGATCCGACGAGAACAGGAGCGCCTTGCCGTCCGGCGTGAACGAGGCCTCGGTATCGATGCCCGGCGAATTGAGCAGCCGCTGCACGCCGGAGCCGTCGGCGTTGATCAGGAAGATCTGCGAGCCGCCGTCCTTGGTGAGCGTCACCGCGAGCCTGCGGCCGTCCGGCGACCAGGCCGGCGCGCTGTTGCTGCCGCGAAAGTTCGCGAGCACCTGCCGCTGCCCGGTGGCCATCGACTGCACGTAGACGACCGGCTTCTTGTTCTCCATCGACACGTAGGCGATCCGCGAGCCATCGGGCGACCAGGCCGGCGAGAGCAACGGCTCGTTCGACCCGACGATCGCCTGGGGATTGCCGCCGTCGGCATCGGCGACGATGAGCTCGAAGCGGTTGCCCTGGCGCGTGATGTACGCGATGCGGGTGGAGAAGACGCCAGGGTCGCCCGTGAGCTTTTCGTAGATGACGTCGGCGATGCGGTGCGCCGTGGCGCGGAACTGCGCCGGCGTGACGACGTACGACATCGCCGCGAGCGAGGTCTGCTTGACCGCGTCGAGGAGCGCGAAGCGCACTTCCACGCGGCCGTCGGCCTGCGGGCGCATCGAGCCGACCACGACCGCATCCGCGCCGCGCGCGCGGAATTCGGTGAACTTCACCTCCTCGGGGCGGCTCGGCCGCGGCACGATGCCGGACTCGCTCACGAGCCTGAAAAGGCCGCTGCGCTGCAGGTCGGCCGAGACGATGCCGGAAATGCCGAGCGGCCAGTTCGATTCGCTCTCGAACGGAACGATTGCGATGGGAACCGTGGTGCTGGCTCCGCCGACGATCTCGATGGTGAGCTGGGCGCGCGCCGGCGCGACGGCCAGGACCATGAACACGAGGGCGGCAACGATAAAACTGGGCAATGCGATCCTTTGCGGTGGGGACAGCGATCCGATTATAACGGACCGTCCTCGTTCAACGGGTTAACGCGACGTCACCGAACGACGACGACACGAACCTGTCACTGGATCGCGATCGTCGAGGACAATCCAAGCGCGTCGCGAAGGCGATCGGCCGTGCGCTTCGCGTCGTCGCGCGTCGGGTACGGACCGGCAAAGACACGAAACAGCCCGTTGACCTGGCGCACGCCCGGTTCGACCCCGAGCGGGCCGAGCTGGTTCGCCAGATGCGCGACGAAATTCTGCGCATTGGCAAAATTTGCAAACGCCCCGAGCTGCACCACATACCCGCCGTCGAGCCTGGCGACCGGGACGGGCGCCAGATCCTCCGGCCGCGGTGAGGTCCCCGTGGGTGCCGTGGCGACCGGCGGGAGCGGGGCCGCCGCCGCAAGCATGGGCACCCCGGCGGGAAGGATCGCTTCGACCTCGACCTCGCCGCTGCCCTTCTGGGCAATGCCGATCCGCTCCGCCGCGGCGAACGAGAGGTCGATCACGCGGCCGTGCAGGAACGGCCCGCGGTCGTTGACCCGGACGACCACACTCTTGCCCGTCGCCGCGTTCGTGACGCGAGCATACGACGGCAACGGCAGCGTCGGATGCGCCGCCGTCATGCCGTACATGTCATAGATTTCGCCCGTGGATGTCTTTTCGCCGTGGAACTTGCGCCCGTACCAAGACGCGATGCCGCGCTCCCGATAAGGGCGGAGGCTCGTCGCCGGCACGTAATCGCGGCCGAGCACCGAGTAAGGCCGGTTGGCGAAGCGATGCAGCGGCTCGAGGCGCGGCACGGCATCGGGGATCGTGGCCAGGTTGGCGGGCGCGCCGTCGCCCGGCCCGTCGTCCTTGTAGTACTTGGTGGACGGGGACGGCTTCGGTGCGGTCACCGGCGCGGTCGCTGGAGGCGAAGCCGGCACGGAATCCTGCGACGGCGTGCCGCCGCAGGCGGCCAGCGTCACGGCCAGCGCCAATGGCAGGATTCGGCTGGCAACATGCAGGTTCGTGGTCGGCACCATCGCGGAGGGCGTATTATTCACTAACGGCGAATCCCGCCGGCGCGGAGGGCGCAAAGGCGCGGCGGTCGTCGCCCGGTTCGCTGCGTCAACACCCACAAGGAGAACAAAACTTGGCAAAACCCAACTTCGGGTACCAGAAGCGACAGAAGGAACTGGAAAAGAAGCGCAAGAAGGAAGAGAAGATGAAGAAGAAGCTCGAGAAGCACGCAGCGCCCGCGACGGACGCCCCTGCCCCCGCGCCGGAAGGCGGAGAACCCGCTTGACGTAAACGTCGGGCGCCCCTGGCCGGCGCACCGTCGGCGATCCGCATCGACCTCCGGCGCCGCGGATCGTGGCCACCTACCTCTTCGCCTGGAATCCCGCCATCTGGAACTGGCCGGAGCTTGCCGCAGACATCCGCAAGCTCGCGCGCCGCGGCCACTTCGAGACCGGATGGTCGTGCGGTCGGCACCGCAACATCGACCCGGGCAGCCGCGCCTTCCTCGTGCGGCTGGGTGTGGCACCCAAGGGAATCTTCGGCTCGGGCGTCACCCTGACCCCGCCCGCGACCCGCCTCCATTGGATGGCGGAGAAGGCCGCGGCCGGAATCACGACCAACTACACGACGCTGCGCCTCGAGACGCTGTTCGACGCGGCCGCTCATCACCTTCGACGAGCTGATGGTCCCGCCGTTCCGGCGATTCCGCTGGGGCGTGCGCTCCTCGGGCACCTACCTGCCCGAGACCATCGCCGACGCGCTGGAGGTGCTGTGGGAAGCGCGCGTCGCCGCGACGGTGGCCGCTCCGATCAAAGCCCAGGACATCAACCGTCGAGCGGGCTGACGACGCCGCGCCCGCCGCGATTGAGCACGTGGGTGTAGATCATCGTCGTGCTCACGTCCGAGTGCCCGAGGAGCTCCTGCACCGTCCGGATGTCGTAGCCCGATTCGAGCAGATGCGTCGCGAACGAGTGGCGCAACGTGTGCGGCGTCGCGGGCTTCGCCAATCTCGCCGCACGCACCGCGTTCTTCATCGCCCGCTGAAACGCCTGGTCGGTCAGATGATGCCGGCGCTCCGCCGCCGTCGCGCGGATCGACCGAGCGTGAGGCGGCCGGGAAGACGTATTGCCAGCCCCACTCGCGCGCCGCACCCGGATACTTGCGATCGAGCGCGAACGGCAGCCACACCGCGCCGAAACCGTCTGCCAGATCGCCGCGATGCAACTCGTGCGCGTGCTCGATCTGCTCCTGCAGCGGCCCGGCCAGACGCACCGGCAGCATCGTCACCCGATCCTTGTTGCCCTTGCCGTCGCGCACGAGAATCTCGCGCCGCGAGAACTCGACGTCCTTCACCCGCAGGCGCATCGCCTCCATGATGCGCAGCCCCGTGCCGTACAGCAATGCGCCGATCAGTCGGTGAACGCCGTCGAGGCGGGCGAGCACACGTGCCACCTCGTCGCGGGTGAGCACCACGGGCAACCGCACCGGCGACTTCGCCTTCTGGATGCCGTCGAGCCACGGCAACTCGATGCCCAACACTTCCCGATAGAGAAACAGCAGCGCGCTCTTCGCCTGATTCTGCGTCGACGCGGCGACGCGGCCCTCGACCGCCAGCGATGTGAGGAATGCCTCGACTTCGGCCGCACCGAGGTCGGATGGGTGGCGCTTGCCGTGGAAAATGATAAAGCGTCTAATCCAGTCGCAATACGCCTGCTCGGTGCGGATGCTGTAGTGCTTGACGCGGATCCGGTCACGGACCCGATAGAGCAACGGAACCGGCGGAACGTCCCCCATCGAACAGAGCCTTTCGGCCCCCGAATCGCCAACCATGGCCATGATTCTCAGGGACATTGCCCCGCCCTCCCATCGGCTGTTTGGCCGATCGTGGGCAGCAATGCCGGCGGAAGTGCCCCATTTCGATGCGGCGTTTCCGCCGCATACATCTCGTTAGGCGCTCAGATCCGAGGACGCGACTTACGACAGGATTGGCTGCGGCATCCGCTGCCGCGTCATGCGGTAGGCCGTTGCGAGACTGCGCTTGGTTTCAGCGCATCATGCCCTGAAGCACGGCCGCTGCCTCTTATCGGTGTCGCGCGCTAGTCGTTCGCACTTCGCGCTACGGTTGGCAGTTGGCGGAGGCTATCCGTGCGCTGACCACTCTTGATCGTATATGCGGACGAAATCAAACACGGCGGCATCACCCCGCCGTTCGAGGGAGACCGTGGCTCATTCAGACGTGTCAGTCCATCAACGAGCTTGGCCTAACCCGCGGTCAACCGAACGCCGGCCGCGGCGCAGTTCTCCTGGCTCGCGATTCGTCGGCGCCGGTTACCTTACTCGTTAGGCCGACTTATCAGGCATGCGCGGCAACGTAGCGCAATCGTCGATGCTTCTGGTGCGGTGCATGCGTCCCGACCATGGTGTTCACGCTGTTGCTGGGTCTCTCGGTTCGAGCGCACTGCCAGTCGCAATGCTCCTTGCTGGTTCGTCGGATTCGCCTGCCTCGTGTTCGCCAAGTCGCCGGCAGTTGTCGTTTCGAGTTCACTCCGGTTCAGTCGACGCTCGGGTGTGCTTTCGCTGCCGACCACACGGGGTTAATGGGCCGGGTCGCACTCGTCGGATGCGGTAATCGGCTGGGCGATCGCAAGCCTGCCCTAAGCGCGGCTTAGTCGTCATGCAGTGGCGCAATGCCGCCTAACCGGCGGTCAACACGGACACCCATCGGCGGGGCTTCGCCCGCGCCGTGGTCGCCGGTTACCTGACTCGTTAGCCCTCTGGCGATGGACACCAAAGACGTATCGGCCATTTTGCTAAAGACGGTCGGCTTGGTCATGCTCGCCTATGCCATCTTCGAGCTCCCGTTGTATTTCCCGCCTAGATCTAACCCCAATGAGGAGTACTCCGTCTTTGGGGCACTGGCCCAAGCCGGATTGGCGTTGACCCTTCCAGTCGTCTTAGGGCTTCTACTTTGGTTCTTTCCTGCTACCGTAACAAACAGAATTGTGTCCGGCGAGAAGCTCTCGGCCGAGCGCTTTGGCTCGCGCGAACTAGAGCGCGTTGCGCTTACGGTGGTCGGAGCGTGGCTTGTCGCCTACGGCGTCGCCGACTTGATCTACGCAATTTCCACAATTGTCATATATCAGCGCGAGTATTCCGACCAAGCGCCGCCACTCATTCGATACTTCCCCGGTGTGATTACGTGCGCCGCGAAGATACTTCTAGGCGTCGGTCTTGCGGTTGGCGCCAAAGGTATCGCGCGCGCAATTGCTCGAGCCCGCGGTGAGGGCTAACCACGCGGTCAACACGGACGCCCACCGGCGGGGCTTCGCCCGGGCCGGGGTCGCCGGTTACCTTACTCGTTAGGCCTCACCCCACACACTGAGCGCAAACCTTGGTGCCTCCGGTCCACATCTCCAAACAGCGCGCTCGCAGCGGCGGCCGTGTGGCGGGTAACAGCGGTGGTTCGTTCGCATCGGCGCGTGCACACGGGCGGTCATCGGGGCCAGATCTCGCGCGCCGCAACGGTGCCTTAGCGTTACCCTTCGGCGTGGCGGTCCGGCACGGCGTTGCGTTCCTGGTGGCTGGCGAGCAATCTGGCTGCGTTCAGCTTCACTCCGCCGCTCGTGTCGGTCTTGTCGTGCATCGAGCGCGGTGTTTCGCCGGCGAGCTTGGGCCTAACCTTGCGGTCAACCGGACGCCGGCCGGCGTAGCAGGTTCGGGCGAGCGTTTCGTCGGCGCCGGTTACCTTACTCGTTAGGCCGCATCAATCCGATTATCGCGACCATCATGAGTAACCGAATCCCTGTCGATGACTAACATACTCGTCGGCGTTTTCGCCATAGTGCTATGTCTGATCAATGCCGCCGTGTGGACGTTTATCTCCAACATGCCGCTCGCGGGTATCGGCTGGGTCTTGGCCGGGTTCCTCTGCGTGTGGCTGCAAAAGTGGACGCGCGGATTGTAATGGCCGACATTCGTTCGCCTTCGTCACGACCCAGATATTTCCCGCAAAGTGCGGCCTAACCCAACGGTCAACACGGACGCCCGCCGGCGGGGCTGCGCCCGCGCCGCGGTCGCCGGTTACCTTACTCGTTAGGCCGCACGATATGCGCACGCCTTGCTCGTCGGATGCGTGGCCATTGCCGTCATGGCACCATGTACGGGCTACGCTCAATCTATGACCGCATCGCCAGCACTGCAAACAGAGGAACAGCGCGTCTTCGACAACGATACGTCCTAGCCGAAGTAAATCGCGACGAAGCTACGCTGCGCCGGATGATCGACACCGTTGATTTCCGGTCTATTTGCACTTCGAGCGACGACCTCGACTGGAAGCGTTCGATGACGTGGTTGTCAGACACTGCGCGACGCTCGGTTCTATCGAAGGAGACATTGCGTTCATCTTTGGCACAGCCGATATTGGTTTGCCGCTCCCGGCGCACTTCCAGCCTTCGGTACACGTCCACATACGTGAAGCGCCAGGCAGTGGCGATTATCGCGCTCCAATGCAGCAACGAGCATCGAAATAGCGGGCAATGGCGAATGCGGCCTAACCTTGCGGTCAACACGGACGCCCGCCGGCGGGGCTTCGGCCTCGCCGCGGTCGCCGGTTACCTTACTCGTTAGGCATCGACGGAGTGGACGTTCAACAGTTACGATCAATCGCAATGGCCGCGCAGTCGCTGTGTTACGAAGCATCCGCGCGCCGCTTTCTCGCAAAGGCTGATAGCGCCACCTTCGCCGCACAGCAGCAGCTCATGGCCCGCGCTACTGGAAACTACAAACGGGGAAATGAACGGCTCGCAGCTGAGCGCGCGAACATGAATCAACCGATGCGAACCCGCCGTGACCCGGAGGCGCGTCGCTGGGATCTTCCGACCGTTGGCGCGTATTCGAGCCGCGGCGATGCAAACATCGGAACCACGGCGACCAGTTACATGTTTTCGTGAACGCGGTGCAAGCGTCGCGCGGTGGGGCGTCTGGCGCGTGCGCCCTCCGCCCGGTCTGGCGCCTTGGCCATTGGAGCTCTCGCCATTGGTCGATTGGCGATCGGTCGCGCCCGAATCCGGACGGCTCGAAATCGACGAGCTTGTTGTTCGGCGCCTTCGCGTTCATTCGAGCAACTGCGGACACCGCCGAATGGGATTCCGAGGGCTAGCCATGCGGATTGTGCCGGCTTCGCAATCGTGGCCTAACCCAGCGGTCAACACGGACGCCCGCCGGCGGGGCTTCGCCCGCGCCGCGGTCGCCGGTTACCTTACTCGTTAGGCCTCATCTCAGTCTTGGGCGACGTGCGCAATCGCTCACGTTTCTAATCGGCGGTCGCATCGTCGTCCCAGAACTGGTGTTCACCACCTTGGTCGGCCTCTCGGTCCAAGCGCGCTCCCTGCGCAATGCGTCCGTGTGGTTGTCGGATTCGTTCGCACTCGTGCGCGTCACACGGCCGGAGTCGGTTGCCAGTTCAGCGCCGATCATGTTGCTCTAGCGTCCTTCGGCTCGTCGCCGCAGGTTTTATCGGGCCCCGTTCGCGTTCATTGGTTGTGTTCATCGTAACTGTGTTGAACTTCGTCCCGCCGCTCGCGTTCCGTCGCGTGCTTAAGCGTCATCATGCCCCCGAATGCGGCCTAACCCCGCGGTCAACACGGACGCCCACCGGCGGGCGCTTCGGCCGGGCCGGGGTCGCCGGTTACCTTACTCGTTAGGGCGCACGCGCAGCGACAGGCTGTCCTGGTTCGACACATTGAGAACTCGACATGAGCAGCGGCTCTGACGCACAGGCACTCTCGCGGCACCTGCGGGAACTCGAGGAGTCTCTCCTGCTACCCGACGTTCGAAAATCGAAGCGCCTCGTTGAACTCCTCGCCGATAGTTTTGTGGAATTCGGTAGCTCCGGACGCATCTACACAAAGGCAGATCTGGTGACTACCCTGCAAGCCGAGTCCCCGGTTACGCAGTCAACCGGCGATTTTCGTGTCGAGTTGCTGGCGCCATCGGTTGCCCTTCTCACCTACCGCATACATCGCCATTCGGCCCCGCCAGTCCACACATTGCGTAGTTCAATTTGGCGCCTGCACGGTAGCCAATGGCAAATGGTCTTTCATCAGGCAACACTTACCTCTGCCCCACATGCGCCCTAACCACACGGTCAACACGGACGCCCACCGGCTGGGCTTCGCCCGGCCGGGGTCGCCGGTTACCTTACTCGTTAGGCCTCCATACAGCGATCGAAATTCGCCTCGACGGTGAACTGAAGGCTACTTGTGGATTGGATCAGTTTCGCCAATTAACCGCCATGCTCCTTGTTACCTCAACGGATGCAACTGAGCCCGAGTGTGAAGTTGAATGCATGGGCCTCCGCTCAAACGATGCGGACACCGACGAGGTGTTGCGGTGGGTGAAAAAGGTCATCGCGTTTGGAGATGAAGTTTCATTCAAAGTGGTTAAGGCCAATACCGCCCAAGAACCCTTCGATAGCCAAGTTATTCCCAAGCATGCCGACCGTTAGGCCTAACCTTGCGGTCAACACGGACGCCCGCCGGCGGGGCTTCGGCCGCGCCGCGGTCGCCGGTTACCTTACTCGTTAGGCATCGACGGAGCCAACGTGACGCTCAAGGTCGACGGGGATCTCGCCTTCTCCTTCCACGCAGCGAAGAGTGGTCAAGTTACGATCAATCGCAATGGCCGCGCAGTCGCTGTGTTACGAGGAGCATCCGCGCGCCGCTTTCTCGCAAAGGCTGATAGCGCCACCTTCGCCGCACAGCAGCAGCTCATGGCCCGCGCTACTGGAAACTACAAACGGGGAAATGAACGGCTCGCAGCTGAGCGCATCGGCAACGAGGAATCATCCGATGCCTAACCTCGCGGTCAACCGGACGCCGGCCGGCGTGGCAGGTTCGGGCGGGCGATG
>CAVRVQ010000006.1:0-843569 GCA_963724685.1 uncultured beta proteobacterium | reverse complement strand
CCGCGTCGGCGGAGCTGCCCATTGACCGGTTAGATGAAATCCTTTATTATCATGCCCTGACATGATATGTTAACCCGAGCACCCGAATACGGACTCGAATTCCTGCTGGCTTTTGATGGGCGCGTCCATCATCTCGAAGAGGGCTACTGGACCAAGTTCGAGATCGAGCGCGTCAAGGCAACCAAAAAGCGACCGCACGGCTTGTCCTACTCGTTCACGCTGCACGCACCGGATGGCACGCGGCTGGTCGGCTTCGACAACGCGCACGGTTTGCCGGCGAAGGGTTCCCGGTTCAAACCGAAGCCAGCAGCTAGCGATCATTGGCATCGGACCGAGGACGATGCAGGGCGACCATACGAGTTCAGGGACGCTGAGACGTTGATCGACGACTTTTTCAACGAAGTGGAACGGGTGTTGGGTGAGCGAGGAATAGGGGCAACGGTCGTCGAAGTGGAAGAGACACGGAGGTCGAAATGACCAAACACAAGGTTCAAAATCTGCGCTCGTTGCGCGAAGAGATGAAGGCGGTAGCGCGGGGCGAACGGCCCGCGCCAGCCGACGCCGGGAAACCGAGCTTCAATTCGGTCGATGCCATGGTACGGCTGTTGACCCCGGAGAACCGGCAGCTTCTCGCGCTCATTCGGGATCGCAAGCCACAATCGGTTGCGGAGCTTGTCGAGATGAGCGGGCGGGCGCAGCCCAACCTCACGCGGACACTGGCGAAGATGGAGGCCGCCGGTTTCATAACAATGAAGGCGGTCGGCCGCCGCAAAGCCCCGACCGTCGCGGTCAAGAAAATCGTCGTCGAGATCGATCCTTACTCCGATCGTGACCGGCTCAAGGTCGCGTAGCGTGGCCAAATCCGTGGCCAAATCGGGGGATTTCAGGGGGTCCGAGGGGCTATTTCCCTCTGCGCTTCTTCTTGATGCCCTTGGGCGGGGCGGGTTCGAATCCCAGCGGCGTTGATGCTCAGCCGGCACCGCGGCCGGCCCGGCGCGATCAACCCCGGCGGACCGCTCCGGTACGTCGTCGTCGCCGAGGCGACGTGAACGAAATCAGTTCCCGCCCATTGTCCTTGACGGGGACCCCGCAGATTGGCGAGGCGCCGCCGGCGGCGGCCCACTGTAAACAGCCGTGCTGCTGCCGGAAGTCTTGTCCTTCACCGGCAGGCGGCTTCCGGTGATGTAGTTTTTTTCCTCCGCGACCGGCTGGTCCGTGGTGGGAGTCGGGGTCGCACAGGCGGCGAGCAGCAGGGCGGCGGTCGCAACGATGATTTTCTTCATTAGGGTCTTTCCTTACAGAGGGGCGCCGGCGGGCGGAAAGGCCTCCCGCAGGACACAAATCATACCCCGCTCGCCGCCGGCGGCAACAGTGGCGATTTTGCGCGGCGCAGGTAGCCGAGAGCGACCAGAAAGGGGCCACGCCGGGGGATTTCGTTGCAGCAGGTGAGCGCGACGCCCGGAGATGCGGCTCCTGGCCTCGGGATTCACTTGGACCAGCCCACCGCCGTGGATACCGGGATGGATATCTGATTACAGTAAAAGCGTGATGCCTTCAAGTTCGTCGGACTGCGTCTCCGCCAAGATACTAGGGTCTATTCCGGTTACATAGACTGTTACCGTTATCCCGAGAAGGACAAGAAGAGCCCGGACTCAGGCTATGCGCCTTGGCGCACCCGCTCGCGCCAGGCGCGCAACAGCCAGCGCACCTCGTCGTCGGGCCGCGCGGGGAGTTTGCGGTACTCGGAGCAGTCGCTCTTGCGCGTCAGCAATTGGTGGTTGATCAGTTCGCGCCGCAGGGTCACATGGTCGCCCCAGGTGTGCCAGCGCTTGATGACCTCGTTGACCTCGCGCTCGGTATAGACGCGTTTGCCATCGAACTGCGTCCACAGCACCCACATCGCGAGCCGCTGGACAGAGAACTTGTGTGGCCAGCGCACCAGCCGGCCGAGGGCGTCGAACTGCGTCAGGGCCTTGCGTGCGGCCGGTGTCAGTGCCGGAGCTGCCGGCGCGGCATCGAGCGCGGCGGCGGCGCCCGGCATGCGTGCTGCGGCGCGCAGGCCCTGGTAGCTGCGGTGGCCGGCGGCGCGTGCGAGCAGGTTGAGCAGCTCGACGTGGCCGGGCGGGGCGGGTTTGTCGGCGTGCCGCTCGACAAGTGCGCGGCCGAGCGCGCGGGCGAAGGTGCCGGCGTCGGGCACCACCATGGGAATCGCTTCACGGGTCATGGCAAGTCTCCGTTGCCGCGTGCGCACTGGCCCGAACGGGGTGCTGGGGGTTGTCGTCTTCCAGCCGGGCGCACGCAGGAAACGTGACCGGACTCGGGGGTGCTTGTGGCAGGTTTAGCTCGCGACCGTGTCGCGCGACAACGCCTGGGTGATCTGCCGACCGGATGCCAGTGTAGCGCGTGACCCGCCGAAACGAAAACCGCCCCTCAGGGCGGTAGTCGTTGGCGCTGAATCGGTTACCGGAAACAGGCTGCTTCGCCCCATGCAAGAATCCCCGACGCGATGACGACGCAGTGAAAGTGCAGGTGCTCAGCGCGTGCCCATCGCGCGCAGCGCGGCCGGCGTGTAATCCGCCGGCTCGCGCCTGATCCTCTCGAAGAACCTGGGCTCGCCGCTGCGCAGGCCCATCGCCAGATAGCGCCCCGACCGCAGGTCGGTGTGCACCTCGACCGTTCCGTAGAGCATCGGCACGTCGTAGCAGTTGATCGAGTGCTGCTCGGCCACCCGCCACAGCTCGCCGCGCGTGTCGTACTTGTCGGTGACGGCGATCATCCAGCTGTCCTCGTCGATGTAGAAGACGCGCTTTCCGTAGACGTGGCTCGCGCCCGGCTTCAGCGTCGCCTCCACGACCCAGACGCGGTGCAGTTCGTAGCGTGCGTAGTCGGGATTGACATGGCCTGCCCGCAGCAGGTCCGCGGCCGTCGGCTCGCTGCCGGAAATGCGGTACGAGTTGTAGGGAATGTAGAGCTCCTGCCTGCCCACGAGCTTCCACTCGTAGCGATCCGTCGCGCCGTTGTACATCTGGAAGTCGTCGCTGGTGCGCAGGTTGTCCGCCGCTGTTCCCGGATTGTCGTAGCCGACGCTCGGCGCGGGCCGGACGCGCCGCTGTCCCGGGTCGTAGGTCCACGCGCTGCGCATCTGCGCCGCGTGATCGACGGGTTCGTCCACCAGCAACATCCGACCGGCCAGCCTCGCCGGCCCGGTGATCGTCTGCAGCACGTAGGCGAGCCTGTTGTCGTCGCGGTCCCGCGCCGGCTTGCCGAGATTGCCGTAGTTGAAGTCGAATTCGTAATCGAAGTCGACCGCCGTCTAGGCCCCGCCGCGCGTGACCGCCGCCTGGCGCCACCTCGTCGCGTAGCTGTCGCCGCGGTAGCGCAGCATCGTGTTCCAGATCGCCTCGAGGCCGTCCTTCGGCGCCGGGAACGGAATGCCTCCCTTCGTGCCCGTGACGCCGTTGCCGCCGGGTGCGAGCTTCGCCGCGCCCGCATTGGCCGCCGTTTCCGCGTACACCGGTTGCGGGAACGCCGCGCTGCGCCGTGTCGGATAGACGTTCATCCGCCATGTCGGGTGCTTCTGCAGCAACGCGATCTGGCCGGCCGAGAGTTGTTTCCGGTACTGCTCGACGTTGGCGGCGCTGATCGTGAACAGCGGCTTGTCGTCCCGATAGGGATCCGGGTAGGGTCCCCCGCTTCGGTACCCGGCGACCGGCTGCACGAGGCCACCACCCCAGGCCGGTATGGTCCCAGCCGCGTTGCCGGCGGCCTCGGCGCCGAACGGAGTCCGGTCCTGCGCGGGCACCGGCGCCGCGCAACCCAACGCGACGACCAGCGCAACGACGCGAATGCGCGCCCGCGCGGTCGCCGCCGTCCGCATGCCGCCCGCGTTGCGTTCAGAACGCATAGCTGACGCTCATCGACAGGAAATCGCGGTCACGCAACGGATTCGAGCCGCTGGCATAGCTTGTCGCCTGGCCCGGCGGCAGAGGGCCGGAAGACGCGTTGGGCATGTCGGTGCCCGCGTAGGTCCTGCCGCCGAAGTACGCGGTATAGGCGATGTCGGCCTGCCAATTCTTCAAATAGGTCGCGTCCAGACCGAGGGTCAATGCCTTGACTCCCGCATTGAACGTCGGACCGACGCCGCTGACGTCGTGCGCGAACGCGATGTGCGGGGTTACCGTGCCGCCGTCGATCACGTTGTCGAAGTCGATCCGGCCCGCGAGGCGGTAGCCCCACGAATTGCGGGTCGCGAAGCAGCCGGCGGACGTGGAGTTGTAGGCGCTCGAGGCATCCGAACCGGGCTGCGGCAGGTGACACCCGGGTCCGGCAAACTTGAGGTTGCCCGGCAGGTCGAGGTGCGTATAGCCGACCTCCGCGATCGCCACCACCTGGCTCGCGCCCAGGATCGGGCCGAACGCCTTGGTCGCGGTCGCCAGCACCTGGTGCATGGCGACCCTGCGGTAGCCGGTGATCTCGGTGCCGTAGGGCACCTGGCTGGCGGCGTCGGGGCCGGTGCCGGTCAGCTGGTTGCCGGCGCCGGCCACGGCGAGGAGCACCTCCGCCGCGGGCAGCTGCAGCGGCTGGTTGCCGCGGTACGAGTACTCGCCCTGAAGCGACACGCCGCCCGGAAATCCCGCACTTGCGCCGATGCCCCAGAGCTTGATGTGTTTCGGGTAGTCGACGAACGCGGTGCCGGCGCGGCCGGCCGCCGTGGCGCACGCGGCATTCGTTGCGTTCTGCGCCGACAGCGATGTCGCCGGTGCAACCCCGCCGACGATCGGCGCGAGGCGAGCGATGTTGGCCGGCGTCTGCAACCGGTCGAATGCGGGCAGGTCGACGACCGTGCATGCAGGATCGCCGGCAGCCGTGGCCGGAATGCCGGCGGCTTCCAGCGCCGCGACCTCGGCCGGCTGCAGATTGCCCGAAATCGTCGCCGCCGCCGTGAGTCCGCCCCGAACCCCCGACACGAAGGGCGTCCGGCTGTGGTAGTTGACGTGATAGAGGCTGATTTCGGCATTGGGGTGCTGGGAACGAGGTAACGCAGCGCAACGCCATACTGGCTGCCCTTGTCCTCGCGCGTGCTTCCGCGTGGCACGTACAGCTGTCCGGCGAGGCTGACCGGATAGACGCCCGCGGCGCCGTGCGAATCGTTGCGGCGGCCGAATCCGGCGTAGAAGATCTTGCCGTCGTCGACGGCGAAATCATCGGTGCTGAAGAACGTGCCGCGCGGTTCGAGTCTGACGTGCGTGTCCGGAAAATGCTCGTCCCACCGCGGCATCCACGTCGCTTCGACCGACAAGCGGTCGGTGACCTCCTGCAACAGCCACAGCATCGGCGTCGGGGTCAGGGCGTCCTTCAACTCGGCGCCGGGCGTGCGCAGCTTCTCCACGTCGACCGGATTGAGGACGTTGATCCCGTTCCGGATGAACGTGCTCTCGCCCCAGTTCACGACCTGGTCGCCGACGCGCACGAAGAGCGCGCGGCCGGCGAAGTCGAACTTCCCGAACGCGTAGAGATCGAGCAGGCGCGCGTAGCTCGCCGTGTGGTCGATCGCCTTGTCACCGAGCTCGGCCTTGTCGCTGCAGGGCCTTGTCGTAGAAATAGGTGCCGCGCGCGAACATGCCGAAATCGCGGTACTTGAGCGAGAAGTCGACCGTGGCGTTCAACGCCAGCGAGACGAGATCCCCCTTGTCGTAATTGAGATTGCCGTCGTCGGCGTTGGGGTTGCGCGAGGTGCCGCCGTTGGCGATGGCGATCAATCCCGGGTTGCGACCTTGCATCCGCCAGAGCGAGCCGAAGGAGAGCGTGGTGTCGAGGTACCCGTTCACCTCGCCGTCCGCGAAATTGAACTCGAACGCATGCGCCGGCGCCGCCACCGCGAGCGCCAGTGTCGCCGCGAGCACGGCAGCGTCCGCGGGCCGTCGCGCGGCCATCAGCGATAGGCGCCGCGGGTGACCGAAAAGGTCCGCCAGGCGCGCGCATGCTCCCGCGCCGCGCTCGTGCCGTCCTTGAGCCAGGAATCGAGCGGCTGGCCCGACCGCCAGCGGACGCCGGCCGCATAAAGCAGCCGCAAGAACAGAATGGCGCTGCTCGCAAGCGTCCAGACGACCACGCCGACGAACGCGACGTCGGGTCGCCCCGCGGCGGTGCCGAGGGTCAGGATGACGAGGCAGGGATTGCGCCGCGCGGTGATCAGCCTGAACCAGGCGTCGAACGGACGCCACGCGAAGATGCCGCAATGCCCGAGCTGGTGGAACGCGACCTCGATCAGGCGACCCGCAACGTAGCCGCCGGCGACGAGCCAGCACAGGATCGCGACCGACATCCCCTCGGGCTGCGCCGTGGCGAGCCCGAGGCCCCAAGCCCAAGGTCCAGAGCAGCGGATCCATCGCCTCCAGCGCGCCGAGGCCGAGCCCCCAGGCGACATACCAGAACGGCGGATGCACGACGTCGACGCCATGATCGAGAAAGTGCCCGAATCGGCTGCTCGCCACGGTCACCCGGGCGAGCTTGCCGTCGACGGTGTCGAGCAGCGTCATCACCCAGCCGCAGGCGAGGCCGACCGCATACGCGCCCTGATAGAACGCGTACGTCGCCGCGAGCATGAGCAGGACTCCGAGCAGCGTGACGCTGTTCGGCGTGATGCCGAGGCGTGCGCACCAGCCGACCAGCACCCGCGCCGGTCGGGGCCACCACCATTTGGTGACGAAATCGGTGACGCCCTTGTAGGCGTTGCCGTAGAGCAGCGCCTCGAGCGCGGCGCGCTTGTCCGGCGTCACCGCCTCGAGCAGCGGCGGCGCGGTCTTGCGCAGGTTGCGATCGTAGCCGGCGAGATCGAGCGCCGTGAGCACGCGCAGGGCAGGCGGCCTGGCGGCGCCATCGCGGACGCAGGCGACGACGGCGTCCAGGTGTTCGCGCGCCACCGACGCGGCCGCGACGCGACCGTCGTCCGGCCGGACCAGCAGCGCGTCCGGGTGCGCGAGGACCCCGCGCAGCGTGAGCAGCCCGAACAGGAAGCCGGCATCGACGACCAGGACCTGCCGCGCATCACCGAGATCCGCAGGATCCGTCGCGATCGCCCGGACGCCGACCTCCCTCAACTGGCGGCGCAGGCGTTCGTGCGCATCGAGCCCCCACAGACGGCAGGGCGAGGCCCCGACGATGAGCGCGGCCATGCCCTCGGGCTCACTGGAGTACCTTCGCGCTGCGCGCTCCGGGTATTCGCCCTTGGGGCGGCCCGGCGGGCTCATGCCGAACGGGCGAGCAGGTGATCGCCGAGCCGGTGCGCGAGGGCCAGGATGGTCAGCGTCGGATTGGCCCAGCCCGCGGTCGGGAAGACCGAGCTGCCGGCAACGTAGAGGTTGGCGTACCCGTGCACGCGACAGTCGCGGTCGACCACGCCCTGCGCCGGGCTGTTGCTCATCCGCGTCGTGCCCATGTGATGGTAGCCCCCGATCGGATGGTTGCTGACGGTCGGGTCGACCGGCCACGCGGTGCTGCCGTCGTATAGCCACGGCGCGGGCTCGAGCCTGCCCAGGCCGCGCCGCGCCAGCTCGGCGCCCAGGCGCTCGGCCATCAACCGCACCGTGCGCTTGTCGAGCTCCGAGAGGCGCCACTCGAGCGCCGCGTGCGGCACCCCGAGAGCGTCGCGCGTCGGCGCCAGCGTCACCCGGCTCGCCGGATTCGGCGACTGCTCGGCGCGCACGATCACGTGCACGCGGGTCAGACCACGCGCGAAGCGCGCGCGCACGATGCGCTCGCGCACCGTGCGCTGGACGAACCTGCGCAGGCTGCGGTAGGCATGCCAGAGCTGGCGCTTGCTGCGGGTTGGCGACAACTCTTTCCGCAGGTCATTGTAGATCCGCTTTTGCAGCGTCAGTCCGTGCAACGGATCGCGCTGCAGCTTGAACGTGAACGCCGAATTCAGGATCCGCGCCTCGCGCTGGAACGCGGGCGCCGGCAGCAGCACCGGCGCGATTCGCGTACCGTCCGGGCGCAAGCGCGGCTGGAACGCCGCCCAGAGCTCGAACCCGGCGTGCGCCTCGAGAACGCCCGCGCGGCCGTGCGGATGCTCCATGAAGCAGCGTCCGACCTGGTCATGCGCATTGCCTATGCCGTGGGGCTCGACGTCGCGGGACGCGAGCAGCAGGCGCGCATTCTCGACGCCGCCGCAGGCCAGCACGAAGTGCCGCGCGCGAAGCTGCGCGCGGCGGCCGTCGAGCGTCGCGAGCTCGAGCGCAGTCACCGCGGTCGCGCTGGCCGCGGCCTGCACGCGAACGACAGTCGCGTGCAGCAACACGCGCACATCGCGTGCGCCGACGATGTCCGCCGCGCGCGGCGCGGCGAAGCGTTCGGCGACGTCGTCGAAGTGCCACAGGCGGGTCACGAAGGCCGCGGGGTCCACGCCGAGGCGCGCGGCATGATCGCCGTTCCATCCGTCGGGCCGGGCCGCGTCGGGACCAAGCTCCACGTCCGACGCGGCGGCCGCGTACCAGCGCTCGATCTCGTCCAGGGCGAACGGCCAGCCGCTCAGCGGGACCCAGTCGCGCTGCGCGAAATCGATCGCCTCGAGGCGCGCGCAGCGCCCGCCCCAGACGTTGGTCGTCCCGCCGAAGAAACGCAGTCGGGCATGAACCAGCGGATAGTAGGCGTCACCGAGGTTCGGGCCGTCGGCGAGCCCTTGGGTCGCCGCGTCGAAATCGAGCCCGCCGCTCTCCACGACGACGATGTCGCGGCCGCGTCCGGCGAGGTGCCGGGCCAGCGTGAGTCCCGCCGCACCGGCTCCGACGATGGCGATGTCGCAATCGAAGATGGCAGCAGCGGCGTGTTTGCGCAGATCGACCAGCATGTTCGCGTGTGGCGGGCGACGCAATTCTAGCGCGAAAGCGCGTGCCGCCGGTCGGCGGCGTCGTTCATGATCGATCGCGGCGTGACCGCTTGCGTCGGTCACCGCTCGGCTGCGGCTCGTATCCACTGCGATGCCGGCGCTCCGTTGGCAATCGAAACAGAACTTTTCAATCTAGCATAAGTCGCCGGGTGCTGCCAACACTTGCTCGGTGCGGTACTTTCCCGTGTGACAGGTCAGGGTCGCACGACCCTTCGCAGCGCGTCGACAACGGCGCTTTGATCCAGCACCCGCACGCCGTCGGGCTTGATCTGCGCAAATAGCCCGGTCGGCGAGCGGGCAAACGCGCCCGTCGAATGATCGCTGTCCAACCGGATCGTGCCGAGCATACGCCAGCCCTTCGGCACCGGCATCGGGTGATAGCGGCGCCAGCCACCGCTGACGTCAATGGTGTACGTGTCCATCGCCCCCTCCAGCCGATGTTCGCGTATTGGTAAGTCTACCCCGGCCCATTTGCGTCGCGCTCCGACTATCGGGCCAATGCGCACGTCCGTCGTGAAGATAGGCGAAAGCATCGCCTTGCCACGACCGTCAGGGCCGGCCGAGGGCCGCGCGCCGTGCGCGGACGAGGCGCTGCGCCTCGAGCGCCCAGTGCTTCTTGACGCTGTACCAGACGTCGGCGGCCCAGAGCACCGCATGGCGACTCTCCGGTGGCGTGCCCCGCGCGGGGTCGTCGGGCGTGTAGGCGGCGATCCACGTGAGGAGCGCGGGGTCGTCGAGCAGCGCCCGGACCGCGGGCAGCGTGATGTGCTCGGTCCCGGCGGGCAGCGTGACGTTGCGCACCTTCGCCTCGCCATTGGCGAGGAACAGGCGTCCGCTTTCCCGCCCCGGGGCCAGCGCGAAGATGTCGAAGTCGATGTCGTAGCCGGTGAACTCGTCGACGGTGTCAGGGATCGTGTAGAGTCGTCCGACCATGCTCCACTGGTTCGGCATCAGCAGGCCCGCGCTTCCCGCACCGACGACGGACACGTACGACAGAGAGAGGCCGACGACGGGACGCACGGTGCCGGTCAGCGGATCGACGAACGACGTCCGGTCTTCCGCCGCATCGGTGTACGGGTTCCAAACCGGGATCGCAGGCTCGAACCGGCCGGCGAGGTCGTAGAGGATCTTCACCGCCTGGACGCCACCCTGGCTGTGCCCGATAAGCATCGGCCGCAGCCCTTCCTGTTCGTAAGACCAGGCGACGAAGCCGCCGATCTGCGCGCTCGTCTCGTACGGGCTGTGCGACCAGCGCTGGTCTCCGGGATGGCGGAGGCGGTTCTCCGGATAGCCCATCCCGGTCAGGAAGCGTCCGAACGACACCATCGCGAGGTGCACCGGGAAGATGCCGCCGTGCACGAGGACGATCCGTGGCGCCGGCGTCTTCGCCAGCGTGTCGCGCACCTCCTCCTGCGTGATCCGCTCGGGGTCGAGCGCCAGGATGCGCTCCTCGAGCGCGGAATCGATGGTCATCGATCGCAGCACGCTGCCGGGTTCGGGTCGCACGTTTGCGCCCGCACCGGCCGGGGCCAGCGGGAGGCTCGCGCAGCCGGCGGCGAGCGTCGCGGCGATCACCGGCATCGCGAGTGCGCGGGCCAGCGAGAAGAGGTTCATGGAGGAAGCTCCGCGACGCACGCGACGAAACGCGAGGCCAGGGCGCCGACCGTCTCCGCGGAGAACGCCGCGGTCCGCCACGAGAAGCCCAGGTGCAGCACGTCGCCGACCGTCGTGGCCGCGACGACGACGGGGGCGAGCGGGCCCGTCGGGATCGCGCGGATGTACTCGGGGGGCGGCGTCGGCGCACCGGTTCCGGCCCACAGCGCGCTGACGTCGAGTATCGACAACGCCCCCCAGACCGGGTAGTTCTTCGCGTAAAAGCCGCGCCGCTGCTCGCGTGAGAGGAAGCGCCAGAGGAGTCCGCTCGCGGCGATGGCGATGAGGTTCTGCAGGTAGAGCCGCTCGCGCTTGATCCTCGCCGTCTCGGTCCGGACGTCGCGCGCGAGCTGCTCGAGCGTAAAGCCGTGCGGCATCGGGTGCGAGACCCGAAACGAGCTCAGGAATTGACCGAAAGTCGCTTTGGGATCGATGCCGAGATCGCGTCGCAGGTTGACGATGGAGGCGACGCCGAGCTCGTGGCGCTGGCGGCCGGGATCGCGCTTGCCCGCAAGCGGTTCGAGCGCCTTGAGCAGCATCGCGAGCAGCAGATCGTTGACGGTCACGTCCCACCCCTTGGCGGTCCTGACGAGCGCGGCGAACTCGGGAGCGTCGATCCGGCGATACGCGAAGCTGTTGTGAGGGTCGTCGCGGCCAGGGTCGGCGGGCCTGACCGAGCGCCTGCAGGCGGCAGCGATCTCGCGCATCCTCGGAATGCCGCGCAACGTCGCGCGTGCGTGGCGCAGGAACAGGCGCCCGTAGGTGCGCGGATAACGGTCCAGCGGGCGTGCGGATGGCGCCTCCGGCGCCTCGCCGCGGTAGCGCCCCACGATGCCCTCGAGCAGCACGACGATCGAGTCGCCGCCCGCGACGACGTGGTCGTAGGCGAGGCCCAGGTGGAACCACGTGCCATTGTCGATGCAGAAGAAACGGAACGGGTCGAGCGCGCCGTCGTACGCGAAGGGCGCGTTGAGGGCCTCCTCGACGACCCCCTCGAGCGTGTGCGTCGGCTGTACGCCGCCCGGGTGCACCGCGACCGCCGTTCGCGCCGCCCCGCCACGATACGCGTAGCGCCGGCGCCGGGCGTCGAGCGCGAAGCCGGTGAGGCCGAGCGCCGGGAGCTGACGGTCGACGATCGCGCCGAGGCGGGTTGCGTCGAGTGGACGGTCGATGCGGACGAGGTGCACGGCGTTGTACGGGTGCAGCGCGCGCCAGCGCAGCATCGACGCCTGGAAGAGGTTGAGACGTCCCTTCACACGGGGCCCTGCCGCGCGGCCACGAGACGCTGCGCCTCGCGTACCCAGTGCCGCTTCACGCTGTACCAGATGTCGGCGGCGTGGACGATGTTCTTCGTGTCGACGTCGCCGCCGTCCGGCGGCACTGCATTGCGGTCCGGGGAGTACGTGTCGATCCACGCGCGCGTCACCGGATTGCGCGCGAGGTGCAGCACGTCGGGGATGCCGATGTGCGTGTACGACGCCGGAAGGATCACGTTGCGCACTGCCGCCGACCCCGTGGCCCGGTAGGGATCGGAGCTCGGGAACAGCCCGGCGATCGGATCCCATTCGATCGCGAACCCGGTGAACTCCTCGGCGGTGTCGGGGATCTCGCGGAGCTTCGCGAGCATCGTCCACTGCCCGAGCAGAATCCGGAACAGCCTGCCGGTGGCAATCGCCGCCGCGTAGGGCAGCCGGAGGCCCACGACCGGCCGCGTCGCCCCGTCGAGCGGGTCGACGAACGTAGTTCGGGGCAGCGCCGCGTCTGCGACCGGATCCCATACGGGAATCGCGTCGCCGAACGCTCCGGCCAGTTCGTGCAGCACACGGATCGCCATCATGCCGCCCTGACTGTGGCCGATCACGAGCGGCCGCATGCCTTCGCTCTCGTAGTACCACGCCAGCGCGCCGGCGAGCTGCTGGCTGTCGCCGAAACTGCTTGCGGAGAATCCGCGGTCGCGCGGATTGCGCAGGCGCTCGGGCGGATACCCCATGGCGATCAGGAATTCCGCGAACGGCTCCATCGTGATCGGCGCGAGGCTGCCCTGCAGCAGCACGATCCGTGGCGCAGGCATGCGCGCCAGCGTGTCGGCGACGTCCGCCGCGCTGACGCGGTCGGGGTCGAGCGCGAGCAGTTGACGGACGGTGGCTTCATCGGCGGGGAGGCCGGTGCGTGCCGGCGCGCGCTCGTCCGCGGATGCAACGCCCGCGAATCCCGCGATCGCGACGAACGCGATCGTGCGCACGAGCAATGAGGGGCCGAGCCTGTCGACGAAATTCATGGGTGCGATTGCGCCCGGCCCGATGCCGTGCGGCGGGGGAGGAAACGGCCGGTGCGTTGCCGGTACCGCGCGTAGGCTTCGCCATGGACGGCGAGCAGGTGCCGCTCTTCGTTGCGCGCCTTCAAGTTCATGAGGACGATGTGCACCGCCGCGACGACGAGCATCGGGACCGTCGGGACGATCACGGCCGAACACAGCATCAGGAGAATGCTGAATGCGTAGATCGGGTGGCGGATGCGCGCGAACACGCCGTCGGTGATGAGATCCGTCTTGCGCTCGATGCCGACGTCCATCCGCCAGTCCTTGCCCATCCGGAGCCAGCACTTGACGGTGGCGGCCAGGGCCAGCGCGGCGACGGCCGCCGCGAGGTAGCGCAGAACGGCGTACGGGGCGAGGTCTCGTGCGAATGCGGGCAACGCCGGGACCGCACGCGCGCCGGCGAGGGTCGCCCACGGCAGCCAGATCCACGCCGCGACCAGCGGAACCCACACCAGCCACATCAGGCGCTCGACGCGCTGCTCCGGAACGAGGCCGACGACCTTGCGGCTGCGCCGGCTGACCCGGACGACCATCGTGCCCACGCCGATCCAGTAGGCGGAGATCGTTGCGGCCAGCAGTGTGAGCGGGAGGTCCTGCATGACGCGGATCATGCCGGTTGGGCGCCGTCGTCTTTCCAGCGTCGAACGCCCGTCTCGATGTCGAACAGCTCGAGCGCGCGCCCGACGGTCTGGGTGACGAGATCGTCGATCGTCGCCGGCCGGTGATAGAACGCCGGGACCGGCGGCATCACAATCACACCGTTGCGGGTCGCCTGCGCCATGGCCTCGATGTGACCGGCGTGCAGCGGCGTCTCGCGGAACAGCAGCACCACGCGCCGGCGCTCCTTGAGGCAGACGTCGGCCGCGCGCACGATCAGCTCGTCGCTGTAACCGGTGGCGATTCCGGCGAGCGTCTTGACCGAGCACGGCGCGACCAGCATGCCGAGCGTCCGGAATGATCCCGACGCGATCGCTGCCCCGATGTCGCGGAAATTGTGGACCGTATGGGCGAGGCTGCGAACGTAGTCGGGTGTGTGGTCGGTCTCCGCCACGAGTGTCTGCAGCGCCGAAGGTGAAATGATGAGGTGCGTCTCGATCTCCGGCTGCCCGCGCAGGAGCTCGAGCGCCCGCACGCCGTAGATGACGCCGGAGGCGCCCGTCAAGGCTACGATCAGCCGTCGCATCTATTGCCTCATTTCCTCGGCTCGATGTACTGCGCGACGTCGACCGTGTCCGCGCCGGGGATCTTCTTGCGGACGAATTCGGCGCGCCGGGCGAAGGGTGCGGTGGCATCGATCACGTCGTCGGCGCGCTCACCTGGTCGATCAGCCGCTGCACGAAGACTTCGCAATGGGCCACCTGGTCCAGCGTCACCCACTCGTTGGGCTGGTGCGCCTGCGCGATGTGACCGGGACCGCACAGAATGGCGGGAATGCCGGCGTTGTGGAAGAGCGACGCCTCGGCGCCGAAGGAAACCTTGTTGAAGGCTGTGCCGCCGTTGCAGCAACGGCCGAGCTCGGCGATGGCGCTGTCGGAGCCGGTGTCGAAGCCGGGCAGGGCGGAGAGCTCCTCGAAGGTGATGCCGGTGTCCGCGGCGACGGCGTGCATTTCAGGCAGGAGGCGGGCGGCAAACGTCTCGAGCTCGCGGAAGAGCACCTCCGGTTCGTCGAACGGCAGGTGGCGGAACTCGAACCGGAATTCGCAATCCCTGGGCACGATGTTGAGTGCCGTACCGCCCTTGATCGTGCCGACGTGAATGGTCGTGAACGGGACGTCGAAATCGTGATCGCGGCGACCGTGGTCCCGAGAGCGCTTGGCCATCCCGCGCAGATAGGCCACGATCTCGGCGGCAATCTCGACGGCGTTGACACCGTTGGGCGTCAACGCCGAATGTGCCTCGAAGCCACGAACGCGGCAGCAATACGACCGCTTGCCCTTGTGGGCGACGACGAGCTCCATGCCGGTGGGCTCGCCGACGATGCATCCACCCGGAGCAAAGCCCACGTTGGCGAGATCGGCGATCAGCCGGCGCACGCCGATGCAGCCGATTTCCTCGTCGTAGGACAGCGCGAAGTGCAGGGGACGCCGGAGGTTGCGCGTGACTATCTCCGGCACCAGCGCGAGCGCGATCGCGATGAAGCTCTTCATGTCGCAGACGCCTCGTCCCACCAGGCGGTCGCCGATCTCGGCGACCTGCCACGGGTCGGAATGCCATTCCTGGCCGTCGACCGGAACCACGTCGGTGTGACCGGACAGGACGATGCCGCCGTCGATCGGCGGTCCGATGGTGGCGAAGAGGTTCGCCTTCTTGCGAGTGCCGTCGAACGTCAGGCGCGAGTCGATCCCGTGTCCGCGCAAGTGGGTCCGGACCCAGTCGATCAACGCCAGGTTCGACTCGCGGCTCGTCGTGTCGAACGCCACCAGGTGCCGGATCATGGCCAGCGAAGCCGCCGACGGGCGGGCCGGCTCGGGAAGGGGTGCGTTCATTGCTCGTTGGCCCCATCGGTTCGCATCGCCGGGGGGTCACTCCTTCAGCACGATCCCCGATCGCGCGATCACGTCGCCCAGTCGTTGCCGCTCGGTCGCCATGAACGCCTCGAAATCGGCGGGCCGATCCCCGACCGGCACGGCGCCCGTCTTCAACACCCTCTCTTTCACGTCCGGGAGATTCATGGACTTGACGATCTCGTCGCTCAGGCGCTTGACAATGTCCGGCGACGTGCCCGCGGGAACGACGATGCCCCACGTTTGCGAAATCTCGTAGCCGGGCACGCTGCTGCCGATCGTCGGCAGCTCCGGGAGGCTGGGATTGCGCTCCGCGCCGGTCGTCGCGATCGCCCGCACGCGGCCGCCGCTCATGTGCGCGCCGGCGGCGATGGGCGAAGTGATGATGTACTGCGCGTTACCGGCGATGACGTCGAGCAGCGCCGGGGCGGCGCCCTTGTACGGCACGTGGGTGACCTTGATGTCGGCCAGGAGATTGAGCATTTCGCCCGCGAGGTGCGCCGGCGTGCCCACGCCCGCGGAGGCGTAATTCAGCACTCCGGGCTTGTCCTTCGCGAGCTTGACGAGCTCGGTCACGGATTTGGCCGGCACTTCCATGTTGACCACCAGCACGTTCGACGCGGTGGCGATGCGCGAAATCGGCGCGAAGCTCTTGACCGGATCGTAGGGCAAGTCCTTCCGGAGATTGGGCAGGATCGCGTAGATCGCCGTCGTCGTCAGCAGCAGCGTGTAGCCGTCCGGCGGCGCCTTGGCGGCCAACTCGGCGCCCAGCGCGCCGCCCGCGCCGGCCCGGTTGTCGACGATGACCTGCTGGCCCAGTCCATCGGACAATTTCTGGGCAAGGAGGCGTCCGAGCTGATCCGGCGCGCCTCCCGGCGCGTCGGCGACGACCAGGCGGAGCGTCTTGCTCGGGTAACCCTGCGCCATGGCGCCGGCCCCCGGTACGAACAGCATGAGCGCCAGCAGCGGCACGCAAGAGCGAGACGAAAGCTTCATGATGGTTCCTCCCGCTACAATCATACCTTTATCCTCGCACGCCATGACGCCCGCCAATCTCCTCGTGCTAATGTCGGATGAGCACAATCCGAAGTTTCTCGGCGCCGCCGGGCATCCGTTCATCGCCACGCCCAACCTCGACGCGCTGGCCGCGCGCGGCACGCGCTTCACGTCGGCGTACACGGCGTGCCCGATCTGCGTGCCCGCTCGCGCCAGCTTCGCGGTCGGGCGCTATGTGCACGATATCGGCTACTGGGACAACGCCGACGGTTACGACGGCGCGATCCCGAGCTGGCACCACGCACTGCGCGATGCCGGCCATCGGGTGGTCTCGATCGGCAAGCTGCATTTCCGCGGCCGCAAGGGCGACGATCACGGCTTCTCCGAGGAGATCGTGCCGATGCACATCATCGACGGCATCGGCGACGTCAAGGGACTGATCCGCGAGCGCATTCCCACGCGCAAGGGCGGTGACAAGATGGCGCGCAAGGCCGGTCCCGGCGAATCACCGTATACCGTCTACGATCGCGAGATCGCGTCGCGGGCGCAGATCTGGCTGCACGAGGAAGCGCCGAAATGGCGCGACCGGCCGTGGGTGCTGTTCGTGTCGTTCGTCGCGCCGCATTTTCCGCTGACCGCGCCGGCGCGCTGGTTCTACCGCTACTGGCGCCAGGACCTGCCTCTGCCCAAGCTGTACGCGAAGGGCGGGCGTCCCCATCATCCCTTCATCGACGACTACGCGCGCACGGTCGACTACGATCCGCATTTCGCCTCGGAGACCGACGTGAAGCGCGCGATCGCCGGCTATAGCGGCCTCGTGTCGTCGATGGACGAGAATGTGGGCGACGTGCTGCGCGCGCTGTCCGAGTCGGGAATGGAAGGCGAGACGCGCGTGCTCTACACGAGCGATCACGGCGACAATGCCGGCGCGCGCGGACTGTGGGGCAAGTCCACGTTCTATGAGGAGAGCGCGGGCGTACCGCTCATCGTCGCCGGCCCCGGCGTTCCTGCGGGACACACCGTGGCAACACCGGTGTCGCACATCGACTGCGCGCCGACCATTCTCGAAGCCACCGGGGCGCCGGCGCCGCGGAGTGATCGGCCGCTGCCGGGCGCATCGCTGTTTGCGGTGGCGAAGGGCGCGGCACCGGCGCGCCCGGTGCTCTCCGAGTATCACGCCATCGGTTCGACTGCGGGCGCATTCATGCTGCGCTTCGGCAAGTGGAAGTACTGCCGCTATGTCGCCTATCCGCCGCAGCTTTTCGACCTCGACGCCGATCCGGAGGAATTGGTGGACGTCGCCGGCGAGGCGCGGTTCGCTGCCGTGATTGCCGAGGGCGAACGCCGGTTGCGCGCGGAGCTCGATCCGGACGAAGTCGATGCGCGTGCGAAGCGGCGCCAGCAGGCGCTGCTCGAAAGTTTCGGCGGTCGTGACGCGGCGCTGGCGCGCGGTGACTTGGGATTCACGCCGGCGCCGGGTACCGCGCCGGAGATGAATTGAGCGGACGGCGAAGTTTGCAGCGCTACCGGCGCATCCGTTGCGTCAGCACCAGCAGGAGACAGAAGCAGCCGACGAGCATGCCCGTCATGCCGACGAAAAGCAGCGTGCCGATCTGGAACCCGCCGGCGAAAAATGCGCCGGTCAGGCGGGCGTAGGCCGCCCAGGCGCTCAATATCAAGCCGACGGCGCCGGCGATGCGCCCGATCCAAAGCAGCAAGGTCTCCATACTGGTTTTCCCCGTGTGCGTTTTGCGGCCAGGATTGGGCCCCGACGCCGTCAATCGTGGTCGCCATACTAACGCGGCCGATCGTCCAACGCGAGCATGGCGCCGGGTCCGCATGCCCTCGTAACGCGGCGCGCGGGATCTCGGAACCGCATGTCGGATTCGTTTACAGGGGATTGCGCATTGGCGCGGCAGTTGATGCTTTTACCTATGATAAATCAAAGAGTTGAAAGTGCGATCTCGCCACGGCATGACTCTTGCATTTGGCATGGGTAAGGAGCAGGTACTGCAACTTTTGACAGGACCACGTTCGAAATCATGGTCTCAATCTGGTGGTTGATCTGGGCTTTCGTCATCGGCGGTTATTCGGGCATGCTCCTGATATCGCTGCTGGTGCTCGCACGGCGAATGAGGGCGCCGGGCTAGCCTTCGCGAAGGACAGATTCACCACGCGTGCTGCCCGATAGAATCCGGCGGCAGCTGCTTCCATCGCCGCCGGCCTCGCCGTGGGCCACGGCGATGGCCATTGCGTTCCGGGCCGTCGATGCCCAAGATTGGCAGGCATCGAGTCGAATCTCCACGGGCTCCGGAAGATCATGAAAGTCACGGTATCGCAATGCGGCGCCCCTCCGCACGAATGGCGTCTCCGGGGCTGGCATTTGAGGGTTCCCGCCGGCGTTGACGTTGCGTCCGATCCGGGCCTCACCGACCGCGCGTTTGCCCGCGCCGCGGGCTCGTTGCCGATCGACGGCAACGCCGTCCGGCTGCTGCAGGATGCCGAGGAAAATTTTCCAGCCTGGCTCGCCGCCATCCGTGGTGCCGAGCATTCGATCCTGTTCGAGAATTACATCGTCGACGACGATGTGGTCGGGCGCGAATTCGCCGAAGCGCTCGCCGAGAAAGCGCGCGCGGGCGTCGATGTCAGGCTGATCTACGACTGGCTCGGCTCGCGTCGCGCCGCGAGCCTCTGGCCACTGCTCGAAAGCGCGGGAGCGCACGTGCTCGCGTTCAACCGGCCGCGACTCGACAGTCCGCTGGGCTGGCTCACACGCGATCATCGCAAGACCCTCAACGTCGACGGCCGGATCGCGTTCGTCTCGGGCTTGTGCGTCAGCGCGAAATGGCTGGGCGACCCCGCGCGACAAATGGAGCCATGGCGCGATACGGGCATCGAGATTCGCGGGCCGGCCGTGGCCGAGCTCCGGCACGCGTTCGAGTCGGTGTGGCGCGCCTGCGGCGGCGAAGCGCTGCCCAAGTACCCTCACGCCGCCGAAAGTGCGGCTGCCGGCAGTCGGCGACGTGCGCCTGCGGGTGGTCGCCGGAGTTCCCAGCGCGACGGGCACCTATCGCCTCGATCTCGTGATCGCGTCGCTGGCCCGGCATCGGCTGTGGATCGCCGACGCGTACTTCGTCGGCACCAATGCCTACGTCGCGGCCCTCGCCGCCGCCGCGCGCGATGGCGTCGATGTACGCCTGCTGGTGCCGGGCGCCAGCGACATCCCGGCGCTGTCGCCTATCTCGCGTGCGGGATATCGGGGCCTGCTCGATGCCGGCGTGCGCGTCTTCGAGTGGAACGGCACCATGCTGCACGCGAAGACTGCCGTTGCCGACGACCTCTGGGCGCGCATCGGCTCGACCAATCTCAACATCGCGAGCTGGATGGGCAATTACGAGCTCGACGTCGCCATCGAGGATCGGGGTTTCGGCGCGCTCATGGTCGCGCAATACGAAAAGGACCTCGCGCGCTCCACCGAAATCGTGCTTACGCGTCGCAACAGGATGGCTCCCACGGAGGGCGGTGCGGGGCCCGCGGCGCGGCGTGCCCGATCGGGAAGCGCCGGTCGCGTCGCGGCAGGTGCCGTCAGCGTCGGCAGCGCGTTGGGCGCCGCGCTCACGAATCGCCGGACGTTGGGTGCCGCCGAATCGGGCTTGCTCGCCAAGGTGAGCGCGCTCGCGATCGGTTTCGCGATCGTCGCCGCCTTATGGCCGCGCGTCGTGGCGTGGCCGCTTGCGGTGCTTGGTGCCTGGGTGGGCATCGCGTGGGCCGCCAAGGCCCATGGCTTGCGAGGGCAGGCGGGCAAGACCAAACCGGCGATCCCTCCACCGGCTGCGGAGCCGCGGCAAAGTGGCCGGGATGCCAGGTAGCTTGATATAATTATCCTTCGCGCCCGTAGCTCAGCTGGATAGAGTACCTGGCTACGAACCAGGGGGTCGTGGGTTCGATTCCTGCCGGGCGCGCCAAATAATCAAAGGGTTGCAGCGATGCAGCCCCTTTTCTTTCGTGGCGCTGCGTGACTCGCATCTCATAGGTTCGCGTTGGTTTCCTTGGAATTCGAGAATCGATTGCCGACAAAGGCGCGCGACGTTCAATGCGCGAGCGCGCGCATCTCGTTGATCAGGTCCGCCTTGCCCTCGAACCCGATCCCGGGCAGGTCAGGCAGCGTGACGTACCCGTTTTCCACCCTGACGCCATCGGGGAATCCGCCGTACGGCTGGAACAAGTCAGGATACGATTCGTTGCCGCCGAGTCCGAGGCCGGCAGCAATGGCGAGCGACATCTGATGCCCGCCGTGCGGGACGCACCGCGACGGCGACCAGCCATGTTGCCGCAGCATGTCGAGCGTGCGCAGGTACTCCACCAGTCCGTAGCTCAAGGCGCAGTCGAATTGCAGCCAATCGCGGTCCGGACGCATGCCGCCATAGCGAACGAGGTTGCGCGCATCCTGCATCGAGAACAGGTTCTCGCCGGTGGCCATGCTGTTCGCGTAGTGTTTCGCGAGCTCGGCCTGCAACTCGTGATCCAGTGGATCGCCGGGCTCCTCGTACCAGAACAGCGGGTACTGCGATAGCGCGCGCGCATAGGCGATCGCGGTCTCAAGGTCGAAGCGGCCGTTCGCGTCAACGGCGAGATGCCGTCCCGGACCGAGAATTTTCAGCACTGCCTCGATGCGGGCGCAGTCCTCGGCCAGCGAAGCGCTGCCTATCTTCATCTTGACGACGGTGTAGCCGCGCTCGAGATAACCCGTCATCTCGCGCGCCAATTCGTCAAGGCCCTTGCCGGGATAGTAGTAGCCTCCCGCGGCGTACACGAACACGCGCGGATTCGGAGTGCCTTCGCCGTAGCGCTCAGCAAGCAGCCGGAACAGCGGCTGGTCAGCAATCTTCGCGACCGCGTCCCATACGGCCATGTCGATTGTCCCTACGGCGACCGAGCGCTCGCCGTGGCCGCCCGGCTTCTCGTTGGTCATCATTTGTGCCCAGATACGATGCGGGTCGAGGTTCTCACCAGCATCGTCGACAAGTGACTGCGGATCGGCTTCGAGGAGCCGCGGCACGAAGCGCTCGCGGATCAGTCCACCTTGACCGTAGCGACCGTTGGAATTGAAGCCGTAGCCAACCACCGGCCGCCCCTCGCGGATGACATCGGTGACCACCGCGACGACGCTAAGCGTCATCTTCGAGAAATCGATGTACGCGTTGCGGATGTCTGAGCGGATCGGACGCGTCGATTCGAGAATATTGACGATTTTCACGGAACGAGGGAGAAAAAGAGCGAAGCGTCAGGAAGCCAGCGAGGCGCCACCGCAGATCGTTAGCTCCTGGCCGGTGATCGCCGCCGCGGCGGGTGAAAGGAGGTACGCGACGAGCTCCGCGATTTCCGCAGGGTCGATCAGGCGGCCCAAGGGCGGCACGCGCGGGGCACTCGCGACGCGGGCGGGATCCTCGAGCATCGGGGTTCCAGCTGCCGCCGGCGCGACGACGTTGATCGTGACGCCCTTCGCTACGACCTCGCTCGCCCAGCTTCGCGCGAGCGCCACGAGCGCGGCCTTGGTCGCTGCGTACTGCGCGCGCCCGGGCATGCCGTGCGCGACGCGGCTCCCTAGCAAGACGACACGGCCGCGACCGCGCTCGACCATAGGCGGGACGAGCACATCGGCGAGCCGCGTCGCCGCCTCGACGTGGATACGCCACATCGTGTCGCCTTCGGCATGATCGAGCGCACCCACTCGTCCCACGCGCATCACGCCGGCCGCATGGACGAGCGCATCGATACGCGTTAGGGCGCGCGCGGCATCGGTCGTCTGTGCGCCGTCGGTGAGATCGACGGTCACCGGGTGGAAGCGCCCATCCTCCACCAGTGTGGGTGGCGAGCGGTCGAATCCGTGCACGACGGCGTCGAGCGTAAGGAGTCGCGCGGCGATCGCGCGACCGATCCCGCCACTGCTGCCGGTGACGACGACGTGCAGCCCGGCGAGCGCCCCGCGGGCGAGGACGTCACTCGACACGTATGTTGGCTTCGGTGATGATCTTCTGCGACCGCGCCATGTCCTCCCGCTGGAAGTTCGCGAAGTCATTGCTGCTCCCGGGCGTGAGCACCAGACCCTGCGGGGCGAACTTGTCACGAATGTCGGCGGACGCGAGCGCCTTGTTCACTTCGCCGTTCAGCCGCGTGCGGATCTCGTCCGGCAGCTTCGCCGGCCCCCACAACCCGTACCAACTATAGAACTCGTAGCCAGGAATGGTTTCCGCCACGGTCGCTACGTCGGGGAGGTTCGGCGCCCGTGTGGCGGACGTCACGGCGATGACGCGGAGTTGGCCCGCCTTGTGGTACTGCAGCGAGCCAAGGATCGGGTCGATGAAGCCGTCGATGCGGCCGCCGAGAAGATCCTGGAATGCAGGCGACGTGCCTTTGTAGGGGACGACCGTGTAAGTGAAGCCACCCGCGCGCGCGAGCAACTCGGTGGCGAGGTGGCCGGCCGAGCCGATCGAGCCCACGGCGAAGGTCGTTTTGTCGCCCCTCGATTTCGCGTATGCGATCAGCGACTTGATGTCGGTGACCGGCAGGTCCTTGGCGATCGCGACCGACAGCGGCGCCTTGGCCACGAGCGAGATCGGCACGAAGTCCTTCTCGATCCCGTACGGCACCTCCTTCATCGTCATCGGTGCAGTGACGAAGGTCGAGGCATTGAAGAGCAGCGTATACCCGTCGGGCGGCGCCTTGGCGACAGCATCGCCGCCGATGATGCCGTTACCGCCCGGCCGGTTCTCGACGACGAACGGTTGGCCCATCTGGTCGCCGACCTTCTGCGCGAGCGCCCGGCCCAGCGCGTCGAGCGTGCCCCCCGGCGGGAACGGAATGACCATCCGCACCGGCCGGTTGGGATAACCCTGGCCAATCGCGCTGCTCATGGTGAGTGACGCGACCACCGCGAGTACGAGACGCAGAAATGCAGAGCGCTTCATGGTGTCCTCCTGGTGGGGAATCGTTTCGATGTCGTCGTATTCAGCGCGCCAGCAGGCCGGCCTGCGCGACGGCCGCACGCAGCGCGTCGAGCTCGCGCGCGTCCGGCTGCTCCGTGGGTGGGCGCACGTGGCCGTCGGCGAGCACGCCCGCGAGCACCATGCCAGCCTTCATCCGCGCGTGCGCCTCGCCGGTAGGCTCGCCACCGCCGTAGACCGCGTCCTTAAGCGGCGTGATGATGTCCTGGACAGCCATCGCGCGCTTCAGGTCGCCTGCCTTCACGGCGTCCCACAAATCGGCGATCAGCTGCGGAATGAACGTCGCGAAGCCGACGAGCGCGCCGTCGATGCCCTGCACCATGGATGCCAGCAGATATTCGTCGTGGCAGGTGAGAATCGACTTCGTCGCATCGGCGTTGCGGATCGCCTCGATGTCGCGCGCGTACTTGTTCATGTCGCGCTGCCCGACCTTGAATGCCTGCACGTACGGCAGCCGTGCGAGGTCGGCCAGGAGCTCTGTCGAGTACGACGCCCGAGTCCACGCGGGATAAACGTGGCAGACCAGGTCGAGGGCAGGAGCCGCCCGGTGGATCGCGTCGAAGTACGCGAGTGCGTGGCGCGGCGTGCAGCCGAAGCGCAGCCAGTGGTGCGGCGGCATGACGTCGAGGGCGACGGCGCCGGCTTCGGCCGCCATGCGCCCATGCTCGGCGGCGTCGGCGAAACCCTCGCAAACAATCGACGAAATGACCGGCAGGCGTCCACGGAGCTCGTCGGCGACAATGCGCGTCACCGTGGCGCGCTCCGTCGGGGTGAGCGAGAACACCTCGCCGGTGTGGCCGTTGGTCATTACCGCGACGACGCCTGCGTGCCCGGCCAGCCACGACGCGAGCTTGCGCAGGGCGGGCTCGTCGATCCGATAGTCGGCGGTGAACGGGCAAGCGATCGCAGGGATGATGCCGCGGTAGTTGCGGATTGCGGGCATTGAGCTTCCTCGGGACCCGTGGGACACGGGTGGCATCATTTCCCTCGCCGGCCGGCCGGGTCCAATACTAAAATCGCATGGAACTATTCACTCCATACCGATGGGACCCGACAACCGTTCGCTGGACCTCGATTGGCTCGAGGACTTTGTCGCGCTCGCCGAGACGGGTAACTTCTCGCGGGCCGCTGAAGCGCGCGCCATCGCGCAGCCGGCGTTCTCGCGCCACATTCGGTCGCTGGAGGAGTGGGTCGGCATTGACCTGATCGACCGTGGTACGCACCCCGTCGAGCTCAACGGCGCCGGCCGCACGTTCCTGCCGTTTGTGCGGGATGCGCTCGCTGGCCTCCAAGCGGCCAGAATCAAAGCGCGACTCGCGCAGGACCAGTCGGCCGCGAGCCTTCGCTTCGCGGTCACGCACGCGCTTTCGATTACGTTCTTCCCGCGCTGGTTGGGCGCGCTCGAAACGAATCTCCAGCATGGTCCGGTGCAGACGCTATCCGACCACTCGCGTGCCTGCGAGGACCTGATGATCCAGCGGCGCGTGCAGTTTGTTCTTTGCTATGGCCATTCCGACGTGCCGGGCCGCCTGGACGAAGGGCGCTATCCGGTCGTCTGCCTTGGTACCGATGTCGCGCTACCGGTCGCAGCACCTGACGCGGCTGGCCAGCCGCTGTTCGAGCTCGGGCGAGGCGAGCTTGTGCCAGTCCTCGACTACAGCGACGCATCGGGATTGGGCCGCATCCTACGCGCGCTGTTTGCGAAGAGGCCGGAGCGCGGATCGGACGTGACCGTCGTGTTCACAGCGCACAACGCGTTCCTGCTGAAGACAATGGCACTCGCGGGCCGCGGCATCGCGTGGCTGCCAGAATCGCTCGTCGCCGAAGAACTCGGAAGCGGGAGGCTCGTCGCCGCAGGGTCCGCGGCATTGCGCGTGCCGCTCGAGGTACGGCTATATCGTCAGAACGCAGTCATGGCGCCGACGGCGGAGGCGTTGTGGGGCCTGGTCTCCAAAGAGTCCGCCCCGTATCCCGTGAGCCCTGAACGTGTCGATCAGGGCGAGCACTGATAAAGCCGACTCCCACCCGCTGAACGCGCTACAGCCGGGACCTTCTTTGCCACGGGTAAGACGATTGCTGAGAAAATCGCTGCCGGGCGCGCCAATAAAGCAAGAGGTCAGGCGATGCGCCTGACCCCTTGCTACGTGGAAGTGCTTTCGCGGCACCCGGAACCGATCATGCACGAGTGCATCGGGGCGGTTTTCGTTCGGCGCGCCACGGCGCGATAATGCCCGCCATGCCCCGGCTCGAGCTTTTCCCCTTCCGCTACCTATGCCCGCGCACCGGCAAGTGGCACCGAGCGCGCTACGTCGCCGGGCGGCATGAGATCGCGGAGAGGCACCCCGATGGATGGGAGATCATCGGGCCGGCCGAGGTCCGCAACGTCAATCCGGATGCGCGCGCCTTTAGCCCGCACCGCAACTTGGCGACACGTTCGCACTTGCCGACCGGAGAGCCGCCACAAAACCGTCCGCCGCAGCCCGAAAAGGAGCCTGCGAAGGTCCCGCCGGTTGAGGAGCCTCCCCAGCCGGAACCGCCGGTGAAAGAACCGCCCAGCGAGGACCCGGCGACGCTAGCCGACGTCGAGCGATTCCTCGTGCTCGTGTTCCTCCGCCGCTACGTCACCTATTGCGCCAGGCGCCGCAGGTACGCCGCGATGAATGGGGCGGCGCGGCTGTTCGCAGAACTTGGGCATCCGAGAGGCGCGGTATGAATCTCTGGCAACGCGCCGTCGTTCCCGGCGCGGTTGGGATGTTGTTATCGATGTTGGCGGTAGCGCAAGGATCACCGGCAAATGATCAGCCGGCCCCCGTCGGCCGCCCATTCGAACTGACGATGATGCGGGTAGTTCCGTATCCGGATGAAACGTCCTCGCGGCCGGGGATTACTCCAGTTCCCGCTTGCTATCGCTTGCGACGCTGCTCCGATTATGACCTCTACCACTTCAGGGATCGGCCAAATAGGTTGACGCGGTTGGCGCCGGAAGCGCCTGCAGACAGCGCCGAACTGTTTCCTTTGAACGAATACGTCTGGCTCTTTGTTCCAGTTACGCCGGAGGAAAACATTCTTCAAAAGTATCGGACGGCGAGCCAGGTCCGCGATGAGTACCGCGATGTTGGCAGACCTCTTCTCGGCCGAGACTGACGACGGGCTGGATGCGACCGTGACGAACAGCCCGCGCACCGTCCGAATCAATCGCGCCCCCCTGCGAATCGTGGAACCCGGTGCGACACCGCGTGTACTGCGGCGTCGGACCGCTCACCACCCTCGACGTTGCACGAGTGCTTCCAGTTCGCGCCGTTGAGGTCCCTATGCTTTCCTGACGGCGTCTGTGACGGCTTCTTTCAGATCGCCAATGCCTTTCTGCAGCTTGCCTTCGGCCTGCTTCCGCAGTCTCCGCCGGGCGACGGCGCGGGGCACTGACTCCCGACACGCTGGGCGGTGGTCGCACTGTCACTTGCGCGCCATGTCACTCTTAATAGGCCCGTCATCGAGCACACTAGCCTTGGCGACAGATGAGGACCGCGTTCGTGCCGCCAAACGCGAACGAGTTCGACATGACCGCTGCCAACTTGACGCCGGATCGGGCGCCGCTGGTCACGTAGTCGAGGTCGCATTCCGGGTCGGGCACCTGGAGGTTGATGGTCGGCGGAACGATTTGTCGCTCCAGCGCGAGTACCGTCGCCACGAACTCCAAGGCTCCGGCGGCGCCGAGCAGATGTCCATGCATGGACTTGGTGGAACTCACGGGAATGCGGAACGCGTGGAGTCCAAACACGTCCTTGATCGCTGCGGTTTCGACGGCGTCATTGGCCAGAGTCGCCGTGCCGTGAGCGTTGATGTATCCGATTTCGTCGGGTTCGATGGCTGCGTCATCCAGGGCGCGCCGCATCGCGGCCGCCTGACCCGCGACCGAGGGGCGTGTTATGTGCGTCGCGTCCGTACAAAGGCCGTAGCCGACGAGTTCGGCGTGAACGCGCGCACCCCGCGCCTGTGCATGTTCCAAATCTTCCAGCACGACCATGGCCGCGCCTTCACCCAGCACCAGTCCCGTCCGGTCCTTGGCAAAGGGCTTGCATGAGGTACTGGCATCGTCCGGGTCTGGCGTGGCGAGCGTTTTCAATGCATCCCAGGCGACCAGCGTCCCGTAGTTGAGCGGCGCCTCGCTTCCGCCGGCGATCATCACGTCGACATCGCCAGTGGCTATTCGGCGGGCTGCTTCGCCGATCGCCACCGCGGAAGAGGAGCAGGCGGTGGAATAGGTCAGGTTCGGCCCCAGCAAGCCGTATTCGATCCCGATCCAGGATGCCGCCGCGTTGGTCATGGCCATCAGCACGCTGTAAGGCTTGACGCGATCGGAGCCTTCCGCATACAGCGTGAAGTAGCCGTCGTCCATGGTTTGCGCTCCGCCCATGCCAGTGCCGACGAAGACCCCGGCGCGCTGGCGCCCCAGGGGGTCGAAGACCAGATCGGAGTCGCGTACGGCCTGCGCAGCGGCCACCAGGGCAAACTGGCTCACCCGATCCAGCATGCGCAGCTTGGGTGCGGGAAAGTATCGGGCGCCATCAAACGCCGCGGCGCCACCGATGTGATTCCGGGGGAGTTCGACGGTTGGCCGGCCAGCGGGTGCGTTGGCCGGTGCCGGCAGCTCGACGATTCCCGAACGACCGCGTGCGAGATTGTTGAAGAAGGTATCCGGATCGTTTCCCAGCGGAGAAATCACGCCGATCCCGGTAACAGCTACCCGTCTCAAGCCGGCACTTCCCCGTCCGCCATTGCTGGATGCTGTGCGGCGATGAGCTTGTCCACATAGTCCACCAGATCGCCAAAAGTCCTCGTCTGGCCCCGCCATGCGGCGGGCTCGTGAGGGACCACAATCTTGAATTCGTCCTCGACGGCGAACAGGACCTCGATCATGGACAATGAGTCGATTGCCAGATCTTCCAGTACCGCCTCCCGTTGCAGCAGTTCGGGCGCAAGGTCGAAGTTCGCTTTGAAAATGCCCTGCATTGATTGCAACGTCGTCATCGGGCGTTCTCCTCGAACTGGTTAAATGCCATCGGCGGGCGGTCGATGCGATCCCGGCAGGATGCTCACGACGTTGCCCTATCGAACGAGCGCGTGCTGCGCAATGGCTCCGCTTTTCCGGTCCATCGGGCACCCTCGGTAAGAAGCTGTGGGAAATGTTCCAGCAAGGTGGCTGCGATGCGTGTGGAAACAGGCCGCATGAAGACGTGCGCGAATGCAGCCGCCACGAATATGCGTCGTGCAAAGTTGTTGCGCCAGGCTCGCGCGTATTCGTCGCGGACGCCCTTGAGCACGCCGGCGGAACCGGCCCGGGCGGACCCTAGTTCCGGGTGGGCGATCAATTGCGCGCACAACAACGCCGCCGATTGAATGGCGATGCTGATGCCTTCGGCGACGATGGGATGCGCCTCGGCGGCCGCGTTGCCAACCGCGAAGATGCCATCGCGCCCGAAGGTGCGAATTCCCGTTCGTAGCGGTCCGGACGACAGCCAGACACCGTCCAGTGTCGCCGCAGCCAACGCCAGCGCAATCCCCATACATGACGACTGGATATGCAGGAGCACGGCTTCGCCGGCGCGTACGTCAGGCCACTTCCGACGGCAGCGCTCGAGCTGGTCGCGACGAATGCAGCACGAGAGGCTGACACGACCACCGTCAGTGTGCACCATGCCGCCATAGCCACCTGGAAAAGCGAGCAATGGCATCAGATCCTGCGGAAGCGCGCTGCCGATGAACCTGGCTTTGAAGCCGAACAGATCGCAGGGGCGCGATGGCCGGCGCAAGTCCTGGGTTGGCAGCGGGCCGGACTCCCAGGAACCGTGCGCGGCAATGATGATCCGCGATCGCAAGACCTGGGTTTGTCGCGTGCCCTTTTCGACGATGGTGCACTCGTAGCGACCATCGTTGTCGACAAACTGCGAGAGCGCGCAGGGCTGCCGAACCTTCGCCCCGGCCGCGGCGGCACGCTGGAGCAGCATCGTGTCGAGGTGTTCGCGGCCCACGGCTCGGCCGCCGTTCTGCGCCGGCCCGCCCGTCGACCCCAACTCTGCCGTCACCATCGCGTTGGCGGCGTAGATGCCGACGCGGCATACACGAGGGCCCGCGATATTCAGCAACGGACCCGCTACGCTCAACTGCCGCAACAGCGGCCAAGTCGTTTCCGAAATGAACTCCCCACACACTTTGCGACGCGGGAACGCCGCCTTCTCCACGACGGCGACCCGCCATCCCGCCGTCGCCAGGAGCACCGCGGCCGTAGCCCCGGATGGACCGCCGCCGACAATGATTGCGTCGTAGGCGTCGTGCATCTATCGCTCCTTCCGGCCCGCCAGAAAGCAGTGGCTGAACAGACCGGCGGAAAATTCACTCACCTCCCAATCCTGCCCATTGGGCCAGAGACTCGACAACTCCCGCGCCCGGAACCCGGCGTGCACGCTCGCTACCGCGTCCTGTCGCGTCACGGGGCCAGCGCCCAACAATCCGACCAGGTGGCTTCCCGCGAGCGCCAAGGCCAGATCGACGTGGTTCGCAACAAAGGAAGACACGAGTGCGCGCAGCGATTCCCGCGAGCAGTCGTCGCAGTTCACCTGACGCAAAGTGATGGACGAACAGATTGGCGAGAACGACATCCCAGCGCGAGTCGTCGCGTCGCGCCAGCCAGTCGAACACATCCATCGCCACGACAGTCGGTGTCCAGCCAGCTTCGCGAATGCCGTCGAGCGTCTGCGGTGCGACCAGGTTCAGCCGGTCCAGCAGGGTAACGTGTAAGTTCGGCCAACGCGCCGCCCGCTTTTGCGCCAGGCGCAACATCAGCGATCCATCGCCGGCGCCGAGTTCGAGCAGTGTTCGCGGAACGAATCGTGACGTGCCGCGATCCAGAGCGCGTCCCACGATTGGAAGCGTCGCCATCGCCCGGTGGATGCGCTGCAAATCTTCCCTCGAGCGTCGCGCGCGCGGATCTTCGGCGGCGAGGCCATCGAGCAGTTCCTGCTCTACGCGGCGCGCCATGCTCAGGTCCATGTGTTTTGGCGCCGGTTGGCTCACGCCGCCTTGAGCAAGGCGCCGTGGCAACTGAAGCCGGCACCAAACGCCGACATCCACCACCATCCGGGTTCGGCGTCATCGTCGAGCGCGGCCTGCAGGACGAAGTAGACAAAGGCGCTGCTCATGTTGCCGTATCGATAAAGCATGTCCGCGCTGTAGCGCAGCTCGCTTGCGCCGAGGTTCAGCCGTCGCTGCAATGCTTCGAGCACGTCGCGCCCGCCTGCATGCATGATCCAGGCGCTGATGTCGGTGCGTTTCAGACCGGCAGTGGCGAGGACCGAGTGCAGCACTCTCTCGGCGTGTTCGGCAGCCAGCCGCGGAACGGGTCGGGTCAGGATGTTGCGCAGCATGCCATTCCGGGTCTCGAACATCAGCGCGTTGCGCTCGGCAGGATTGACCAGCGAGGCGAAGTCTTTCCACTCGAGGCTGCGGCGCTGGGGATGAGGATTGCCTGACAGTACTGCTGCCCCCGCTCCGTCGCCGAAGAGGCAGGCACTGATCAATACGCCCGGATCATTGTCGAGAAACATTGCAGCGCTGCTGACTTCGACGCAAATTGACAGGACGTGCTGAACTGATCCGGACCGCAGCAACGCGTCCGCGAGCCGCCAATTCGGCAGTGCAGCCGCACAGCCCTGTCCGACCAGATCGAATGCCAGAACGTCGGCCGAGAGACCGAGGCGCTCGACGACATGACTGGTCAATCCGGGGCAGAGGTAACCAGTGCATGTGCTGATGACCACGCCATCGATTGCGTCTGGAGAAAGGCCCGCCTCCTTCAGCGCGGACTTGCCGGCGGCGGCGGCCAGTACCGGCGCATTGGCCAGGAAGCGGGCGTGCAACGTATCCGGATCGATCTGAAAGACTTCGGTCAGGGAGTCGACGGCCAGCGATCTCGACTCGATGCCGTTGTCTTTGGTCAGAACTGTTTCGGCAATGATATGCGCGCGCCGGTCCAGCTTCTGGAACCAATCGGAGGTCCTGAAGGCTTCCCAGCACTCCGCCTTACTGTACCGTTGCGGCGGCGTGGCTGTGCCGAGACCACTGACGAACATCCAGACTCCGTTTTGACTCGCTCCACGCCCATACGGTCAAATGCCGGCATGTACGCCCATCCGGCCGCATATAGCTGATCAACTTGCCCATCCTGTCTTCCCCGCGACCGGGTCGCGGGGGTCTAGCGCTTGAGCCCGGTAAAGCGCGCGCGGCAAGATTCCTGCTCACCGATCAGGTTGGCAATAGTTCCATTGCCGAATAACTTCCCGACAAAGAGAACGTCCGCCACCCAGACCAAACCGCAGCGATACCAGATGGCGTGGCGCAGGCTGGCAGATATCCAGGTCCACATCCATGCTCTCATGGTCCTCCTCAGGCAGAGTCGATTTCCGCGCGTTCATCCGCTGACTCTACGCCATCGCCCGCGCTGCTTCATGGGGCTCAATCGCACATTGTATTCTTTTCGAAATCAGGGCGGTTGCGCCCGGTTCGTCGGCGAAGCAAGGGAGGACATATGGATTGGAAAGGCCGTACAGTACGGGGTCGGAAAACTCCCGGAGAACAAGCAATGGTGAAAGTCGACGCGAAGCTTCTCGACAAGTTCCTCCGGCCCTACCGGGTCACGAAGGGGAAAAGATTCCGGCTCGAGGATCACGATCCCGGCGACACCCACGGTTTCAAGTCCGAGCAGAAGGGCGAGGCGAGCACGCTGCTCGAGCGCGGCATCGAGTGGCTCGCCGAGGAACAGGAGAAGCTCTACGCGCAGGACCGCTGGGGCGTGCTGCTCGTCTTCCAGGCGATGGACGCGGCGGGCAAGGACAGCACGATCAAGCACGTCATGTCGGGCGTCAATCCGCAAGGCGTGCACGTGACGTCGTTCAAGGCGCCGTCGAGCGAGGAGCTCGATCACGATTTCATGTGGCGCTGCATGAAGGCGCTGCCCGAGCGCGGGCGCATCGGCATCTTCAACCGGAGCTACTACGAGGAAGTGCTGGTCGTCCGGGTGCACAAGGAGTTTCTCGCGAAGCAGAAGCTCGCGCCGAAGCTGCTGACCAAGACGCGTCTGGAAGGAACGCTACGAGGACATCGCGAGCGTCGAGCGCTACCTCGCGCGCAACGGCTACCTCATCCTGAAGTTCTTCCTCCACGTGTCCCGCGACGAGCAGAAGAAGCGCTTCCTCGAGCGCCTCGACGAGCCCGAGAAGAACTGGAAGTTCGCTCCGGGCGACGTCAAGGAGCGGAGCCACTGGGACGACTACATGAAAGCCTACGAGGACGCGATCCGGCATACGGCGGCGCCGCACGCGCCGTGGTACGTCGTGCCCGCCGACAGCAAATGGTTCACGCGGCTTGTCGTCGCGGCGGCGATCGTCCAGGGGATCGAGCAGCTCGACCTCCGCTTCCCGACGGTCGATGCCGCGGTCGAGAAGGAGTTCGCCGAGTGCCGAAAGTGGCTGCTGGCGGAGAAGGATTGAGATCCGCAGGCGCTCGCCCCACTGGTGGGTCTGCGTGGCGGGGTTGATCTCGACTGTCAGACGAAGGCCCCCCGGGCCCGCGCGCCGAGGGTGGCGACGGCTTCTACGCCGCCTACTATCGCGACCTCGATGGCAACAAGCTCGACGTGTTCTGCTACGGCTGAGACCTCCGTCGTGGCATCCGGGCGGGGTATTGCATCGCCTGCTCAGTGGCCTATATTACGCAGTTCGTTCTCGCTGGCTCCGCAGCCAATGATTGTCGCTAACTACGAAGGGGGTGTCCGGTTCACTGACGTCGACTGAAAGGGAGCGGCAAATGCATCTCGCACAGATGGTGGTTCTGGTCGCGATCGCTACGATGTGGCTTGGAGGGTGTATGGCAAGGATGACCCAAGCCGACTCCGCCCCGCTTCCGCAGGCCGATCCCCGGGCGCCGCAGGACGTCCGAACCCCGTTACCGCCGCCCGACAAGGGTGCGCCGGTGCCGGCCCCTGGCCAAGCGCAGGCCCCCGCACCGGCATCGGCACCGGTGCAGGCGCAGCCGCGGTCCCCGTTCCCCGGTTTCTACTTTCAGATCGGCACTGGCTGGTCCTGGGCTAAAAGCGCCGGCATGACGAACGCGCACCCCGAGCCGAATGGTTCGAATTGCCTCCTCCAGACCCCGAGTCCGCACGTTTGCGCCGGGTCGCTGAACCACCTCGGCTCATCGTTCGTCATCGGCGCTGGCGTCGGCTACCGGTTCCCGGCCGGATTCCGTGCCGACGTCACCTACAGCAACCGCAGCGGCTACGACCTCCAGGGCACGTCCCCGAGCGGCGTGAATTTCGACCCGAAGACGACCGCGAACACCGTCATGGTCAACGGCTACTTCAGCGTCCCGTACACGATCGCCGACAAGGCCACGCCCTACATCGGCGGCGGCATCGGCAGGTCGAAGAACAAGGTGAACAACATCAACTGGACCGATCCGCCTGGCCCGGACGCCGAGTCCGGCCAGGTGCCCGGCGGTTCGAAGTCGAGCACGGCCTGGCAATTGACGCTCGGCGCCGAAGTGCGCGTCGCCCCGAACTGGATACTCGACATCGGCTATCGCTACTCGGACCTCGGCAAGCTCCAGACCAACGCTGGGCCGGCCACCGCGGGCGAATCGTTCAACGAGGACAATTTCACGACCCCCTTGACCGGCAAGCTGCGGACGAACGAGGTCCTGCTCAACTTCCGTTACGAGTTCTGACGCGCCGGTGCGCCGCCCTGCGCGGGTGGCGCGCTCGTCTCGCGGTTCCACGGCAGGACCAGCATCGCCTCCAGGCCACCGGTCGCGTGATTGCGCAGGCGAACGTCCCCTCCGTGTGCCTGCGCGATGTTCCGCGCAATGCCGAGGCCGAGCCCCGTGCCTCCTGTTTCGCGGCTGCGCGAGCCTTCAAGGCGATGAAAAGGTTCGAACACCTTCTCGATGTCGCCTTCCGGGATTCCGGGACCGTGGTCGCGCACGCGAATGGTCAACGCATCGCCCCCGTCCTCAACCGTGATCTCCGCCCGTTGACCGTAAAGGACGGCGTTGTCGATGAGGTTCGACAGGCAGCGCTTGAGCAGTTGTGGCTCTGCATTCAGCGGTCTGGTAACGCGACCGCCGATGGTGACGCTCCGGCCCATCGCGTCGTTATCCGCCTGCAGGCCTTTCAGCACTTCCATGATGTCTATGGGTTGCGCCGTTTCGCGGTGCCGGACGCCCCGCATGAACTCCAGCGTCTGCGTCACCATCGTCTCCATCTCCAGCAGGTCCGCTTCGAACTTCTCGCGCAGGCTGCCGTCCTCCAGCAGGTCGGCGCGCAGGCGCATGCGGGTCAGCGGAGTCTTGAGATCGTGGGACATCGCGGTGAGGAGGCGGGTCCGCTCGTCGATGAACTTGACCAGCCGGCTCTGCATCGTGTTGAAAGCGCGGGCCGCGCGGCTGACCTCGGCTGGCCCGCCTTCGGGCAGCGGCGGACGGTTGATGTCGCGCCCGAGCTCGTCGGCCGCAGTGGCGAGCAGTTGCAGCGGGCGCGTGATCCAGCGCACCGCGATATAGGACACGAGCAGCACGGCGGCGAGCAGCGTCGCGAGCGTCAGCAAGACCCGCCATGGCAGCGATGCCGATTCCTGGGAAACCTGCGTGTCGAAAGTCGCCCAGGTTCCGTCCAGCAGACGGACCTGGATCAGGAACGAGACCCCGCCCGGGGGAAAGCGGTGCATCCCCGGTCCGCGCATGGTGCCGTCGCCCATGGCCCCCGGGCCGCGCCCTCGTCCCGCGCCGGGCGCCCACTCCGGAGGAGTGCCGCTGATCGCTACCCGTATCGGACGCTCGTCGCCCAGCACAGTGCGCAGCACCGAGGAAAAAAATGCGGCGTGCGCCCCTCCCGTTGCCGCTGAATCGTCCGCGGCGGGCGTGCGGTCCAGCGTGACCACCAGCGGAGGGACATTCAGGATGCCGACGATCCTGGTGCGTTCGGCAGGGGTCAGGGAGTCCAGCAGCGTGACGATGTCGGCGATCCGTCGCGCCGGTTGCATGCCGCTCGCCCGGACCAGCACCGAATCGCGTTCGGCCAGGTTGATCGCCGCACTCAACATCTGTGCGACGACCAGCCCGCTCGCCAGCACCAGCATCAGCCGGCCGAACAGCGACTGCGGCAACAGACGCATCAAGTCTCTTCCGTCACGGCCACCGCCAGCACATAGCCCGCACCGCGCACCGTCTTGATCAGGCGCGGCTCACGCGGATCGTCGCCCAGCCGATGGCGCAGCCGACTCACCTGGACGTCGATGCTGCGGTCGAGAGGGTCCGCCTCCTTGCCCTGCGTGAGGTCCACCAGCTGATCGCGATTGAGAACGCGATTCGGGTGGCTCAGGAAAATCCGCAGCAATCGATACTCGGCGCCCGCGAGCGGCGTGACCACGCCCTCGGCCGAAACGAGTTGACGCTCGACCGTGTCCAGAATCCAGTCGGCGAACCGGATGCGCCGCGCACCGTCGGGCTGGAGGTTCTGGGGAAGACTTCGGGCGCGGCGCAGGATGGCCTTGATGCGCGCCAGCAACTCGCGCGCGCTGAACGGCTTGGCCAGGTAATCGTCGGCGCCCATCTCCAGGCCGACGATGCGATCCGTCTCCTCGCCCCGGGCGGTGAGCATGATGACCGGAACATCGGAAGACTTCGCGCGCAAGTTGCGGCACAACGTCAGTCCATCGTCGCCCGGGAGCATCAAGTCGAGGACGATGAGGTCGATGCGGCCGGCGCCGAGCGCCTGCCACATGCCTCGACCGTCGGCCACCGTCGTCACGCGCAAGCCGTTTTTCACCAGATACTGGCTCAACAGGCTGCGGATTTCGGTGTCGTCATCGACGATCAGGATGTGATCGGAAGCGTCCATGGCGGAATTTTCGGATGTTTCCGGGAGGGTCGGGCAAGTGAAACGTAACGCAGTGTGTCAGCCGCCCGCGTCGTTGCAGTGTGCTACCAAAAGGCCTTGCCTTGACATGCTGCGCTTACACGAAGGTGCTCAAATCATAACCGTTGCGAGGGATTGTCCAGCGGAGGCGCTGGATGACCAGTGGACCAAGCCGCAACCGAGTATTGGAGATTCATCATGAAGAGAACGCACAGTCTTGTCGCCGGCGTCGTCGCCGCTGTCGCGCTGGCCGTCGCCGGCGCCACCTTTGCCCAGCCGTATGGCGGCATGGGGTACGGTTATGGTCCGGGTATGGGGTCAGGTCACGGTTACGGTCCCGGCATGGGGATGGGTCACGGTCACGGACCGATGGCAGGTGTCGATCATGCGGCCATGGCTGACTACCACCTGAACGAGCTGAAGGCCCAATTGAAGATCACGACGACCCAGGAAGCCGCGTGGCAGACCTTCGCCGCCCAGGCGAAAGCACAAGCCGCAAGCATGCAGTCGTTGCATGACCAGATGCAGGCGGGCGCGGGGACGGCTCCGGAGCGCATGGGCCAGCGTGCGACGGCCATGCAGCAACGCGCCGCCGGGATGGCGACGATGACCAACGCGTTCGGTGCGTTGTACGCGGTGCTGACCCCCGAACAGAAGGCCATCGCCGATCAGAATGTCGGGACGATGGGCCACCGGGGGATGCGGTCCGGTCGATGGGCCGGCTGATCCTGGACGGGAATACTCCGCTGCACCGAGGGCGTCCGCTTCAGTAAGCGAGCATTGCGTCGGTCATGTCGGTCCGCCGGGCCTCGCCCGTCGGATCGACGCGTCGACGTGGTATACAAGCGCAAACCCCGATTCAAAGGGAGCCGACGGCATGGACGCGATGCTGAAGTCGCTGTTGTTCGTTCCGGGCGACAGCGAGAAGAAGATGACCAAGGCGCAGTCGACGGCGGCGAGCGCGCTCATCCTCGACCTCGAGGACGCCGTAGCGATCGAGCGGATCGCGATCGCCCGGGCCATGGTGAAGGAGTACCTGGTCAGCCGCCCCGATCGATCTCACCAGCAGCTCTGGGTGCGCATCAATCCGCTGGGAACGCCGATGGCGCTGCCGGATCTCGTGGGGGTTACGGCGGGCGGTCCGGACGGCATCCTGTTGCCGAAGGCCGAATCGGCCAGCGAAATCGTCGTGCTGGATCATTACCTCACGGCACTCGAACAACGCGAAGGCATCGCCGCCGGGTCGATCGGGATCATGGCGGTGGCCACCGAAACGCCGCAGGCCATGTTCGCGCTCGACACCTTTCGCGGTGCGTCATCGCGCCTTCGCGGCCTCACCTGGGGTGCGGAGGATCTGGCGACGGCCCTGGGCGCCAGCACCAATCGCGTCGACAGCGGGGAATACGAGTTCACGTACCAGCTCGCGCGCTCGCTGTGCCTGCTGGGCGCGCACGCGGCCGGAGTGCAGGCCATCGACACGCTCACGCCGGATTTTCGCGACCACGAGCGGCTCGAGCGCGAAGTCCGCGCATCGCGAAGGGCAGGGTTCACCGGCAAGATCGCGATCCATCCGGATCAGGTGGGGACGATCAACGAAGGTTACTCGCCCGACGAGGAAGAAGTGCGGCACGCGACGGCCGTCGTCGATGCGTTCGCCGGCGCCGGCGGTGCCGGGGCGGTGCAGCTCGAAGGCAGGATGCTCGACAAGCCGCATCTCACGCAAGCGCTGCGGGTGCTCGCGATGGCCGGGAAGCCGCCCGCTTGTACGCCAGCGAAGTGAGCCGCGTACGGCGCCGGAACACGGTTTGGCGCCTTGCGTCCAGCGGGATATGATGGCCGCGGAACGTGGCGGCCCCCCGGATCGGAAGGACAACCATGCACGACGCAACCATCATGAATGGCGAGATGGCTTCAACGGGGCCCGATCGTGGCCGTCGCGAGTTCCTCGCCGTTTCATTGGGCGCGCTGGCGCTGGCCGCAACCGGCGGGTTCTCGCGTTCATCCAGGGCCGCCGCGCCGTTTGCGCTGCCGCCGCTCCCGTACCCGGAGACCGCCCTCGACCCCGTGATCTCGGCAAATACGCTGAGTTTCCACTACGGCAAGCACCATCGCGGGTATCTCGATAACCTGAACAGGCTGATCGCAGGGACCGAATTCGCGGAGGCGACCTTGGAGCAGATCGTCGTCGGCGCGGCCGGCAAGGCGGACAAGTCCGCGATCTTCAACAACGCGGCGCAGACCTGGAATCACACGTTCTACTGGAACAGCATGAAGCCCAGGGGTGGCGGCGAGCCGCCCGCAGAACTGAAGCGGAGGATCGAGGCAGCGTTCGGCTCGCTGGATGCCTGCAAGAAAGAGCTGGCGACGGCGGCGCTCGCACAGTTCGGCAGCGGCTGGGCCTGGCTGGTGCTGGATGCCGGACGACTCAAGGTCGTCCGGACCGGCAACGCCGATGTGCCTTCGACCCAGGGCATGAAGCCGTTGCTGACCATCGACGTCTGGGAACACGCCTACTATCTCGATTATCAGAATCGTCGTGCCGATTACGTCAATGCCGTGCTCGACAAATTGATCAACTGGCAGTTCGCCGCGGACAACCTCGGCTGATGGCGAGAAATGGTCCCGCCCGAGCCGACGGGACAACGGCGCGCGAGGTCGTCCGCGGCCTGCGCGCCTCGAAGATCCGCGAAGTGGCCAACGCGGGCCTTGCGCGCAAGGACGTGCTCGCGTTCTGGTTCGGCGAACCCGACGAAGTGACGCCCGCGTTCATCCGGCAGGCGGGAGTGGACGCCCTGCACGCCGGCGAGACGTTCTATACGCACAACCTCGGCATTCCCGAATTGCGGGAAGCGATCGCGTCCTACATCTCGCGCCTGCATCGGCCGGTCGAGGTCGACCAGCATCGCCGTCACGAACTCGGGGATGTCGGCGCTGATGCTGACGACGCAGGCGCTGGTGGGGCCGCGCGATCGCGTCGTTGCGGTGACTCCGCTCTGGCCCAATCTCGTGGAGATTCCGAAGATACTGGGCGCGGACGTCGAGTGCGTCGAACTGCGGTTCGGCGACGACCGGTTGGACGCTCGACCTCGAGCGCCTGCTGCGCGCGCTTCGCCCCGGCACGCGGGCCGTCTACATCAATTCGCCCAACAATCCGACCGGCTGGACGCTCGACGCCGAAAGCCAGCGCGTCATCCTCGGGCACTGCCGCCGGCACGGCATCTGGATCGTCGCGGACGACGCCTATGAGCGCCTCTACTACGGAGGGAGGAGGAACCGGAAACGTCGCGCCGTCGTTCCTCGACCTCGCCGATCCGGACGATCGCGTCGTCAGCACGAACACGTTCTCCAAGTCGTGGCTGATGACGGGTTGGCGGTTGGGCTGGATCGCCGCGCCGCGCGAGCTCGTTCCCGATCTCGCGAAGCTCGTCGAGTACAACACGTCGTGCGCCCCGCCGTTCGTCCAGCGGGCGGGGGTGGTCGCGGTGACCCGCGGCGAGAGCGTGATCGCGCAGACCGTCGAGCGCTTTCGGCAGGCGCGCGATGTCCTCCATGCGTCGCTCTGCGCCACACCGGGCATCGAGGCGGTGCCCCCGGCCGGTGCCATGTACGCGTTCTTTCGCGTGGCGAACCTCACCGACAGCCTCGACTTCTGCAAGCGGCTCGTCGCCGACACCGGATTGGGCCTCGCCCCGGGTGTTGCCTTCGGGCCCGAGGGGGAGGGATTCGTCCGCTGGTGCTTCGCCTCGAGCGAGGCGCGCCTCGCCGACGGGGTCGACAGGCTGCGGCGGTTCCTGGGGCGGCCTCAGGGCGCGACGTAGACCTGCCTCGTGCCCCGATGCCCCGTCATCGCGCGGGCCGCCACTCGCGGGCGAGCCGGCGCGCTTCCAGCACCTGTTCCGTCGTCATCTTCGCGGCCAGCTGGTCGCGGTTCTTGATCACGAGGCCGCGGTTCTTGGCTTCCGACGCCCGGAAGAACGAGGCGGACAGGATGTACCACATCTGCGCCTGCACGAAATCCTGGCGGACGCCGTGGCCATGTTCGTACATGACGCCCAGGTTGGCCTGGGCCATCGGATGGACTTGCTCGGCCGCCTTCCGGTACCACTTGACCGCCTCGGCGTAGTTCTGGGCAACGCCTTGTCCGCTCTCGTAGCGATTGGCGAGGTTGTGCTGGCCATTGGCGTCGCCCTGCTCGGCGGCCATGAGATACCACTTCGCGGCCTCGACGGCGTCGCGCGGCACGCCGTGGCCGTTCCTCGTACATGACGCCCAGGTTGTTCTGCGCGTCGGCAAGTCCCTGCTCCGCGGCGCGGCGATACCACTTCGCGGCCTCGACGTAGCTCTTGGTGACGCCTCTGCCGCGTTCTCGTACAGCACGCCCAACTTGTCCTGCGCGCGCGCGTTCGCCCTGCTCGGCGAGCGTGCGGTAGATGGCGAGCGCGGTCGCATGGTCGCCGACCCGCATGGCCTCCCTTGCCTGCTGTCCAGTCGTCGTCCGTCATCGTCGTGCCTCGTGCCGTAGCGAGCCTCGCGCAGCGATCTGCCGCGGCCGGCTCGAGCGCTGCCGCGTCATGCCGCACTTGCCGGCGCGAGCGCGAAGAGCTCATGCACGCCGGTCACGCCCTTGAGCGCGTGGGAGCCCCGGCTGACGAGCTCGCCCGGATAGTGTTCCGCGAACCTCGAAGAGACCAGCACCGGCTCGTCCAGTTCCTTCGTCATGCTCTCGATTCGCGACGCCTCGTTGGCCGCCGATCCGATGACGGTGAATTGCAGCCGTTGCGGGATCCCGATGTTGCCATAGGTCACGTCGCCGACGTGGAGCCCGATCCCGTATTGGAGCGCCGGCATGTCGGGCCGCTCGGCATTGGTGGCAGCGATTCGCACGGCGGCCGCCCGGGCGGCGGCGATCGCCTGAACCGTCGCCTCGGAGGGCGTCATGCAGTTCGGCGACGGCACGTCGCCATCGGCGATCGGGAAGATCGCGAGCACCGCGTCGCCGATGTAGGCGAGGATCTCGCCACCATGCTCGATGATCGAGCCGGCGAGCGCCGCGAAGAACCGGTTGAGGTGGGCGAGGTAGCTGGCCGTATCCATGCGTCTCGGACAGATTCGTCGAATTGCGAAGGTCGCAGAACCAGATCACCGCGTGGATGACCTGCCCGTCGCCATGCTTGATCTGCCCTTCGAGCACGCGCTTGCCCGTGCTGCGGCCGAGGTAGGTCTCGAGGAGGCCCACCGAGATGCGCCGCTGGGCATGAACCTCGAACAAACGGCCGAGCGCGGGCATGATCTCGTAGATGCTGCCGAGGTGCGACGTGGAAAAGCCCCCCTTCTTGAACGACGTCATCGAAATGACGTTGATCTGGCCGTCGGAGAACCGGAAGGGCATCGCCACATAGTCGGTCGCGCCGTCGCTGCGCAGGTCGCGCAGGATCGGGAAGTCGAGCTTGGCGTCGTCGTCCTCGAGATGGCGGCGCACGCCGCCGGCGCCGCGAATGATCGGCGCAAACGGGCTGTTCGCGAACCGCGGCTGCAGCAGGATGTCGTGCGGCTCGTAGACCACGCGCACCTCGGCGACGTCGTCGCGCCAGACGAGCACCATCGCGAAGATCTGCGGGTGCAGCGTTGGAATGATGATGGTGGACCGGGCGATCGGATAACCGGCGGCGCGCAGGAACCCGCAGAACTGCGCCATCAGCGCCTCGGGTGAACTTGCCTTCCACGCGTCCTCGATGAGCCAGCTCGCGATCGGATTGCCGTGGACGCCTTCACCGCTCTTGTGCAGGAACGCGACTTCCTCGTCGCCCTCGTACAGCGCGGCGATCTTGTCGCGATAGAACGAGAGGTAACCACGGATCGGCTCCGCATCGCGATAGGGGTCCTCGTACGACCAGACCGCATTCTCGACCACCTTGCCGGCGACCTTCAGCGACCAGTAACTGGCGTTGCCCTTGAACGGGCAGTGGGTCTGGTGCCCCGTGCGTTCGAGGAGGTCCATGCGGACGTCCTCGGGCGGGAAGTAATGCATTGGCCGCACGCGCGTCTCGTGCAGGATGATGGCGCGCGAGGAGTCGGCGACGAACTCGCCGTTGAACTCGACCCGAACCCGCTTCCCGCACGGCTCGTAACGGATCTCGTAGCCTGCCTCCCGCGGCGCGGATTTCCCGGACAGTACCGATTCGGTCATGGAGTGGCCTTCGTCGGAGAACCTTGATCGTGCGCAAGGAAGTTTTCCGGCGATTCTGGTCGGATTTGGCGGCGAGTTCAAGCCCGGCTGCTTGCGCGTCGGCGTTGGCATTGGCGCCAACAATGCCGTAGACTCGAACGCGAATTGGGAACGGTGTTCTCCGCGCGGGAGCCGATTTCCTAGTCGATGCGATTGCAACCTCGAGTCCGGTCAATGCGATCCGATATCAGGGAGAGTCCCCATGAACAGATTCGTGCTCTTGGCTTTGGTCGTCACGATTACGGGTTGCGCGGGTGTCCGCGTCGGGCCGCCTGAAAGCATTCATCGTGCCTGGCAAGAACACCGTGTCCATCGACCGGGCTCCATTGCTTCACCGCCTCAAGGCAGATGCGGACCGCATCCGCTCGATCGACGATATCTTCCGATCGAAGCGACCGGGACAATGCATCGCGTACGATCTCAGAGCCGATCCGACCCAGCAGGTTGGTGGCGAGGCACGGTCTCCGACGAGGCCTACAAGTTCGGATGCTGCGTCAAGACAATCCGCATGGCAAGTTTCAAGACGACCGCGCAATCGCGTTTGCGGCCGGCGTCGGGAACCCGCTCCCGACGAATTTCGCGTGCAAGGCGCGACTTCACCGCAAGAAGGTGATCCTATGTTCCTACGACAAGCCGGAACGGCCCGCGCAATGAACAACACGATTCGGGTGGTCGACAGGTCCGGCCGGGAGCTGAGCCTGCTGGATCCATGGGTTCACCAGCGACTCGCCCGTCGCTGCGGCCGTCTCTCAGTGCGCTCGTTCCAGCCACGTACGGACCTCGGACCATCGCCTGGTCGAACGAAAGCGCGCGGCCCGGCGCCTCGGCGGCGGTGAAGCCTCCGCGCCAAGTGCCTAGCGAGCCCGGTCAAGCATCGGCGCAAGAAACGCCTCGTCCGCGGGATCCCGCATGATTCCGGTGCGTAGCGGCTGCGCCTCCGCGACTCCAAAGAATCGAGCAACGCGCTCCCACTCCTGCGGCAGCACGGCAGACCCGCCGCGACTTCCAGCGCGCTTTGCCCCGCCGGCCTCGAGCCGGTCTCGTCCGCGATCGTAAGCACTTCCCGCAGCAATTCCCGGGCACGGTCCGGCAACGCTCTGCTGGTCGACACCATCGCCAGACCAGGAGCGCGATGGCGGCGAATCCCGCGGTCGCCGAGATCGTGAGCGAGCGCAACGACCTGCTCGTAGAGCGGTTCGGCGCCTGTCCAGCGTGCCCTCGACGCGATCGAGCTGCGCCAAGCGCGTTCGATCGCCACGGCGATCTCGCGCTTGCTGCCCAAGCTCCCGCGCCATCGCGAGCGCTTCGTCGCAAGTGGCCGCGGCCGCAGCGCGATCTCCCTGTCCGAGCGCGGCCAGGGCCAGGAGTTCTGGACCGCGGCCGATCATCCGCGGTCCCGTGATGTCGCGTGCAATGGCGAGGCTCTCGTGCAGGTAGCCTTTGCGCCTCCTCGTAGCGAGCCATGTAGCTGCAGATCTGGCCAGCGCGACAGCCCGACGCAACGCGCGGCATCGAGCCGCTGTGCGGCACGCGGGGATCGAGCGCTTCCACCGTCACGTGATGGCCGCAGGTTCAGTAGTCCGCGCATGAACCAATAGTGCTTGACCGCCTGGACCAGCCTCAATCGCCTGGTCGGCGCCGCCTTCGCGTGATCGCACCATGCGTGCGCTGACAAGAGATTTTCGCGTTCGAGATCGAGCCGGGCGAGCCCTGCGGCCTGTTCCGGTCCGAGCAGCCGCGGCGCGGCGCTCTCCGCCAGCGCGAGGAAGAAGACGAGGTGCCGCATGCGCGCGTCGTCGCCATCCGGCGAATGCGGCAAGCCGCTCCTTCGCGTATTGGCGAACGGTTTCGAGAAACCCGTACCGCGCGCCTTCCGGATCCGACCGTCACCAGCGATTTGTCGACGAGATCGGCGAGCAGGTCCAGCACGTCGCCTTCGGCAACCTCCGCCACCCGTGCACGACCGCTTCCGCCGCCTCGAGCGTCCAGCCGCCCGCGAACACGGCCAGGCGGCGAAACAGGATCCGCTCGTCGTCGGTCAGGAGGTCGTGGCTCCAGTCGATCGACGCGCGCAACGTCTGCTGCCGCGGCAGGGCGGTCCGATCACCGCCCGTCAGGAGACGGAAGCGGTTGGTCAGGCGCTCCGCGATGGCCTGGACCGACAGTGCGCGAACCCGCGCGGCGGCAAGCTCGATCGCGAGCGGGATGCCGTCGAGCCGGCGGCAGATGTCGACGACGATCGACGCGTTCTGGTCCGTCACGCGAAACGACGGCTGCGCGGCGATCGCGCGGTCGACGAACAGATGGATGGCTTCGTACTGCGTCAGCGCCGCGGGCGTGATCGGTCTGATCGAGGTCGGGCATCGCGAGCGCCGGCAGCGGGTAGGTCGTCTTCGCCCGCCACGTGCAGCGGCTCGCGGCTCGACGCGAGGATCCGGAGGTCGCGGACCGGCCTGCAGCAGCTGTCGGCTCGTCTCGGCGCAGGCCTGCAGCAGGTGCTCGCAGTTGTCGAGGATCAGCAGCAGTCGGCGATCCTTGACCGCCTTCAGCAGCGCTTCGGACACCGGTCGCCCGGTTTCCTCCTTGACGCCGAGAACGGAGGCGATGGCCTGCGGCACCATGCGCGCATCCGCGAACGGCGCGAGCTCGACGAACCACACGCCATCCGGATAATCGTCCATGACGTCGGCGGCCGCCTGCAGGGACAGCCGCGTCTTGCCGAGTCCTCCCGCGCCGAGAATCGTCACCAGCCGCGACTTCTTGAGCCACCGCCGCATCTCGGCAAGCTCGTGCTCGCGACCGATGAACGACGTCATCTGCTGCGGCAGGTTGTTCGGCGTCGACGAGAGCGAACGCAGGGCGGGAAATTCCTGCCGCAGCGAAGAATGAGCGACCTGGAAGACGCGCTCCGGACTCGCGAGATCGCGCAAGCGCACCGCGCCCAGGTCGAGGAACGTGACATCGGCGCGGCGGCCGGTCGACCAGCAGCACCGCCAGCGCCTGCGACACCAGCACCTGGCCGCCGTGGGCTGCCGCCATGATGCGGGCGGCGCGATTCAGCACGCTGCCGAAGTAATCGTTGTCGCGGCGCTCCGCGACCCCTGCATGGAGACCGCAGCGCGCGCGCAGCGCCACGCCGCCGGTGGCGGCCGGATCGGCCAGCGCCTGCTGGAACCGCAGGGCGGCGGCGACGGCGTCCTGCGGGTCGTCGAAGGCGGCGCACATGCCGTCGCCGGTCATCTTGATCACGCTGCCGTCGAGGCGCTTCGACGGCCGACCGGGCGAATTCATCGTGTCTCGCGAGCGCCGACTCCATGCGCCCCGGCTCGCGCTCCCAGAGCTGGGTGCTGCCCTCGATGTCGGTGAAGAGAAAGGTCGTGATCGCGGAGTGATCGTGCACGCCCGGGCCTCGGAAGCCTGCGCCAAGTCGACAGGCTACTCTACGGCGGGGGAGGGAGGGGGCGCCGCCGGCGGCACCGCGGTCCTCAGAGCAAGCCGAGCGTTTCGAGCTCCTGCCGAAGGAGGTCGGGCGAGCGGAAATGGATGCCGTGGAGGCCAAGCGCCGCCGCCGCCGCGGCATTGCCGGGATTGTCGTCGATGAACACCGCTTCGTGGGACGCGATGCGATAGCGATCGAGCAGGATGCGGAAGATACGCGGATCGGGCTTGATCACGCCTTCCTCGCCCGAAACGACGATGCCGTCGAACCAGGACAGGAAGTCGAAGCGCCGGCGCTGCGGCGGGAACGTTTCGGCCGACCAGTTGGTGAGTCCGTAACGCGGGACACCCTTGCGCTTCAGTTCCGCCAGGATGGCGACGGTGCCCTCGACCGCACCGGAGATCATCTCGTCGAAACGCTCGCCGAAGGCGGCGATGAGATGCGCCTTGTCGGCGTGGCGCGGCAGGAGCGCGGCGGTAGCTTCCGCGAACGTGCGCCCGGCATCCTGGCGCTCGTTCCATTCGGACGTGCAGACGTTTGCCAGGAACTCCTCCATCGCCGCCTCGTCGCCGGCGAAGAGCTTCCGGTAGAGGTGGCGCGGATTCCAGTCGATGAGGACGCCGCCGAAGTCGAATACGACGACGCGCCTTTGCGGCGAGGTTTCAGTCACGATCGGCTGGCGAGGGGCTGTGGCAGGCGGCGCACAAGCGAAACCGTAGCACATTGCCGCCTTGCGCTGCACCTACGGCGGGCTGCGATGCGACCCGGCGTCTCCGGACCCGGCGCCATCGGCTATATTGCGCGGGACGGCCCGCGTATCGTGACTAAATGGCGCGCAGCGCCCAGGGTGCACGTATGAATCCGTTGTTGAACGAGCGCATCGCGCGCTTCGACTCGCCGTTTCGACGGCTGGACCAGCTGCTGGCGGGCATCGCGCCCAATCCGCGGCTGTCGCCGATCAGCATGGCGGTGGGCGAGCCGCAGGATGCGCCCCCGTCGCTCCTGGCCGGAGTCGATCGCCTCGCATGCGCATCTCTGGAATCGCTACCCGCCGGCCAGTCGGTACGCCCGAATTTCGGCGCGCGGCGCTAGGTCTATCTCGAGCGACGCTATCCGGTCGCGCGTGGCCGGATCGATCCCGATATGCACGTGTCCCCGGTCACAAGCAGCCGCGAAGGCCTCTATCTTGCCGCGTCGATCGCGACCAGTCCCTCGCGGCGGCGCCGCTCGCCGTGATGCAGAACCCGTTCTATCAGACCTACCGGGCGGCGGCGCTCATGGCGGGCGCGGAGCCTTGCTACCTCGCTCACAGCGGATTTCCGGAATTCGCGCTCGACCTGGCCGCGGTCGACGAAGACACCTGGTCGCGCACGTCGATTCTCTACCTGTGCTCGCCCTCGAATCCGGATGGTCGGGTGATCGGGCCGATGGAGATGCAGCGTGCCGTCGAGGCTGCGCGCCGGCACAACTTTCTCGTCGTCTTCGACGAGTGCTACGCCGAGCTCTACGACGACGCCCCGCCGCCGGGCGCGCTGGAAGTGCTCGCGGCGATGGACTGCGTCCGAGCGCTGGCTCGACAACGTGCTGGTGCTCCACTCGCTGTCCAAGCGTTCGAGCGCCGCCGGCCTGCGCTCCGGCTTCGCCGTCGGTGCGCCGAGGACATCCTCGCGGCGCTCAATCGCGTGCGCCTCAACGGCACCGCGTGCACGCCGCTTCCGCTGCTCGCCGCGGCCACGGCGCTCTGGTCCGAGGACAGCCACGTCGACGCGATGCGTGCGCGCCTCGGTGGGCGCAAGGACACGGCCGATCGCCTGCTCGGCGGATTCGCCGGCTATTACCGGCCGCCGTGCGGCTTCTTTCTGTGGCTTCGCGTCGACGACGGCGTGGCGCTGACGCAGCGATTGTGGCGTGAGCATGCCCTGCGGGTGCTGCCGGGGGCGTATCTCACCCAGCCTGGTGCAGAACGCCCCAGCGGCGCCGGCGAAGGCACCAACGCGGGGCAGCCTTCATCCGAATCGCCCTCGTGCACGACCCCGAAACCACTCGGGAAGGGCTGACGCGCCTGGCCGTGGCGCTCGGCCTCCTCGCCGGGGTCGGGCGGCCGGTGACGGCGCCGGCTTCCGCCCCCTCGCCAAGCGCCGGAAGTCAGCTTACACTCGCGGCGACGCGACTTTCCAGCCGATCGTCGGCGCCTTTTCCGAGGAGAGCAACATGATGAAGCAGTTGGCATTGGCAGCCGCATTGATGGCGACCTTCACCGGCAACGCACTGGCCGGCAAGACGCTCGACACGATCAAGCAGCGCGGGCACGCTCGTCTGCGGCGTCAATCCGAGCCTGCCGGGCTTCTCGGCGGCGGACAGCCAGGGTAACTGGACGGGACTCGACGTCGACATCTGCAAGGCGATCGCGGCGTCGATCCTCGGCGACGACAAGAAGATCAAGTGGGTGCCGCTCAACGCATCGCAGCGCTTCACGGCGCTGCAGTCCGGCGAAATCGACATCCTCGTCGCGCAACACGACGTGGACGCTGACCCGCGACGCGTCGCTGGGACTCGAGTTCACCGGCGTGACGTACTACGACGGCCAGGGCTTCATGGTGCCGAAGAAATCGAAGGTCACGAGCGCGAAGCAGCTGAAGGGCGCGACGGTCTGCGTGCAATCGGGCACGACGACGGAAAAGAACCTCTCCGACTATTCGAAGGCGAACGATCTCGCGATGAAGCCGGTCGTCTTCGAGACGCAGGAAGCCACCAACAAGGCCTACTTCTCCGGTCGCTGCCAGGCCTACACGACGGACGCCTCGGGGCTCGCGTCGGTGCGCAACAAGGAAGCCGGGAATCCGGAAGACCACGTGATCCTGCCCGATCTCATTTCCAAGGAGCCGCTCGGACCGTCGGTGCGCCGCGGCGACGACGAGTACTTCACGATCGTCAAGTGGGTCGTCTTCGCGCTGATCGAGGCCGAGGAGTACGGCATCGGCCAGGGGACCGTCGACGGCATGAAGGCGTCGAGCACGGACCCGGTGGTGCAGCGCATCCTCGGCACGTCGGAGGATACGGGCAAGCTGCTCGGGCTCGACAAGGACTGGGCGTACCGCGCGATCAAGTCCGTCGGGAACTACGGCGAGATCTTCGAGCGCAACGTCGGTCCGAAGTCGGCATTGAAGCTGCCGCGCGGGGTGAACAACCTGTGGAACAAGGGCGGCCTGATGTACGCGCCGCCGGTGCGCTAGCGGATTCCCGACGCAAGATCGCGCGGGCACCGCGCCCGCGCGTCTTGCGCTGCGTAGCGGGGGAGGCGCCCCGCAACTCGTATCAACCCGCGGACGGTGTCGTGATGGCGGCTCCTGCGAAGCACTTCCGATGGTCATGGCGCAGCGCCGCGTTCCGCGGCATCGTCTACCAGATCATCGCCGTCGCTGCTGGTGGTGGCCGCCGGCTGGTACCTCGTGCACAACACGCTGCTCAACATGCGCGTGCGCGGGATCCAGAGCGGTTTCGATTTCCTGCAGCAGCCCGCCGGCTTCGGGATCAGCGAGAGCCTGTGGGAATTCGATTCGGCCGAGTCCTACGCCAAGGCGTACCTGGTCGGCCTGTCGAACACGCTGCGCGTCGCGATTCTCGGCATCATCCTGGCGACGATCACGGGCACGCTCATCGGCATCGGGCGCCTGTCCAGGAACTTCCTCGATCCGCTCGCTGTGCACGGCGTACGTCGAGATGTTCCGCAACGTGCCGCTCCTGCTGCAGCTCTTCATCTGGTACTTCATCCTCACCGAATTCCTGCCGCCGATCGACGAGGCGTTGCAGCCGCTGCCCGGCTGTCTTCTTCAGCAAGAACGGCCTGCAGTATCCGATCCCGCTCTGGGCATCGGGCCACCTGTTCGCTCGTGCCGGGAGTGCTCGCCGGCTTCGTCGCATGCTGGTTCTGGGCGAAGTTCGCGCGGCGCCGGTTCGAGGCCACGGGACGCGCGCTCCCCGGTCTTCGCTGCCTGCGCTGGTCATCATCGTCGCCGGCGCGTTCCTGGGCTGGCTCGCCGGCGGTGCGCCGACGGCGCTCGACATTCCGGAGAAGACCGAGGTCACGGTGACCGGCGGCGGCGCGGTCACGCCCGAATTCCTCACGGTGCTCATCGGCTTGACGCTCTACACGGCGAGCTACATCGCCGAAATCGTTCGCGGCGGGATCCAGGCGGTGGCGTATGGGCAGCACGAGGCCGCGTCGGCCCTCGGCCTCAACGGCATGCAGGAAACGCGGCTGATCCTGCTGCCGCAGGCGTTGCGCGTGATCATTCCGCCGATCACGAGCCAGTATCTCAACCTCACCAAGAACTCGTCGCTCGCCGTCGCCGTCGGCTACCCCGACCTCGTGTCGATCTCGACGACGACGCTGAACCAGACCGGTCGCGCGATCGAGGCGATCTCGCTCGTGATGCTCGCCTATCTGACGATGTCGCTGCTGACGGCGTTGATCATGAATCTGTACAACCGGCGTTCCCTGATTCGCGAACGATGAGCACCGCCGGGCCGTCCCAAGGTGCGAATGCGCCCCCTCGGGGGGCAGCGCAGCGGCGTCAGCCGCAAGCGTGGGGGCACACCAATGAGCACCGCCGCCGTAGCCCTCGAGCTGATTCCGAGCCGCCCGCCGCCGGTGGCCACCGAGGGCGTGCTGCCGTGGCTCAAGCGCAACCTCTTCAGCCGACTGGAAGAACACGCTCGGCACGCTGATCGTGCTGGCGATCCTGGTGCGCTACCTGCCGCCGCTGCTCGAACTGGGCCGTGTTCAAGGCGGTGGTCCGGCCGGACAACGCGGCCTGCCGCGCGATCGGCCACGAGGGCGCCTGCTGGGGCGTCATCGCGGAGAAGTATCGGCTGATCCTGTTCGGCCGCTTTCCCTACGAGGAGCAGTGGCGGCCGCTGATCGCGACGGTGCTGATGGTCGCGCTGATCGCCGCGAGTTGCTATCGCGCCTTCTGGAAGACGCTGGCTGATGGGCGCCTGGGTCGTCGGTGCTCGCGGCGTTCTTCGTGCTGATGCACGGCGGCGTGCTGGGCCTGACCCCGGTCGAAACGGCCCGGTGGGGCGGCTTTCCGCTGACGATCATGCTGTCGACCATCGGCCTCGTCGGTGGCCTTCCCGCTGTCGGTGCTGGTGGCGCTCGGCCGCCGGTCGCGGCTTGCCGGGCATCCGGACGCTCTGCGTCCTGTACGTCGAGCTGATCCGCGGCGTGCCGCTGATCTCGGTGCTGTTCATGGCGTCGTTCATGTTTCCGCTGTTCATGCCGGCCGGGTGGTCGATCGACGTGCTGGTTCGCGTGCAGGTCGGGCATCATCCTGTTCTCCGCCGCCTATCTCGCCGAGGTCGTGCGCGGCGGGCTGCAGGCGCTGCCGCGCGGCCAGGTCGAGGCCGCGGCCTCGCTCGGGCTGTCCTACTGGCAGACGGCGCGCAAGGTCGTGCTGCCGCAATCGTTGCGGCTCGTCGTGCCGGCGATCATGAACACGTTCATCGGCACCTTCAAGGACACCTCCCTCGTCACGATCGTGAGCCTCTACGATCTGACCGGCGCGCTGCAGCTCGCGCTCGGCGACTCCGACTGGCGCAAATTCTTCCTCGAAGGGCAGCTCTTCGTCGCCGCCATCTACTTCGTGTTCTGCTTCGCGATGTCGCGCTACAGCCAGTGGATCGAGCGGCATCTCAACACCGGCACCCGCCGCAAATAGAAGAACGACCGAGGCCCCTCATGCAGGCGACCGAGCCGATCATCGAGTTTTCGAAGGTCAACAAATGGTACGGGCAGTTCCACGTGCTGCGCGACGTGGACCTCTCCGTCGCGCGCGGCGAGCGGATCGTCATCTGCGGACCGTCCGGCTCGGGCAAGTCGACGCTGATCCGCTGCATCAACCGGCTCGAAGAGCATCAGCAGGGCACGCTCAAGGTCGAAGGTGTGGAACTGACCGATGACGTGAAGGCGATCGATGCGATCCGGAAGCAGGTCGGCATGGTGTTCCAGCAATTCAACCTGTTTCCGCACCTCACCGTCCTCCAGAACCTGACGCTCGCGCCGATGTGGGTGGGCAAGGTGCCCAAGAAGGAGGCGGACGAGCGCGCGATGCTGCAGTTGAAGCGCGTCAAGATCGCGGAGCAGGCAGGGAAGTATCCGCTGCAGCTGTCGGGCGGCCAGCAGCAGCGGGTGGCGATCGCCCGCGCGCTGTGCCTCACGCCGAAGATCATGCTCTTCGACGAGCCGACCTCGGCGCTCGACCCGGAAATGATCAAGGAAGTGCTGGACGTGATGATCGAGCTCGCGAACCAGGGCATCACCATGCTCTGCGTGACGCACGAGATGGGTTTCGCCAAATCGGTGGCCGACCGCGTGATCTTCATGGACCAGGGACAGATCATCGAGCAGAACTCGCCGGTGGAGTTCTTCAACAATCCGAAGAGCGAGCGCACGCGCGACTTCCTCTCGAAGATCCTGGCGCATTGAGGCGCCGCGCGAGGACGGGATGGCCGATCCCCCTGATCGATCGCGCCGTCCTCGAATTGCCGGGCGACGTCGCCGCGCGGCCGCACGCCAACTGCTACTGGCTCGTTCCCGGGCGGATCCTCGCCGGCGAGCATCCGGGCGCCGTCGCGGCGAGCGGAGGTTCCGGCGACGCATCGACGCGCTGCTCGACGCCGGCATCCGGCAATTCGTCGACCTGACCGAGGAAGGCGAGCGGCGTCGCGCCGTACGACGCGACGCTGCGCGAGCGTGCCGTCGCGCGCGGGATTCGCGCCTGACCATCGGCGGTTCGCGATCCGGGATTTCGGCGTGCCGTCCGGCGAAGCTGATGCGGGCGACGCTCGACGCGATCTACGGCGCGCATGGACGGCGGGCGACCCCGGTCTATGTGCACTGCTGGGCGGGCATCGGCCGGACCGGCACGGTCGTCGGCTGCCTGCTGCGCGAGCAGGGCCTGACGGCGGACGAGGCGCTCGGCGTGATTGCCGCCAAGTGGCGCTCGATGGAGAAGCGCGCCCGGCACCCGACGTCCCCCGAGTGGCCCGGGCAGTTCGAGTTCATCGAGCGATGGAATTGCGCCTGAGGACAGGTCTTCGAGGCGTCCTTCGGCCAGGAGTGAAACCTTGACAAAGGCGACGGCAAGAGTAAAAACATTGCACAATCCCAAGAGCGTCGTGGCGAAATGCGTAACGGAACGGAGGTAATGTTGCGCTTCGTCGATCAGGCGGCTGACGTCGATGAGCAGGCGGGGCGTTCCTGACAACGCTAAGCCAAGGCAAGAGATGGCCGAAGACCAAAGCGTTGTGGAGGATGCGGCGGCTGCATCGCAAAGCGACGCGTTCCACAACCTGCAGGCTTACATCCCCGGCGACCGCCGTCGCGCGCTCGCCACGGGGACTTCGATGCCCGACCGCGTTCGCGGCGCCGCGCTGTTCGCGGACATCTCGGGCTTCACGCCGCTGACCGAGGCGTTGGTCAACGAGCTCGGACCGCAGCGCGGTGCCGAGGAGCTGACCGCCAATCTCAACCGCGTTTTTCACGCGCTCATCGCGGACCTCGAGCGCTTCGGCGGTCACGTCATCTACTTCAGCGGCGACGCGATCACCTGCTGGATCGACGGCGACGACGGCGCACGTGCGACGGCCTGCGCCCTGGCGATGCAGAAGACGATGAGCGAACTGGGCGAGGTCGTCACGCCGGCCGGAGCGAGAGTGCGACTCGCGATGAAGGCGGCCGTCGCCGTCGGTGCAGCGCGCCGGTTTCTCGTCGGGGACCCGGAGGTCCAGCTGATCGACGTGCTCGCGGGGCGCCTGATCGACGCGCTGGCCACCGCCGAGCGCCTCGCGGCGAGGACCGAGGTCGTGCTCGACCGGTCGGCGCTTGGATCGCTGGGCGACCGCGATCGCCATTCGCGAGTTCCGGTCGGACGGCGAGAGCGGGCGCGACGTTCGGCGTCGTCGCCTCGATGACGATCGCGGTCGAGGATGCCCGCGGTACGATCAGGACGAGCCGCTGCCGGAGGCGATCGTCAGGCAATGGCTGCTGCCCGCGGTCTACGAGCGTCTGTCCACCGGGCACGGCGAGTTCCTCGCCGAGCTGCGGCCGGCGTATCCGCTGTTCGTCCGCTTCGGGGGCATCGACTACGACAACGACGACGACGCCATCGCGAAGCTCGACGACTTCATCCGGCACGCGCAGCGGATCCTCACGACCTACGGCGGAAACCTCCTGCACCTGACGCTCGGCGACAAGGGCGCCTATCTGTCGGCGGTGTTCGGTCCGCCGCATCGCGCACGAAGACGACGCCGCGCGCGCCGCCGCCGCCGCGACTCGAGCTGCGCGAGCTCGGGTCCACGACCGCGGCTACCGGCATCCAGGTCGGCATCACGTACGGGCGGCTCCGCAGCGGCACCTACGGCCACCGGCGGCGGCAGACGTTCACCTGCCTCGGCGACGCGGTCAATCTCTCGGCGCGTCTCATGTCGAACGCACCGCCGGGCCAGATCTACGTCTCGGAACCGGTGCGTCGCGTCGGCCGGCGAGCAGTTCAGCTGGGAGCCGCTCCCGCCGATGACCGTGAAGGGCAAGGCGGAGCCGGTGTCGGTGTTCGCGCTGACGGGCTCGAAGCGGCACGCGTCCCGGAAGCGCACGCGAGCTCCGAGCTCCCGATCGTCGGCCGGTGGGCGGAGCTCGACGCGATGGGCGCGAAGCTCGACGAGGCGCTCGCCGGACGCGGCCAGATCGTCGGCATCTCCGCCGAAGCCGGCATGGGGAAGTCGCGCCTCGTGGCCGAATTCGCGCGGAACGGCGGAGCGCCGAGGCATCGTCGTCGCGCTCGGCGAATGCCAGTCGTACGGCACGAACACCAGCTACTTCGTCTGGCGCGACGATCTGGGCGACGTTGTTCCGCCTCGACGACAGCCTGCCCGAGGACGAGCAGGTGCGCGCGCTGGAGGCCGAGCTCGCGGCGATCGATCCCGCGCTCGTGCCGCGGGCGCCGCTGCTCGGCGGGCTCCTCGACCTGCCCATTCGCGGACAACGACCTCACCGCGTCGTTCGACGCGAAGCTGCGCAAGACGTCGCTCGAAGGCCTCCTCGTCGAATGCCTCCGCGTGCGCGCAGGCGAAGTGCCGATCGTGGTCGTGCTCGAGGACTGCCACTGGCTCGATCCGCTGTCGCGCGATCTCCTCGAGGCGCTCGCCCGCGCGGTGGCGGGTCTCAACGTCCTGCTCGTGCTCGCCTATCGCCCGAGCACCAGCGTCGGCGGCGGGCTCGGCCTCGAGAGCCTGCCGCATTTCGACGAGATCGCCGCTCGCCGAGCTCGACGCGCAGCACGCGGCGCAGCTGATCCGCTCGAAGCTGGCGCAGATGCTGGGCGCCGAGGCCGAGGCTCCGGCGGCGCTCGTCGATCTCATCACCGCACGCGCGCAGGGCAACCCCTTCTACATCGAGGAACTCCTCAACTTCATCCGCAGCCAGGGCGTCGACCCGCAGGACGAGGCGGCGCTGAAGAAGCTCGAGCTGCCCGAGAGCCTGCACAGCCTGATCCTGAGCCGCATCGACAAGCTGGGCGAGGCGCCGCGGCGCACGCTCAAGGTGGCGAGCGTGCTCGGGCGCGTCTTCCGCGCGCCGATGCTGCCCGGCGTCTACCCGGAGCTCGGCACGTTCGACCAAGTCAAGGAGCACCTGCGCACGCTCGGCACGAGCGACCTCGTCAACGTCGATCTGGAAGCGGAGCAGACCTACCTCTTCAAGCACGTGGTCACGCAGGAAGTCGCCTACGAGAGCATGCCGTTCGCGATCCGCTCGATGCTGCACGAGCGGGTGGGCGGCTACATCGAGGAGTCCGAGGCCGACGCGATCGACCGCCACCTCGACCTCCTCGCGCACCACTACTGGCGCAGCGACAACCTGTCGAAGAAGCGCGAGTACCTCGGTCGTGCCGGCGATGCGGCGCAGGCGTCCTACGCGAATCAGGCTGCGATCGACTACTTCGAGCGCCTCGCGCCTCTGCTGGAGCAGGGTGCGCGCGTCGAGGCGTTGCTGAAGCTCGGCAAGGTGCTCGAGCTCGTCGGCAACTGGCGCCGCGCGGAGCAGGTCGATAGCGAGGCGATGGGGCTCGCCGAGGATCTCGGCGACGACCAAGCGCGCGCATCCTGCGAGACGGCGCTCGCCGAAGTGGCGCGCAAGCAAGGGCGCTACGACGAGGCGCTCGAGCGCCTCGATCGCGCCGGGGCTGCGTTCCGCGATCTCGGCGACGAAAGCGGCGTCGGGACGGGTGCTGCACCTCGCCGGCACCGTCGCCGCGCAGCGAGGCGACTACGCCGAAGGCGGTCGAGAATTACGACGCGAGCCTTGCGATCCGGGAGCGCATCGGCGACAAGGCGAACATGGGCAACCTGCTGACGAACCTCGGGCTCGTCGCCGAATACCGCGGTGAATACGAGAGCGCGCAGAGGTTCCACGAGCGCGCGCTGGAACTGCGCACCGAGATCGGGGACCGCCGTGCCCTCGGCAACTCGACCAACAACCTCGGCAACATCGCCGTCGGGCGAAAGCGCTACGCGGAGGCGAGCGACTGGTTCCAGAAGGCGATGCTGCTCAACCGCGAGGTCGGTGATTCCTGGATGGTCGCGCTGTGCCACCACAACCTCGGCAACGCGAGCCGGGGGCTCGGCGACGTGACAACGGCGCGCAGGCACTACGCCGACAGCCTGCGCGCATTCCGCGACTACGACGACAGGTGGGCGCTCGCGTTCCTGCTCGAGGACGTCGGCATCCTGGCCGCGCTCGACGGCGACGCGCCGTGCGCGCTCGAGCTCGTCGGCGCCGCCGACGCGCTGCGCGAGGCGATCGGTGCACCGCGCGCACCGGCGTACGACGAAGAGATCGCGAAAGAGCTGGCCGCCTGCATCGCCAGCATCACCGAGTCGGAAGGGGTCGCACACCGCGCGCGCGGCCGGGCGCTTGTGCTCACCGCCGCGATCGACCATGCGCTCGCCCTTTGTGAGCAGGTGAGCGCGAGCAGCGCACCCGCCGGCTGACAGGCTTGCGGGCCGCTGTCCTCGCCCGCGGCGCGAGGAACCCTTCACATTCCTATTGCGTCGCGCCATCTCGCGTGCTAAAACCCGCGCTTGCAGCGGAAGTCCGGGGGGACGCCATGACGAAGCCTATGGCACGGAGCGTTTTTGACGCACTCCGCGCGATCACTATCGCAATCGCCGCGACGGGCATCGCAGGCTTAACAGGTTACACCTGGGCCCAGGCGCCCAACATCGTGCAGAACGGCGGCTTCGAGACTCCCGCCGTCGTCAATGCCTCGACCTTTGACACGAAGCCGGCGGGCTCGACCAAGCTCACGCCCTGGGTCATCGGCGGCCAGGCTATCGATCACATCAAAGGCTATTGGCAACCGGCCGCAGGCACCCAGTCCATCGATCTCGATGGCAACACCAACGCGGGTTCAATCGCGCAGGTGTTGACTACAGAGGTCGGCCGAAGCTACCTGCTGAAATTCAAATACTCCGGAAATCCGGATCGGGGCACCAAGATACCGAAGATGACCGTGCGCTGGGCGGCGAATCCCAATGGAACGCCCACCCTGCAAAAGCAGTACAGCTTTTCGACTGCAAACTCGAAGTCGAACATGAAATGGGTCCAGGCGCAGGAAACCGTCGTCGCCACGACAACCTCGACCAAGCTGTCGTTTACGTCCGACGACAACAGCCCCTATGGTATCGCGCTCGACGACATCAGCGTGACGCTCCTGCCCCTGCCGTTGGCCACGCCGGCGCTTGTCCGAGTGTACTCGACAGGCAGCAACGGGGCATACGTGATCGGACGCGTCGATGGTGCCGTGAACGCTGCGCTGACGCTGCAGGCCTATGCCGGGCAGTCCTGCACGGGCGGCGTGCTGGGAAGTGCGTCGCCTGCGGGCCCAACGCTATCGGTCACTACCGACCCGAACGGCTACTTCGGCGCATCGATCGCGTCGGGGGTCACTCCAGGGTATTTCGTGGCCATTCAGGTGACGGCGCCGGCGCAGACCGCCATGTCTTCGTGCCTCGTCAGCAGTGCGGACAACGACACCTGGCCGAGGGCGCTGAAGCTTAGCGGCGCGACGCTGACCGCGGCACTTACCGCCCGCGACTACATCGACTCCCCGGGCAAGGTTCGCTGGTTCAAGTTCGACGTGCTGCCAGGCCAGCGCGTCACGGTGTCGCTATCGGGCTTGCCGGCGGATTACGATCTTGCCGTCTTCAAGGACATCAACGCGACGTTCCTCAAGGTGCTCGGGGTTACGACCAGCGTCGAGCTCACCCGTCTGTCCGCCGAATACGCGCCGTCGGTGTGGGCGCCAGGGGCGTTCGCGCCAGGGGCGTTCGCGCCCGGGGCCTTCGCACCGGGGGCCTTCGCGGCAGACGCGTTCGCGCCGGGGGCGTTCGCGCCGGGGGCGTTCGCGCCGGGGGCGTTCGCGCCGGGGGCGTTCGCACCGGGGGCGTTCGCGCCGGGGGCGTTCGCGCCGGGGGCGTTCGCACCGGGGGCCTTCGCGCCAGGCGCCTTCGCGCCGGGGGCCTTCGCACCGGGCGCCTTCGCGCCTGCGGGGTTCGATCCGGGCGAACTTGCCATGGCGTTCTCGAGTGCCCAGACGCGCAGCATCATCGGTGTTTCCGCCACGCCGGGCGTTGGCGACGAGGTGGTCGTCGCCAATTCGTGGAACAACATCGGCAGCTTCTACGTCCGTGTCGTCGGCCGCGGCGGCGCGTACTCGACGGGCAACCAGTTCCAGGTGGACATCGCGAGGGGTGCGTCGAGTTGCGCCGCTGTGACCGACACCACGCTGACACCGCGGAGCGCGGCGCCGGGCGCCAACCTCGCCACAGTGATTCTCACCGACTCCTCGAAGGTAGCGCTCGATACGGACTTGGGCGGCGGCACCACGCTGCGTGGCACCCTCGAGGCATTCGCCGCTCGGCCGGAGGTGACCGGCGTCATCGTCGACGTCGCCGGCCCCGGCCGCGTTTCCCAGCTCAAGTCGCAGGCGGCAACCAACTTCGACTGCCCTTACGCGATGAATCTCGTGGCCGAGGAGATCAAGGGCATCGTCGACTCGTATCGAACGAACAATCCCGGCTTGCGCTATGTCGTCATCGCCGGGAACGACGACGCGATCCCGTTCTTCCGGTATCAGGACCAGAGCCTGCTGGGTGACGAGTCCGGCTTCGTGCCGCCGGTGAAGAGTGACTCGGTCTCGGAGGCGAGCCTGCGCCGCAACTACGTGCTCTCCCAGGACGCCTACGGTTCGGGCACGCGCGTGTCGCTGCGGACGAGCGAATTCCCGGTTCCGGGGCTCGCCGTCGGCCGTCTCGTCGAGACGCCGTCCGAGATCGCCGGCATGATCGATGCCTACGTGGCGACGGGTGGCGTCGTCGCACCAAAGTCGTCCTTCGTTTCCGGCTACGACTTTCTCGAGGATGCCGCAAAGGCCGTCAAGGATGAACTTGCGTGCGGCACGGGGTTCTCGACGTCCGCAGCATGCTCGTCGTTCGTTTCGGTATCCGGAGCAGCACAGGACACGCTGATCACGTCCAACAGCGTTTCGCCCGCGGATCCGAAGACCTACCAGAACGGAGGCCCGTGGACGGCCACGGACCTTGGCGCCAAGCTCTTTGGCAGTACCCACGACGTCATCTACCTTGCGGGGCACTTCAGCGCCAACAGCGCGCTTGCCGCCGATTTCAGCACGAACCTGCTCACGACCGACCTCTCCACGTCGACGACGAATTTCACGAATTCGATCGTGTTCAGCGCCGGTTGTCACTCCGGCTACAACATCGTCGACGCCGCGGGGATCCCCGGCGTCACGGTGACGCTCGACTGGGTGCAGGCGTTCGCGCAGAAGAAGGCAACGCTGATCGCCGGCACCGGTTACCAGTACGGCGACACCGATTTCATCGAGTACAGCGAGCGGCTCTACAAGAATTTCGCGCGCCAGCTGCGCGCCGGAACCGGCGCCGTTGCCATCGGCGAGGCGCTCGTCAAGTCCAAGCTCGATTATCTGGCAGCGACACCGGATATCCGCGGCATCCACGAGAAGGCGCTGCTCGAGGCGACGCTCTTCGGCCTGCCGATGCTGGGCGTCAACATGCCGTCTGGTCGCGGAGCCACGGGGGTACTCGGTACACCGGTCACGCCCACCCTGGTCACGTCGTTGCCGGGAGCGCATCCGGCGCTCCTCCTCAAGACTGCGAACATCACGATCGCGGATGCGCTCACGCCGAACTCGACCGTGCTGACGAACGTCGAGGCAGGAGGGCCTTCCTCGTTCGCAGTGAGCTGGCTGAGCGGCACCGCCGGTGTCGTGTCGAACCCCATCGAGCCGGTTCTTCCGCTCGTCGTCAGGAACGCGTCGTCGACGGATGGGACCGTGCTGCGTGGCGTCGGATTCCGCGGCGGCAGCTACACCGACAGCGAAGTCATTCCTCTATCCGGTGCCGCCACGACGGAAATCCGCGGAGTGCACGTACCGTTCGCCTCCTCGCTCTTCTACCCGATGCGGCCGTGGTCGGTCAGTTACTTCGGTGCATTGGCGGGGAACGGCGGCACGAGCCTGCTCGTGACGCCCGTACAGCACCGTGCATCCGACCTCGCCAATTACCAGAGCACGCGTCGGCAGTTCTCGAGCTACAGCCTCCGGCTCTATTACAGCGGATACACGGGGGCGCCCGCGATGTCCGATGCGTTGTCGGTCGTCAGCGTCGTCGCGCTGCCGATCAGCGGCGGCGTCGAGTTCACGGCGCAGATCGTTGGCGATCCGAACGTGGGTGTCCAGGAGGCGTGGATTACCTACACCAGCAATGGCTCGAGCCCCGGCTCGGGCACGTGGGCTCCGCTGGACCTGGTGCAGTGCGTGGTGCCCTTGCCCGCCGTGTGCGGCGGCACGCAGGACTCGCGGATCTGGAAAGGCCAGCTGGCGTCGCAGCTGCCGAATCTGCGATATGTGATCCAGGCGGCCAATGGCGCGGGCCTCGTCACCTTCGACGACAACCGCGGTCTTTACTACTCGCTGGCGGGGGCGAACCAGAGCCCTGCCACGCTGAGCTTTGTCGGCACGGTTCCGACGAGCGCGAATTTCGGCGACACGATCACGGTCGACGCGAAACTTGAATCCGGCGGCACTCCGATAGCTGGCAAGCAGGTTCTGGTTTCGGTCGGAGGTTCCGCGCGAGCCAAGGCGACCGACAGCGCCGGAAATGTCAGTGTGAGCGTGCCGGTCGTGTCCGTACCCGGAAGCTACAAGGTCACCGCATCCTTCGCCGGCGACGATGTCGTTCTGCCATCGGCGGCGTCGGCGGATATCCAGGTCAGCCAGGCGCCGACGACGCTGGCGGCTGAAGGGATCGGGGCAAAACTGGCGGCAACCATCGGCGGCAGCAGCCGGCCGCTGCTGCAGGAGACGGTCAAGTTCTCGGTCACGGGTGCCGCGAGCAAGGACGTCTACCTCATCACCGATTACGTCGGACAGGCGACGCTGCCGCCGACGGGACTTCCTGCGGGCTCGTACTCGTTGAGTGTGTCGTTCGCTGGCAACGCGACCTACGCCCCAGTAAGCATGGCTTTGCCATCGTTGTTGATTCAGGCGCAGACCATCGACTTCGGCGGTGCGGGCCTGCCGAGCACGCTCGCCTTCGGCAGCGCGCCCGTCGAGTTCACCGTTTCCAGCGGGTCCGGTCTGCCGATCAGCGTCGGGCTGACCCCGGGTTCGAGTGTTTATTGCCTGCTCTCGGGAACGGCGCCCACGTACACGCTGGCGGCGGTCAGCCCAGGCACCTGCACGCTCGTGGCGTCGGTTGGCGGAACGACGACCTTCACGGACGTGACCGTCACCCAGGACATCACCATATCCAAGGGCGATCAGGCGATCGCGTTCGACGAGTTGCCGAGCAAGACGTACGGCGACGCGGCGTTTGCCGTCAGTGCGACGGGCGGTGCAACCTCCAACCCGGTGACATTCAGTTCGACGACGCCGTTGGTTTGCACGGTGATCGGCAACACGGTCACGATCGTCGCTGCCGGTACGTGTACCATCGCGGCCGACCAGGCCGGCGACACGTTCTGGAATTCCGCACCGACCGTTGCGCGAAGCTTCACCGTCGACCGGAAGGCGCAGCAGATCACGTTCGCACAGCCGGCAACGTCCGCCGTCTACAACTCGAGCTTCACGATAGGCGCAACGTCCGATTCCGGCCTGGCCGTGACTCTTGCCGCGAGTGGGGTCTGCACGCTCAATGGCAGCAGCGTGACGATGACCAGCGGGACGGGAACATGCACGCTGACGGCGTCGCAAGCGGGTGATTTGAACTACCAGCCTGCAGCAGCCGTCGTGCATACCGTCACAGCCACGCCCGCCACGCAGTCGATAACGTTTGCGCAACCGCCGACCCCAGCGGCCTACAACTCGACATTTGCGGTGAGCGCATCGTCCAGTTCCGGACTGGCGGTGGCCATTGCACCGAGCGGAGCGTGCTCGATCAGCAGCGGCACCGTGACGATGACGAGCGGGACGGGAGCGTGCACGTTGACGGCATCGCAGTCAGGCGACGCGAATTACTCTGCGGCCGCGAATGTCGTCCACACCGTGAATGCCGCGTTGGCCGCGCAATCCCTTACGGCCCCGATGACGATCACGCCCCCCGCGCCGACGTTCGTACTCAATGGCACGTTCACGGTGAGCACCTCCGCTACGTCGGGACTGGCCGTCGCGTACACGTCGCTCACCGTTGGCCAATGCACGGTCCCCGCAGGCAGCAACGTCGTGACGATGCTTGGTGCTGGACTGTGCACAATCGCCGCCGATCAGGGCGGAAACGACAATTACCAGGCGGCGCAACGGTTGACGCAATCCGTGACCATCGGCAGAGCCTCGCAGACGATTACTTTCGCGAACCCGGGCAGCAAGACACTGGCGACACCGACCTTCGCGCTGGTGGCAACGGCATCGTCCGGCCTGCCGGTGGCCTTTGCGGCGAGCGGGAGCTGTACCGTGTCCGGAACGACGCTTACGCTGACTGCCACGGGTAGCTGCACGGTCACGCCCAGCCAATCGGGCGATTCGAATTACGACCCGGTTACCGGGGCAGCGCAGACGTTCCAGATCGACCTCGCCAACTTGTGGAAGCTGCTCACCGCCAAGATGACGAAGGCACGCCTCTTCCACACGGCAACGCGCCTCGAGTCGGGACCGCTGGCCGGCCGGGTGCTCATTGCGGGTGGCATTGATCGCACGGGCACCCGGATGCAGAGCTCGGAGCTCTACAATCCGACAACGCGCACTTTCGTCGCGGTCGGCAACAACATGCCCGCCAAAGTCTCCGACCATACCGCGACGCTGCTGCAATCCGGCAAGGTGATCGTGCTTGGTGGCGGCAGCTCGAGCGCCCAGATGTTCGATCCGGCGACGGGCGCCACGGGCACATGGTCGTCCGCAGGATCGCCGTCCTCGTCGCTGGTCCCGAATCGCTCCAACCATACGGCGACGCGGTTGCCGAATGGCAAGGTGCTGTTCGTCGGCGGCAAAGACAGCTCGGGCAACACGCTCAAGTCCACGATCGTGTACGACCCGGCGGGGAGCGGCACCTTCGCCGCGGGTCCAGTGCTCGACATCGCCCGCGAGCTTCACACGGCGACCCTGCTGCCTGACGGGACGGTCCTGATCGTCGGCGGTCGCGCCAAGTCCGGCAGCAGCTACACGACGCATGCGACGTATCAGCTTTGCAATGGAGCCGTGACGCCGATAATCTGTACCGCGTCAACGGGCAGCATCGGCAACCGCCACTCGCACGCCGCGGTTGCTCTGGGTCCTGATGGAAGCAAGGTGCTGGTGGCCGGTGGTGCGAATGGCAGCACCGACCTCGCCACCGCCGCGCTCTTCACGTACAACCTAACGACGTTCAGTGGCACCTGGTCGACGTCGGGGTTGGGCAGCCTCGCGATGGCGAGGAGCGAGCTCACGTTGTCCGAGCTGCCGAATGGTCGGGCGCTCGCCGCGGGCGGTATCAAGGGGACCGCGAAGAATGCTGCCGATGCGTACACCCCGCCGTTCGCACCTGTGGCGCCGATGAACATCGCGCGCGCCGGGCACACGGCAACCGTACTGAAAGACGCGGCCGGCAACATCACCGGCATCCTGGTTGCCGGCGGCGGTGAAGACGACGCCGACGACGACGACGCGCTTGATCGGGCAGAGATCTACGGGACGCAATAGCCTGCCTCGTGTAGTCAGTCCCCGTTTAACCCCGCGTGAGCGATCACGCGGGGTTTTTTCTGTGCGAGAGCCGCCGCATTTTCACCGGATGGGGGCCCTGCGCGAAGATGTGGCACGATGGAGCGGATTGCCGGGCGCTCCCGCGAAGTGCATTGACGGCGCCGGTCGTGGATAATACGGGCGGCAACCGGCCGGCCCCGCGGTTCGGCGCATGCGGCAGAGGGCAGAGGGTGACGTGGAACGACTCAACGACGCACGGATCCTGATCTACAGCCACGACAGCTTCGGCCTCGGCCACTTGCGCCGCTGCCGGGCGATCGCGCACGCGCTGGTCGACCGCTTCAAGGGCGTGTCGGTGCTGATCCTGTCCGGGTCGCCCATCATCGGCAGCTTCGACTTCCGCTCGCGGGTCGATTTCGTCCGCATTCCCGGCGTGATCAAGCTCTCCGACGGCGAATACCAGTCGCTCGGCCTCCACATCGATCTCGACCAGACGATGGAAATGCGCGCCGCCATCATCCGGCAGACGGCGCTGAGCTTCCGGCCCGACCTGTTCATCGTCGACAAGGAGCCGCTCGGCCTCAAGGGCGAGGTCGTGCCGACGCTGCAGATGCTGAAGGCGCAGGGCACGACGCTGGTGCTCGGCCTGCGCGACATCATGGACGAGCCGAAGCTCCTGCTGAAGGAGTGGAAGCGGAAGCAGGTGCTGCCCGCGCTGGAGCACCTCTACGACGAGATCTGGGTCTACGGTCTCGAGGATTTCGCGGACCCGCTCGCCGGCGTCGCCTGTCCGCTGTCGGTGCGCAAGAAGATCCTCTACACCGGGTATCTCCGCCGGGCGGTGCCGCAATTGACCGAAGCGGTCGCCATCCCCGTCGGCGAGCAGCCCTACGTGCTCGTGACCGTGGGCGGCGGCGACGACGGCATGTCGGTGGTCGACTGGGTCCTGCGCGCCTACGAGCACGATCCCGGCATTCCGCTGGCGGCCGTCCTGGTGCTCGGTCCGTTCATGCCGCCGGCGATGCAGCGCCAGTTCCGCGAGCGCGCCAAGCTGCTGCCGCGCATCGCCGTGGTGACCTTCGACGCGCACGTCGAGCTCCTGATGGAGAAGGCGGTCGGCGTGGTGGCGATGGCGGGCTACAACACGTTCTGCGAGATCCTTTCGCTCGACAAGCGCGCGATCCTGGTGCCGCGCACCAAGCCGCGCGAGGAACAGCTGCTGCGCGCGCTGCGTGCCGCCGAACTCGGGCTCGTCCGCACGCTCGACCCGCGCGGCGAGCACGATCCGAACGTCATGGCGGCGGCATTGCGCGGACTCCCGCAGCAGCCGCTGCCGTCGTCGCGCGGCGCGGACAGCATGCTGGGCGGCCTCGACGTCATCACGGACCTGGTGGCGATGCACGTCGGAAGCGCCACGCCGGTCCAGGTGCACGTGGCAGGGATCTGAACCTCACCTTCCCGCGTCTTCGGCCCGGCTGCCTCGGCGCCGGCACTCTCGTCAACGAATCGCCCTCCGGCACCCGCCATGCCAGTCGTCATGATCTATGTCCAGCATCTGCTGGGCATCGGACATCTGATGCGAGATGCGGCTCATCGCCGAGGCGCTCGCCGATGCCGGCTGCGACGTGCATCTCGTGACCGGCGGCATGCCGATCGGCGGGCGCATGCCGCGCGGCGTGCAAACGGTGCAGCTGCCGCCGATCCGGGTCTCGGACGCGAGCTTCATGCCGCTGCGCGACGGCGATTACGTTCCCATCGACGACGCCTACCGCGCGAGGCGCCGCGACATGCTCGTGGCGACGTTCGAGACCCTCGCGCCCGATGCCGTCATGTTCGAGACCTTTCCCTTCGGCCGCCGGTCGCTGCGCTTCGAGCTCATGCCGCTCCTCGAGCGCATCGACGCGACGCGCCCCCGCCCGCTGGTGCTCGGGTCGGTGCGCGACATCCTGCAGATCCAGCAGAAGCCCGAGCGCGACCGGGAGATGCTCGGCTGGGCGAAGACCTGGTTCGACGCGATTCTCGTGCACGGGGATCCGCGCTTTGCCCGGTTCGAGGAAACGTTTCCGCTGCTGCACGAGCTCGGGCGCACCGGTGCATTACACCGGCTTCGTGCTGGCGCCAGGGCGCTCGGCTGGCGATCGGCGAAGGCGGCGAACGGAAGGAAGTGGTGGTGTCGGCAGGAGGAGGGGCCGTCGGCATCGAACACCTCGCGCTGGCGCTCGCGGCGCAGCCGAAGTCGCGGTTCGGCCACCTGACGTGGCGCGTGCTGGCCGGGCCCAACATTCCGGACGAAGGGCTGCAGCGGCTGTTGCGCGCGGCCGGTCCGCGGCGGTCGTCGAACGTGCGCGCGTCGATTTTCCGGCGCTGCTGCGGCAGGCCTTCGTCTCCGTGTCGCAAGGAGGCTACAACACGGTGATGGACGTCGTGGTGAGCGGCGCGCGTCCCGTGGTGGTTCCTTTCACCGGCAACGGCGAAACGGAGCAGCGCGCGCGGGGCGATCGGCTGCGCGAATTCGACCTGGCCGTCGTGGTCGACGATCGGACGAACACGCCCGAGATGCTCGCCGCCGCCGTGGATGCCGCCGGCACGCGCGAGCGTTGGGGCACCTGGAACTTCGACAGCGACGGCGCCGCGCGCAGTGCCGCCATCGTGGTCGAGCTGGTCGCGGAACGGCGCGGCGACGTGCGACTCGTGAACGGATGGGATCGGCTCGAGCGCGAGCTCGACGCCTGGCGCGCGGCGGGTCGGCCGGCCGATCTCTGGTGCCGGGATGACGACGCGTGCCGCGATTCGCCCGCGCTGGCGCGACTGCTCGACACTGGCGCATCGCGGCGAACGTGCCTGTTGCCCTCGCCGTCATCCCGGCCCTGATCGAACCGAGCCTCGTCGACGCCGTCTCGAAAGCCGAAATTGTCACGGTGGTCCAGCACGGCTACGCGCACCGCAACCATGCGCCGCCCGGCGCGCGCAACTGGGAGCTGGGAAGCCACCGGCCCGTGGCAGAGATCGTCGCCGAGCTGGCGCAGGGCCGCAGCGGGCTCGAACAGCAGTTCGGTTCGCGGTTCGTCCCGGTACTGGTGCCGCCCTGGAACCGCATCGATCCGGGCGTGATCGAGCGGCTGCCCGAGCGCGGGATTTCGTGGATTGTCGACGTTCGGAACGCGCCCGCACGCGGCAGCCGGCCGCCGGTCTTGTGCAGTGCAACACGCACGTCGATCTGATCGCATGGCGGCGCGATCGCGCGTTCATCGGCGTCGAGGCGGCGCTCGACCGGCTCGTCGCGGCAGCTCGCGGCGCGCCGCGACGGGAGCGTCGATCCGGCGGAACCCACGGGGATACTCACGCATCATCTCGACCTCGACGACGAGGCGTGGGCCTTCCTCGCCGAGCTCGTCGAGCGCACGCGCCGACACGGCGCGGCGACGTGGATCGATGTCCGGCGCCGTCGTTCGGCGGCGCTATTTCCGCCCGATCAGCATGAAGCGGACATAACGCCGCATCTTCCGCTCGCCGGCAAAGAGCACCTCCTGCATCGGCGCCTGTGCGCGAAAGGCCGCGAGATCGGCCACGCAGTTGACGTGCTGGGCGCAGGCGAAGTAGTCGTTCGACTGCAGAACGAGACGCTGTCCTGACGGAATGCGCGCGTACCAGCGGCCGAATTCCGCGAGATGCTCGCAACTCGTGTTGATGACGAGATCTTCCGAAACGCGGCCGGCCGCGGCGGATCCGTAGTCGATCTGCAGCATGTCCGCCGTGCGGGCGGCGAACCGGCCGGCGCGCACGTGCGTCGCATTCACCGACTCGGCGATGGCGGCACAGCGCGGATCGATGTCGATGCTGACCACCTTGCGGATCGCGAAGCGCGGGTCGTGCAGCAGCACCGCCGCCAGCACGCCGAACCAGCCGCCGAGTATCGTGACCTCGCCCAGGTTCGGACCGACGGATCCGAGCAGCGCTTCGGCGAGCCACATCTTGCTTGCGATCTGGTTCTTGTTGAACGCGCCGCCCAGGTCGGGCGCGTCGTGCCGGGTAAGGGTGGCGAGTACATCGCGCTGCAACACGCTGCCGGTGTACATCGCCAGACCTTCGATGATGTCGCGGTAGTACTCGTCGGATGCCGTGGTCACGCTTGCCTCCTGCGGCGATCGCCACAGCATAACAGCGGCCTTCCGGCTTCTTCGCGCGGCCGACCTTTCCTCCCGTCGGGCGATGCCGTATTCTGTTGCGGAAGTGTCGTCCGGCCCCGGCCGTGGAGGCTTCGCGTGGATGTCTTTCAGGAAGCGGAAATGCTGCGGAAGGTCCCCTTCTTCGGGGGCCTCGACCCCGGCAAGCTCAAGCTGCTGGCGTTCACCAGCCGCGCCGTGCGGTTCGGCCCCGGCGAAACGCTCATGGTCCGGGGCGAGCCGTCGGACAGCGCCTACGTCATCATCGAAGGCGAAGTGGAAATCGTGGGCGAGACGCCGGCTGGCGAATTCATCGTCGCGGTCGTGGGCCGCAACGCGCTGATCGGCGAGATGGGCGTGATCACCAACGCGCCGAGAGGGACCACGGTCCGCGCGAAGGTGCCCGTGCGGGCGCTGCGCATTGCCGGGGACGTGTTCCTGCGCCTCCTGACCGACAATCCCGACTGCGCGCTGCACGTGATGCGGGATCTCAGCGGGCGCGTGAACGCGGGCAACGCAAGACTCGCCGCGGCGCAGCGCGACGTGGAATCGCTGAGAGCCCGACTGCAGGCGGCGGAACAGAGCCCGCGAACCGGTGCGCCCTCGTGACGACGGATTCAATGCCCGAGCTGTCGCGCGGCGGGGCAGTTGACGGGGTGCCGGTCACGAGTGTCGGCGACGACGGCGCCGCCAGATTCGCGGAGCTTTGGAAGCGCTGCGTCGCGACGCCGCCGTCGCCTGACGGCGCCACGGTCTATTCCGACTTGCGCAGCCGCTACGAACAGCCCTTCCGGCGGTTCCACAATCTGGGCCACATCAGGGATTGCCTCCGCCTTTTCGACGAAGTGGCCGCGCTGCTCGTCGATCCCGACGCCGTCGAGTTCGCCCTGTGGTTTCACGACGCCGTCTACGAAATCGGGGCGTCGACCAACGAATTGCGCAGCGCCGATCTGTTCCTGACGGTATCGGCGGGAGCGCCGTTCATGTTCCGCCACCGCGTTTGCGATCACATTCTTGCGACGCGGCATGCGAGCGTCGTGCAGGAGAACGACCGGCGCTTCATCGTCGACATCGACCTCTCGGGCTTCGGCGCTCCCTGGGAGGAGTTCATGCACAACGGCGCGCTGCTGCGCGACGAGTCGAACAACGTGCCCGATGCCGACGTATCACTGCGGCCAGGTCGCCTTCCTGAGCCGCCTTGCAAAGCGCCGCCATTTCTTCCGACCGACTACTTCCGCGACAGGTTCGAGACCGACCGCGCAGGAGAACCTGCGTCGCGTGCTGGCGGACCTGCGGGCGAAGGGCTACGGCACGACGTCGCCGCCGATCCTGTAGATCCGCGTCGGGGCCGTGCGTGCGAGCGCATCGGTCGTCGGTGGAACGGGGACCTTACGGTGCGCCGACGATGGGCGCCGCGACCAGCGGCACGTTGCATTCCCGCATCGTGATACTGCCGCCGGAATGCACCTCGAACAGATGCAGCGTGCCGTGACGGAGACGCTGCGGGGCTTTGCCCGTCATGTCCCAGCCGGTGGCGGCCGCGAGCACCGCGCGCAACACGCCTTTGTGCGTGACGGCGAACAGGCTCTCCCGTTCAGCCGCCTGGGTCGCGAGCCAGCGTACGACCCGAACCTGGACGTCCCGCGGACTTTCACCTCCGGGCGGCCGGAAATCGATTCCTGCGGCTTCATTCCGCGCGAACGCCTCGCCATGGCGCCGGCGCAATTCGGGCAAGTCGAGTCCCTCCCACTCGCCCCAATCCATCTCGATCAATGCGGGCTCGCGTCGGGGTGGAGCACCGCAGAGAATCGCCGCGGTCTCGACCGCGCGTCGCAACGGGCTCGATACCCACGGCGGGTCCAGCCGCGGAATGCCGGACGCGGGCGGGGGCAGCCGCCACGAGCGCACCTCGGCCCGACCGCGCGCGCTCAACGGAACGTCGCGACGTCCCTGCATGCGGCCTTCCTCGTTCCAGGCCGTCATGCCGTGCCGCACGAAGGCGACGATCATCGCGCGGCCGTCGACGTGGCCACCGATGCGCGGGGAGAATATTCCGCCGTGACGCGGCGAAGCACTGCGTCGAGGCGTGCGGCCGCCGCCGGAAGGTCGTGTTCCGATCTTGCATAGGCCACCGCTTCTGCCGCCATCCGCTGCCGTAGTTCCCGATCGGTGAGCAGACGCTGGACCGCGCCGGCCAACGCGCCGACATCTCCCACCGGGACCAGAAAGCCGGTGCGGTCCGCCGCCACGACGGCATCGACGCCGCCGCTGTGCCCGGCCACGATCGGCAGACCGCACGCCTGCGCCTCGATGAAGGCCATGCCGAACGCCTCGTCGATCGCGGGCCAGACGAAGACGTCGCTTGCACGAAGCCATGCGGCCACCTGCGGCGCGTCCTGGAATCCGACGAGGCGAATGCGCTCCGGACCGAATTGCGCGAAGGCGGCCTCCACGTCCTGGCGGGCCTGGCCGTCGCCCACGACCACCAGCTCCCAGTCCGGGACCGTGATCCGCGCCAGCGCGTCGGCGAGAAGCCGATAGGAGGCGAGCTTCGCGCCGGGTCGCATCATGGCGACCGTGATCAAGCGCAGGCGCTGACCGCGATCGATGGTGCCGGCAACGGCGGCGGGTGCCGCGGCGGCAAATGCCCCGAGGTCGAGGAAAGGCGGCAAGTGCTCGTCGGCTCGGGCAGCGCCGCGAAGCGCGGCCACCCCGGCGACATCGACCGGGTTGAGAAAGATCGTCGCGGCAGCCCCCTCGATCGCGGCCACCGAGGCGGCATAGCCGGCAGCCCAAGGACCGTTGCGCTGCTTGGTCGCGACGGACGCCTCGGCGACGACGTAGGGGATGTCGAGCGCATGGCTGACCGTAGGCCCCAGCCAATCAGGCGCCTTGTGGTGCAAGTGATACGTGAACCAGACGTCGGGCCGCGTTGCGTGCTGATCGAGGCGGCGGACGAGGCGCGCCGCCCACCGGCGCCCCAATGCCTCCAGGCGCGCTTGTCTCGCCGCATCGCCGCGGCCGTCGAAGCTGCGAAAGCGCGCCGCGACGAACGTCTCGTGGCCCGCCGTGCGCAGCGCCTGCAGCAACGCCTGGCCCATGGCGCGGTCGCCGGAAGGCACCGGATGATCCGTGGGCTTCATCGGCGCGTAGAAGGCGACTTTCATGTCCGTTCGCCGCACTCCGCGAAGCGGGCCGCGAGTCGGTCAGCTCCCGCTTCGAGCGAGAACTCGGCGACGACGCGCTCGAACCCGGCGTCACCCAACCGCCGCCGAAGCGCCGGGTCGGCCATCAGCTTTGCGAGCGCCGCCGCGAGGTCGTCGATCGCCCGCGGCGCGACCAGAAGGCCGGTGACTTCGTGCTGGATCAATTCCGGAATCCCGGAAATCCGCGTCGAAACGCAGGCCAGCTTCTGGCTCTGGGCCTCGAGCAGGACGTTGGGCAGGCCATCGCGGTCGCCGTCCGCGCCGAGCCGGCACGGCAGCGCGAAAATGTCCGCGGTCCGATAGGCGTCGAGCACGGCGGCATGCGCCTGCGGACCGAGCCACTCCACGCGTCCGACAATGCCGAGTCGGCGTGCCATGTCCTTCAGCTCCGGCAGCATCGGGCCGCCGCCCAGGTGGGTGAGGCGCCAGTGCCGGTCCGGCCCGATTCGCGCCAGCGCCGCCAGCAGATCGTCGAAGCCCTTCTTGTCCACCGCGCGGCCCACGGCCAAGACTGCGGACCGGATCCGCCGGGTCGGTGCCGTCGCGCTCGCGGCGCGCCGCGAGCGGCGGCGGAAAGCGGTGCGCGTCGATGCCGTGGTAGTTGAGTTCCACGGCCCGGCCCGGGGTGGCGAGGTCGCGCAGATGCCGCGCGTTGACATCGGTGCAGGTCGTGATCCAGGCACAGGCGTCGAGTTTTTCGCGCTTTTCCCATTCCGGGGTGGTCCAGATGTCCTTGGCGTGTGCCGAGCAGCTCCACGGCAGGCCGCGCAGCAGGGCGGCATAACGGGTCACCGAGGCCGGCGTATGCAGAAAATGGGCATGGAGGTGGACGACGCTGTCCGGCAGTTCGGCGGCCAACACGAACGCCTGCCCGAGGCGGCGAAGCCGGTTGCGGGTGGGATCGCGCCGGAAGTCGCGCCACCATGCGGCGAGCGCGGTGCGGTACCCGGGAAGGCGTCGCGCGTGGCGCCACTGGCGCAAGACGCGCAACGGTTCGTGATGCAAGTACTCGGGCAGGTAGACGACGGGCGACCGGATTTCGGTGTGGATCGGATGGACTTCGCGGTCCGTCGGATGGCGCAGCGAGAAGAGCGCGAGACCGATGCCGCGCCGTTCGAGCGCGCGGAGCTCCTGGGCGATGAAGGTCTCCGACAGGCGCGGATACCCCTTGAGGATCACTGCGATGACGCCGGCCGCGAGCGGACCTTCCATCCGGTTTCCGATTCGGCTGTTTGCGAGGAGCCTCACCGGGTTGCGTCCGCGTTCGCGCGGACCGGCCGGATCGAAGCAGGCGCCGGTTGCGCGACGCCGCGCGAGGATCGCGCCGGGGGCGTCCGATGTTACCATCGCCGGGCCTCCAAGTGCGTTGTTGCCGGCCTCCGGCAATCGCTTTCGCGGCCCCCGCTCGACATCCCCTGACAACGCATGGAACGGTCTCTCTTTCGGTACATCCTCCAGCACACCTGGCGCAACCAGATCCTGCTGCTGGCGGTGACCGCGTGCAGCTTCCCGCTGATCTACATCAACCTCGCGATCCCGAAGGAAATCGTCAACAACGCCATCAGCGGCAAGCACATCCCGCAGACGGTGCTGGGCTTCGAGGTGACGCAGATCTCCTACCTGATGGCGCTGTCGTTCCTGCTGCTCGCCCTCATCACGCTCAACGGCGCGATCAAGTACTGGCTCAACGTCTACAGCGGAGTGATCGGCGAGCGCGCGATGCGCCGCCTGCGCCACGGCCTCTACCAGCAGGTCCTGCGCTTTCCGCTGCCGCAGTTCAAGACGATGTCCTCGGGCGAGATCATTCCGATGGTCGTCGCGGAAACCGATCCGATCGGCGGCTTCATCGGCGAGTCGATCAGCCTGCCGGCGTTCCAGGGAGGCCTGCTTGCCACCTACATGATCTTCATCTTCCTGCAGGACTTCTGGCTGGGCCTGGCGGCGATCGCGCTCTACCCGCCGCAGGTATGGCTGATTCCACGCCTGCAGAAGAAGATCAACCAGCTCTCGAAGGAGCGGGTGCAGACGGCCCGCGCGCTGTCGGACCGCATCGGCGAGACGGTCGCCGGCGCGGCAGAGATCCGCAGCAACGACACGTTCCACCGGGAGCGCGCGGACATCAGCGAGCGCCTCGGCAAGATCTACGCCATTCGCTTCGACGTCTTCAAGCGGAAATTCTTCGTCAAGTTCCTGAACAATTTCCTGGCCCAGATCACGCCGTTCTTCTTCTATTCCGTGGGCGGCTACCTGGTGATCAAGGGCAGCCTGTCGCTCGGCGCGCTCGTCGCCGTGCTCGCCGCGTACAAGGACATCCTGTCGCCGTGGAAGGAGCTCCTCACGTGGTATTCCACGAAGGAGGACGTGCGCATCAAGTACGAACAGATCGTGTCGCAGTTCGAGCCGCGCGGTGTCGTCGACGCCGCGCTGATGGAAGTGCCGCCGAAGCGCATCGAACCGCTCGTGGGGGAAATCGCGGCCGCCGGCCTCACGTACGCCGAAGACGGCGGCACCAACCGGGTCGAGCGGGTATCCTTCGAGATACCCGCCGGCATGCATGCCGCGCTGGTCGGCGGTGGCCACAGCGGCAAGGACGACCTCACGCACCTCATCGCCCGCCTGGTCTTTCCCACCGGCGGACGGATCGCCGTGGCGGGGAACAATTTCGCCGAAGTGCACCAGGCCGTACCGGGCCGGCGCATCGGCTACGCCACCCAGAACGCCTACATCTTCTCGGGACCGCTGTCGCACAACCTGTATTACGGCCTCATGCACCAGCCGCTGCGACCGGCGACCTACGACGAGGCGGGCGCAAGGCGAGAGGCGACCCGCGTGCGCGACGCGCTGCTCGCCGGCAACAGTCCCGACGATATCCGCGCCGACTGGATCGACTACGAGGCCGCGGGCGTAAGGGACGCCGCCGCGCTGACGGACGCGGCGCTCGTGGTGTTGCGGCGCGTGGAGATGGAGCAGGAAGTCATCGGTTTCGGCCTCGCCAGTGCCTGCGATCCGCAGGCGCGGCCGGCGATCGCCGCGATGGGCCTGGAGGCGCGGGCCCGCATTCGCGATCGCGTGCAGCAGAAGGATCTGGCGTCCTTCGTCGAGCTGTTCGATCCGCTGCGCTACCACTCGAACATCAGCGTCGCCGAGAACCTGTTGTTCGGCACGCCGCGAAGCCCCGCGTTCCAGCCCGCCAACCTGCCGGGCAATCCGGAATTCGTGGCGTTGCTGCGCGACGTCGGATTGTTGGACGACCTCTACGCGGCGGGCGTCACGGTGGCGGGCCTCATGGTCGAATTGTTCGCCGATGTCGCCCCCGACAGCGCTCTGTTCGACGAATACAGCTTCATCAGCGCGGACGACCTGCCGGAATTCCGTTTGCTGCTCGCGCAGATCGCCGATGAATCCCTGGCGGCGACCACGGACGAGGAAAAGGCCCGGCTGCTGGCGCTGACGTTCCGCCTCGTTGCAGCGCAGCATCGGCTTGGCGTCATTGACGACGGCATGCAGCGGAAGGTCGTCGAGGCCCGCGCGGAGTTTCGCCGCCGATACGCGAAGCGCGAGGACGTCGTCGAATTCTTCGATCCCGATCGCTTCAGCTCGACGCTTTCAATCCAGGACAACATCCTGTTCGGGCGGGTCGCCCTCGAGCACGCGAATGCGCAGGGACGGGTGAACGCGCTGGTGCGCGAGGTCGCCGCCGAGGTCGGGATGAACGCCGAGCTCGTCCGACTCGGGCTCGAGTTCGAAGTGGGCAACGGCGGGTCGCGCCTTTCCTACTCGCAACGACAGCGCCTGGCCATCGCGCGTGCGATCATGAAGAACCCGGACGTCCTGGTCTTCAACGAACCCACCTCCGGTCTCGATCCGGCCACCGAAACGCGCGTGTTGAACGCGGTATTGGAATGGGCCAGGGGTCGCACCGTGGTCTGGGCTCTCGGGCGTGCCGATCTGGCGCGGTCTTTCGATCGCGTGCTGATCTTCGACGATGGCCACCTGGTCGAGCAGGGGAGCGTCGCGGAGCTCGAGCGTCCGGAAACGCATTTCGCGCGTCTGCTCGCCTGACGCGGCAACCGGGATCCGGTCTGGCATAATGTTTGTTGCTCTATGCGCAAACCCCTCGCGCATCGATCATGCCCATGAAAATCGCCGTCCTGCTCGTTGTGCTCGCACTCGCGGCGTGCTCGAAGGCGCCCGATTCCGCGACCGCGGCCGCTCCGGGCGTGCCCGACGCAGCGCAGTCTGGTGTCGCGTGGCGCAAGGTTGACGTCGACGCAGCCTTTGCCGCCGCGAAAGCGGAACGGAAGCCGGTATTCCTGTACTGGGGTGCGAACTGGTGTCCTCCCTGCAATCAGGTCAAGGCGACGATCTTCAATCGCCGGGACTTCATCGAGCGATCGCGCCATTTCATCCCCGTGTACATCGACGGCGACGCTCCGAACGCGCAGAAGGAAGGGTCGCGCTTCAACGTCAGCGCCTATCCGACCATGGTCCTGCTTACCCCGGAGGGCGGCGAAATCACCCGCCTTCCCGGCGAGGTCGACGCCGACCAGTACATGCGCGTCCTGGCGATCGGGATGAACGGCGCGCGGCCGGTAAAGGCCACGCTGGCGGCCGCATTGGCGACGGATCCCGGCGCTCGCGCCAAGCTTGCGCCTGATGACTGGCGCATGCTCGCCTACTACTCGTGGGTCACGGACGAGCAGCAGCTGGTGCCCAGGCAAGAGCTTCCCGCGACGCTCGCGCGACTGGCCAGGGCCTGCCCGGCCGAGCAGAGCGAGACGGCGACGCGACTCGAGCTGCAGGCATTGGCCGCGGCTGCGTCCGCGGACGTCAAGGCCGAGGCCCCGGCAGCGGGCCCGGCGTCGAGCGATCGCCTGATCGCAGTGCTGAGCGACACCAAGCGCGCCCGCGAGAACTTCGATCTCCTTGCCTACTACGCAGCAAAGATCGCGGCCCACGTCGCACCTGCGCCTTCGGCCGCGCGCTCGCGCCTGACGGGCGCGTGGAATGCGGCGCTCGACCGCTTCATCGCCGATCCGGGTATCGCCACGGACGACCGGCTCGTGGCGGTCAATGCGAAGATCGAGCTCGCACGGCTCGACGTTCCAAGCGGACCGCTGCCGGAGGCGTTGCTGGCGACCGTGCGCGCGGAGGCGGACAGGGCGGACCGGCAGACGACCGACATCTATGCGCGCCAGTCCGCCATCAGCGGCGCGGCAGACATCCTCGCCGAGGCGGGCCTTCTGGCCGAATCGGATGCGCTGCTCACGCGGGAACTCGCCCGGTCCCATTCGCCGTACTACTTCATGCTGGGACTCGCGGCCAACGCCAGGAAGCGCGGCGACAAGGCCGATGCGCTCGGCTGGGCCGAAAAGGCCTACGTTGCCGCCCAAGGTCCTGCGACCCGCCTGCAGTGGGGCGTCAGCTACGTGCGATCGTTGATTGCCAACGCGCCGGACGACGACGCCCGCATCGAGCGCGTCGCGGGCGAGATCATCAACGAGCTCGAGCCGGTGCCGGAGACATTCTACGAGCGCAATCAGCGTGCGCTGGAGCGGATGGGCAGGGAGCTCGCCGCCTGGAACAAGGATCGGAGGCACGACGCCTCCGTGCAGCGCATTCGCCGGCAGCTCGAGGGCGTGTGCGGAAAGCTGCCGGCCGCCGACCCCGCGCGCGCCACCTGCGACAACGCGCTTCGTCCCGCCAAAGCCTGACGGTCAACGATACGGATCCGCCGCGTCGCGCAAGCCATCGCCGAAGAAATTGAAGGCGAGGATCACGATGATCACAGGCAGGACCGGCATCATCAGCCACGGGTAGAGCGCGACCACGTTGATGTTCTGCGCCTCGTTCAGCAGCACGCCCCAGCTGGTGATCGGAGGACGGAGCCCGATGCCGAGGAACGAGAGCGCCGTCTCGCCCAGGATCATGCTCGGGATCGACAGCGACGCCGCGGCGATGAGATGGCTCATGAAGCCCGGAAGCAGGTGGCGTCCGATGATCCGTTTCGGGCTCGCCCCCATCAGCCGTGCGGCGGTGCAGTAGTCTTCCTCGCGCAGCGCGAGCAGCTTCGAGCGCACGGCGCGGGCGAGTCCCGTCCAGTCGAGCAACGCCAGAATTCCGGTGATGCCGAAGTAGATCAGGATGGGGCTCCACGTCACCGGCAGCACGGCCGAGAGCGCCATCCACAGCGGCAGCTCGGGAAACGAGCGGATGACTTCGATCACGCGCTGGATGATCGTGTCCGCCAAGCCGCCGAAGTAGCCGGCGATGCCGCCGAAGAGGAGGCCGAGCGCGAAGCTGATGACGATGCCGAGCAGGCCGATGGTGAGCGAGATCCGCGCCCCGTAGAAGATCCGCGACATGACATCCCGGCCGAGACGGTCGGTGCCGAGGAAGAACAGCGTCGCGCCTTCCGGCGGGCACACGAGGTGAAAGCTTGCGTCGACGAGCCCCCAGAACTCATAGGGGTCGCCCGAGCACATGAAACGCAGCGGATAGGGCCGCGCGGTGTCCTCGGTGTAATCCCGCCGCAACGTCTCCATGTTGAGCTTCTTGACCAGCGGGTAGACGAAAGGCCCGACGAATTGCCCGTCGTGCATCCAATGCACGCTCTGCGGCGACGCATAGATGAAATCGGTGTTCCGAGTATGGAGGTTGTAGGGCACCAGGATCTCGGTCACGAGCGTCGACCCGTACATGAGCAGGAGAACGATCCCGGAAACGACGGCCACGCGGTGGCGCTTGAACTTCCACCACATCAGCGTCCATTGGGACGCGAGATAGAAGTGCTCCTGCTCGGGCGTGAGGCGGGCCGCCGAAGTCGGATCGAAGGGAGCCTTCGAGACGAGGTGACCGGGCTCGCCCGCGACTTCCACAAGGGACGCCGCGCTCATTGGTACACCTTTGGCGCTGCGCGCCTACCCTTCGAGAGGGAGCCATTCGCGCCTTGGGACGGCCCCGCGGCGCTCATCGAGCAACCCCACCGGTCAGGCGGATGCGCGGATCAAGCGCCACGAGCGCAAGATCGGAAATGAGAACGCCGACGACAATCATGAACGCAAGGAACATCAGGAACGATCCGGCAAGGTACATGTCCTGGCTCTTGAGCGCGGCGAGCAGCATCGGCCCGGTCGTGGGAAGCGAGAGTACGACCGCCGTGATCTCGGCGCCGGAAATGATGTGGGGCAACAGGCTGCCGATGTCGGAGATGAAGAAGTTCAGCGCCATGCGCAGCGGGTACTTGCGCAGCACCTTGCCGGGCGGCAGGCCCTTGGCTCGCGCCGTCACGACGTATTGCTTCTGCAGCTCATCCAGCAGATTGGCGCGCATCTTGCGGATCATGCCGGCGGTGCCGCCGGCGCCGATGATGAACACGGGAATCCAGCTGTGCTCGAGGATCGAGACGACCTTGGCCCACGACCAGGGCTTGCCGATGAATTCCGGGCCCATCAGCCCGCCGATCGACGTTCCGAAGAACACGTTGGCGAAATACAGCATGACGAGCGCCAGCATGAAATTGGGAATGGCGATTCCAAGGAACCCGAGCAGCGACAGGCCGTAGTCGCCCCAGCTGTACTGGTGAGTCGCCGAGTAGATGCCGATGGGAAAGGCGACCGCCCACGTGAAGAAGATGGTGAACGCCGACACGATGATCGTGAGGAACATCCGGTCGCCGATCACCTTCGATACCGGCAGGTTGAACTCGAACGAATAGCCGAAGTCGCCGACGAGCATGCCTCCCGCCCAGCGCAGGTACTGCTCGGGGAGCGGCTTGTCGAGCCCGTACTCCTTCTTCAGAAAGGCGATCTTCTGCGGATCGACCGATTCACCCTGCGCCTGCAGCTCGGCGATGTAGCTTTCGAGGTAGTTGCCCGGCGGCAGCTGGATGATGGTGAAGACGATGATGCTGATCGCGATCATCGTCGGGATCATCAGCAGCACGCGATTGACGACATAGCGCAGCATCAACGCGGCCCCTGCGGTTCCAGCCAGAACGTGTCCGGGTGGTACATGCCGAAATACGATCCCGGATCCCAGCTGTACAGCCCCTTGGTCGGGACATTGCGCAGGTTGTTCCTGGCCACGATCGGCTGCAGCGCCTGCGTGACAATGCCGATCGTGTAGACCTGCTGCGCGTGGATTTCCAGCATCCGCAGCCAGATCTGCTCGCGCTCGGCCACGGTGGGCGCCCCGCGCCACGTATCGTAGAGCTCGACGAGTTCCTTCGCCTCGGGCAGCGCGGGCGCCTCGCCACCCTTGCGATTGTTCTCGTAGTACTGTCCCCACATCGGCCACTGCAGGTGTTCCTGTGCGGTGGGCGCGAGTTCGTGCGGACTCATTTCCGGCGTCGGGATCCCGTTGTTGAGCCCGGACCAGACGGTCATCATCGACTTCCCGGAATACACGCGCTTGCGGAACACCTCGCGCACCGACGGCCGCGAGAACAGCGCAATGCCCAGCTTGCGCCAGCTGTCGCGAATGAGCTCGAGGACGTCCGTCTCCTCGGTGCTCTCGCCCGCGCTGTCGACGACGATCTCCAACGGGCGCCCGTCGGGCAGGAGGCGCAGCCCGCGCGAGTCGCGCTGCTTCAGTCCCAGCGAATCGAGCAGGGCATTCGCGGCCTTCACATCGAACTGGCTCCAGGCAGTGCGGAACTCCGGCCTGAACAGCGTGCTCCTCTCCAGCACGGTGTTGGCCGACTCCTTGGCCAGGCCGAAGTAGACGACTTCGTTGATCTCGTGCCGGTTGATCCCCAGCGACAGCGCGCGCCTGAAGCGCACGTCCCGCATCAACGTGCGCCACACCGGGTCGTCGACGTTGAGGTTCGGATAGAGCGCCATCTGCGAGCCGATGCCCTTTTCCCAGAGCAGGACACGGAAATCGTTGCGCTTCGCGTTCTCCTTGAGAAACGTGTAGTTGTCGAAGCGCAGGTCGCGCGCCTGCAGTTCGACGTCTCCGGTGCCGGCCTTGGCCGGGATGAGCTTGCCGTCCGTGATGTTGACGATCACGCGGTCGATGTAGGGAAGCTGCCGGCCTGCCTTGTCGACGCGATGGAAGTACGGATTGCGCACCAGCACGAACCGTGTCGAAGGCAGCGGCGTGGTCTGGATCCACGGCTCCAGCGTCGGCAGATCGGGATTGTCGAAGCGGTACTGCTCGTCCTTCTTCTGATGAAAACCGGCCCAGCTGCGGGCGCCAGCCTCCTTGGCCTGAGCGGTCGCCTTGTCAGCGCCGATGTGCTTCGCATGGAACTGGCGCAGGTAATGCGCGGGCCGGTAGATGTACAAGGGGCTCGGACCCGCCAGCGCCGGCAAGAACTGCGGATTGGGCTCATCCCAGCTGTAGCGAACGGCGGTGTCGCTCAGGACCTCGAAGCGCGGGCCGCGATCGCGCACGCGCAGGACCTGCGGCAGGCCGAAGGGCGACAGGTCCGGATCGTTGGCGACATTCTCCCAGTAGTACCGGAAATCCGCGGCAGTGAAGGGCTGGCCGTCCGACCACCTGTGACCGGGCCGCAGGTGAAACGTGAACACGCGGCTGTCGATGTTCTCGACGCGCTCGAGGACATCCGGGACGAGGTTGAGCTCTTCGTCGTAGCCCACGAGCCGCGAATAGCCGTAGACGACCATCATCCGGATGTCGCGGTCCTTCGCCAGCAGCGTCCGCAACTCGCCGCCATAGCGCCCGATCGTCCAGTCACTCCGCTTGATGTCGACCACGAGCGGCGTTTGCGGGAGGCGCTTCGCCACCGGCGGAAGCTTGCCGGCATCGACGTCCGCCTTGAACGCAGGCGGCTCCTCTGCCTGCACCCGCCCTGCGGCAAGGAGCGCGAATGCGAGCGCGAATAGAAGTGAAAGCGGGCGTGGAATCATGCGGAGAGCCTCTCGTCCTGTGTGCCCGGCTGCATGCGCACGCGGTGGCCGTCGCCGACGTCGACCAGCTCCCCGGCGCTGTCCGCCGTCCAGGTGTAGGGCGCGCGCCATTCCTGCGGGCTCCGCGCCGCGCCCTCCAGGACCGCGGCCAGATCCAGCTTGCGCTTCAGATCGGCATACGGCACGGCCGCGAGGAGCCCCAGGGTATAGGGATGGAGCGGATTCTTGAACAGGACTTCGCGCGGCGCGATCTCCACGATGCGGCCGCGGCACATGACGGCGATTTCGTCGGCGATGTAGTCGACCACCGCGAGATTGTGCGAAATGAAAAGGTACGTGAGTCCGAGCTCCGCCTGCAGATCCTTGAGCAGGTTGAGGATCTGCGCCTGGATCGAGACATCGAGCGCGGACACGGGTTCGTCACAGAGCACGAGATCGGGCTTGAGCGCGAGTGCGCGCGCAATGCCGATGCGCTGGCGCTGCCCGCCGGAAAAGCTGTGGGGATAGCGGTTGAGGAAGCGCGGATCGAGCCCCACGAGTCGCATGAGCTCCTTGGCCATGTCGGCCCGATAATCGGCGTCGCCGATCTCGTGGATCACCAGCGGTTCGCGCAGGATGTCGAACACGGTCATCCGGGGGCTGAGCGAACCGAACGGGTCCTGGAAGATGTACTGGACGCGCCGCCGGAAGCGCATCAGCGCCTCCGGCTCGGCGCGAACCACGTCGACCATCGTCCCTCGGTCGTTGAACAGCACCTCGCCCCCGTCGGGCTCGAGCGCGCGCATGATCACCTTGGACAGCGTGGTCTTGCCGCAGCCGCTCTCGCCGACGAGTCCGAAGCACTCGCCGCGGGGAATGGAGAAGCTCACGTCGTCGACGGCGCGGAAAGCAGGGCCCTTGCGCTGGCCGAACAGGCCGCCGCCGCGCTGCTCGAAGGACTTGCTCACGTGGCGCACGTCGAGGTGGATCGCCGGAGCATCGGCGGGCCACGGCTCCGTCTTCTGCACGAGTTCACCCGCCTGGTAGTCGATCGGCCGTACCGGAACCAGTCGTTCGCCGGGCTTCATGTCGAAATGCGGGACCGCGTGCAGCAGCGCCTTCAGGTACGGATGGGCCGGCCGCTCGTACAAGGCACGGATCGGGCCTTGTTCCATCACCCGTCCTTCATAGAGGACGACAACTTCCTCGGCCAGGTTGGCGACGACGCCGAGATCGTGCGTGATGATGAGCACCGCCATGTTGAACTTGGCCTGGACGTCCTTGACCAGCGCCAGTATCTGGGCCTGGATCGTGACGTCGAGCGCGGTGGTCGGCTCGTCGGCGATCAGGAGCGAAGGCCGGCAGACGAGCGCCATCGCGATCATCGCCCGCTGCCGCAGGCCACCGGAAAGCTCGAAGGGGTAACTCTTCAACGCGCGCGCCGGGTTGGGGAAGCCCACCAGGCGCAGCATTTCCTCGGTCTGGGCCATGCCCTCCCTGCGGGGGACCCGATGGTGAAGGAAAAGCGGTTCGCTGACCTGGTCGCCGATCGTGTGCAGGGGCGACAGCGACACCATCGGCTCCTGGAAGATCATCGAGATGTGGCGGCCGCGAATCCTGCGCAAGGCGATGCCGTCGGGCTTCAACTTGGTGATGTCGCGCGGCGGCTTCTTGGTGCCCGGCGCGGAAAAGAGGATCTTGCCGGACGTGATGCGCGCCGTCTTGGGCAGGATGCCCATCATCGCCTGCGCCGTCACGGACTTGCCGGAGCCGGATTCGCCGACCAACGCGACGGTGGACCCGGGGCGAATGCGGAACGAGATTCGATTGAGCGCAGGCATCATCGTGCCGCGATTGTCGAACTCGATCGAAAGGTCCTGAACGTCGATCAGGTCTGCCAAACGACTCTCCCCCAAGCGGCCCGTCATTCGAGGCCGCGTGGCGGCGCCCAGACCCGATCAGCCAGCGATGCAACCCCTACAGAATGCCCGTACTCGGCGGCGCCGTCGAGTCCCCCGGCGTCGGGCGCTGCCCTCAGGGCGCGCCCTGCAGGCGGAACGCCGGCACGGGGTGGGCATAGCCCTTGAGATTGAGCGGGGCGAGCGTGTCCACCCTGACATCGTCGTCGAGCGCGGCCCGAACCTTGCGGTCGATCAGCACTTCCCCTGCGCTTGCCTTGTTGCAGAGCCGGTGGGCGAGATTGACCACGCCGCCGATCGCGGAATAGTCGAAGCGCCCCTCGAAGCCGAAGGCGCCAAGCGTGGCGAAGCCCTGGGCGATGCCGATGCCGAGAGCGAGATCGTAGCCCAGCTTCGACCAGCGCGAGCGCAATGGGTGGAATGCCTCCTGCATCCGCAAGGCCATCCCGACGGCGCGGCGTCCCGGGTCGGGAATCGGCAAAGGATCGTTGAAGAAGACCAGGATGCCGTCGCCGGCGAAACGATCGACCGTGCCTTCGTACTCGACGACGAGCGCGCCCATGGCGCCGTGGTACTCGCGCAGCACCGCTTCCACTTCCTCGGGCTCCGCCGTGTCCGTGAAGGCCGTGAAGCCGCGCAGGTCGACGAACACGTAGCAGATCTCGCGCCGATGCGGGGACAGGATCGACTTTTCGCCGGCGGTAAGGATCGCGTCGGCGACGGCGGGAGCGAAGAATCGCTTGAGCTGTCCCATGCGCTCGATCTCCGTCACCTGCTCGGCGACCCGTTGCTCGAGCTTCACGTTCCATTCCTTCAGCGCGTCGGCCTGTCGCCGCACCTCGTCCTGCAACGACTTCACGCGGAGCAGCGAACGCACGCGCGCGAACAATTCGGCCTGGTTGATCGGCTTCGACAGGAAATCGTCCGCGCCCGCCTCGATTCCCTTGACACGCTCCTGCTGCGGGTCGAGCGACGTGACGAGCACGACGGGCAGGAGCGCGGTGGCGGGATCGGCGCGCAGGCGACGGCAGACGTCGTAGCCCGAAAGGCCCGGCATCATGACGTCGAGCAGCACGAGGTCGGGCTCGTCGGAGACGACTTTGGCGAGGGCCTCTTCGCCGTTCACGGCCGTCGCGACCGCGTAACCCTTCACCGTCAGCAGGTCGGCCAGCAACTTGACGTTGTGCGGGGTGTCGTCGACGACCAGCACCTTGGCGGCATCGCTCATGTTCGTGTCCTCTCCATCATGTCCGCCTGGACTCCAGCATGAACCGCACGGTGTCGAGGAACTCCTTCAGGTTGATCGGCTTGCCGAGGTAGCCGTCGAATCCCGCTTCGGTGATGTGCTTGCGGTCCTGCTGCATCACGGACGCGGTGACGGCCACCGCTGGAATGCGCGCGGTTTCGCGGTTCGCCCGCAGCTGGCGCAGCGCCTCGATGCCGCTGATGCCCGGAAGCTGGATGTCCATCAGGATCAGGTCGGGCTTGTGTTCCGTCGCAAGGCGGACACCGTCCTCGCCGGTGCCGGCCTCGATGGTGACATAGCCTTTCGCCTGCAGCACGTCGCGGACGAGCTTCATGTTCTTCTCGTTGTCTTCGACGATCAGTATCCGGCTCATGACCCTACTCCCCACGCTCGCGGCTTGGGCCGCGGCGCTGCCCCGAGATCCGCGCTCATCGCTTCGTCGGAATGGTAAACGTGAATGTCGAACCTTTGCCCGGTTCGCTTTCGAGCCAGATGCGCCCGCCGTGCAATTCGACGAACTTGCGCGTCAAGGCGAGCCCGAGGCCCGTGCCTTCCTGCTTGTTCGTGTAATTGCGGCCCACCTGGCGAAACTCCTCGAACACCGCTTCCTGGTCTTCCGGGGCAATGCCGATGCCCGTATCGCGCACGGCGACCACGACCTCGACCCCGTCGCCGCGCGCACTCACCGCGATCCGCCCGCCATCAGGGGTGAACTTGACCGCGTTCGACAGCAGGTTGAGCAGAATCTGCTTGAATTTGCGCTCGTCGGCAACGATCTCCCCGAGTGACGGATCGGCGTCGAGCGTCAGGGCAATTTCGTGTTTCTGCGCGCGCTCCCGGATCAGGGTCATGGCGTTGGCGATGGCGGCGGGGAGGTCGAAGGCGGCGGCGTCGAGCTCCATGCGGCCGGCCTCGACCTTCGACAGGTCGAGGATGTCGTTGATGAGCTGGAGCAGGTGCTTGCCCGAGGAGTGGATATCCTTGAGGTAGTCGTCCTGCTTGGCGTTGAGTTCGCCGAACAGCCGCTCGAGCAGGACTTCGGAGAAGCCGATGATCGCGTTGAGCGGCGTGCGGAGCTCGTGCGACATGTTGGCGAGAAACTCCGACTTGTGCCTGTTCGCCGTCTCGAGCTGTCGGCTCTTGTCCTGGATCTCGTTGAACAGCCGCGCGTTCTGGATCGCGATCACGGCCTGGTCGGCGAAGATCTTCAGCAGTGCGATTTCCTTTTCCGAGAATGGACCCGCGTGGTTGCGCGTCACGAAGATGGCGCCGACACCTTTGCCCTCCCACGTCATCGGTGCGCCGATGATTGCCTTGGTGCCCATGCCCTTCCATGCAGTCATAGCTCGCGCGGGAACACCCGTGTCGTGGTCGATATCGGGGAAATGAACGACGTGCTTGTGCAGGATCGCGACTCCGGTCGCGCTGTTCTCGTCGATCGGGAACGGGTAAATCCGCTCCAATGTCTCTCGGCCCGACCCGTGATAACACGCGAGCCGAACGAGGCCGTCCTCGCCGACGAGATTGACGACGCCCACGTTGCCCGCGAACAAACGCTCGCAGCTTTCCAGGATTCTTTCGAACACGGGCGTCGTGTCCGCGATCGAGTTGCTGATCGCGGCGAGCACCTCGCCGGACGCGCGTTGCTGGTCGAGCGCCTCCTTCGTCTCGTTGAACAGACGGACGTTTTCGAGGGCGATCGCGGCCTGGTCGCCGAACGTTCGCAAGAGCGCGATCTCCTGCTCGCTGAACGGCCGCACCTCCTGGCGGCGCAGCAGTATGGTCCCGAACGGCTTGCCCTCGCGGTAGAGCGGCGTGACGAGCACCGTACGGTGGCCGAGGCGCTCGGCGATGTCGTGGCTGAGCGGGTAGTCCGCGCCGGCCGCGAGCAGGTCGGGTACCTGTATCGTCCTCTGCTCCAACACGGCACGACCGGACAGGGACTCGCGGTTGATCGGCAGCACGTCGACGTTGCGCACGAGGTCCGGCGTCGGCCCCTTCGACGCCAGCAGGCGCAGCGTGTCGCCGTCGATGAGGTACATCGACGCCACCGAGGCATCGCACAGCCTCGCCGCGCGCTCCGCGATCGCCTCCAGCACCGGCTGGACATCCGTCGGTGAGCTGGAAATGACGCGCAGGATCTCGCTGATCGCCGTCTGCTGTTCGAGCGCTTCCTTCGTCTCCTTGAACAACCGTACGTTCTCGATTGCGATGACGGCCTGGTCGGCGAAGGTCTGCAGCAGCTTGACCTGCTTGTCCGGGAACGCTCCCGGTTCCTCGCGGAAGACCGCGATCGCGCCGACGACCTGCCCTTCGCGCAGCATGGGCACACCCAGACCTCCGCGGAAACCCGCCTGCCGCGTGGCGTCCTTCAGTTCGTAATCGGGGTCGGCCAATACGTCCGGAATCTGGACCGGCACGCGTTCCGATACGGCGCGTGCGGTGATCGCGCCGCGTCCGGGTTTCATCGGAAAGGAGGCGCGCATCGTGGCCTCGGCTTCTCGCGAAGCGCCATGGTAGGCGACCAGGTGAACGAGCTCGCCGTCGAACCGTGCCACCCCGCCGATCTTCGCGTCGCAAAGCTTCGTGGCGCGCTCGGCGATCGCGTCGAACACCGGCTGCACATCGGTCGGTGAGCTGGAGATGACCTCCAGCACTTCCGCGGTCGCGGTCTGTTGCTCCAGCGCTTCCTTGGTCTCGTTGAACAGACGCACATTCTCGATCGCGAGCGCCGCCTGGTCGGCGAAGGTCTTCACCAGGGCGACCTGCTTGTCGGTAAAAGCCCGCGCCTCGGGACGCCAGAGGATGATGGCACCGATGGCGCTGTCTTCGCGCATCAGCGGCACCGTCAATATGGCTCGGAACCCGAATCTCTCCTGATGGGCGCGCGCGTCGGGGTATTCGTCGAGGAGAGGGATCAGGTCGGCATAGTTGAGGGTCACGCCATCAATGATCGAGCGACCCACGACCAGACTCCGGCTCAGGCTCAGGAGCTCGCCCTCCTCGAAGATCGGCATCGTGCCGAAGCCGGTGGCAAATCGAAGCTTGTCGCCGTCGACCAGGAGAATTCCCGATTCCGCGGCATCGCAAAGCCTGAGCGCGCGCTCGGCGATGGCGTTCAGCATCGGTCGCACGTCGGTTGGGGAGTTCGAGATGACCCGCAGGATCTCGCTGATCGCCGTCTGTTGCTCGAGTGAACTTGTGAGCTCGCGCGTGCGCTCGTCGACCTTTCGCTCGAGGCCCGCGTACGACTCGCGCAGCCGCGCCGACATCCGGTTGAACTGATCGGCGAGACCCTCCAGCTCGTCGCCGGTACGCACGACGATCTGCTGATCGAGGTCGCCGGCGCCGATGCGTCGCGCGCCCTCGTCCAGCGTTCGGATCGGGCGCACCATGCCGCGGGCGAGCCAGAGCGCACCGACCACCGCGATCGCCAGACCGGACAGCAGCAGGAGCTGGGTATTGCGCACCCAGGCGTTGAGCTTCTCGTAGGCCGTGTCGACCGGCTGCTCGACGAAGACTTTCCAGTCGAGCGACTCGATGGGAGCGAAGGACGTCAGCACCGAGGTGCCTGCAAGGTCGACCGAGAGCATCGCGCGCTCGCCTGACTCCGGCGGCGCGTTCGCGGCCTTGACATGCGGAAGCTTCGAAAGGTCGGTCTTGCGGAGCACCAGGCCGATGTCGGGATCGGCGATCAGAAACCCGTTGCCGTCGACGACATACGCCTTGCCCTTGTCGCCGACCTTGATGCGCGACACGACGTCCCAGATGAACTTGAGATTGACATCGGCGACGGTCACGGGCCCGGCATCGCTGCCCGATCTAATCGCGATCGTCATGTAGGGCTCCGTCTCCTTGCGGAAGTACACGGGGCCATGCCAGGGCTGCCCGCGTCGCGCGTTACGGAAGGCGGGCTCCTGCGATCGATCCTTGCCTGATCCAACCACATCCATGCCGAGCCTCGAGACGGCGATCGTCTCGCGTCCCGCGACATCGATCTGCGCGATGTCGGTGACTTCCGGCGCCTGGCGCAGAAGCTTCAGGAACTCGATGCGGCGCAGCTCGACATCGCCCGCGTCGACCTGCGGTAACGCAGCAAACACGAGTTGCTGCGCGATCTGGCGAATGTATTGCTCGATTCTCGAGGCGGCGGCCACCGCCTTTTCGTGCTGCAGGCTGGCGATCCCCGACCTGATCTCCGTGGACGAGAAATCGAAGCTGACATAGCCGGACGCCAGCAGGATCAGCGTGACCGGCGCCAGGATCACCAACAGGTACTTCCGGAACAGCCGTCCGTACTGCGCGCGGGAAGGCGCCTCCTTCGTGGCGTCGATGGGAGGGGGTGCGAGCATCGGACGGAGGCGCCGCGCGCCGTCAGCCCTTCGCCGCGCGGCCCTGTGCACGGATCGCGTCGAGCGTTGCGTTGGGCGTGATCGCCTGGGGATCGAGCTTCAAGTGCAGGAGCGCAGGCTTGCCGCTGGCTTCCGCGCGCAGGAACGCCGGTCCGAAGTCCTCGGCTCGCTCCACGGTCTCGCCGTGCGCACCGTACGCGCGCGCGAGTGCCGCGAAGTCCGGGTTCAGGAGATCGGTGCCCGAGATCCTGGCCGGATAGTTGCGCTCCTGGTGCATGCGGATCGTGCCGTACATGCCATTGTCGAGAACGATGAACACGACCGCGAGGTCGTATTGCACCGCCGTGGCGAGCTCCTGTCCGTTCATGAGGAAGCAGCCGTCGCCGTTCCACGAAACGACGATGCGCCCGGGATGCACCGCCTTGGCCGCGACCGCCGCCGGCACGCCATAGCCCATGGCGCCGGAATAGGGCGCGAGTTGGGTGCGGAAGCCGCGATAGCGGTACAGTCGATGGAGCCAAACGGTGTAGTTGCCGGCGCCGTTGGTGAGAATCGCGTCGTCGGGGAGGTGGGCATCGAGCCACGACACCACCTGCCACAGGTCGAGCGCGCCGGGGACGGGCCGGGGCGCGCGCCACGCGCGGTTGTCGTCCTGCGCAGCAGCAAGCTCGCCGCGCCACGCTGCGGCATCGAGTGGAGGTTCCCGGTTCAGCGCAGCGAGAAAGGCTCCTGGCGTTGCCGCGATGGCGAGCGCCGGCTGGTAGACGTGTCCCAGCTCGTTGGCATCGGGATGCACGTGGATGAGACGCTGCTTCGGCACCGGCGGGTCGAGCAGCGTGTAGCCGGACGTCGTCATCTCGCCCAGGCGCTCGCCGATGACGAGCAGGACATCGGCCTCCCGAATGCGCGTCGCAAGGCGCGGATTCACGCCGACGCCGACGTCGCCTGCATAGTTGGGATGCCGGTTGTCGAACAGATCCTGGTTGCGGAAGGCACAGGCGACCGGGAGCTCGCTTGCGTCGGCGAAGCGCTGCAGCAGGGCGCACGCTTCGGCATCCCAGCGGCTGCCGCCTACGAGCACCAGCGGCCGGATCGCACCCGCGAGCATGAGGCGGGCGGCCGCGATCTCGCGCGCATCGGGTGCGGCGCCGACGGGTTCTACCCGCGACACGTCCGCGCAACTCGCGCGCGCGGCCAGCATGTCCTCGGGCAGCGCAAGCACGACCGGACCCGGCCGTCCCGACATGGCCACCCGATAGGCGCGCGCGACGTACTCCGGGATGCGCTCCGCGCGATCGACCTGCGCGGCCCACTTGGCCACGCTGCCGTACATCCGGCGATAGTCGACCTCCTGAAACGCCTCGCGATCCACGAAGTCGCCGCCGACCTGCCCGATGAACACGATCATCGGCGTCGAGTCCTGCGCGGCCGTGTGGATGCCGATCGCGGCGTTCGAGGCGCCCGGCCCCCGCGTGACGAAGGCCACACCCGGACGGCCCGTGAGTTTGCCGTGGGCCTCGGCCATGTAGGCGACGCCACCCTCCTGCCTGCACACGATGAGCCGCAGGCTATCGCGCACGTCGTGGAGCGCGTCCAGCACGGGCAGATAGCTTTCGCCGGGAACGCAGTACGCGAGCGTGGTCCCTTGCGCAATCAGGTTGGCGACGAGGATCTCGCCACCGGTTCGTTCGCTCCCCAAGGGCATCTCCGCAATGCCGCGCCGCCGCCGCCGCGAATTGCGGTCGGCCGGGCACCGCCCATTCTATAATCCGATCGAGCCCGTGTCGCCGGTCGAACGAGGTTGCCGCCCGCTCCGCAACGGCCAACAACGCAAATGCCGATCTCCAACCTCGTCGAAGAAGCCTCGCTGTTCGTCCTCGCTGCCCTCGTGCTCGCGCTGGCGACGATCTGGCTCCGCCGCGACCTCCGCAAGGGCACGGTGCAGATGGTGTTCGTGATGCTCGGCGGCCTCGCGGGCCTGATGCTGGTCGATCGCTTCGGTCCGGGACCGAGTGAGGGTCCGTTCGGCGGAATCCTGCGGGAAGGCATGCTGGCCGTCCTCGCCGTCGGTGCGGCACGAATTTCCGTGACCTTCGCGTTCCGCGCCGCGCTCGGGAAGGTGGCGGTGCCGCAGATCCTGGCCGAAGTGCTGATGGCGCTCGTGCTGGTGGTGTTCGCGCTCTGGCGGATGACCGCCGTCGGGGTCAACCTTGCGGGAATCGTCACGACGTCGGCCGTCGTCACCGGGGTCCTGGCGTTCTCGCTGCAGGAAACGCTCGGCAACCTGTGGGGCGGCATCCAGCTGCAGCTCGACAACACGTGCCGGATAGGCGACTGGATCCACGTCGACACGGTGATGGGCCAGGTGGTCGACATCAGGTGGCGGTATGTCGCGATCGCGACCAACAGCGGCGAAACGGTCATCATCCCGAACGGAAGCTTGAGCAAGGGCCGCGTCATGGTGGTGGGGCGCCGCGGCGACAAACGCATTCCGTGGCGGCGCGAAGTCGAATTCGGCGTGGCCTACCATGTACCGCCGGCCAGGGTGATCGCCGCCGTCGAGGCCGCCCTTCACCGCGCGGAGATCCCGAACGTTGCCGCCACACCGCAGCTCGATGTGCTTTGCCACAACTTTGGCGACAGCGCGTACCAGTACGTTGTCCGGTACTGGCTCACCGACCTCGTCCAGGACACATGGACCGATTCGCAGGTGCGGCTCCATGTCGCCGCGACGCTCGCGCGCCATGGCATGGAGATTCCCTACCCGCATCGCGTGCTGCTCCGGCCGAAAGCGGCGCAGGCGAGGCACGCGCGCGAGGCCGCCGAACGCAGCGCGACGCTGGCGCAGCTCGATCTCTTCGCACCGCTGACGAGCGTCGAGCGCGAGGCGCTCGCCGGCGATCTCGCCGATTTTCCGTTTGTCGCGCACGACGTGATCGCGCGGCAGGGAGAACCGGCCGACTCGCTTTTCATCCTCGCCCGCGGCCGGGTCGCCGTGTTCGACGACAGTGCGGGCGGCACCGGCGTGCGGGACCGGCTCGCGACGCTCTCGGCGCCCGCGTACTTCGGCGAGATGGGGCTGCTCACCGGCCAGGCCCGCGGCGCGACGGTGGTGGCGGAAAACGAAGTGCTGTGCTACCGCCTGCAGAAAGACACCTTCGACGCGATCCTGCGTGCCCGTCCGGAGCTCGTGGAGGCGCTGTCGCAGGTGGTCTCGGCGCGCCAGGCTGCCAACGATGCCAAGCTGCAGTCGCTTTCCGCCGACGCGCGCGCGAAGCAGACGGTTGGACGCCGGGCGGACCTGGTCCGCCGGATCAAGGGCTTCTTCGCGCTCAAGTGACGCGAGGCGGGCCGCCGCGCGGGCCGGCGCCACGCTAGCGAGCGCCGACGAGGTCGTTGCGCTTGATCAGGAACACGCTGTCCGACGAAGTGGCTGTCTCGAGCCACACGAAGGGCGCGCGCGGGAACGCGAGCTCGACTCCGGCGCGATTCTGTCCGACCTCCACCACGAGCGTGCCCTCGGGATTGAGGAAGCGCGGGGCGTGCTCCAGTATCGCGCGCACTGCGTCGAGACCGTCCTCGCCGCCGGCGAGAGCGAGGCGAGGTTCGTGCCGGTATTCGGCCGGCAGGTTGCCCATGGCTACGGAAGTCACGTACGGCGGGTTGCTGATGATGAGGTCGTAGGACTTGCCGGACAGGTTCGCGAACAGGTCGGAGCGGATGAGATTGATCCGATCGGCGAGGCCGTAGTCGGCGACGTTGCGCTGCGCCACCGCAAGCGCGTCGCTCGAAATGTCGGCCGCGTCCACGTCCACCGCCGGGTACGCGTGCGCGAGCAGGATCGCCAGGCAGCCGGACCCGGTGCAAAGATCGAGCGCGCTCGCGACCGCCTGCGCCGGTCCGACGTATGGGGCGAGGCTATCCGGCAGGAGTTCGGCGATGAACGAGCGGGGAATGAGCACGCGCTCGTCGACGTAGAAGCGGAAATCCCCGAGCCAGGCTTCGTGCGTGAGGTAGGCCGCCGGCACCCGCCGATCGATGCGCCGCTCCAGGAGCTGCGCCACCTGTGCCCGTTCCGCCTGGGTCAACCGCGCGTCGAGGAAAGGGTCGAGCCGATCGAGCGGCAGGTGCAGCGCGTGCAGCAACAGGTAGGCCGCTTCGTCGTAAGCATTCGTGGTGCCGTGACCAAAGGCGAGCGCTGCCTCGCCGAAGCGCGACACCGCGTAGCGCAGCCAGTCGCGCAACGTCTCGAGATCGTGCGCAGCGGTGCTCATCCGTCCCTGTTCATGGCGCAACCAGCAGGCGTTCGAGGATCCCGGCGTAGATCGCGGCGAGCCCGCCGAGATCGGCCACGCGCACGCGCTCGTTCACTTGGTGGATCGAGGCGTTGACAGGCCCCAATTCGACCAGCTCGCTGCAGATGTCCGCGATGAAGCGGCCGTCCGAAGTCCCGCCGGTGCACGAAAGCTCAGGGGCGATGCCGGCGACCCCCCGCACCGCCTCGGTCGCCACGTCGACGAGCTTGCCGCGCCCAGTAAGGTAGGGCGCGCCGAATCCGGTCCAGGCAACATCGAAGTCGAGCCCATGCCGCCGCAGGATGGCTTCGAAGCGCTGCGCCAGCGAATCCCGGGTACTGTCGGGACAGAACCGGAAATTGAACGTCGCTTCCAGCACACCGGGGATGACGTTCGTCGCGCCGGTGCCCGCGTGGACATTCGAGCATTGCCACGTGGTGGGCGGAAAGTACGCATTGCCGTCGTCCCATCGCGTCGCGGCCAACTCCGCCAACGCAGGCGCCGCGAGGTGGATCGGATTCCTCGCCAGTTGCGGGTACGCGACGTGGCCCTGGATGCCCTTGACGACAAGGGTGCCGGACAGCGTACCGCGCCGGCCGTTCTTGATCATGTCGCCGAGGCGATCGACCGACGTCGGCTCGCCGACGACGCAATAGTCGATGCGCTCCCCCGACGCTTTGAGCCGCTCCACGACCTTGACCGTGCCGTCGACCGACGGGCCCTCTTCATCGGACGTCAGCAGAAGAGCGATGGAGCCGGGAGCGTCAGGGTGTGCGGCCACGAAGGCCTCGATGGCCGTGACGAATGCCGCGAGCGAGCCCTTCATGTCGGCGGCGCCGCGGCCATGGAGCCAACCGTCGCGCTCCGTCGGCACGAACGGATCGGACTGCCATGCCGTCAGCGGACCGGTCGGCACCACGTCGGTGTGACCGGCGAAGCATACGAGCGGGCGCGCCGTTCCCCGGCGCAGCCAGCCGTTGCGGACGGAATTCGAGACGAGCGTGTCGGCGCTGAAACCCAGTGGAGCGAGGCGTGCAGCGATGAGCTCCTGGCAGCCGGCATCGTCGGGGGTAAGCGAGCGCCGTTCGATGAGCGCCCGTGTCAGGGCGAGGGTGTCCGCGAGCAGGCGCTGCGATGCGGGGGAAATGACCGGGTCCATGCGGAGTTCAAGGCGGTCGCGACGCGCGCGATGCAGCGGGCAGGAGCGAGGGTCGAGTCTAGTGCGGCCGATCCAGCATCCCCGGCTCGATCTGCAGCTCGGTGAAGTCGCTGCGCGTCGTCTGCTTGGGCTTCGTCGCATCGTCGCCACGGGACATGGCGTCGACGCGGGCGGTCGGCGCGTTCTGATTGATGAGCCACGCGAGGTTCGTCGACGAGTCCGAGGCCGTCATCGCCTCCTCGTACGTGATCTTCTCGTCGATGTAGAGCCGGCACAGCGCCTGCTCGAACGTCTGCGATCCGGGATAGAGCGACTTCTCCATCGCTTCCTTGATCTGCGTGATCTCGCCGTTCTTGACGAGCTCGGCGATGAGCGACGAGTTGAGCAGGATCTCGACCGCCGGCTGCAGGCCGCCTTCCTTGTTGCGCACGAGCCGCTGCGAAACGATGGCGCGCAGGCCGATCGAAAGGTCGGAGAGGAGGCCGGAGCGGGCGTCGTACGGAAACATGTTGATGATCCGCGACAGTGCGTGGTAGCTGTTGTTCGCGTGCAACGTCGCGAGGCACAGGTGGCCGGTCAGCGTGTGCAGCAGGGCGTGCTGCATCGTCTCGCGGTCGCGGATCTCGCCGATCATGATGAGATCCGGCGCCTCCCGGAGGGCGTTGGCGAGAGCTTTGGTGTAGGTCAGCGTGTCCACGTTGAGCTCGCGCTGGTTCACGATGCTCTTCTTGTGCCGGAACAGGTACTCGATCGGGTCTTCGATCGTCAGGATGTGGCCCGTCTTCTGCGTATTGCGATGATCGATCATCGCAGCAAGGGTGGTCGACTTGCCCGAGCCGGTTGCGCCCGCGATCAGCACGAGGCCCCGCTTTTCCATGACCAGCTCGAGCAGGACCTCAGGCAGCTTCAGCTGCGCGAACGACGGAATGTCGCTGCGCACGTAGCGCACGACCAGCGAGATCGTGCCGCGCTGGCGAAAGATGTTGATCCGGAAGTTGCCGACCGCCGGATCGAGATGCGACAGATTCATCTCGAATTCGCTCTCGAACGTCTTGGCCTGGTCCTCGGACATGAGTTCGTAGGCGACCCGGCGCACGGTGTCGATGTCCATCGGCTGGTTCGTGAGCGGCGCGATGACGCCGTTGACCTTCATGCTGATCGGCGCTCCACACGAGATGAAGAGGTCCGACGCCTGCTTTTCGGCCATCAGCTTGAACAGTCGATCGAGATACATTTGAGACGTCCTCCGGGCTACAATTTGGCGCGGTACGGCGGCGGGGCCCGCGGGCTCCGCTGCACGCGATTGCGGTCGATTTGGATGATAATGTCATGATTTGACGCGCTGCACCAGTTAGCTCGCCGGCTGCCCGTATTCAACTCCCTTTCCTCCCCGTCCCATGCTCGCCATCATCGGCGGCAGCGGCCTCACCCGCCTGTCGACCCTCGCCGTCGCCCACCGCGAAGTGGTACGCACGCCCTATGGCGAGCCGTCGTCGGCGCTGCTGTTCGGCCAGATCGCCGGAAGGGAGGTGGTCTTTCTCGCCCGGCACGGGCATGGCCACACCATTCCGCCGCACCGCGTGAACTACCGCGCGAACCTCTGGGCGTTGAAGCAGCGCGGCGCGTCGGCGATCCTGGCAGTGGCTTCGGTCGGTGCCGTTTGCGGGGCCGTGCCCGGCGATCTCGTGCTGCCGCACCAGCTCATCGATTACACGCGCGATCGGGAATCGTCGTTTTTCGACGGGGGCGACCAGCGCGTCGTGCACGTGGATTTCACGCACCCGTACGCGCCGGACCTGCGGGCCAAATGTCTCGCCGCATCGCGCGACGCCGGGATTGCGCTCACCGACGGCGGCGTCTACGGCGCCGTGTCGGGCCCGCGCCTGGAGACCGCCGCCGAAATCGACCGGATGGCACGGGACGGCGCAACGCTGGTCGGCATGACCGGCATGCCCGAAGCAGGGCTCGCCCGGGAGCTCCAGCTGCCGTACGCGGCCATCGCGGTCGTGGTCAACCACGCGGCTGGGCGGGCCGATTCGTCGCAAGAGGTATCGATGGAAGGCATTGCGAAAGTGCTGGAGAAGGCCATGGGCAAGGTGCGCGCCTTGCTCGACCACGTCACGCCGCTGATCTAGGGCCCGTACACACTATGTCCGCAGCGAACAGGCCCTAGGCGACGAGTCATGATTCGCGAAGTCCTCCGCATGGGCAATCCGCTGCTCCTGCAACCCTCGCTGCCGGTGAGGGCCTTCGGCACGCGGGAGCTCGACACGCTGTTGGAGGACCTGCGGGACACCATGGCGCACAAGCACGGCGCGGGCCTCGCCGCACCGCAGATCGGCGTCCCGCTCCAGGTTGTCATCTTCGGCGTCGAGCACACCGAGCGGTACCCCGACGCCGAGCCCGTGCCGTACACCGAGCTCGTCAATCCCGTGCTGACGCCGCTCTCGGAGGCGATGGACGAAGACTGGGAGGGGTGCCTGTCCGTTCCCGGGCTGCGCGGCGTCGTGCCGCGCCATTCGCACCTGCGCTACGAGGGCTTCGATCCGCGCGGGAATCCGATTCGCCGGGAGGTGAGCGGCTTTCACGCCCGCGTGGTCCAGCACGAATGCGACCACCTCCTCGGCATTCTCTATCCTATGCGGATGCGCGATCTCTCCCGTTTCGGATATACCGACGTCATCTTCCCGGACAGCGCGCCCGACGAAGAATAGCCGTCGTCCAGCGCCTTGGCGGCGCGCGGCCCCGCTGGCCGTCATTGCGCCGCGACCGGCGTTGCGTTCACAACCGCAGTTGCTCGTAGAGCGTCGTCTCGAGGCGCAGGAGCGCGTGTTCGTCGTGCAGGCGCGCGCCGTCGATCAGGAAGGCGTCCTCGGCGCGCTCGCCCAGCGTGTTGATCTTCGCGTTCACGATATTGATGTTGGCTCGCGCGAGCGTGTAGGCGATCTTCGCCAGCAATCCGGGGCGGTCCCCGGCGACAATTTCGAGGATGAAGTGCGTGCCCTGGTCGTCGGGGAAAATGCGTACCTCGGGCGTGAGCGGAAAGTGGCGCAGATGCCGGCTCGCGCGGCCGACGGTGGGCGGCTCCAGCGGCAGCTGTTCGTTCAGCACGCGCGCGAGCTCGAACTCGACGAACTGGATCGCGTCGCGGTACGACGCGTCGGGGTCGGCCGGGTCGTGCACGGTGAACGTGTCGAGGGCATAGCCGTGCCGGGTGGTATGGATCTTGGCCTCGAGGATTGACAGTCCGCGGCGTCCGAAGAAGCCGCTGATCCGCGCGAACAGGTCCTTCTGGTCGGGGAGGTAGACGGCGACCTGCAGCCCGGCCTCGGCGCGCGACAGGCGCGCCTGCACGACCGGTGCGACACCCGCAACGCGCCAGTGGAGGTGCCGGGCATGCCAGGCGATCTCGTCCGCGGTGTGCCGCTGGAAATACACGGTGTCGAGCTGCGTCCACAACGGGTGTTCCGCGCGGTCGGCCACGGCGTACAGACGGAGCAGCCGTTGCGCTTCGAGCTGGCGGGCGAGAATGCTGTCGGCCAGGGTGACTCCGCCTGCGGCACCGGCAAGCCGCGCCCGGGTCGCGTGGAACAGGTCTTCGAGCAATTGCGCCTTCCACGCATTCCAGACCTTGGGACTGGTGCCGCGGATGTCGGCGACGGTCAGGAGATACAGGGCGATGAGTCGGCGCTCCGTACCGACGCGCTCGGCGAAGCTCGCGATGACGTTGGGGTCCGACAAGTCCTGTTTCTGCGCCGTCGACGACATGGAAAGGTGGTGCGCGACCAGCCAGCCGACGAGGTCGACGTCCGCGGGCGGCAGTCCGTGCGCACGGCAGAAGCGGCGCGCATCGGCGGCACCGAGCGCCGAATGATCGCCGCCGCGGCCCTTGGCGATGTCGTGGAACAGGCCGGCCAGGTACAGCACTTCCTTCGGCTCGAAATCGCCGATCAGGCGCGAACACAGCGGATACTCGTGGGCGTGCTGCGACTCGGTGAACCGGCGCAGGTTCCGGATGACCATGAGGATGTGCTCGTCCACCGTGTACACGTGGAAGAGGTCGTGCTGCATCTGGCCGACGATCCGGCCGAACGGCGGGACGACCTGTCCCAGGATCCCGTAGAGATTCATCCGCCGCAGTTCGTGCGTGACGCCACGCGGCTGCCGCAAGATCGCGATGAAGCGCGCGCGGTTCGCGGGATCGCGCCGGAAACGGGCATCGACGCGATGGCGGTTGCGCCATAGCGCGCGCAGCGTGCGTGCCGACATGCCTTTCAGCTCGGCGTGGCGCTGCATGGTCAGGAACGCGTCGAGCATCGCTTCCGGCCGGCGCTCGAACAGCGCCTCGTCGCGCACGTGCAGGAGCTCGTCGATCGCGAGGAAGTCGCTGTCGACGGCCACCGGTTCCGTCGAGGTCGGGAACAGCCGGGCGTGCAGGTTCTGCAGCAGGATGACGTTGACCTGCCGTACGATCTTGGCCGCGCGGTAGTAGCGCTGCATGAGCTGCTCGCTTGCGCGTCGCGTCTGGGTGTCCGCAAAGCCCGATTCGTGCGCAAGCGCGCTCTGCACGTCGAACACCAGCCGATCCTCGCGCCGGCCCGTGAGGTAATGGAGGCGCACGCGCAGGGCACCGATGAGCCGCTCCTGCCTCGACACCGTGCGCGCTTCCTGCGTCGTGATGAGTCCGGCTTGCGCCAGTTCGCGCCACCCGCGGCCCAGGCCCGCCGCGCGGGCGATCCACAGGACCGTCTGCAAATCGCGAAGGCCGCCCGGGCTCTCCTTGACGTTCGGCTCGAGGTTGTAGGCCGCGTCGTGGTATTTGAGGTGTCGCTGCTGCTGCTCCAGCATCTTGCCTTCGTAGAACGAAGGCACGTCCATCGCCGCCGCGACGCTGTGCGCGAACGCGCGGTAAAGCGTGCGCGAACCGGCGACGAAGCGATGTTCGAGCAGGCTCGTCCTGATCGTGATGTCCGCGGCCATTTCATCGGCGCATTGCGCGATCGTGCGCACGCTGTGGCCCGCTTCGAGCCCGATGTCCCAGAGCAGGCCGACCAGGCGCTCGACGAACACCGTGCCCGCGGCATCGAGTGCGCCCGGCAGCAGGATCAGCACGTCGACGTCCGAATGCGGAAACAATTGCCCGCGGCCGTACCCGCCGACCGCCACCAGCGTGGCGGTTTTCGGGGCGCCGAGATCGCGCCAGACGGCGGCGACGACGCGATCGACGAGGCGGGCGTGCTCGCGGAGGAGTCGCGACGTGTCCGCGCGCCGGAGGAATGCCGTCCGCAGGGCGGCGCGACCCACGCGCACTTCGTCCTGCCAGCGCAGCGTAGCTTCGACCGGCGAAAAATCGGGGATCGTCAGGGCCGCGGCTTCTGCGTTCATGACGAGAAACCCCGCGCGTTTCCAGGTCCGATGATCTCGGGCCGGTCAGGCGGGCGGCGGCGGGGCTCCCGCCGACACCGTCAGCACTTCGTAGCCGTCGGGGGTCACCAGCACCGTGTGTTCCCATTGCGCCGACAGCGAATGGTCGGCCGTGACGATCGTCCAGCCGTCGGCGAGCGCTCGTATCGCCGCACGCCCCGCATTGATCATCGGCTCGATCGTGAAGACCATGCCCGGCAGGAGCTGAAGACCGGTGCCGGGGCGACCGTAATGCACGACCTGTGGCTCCTCGTGGAACTGCTTGCCGATTCCGTGACCGCAAAACTCGCGCACGATCGAAAAGTGGTGGCTTTCGGCGAACTGCTGGATCGTGTGCCCGACGTCGCCGAGCCGGGCGCCGGGCCCGACCGCGCGGATGCCGCGCCACATTGCCTCGTACGTGGCCTCGACCAGCCGCTTCGCCTGGATCGAGGGAGGCCCCAGATAGAACATGCGGCTCGTATCGCCATGCCACCCATCCTTGATCACGGTGACGTCGACGTTGACGATGTCGCCGCTCTTCAACTTCTTGTCGCCCGGAATCCCGTGGCAGACGACGTGATTGACGGAAGTGCAGATCGAGGCCGGATACGGTCGATGCCCCGGCGGCGCGTAGTTGAGCGTGGCCGGCACCACGTGCTGGACGTTGACCTGGTGGTCGTGCGCGATCCGGTCGAGCTCGCCGGTGGTGATCCCCGGCTGGATGTGCGGTTCGAGGAAATCGAGAAGCTCGGCCGCCAGGCGGCCCGCCACGCGCATCTTCGCGATGTCTTCCGGCGATTTGAGCGGAACCGACACGATCGACGTCAAGTGCGCAGCAGTTCGTTGATGCTCGTCTTCGCCCGCGTCCTGGCATCGACCTGTTTGACGATGACCGCGCAATAGAGCTGGCACCGCCCTTCGCCCGACGGCAACGAACCCGCGACGACGACCGATCCCGCCGGCACGCGGCCATAGGTGATCTCGCCGGTCGCGCGGTGGTAGATCTTCGTGCTCTGGCCGAGGAAGACCCCCATGCCGAGGACCGCGTTCTCCTCGACGATCACGCCCTCGACCACTTCCGAGCGCGCCCCGATGAAGCAGTTGTCCTCGATGATCGTCGGGTTGGCCTGCAGCGGCTCCAGGACGCCGCCGATCCCCACGCCACCGGACAGGTGGACGTTCTTTCCGATCTGCGCACACGAGCCGACGGTCGCCCACGTGTCGACCATCGTGCCCTCGTCCACATAGGCTCCGATGTTCACGAAGGAAGGCATGAGCACTACGTTCTTCGCGATGTACGCGCCGCGCCGCGCGACGGCGGGCGGGACGACGCGCACGCCGGACGCGGCCAGTTGATCGTCGGACAGGCCGGCAAACTTGGTCGGCACTTTGTCGTAGAACGCGAATGGTTCGGCGCTGCCCGCGCGCCGCTCGAAACGCATGGCGCCCGTTTCGGCCAGGCGGAACGAAAGCAGCACCGCCTTCTTGACCCACTGGTGGGTGGTCCACCGGCCATCGACCTTTTCGGCGACGCGCAGCGTTCCGGCGTCGAGTCCCGTGATCACGCGCGCGATTGCGTCGCGGATGGCGGCAGGCGCCGTCTGCGGCGCGAGCGTCGTGCGCACTTCCCACGCGTTGTCTATCGTCGACTCGAGTTCGCTCATCGCCAGAGGCCCGGCCAAAAACCGCTATTTTACCTCGGCCGTGCCGCTTCCCGGGAGCCGGCACGCCCGGCTCGGACGCGAGCTCGCCGGTACAGAGGCTCGAGCAGTGCGGGCAGCATGTACATCGGCAGCTGGGCGAGCGCGAAGAATGTCGTCACCTCGACCGCGGCATGTCCCGACAGTGCGACCAGCACGAGGCCCATGTTGCAGTTGCCGGACAGGAGCGCCACCGTAAGCGCTGTGAGGGCGCCGCGACGGCGAAACGCGAGCCATCCGGCGGCCTGCAGCAGAAGGTTGAACGCGAAGGCCAGCAAGGTCGCAAGCAGCGCGTATCCCGGCCGCTCCAGCGCAAACGCGGTGACCCCGTCCATGATGGCAAGCGCGAACACGACGAGATTGAGCACGGCGAGCCCGTCGATCCGCTCGCGCCAAGCCGCCAGCGTTGCCGGCCGCACCATGCGCCGCACGAGCCACGCAGCGACAAACGCGCTGCCGACGAGTGCGGCCAACCGCGTCATGAACTCAGGCAGGCTGATCGCGAGCTCGAGGTCGAGCAGCGCGAGGGCCAACGGCGGCAAGGTGAAAGGAACCAGCGCGGTCGCGAAGACCACGGCCACCGCAGCGAGCGATGCGTCGAGGCCCACGAACAGCGCGATCGCGACATTCGAGACGATAGGCGACGATGCCGACATCAGGATCAGCGCCTCGCGTAGCCCGGCCGGAAGTCCGACGGCCAGAGCAGGGGTCGTGATCGCCCACACGACGAGCGGCGACGCACCGAGAATGAAGACGAGCAGCAGGGCGATGAGTCCCGGCTGGCGGCGGCAGTCGGCGATCGCGGACCCGTCGAGCCGGACCAGCGCCAGGGCGAGCGGAATCACCAGCGTGGGTACGAGCAACGGCTTTGCGAGCGCGGCGAGCGACGGAAAGAAGAAGCCGACGAGTACGCCGCAGGCCATGAATTTCGTGGCATGGCGGCCCACGAACGCGAGCGGGCGCATCGGTCAGCGCCAGGATACGGGAACGGCGGACGGGGCGGGCGGCACGCCCGGAAACTACATGGCCTTGAACCGATGCGCAAACGTCCGGCTGACGGCGAGTGTCTCGTCGCGGCCCTTCAGGACGATCACGGGTTCGCCGCGCCAGTCGCGGTCGACACGCGCGATCGCGCGGAGATTCACGATCGCGCTGCGATGAATCTGCCAGAACACTTCGTGGTCGAGTTCCTCGTACAGGTCCCTGACCGGTTTCCTGATCAGCGCTTCGCCGTCGGCGGTGACGACCTTCGTATACTTGTCCTCGGCGCGGAAATAGAGAACGTCGTCGACGGCGATCAGCTTCATGGAGGTACCGAGGGAGGCCCGGATCCATTTGAGCGACCCGCCGGCGGGCTCCTGTGCGGCGAGTTTGGCGAGCAGCGCCGTGAGATCGAGTGGCGCGAGAGCGACGCGGGCCTTGAGCCGCGCGACCACCTTGGCAATGCGTTCGGGCATCGGTGGCTTCAGCAGGTAGTCGACGGCACCCTCGTCGAACGCCGCGACCGCGTAATCGTCGTACGCGGTGACGAAGACGACGTGGCAGCGGCCTGCGAGCTCGCGGGCCACATCCAGTCCGGAGAGCACCGGCATCCGGATGTCGAGGAAGGCGATGTCGGGCCGCTTTTCGGTGGCGAGGGCCAGCGCCTCCTCGCCATTGCCAGCCTCGCCGACGATTTCGAGCTCGGGCCATGCCTGCGCGAGGCGGCCCTTCAGCTGCGCACGCATCATCGGCTCGTCTTCGGCGATCAGTGCAGTCGGCATGGCTTCACGACGCTGCGCCGGCGATGCCCGTCACCCGGGGCGCCGTCTCGGCCGGGATCTCTATCGTTGCCCGCGCACCGCGGGGCGACGCGTCCTCGAGCGTGAATCGGCCGCGCGTCCCGAAGAGCGCCGTGAGCCGTTCGCGTACGTTGAGGAGCCCCACGCCCTGACCTGGCCGCCTGGCACCGGCCAATCCCATTCCGGTGTCGGTCACCGTCACCCGCACGCGATCGCCTTCCTGACGGGCGGCGATGGTGACATGGCCGCCGGCAGCCAGCGGTTCGAGGCCGTGCGTCACTGCATTTTCGACCACGGAGATCAGCAGCACGGGAGGGAAAGGGTGGTTGCGCAGCGCATCGGGCACGTCGATGCCGAAATCGAGCCGCGGCCCCATCCGCATCTTGAGGATGTTGAGATAGGCCTCGGCGAACTCGATCTCCTGCCCGAGCGTCGTGCTGGCGCTTCGCATCTGCGGCAGCGCGGCCCGCAGGTACGAGAGCAGGTGGCCCAACAGCCGGGAAGCCTGCGGCGGGTCGGTTTCCGTGAGGAACTGCACGGAGGCGAGCGTGTTGAAGAGGAAATGGGGCTCGATCTGCGCCTGCATCAGCTTGAGCTCCGATTCCATCGCGTGCTTCGAGAGCAGCAGGCGCTCCGCTTCGGCCTTGTGCAGCGCTGCGGCCGCGCGCGTCTCGCGGATCTTGAGCAGGAAGAACAGGCCCACGAAGACGCCGTTGAAGAAACCGGTGACGAGATTGAGCGCAAACGTCTTCTGCTTCTCTATCACGTAGGCGACTGTGTATCCCTTCAGCACGATCGTGAAGAAGGCGCCGAACAGCGAGCCGATGGCCACCGCCACCATGAGGCGCAGCAACGGTCGCGGGCTGTTCCAGGGCGCGGCCGCGTTGACGCAGTAGGCGATGGACAGCCCGTAGCATTGGACCGTGACGAACGGATGCCAGAAGGGGCGCGGGTCCTCGATCCAATAGACCGCGGCAATGCCCGTGTTCACGAGGACGATAATGAGGAGCGCGACCCACGAGATGCGAAAACCCCGCGCGAGCATCGCCAGCAGGGAGGGGGACGACGGCGCGATGGGCAGGTCCATGAGCGCAATTCTAGTTCCGGTCGGCCACCCGGGGCCGCTTCGCGACGGAGTGGCGCCGGCGCCGACAGGCCGCGCCCGATCCGCTCAAAGCGACCGCGCGAACGAGATGATGCGATCGATGCCCTCGGCGCACGCGTCGCGAGGCGCGCCCAGGGGGATCCGGACGTACCCCAGGCCGGGGTTGACGCCATGCGTCATGGGATAATTCGCGAGGCCCGTTCGTTCCCGCGGCAAGGGCGTCGGTGACCAGCGCCGGCGTCGGGTGCCGCGGCTCGCCGATCGAGAAGTCGATCGGCGATCGTGACAGCCGCTCGAACGGGTAGGGCGGCAGCAACGAAAGGCGGGGATTCACGATGAGAACGGGCGACGGGAAGGCAAGAGTGTACGGGACGGCCGACCACCGATTCCCGTGGCGTCCGGCGCTTCGCCGCATCGATTGTCCGCCGCGTCTCGCATGACCGACTCCGCGCCGCCGGTATCGCTGCCACGCCCGGCGTGGCCCTGGCGTATCGGGGGTTGGGTCGCGACTGTGGCGGCGGTGCTCGTGCTGGGTTATGTGATCGCGCTTTGGGGATGGCGGTGGTTCGAGCCAGCGACCTCCCCCGCATCGATCCCGGCAACACCGGACCGGCTCGCCTCCGCGATCGTTACCGCGCCGCTTTTCGGACGGGCCGAAGCCCCCGCTCCGGCGAGCGCCGCGGCGGCGGTACCGGGGGCGAACCTGGGGGACGCGCGCTTGCTCGGTGTTTTCGCCGGCGGGGACGGCAAGGGGCAGGCGCTTTTCCGGCTCCCCGACCGCGGTCCACTCCTCGTGCGCTCGGGCGAGGACATCGCGAAGGACGTGACGTTGCTCGAAGTGCGTCCGGACGGCGTTCGCATCCGGGATCACGGCGAAACCCGCGATCTGCGCCTTCGCAGCGGTGCGGCCACGGCGCAGGCGCCGTCGGGCGCTCGGATCTCCAGCGCAGCCTGCGCGGCGCCGGCGGGATACGCCGGACCCGTCTATCGGATCAATGCAGAACTGCTCACCGGCATCGCGGCACGCCCGGACGGCTGGACAACGCTGCTGGCACCCGTTCCCGGCGGCCTTGCCTTCAAGGACGGCAATCCCGCGGCCTCGATGTTGGGCATGAAGTCGGGCGACCGCATCGCGCAAGCCAACGGCATCGCGCTCAAAGGCGTCGACGATCTCCTCGTCGCTTTCGTGAAGCCGCTGGTGGCGAGCCAGCCGGTGCACGTCTCCGGCTCTCGCGACGGCAAGCCGGCGTCGTGGCTCTTCGTCAACGCCGGGGCATGCCCGGGGTGATCACGCCTGCGCGCGCGCCGGCGGGCAGCCAGCTGAGGAGCGCCGCGGGCCGGTCGATGTTGCCATCAGCGGGCCAGGAGTCCGGCGTCTCGTCGGCCTCGATATAGCCGTACCGGGCGACGATGGTGCGCATGCCCGCCGCAATGCCGGCCGTGACATCGCGCTCCGCGTCGCCGACATAGACGCAGCGCGCAGGGGTCACGCCGAGGATGTCTGCTGCTGCCAGCAACGGCGCGGGATGCGGCTTGGGGTGGGGCGTGGTGTCGCCGCAGACCACCGCCGCGGCTCGCTTGTCGAGCCCCAGCCGTTCGATGAGGGGCGTCGTGTACCGCGTCGCCTTGTTGGTCACGATCCCCCATTTGAGCGCGCGCGCCTCGATGGCATCGAGCAGCGTGCCCACTTCCGCGAACAGCCGGGTATCGATGCAGAGCCCGGTCTCGTAGTGCGCCAGAAAGGCATCGCGCAACGCGTCGTACTCGGGGTGCTCGGGCGCGACGCCCATGCCGACCCGAAGGAGGCCGCGCGCCCCATGCGATGCGGCGGGGCGCAGCGCCGCGATCGCGATCGGATCGAGTCCCAGGTCGCGCCGCACGCGATTGAGCGCGGCCCCGAGGTCGGGCGCCGTGTCCGCCAGGGTACCGTCGAGGTCGAACAGGACCGCATCGACGGCGAGCACGCGCGGGGCGTACGAAGCGTGATCGGTATCAGGCGCTTGCGGCACGACGGAACGCCATCATGTAATTGACCGACGCGTCCGCAACCAGCCGGAACGATTTCGCGAGCGGGTTGTAGGTCATGCCGGTGATCGCTGCCGGCAGGAGTCCGGCGCTCCGTGCCAGCGCTGCCACCTCGGCCGGCGGCAGGAACTTCGCGTAGTCGTGCGTGCCTTTGGGCAAGAGGCCGAGCACGTACTCCGCCGCGACCACGACCAGAGCGTACGCCTTGAGATTGCGACTGATGGTCGCAATGACCACGATCCCGCCCGGGCGGGTGAGCGCCGCGCAGGCGGCAACGATCGATCCCGGATCGGGCACGTGCTCGAGCAGTTCCATGCAGGTCACGACGTCGAACGCGCCGGGCATCTCCCGCGCGAGCGCTTCCGCGGCGATCAGCCGGTAGTCCGCGGCGGTTCCCGATTCGAGCTTGTGCAGCCGCGCGACGGAGAGGGCCTTTTCGCCCAGATCGATGCCAAGGGTGCTCGCCCCTCGCGCGGCCAGGGCCTCGGTGAGGATGCCGCCGCCGCACCCGACGTCGACCACCCGCTTTCCTTCGAGCCCGCCGGTCTGCCGGTCGATCCAGTCGAGACGCAGCGGATTCATCCTGTGGAGCGGCCCGAACATCGCGCTCTCGGGGTCCCACCACTGGTGGGCGAGCGTGGCGAATTTGTCGAGCTCACCGGCATCGACGTTGCGCGAGGCATCGGCTGCGGCGGCGTTGCGCGGGGTGGCGTTCGCATTCATCTGAGGCGCTCCTGCCAGAGCCGAGCGGAGGCTTCGATCCCCGCCTCGTCGGCGGTCTGGAGCACGCGGCCGGCAACCACCCGCGCTCCGGCGACCCATACATCGGTGACCGCCTCGCGGCCCACGGCGTGAACCAGATGGGATACCGGATCGTAGCAGGGCAGCGCCTCCAGCGCGGACAGGTCGACAGCGATCATGTCGGCCTCCTTGCCGGCGACGAGCGAACCGATCCGCCCGTCGAGGCCGAGCGCGCGTGCGCCCGCAAGGGTCGCCGCATGCAACACCTGTTGCGCCGGCAGCACCGCGGGATCGCCGGTGGCCACCTTCGCCAGCAGCGCGGCGATGCGCATTTCGCCGAAGAGATCGAGGCGGTTGTTCGACGCCGCGCCATCGGTTCCAAGGGCGACGTTGACGCCGCTTGCCATGAGCGCCGTGATGGGTGCAATCCCGCTGCCGAGCTTCATGTTCGACACCGGGCAGTGCACGACATGGCAGCCCTGCGTCGCGAGGAGTGCAAGGTCCTCCGCGGCGAGGTGCACGCCGTGAATGGCGATGAACTGGGGACCGGTCGCGCCGAGGTCGTGCATCCGGCGCATCGGCGAGCGCAAATGCTCGGCCTGGCTGGCGGCCACCTCATGCGCAGTCTCGGCGAGATGCGTCTGGATCGGCAGGTCGAGCTGGCGCGCGAACACCACCACTTTTTTCCACGTGTCGTCACTGACAGTGTAGGGCGCGTGCGGCGCCAGCGAGAACGTGAGATTCGCTTCGTGCTTCAGCGCATCGCGGATCGCGAGGCCGTGCGCCAGGTAGCCGTCGGCGTCCGGGGCATAGGGCGTCGGGAAATCGAGGACCGGCAGGCCGAGCATCGCGCGCATGCCGAGCTCCAGGAAGGCGCGTGCGCTCGCGTCCGGAAAGAAGTACATGTCGTTGCAGCAGGTGATTCCGCCGCGCAGCATTTCGGCGGCGGCGATGCGGGCGCCGTCGTGGACGAAATCCGGGGCCACGAATCGCCCCTCGCGCGGCCAGATGTGTCGCTCGAGCCAGACCTGCAGCGGGGCATCGTCCGCGATGCCGCGAAAGAGATTCATCGCGGCATGAGTGTGCGCGTTGACGAGGCCCGGCAACAGTACGTGGCACGGCAGCTCGACCAGCTCACGAGCCTCGAATTCCGTCGCCGCCCGCGACGTGGGTACGACGGCGACGATGCGTCCCGCGTCGACGACGAGCGAGTGATCCGGCAGTGCGCCCGCCGGCTCGATCGGGACGATCCAGCCGGCGTCGACGCGGAGTTCGCAGTTCTGCATGCGTGAAGCCTAACGCGGAAAGCGAGTCGGGGTGAAAAAAAGCCCCGCGACAGCGGGGCTTTTTCACGAAGCGGGAGGGCGCTACCGCTTGATCGCCTCACCCTTGACTTCGACATCGACGCGACGGTTGGGCGCGAGGCAGGCGATCAGTTCCTTCATCGCCGTCATCGTGCAGGTGACGCCCGGAACCGGCTGCGTCTTGCCCATGCCGAGGGTCTCGATCTTGTCCCTCGCGACACCCTTCGACACCAGGTAGTTGCGGACGGCGTCAGCGCGACGTTCCGACAGCTTCTGGTTGTACGCCTGCGAGCCGATCCGGTCCGTATGGCCCGTGACCAGCACCAGCTCCAGCTTCTGGACATCCCGCAGCTTGGCGATGATCTCGCTGTCGATCGCTGCCATGCCCTCAGGCTTCAGCACGGCCTTGTCGAAATCGAACAGCGCCTTCGACGCGAGCGTGATCTTCTGCACTTGCGGCGCCGGCGGCGGGGCCGGCTTCGGCGGCGGCGGCGGCGGCGGAGGCGGCGGCGGCGGCGTAACCGCAGGCGGCGGCGGTGGCGGCTTCGGCACGAGATCCGGGTCGCACTCTATGATGGCCTGGGCGGGCGTCCAGTAACCGGTACGCCAGCAAAGCCTCTCGGCAGTGCCGTTGCGCACGACATTGTTGTCGGGCGGAGCCGTCGCGGACAAAACGTAGGCGCTGTTGGTCGGGTTCGCCTGTGCCGCGACGCCCGTTGAGAATGCCACGGTCAACGCGCCGACGAGGGCACCGGTAACGATACGACGAGTCATTGTTTCACCCCTTAGGCTTTGGTTTTGGATAGGTTTTTGCGGACCCGGAATACCCGCGCGGACGTGGAAACACGGGACAAACCACTTGCGCGCCAAATCATTGCTTCCCTGGAAAATATAGCACACGGCCAATGGCGGTGCAAAAGAAAGTGGGGTTTTGGCAACAGATGGCGCAAGACTGTCGCGGCGATGCAACGGCATGATAAAATGTTGCGTTTTCAAGGCTCTTTCGCGCCGTTGCCCGCAAGTTCAACGCGGACGTCGAGGCGCGAGAGGCGCCCGCCGGCGGCGGTTGCGATCGGCCGCGCCAGAGCCCGGACCCGCCGTTGCAAAGGCCAGGGGAACGTCCGGAACTGCGGGCGAACCCAGTTCACCACCCATTGAGGAAGAAATCCGCGCCCATGGAGCAGTTTGCCAAAGAAACCCTCCCCGTAAGCCTCGAAGCGGAGATGCGGCATTCGTACCTCGATTACGCGATGAGCGTGATCGTGGGGCGCGCGTTGCCCGATGTTCGCGATGGTCTGAAGCCGGTGCACCGGCGTGTGCTGTTCGCGATGCACGAATCGAACACCGTCTGGAACCGGCCTTACGTCAAGTGCGCGCGCGTTGTCGGCGACGTGCTCGGCAAATACCATCCGCACGGGGATTCCGCGACCTACGAGGCGCTGGTCCGGATGGTGCAGGAATTCTCGCTGCGCTATCCCCTGATCGACGGGCAGGGCAATTTCGGATCCGTCGACGGCGACGGCGCCGCCGCGTACCGGTACACCGAGTGCCGGCTGCAGAAGATCGCGGCGGAGCTCCTCGCCGACATCGACAAGGAAACGGTCGATTTCGTCCCGAACTACGACGGCAAGGAAATGGAGCCGTCGGTGCTGCCGGCGCGGCTGCCCAACCTGCTCATCAACGGCTCGTCGGGCATTGCCGTCGGGATGGCGACCAATATCCCGCCGCACAACCTGACGGAAGTCGCGAACGCCTGCCTCGCGCTGCTCGACAATCCGGACACCACCGTCGACGAGCTGATCGACATCGTGCCGGCGCCCGATTTCCCCACGGCGGGAATCATCTACGGGCTCGACGGCGTGCGCGAGGGCTACCGCACGGGGCGTGGCCGCGTGGTGATGCGGGCGCGGACGCACATCGAGGATCTCGAGAAGGGCAACCGGCAGGCGATCATCGTCGACGAGATCCCCTACCAGGTGAACAAGGCGAACCTCCTTGGCCGGATCGGGGAGCTCGTCCGCGAGAAGAAGCTCGAGGGAATCTCGGACCTGCGCGACGAGTCGGACAAGTCCGGCATGCGCGTGGTCATCGAGTTGAAGCGCGCCGAGATCGCCGAGATCGTCCTCAACAACCTCTTCAAGCTGACGCAACTCCAGGACAGCTTCGGGATGAACATGGTCGCCCTGGTGGACGGCCAGCCGCGGCTCCTCAACCTCAAGCAGTTCCTCGAATATTTCCTGCAGCATCGGCGCGAGGTGGTCGTGCGCCGGACCCGCTTCGAATTGCGGAAGGCCCGCGAGCGCGGCCATATCCTGGAAGGGCTCGCGGTCGCGTTGTCGAATGTCGACGAGATCATCGCGCTCATCAAGGCGGCCGCGGCGCCGCCGGAGGCGAAGGCCGCGCTGATGACGAAGGTCTGGCGCTCCCCCCTGGTCGAGGACATGCTGCAGCGCGCTGCCGCGGACGCCGCCCGCCCCGATGGCCTGCCGCCCGAGTTCGGCTGGCATGACGAGGCGCCGCCCGGGTATCGGCTGTCCGACGCGCAGGCGCAGGCCATCCTGGAACTGCGGCTGCAGCGCCTGACCGGGCTCGAGCAGGACAAGATCTTCGGCGAGTACAAGGACGTGATGGCGCAGATCGTCGACTTCCTCGATATCCTGGCGAAGCCTGCCCGCGTCACGACGATCGTGCGCGACGAGTTGAAGGCGATCCGCGACCAGTTCGGCGACGCGCGCCGTTCGGAGATCGTGGCGCAGGGCGTGGACCTGTCGATGGAGGACCTGATCGCGCCGCAGGACATGGTGGTCACGCTGTCGCACGGCGGCTACATGAAGGCGCAGGCGGTCGCCGAGTACCGCGCCCAGAAGCGCGGCGGCCGCGGCCGGCAGGCGACCGCGACGAAGGAAGACGACTTCATCGACCACCTCTTCATCGCCAACACGCACGACTTCATCCTGAGCTTTTCCAACCGCGGCCGCGTGTACTGGCTCAAGGTCTACAACGTGCCGCAGGGCACGCGTGTCGCGCGGGGCAAGCCCATCGTCAACCTGCTGCCGCTGCAGGAGGGCGAGCAGATCACGGCCATCCTGCCGGTCAAGGAGTTCACCGACACCCAGTTCGTCTTCATGGCCACCGCGATGGGGACGGTCAAGAAGACGCCGCTGTCCGAATTCTCGCGGCCGCGCACGTCCGGCATCATCGCCGTGGATCTGGCCGCCGGCGATTCGCTGATCGGCGCGGCGCTCACCGACGGCGCGCACGACGTGATGCTGTTCTCCTCCGGCGGCAAGGCGGTGCGCTTCGACGAGAACGACGTGCGGCCGATGGGCCGCAATGCGCACGGCGTGCGCGGCATGATGCTCGGCCGCGCGCAGCGCGTCATCTCGATGCTGGTCGCCGAGGACGAGGACCAATCGGTGCTGACGGCGACGGAAAACGGCTACGGCAAGCGCACGCCGATCGTCGAGTACACCCGCCACGGTCGCGGCACGAAGGGGATGATCGCCATCCAGCAGACGGAACGGAACGGCACCGTGGTCGCGGCGGCGCTCGTGCGGCCCGACGACGAGGTGATGCTGATCTCCACGGGCGGCGTGCTGATCCGCACCAAGGTCAAGTCGATCCGCGAAATGAGCCGCTCGACGCAGGGTGTCACGCTGATCAACCTCGGGGAAGGCGAGAAGCTCGCGGGTCTCGAGCGCGTCGTCGAGCGGGAAGACGACGACGAATGAGCGAGGCGGGCGAACGCAGTGAGCCAAGGCCCGAAGGGCGCGTCGCCGAGCGATTGAGGCGGCCGACAACGGAAGTTCCGAGCTTGCATGGGCAGTGCGGAGGCCGCGAATGAGCGACCGCGATGCGGATCTCGCCCGCCTGCGCGCCGCCATCGATGCGCTCGATCTCGAAATCCTCGAGCGCCTCAATGCCCGCGCGGCGCACGCCCAGGCGATCGGCGCGCTCAAAGGCGGCGCGGCAGCCTATCGTCCGGAGCGCGAAGCCCGGGTGCTCTCCCGCCTCATGGCCGCCAATCCCGGACCACTGCCGGACGAGGCCGTCGCCGGCATCTTCCGCCAGGCGATGTCGGCCTGTCTGGCGCTGGAGCAGACGCTGCGCGTGGCCTATCTCGGTCCCCCCGGAACGTTCTCGCACGAAGCCGTCGCGAAGCACTTCGGGGATTTCGTCGACATGATGCCCTGCGCGACGATCGACGAAGTGTTCCGCACGGCCGAGAGCGGCGCGACGGATCATGCCGTCGTTCCAGTGGAGAATTCGACCGAAGGCGTGGTAGGCCGCACGCTCGACCTCGTGTTCCAGACGCCGCTCACGATCTGCGGCGAGATCCGCCTGCGGGTCCGGCAGAACCTCCTGTCGACCGCGGCGACCATGGGCGAGGTGCAGCGGGTCTATTCGCACGCGCAGTCGCTGGCCCAGTGCACGCAATGGCTCGCCCGTCACTTGCCGAACGCCACGCCGGTCGCGGTGGCGAGCAATGCCGAGGCGGCGCGCCTCGCCGCCGCAGAACCGGGGACGGCCGCCATCGCCGGCGGCAACGCGGCGGCGATCTACGCGCTCGACGTCCTCGCCTCGCACATCGAGGACGTGCCCAACAACACGACGCGATTCTGGGTGCTCGGCCGCCATCGCGTGCCGCCGTCCGGCCGCGACGAAACGTCGCTCGTGATGTCGGCGCCCAATCGTCCGGGGGCCGTGCACAGCCTCCTCGAGCCGTTCGCGACTCACGGCGTCAGCATGACTCGCCTCGAATCGCGGCCCGCGCGAACCGGGCTCTGGGAGTACCTGTTCTACGTCGATCTGGTCGGCCACGAAACCGACGCCGCCGTGGCGGCGGCGCTTGGCAGAGCTCCAAAAGAAAGCCCCTATGATCAAGATATTGGGATCGTATCCTGCGGCAGTTTATTAGGATTGTGATGAGCACCCTCCAGGACAGGGAACGACCCCGCGACCCATCCCTCCAGGCACCCGCGTATGTGCGGGATCTGGCGCCGTACCTCCCGGGCAAGCCGATCGGCGAGCTCGCCCGCGAGTACGGGCTCGCCGAGCGCGACATCGTCAAGCTCGCGTCCAACGAGAACCCGAGGGGGCCGAGCAGGGCTGTACGTGACGCCATCGCGGCCGCGGCGGACGATCTTTGCCGCTATCCGGACGGCAACGGGTTCGCGCTCAAGGCGGCGCTGTCAGCGAAGTACGGCGTGGCCCCGGACGAGATCGTGCTCGGCAACGGCTCCAACGACGTGCTCGAGCTCGTGACCCAGGCGTTCCTGCGCCCGGGCGATCATGCCGTCTACTCGCGGCACGCGTTCGCCGTCTATCCGCTGGCGGTGCACGCGCGGGGGGCCACCGGCATCGAGGTTCCGGCGCGGGACTACGCGCACGATCTGCCGGCGATGCGCGCGGCCATCACCCCCGCCACCCGAGTCGTGTTCGTCGCCAATCCCAACAATCCGACGGGAACGTGGATCGCGCCCGATCCGTTGCGCGCGTTCATCGCGTCGGTCCCCGGCGATGTCGTCGTGGTGCTGGACGAGGCTTACAACGAATATCTCGAGCCGGCGGCAGAACGCGCCCAGCGCCGCGTGGGTGAAGACGCACGCCGAATCTCATCGTGTCGCGGACGTTCTCGAAAGCCTACGGACTTGCCGCGTTGCGCGTGGGCTACGGGATCATGAACGCCAATGTCGCCGACATGCTGAACCGCGTCCGCCAGCCGTTCAACGTCAATGCGCTGGCGCAGGCCGCGGCGCTCGCGGCGCTGGCCGACACCGGCTACGTCGACGAAAGTCGCGCGCTCAACCGGGCCGGCATGCGCCTGCTCGAGGACGGCGTGCGCGCGCTCGGTCTCGACTTCGTGCCGTCGCATGGCAACTTCATCCTCGTGCGCGTCGGCGACGCAGGCGTGGTCTACCAGCGTCTGCTGCAGCAGGGAGTGATCGTGCGCCCGGTCGCCAATTACGGCCTGCCGGAGTTTCTGCGCATCACCGTCGGCTTGCCTGCGGAGAACCGGCGGTTCCTCGATGCCCTCGCGAGTGCGCTTGCCCGCTGATCGCCTGCGCCCGAGCCGGCCGTGACCGCAGCGGTTCCCCGCATCGGCAAGCTCGTCGTGATCGGCGTCGGTCTCATCGGCGGCTCGTTCGCGCTGGCGTTGAAAGTCGCCGGACGCGTCGGTGACCGTCGTCGGTATCGGCCGCGGCAACGCCAACCTGGAGCTCGCCCGCGCGCGCGGCGATCGTCGACCGTGCGGTCGCGCTCGACGCCGACTGGACGTCCGAGCTCGAAGACGCCGACCTCGTGCTGCTTGGCCACGCCGGTGGCACAGTTTCCCGCGCTGTTCGCCGCGGTGGCAGGCCGTCTGCCGCCGCAGGCCATTCTCACCGACGCCGGCAGCACCAAGCAGAACGTGATCGCCGCGGCACGGCAGCACTTGGGCGCCGCGCTGCCGCGTTTCGTTCCGGGACATCCCATCGCCGGCACCGAACACACCGGAGCGGGGCCGCCTTCGCAACGCTCTTCCGCGAACGCAACGTGGTGCTGACGCCCCTCGCGGAGAACGATCCGGCCGCAGTCCGCGCCGTGGCGGGCCACTGGAGCGCCTGCGGCGGTGAAGTGCGGATGCTGGAACCTGAGGTCCACGATCGCATTTTCGCCGCCGTATCCCACCTGCCGCATTTGCTGGCCTTCGGGCTCGTGGACCTGCTCGCCGCGCGTCCGGACGCGGCCGAGGTCTTTCGTTATGCGGCCAGCGGCTTTCGCGATTTCACGCGGATCGCCGCCGGCTCGCCTGAAATGTGGCGCGACATCGCGCTCGCCAATCGCGATGCGCTGCTCGGCGAAGTCGACGCGTATCGAGCGGAGCTCGACCGGATCGCCGCGATGGTCGCCGCCGGCGACGGCGCCGCTCTCGAAGCGGTGTTCGCCCGGGCTTCCGTGGCGCGCCGCGAATGGGGGGCACGGTTCGCCGAAGGTCCGGCCGTCGCGGCCGACGGTCCGCGCGAGCCTTAGCCGCGATGCGCGAGGCTCCCGCCTGGCTCGACGTCGCGCCCCGCGCGCGCGCCGCGGGCGTGGTCGCGCTCCCTGGCTCGAAGAGCATCTCCAATCGCACGCTGCTCCTGGCGGCACTCGCGGACGGCGACACGCGCCTGTCGGGCCTCCTCGACGCCGACGATGTCGACCGGATGCGGGATGCGCTCGCGACACTCGGCATCGAAGTGACAGGCACACCCGGCACGCGCGACTTCGTCGTGCACGGGCAGGGCGGTGTGATCCCGGTCAAGGCCGCCCGACTGCAGCTCGGCAACGCCGGCACGGCGTTCCGGCCGCTGACCGCAGCGCTCGCGTTTGGCGGCGGCCGATACGAACTGTCGGGGGTCGCGCGCATGCACGAGCGGCCGATCGGCGACCTGGTCGACGCGCTCAATTTCCTCGGCGCGAACATCCGCTATCTCGGCAATCCGGGCTTTCCGCCGCTGGCGATCGAACCTGGCCGCGTGCACGCGGCGGACGCGCCCGATCGCGTCACGGTGCGCGGCGACGTGTCGAGCCAGTTCACCTCCGCGCTCCTCATGGCGTTGCCGCTCGTCACCGCGCACGGCCGGTCGTTGACCGTCGACATCGCGGGCGAGCTGATCTCGCAGCCGTACGTCGCGCTCACGACGCATCTCATGGCGCGCTTCGGCGTTGCCGTCGAGCAGGACGAGTGGCGATCGTTTCGCGTGCGCGCCGGCGCGCACTACGCGAGCCCGGGCTCGATTCACGTCGAGGGCGATGCCTCGTCTGCGTCGTATTTCCTCGCGGCGGGCGCGATCGGCGGCGGTCCGGTCCGCGTCACCGGCGTCGGGCGTCGTTCGATCCAGGGCGACGTCGCCTTCGCGGACGCGCTCTCGCAGATGGGTGTGGTCGTCGATCGAGGCGACGACTGGATCGAGGCGCGTTCGGGGAGCACATTGTCCGGTATCGCGATCGATTGCACGGCCATTCCCGACGCGGCGATGACGCTCGCGGTGGTTGCGCTGTTTGCGCGGGGGCCGACGACCTTGACCGGCATCGCGAGCTGGCGGGTCAAGGAAACCGACCGCATCGCGGCGATGGCCACCGAGCTGCGCAAATTGGGCGCTACCGTGGTCGCAGGTGACGATCGCCTTACCGTCCTTCCTCCGCCGAAGCTGGTGCCAGCCACCATCGCCACCTACGACGATCATCGGATCGCCATGTGCTTCTCGCTCGCGGCGCTGGGAGGAGTGGCGGTGCGCATCCTCGATCCCGATTGCGTGCGCAAGACTTTTCCCGGCTACTTCGCCGAGTTCGCGCAGATCACGCAGGGCACGGCATGAGCCCGCCGGGCCGTCCCAAGCGCGCATACCGGAGTGCGCAGCACGAAGGTAATCCAGTGTCCGCGGCTGGCGAAGCCCTGTTGTCGAGCGCGCCGGTCGTGACGGTCGACGGTCCGGCGGCGTCCGGCAAGGGTACGATCGCGGCCGGCGTCGCGCAGGCGCTCGGCTTCCATCAACTCGACAGCGGCTCGCTCTATCGGTTGGTGGCGCTGAAGGCGCTGGAGTCGGGGATCGCGCCGGAGGCGAGCGTCGCGCTCGCCTCCGTGGCGGAGAACCTCGACGTCACGTTCGCCGACCGCAGAATCCTGCTCGAGGGCCGGGATGTCACCGACCGGATCCGGCGTGAAGACATGAGTGCGGCCGCGTCGCGGGTCGCGGTGCACGCGGCCGTGCGTGCGGCCCTGCTCGACCGGCAGCGGGCGTTCCGGCGCCCGCCCGGCCTCGTGGCCGACGGGCGCGACATGGGTACCGTGGTCTTCCCGGACGCGAAGCTCAAGGTGTTCCTGACCGCGAGCCAGGAGGAACGGGCGGGTCGGCGGCATAAGCAGTTGATCGAAAAAGGAATCTCCAGTACAATTGAAAGTCTTTTGCGTGATATCCGGGAGCGTGACGCCCGTGATGCCGAGCGGGCCGTCGCCCCGTTGGCACCCGCGGCCGACGCCGTGATCCTGGATACCACCGGCGTGACGATCGCCGCCGCAGTCCGCTCCGTGCTCGACCGGTACCTCGCACTGGGCGCCGGGCCGGCCGGCGCGAGCGCGGGCAGGCGTTGACGTTGCAATGACCGGCTTTGCCGGGTATCACCCGTAGCACCGATAGTCCTTGTACCAAATGGCCGTTTCCAGGTGCTACAGCCGGCGCCGGAAACGGATTCGACCACCCGCCCGCCGCGCGAGAAAAAGGGTTCTCGCTTACGGCGGCCTTGATTGATGAAGGAACCAACCCCCATGGCTACCGCCATTTCCAGCCTGTCCTCCGGCACTTCCGCCCCGATCGAAAACTTCGCCGCGCTGTTCGAGGAATCCCTCACCCGGCAGGAGATGCGTCAAGGCGAGCTCATTACCGCCGAGGTCGTCCGCGTCGACTTCAACGTCGTGGTCGTCAATGCGGGCCTCAAGTCGGAAAGCTTCATACCGATCGAGGAATTCAAGAACGACAAGGGCGAAATCGAGGTCAAGGCCGGCGACTTCGTCACCGTGGCGATCGAAAGCCTCGAAGACGGCTACGGCGAGACCAAGCTGTCGCGCGACAAGGCCAAGCGCCTCAAGGCGTGGCACGACCTGGAAGCCGCGATGGAGCAGGGCACCATCGTCTCCGGCCTCGTCACCGGCAAGGTGAAGGGCGGGCTCACGGTGATGGTCAACGGCATCCGCGCCTTCCTGCCCGGCTCGCTCGTCGACATCCGCCCCGTCAAGGACACGACGCCCTACGAGAACAAGGCGCTCGAGTTCAAGGTCATCAAGCTCGACCGCAAGCGCAACAACGTGGTCGTGTCACGGCGCGCCGTGCTGGAAGCGAGCCTCGGCGAGGAGCGCGAGAAGCTCCTGTCGACGCTGCAGGAGGGCGCAGTCGTCAAGGGCATCGTCAAGAACATCACGGACTACGGCGCGTTCGTCGACCTGGGCGGCATCGACGGTCTCCTCCACATCACCGATCTCGCGTGGCGCCGCGTGAAGCACCCGTCGGAAGTGCTGGCGGTCGGCGACGAAGTCACCGCGAAGATCCTCAAGTTCGACCAGGAGAAGAACCGCGTCTCGCTTGGCATGAAGCAATTGGGCGAGGACCCGTGGGTCGGCCTGTCGCGCCGCTACCCGACGGGTACGCGCCTCTTCGGCAAGGTCACGAACATCACCGATTACGGCGCGTTCGTCGAGATCGAGTCGGGCATCGAGGGCCTCGTCCACGTGTCCGAGATGGACTGGACCAACAAGAACATCCACCCGACGAAGGTCGTGCAGCTTGGCGACGAGGTCGAAGTGATGATCCTGGAGATCGACGAGGACCGCCGCCGGATTTCGCTCGGCATGAAGCAGTGCATGTCGAATCCCTGGGACGATTTCGCGATGAACCACAAGAAGGGCGATCGCGTCACGGGCCAGATCAAGTCGATCACTGATTTCGGCGTGTTCGTCGGCCTGCCCGGCGGCATCGACGGCCTCGTCCACCTGTCCGATCTGTCGTGGTCGCTGGCCGGCGAAGCCGCCGTGCGCGACTACAAGAAGGGCGCGGACGTCGAAGCCGTGGTGCTGGCGATCGACGTGGAACGCGAGCGCATCTCGCTCGGCATCAAGCAGCTCGACGGCGATCCGTTCACTAACTACGTCGCGATGCACGACAAGGGCAACGTGGTCAAGGGCACGGTGCGCTCGCTCGATGGCAAGGGCGCCGTCATCGCGCTCGACGGCGACGTCGAAGGCTACCTGCGCGCCTCCGAAGTCGCGCGCGACCGCGTGGAGGACATCCGCACGCACCTGAAGGAAGGTGACCCGGTCAGCGCCATGATCATCAACATCGATCGCAAGAACCGCAGCATCAACCTTTCGATCAAGGCCAAGGATCACGCGGAAGAGACGGAGGCGATCCAGACCGTCAAGGCCGATACGGCGGGCACGACGTCCGGGACCACCAATCTCGGCGCGCTGTTGCGGGCCAAGATGGACAACAAGACCACCGAATAAGATAGATCGCGTGATGACCAAATCGGAGCTGATCGACCGCCTGGCGGCGCAGTTCCCGCAGCTCGTCGCCAAGGACGCCGAACTTGCGGTTAAGATGATTCTCGAATCCATGGCCGAAAGCCTGGCGAAGGGGGAGCGCATCGAGATCCGCGGGTTCGGCAGTTTCGGCCTGAATTACCGCCCGCCGCGAACGGGGCGTAATCCTAAGTCGGGCGACAAGGTGCAGGTGCCGGAAAAACACGTCCCCCATTTCAAGGCCGGCAAGGAATTGCGCGAACGGGTGGACTTCAAGGGCGCGTAAAGCGGACGCGATGCAACTTCTGCGCTGGATCGTCGGCAGCACCCTCTTTCTGGCGCTCCTGTTCCTGTCGCTGCAGAACTCGGACCTCGTGACGCTCAAGTTCTACCATTGGTGGAGCTGGCAGGCGCCGCTCATCTTCATCGTCCTGATGGCATTTGCGCTCGGCGCCGCCGCCGGCCTCCTGGCCGGCGCGGTACGCTCGGCCCGCCTGTCGCGCCAGCTCAACCGGTTGCGGCGCGAGCAGAGGAGCCGCGACGGCGCGCCGGCCGCGGATTGGGCGCGCACCGGCACGGTGCCGGGAACCACCCCCGGCTCCGGGCCCGGCTTCGAGCGCCCGGAAGGGCGCTAGGCCGTGCGCGGGAGTTGCGGACACGGTGAGTCCCGCGGGCGGCACAAGCCGGCGGGCGCCTGTGGTATGAAGGCCGAAGGCTTGTGCCGCCCGCGGGACGCGCTCTAGTTCGGGGTCGGTTTCTCGCCCATGGATTTCGACCTGTGGTGGCTGTTGCCGATTCCCGCGGTGTTCTTCGGCCTGGGATGGATTGCGGCGCGGATCGACATCAAGCACCTGCTGCGCGAGTCGCGCGCGCTGCCGCTGTCCTATTTTCGCGGCCTCAACTTCCTGCTGAACGAGCAGCCGGACAAGGCCATCGAGTCCTTCATCGAAGTCGTCAAGGTCGATCCGCAGACGATCGACCTGCATTTCGCGCTCGGGAGCCTGTTCCGGCGGCAGGGGGAAATCGAACGCGCCACGCGCATGCACCAGAACCTGCTCGACCGTCCGAACCTGCCGGCGGACAGGCGCGAGGCGGCGCTGTTCGAGCTCGCGCAGGACTTCCATCGCGCAGGCTTGCTCGATCGCGCCGAGGAGCTTTTCACCAAGCTCGACGGCTCGCCGTTCGAGCACGCCTCGCTCGGCTTCCTCATCTCCATCTACGAGCAGGAAAAGGACTGGCCCAAGGCGATCGCCGTCACGCGGCGCATGGAGGCGATCGCCAAGCGCCCTTACTTCCGCGAGATCGCGCACTACTACTGCGAGATCGCGCAGGCCCATCTGGTCAAGCCAGACGTCGCCGCCGCGCGCTCCAACATCGATCTCGCACTCGCCGAGTATCGGGCCTGCACGCGCGCGACGATGCTGCTCGGCGACCTCGAGCTGCAGGAGGGCAATCTGCCCGCGGCGATCGCGGCGTGGCAGCGGATCGAATCGCAGAACCCCGCGTTCCTGTCCCTCGTCGCCGAGCGCCTCGCAGATGCCTACCGGCGACAGGGCGCCGCCGCGCAGGCGCTGCGCGTCATGGGGGCGTACCAGCGGCAGTATCCGTCGCTCGACGTCCTCAACACGTTGTTCACGCTCACGCTCTCGGAGGAGGGGACCGAGGCCGCCGGCACGCTCATCAAGGAGGAGCTCGCGCGGAACCCGACGCTGCTCGGGCTCGACCGCCTGCTCGAGGCGCAGCTCCTCGCGGCGCCGGCCGAGCGGCGGCACGACCTCGAGCTCGTTAAGCAGCTCGTCGGGCAGCACATCAAGCGACTCGGACTCTACAAGTGCGAGCAATGCGGCTTCCGGGCCCGCCAATACTATTGGCGCTGCCCAGGCTGCGGACGCTGGGAGACCTACTCGCCGCGCCGCACCGAGACACCGGAGGGTTACGCGTGATGGGACGTGGCGGAAAGCGATGCGGCGGGGCAGGCGGGTATGCCGGCGGGCTTAGGGTGATGCATGCGCCCGCCGGCATACCCGCCTGCCCCGCCGCATGTGCCCGCCCGCGAACTCCTCCGCACCTGAGCCGCCGCGCAAAGGTGCAAACAGTGAAAGGAATCCGCTCTTGATCGCTCCAGGCCCGCGCGTGATCGTCGCGCTCGACTTTGCCGATCCGGCCCTCGCGCTCACGCTCGCGGAGAAGCTCGACCCCAGGGACTGCGCGCTCAAGGTCGGCAAGGAGATGTTCGTCACCGCCGGCCCGGATCCCGTGCGCGCGATGATCGCGCGCGGCTTTCGGGTGTTCCTCGATCTCAAGTTTCACGACATTCCCAATACGGTCGGCTCCGCGTGCGCGGCGGCGACCCGCCTCGGCGTATGGATGCTCAACGTGCACGCCGCCGGCGGGGCCGCGATGCTCGCCGCGGCGCGCGCGGCGGTCGACGAAGCCGCGGCGAAGCGGCTGGCAACGCCGCCGCTGCTGATCGCCGTCACCGTGCTCACGAGTCTCAAGGATGCCGACTTGCGGGACACCGGGGTCGAGGGCGACACGATGCGGCAGGCACTGCGCCTCGCGCAATTGACGGCTGCCGCCGGCCTCGACGGCGTCGTCTGCTCGGCGCACGAAGCGAAGGCGTTGCGTGCGGCCCGGGGACCCGACTTCAAGCTGGTCACTCCCGGGATCCGGCCCGCCGGCAGCGTCGCGGACGACCAGGCCCGGATCATTACGCCGGAGGCTGCGATCGCCAGCGGCGCCGACTACCTCGTGATCGGGCGTCCCGTCACGCAGGCGCCGGATCCGGTCGTCGCCCTGGCTGCCATCAACGCGGCGCTGTCCGCGAGCGCATGAAGATCACGATGATCGGGACGGGCTATGTCGGGCTCGTCACCGGCACCTGTCTGGCCGAGGTCGGCAACGATGTGCTCTGCCTCGATACCGACGAGCTGAAGATCGAGATTCTCGCCCGCGGCGGAGTGCCCATCCACGAGCCCGGCCTCGAAGCCATGGTCATGCGCAACGTCGCCGCGGGTCGGCTCCGGTTCACGACCGATCAGGACGCCGCGGTCGCCCACGGCGCGCTGCAGTTCATCGCCGTGGGCACTCCGCCCAGCGAGGACGGTTCGGCGGACATGCAGCACGTCCTGGCCGCAGCACGCCACATAGGCCGGCGGATGACCGACTTCAAGATCGTGGTCGACAAATCCACCGTGCCGGTCGGCACCGCCGATCGCGTGCGCAACGCCATCGCGGAGGAGCTCCGGCTGCGCGGTGCGAGCACGGAATTCGCCGTGGTCTCGAATCCCGAGTTCCTGAAGGAGGGGGCGGCGGTCGAGGATTTCATGCGGCCGGACCGGGTGGTGATCGGCGCCGACGACGAGCGCGCGATCGCCGCGATGCGCGCGGTCTATGCGCCGTTCCAGCGCAATCACGAGCGCCTGCTGCTGATGGACGTGCGCTCGGCCGAGCTCACCAAGTACGCGGCCAATGCGATGCTGGCCACACGCATCTCCTTCATGAACGAGCTCGCGAATCTTGCCGACGCGCTCGGCGCCGACATCGAGCATGTTCGCCAGGGCATCGGTTCCGACCCACGGATCGGCTGGCAATTCCTGTATCCGGGGGTGGGGTACGGCGGCTCGTGCTTTCCGAAGGACGTGAAGGCGCTGCAGCACATGGCGACGGAGCTGGGACGCCCGCTGCAGATCCTGCGCGCGGTCGAGACCGCGAACGCGGCGCAAAAGCAGCGGCTCGTCGAGAAGATCGTCGCGCGCCTCGGCGCGGACCTCTCGGGCCGTCGATTCGCGGTATGGGGTCTCGCGTTCAAGCCGAACACGGACGACGTGCGCGAAGCGCCGTCGCTCGAGATCATCGCGGCGCTCACCGGGCGCGGTGCGACGGTCGTCGCCTACGATCCCGTGGCCATGCCGGCGGCGCGGCGCGTCTTCGGCGCCGCCCCGCGCCTCGCTTTCGCCGCCGCGCCGATGGATGCCGTCGCTGGCGCCGACGCCCTGGTCGTGGTAACCGAATGGAAGGAATTCCGCAGCCCCGACTTCGAAGCGCTGCGCACCGCCCTCAAGGAGCCGCTGGTCTTCGACGGCCGCAACCTGTACGACCCTGGGCAGGTCCGTGCCGCGGGCCTCGAATATTTCTGCATAGGCCGCCGATAGCATGACCGATACGCATTCGCGGTTCCCGGCGTGGCGCGAGCGAGTCGCCGCCACCCGCATCCTCGTCGTTGGCGACGCGATGCTCGATCGCTACTGGTTCGGCGACGTCGAGCGGATATCGCCGGAAGCGCCGGTGCCCATCGTGAGGATCGTCCGCACCGAAGAGCGCCCTGGCGGCGCCGCGAACGTCGCGCGCAATTCCGCGGCGCTGGGCGCCCGCACCACGCTGCTGTCGGTGACCGGCGCCGACGAAGCGGGCGCGACGCTCGAGCGCCTGCTCGCGCTGGACCGCGTCGAGACGTCGTTCCATCGCGATCCGGCGCTGCCGACCACGGTGAAGATGCGCGTCATGGCCCGCCAGCAGCAATTGCTGCGCATCGACTTCGAAACCGCACCGTCGCACGACGTGCTGGCGACCAAGCTCGCGGACTTCGAGCGCCTGCTCGCGCCGTCCGACCTCCTGATCCTTTCCGACTACGGGAAGGGCGGGCTCACGCATATCGCGACGATGATCGAACATGCGCGCGCCGCGCGGAAACCGGTGCTGGTCGATCCCAAAGGAGACGACTGGGAACGGTATCGCGGCGCAACGCTGATCACGCCGAATCGCGGCGAACTGCGGCAGGTCGTCGGGCGCTGGCGCGATGCCGGCGAGATGGCGGCGAAGGCGCTCGCGCTCCGCGCGGCGCTCGACCTCACGGCGCTGCTCGTCACGCGCTCGGAAGAAGGCATGAGCCTCTTTACGGCCGACGGCGCGCTCGACATCCCGGCGGTCGCGCGCGAGGTGTACGACGTTTCGGGCGCAGGCGACACGGTGATCGCCACCCTCGGCGCCGTGCTCGGCGCGGGCGCGGATCTGCCGACAGCGGTGCGCATCGCGAACGAGGCGGCCGGTGTGGTCGTCGGCAAGCTCGGAACGGCGGTCGTCACGCCGGACGAGCTGGCTTAGTTCTCCTTCCGCCCCCGTGGCCAAGACCAGGACTGTCTACAGCTGCACCGAGTGCGGCGGTCAGGCCCCGAAGTGGCAGGGCCAGTGTCCGCATTGCAACGCGTGGAACACGCTGGTCGAGACGGTTGCCGCCGCGCCGGCCACACGGTTCCAGTCGGTCGCCGGCAAGGCCTCGACCGTGCGCCCGCTTCCGAGCGTCGACGCGCGGAAGACCCCGCGCTTTCCGACGGGCGTCGAGGAATTCGACCGCGTGCTGGGTGGCGGACTCGTGCCCGGCGGCGTGATCCTGCTGGGCGGCGATCCGGGAATAGGCAAGTCCACGCTGCTGCTGCAGGCGATGGCGGCGATCGGCGCTGCGAAGAAGGCGCTGTACGTGACCGGCGAGGAATCGGTCGAGCAGGTCGCGCTGCGGGCGCAGCGTCTCGGGCTCATCAACGCCCCGGTATCGATGCTGGCGGAGGTGAACCTCGAAGCGATCATCGCGACCATCGGCGCCGAGGCGCCGGAGGTGGTCGTCATCGACTCGATCCAGACCGCCTACACCGAGGCGCTCGCCTCGGCGCCGGGCAGCGTGGCGCAGGTGCGCGAATGCGCAGCCCAGCTGACGAGGCTCGCCAAGGAACGCCACATCGTCGTCATCTTCGTCGGCCACGTGACGAAGGAAGGCGCGATCGCCGGCCCGCGCGTGCTCGAGCACATCGTCGACACGGTGCTCTATTTCGAGGGCGACACGCATTCGAGCTTCCGGCTCGTGCGCGCGATCAAGAATCGCTTCGGCGCCGCGAACGAACTCGGTGTCTTCGCGATGACCGAGCGGGGCTTGCGCGGTGTTGCCAATCCATCGGCGCTGTTCCTGTCGCAGCACGGCGAGAACGTTCCCGGGTCCGCGATCGTCGCGACCATCGAAGGCTCGCGCCCGCTGCTGGTGGAGATCCAGGCGCTGGTCGACCCGGTCCAGGGCGCAATGCCGAAGCGATTGTCCGTCGGTCTCGATCCGCAACGGCTGTCGCTGCTGCTGGCCGTGCTGCATCGGCACGGCGGCGTCGAGACGGCCGGCTACGACGTGTTCGTCAATGCTGTCGGCGGCGTGCGCATCAACGAGCCTGCCGCCGACCTCGCGATCCTGCTCGCGGTCCACTCGTCCCTGACCGGGCGGCCGCTGCCGGCGAAGACGCTGGTGTTCGGCGAAGTCGGACTCGCAGGCGAGATTCGCCCGGTGCAGCGCGGGCAGGAACGGATCCGCGAGGCGGCCAAGCTCGGCTTCCGGCAGGTGTTGATCCCGAATCTCAACAAGCCGAAGCAAGCTATTGAAAAAATGAAAGTTATTGGCGTAGATCGCGTCGGCGAGGCCCTCTCGATCCTCCGCGATTGAGCGCGCCCGCCGGCGACCTCGAATCCTTTCTCCGTCGGTGCAGCGAGCGCGCAGGGCGCTCTAGCCGGCGACGCCCTGCAGGCGGCTCAACAGGCCGCTGACCTCCGGAGCGACCGCACTGCGGCTCGCGGGCCGCAGGCGATACGCGGCAATCAATCGCAGCAGCACCTCGCGCTGAGGTCCAATGGTTCCGAAGAAGCGCGGATCTTCGCCTTCGCCAATCAGGACTGTAGGAAAATTCTCCACATCGATCTGATCCAGCAAGGTCGCCGAATCTTCGACGTCGACCCACAGGAAACGAAGGTCTGGATGCTCCGCTGCCACCCGATCGAACACGGCACGGTAGGCGCGACAGGCGGTGCACCATTCGGCGCACAGGCAAACGACAAGCAAGCGGTCATTCCGGGCCCAGTCGGGCGTATTCATTTGCGTTCCTGCCGTGCGCGGAGGCGGGTACACGGCCAATTCTACTTGGCCGGGTGGGGCTCTGCGGGAGGGCCAAAAGCCGCTGCTTCTCGCTCGGTTCTCCGATGGAAATTGTCGCATAATTGTTATTATGTCAAATCGTAGATGTAATACATTGCTACACTCCGGAACATCCCATCCCGAGCCCAGGTCCACCCCGCCATAATTCCCGTCCCACCGGGAGGCTTCATGCGCGCGTCGCTTACCCTGCTGCTCTTCGTCCTGGCGACCGGTGCCGGCGCTCCGGCCGCAGGACACGCGCCGACACTGCAGGAGTGCCTCGAGGCCGGCGACTTCATCGCCAATGCGGCGCACGCGCGCGACAACGGCGTCACCAAAGTCGCGTTCCTCGAACGCCTGGTGGGAGACATCCACCTGATCCAGGCCTTCCCGCCGCAGCTTCGCTGGTTCGTCGTCGATCCGAGGACGCCGAGTTCCTGCACGACGGAAGCGTCCGCCGTCTTCGAGCGCGCCGCAGCGCCCGAGTCGCATCGGGCCCAATTCCTGTCGCGATGCTTCGAGCGTCGCAGCGCCGTCGAGTAGCGCGTTCGGCGCGCCGCGCTGCCTGTGCGGTGCCGAACAGACCGTCCCGGGGACGCGACGGTCATGCTGGGCCATGTCGCCCTTGCCCCGCAGTCCTGGCGGCCTGCGAACCGTATGCCTCCCTGCCGTCGTGGGGAGCGCGGCGTTCGCGCTTCGTCGGCTGCGCGTCGGTTTCGCACGCAGCCGGCCCCGCTCCCCTTCGACAGTGCCGCCCGCGTGGTCGGTCGCCGAAGCTTCCGGAACGACCGGACCGCGTCGTCGCTGGCGCAATGGTGGCTGCGCTTCGACGATCCGCTGCTCGCGAGCCTCGTAAGCGCAGGCGATGCAGGCCAACACCAGCGTGCAAGAGCGCCGAGGCCGCGCTGCGCCAGGCGCGCGCGCTGCGCGATGTGTCGGCGGCCGCGCTGTGGCCGTCGCGTCGGCGGCTCGGCCTCGGCGCAGCGCAGCACGCGCGGGCGGCAAGAGCCTCGGCAACAGCTTCCGGGCCGGCCTCGATGCGAGCTGGGAGCTCGACATCTTCGGCGCCAATCGGGGCGCCCTCGACGCGAGCGAAGCGGTGGTCGCAGGCGACGCGGCGCAAGCCTCGGCGACGTGCAGGTGTCGATCGCCGCCGAGGTGGCGCTCGCCTACATCACGCTGCGCGGCGCGCAGGCGCGCCTGGCGATCGCGCAGGACAACCTCGAGACCCAGCTCGAGACGCTGCAGATCACGCGAGTGGCGCCTGCAGGCCGGTCTCGCCACCTCGCTCGACGCCGAGCAGGCGCGGGCCGTCGACCGAACAGACGCGCGCGCTGCTGCCCGCGCTGCAGACGAGCGTCGAGCAGACGCGGCACGCGCTCGCGGTGCTGACCGGCCAGCCGCCGGCGGCGCTGGCGACGATGCTGGCGGCGATCCGGTCCCGATTCCGCAGGCGCCCGACGATCTGGCGATGAGCTTTCCCGCCGAGACGCTGCGCCAGCGGCCGGACGTGCGCGCCGCCGAACACCAGGTGACGGCGGCGCTGGCGCGCGTCGCGCAGGCCGATGCGGCGCGCTTGCCGTCCTTCCGGATCGGCGGCGCGCTCGGCCTCGCCTCGCTCACGCTGGGCGCGCTCACGAGCGGCTCGTCGGTCGTCGAGCTCGCTGCTCGCCGGCGTGTCGATGCCCCTGTTCGACGGCGGCGCCCTGCTCGCCCAGGTGCGCGCGCAGCAGGCCGCGCTCGACCAGGCGCAGCTCGCCTACCAGGCGGCCGTGCTGACGGCGCTGAAGGACGTCGAGGACGCGCTGGTCGCGCTGCGCGGCGACCGCGAGCGCCTGGCGCACCTGCAGCTCGCCGCCGAGGCGGCCGGCAACGCGTCGCTGCTCGCGCGCCAGCGCTACTCGCAGCGGCCTGGTCGACTTCCAGACCGTGCTCGACACCCAGCGCACGCAGCTCACCACGCAGGAAAGCGTGGCCAACGCCAGCGTCGACCTCGGCGCCGACCACGTGCGCCTGTACAAGGCGCTGGGCGGCGGCTGGCGCCCGGAGAGCGGCGACGCGACGCCCGCCCCCACCGCGCGACACGTCGCGGAAAGCTCCCGCATGAACGCCCCGATCCCTCGCCGCCGCCGTGGCGCCGATCCAGCGACCGGAGCGCCGCAACCGACCTCGCGACGCTGCTCGACGAGCCCGCGTCGCGCGCCTGGTATCGCCGCCCCGCTGCTGTGGGCCGGCGTGGCGCTGCTGGCGCTGGCTGGCCGCGGGCGCGTGGTACTGGCAGGCGCGAGCAGACGGCCAGCGCGGCGCCGAGTTACACCACGGAGACCGTGCGCCGCGGCAACCTCACGCTCACCGTCACCGCCAACGGCACGCTGCAGCCGACGCGCTCGATCACCATCGGCAGCGAGCTCTCGGGCACGGTGCTCGAAGGTCAACGTCGACGTCAACGACCGCATCAAGAAGGGCCAGGTGCTGGTCGAGCTCGACACCGCCAAGCTGCGCGACCAGATCCTGCGCTCGCGCGCCGCGCTGGCCGCCGCGAACGCCAAGGTCGCGCAGACCGTCGCCACGGTGAAGGAGGCGCGAGGCCACCCTCGGCCGCTTCGAAGAGGTGGCGCGCCTGTCGGGCGGCAAGGTGCCGTCGAAGACCGAGCTCGACAGCGCGCGCGCGACGCTCGAGCGCGCGCAGGCCGACGAGGCCAGCGCGCGCGCCAGCGTCAACGACGCGCAGGCGGCGCTGTCCACCGACGAGATCAACCTGTCGAAGGCGTCGATCCGCGCGCCGTCGGACGGCGTGATCCTGACGCGCAACGTCGACCCCGGCAACGCGGTCGCGGCGTCGCTGCAGGCGGTGACGCTGTTCACCGTCGCCGAAGACCTGAAGCAGCTGCGCCTGCAGGTCAACGTCGACGAGGCCGACGTGGGCTCGGTGACGCGTGGGCCAGAAAGCGACGCTTCACCGTCAGCGCCTATCCGGGCCGCAAGTACCCGGCCGTGATCACCCGCGTGGCCTTCGGCTCGACGATCACCGACAACGTCGTCACCTACGTCACCTACCTCGACGTCGACAACAGCGACCTCAGCCTGCGCCCCGGCATGACGGCCACCGCGACGATCACCGCGACGCAGCGCAACGACGTGCTGCTGGTGCCCAACACCGCGCTGCGCTTCGAGCCGACGGCGGCGGGCGGCGCGGCGCGCCGGCCGCCAAGGGCGGCATCGTCGCCAGCCTGACGCCGCGCATGCCGCGGCGCGGCCGCGCAGCTCCGCCGCGGACGGCGCCAGCACCGCGGCGGCGCGCCAGGTCTGGGTGCTGCGCGACGGCGCGGCCGTGCCGGTGGCGGTGACGCCGGGCATCAGCGACGGCCGCATGACCGAGATCACCGGCGGCGATCTGCAGGCCGGCATGCAGGTCATCACCGACCAGAAGATCGGCGCGAAATGAGCGTCGTGCTCGCGCAGAAGTGCCCAGCCGCGCAGGCGCCGCGTCCCGGCCGCGCCAGTCGCCGGCGGCGCCGCTGATCCGCCTGCGCGGCGTCACCAAGAAATACGGCACCGGGCAGGCCGAGCTGCTGGCGCTGAAGGGCATCGACCTCGACATCGACGCCGGCGAGTTCGTCGCGATCATGGGGCCGAGCGGCTCGGGCAAGTCGACGGCGATGAACATCCTCGGCTGCCTCGACACGCCGACCACCGGCGAATACCTGTTCCGCGGCGCGCATGTCGAAGCGCTGTCGCGCGACCAGCGCGCGCGCTTGCGCCGCCGCTACCTGGGCTTCGTGTTCCAGGGCTTCAACCTGCTGGCGCGCACCTCGGCGCAGGAGAACGTCGAATTGCCGCTGCTCTACCGCGGCGAGAGCGCGGCGGTGCGGCGCGCGGCCGCGGCCAAGGCGCTGCGAGTCCGTGGGCCTCGGCGGCTGGGAGGACCACACGCCGGCGCGAGCTCTCCGGCGGGCAGCAGCAGCGCGTGGCGATCGCGCGCGCCATCGTCACCGAGCCGGCCGTGCTGCTGGCCGACGAGCCGACCGGCAACCTCGACACCCAGCGCAGCCGGCGAGATCATGGAGCTGCTGCGTGGCGCTGAACGTGGACCACGGCATCACGGTGCTGATGGTCACGCACGAGCCCGACATGGCGGCCTATGCGCAGCGCCTCGTGCACTTCGTCGACGGCCGCATCGACAGCGACGCGCCCAACCCGCATCCGGGCTTCGAGCGCATCCGGCGCCGTCCGCGGCGGAGATCCGCTGATGCTGCTGAGCACGCTCCTGCTCGCGCTGCGCTCGATCCGCCGCAACCTGCTGCGCTCGTTCCTGACCATCCTCGGGCATCGTGATCGGCGTCAGCGCGGTGATCACGATGGTGACGCTCGGCAACGGCGCGACGCAGGCGGTGCAGATGCAGATCTCGAGCCTCGGCACCAACCTGCTGATGGTGCGCCCGGGCCAGCGCCAGGGGCCCGGCGGAGGCGCCGGCGCGCCGACGTTCAAGGAGGCCGATGCCGAGGCGATCCAGGCGCAGATCGGCGGCGTCGCGGCGGTGGCGCCCGAAGGCCGCGCCGGCGTCACCGTGGTCGGCCAACGGCCGCAACTGGGCCACCAGCGTCACCGGCAGCACCAACGGCTGGTTCGACGACCGGCAACTGGAAGCTCGCGTCCGGGCGCATGTTCGCGGACGACGAGCAGACGGCCGGCGGCGCCGTCTGCATCATCGGCGAGACGGTGCGCCGCGAGATCTACGGCGGCACGCGCGGCCTCGGCGAGCAGCTGCGCATCAAGCAGTTCTCGTGCGAGGTGATCGGCGTGCTCGCGTCCAAGGGCCAGGCCGCGATGGGCAACGACCAGGACGACACCGTGGTCGTGCCGCTGCACACGCTGCAGCGCCGCGTCACCGGCAACCAGCGGATCAGCACGCTGCTGGTGTCGATGCAGGACGGCAGCGACAGCGCGCGGCTCAAGGCCAGCCTGCGCGCAGCTGCTGCGCGAGCGCCGCAAGCTCGCCGAAGGCGACGACGACAACTTCAACGTGCTCGACACGCAGCAGCTCGCCGAGACGCTGTCGGGCACGACCAAGGTGATGACGACGCTGCTCGGCGCCGTGGCCGCGGTGAGCCTGCTGGTCGGCGGCATCGGCATCATGAACATCATGCTGGTCAGCGTGACCGAGCGCACGCGCGAGATCGGCCTGCGCCTGGCCATCGGCGCGCTGGAGCGCGAGGTGCTGCTGCAGTTCCTGATCGAGGCGGTGGTGCTGGCGGCGCTGGGCGGCATCGTCGGCATCGTCATCGCCACCGGCGCGTCCATCGTGCTGGCCGGCGTGATGGACGTGCCCTTCCTGTTCGATCCGGCGATCAACCTGCTGTCGTTCGTGTTCTCGGCCGGCATCGGCGTGCTGTTCGGCTACTTTCCCGGCGCGGCGCGCGGCGCAGACTGGATCCGATCGAGGCGCTGCGGCACGAGTAATTGCGCCTGTGGCACAATCCGCGGGGCCATGCGCATGACCATTACCGCGCTGCGCCGAGCGCTGGTCAGCGGGCTCGCCGCGGCGTTGCTGCTGGGCGCCGCGATCCCGTGGGCGCAGATCCCCGGACTGCCGCCGCTCGGTCAGGCCAGGCGACAAGCCGCCTCCTGCGCAGCCGGCGCCTTCGACGACGGCGGCGCCGGCCGGAACCGAGCTCCCGCGTCGACAAGCTGGTGGCCGACGTGCGTGCCGACCGCGATCGCCAGCCGCCGGCGCCGCCGCGAGGGCGTGACCGACGACGAGGTGGTCGCGCAGCGCAACGTGCTCGTCACGCTCATGCACCTGAACGACCGGCGCGCGTACGCCGACGACCGAACTCGCGCGGTTGCGCAAGGTGCGGGCCGACGCCGAGGCGGCCGATCGCGCGTGGACGGGCCTTGCCGAACCCCCGCCCTACTCCATCCTGGAGGTCGACGAATGGCGCGACGACGCCGACGTGCTGCGCGCTCACATCGCGATGCTCGAAGCAGCGATACGCCATCTCGACGGCGAGCTCGCAGCGCGCGCAGGCGGAAACGCATCGCGCCGACGAGGCGCTGCGTCGGGCCAACGACGCGCGGATGCGCCGTTCGGCGACGCACGCCGCGAGCGCGACCTGTGGCGCCGCGACCTGGCGGAGCTGCAGCTGCGTGCGGCCGGCGCCGGCGCCTACCTGACGCAGCTCGCGCGCGACGCCAAGACCGAAGACCTCGCGGCGCGGCAGGCGGAGCTGCGCCGCCTCGAGCGGCAGATCGCGACCGGGATGCAGCAGGTGCGCTTCGATGCGTCGGACCTGGCGCAGGCGCAGCGCCGGATCAAGGACGCGATCGCCAGCCAGGGCCAGGTTCGCAACCGGCTCGCCCGGCAATTGCAGGAACGCACTCGTCTGCGCGAGGCTGCCGCGCGCGCGGTGGAGCGGACCTTCGAAGGCACGCCGGAGCGAACGGCGGCGCAGGCGCGGCTCCGCGTGGCCGAGGCCTGGGTGGACACGCTCCGAAACGAAAACGAGATCGTCTCCGGCCTGCCGCGTCTGGCCGACGGCATGGCGCAGATGTGGGAACAGCGCCGCATCCAGTTCGCTTCCACCGACCCGGAGCAACGACGTGCGGCGACCCAGCGCATCCGGGCCGCGGTCGACTCGATTTCCCCGTGGCGCGTCTACGTCGACATCCTCGTGGGCGAGGCCCGGACCCGGTTGCGCGCCACGGAAACGCAGCCTCATTCAGTCCGAAGGCAGCATGACTGCCAACTCGCCCGAGGCGGAGGCAATGCAGCTTGCCAGCTACACGGTCGCGGCCTACGGGCGCGTGCAGACGACGATCGACGACGCCGACCGCACGTTGAAGCGCTGGGTCGCCGAGGGCAAGGCCAGCGAAGCCGGGAGGGATTGGCGTACCCGCGCGATCGACACCTGGCTCGCGCTGAAGGACGGCGCGCGTACCGTCTGGGAATTCGAGCTGTTCGCCGTCGAGGATTCGACGGTGGTCGACGGCCAGCAGGTGACGACGTCGCGCGGCGTCACCGTCGGCAAGAGCGTCGGCGCATTCCTGCTGTTCCTGGCTGGGCTACTGGGTCATCGGCCGGCTCGCGCGGCAAGCCGAGCGGTGGCTCGTCCGGCAGGGCCTCAACGCCGAGCGTGTGCGCACGGTGCGCCGCTGGGCGGTGGCGATCCTGTCCTTTGCGCTCGTGCTGCTGACGCTGAACCTCGCGCGCATTCCGCTCTCGGTCTTCGCGTTTCTCGGCGGCGCGCTCGCGATCGGGGTCGGTTTCGGCACGCAGACGATCATCAAGAACTTCATCAGCGGCATGATCCTGCTCGTCGAGCGGCGCGTGCAGATCGGCGACACCATCGACATCGACGGCGTGTCGGGCGTCGTGACCACCGTCGATCTGCGCTCGTCGACGGTGAGGAGCGGCGACGGGCAGGAGACGCTCGTCCCCAACTCGGTGTTGCTCGAGCACAAGGTCACCAACTGGACGCTGTCCGACCGCAAGGTTCGCCGCAGCGTGAAAGTGGGCGTCGCCTACGGCACGTCGATGCGCGAGGCCGCCGAGAAGATCGAGGACTGCGCGAAGCGTCACGGCAACGTGCTGGCCAATCCGCCACCGCAGGTGCTCTTCGAGGAATTCGGCGACAGCGCGCAGATCCTCACGCTCTACTTCTGGGTCGAGCTCTCGGACAAGGTAAGCGCAAGCCAGGTCGCGAGCGACCTTCGCTTCATCATCGACAAGCGCCTCGCCGACGACGGCATCGTCATCGCGTTCCCGCAGCGCGACGTGCGTGTCGACGGCACCCGGCCGATCAAGGTGGAGGTGATCGCGGCCGCGACGCCGCTGCAGGACGTCCCGCCGCGGAACGCGCCATGATCGATCGCGCCTTCGCGCGCCGGTGGCTCAAGGCCGAAGGCATGATGATCCCGGTCGTCGCGACGGCCGCGGTGTTCGTCGTCCTCGGCAGCCGCTGGCTCGCCATCCTGCCGGACGTGGCGCTGTCGGCGTTCGTCTTCGCCTGGCTCTTCGGCATGATCGTCGTGGGCTCGATGGCGGTCGTCCGGCACGCCGACGCCCTCGCCGAGATCCTCGGCGAGCCCTACGGCACGCTGATCCTGACGCTGTCGGTGGCCGCGATCGAGATCATGACGCTCGGCATCGTCATGACCACCGGCACTCCGAACCCGGTCCTCGCGCGCGACACGATGTTCTCGGTCGTCATGCTCGTGCTCAACGGCCTCATCGGACTCTCGCTGATCCTCGGAGCGCTGCGCTACAAGGAGCAGGACTACAACCTGCGCGGGGCCAACGCCTACCTCAGCGTCATCGTGTCGCTCGCGGTGTTCGGCCTGGTCGTGCCGAATTTCACGTTCACGACGCCCGGGCCGACGTTCTCCGGCGCCCAGGAGGGATTCCTGATCGTCATGTGCGTCGGGCTCTATGTCGTGTTCCTGGCGATCCAGACCACGCGTCATCGATCCTACTTCGTCGACCTCGCGGACGAGTCGACCGGCGATGGCGGCGCCGTTACCGAGGCGGCATGGCGCCGGCACCCGGCGCCCTGCGGCGTCACGTCGTATTCCTCGTCGCCTATCTCGTGCTCGTGATCTATCTCGTCGAGAAGCTCGCCGTGCTCCTCGACCACGGGCTCGACGAGCTCGGAGCGCCGCCGGCTTTCGGTGCGCTCGTCGTCGCCGCCCTCGTGCTGGCACCGGAAGGGCTGGGCGGCATCCAGGCGGCGCTCGCCAATCGCATGCAGCGCGCGGTCAACATACTGCTGGGCTCGGCGCTGGCGACGCTCGCGCTGACCATTCCCGCGGTGGTGATCATCGGCCTCGCGCATCGCACGAACGTCGTGCTGGGCCTCGACCCCATCGAACAGGCGATGCTCCTCCTCACGCTGTTCGTGAGCACGATCACCTACACGAGCGGACGGACCAATGTGCTGCAGGGCGCGGTGCACGTGATGCTGCTCATGGCCTACCTGATGCTGATCATTTGGCATTAGAGTTCGGTTTCGCCCTTCCCTTTTTCACCGGACACCGAAATCCCATGCGATTCATCCTGCTCGCCCTGACCTTCGTTCTGGCCGCTGCGACCGACGCCGTGGCCCAGAGCCCCCAGCAACCGTTCTTCAACGTGGTGACGATCGAGGCGAGTGCAACGGCCGACGTTCCCACCGACACTCTGACCGTGACGCTTTTCGTCGAGGAGCAGGGAGCAGATCCCGCGGCGCTCGCGACACGCGTCAACACCCGCCTCGAGGACGCGCTGGCCCGCGCCAGGAAGGAGCCGAAGGTCGAAGCGCGCTCCGGCAACTACCAGACCACGCCTGTCTACGATCGCGCGAACCAGATCACCGGCTGGCGCATCCGGGCCGACGTCGTGCTGGAAAGCCGCGACTTCAAGTCTGTGGCAGCGCTCGCGGGGGCGCTGCAGCCGGCGCTCAAACTGTGGTCGATGACCTTCTCGCTGTCGCGCGGCGCGCGCGAGGCTGCTGAAGCGGCGCTGCTGACCGATGCCCTCGCCAAGTTCCAGGACAAGGCCCGCGCCGTCGCCAAGGGGCTCGGTTTCCCGGGCTACCAGCTCGGTCAGATCGTCGTGCGCAACGAGGGCAACTTCCCGCCGCCCGTGGCCTTTCGCAATGTCGCCATGTCGGCGATGGCCGACGGCGGCGCGGCGCCGCCGGTGCCGGCGGAAGGCGGAAAGAATGCCGTGACCGTCAACGTGTCCGGCTCGGTGGTGCTGGGGGCCGGCCGCTAGGTCAGGCACCGTCTCGCACGAACGGGAGCGCAAGGATCACCGCATAACGCCCTCCTCAAACCCTTGTATCGGCAATACACTTCCCGGCACACCTCGACCCTCATTCGGAGTAGCCATGGCCCGCATGACCGCAATCGACGCCGCCGTCCGCGTGCTGGAAAAGGAAGGGATCACCTGCGCCTTCGGCGTCCCGGGCGCCGCGATCAATCCGCTCTACGCCGCGATGAAGCGGCGCGGCAAGCATCGCGCACGTGCTGGCGCGCCACGTCGAGGGCGCGTCGCACATGGCCGAAGGCTACACGCGGGCCATGGCCGGCAACATCGGCGTGTGCATCGGGACCTCCGGGCCGGCCGGCACCGACATGATCACGGGGCTCTACTCCGCGCAGGCCGACTCCATTCCGATCCTCTGCATCACCGGCCAGGCGCCGCGTGCGCGCCTGTACAAGGAGGACTTTCAGGCGGTCGACATCGAATCGATTGCGAAGCCGGTCACCAAATGGTCGGTGACCGTGCGCGAGCCGGCGCAGGTGCCACGCGCGTTTCAGCAGGCCTTTCACCTGATGCGATCCGGCCGGCCTGGTCCGGTCCTGATCGATCTGCCGTTCGATGTGCAGGTGGCCGAGATCGAGTTCGACATCGACACCTACGAACCGCTGCCGGTCTACAAGCCCGCAGCGACGCGGGCGCAGATCGAAAGGGCACTCTCGCTGCTGAATGACGCCGAACGGCCGCTGATCATCGCCGGCGGCGGCGTCATCAATGCCGATGCTTCCGATCTCCTCGTCGTGTTCGCCGAGATCACCGGCGTGCCCGTGATTCCGACGCTGATGGGCTGGGGCGCGATTCCGGACGACCACCGGCTCATGGCCGGCATGGTCGGGCTGCAGACCAGCCATCGCTACGGCAACGCGACGATGCTCGCATCCGACTTCGCGCTCGGCATCGGCAACCGCTGGGCCAACCGGCACACGGGCTCGGTCGACGTGTACACCAAGGGCCGCAAGTTCGTCCATGTCGACATCGAGCCCACGCAGATCGGCCGCGTGTTCGGTCCGGACCTCGGCATCGTCTCGGACGCGAAGGCGGCGCTCGTGCAATTCGTCGCCGTCGCGCGCGAGTGGAAGGAAGCCGGCCGGTTGAAGGATCGCGCCGCATGGGTGGCGGCCTGCCAGGAGCGCAAGCGGACGATGCTGCGCAAGACCAACTTCGAGAACGTGCCGATGAAGCCGCAGCGCGTCTACCAGTGCCTGAACCGCGCGTTCGACGACCACGCCACGTGCTACGTCACGACCATAGGACTCTCGCAGATCGCCGCGGCGCAGTTCCTGCACGTCTACAAGCCAAGGCACTGGATCAACTGCGGCCAGGCCGGCCCCCTGGGGTGGACCATTCCCGCAGCGCTGGGCGTGCGCGTCGCCGACCCCTCCCGGCGGATCGTCGCGCTGTCCGGCGACTACGATTTCCAGTTCATGATCGAAGAGCTCGCGGTAGGCGCGCAGTTCAACCTGCCGTACATCCACATCGTGGTCAACAATGCCTACCTCGGCCTCATCCGACAGGCGCAACGCGGCTTCGACATGGACTACTGCGTGCAGCTCGGCTTCGACAACGTCAATGCCCCCGACCTCAAGGGCTACGGCGTCGATCACGTCGCCGTCGCGTCCGGCCTGGGCTGCAAGGCAATTCGCGTGAATCGGCAGGAGGAGATCGACCCGGCGATCCAGCAGGCCGAGAAATGGATGGCCGAGTACCGTGTGCCCGTCGTCATCGAGATCATGCTGGAGCGGATCACGAACATCGCCATGGGCACCGAGATCGACAAGGTCGTCGAGTTCGAGGAACTGGCGGAAAGCCTCGCCGACGCGCCGACCGCCGTTGCTGCCATGCTCGACTAGGATGATGAAACTCCGCGCGCACGGGCTTCGCTGTCGCCCGAAAGGGTCCTGACCGCCATGCCCAAGTTCGCCGCCAACCTGACGATGCTCTACAACGAGGTCGGTTTCCTCGAGCGCTTCGACGCCGCTGCCGCGGCCGGCTTTCGCGGCGTCGAGTTCCTGTTTCCCTATGCGTTTCCCGCGGCCGAGATCGGGGATCGGCTCGCGCGCAACCGACTGGCGCTGGTGCTGCACAATCTGCCGGCGGGAAACTGGGAAGCCGGCGAACGAGGCATCGCCTGCCATCCGGGGCGCGTCGGCGAATTCCAGGACGGCGTGGGCAAGGCCGTCGAGTACGCCAGGGCGCTCGGCGTGCCGCAGTTGAACTGCCTGGCGGGAATCGTGCCGCAAGGAGTCACCCCGGAGGCGGCGCGGGCGACATTCGTCGGCGAATCTGGCCTTCGCTGCGACCGAGCTCAAGGCCGCAGGGATTGCGCCTGCTGATCGAGCCCATCAACACGTTCGACATACCTGGCTTCTTCCTGTCGGGAACCCGTCAGGCGCTGGACATCATCGCCGCCACCGGCGCCGACAACCTCCTCGTCCAGTACGACATCTACCACATGCAGCGGATGGAAGGCGAGCTCGCCAACACGCTCCGGGCGAATCTCGCGCGCATAGGCCATATCCAGCTCGCCGACAATCCGGGACGCAACGAACCCGGGACAGGCGAGATCAACTACGCCTTCCTGTTCCGCCACATCGACGCGCTTGGGCTACGACGGCTGGATCGGCTGCGAGTACAAGCCGGCGACGACCACGACCGCCGGCCTCGCATGGCTCGCACCGTACCGTTGATCGTCGTCCTTACTCCCAATCCAGAAACCCAGAAACGGAGCGCAGTTCATGGCCAACATCGGATTCATCGGCCTCGGGATCATGGGCACGCCCATGGCCGGGCACCTCGTCGCGGGCGGTCATGCGCTCTTCGCGCTACAGTCGTCGGATCATCCCCGCCGCGCTCCTGGAAAAGGGCGCCACGGCGTGCGAGTCGAGCGAGGAAGTCGCGAAATCGAGCGACATCGTCTTCATCATGGTGCCGGACACGCCGCACGTCGAGGATGTCCTGTTCGGCGCCGCCGGCGTCGCCGCGCGGACTCGCACCCGGCAAGATCGTCGTCGACATGAGCTCGATCTCGCCGCTCGCGACCAAGGACTTCGCGAAGCGCATCAACGAGCTCGGGTGCCAGTACCTCGATGCGCCGGTCTCAGGCGGCGAAGTCGGCGCGAAGGCCGGCTCGCTCACCATCATGGTCGGCGGTCAGGAGGAGACGTTTGCGAAAGTAAAACCCCTGTTCGACCTGATGGGCAAGAATGTCACGCTCGTGGGCGGCAACGGCGACGGCCAGACCTGCAAGGTGGCGAACCAGATCATCGTTGCGCTCACGATCGAAGCGGTCGCCGAGGCTCTGCTGTTCGCCTCGAAAGCGGGGGCGGATCCGGCCAAGGTGCGCCAGGCGCTGATGGGAGGCTTCGCGTCCTCGCGCATCCTCGAAGTGCACGGCGAGCGCATGGTCAAACGCAGTTTCGCTCCCGGATTCCGCATCGAACTGCATCAGAAGGACCTCAATCTCGCCCTGACGAGCGCGCGTCTCCTCGGCGTCGCGTTGCCCAATACCGCGACGGCGCAGGAATTGTTCAACGCCTGTGCCGCGCACGGCGGTGCCCAATGGGATCATTCGGCGCTCGTGCGCTCGCTCGAGATCATGGCGAACCACGAGATCGGCCAAAGCCCGTAAAATGGCGCCCCACACCCACGCCCCATGGCCCGCGAAAGGCCCGCATGCGCCGTCAACGGAATGCCAAGATCGTCGCGACACTCGGCCCGGCGAGTTCCACGCCCGCGATGATCGATGCGCTGTTCCATCGCGGCGTCGACGTGTTTCGGCTCAATTTCAGTCACGGTACTCCCGCCGATCACCGGAAGCGCATGGAGGCGATTCGCGCGGTTGAGAGGAAGGCCGGTCGGCCGATCGGTGTCCTCATGGACCTGCAGGGCCCGAAGCTTCGCATCGGTACGTTCGCTCGCGGCCCGATACTGCTCGAGGAGGGCAAGACACTCCGGCTCGATCTCGATCCGGCCCCCGGCAATGCCAAGCGCGTCTGCCTGCCCCACCCCGAGATCTTCGCGATCCTCAAACCTGGTCTGCAGCTTCTGCTCGATGACGGCAAACTGCGGCTCGAGGTCGAACGCAGCGGCGACGGCTACGCCACGACGCGAGTCAAGGTGGGCGGCAAGCTCTCGGAGCGCAAGGGCGTCAACATTCCGGATGCGATCATTCCGCTGTCGCCGCTCACCGCCAAGGATCGCCGCGACCTCGAGTACGGTCTCGAGCTCGGCGCGGACTGGGTCGCGCTGTCGTTCGTGCAGCGCCCGGAGGACATCGACGAGGCGCGGGTGCTGATCGGCGATCGCGCGTGGATCATGGCCAAACTCGAAAAGCCGATGGCGATCACGAAGCTCGACGCCATCGTCGGGAAGGCCGACGGCATCATGGTGGCGCGCGGAGACCTGGGCGTCGAGATGCGTCCCGAGCAGGTGCCCACCGTCCAGCGGCGCATCCTGCGTGCGTGCCGGCGCGCCGGCAAGCCCGTGATCGTGGCGACCCAGATGCTGGAGTCGATGATCACCTCGCCCGTGCCCACGCGCGCCGAAGCCTCCGACGTCGCGACGGCGGTTTACGACGGCGCGGACGCCGTGATGCTGTCGGCCGAGTCGGCGTCGGGCCAGCATCCGCTCGAGGCGGTGGAAATCATGGATCGGATCATCCGCGAGGTCGAGCACGACGAGCACTACCGCGCACTCACCGACGCGCAGCATTCGGAGCCCCAGGCCACCGCTGCCGACGCGATCATGCATTCGTTGCGTGCGGCCGCGCATATCGTTTCGGCTGCGGCGACGGTCATCTACACGCACTCCGGGTCGTCCTCCATCCGCGCGTCGCGCGAGCGCCCGGAGGCGCCGCTCTTGAGCCTCACGCCGAAACTGTCGACCGCCCGCCGACTGGCCCTCGTCTGGGGCATGCATTCGGTGCTGACGCACGAGATCGGCGACGTCAATACCATGACCGATCTGGCCTGCAAGACGGCGCTCGAAGAGGGCTTTGCGAAGGCGGGCGACCATGTCGTGATCGCCGCGGGCGTGCCGTTCGGCCGGGCCGGCACCACGAACATGCTGCGCCTCGCAACCGTGTGGCCGCAGAAGGCACGGTCCCGCAAGAAGAACGGCTGAGCCGCTTTGCCTGGTCGGGCGCCCGGTTCAGTCCCGGGCGCCCTTCCTTTGCCAGAGCCTTTCACCGACGGCCGTCAGGAGCCGCGCGCTTGGCACGGGCGTTGCTTAGTTGTACCCGACAAGCTGACTCGCACAGTGGAGGGATACACCGGGAGAGTTGCGAATAGCAAGCCAGGCACTGACGGCAGGCGTCAGTTGGCGCCCCCGACGGGCACCTGAACGCACCGGAACCGAGTCCGGGTGGCCGGCTTCCTCCGCGGAACAGTCGTTGTCGTATCTGATCATCACAGGAGCTTGCTCCATGAAGATTCTCGCCATGGTCATGGCCGGAGGCAACGGAACGCGGCTGCATCCTTTGACGGCCGAGGATGCCAAGCCGGCGTTGATGTTCGCTGGCGGCTATCGGATCATCGATTTCGTGCTCGGCAATCTCGTCAACTCCAGAACGTTCCCGATCTACGTGCTTGCGCAATACAAGCCGCGGTCCCTCGTCGAGCATGTCCGCACCGCATGGGCACCTTGGTCTACGGGCCGGGAGCCCGCCATCAGGGTAGTGCTCCCGGAAGGCGGCGGTGCCATCGAGGCCTACAAGGGCACAGCGGACGCCGTCTACCAGAACCTCCATTGGATCGAACGGCACAAGCCGGATCTGGTGGCGGTGTTTGCCGCCGATCACGTCTACCGGATGGACGTCCGGCAAATGGTCGACTTCCATCAGCAGCGCGGTGCGGAAGTCAGCATAGCGGCGGTGCGCGTCCCGATTGCGCAAGCTTCCAACTTCGGAATCATGGCAACGAGTCCTGCCGGGGAGCTGCGCGAGTTTCAGGAAAAGCCCGGGGAGCCGTCGCCCATTTCGAACGACCCTACCCATGCCTATGCTTCGATGGGCAATTACCTTTTCAACGCCGGAGTTCTCGTCGAGTTGCTGGAGGAGGCCCATTGCGCAGGCGCCACGGACTTCGGTCGCCACATCATGCCACTCCTGCCTGGCCGCAACCGTGCATGGACCTACGACTTTGCGGACAACGAGGTTCCCGGCGTGCATCCGTATGAGGAGCGCGGTTACTGGCGCGACATTGGTACGATTGAGGCCTACCGAGCCGCGCAGCGCGATGTCCGGGGCACGTCGCCGCGCTTCGACCTCGCGAATCGCGAATGGCCGATCCGTTCCAGCGGCAACCGCTTGCCCGAGACTGCCCGCTCCGCGAAACCGGAATCGAATTCCTCCGGACCTGCCCGAAATGAGCACGTCGATCGGTTTGGGCCCCGCGCCAGGATCGCGCATGCCGTGAGCGCAACGGCTTCGTGGGCCGGTTTCCAGGTTGCCCGCCATGAAGAGAGCGAGGCCTAGCGTGAACGCCCTCGACATTCCGGCAATGCGTACGCTGATGGAGGACAACGAGCGGTTGAAGGCGCGAATCGCCCAACTCGAAAGCCTCAGCGCAACTGACCCTCTGACCGGCGCCTGGAACCGGGCACAACTGTCCTGCATGGTGGACGTTGAGATAAATCGGACCCTGCGCTCCGGACAGCCCGTCACGCTGATACTGCTGGACATCGATTACTTCAAGCAGGTCAACGACGTTCACGGGCACCTCACGGGCGACGCCGTCCTGACGGAATTCGTCGACCGGATCCGGAACCGGATGCGCAACACCGACTCGCTCTTTCGCTGGGGCGGCGACGAGTTCGTCGTGTTGGCCACGCACGTCGGCTACCGCGGTGGGACCGCGCTGGCCGAGGATCTGGGCAAGGCGATCGCCGCCGCGCCGTTCGCGGAGGTCGAATCGATCACCGCCAGTATGGGGGTGGCCGAGTACAAGGAAGGCGAGAGCGCCGAGAGTTGGTTCCGGCGAACCGACGACGCGCTCTATGTCGCCAAATCCGCAGGTCGAAACCGAATCCACGTCGACCCGCAGGGAAGCTCGGAGCTTCACGCCGATCAGGTAGACTCCGGCCTCAACCTCCTTTCGCGCAGCGAAGGAGCCGGTCATGCGGGCGCCAGCAGACGCTTGGCCATGCGGTTGTGGGCCTCGACGTGGGGTCCGAGATCGAGAGTCGTCAGCTGACCATTTCGGATCACGACGCGCCCGTCGATCACCGACGTGGCGACATCGCCCGCGCCGCAGAACACGAGCGCCGCGACCGGATCGTGCCCCGCTCCCGCATGCCGGAGGCCGTCGACCGCGAACGCCACGAAATCCGCAGCCATCCCGGGCGCGAGATGACCGATGTCGTCGCGCCCCAGCACCAGCGCCCCTCCCCTCGTCGCAATAGCCAGCGCATCGCGAGCCGACAGCGCGCCGGGATCGCCTGACAGCCGCGCGAGCAACAGCGCCTGGCGCGCCTCGGCCAGCATCTGGCTGCCGTCGTTGGAGGCGCTGCCGTCGACGCCGAGTCCGACCGGCACCCCCGCATCGCGCATCCACCGCACGGGCGCGATGCCCGAACCGAGGCGCATGTTGGAGCACGGACAATGCGCGACTCCGGTGCCCGTCCGCGCGAAGAGCGCGATGCCCGGAGCGTCGAGGTGAACGCAGTGCGCGTGCCAGACGTCGGTACCTGTCCAGCCCAGAGCTTCGGCGTATTCGGGCGGCGTCCTGTTGAACTTCTCTCGGCTGTACGCGACGTCGGCCGCACTCTCGGCGAGGTGCGTGTGCAGGCGGACGCCGTAACTGCGAGCAAGGAGCGCCGACTCGCGCATCAGGTCTTCCGTGACACTGAACGGCGAGCACGGCGCGATCCCGACTCGCAGCATTGCGCGGGGCGCCGGGTCGTGGAACGTCTCGATCACGCGCCTCGCATCGCGGAGGATGGCGTCCTCGCTCTCCGTCAGCCTATCGGGCGGCAGCCCGCCGCGGCTCTCGCCCAGGCTCATCGCACCCCGCATCGCATGAAAGCGGAGGCCGATTTCCCTTGCCGCGTCGATCGTGTCGTCGAGCCGGCAGCCGTTCGGGAACGTGTACAGATGGTCGCTCGAGGTCGTGCAGCCCGAGAGCATCAGTTCCGCCATGGCGGTGAGCGCGGAGATGCGTATGGCATCGGGCGTGAGCCGGGCCCAGACCGGATAGAGCGCTTTGAGCCAGCCGAAGAGCTCGCTGTCCTGCGCCGCCGGCACCGTGCGCGTCAGCGTCTGGAACATGTGATGGTGCGTGTTGACGAGGCCGGGCAGCAGGACGTGACCGGCCAGGTCGATCACCTCGTCGGCAGAGGGCGGCAGCTCGGCCGTCGTTCCGACTTGCTCGATCCGATTGCCACGGACCAGCAGCGCGCCGTCGGGGATCTCGCGGCGCGCGTCGTCCATCGTGACCAGCACATCGGCATGGCGTGCGAGCAGCGTGCGTTCCATGCCGTGCGGACAACGACGGCCGTCAGGCCGCACGCACGTGTGCCGGCGCGCCAAACACCTCTGTCGTTTGCATCGCGCAATCGTCGCCCAGGATCATGAATGTCTTGTGCCCCTCACAAGCGACAAAGTGTTCCCCATTCCCGCTCACGCAGGCTCAAAGCCCCTCTGCATGGCCAGCAACTGATTGACCGCCTTTGTATAGTCCCAGGCTGTCCACACCGTAGTCCCCTAACGATTTCCCTCCCCACGTAACATAACCGTGGACACCTTCCACTTCGCCTCCTGAGAGTCTGCTGATCTCCGCGGCCAGTGAAAGTTTATTCTTACCCTCAGGCTTATCGGCTGAATGACAGAGCAGCAATACAATCTTCGATCCCGGCCGATAGCCGGCTTTTCTGATTCGTTCCCACAATTCAGCGGCCGAGACTTGCCGTCGGTTGATAAAGGCAAGGCCCTCGGCACCATGCCCTGCGACGACAAATGCATTCTTGTCGGTCTTTAGCTTTTGGGCATGTTTTCGAAGCAGAGGATCCTTCTTCCCCTTGGTGCCGAATAAGTTGAGATTGGCCTCCATACCCAATTCATCTGAATAGTTGATTGGGTCGGTAGCGGCGTAATTGTATAGGTTGGTGTCCCCACCATCGAAGCCAACGGGATCCTTTGCCGTCCAGCGTCCTGTTTCGGCGTCGTACTCCCGGGCACCGAAATGCACGAGACCGGTCTGCGCGTCATACAGCCCCCCGGCGAAGCCAAACGGCTGGAAGCCTGGACTGGTGTCCAAGGTGACTTTACCGAACTCATCGTAGTCGAGGCGTTGGGCAATGCTGCCGGTAGAGGCGTCGATAACCAGCCGCGCACTGCCCAAGTGGTCCGTAATGATCCGGTAAGGAACCCCAGCTTTGATCATGTAGGCTGGAACATTGATGTCGTCGGAGTAGACGAAGCGACTCACAACATTGTTGCTGCCGTCGAGCTCGACAATCGGCTTCAAGCCATCCTGATACAGGAAACCTTGGACGAGCACGCCGTCGACCTTCTTGCCGACGCGCCGCTGGCCGCCATCCAGCACGTAATCGATCCGGGTTGCGCCGGGCAGAGTCACACCGTTCAATTGGCCCAGGCTATCGTACCCATAGGTCGTGGTCTGGCCACCGGTGGTCGTGCTCGATCGTTCACCACTGGCGTTGTGCGTAAAGGTCGTTGTGCCGAACTGCTCCAGCCGATCCTGCGCATCGTAAGCGGCGCTGGTAGTGCCGTCGGCGTCCGTCCGGCTCAGCCGATTGCCATTGATGTCGTAGCCATAGCTGCTACTGAGTGCTCCATCCAGCCGCACCTCCGTCAAGCGGCCGGCCGGATCGTAGGCATAGGCAAAGACATGCGTGACCCCGCCGATGGTTTCGCTCTTGCTCACGATGCGGCCGAGAGCGTCCCGGATATAAGTTGTCGAGTAGACGGCATTGCCGGCCCGGGTTGCCACGTAGCTCGCCGGCGCGCCGAAGACGTCGTAGGTCGTCGCGTCGGTAATGGTGCCGAGAGCCGTTCCCGTGATCAACTCGTTCTGCGCGTTGCGCGTCAGGGTGAGAGCACCCACCTGCACCGGCAGTCCATCGAGGTCGTAGGCAAGCGCGATGGGATTGGTGCCGTTGACGGCCAACGAGGTCACCCGGAAGTTGTTGTCGTAAACGCCGCTGACGCTGCCGGCAATGGCCCCGCTCCAGGCTACGCCGGTCGGCAGCCCACCGTCGTAGGCGTAAGCGAGATTGACCCCCTGGTCCCGGTCGACTGTAGCCAGCCGTCCCGCGGCATCGTACCCATACTGGATGCCGCCCGACGCGATATTCACTACGCTCGGGCGCCCCGCCGCGTCGTACTGCAAGATCACCGGCGGGCTGTCGGGGCCATCGACTTGAACCGGTTGGCGATCCGCATCGTAGGTGTTGAGCGTCTGGCTGTTCTGCGCGCCGACGACTGGCGCAATGTCGGCCGAAACCTGATTGTGTTGATTGTAAGTGAACGCATGATCCGGCCGGCCCGGCGGCGTGAAGGTGAGGACGTTGCTGTTGGCATCGTAGGCGACGCGAACCAGCGCGCCATCGGGAAAAGTCTGCTCGGTGATTCGGCCATCGGCGTCACGCGCGAACCCGAGAAGCCGGCCGGACGCGTCGGTGACGCTTTGGACGAAGCCGTCTGCGCCATAGGCAAGCGCGGTTGTACGGCTGCCGGCGCCGCTGCCCTCTGTAATCGCGGCGACGCGCCCCTTGGCATCATAGGTGTAGCTGGTCGCCACGAAACCGCCAAGCTGCGCCTGCGCCGGCCGCCCGTGCGTGTCGACGATCAAGGTTGTCTGGCGCCCATTGGGCGATGTGCTTGTCAACGTGCGGCTTGCCGCGCTATAGGCACTCGTAAACGCCCGCCCGTTGATCGTCACCGTCTCGTTCATCGTTGCCAGGCTGAGGAGATTGGTCGGGGTGGTAAGTGTCGCCGTGCGCTGGGTGGTTGTTGTATGGACTTTGCCGCCGGGTGTCGTCACGGTCACGCTGGCGGCGAGCGGCGCCTGCATCCCCCAGCGGGGATCGGGTCCGAGGACCTGACTGACGGTCGTGCCGTCGGGATGGGTCGCGGACTGCGTGCCGTTCTTGCCGATCACCGCCTGAAACTGGATGCCGGCGGCATCCGTGTTCGTCAACTTAACATCTCCGGTACCGAGGTGCTCGACATCGTAGGTGGATACCCGGCCGAGCGGGCTGGTCAGTGTGATCGTGTGGGCCCGATTCGTACCAGCGCGGGCAAGGGTCTTGGTCGCGCCGGTCGGGTCGGTGGCACTGGTCAGGCGCCCCAAGGCGTCGTGAACGTAATGGGATACGTGCCCGCGCGGGTTGGTGAAATCGGTGAGCAGACCGTCGCTGGCATAGGCAAGTTGCACGACCTCGCCGGCGGGGCTGGTGATGCCGTCGAGGTAACCATCGGCACCCGCGGTCAGCGCCGTACGCTGCCCGAACGGACCCACTATGGCGGTGGGACCTCCGGAGGCGTTCCGCTCGATCGTCGTGACATTGCCGTCGACGTCGGTGATTGCGGTCAGTCGACCCGCGCCATCGTAGGTGAAGCCTTGCCGCTGCACCGCGGTCAGCGCATCTACCGTGCGCAGATGTCGGCCGCTCGGATCGAAGACGTAGACTTCGTTGCCATCCGCGCCAGGAACAATGAACCCGCCGGTCCAGTCCCCTGCCGCGATCGGCGCGATACGGCGGACGCGTTGGTGATTGGAACCCGCACTCTCGGCGACATAGAGGCTGCCATCCGGGCCCACCGCAAGCGCCTTCACACCGTCGAGCCTCGCCTGCGGGGCGAGGCCACCGTCCCCGCTCGTTCCACGGAAGGGACCGGCTAGCGTATTGATCGTCCCATTGGGACGGAACCAGCGGACCCGGAACGTGTCGTGGGCGAAGTAGACGGTATCGTCGTCACCGATGGCGAGAGCGCTGATGCCGCCGAAACGAGCCTGGGTGGCCGGCCCGCCGTCGCCACAGGGTGCCGTCAAATTGCCACACGTGTTTCCATCTCCCGCGACAGTGCTGATGATTCCGTCCGGCCCGATGCGGCGCAATCGAGCGCCGTCGCCAATGTAGAGACTGCCGTCGCGACCGATGGCGATGGACGCACCACCGGAGAGCCGGGCTTGGAGCGCTGGTCCGCCGTCGCCGCAGGGTGCCGTCGCTGGCAAGCACTGCTGCCCGGTTCCTGCAAATGTCGTGATGATTCCGTCCGGAGCGACATGGCGAATCCGCCGGCTGCCCTGTTCGGAGATATAGACGCCGTTGTCTGCACCGACGGCGACCGACGCAGGGCTGCTGATCTGGGCCTGGTTCGCCGGCCCGGCGTCGCCGCTGAAGCCGGCGACGCCGGTGCCGGCGATGGTGGTGATGATGCCGTCCGGGCGCACTTTGCGTACCCGGTGTGCTCCGAGATCGGCGATGTAGTAGCTATTGTCCGGCCCGACGGCGACCGACCACGGGGCGGTGATTTGGGCTTGAATGGCCGGCCCATTGTCGCCGCACGGGGCGGTCGTCGGCGCGCAGGTGGCCCCCGTCCCCGCCACCCGGTTGATGATCCCGTTGGCGTCAACGCGGCGGACGACGCGGAACAGGGAATACGCGATGTAGACACTCCGATCCGGCGCCACCGCCAGCGCACTGGGGCAGACACCGGCCAAGGCTGCCGGGCCGCCTTCGCCGTCGAGGCAAGCGAAGGTGATTGTTCCCGCGAACGTGCTGATGAACGGCGCCAGCGCACGGGTCGTCTGTTTCCTGCCGTCGCCTCGGTAGAGCACCTGCCCGGCCGGATCGTAGGCATGGTGCGTGCTGAGGGTCCAACCACCGAGACCCGCGGCTCGCGAATCCCAATTGCCGATCCGGTCTCCCCAGGTACGCCAGAACGTGAAGTCCCCGCGCGATCGCGAGGAGCTGATCGAGTTTACGCCGGGTGATCCGAACCGCGGCGCTGCCCAGTAGACGAAACCGTAGGTGTAGCCGATGCGGACCGTTACCGGCTGGGTTCCCTGGAGCGTCCGGCCGTAGCTGTCCCTGCCGTCCCAGGTGAACGTCGTCCGCTGATTGGGTGTCGGCGGGAAGGTTTGCTGGAACAGCCGCCCGGCGACCTGGATCTCGAGGTCGATGTGACGCAGGCTCGCCGGCAACTGGCCGCCGCTCAGCGGAATCTCCAGACTGTAGGCGACCTTGCGCCCGGGGACGCGCTCGCTCTGGTAGTGCAATCCGAACGGGGTGCCTGCCACGCCGACCACCTCGCCAAGCGTCTGGTTCTGGCAATCGATGATGGAGCCCGGCTGCTCGCAGGCCACGTCCAGCGGCACATCGGGCTGCGGATCCTCGACCGGGAACACGGCATCGGCCGGCGGGCCGACGGGCCAGTTGCCATCCCACGGCGAGAAGTGAGGGATCCGCATGCGCCACAGAGTCTGGCCAGGCGGATAGAGGTCGGCAAGCCGTTGCCGTTCGGCATCGGTGATCGACATTGCCGCGAGCGTGCCTTCGCTGTCCGCCACACCGTCGCCATCGACATCCAGGACGGCAATGCCGCCGGAAACGCTCAACACCTTGATGACACGCCCGCTGTCCGCTGGTATCCACACCCCGCGTGACCGGTCGTAGCTCCCCAGCGGCACCGCGATCCCGACCGGGAAGTCCAGGAAATTTTCAACATAGAACGACACCGGGCTGCTGAAGCGCACCTCGCTAGCGCCGGCCGCCAACGCCTCGTCCACGCTCAGCTCGACCGCGTAGGTGTAGCCGGAGGTCGGGGGCAGAGCCGCCGGCATTCGCGCCGGTCCGTTTGGACCCACCGTGTACTCCGTTGCCCTGACGTTGAGGGTAGTCAAAGGCTGCGTGCTGCCATCCGGCATCACCAGGGTGGCTTCCGTGCCTGCAGGGAACATCAACGTCGCTCGGCGGGTGCCGTCAGTGTCCGTCACCGGGTTGCCGTGGGCCACCTGGATCGGCGCCGGCGAAGTCAGGTCGATGGCCGTGACCTGGCTGTCCGGCACGATCATCACGATATCGGGGAGTACGGCGTAGTCCTGCCACGGCGCATGGATCTGGCGCTGGACCGGCAAATGACCGCTCTTGGCGTAGTTCAGCGTCAACACCCCGCCGCCATTGACGGCCAGGTCGAACCGGCCGTCGGCGCGGCTCAGCGTCTGGCCGAACTCGGGATGACCCAGAACCGTGATCGTCACACCGGGCAACGGAAGCGTCGTTGCCGTCGCGCACGCCGCCACGCAGCACCGCCGCTCGCCTGGCATCGATCGTTCCCGGCACGACGCCGGTCTGGATCGGATTGGCACCGGCATAGAGAAACGCCGTCGCATCCAGCATGCTCGTCGCCGCCGTCGGATCCGTCGCCGGTGCAACCGTTACCGGATCGGGCGGCAAGGGACTGTCCTCCGCTGCGACGGTGATCGTCACATCGTCGGCGTTGCTCAACACCCCGTCGCTGGTGGTGAGCCGCAACACATAGACGCCGGCGGCGCCGAAGCTCACCGAGGTCGCCGCCGCGTTCGGCGCGCCGAAATTGACCGAACCCGGCCCCGAGACCTTGCTCCAGGCGAAGGTCAGCGCCGGGCCTGGCAGGCTGTCATCGCTCCCGCTGCCGGCGAGACTTGCGCCCGCCGGCAAAGTGACCGACTGATTCATGCCGGCATTGACCTGTGGCGGTGCGTTGGCCGGCGGCGGTACCGCCACCAAGGCTCGTGTCACCTGGTCATTGGTCAATCCCTTGTCGGCGAGCGACAGCGTCCCGCTCGCATTCACGTCCTTCAGGAAATTCGCATCGGTCACGAACTGCGCAACCTGCGCATTGACCTGCCCCAGATCCGACAGCGTCACCACCCGGTTCTGGCTGACATCCCCGACCAGATAACCGATGCGCACCGAGCCGCTGCCACCCGTGCCGCCATCGGCGGCGACGACCTTGGTGACCGCGACGGTCACGTACTGCTCGTTGGTCACTCCGGTCAGCGGCACGATCATTTCGTTGCCGCTGAACAGCGGGACATCAGCGACCGCCGCGCCCTCGGTGACGACGACGGTGCCGCTCGTCACCGGCTTGTCGAAAATGAAGACGACTGTCTGCGCCGGACCCTGCCGTGGCTCCGTCGTCGGGATCGGCCGGCGTCAGCGCCAACGCAGGTCGAAGGTTCCGGACGCGCCATGCACCTTGCGCGACACCGCGCTCACCAGGATCGGGGCGTCGCCCGGTGCGGCAAACGCGCTCGCGATCGGAGCGAACACGCCGGTCGCCGCGGTCAGCACGACGAGCCGCCGTAACCGAGTCGCGCGGACAACGCTCCCAATGCGCGTAAAGGCATTCATCTGCCACCCCCTACTGAATCCGGCCCTGCCGACGCGAGTGACCAACTGCGGATGGCTCCCCTCGTCGGACGATCGTCCGCTTCCGAACCGAGGGCGATGTCGCGCACTCTGCTCCGAATCCGGGCGAGGAGCAACCGATCGCCGGGCCGCCTACCTGCGCGTCAGGCGCGGGTACGTACGTGCGCCAACGCGCCCAGGACATGGGTCGCGTGCACCGCGCGGTCGTCGCCCATGATCATGAAGGCGAACAGTTTCTCCGCGAGCGTTGTCGTGCGTTCGATGCGCCGGGCGAGATGCGGGGTCGCCTCCGGATCGAGGACCACGAAATCCGCCTCCTTGCCGATGTCGAAGTTGCCGATGTGGTCATCGAGGTACAGCGCGGCGGCCCCGCCCAGCGTCGCGAGATAGAACGCCTGCATCGGAGACAGCGATTGGCCGGCCAGCTGGCAGACCTTGTACGACTCCTCCATCGTGCGCAACATCGAAAGGCTGGTGCCGCCGCCGACGTCCGTGCCGAGGCCCACGCGCACGCCGGCATCGTGGGCCGCTGCCAGGTCGAAGAGCCCGCTGCCGAGAAACAGATTCGACGTCGCGCAGAACGACATGGCAGCACCTGTGGCCGCCATCCGCTGCCGGTCCTCGCCGTCGAGATGGATGCAGTGGGCGTAGACGGCGCGCTCGCGCAGAAGGCCGAAGTGGTCGTAGACGTCGAGGTAGCTGCGGCTCCAGGGGTAGACCTCCGCCACCCACGCCACTTCGCCGCGATTCTCCGCCACGTGCGACTGCAGGTGGACGCCGGGGTGCTCCTCGAGCAACCGGCCGCAAAGGTCGAGCTGGCGTTCGGTGGACGTAGGAGCGAAACGCGGCGTGACCGCGTAGCCGAGCCGATCGCGGCCGTGCCAGGCGGCGATCAGCGCCCGACTGTCCTCGTAGCCCGAGTCGGCCGTGTCGCGGACGGACTCCGGAACGTTGCGATCCATCAGCACCTTGCCGGCGATGAGGCGCATCGAGCGGTGTCGCGCCGCCTCGAAGATCGCGTCCACCGACGTCATGTGGGTCGTCGCAAAGGCCATCGCCGTGGTCGTGCCGTTGCGCAGAAGCTCGGTGAGGAAGAATTCCGCGACTTCGCGCGCGTGATCGGGATCACTGAACCGGGCCTCGGCGGGAAACGTGTAGCGCTCAAGCCATTCGAGGAGCTGCGCGCCGTAGGAGGCGACGACGTCCGTCTGCGCGTAGTGAACGTGGGTGTCGACGAAGCCGGGCAGAATCAGCTTGCCGCGATAGTCGGTGACCACGACCCCGGGCGGAAGCGATGCCTGCATCGCCTGCGCCGGACCGATCGCTGCGACGTGCCCGTTGCGCACCAAGAGCATGCCGTCGGCATGATGGCGATGCGCGGCCTCGCCGAGGGTTGCCGGGTCGCCGACGAAATCGAGGATCTCACCGCGGAACGCCCGGACGTCCGCACCGCTACCCGTCGCTTGGGGTGGCATCGGCAGGCGCGCCCGTCACGTTCAATGCTTGGCGCCCTGCGCAAACCACGCGGCGACGACAGCGCGCTCTTCGTCGGACATCTGGGTCAGGTTGCCGATCGGCATATAGCGGTTGGCGACGGTCTCGGCAATCTTTGCCGCATTCTGCCCGATCTGCTCCGGCGTCTCCAGCACGAGCCCTTTCGGCGGCTGGGCAAATCCCGCGCTGCGTCGGCTGCGTCGCATGACAGGAGAGGCAACGCGCAGCGAGCACCGATTTCAATTCGGCGAACGCGACCCCTGCACCCTTCGCCGCGGTCGCGGTCGGCGCGGGCGCCAGGGCGACCGCCAAGCCGACAAGGAGCAGGACCGCAACCACCGGGAGCAGCACCATGGTACGGCCCTTGTGGCGCAGGACGAAGAACTGCCGGATCAGCACGCCTGCAAGCATGATCGCGCCGAGCACGAGCCAGCCGTAGGGATGGCTGTACGTCATCGGATAGTGATTGCTGATCATCACGAACAGCACGGGCAGCGTGAAGTAGGTGTTGTGCACCGACCGCTGCTTGCCGATGATTCCCGGCGTTGCATCCGGCTCGCGCCCGGCGCGGATGTCGGCAACCATCCGCTTCTGCCCGGGGATGATGTGAAAGAACACGTTGGCGACCATCATCGTGCCGATCATCGCGCCGACGTGGACGAAGGCCGCCCGGGCGCCGAAGACCTGGAACAGCGCCCAGGCGGCGACCATCACCAACGCCAGCACCGCGCCCGCGAGGACGTTCTCGTTGCCCGCGAGCACGCGGCACAGGAGATCGTAGGCGACCCAGCCGCCGGCGATGAACGCGATGCTGATGGCCACCGCGGCGGGAGGCGACAGCGCGCGCACGCTCGGGTCGATGAGGTAAACGCTGGCCCCGTACCAATAGATGAGGGCGAGCAGGCCCATCCCCGACAGCCATGTCGTATAGGCCTCCCATTTGGACCAGTGCAGGTTCTCCGCGAGCGGCTCGCCTTTCGGGCCCGTGAGGTATTTCTGGCTGTTGTAGAAACCGCCGCCGTGGACGGCCCAGAGCTCGCCGAAGACACCGCGTTTCGCGTCGCCCGCCTTCGCAGGCGGCGACAGTGAATTGTCGAGCATCACGAAATAGAACGACGCGCCGATCCAGGCGACGCCCGAGACGAGATGCAACCAGCGGACGAGCAGGTTGAGCCAGTCGACGATGTACGCTTCCATGCGTCACCTTGTGTAACCGTGCTGCGCGTACGAGGGGTAGAAGCCCGAAGGCCTGTGGGGCTCGCGGGCAGACGGTCGAGGGCAGTTTTCGCGGCCGATGCATTGGCCGCAGAGAGCGCTACTTCTTCGGCAGCTTGCTCGCCACTCCCTGAACGAAATAATCCATCTTGCCGAGCTCCGCGTCGGTCAAGGATTTGCCGGCGGGAACGATCGTCTTGCCGTCCTGATTGACGACGGGTCCGGCAAACGGGTGCAGCGTGCCGGCTTTGACCTCGCCCTCGAGCTTCGCCACCAGCGTCTTGACGTCCGCCGGAACCGCCGCGCCGAGCGGCGCGATCTTGATCATGCCGTCCTTCATGCCGCCCCAGACGTTGGTCGTCTTCCAGGAGCCAGCCAGCACATCGCTCGTGGCCTTCGTGTAGAAATCGCCCCAGCTGTGGATCGTGGCGCTCAACTGCGCCTTGGGCCCGTACTTCGCCATGTCGGAGTGATAGCCCAACGCGTACTTGCCCTTCTCTTCCGCGGCCTGGACAACGGCCGCCGAGTCGGTGTGGTTGGTGACGATGTCGGCCCCCTGCGAGAGCAGCGTGTTGGCGGCCTCGCGTTCCTTGCCGGGGTCGTACCACGAGTTCACCCAGATCACGCGCACTTCGGCCTTGGGGTTGACGCTGCGCGCGCCCAGCGTGAACGCGTTGATCCCCTGCAGCACTTCGGGGATCGGAAACGCCGCGACATAGCCGATGATGTTGCTCTTGGTCATCTTGCCGGCGATGACGCCGTTGAGGTAGCGGCCCTCGTAGAAGCGCGCGTTGTAGATGCCGAAGTTCGGCCCGGTCTTGTAGCCCGTCGCGTGCATGAACGTGACCTTCGGAAACTGCTTCGACACTTTTTCCATGTAGTTCATGTAGCCGAAGCTCGTCGCGTAGACGACGCGGCAGCCGCTCTGCGCCAGCTCGCGGATCACGCGTTCGGCGTCGGCGCCCTCGGCGACGTTCTCGACGAACTTGGTCGTCACCTTGCCGGCGAGCGCCTTTTCCATATCCTTGCGCCCCAGATCGTGCTGATAGGTCCAGCCCGCGTCCCCGATGGGACTGATGTAGACGAAACAGATGCTCGCCGGTGCGTCCGCGGCGATCGCGCTCGCAGCCATCATCGCGGCGCCGGCAAACGCGGCCGCGATCTTCAACATGCCTCTCCGATGCAACATTTGAAACCTCCTCTGTGGAAAACGACTTGGCCGGCGGCGCCGACCGGTTCTACTGCAAACGAACCCTCACGCGTCCGACCGGTACGGCTGTCCGAGCGACACCGGCGAGTTGAGCCGGATCGTGTTGACGTTCCGGGAAATGACGACCAGTACGATGATCGTGGCCCAGTACGGCAAGGACGACAGGAACTGCGATGGAATCTCGATCTCCGCTCCCGACCCCTGCACGAAGAGCTGCGCGATCATGACGCCTCCGAAGAGATACGCGCCGACCAGCACCCGGAGCGGCCGCCACGTCGCGAAGACAACCAGCGCCAGCGCGATCCAGCCGCGGCCCGCCACCATGCCCTCGACCCACAACGGCGTAAAGAACACCGAGAGAAACGCGCCGCCCACGCCTGCCATCGCACCGCCGAAAATGGTGGCGAAGTACCGGATCCGGACGACCGGATAGCCGATCGAGTGCGCCGAGGCCGGGGACTCGCCTACGGCGCGCAGTACGAGCCCGGGCCGGCTCCGGTAGAGAAACCAGGCGATCGCCAGGAGCAATGCCCACGACCCGTACACGAGCGCCTGCTGGTTGAAAAGGGCGGGACCCAGCACCGGGATATCCGCCAGCAGCGGAATCCGCAAGGCGGGCACTGCGGGCAACGTCACCGATTCGTACGGCTTGCCGATGAATGCCGACAAGCCGACGCCGAATATCGAGAGCGCGAGACCGGAGGCGACCTGGTTCGCGAGCAGCGTCAAAGTGAGCACGGCGAAGATCAGCGCCATCAAGGCGCCGGCGGCAAGCCCGGCGAGCGCGCCGATGGACGCACTGCCGCTGTGGTGGGCCGCGGCGAACCCGGCGATCGCACCAACGGCCATCATGCCTTCTGCGCCGAGGTTCAGAACGCCGGATTTCTCGGTGACGAGCTCGCCCAGCGCCGTGATGATGAGCGGCGTGCCCGCGACGATGGTGGCGGCGAGGATCGCGGCGAAGATGCTGTCGTCCATCATCCGGCCACGGCCCCGCGCTGGAACCAGCGCAAGCGATAGTTGACGAACACGTCGGCGCCGAGCAGGAAGAAGAGCAGCATCCCCTGGAAGACCTTCGAGATCGACGACGGCAGGTTGAGATACTGCTGCGCCTGCTCGCCGCCGAAATAGAGCAACGCCATCAGCAGGCTCGCGAAGAAGATGCCGACGGGATTCAACCGGCCGACGAACGCCACGATGATCGCTGCGAAGCCGTAATTGTTCGAGACATGCTCGGTTAGCTGGCCCATCGGCCCGGAGACCTCGCCCATCCCGGCGATGCCGGCCATCGCGCCGCCCGCGAGCAGACCCGTCCAGATCGTTCGCTGGCTGGAAAACCCGGCGTACCGCGCCGCGGCTTCCGCCTGGCCCGCGACCTGCATCTGGAAGCCCATGAAGCTGCGGTGCATGAACACGTAGCCCGCGAGCAGGGCCCCGAGCGCGACGAGGAAGGCGGCATTGAGGCGAGTGCCTTCGACCAGGATCGGCAGGAGCGCCGCGTCGTGGAACATCTTGGTCTGCGGGAAGTTGAAGCCTTCGGGGTCCTTCCACGGACCGTGCACCAGCCACGACACGCCGAGCTGCGCGATGTACACCAGCATCAGCGACACCAGGATCTCGTTGGCGTTGAATCTGGTCCGCAACAGCGCCGGGACGGACGCCCACAGCGCCCCGCCGATCGCGCCCGCCACGACCATCAACGGCAACAGCAGCGGGCTCGAGCTGCCGGCATAGTAGAGCGCGACGCCGCCGCCGGCGACCGCGCCGATGATGTACTGGCCCTCGGCGCCGATGTTCCAGACGTTGGCGCGGAAGCCGACCGCGAGGCCGACCGCGATCAGCATCAGCGGCGTGGCCTTGAGCAGGAGTTCCGCCCACCCGTAGGCGTCCTTCAGCGGGCTGAGGAAGAACACGCGAAAGCCCTCGACCGGGTTCTTGCCGAGGGCCGCGAAGATCACCAGTCCACCGACGAGCGTGAGCGCGACCGCCAGCAGCGGCGACGCATAGCGCATCGTGTTCGACGGCTCGGGCGCGCGCTTCGAGCCTAGGCCACATGGCGCTCCCCCGCTGCTCGGCTCGGCGCCCGGCCACATGCCGCTCATCCAGACGCCGATCTCCTCGACGTTGGTCTCGGCCGTGCGCTTGGTCGGCGACAGCCTGCCGTTGGCGATGACCGCGATGCGGTCGCAGATCTCGAACAGCTCGTCCAGCTCCTCCGAGATCACGAGGATCGCGGTGCCCGCGGTGCGCAGATCGATCAACGCCTGCCGGATGAACGCCGCGGCGCCGACATCCACGCCCCACGTCGGCTGCGCGACGACGAGCAGCTTCGGCCGCTGCAGGATCTCCCGGCCCATGATGTACTTCTGCAGGTTGCCGCCCGACAGCGATTTCGCCTCCGCCAACGGCCCGCCGCACTTCACGTTGAACTTCTCGATGCACTCGCGCGCGAATCCGCTACGGCCTTGAAGTCGATGAGTCCGTGCTTCAGCATGCCGTGCCGGTGCGCCGTCAGGAGTGCGTTGGCGGCGAGCGACATGCGCGGCACCGCGCCGCGACCGAGACGCTCCTCCGGCACGAAGCCCATGCCGAGCTTCCTCCGCCTGCCCGGTCGCATCCTGCCCGCTTCCGTCTCGAGGATCTGCACCGGAAACCTCTCGGCGAGCGGCTCCTCGCCCGATACTGCGTACATCAGCTCCTGCTGCCCGTTGCCGGAAACGCCCGCGATGCCGACGATCTCGCCCGAGCGCACTTCGAGGTGGAGGTCCTTGAGATCGGTGCCAAAGGGATCGTCGGACGCGTGCGACAGGCCGGCGAGTCGCAAGCCGCACTTCGCCGTCCTCGGCCGCGGCACCATGCTGCGGCACGGGCAGGTCCTTGCCGATCATCATCCGCGCCATCGACTTCGGCGTCTCCTGCGCCGGCGTGCAGGTGCCCGTGACCTTGCCCGCGCGCAACACCGTCGCCTTGTGGCAGAGCTCCTGGATCTCGTCCAGCTTGTGGCTGATGTAGAGGATGCTGCAGCCTTCCGCCGCGAGCTTGCGCAGCGTTTCGAACAGCTTGCGCACGGCCTGCGGCGTCAGCACGGACGTCGGCTCGTCCATGATGAGGAGCTTGGGGCTCTGCAGGAGGCAGCGGATGATCTCGACCCGCTGGCGCTCGCCGACCGACAGCGCGTGCACCAGCCGGCGCGGATCCACCGGCAGTCCGTAGCGCTCCGACACTTCGACGATCCGCCGCGACAAGCGCGTCGAGGTCGGGCGCCTGCGGCAGCGCCAGCGCCACGTTCTCGACGACGGTCAGCGTCTCGAACAGTGAAAAGTGCTGGAAGACCATCCCGATCCCCAGCGTGCGCGCATGCGCGGGGTTCGCGGGCGTCACCGCGTCGCCTTCCCAGAACATCTCGCCTTCGGTCTGCCGGGTGACGCCGTAGATGATCTTCATCAGCGTCGACTTGCCGGCGCCGTTCTCGCCGAGCACCGCGTGAATCTCGCCCGGCATCACCGCGAGATCGATGCCGTCGTTGGCGACCACCGCCGGGTAGACCTTGCGAATGCCCCGCAACTCCAGACGCGGCTTCATGGCGTGCACCTTGGCGTTCGCGCCTTCCCTCCGAGAGGGAGCGATTCGCGTCGGACGGCCTGGCGCGCTCATTGGAGTACCTTCGCGCTTCGCGCTCCGGTATTCGCGCTTGGGACGGCCCGGCGCGCTCATGCGCGACGCGGCTGCGCCGTCCGGCCGCGACCGCTCGACTGCGCACCTGCAGCATCTCGGCCGCGACCGCGATGGCGATCACTTCGGGTTCCTTGCCGGAAATGCCGTCGATCCCGATCGGACACCTCATGGCGGCAAAGCGCGATCGCGGCGTGCCGCGCGCCTCGAGCCGCGCGCTCGAATTGTCGTCGCTTCGAAACCGATCCGATCAATCCGAAGTAGGCGAAGTCGTCCCGCGCCAGAATGTGCGCGGCCAGCGTCTCGTCCAGCGCGTGGTTGTGCGTCATCACCAGAAAATACGCACCCGCGGGCGCCGCTGCAACCTCCGCCTCCGGCGTGTCGGTGAGACGCAGGCGACGTGGTCCGGCGTGCCGGCGGGAAAGGCGTCGTCGCGCGCATCGATCCACCGGATGCGGCAATCGATGTCGGCGAAGGTGCGCACGATCGGCACGGCCGACGTGGCCCGCGCCGAACAGCACGATTTGGAAATCGGGCGCCCGAACGATGTCGACGAACACGTCGATGCCCGCGGCGCCGCCGATCGTGGCGAGTCCGGACGTGCCGTCGCCGGCGAGCATCGTTCCGGGCGAGCGCTCGCCGCCTCGGCGTCGTGGCTCCGCGGAGCCCAGCGTGCCGATCGCCGCGGTCGCCGTCACCACGAGACGGTCTCGCGCCGGCGTCGCCGCGCACCGGCGACGACGATCGCGCATTCGACGCCCTCCGCCCGCAAGCGGCCGACGGTCGCGAGCCATTCCGCCGCGTCGACGACCGGCTCGAACAGCAGCTGGACGAGGCCGCCGCAACATTGGCCGAGGCTCGCGCCCAGCGGAAAGCGATGGAGCGAGCGCGGCCCGCGCGCTTCGAGCAGACCGCGCGCGATCTCGATCGCCTTGTGTTCGAGATGGCCGCCGCCGATCGTGCCGGCGATCGCGTCGGCGGTCACGATCATCCGGGTGCCCGGGCCGGCGCGGCACCGAGCCTTTCGCCGTGACGACGCTGACGAGGACCGCCGCGCGGCGCGCCGCCACGTGCGCCGACAGTGTCCGGATCCAGTCGCTCATCGGCGACGCCTCGCTGCGCCTCGCAGGAGCGCACGGCGTTGATCGCCTCGAGAATCGATTCGCCCGTCGCGGGTGCGTCGAGCGGCGGATGGATCCGGTTGCCGCCGACGCTCGCGATCGCGTCGCGGATCGCGAAGAACACGGAGAACGGCAGCAGCAGCGGCGGCTCGCCGGTCGCCTTCGAGCGCAGGATCGTGTCCTCGACGTTGCTGTTCTTGAAGAGTTTCGTGCGGAAATCCGCCGGACAGTCGTTGACCGCCGGAATCTTGTACGTCGACGGAGCATGCGTCATCAGCACGCCGTCCGCGTTCCACCACAGCTCCTCGGTCGTGAGCCAGCCCATGCCCTGGATGAAGGCGCCCTCCACCTGTCCGATGTCGATCGCCGGATTGATGGAGTCGCCGGCGTCGTGCAGCAAGTCGGCGCGCAGCAGCTTCCATTCGCCGGTCAGCGTGTCGACGATGACTTCCGACACCGCGGCGCCGTACGCGAAATAGAAGAACGGCCGGCCGCTCATGGTGCGCACGTCCCAGTGCAGCTTGGGCGTCGCGTAGAAGCCGTCCGACCACAGCTGGACCCGTGCTCGATAGGCCTGCTCGCACGAGCTCCGGGAAGGCATCGACTTCCCGTTGGCGCGTCACCGTGTCCTCGGCGAAGGTGACGTCCTCGGCGCGGCCGCCGTAGGTATCCGCCGCGAGTCGCGCGAGTCGCAGCCTGATCTGCCGCGCGGCATCCTGTCCCGCCTTGCCGTTGAGATCGCTGCCGGTCGACGCCGCGGTGGCCGACGTGTTCGCGACCTTGCTCGTGTCGGCGGCGCTCGAGCGCACGTGCTGCAAGCTGATGCCGAGCTCGTGCGCCACGACCTGCGCGACCTTCGTATTGAGCCCCTGCCCCATCTCGGTTCCGCCGTGGCTCACGAGCACCGAACCGTCGGTGTACACGTGCACCAGCGCGCCGGCCTGGTTGTAATGCACGACGTTGAACGAGATGCCGAACTTGACCGGCGTCAGCGCCAATCCCTTCTTCAGCACCGGGCTCGTCGAGTTGAACGCGCGTATCTCGTCGCGGCGCGCGGCGATAGTCCGACGACGCTTCGAGCTCGGCGACGAGCTCGTGGATCACGTTGTCCTCGACGGTCATGCCGTAGGGCGTGACGTTGCGCTCGGTCGTGCCGTAGAAATTCGCCTTGCGGACGTCGAGCGGATCGCGGCCGAGCGCGCGCGCGATGTTGTCGATGATGTACTCGATCGCGATCGCGCCCTGCGGACCGCCGAAGCCGCGAAACGCCGTGTTCGACTGCGTGTTGGTCTTGCCGGCCAGCGCGAGAATGTCGACGTCGGGGAGGTAGTAGGTATTGTCGAAGTGGCACACCGCGCGCGTGCAGACCGGACCCGAAAGGTCCGCGGAAAAGCCGGCGCGGGCCGTCATCTCGACCTTCGCGGCGCGGATCAGGCCGTCGTCGCCGTAGCCCACCTCGTAGTCGTAGTGGAAGCAGTGGCGCTTGCCCGGTTGCCAGGAAGTCGTCGTCCCGATCGAGCCGGATCTTGACCGGGCGACCGCAACCGCTGCGCCGCCACGGCCGCGACGCACGCGAACAGCGCCGACTGCGACTCCTTGCCGCCGAAGCCGCCGCCCATCCGCCGCATCTCGACCGTGACCTGGTTCGCGACGAGCTCGAGCGCATGCGCGACGACGTGCTGCATCTCGGTCGGATGCTGCGTCGAGCAGTAGAGATGGAGGCAGCCGTCCTCCTTCGGCACCGCGTACGAGATCTGCCCCTCGAGATAGAACTGCTCCTGCCCGCCGACGTAGAACTCGCCGCTCATCCGGCGCGGCGCCGCGGTCATCGCGGCGCCGGGATCGCCGCGCTTGAGGTGCATCGGCGGCAGCACGTACGACTGCAGGCGCTTCGCTTCCTGCGGCGTCAGCACCGGCGGCAGCACGTCGTAGTCGACCTTGGCCAGGCGCGCCGCGCGACGCGCCGCGGCGTACGTTTCGGCGACCACGACGAACATCGGCTGGCCGACGTACTGGACGAGCCCGTCGGCGAGGATCGGATCGTCGTGGACGATCGGTCCGCAGTCGTTCTCGCCGGGGATGTCGGCGGCGGTCAGCACGGCGACCACTCCGGGCGCCGCGCGCACCGCGGCGAGATCGATCGACCGTGATCCGGGCGTGCGCCTTCTCCGACAGGCCGAGCGCCGCGTGGAGCGTGCCGGCGATCTCCGGAATGTCGTCGACGTAGAGCGCTTCGCCCGCGACGTGCAGGTGCGCCGACTCGTGCGGATGACTCGCGCCGGCGGCCGGGCGCGTTCCCTTGCGCGTCATGAACCCTTCGGCCTGCCGGTTCATCCGACGATTCGTCGCCGTCTACGCGGCCGCGAACACGCTGACCTCGGCCGCGGGCAGCGGCTGGTCCGGCCGCGTCTCGAGAAAGAACCGATACAGCAGGTTCTGCGCGGTCTGCCGGCGATAATCGGCGCTCGCGCGCATGTCGGTCAGCGGCGCGTAATCGGTGGCAAGCGCGGCCATCGCGGCCCGCGCCGTCGCCTCGGTCCAGGTCTGCCCGACGAGCGCGCGCTCCGTCGCGGGCGCGCGCTTGGGCGTCGCCGCGACGCCGCCGTAGGCGATCGCGGCAGCGCGCGATCCGGTCGCCGTCGAGCTCGATGGCAAACGCCGCGCAGACCGCGGAAATGTCGGAATCGAAGCGCTTCGACAGCTTGTAGGTGCGAAACCGAAGCGCGGCGCGCGGCAGCGGCACCTCGATCGCCTCGAGAATTTCGTCCGGCCGCCATCGCCTTCTTCATGTAGCCGACGTAGAGGTCCTCCAGCGGCAGCGTCCGCGACCGCTCGCGGTTGCGCAGCGTCACCGTCGCGCCCAGCGCGATCAGCGCCGGCATCGAATCGCCGATCGGCGAGCCGTTCGCGACGTTGCCGCCCATCGTTCCCGCATTGCGGATCGGCGGCGACGCGAAGCGCTCCCACATCTCGTTGACTTCGGGATAGTGCCGCGCGAGCGCCGCCGTACGCGTCGGTGAGCGTCGCGCCGGCGCCGATGCGAAGGGCGCCGTCGTGCTCGCGGACGACCTTGAGCTCGTCGATCGTCGCCGATGGAAATGATGTCCCGGAGATCGCGCAGCTGCTTCGTCACCCACAGGCCGACGTCGGTGTTGCCGGCGAGGATCGTCGCCTCCGGATGGGCGGCGCGCAACGCGGTCAGCTCCGCCACCGTGCGCGGCGCGAAGAAGCGGCGACCCGCATGCTCGTAGACGAGCGAGCCGTCGCGCGCGATCGATTGCAGCTGCCGGCGCAGGCGCTCTCGATCGAACGGCACCCGCGGCAGGTCGAACATGCGCTGCGCCGGCCTCGAGGATCGGCCGATAGCCGGTGCAGCGACAGAGGTTGCCGGTGAGCGCGCTGCGGATCGCGGCGTCGGTCGGTCGCGCTTCCGCCGTCCTGGTGCTCGAGGTAGAGCGACCACAGCGACATCACGAATCCCGGCGTGCAGAAGCCGCACTGCGAGCCATGGCAGTCGACCATCGCCTGCTGCACCGGGTGCAGATCGCCGTTGCGCTGCCGCAGGTCCTCGACGGTGAACAGCGCCTTGCCGTCGAGCGCCGGCACGAACTGGATGCAGGCGTTGACGGTCTTGGTCGCACGCGACATCGCCGCGAGCTCGCCGATGACCACGGTGCAGGCGCCGCAGTCGCCCTCGGCGCAGCCTTCCTTGGTGCCGGTGCGCCCGAGGTCCTCGCGCAGGAAATTCAGCACCGATTTGGTCGGCGGGACGGCATCGACGGTCACGACCTTGCCGCCCAGGAGAAAGCGGATGCCCCCGGCGTCCGAACGTGTCTCGGCTTTCGGCATGGCTTGCCCTTTCTCCATCGTCCGGTCGGCAGCGCCGGACGGCCGTCCCATGGCGGGCGCCGTACGCCGCGGTGCGCGTTCGCCGGCCTGCCGCCATTGTCTTCATTCCGCACGGTCTTGGGAACTGCCGCATGCGCACCGCCCGACGCCTCGCGCCCTAATCCCCCAATATTTCATGACTATGCCGCCCGTTGCATGGCTACTATAGCGAAACCGCTGCCTCAATGCCGCCGCACATTCTCACGATCGGGCCGCGCTCCCCGCCAACTCATGCCTACAATTGCCGCCGAACCTCGCGCGCACACGGCGCGAAGATTCTGCCTTGCCGTCGAGATCATCGATGCCTGACGCGTCCTATCCGCGCGACCTTGTCGGCTACGGCCGGACGCCACCGCATGCGCGATGGCCGGGCGACGCGCGCGTCGCCGTCCAGTTCGTCCTCAACTACGAGGAAGGCGGCGAGAGCTCGGTGCTGCACGGCGATCCCGCGTCGGAGCAGTTCCTCTCCGAGATCGTCGGCGCCGAGGCGTATCCCGCGCGCCATCTCAGCGTGGAGTCGATCTACGAATACGGATCGCGCGCCGGCGTCTGGCGCCTCCTGCGCGAATTCGAGACGCCGCCGCCTGCCGCTCACGGTGTTCGGCGTCGGCATGGCGCTGGAACGCAATCCGGACGTGGCCGCGGCGTTCGTCGAGCAGGTCACGAAATCGCCTGCCACGGCTGGCGCTGGATCCACTACCAGAACGTCGACGAGGCCACCGAGCGCGAGCACATGCGATTGGGCGTCGAAGCCGTCCGCCGCGACCACCGGCGCACGCGCCGGTCGGCTGGTACACCGGTCGCGACAGCCCGAACACGCGGCGCCTCGTCGTCGAGCACGGCGGCTTTCTGTACGATTCCGATCACTACGGCGACGACCTGCCGTTCTGGACCATGGTCACCACCGCGGACGGCGTCGCCCGTCCGCACCTCGTCGTTCCGTACGCGCTCGACACCAACGACATGCGGTTCGCGACGCCGCAGGGCTTCAATACCGGCGAGCAGTTCTTCGCCTACCTGCGCGACGCGTTCGACGTCCTGTATGCCGAGGGCGAGGAGTGTCCCGAAGATGCTCTCCGTCGGCATGCATTGCCGCCTGTTGGGACGACCCGGCCGCATCGCCGGGCTGCGCCGTTTTCTCGATCACGTCGAGCGACACGACCGGGTCTGGGTATGCCGGCGCGCCGACATTGCGCGGCACTGGATCGCGCGGCATCCCCATTCGTCTCCGGGAGCCCGGGCATGACCACACTCCACGAGCCATCGGGAACCCGCATCTGGGATCGCTGCCAGGAGCTCGCCCGCTGCAGCGAAGAGACCGGCGCGCTCACCCGCGTGTTCCTGTCCAGGGAACAACGCGCCGCCAACGAGCTCGCGCTGGGATGGATGCGCGCGGCGGGCATGAGCGCCAGGCTCGACGCGATCGGCAACGTGGTCGGCCGCTACGAGGGTCGGGCACCGGGCGCGCCCTGCCTGATGCTGGGCTCGCACCTCGACACCGTGCGCAATGCCGGCAAGTACGACGGCATGCTGGGCGTCGTCGCGGCCATCGACTGCGTGCACACGCTCAACGCGCGCGTGCGCGGCTGCCGTTCGCGATCGAGGTCGTGGGCTTCGCCGACGAGGAAGGCGTGCGCTTCGGCTCGACCTTGCTCGGGAGCCGGGCGGTGGCCGGAACCTTCGACCGGAAGCTCCTCGACAGCCGCGACAGGGACGGCATGTCGATGCGCGACGCATTGACCGCCTTCGGACTCGACCCCGAGCGCACCGGCGACGCCGTCCGGCAGCGCGCCGATGTCCTCGCCTACGCCGAACTCCACATCGAGCAGGGGCCCGTGCTCGAAGCCGAGGGACTGCCGGTCGGCGTCGTCACCGCCATCAACGGTGCCAACCGCTTCGTCATCGAGATCGAAGGCATGGCCGGGCATGCTGGGACCGTGCCGATGTCGCTGCGGCGCGATGCGCTCGCGGCCGCGGCCGAGTGCGTGCTGGCGATCGAATCGCGCTGCTGCGCGCGAACCCGACCTCGTCGGCACCGTTGGCAAGCTCGAAGCGGCGCCCGGTGCGACCAATGTGATCCCCGGCAACGTTCGTTTCACGATCGACCTCCGGGCGCCGTCCGACGAGCAGCGCCGGCGTGCAGCCGCCGACGTCACGGACGCCATCGCGTCGATCTGCGCCCGACGCCGGGCCAAGGTCGACGTCCGCCCGACGCACGAAGGCAAGACCGCTTCCTGCGCACCCTGGCTCCAGGAGCAGATCGGGCGCGCGATCGCCGCCGAAGGCCTCCCGGTGCGCCGGCTGCCGTCGGGCGCGGGTCACGACGGCATGGCGCTCGTCGACCTCGTCGACATCGGCATGCTGTTCGTGCGCTGCGAAGGCGGGATCAGTCACAACCCGCTGGAGGCGATCACGCCCGAGGACGCCGGACTCTCCTCCCGGGTCTTCCTGCGGTTCATCGAGCAATTCCAGCCTTCCGCCTGAAGTGACCGCGATGCCCGCCTCCGCAACCCGCGCGATCGAGGACTATCTCGCGGCGCAACGCGAGGCCCAGACGCGGTTTCTCGCCGAACTCGTGCAGAGTCCCGTCGGACAACCCGCCGGGCGACTGCGCGCCGCACGGCGAACGCACGGCCGCGCTGCTCGCGGGACTCGGCTTCACAGTCGAACGCCATCCAGTGCCGGCCGACGTCGTGCGCGCCAACGGCATGATCTCGGCCACCAACCTCATCGTCCGCGAGCGCTTCGGTCCCGGTCCGACGATCGCGCTCAACGCGCACGGCGACGTCGTGCCGCCTGGCCTCGGCTGGTCCGCGGATCCCGTACGGCGCCGCGATCAAGGACGGCTTCATGTACGGCCGCGGCGTCGCGGTTTCGAAATCCGACATCGCCACGTACAGCTACGCGCTGCTCGCGCTGAAGGCGTCCGGCGCGCCGCTCGGCGGCGCCGTCGAGCTGCACTTCACCTACGACGAGGAAGTCGGCGGCGCCATCGGCCCCGCCTGGATCCTCGAGCAGCGGCCTGTCGCGGCCGGATTTCGCGTTTTCCGCCGGGTTCGCGTACGGCATCACCACGGCGCACAACGGCTGCCTGCACCTCGAAGTCGAAATCATCGGCCGGTCCGCGCACGCGGCACGTCCCGAGACGGGCATCGACGCGCTCGAGGCCGCGACCGGCGTGCTGGCCGAGCTCTACGCGATCCGTCGCGCCTACGCGGCGACGAAATCGAAGGTCGACGGAATCGGCGCGCCGACGCTCACCGTGGGCCTGATTGCGGGGGGCATCAATACCAACGTCGTGCCGGACAAGGTCACGTTTCGGATCGACCGGCGCATCATCCCCGAGGAGAACCCGGCCGAAGTCGAAGCCACGCTCGACGCGGCAGATCCGCGATGCGGCCGCCAAATGGTCCGGCATCACGTGCAACCTCCGGCGGATCCTGCTGGCCGTTCCGTTCGTGCCGATTCCCGGTCAGGAAAAGCTGGTCGCGGCCATCGCCCGCCATGCGACGCCCATCATGGGCGAGGACGTGAAGCCGCACGGTGTGCCGATCTACACCGACGCGCGCCTCTATTCGACCGCCGGAATCCCCACGGTGCTCTACGGCGCCGGGCCGCATACGCTGCTCGAAGCGAACGGCCACCGTGCCGACGAGAAGCTGAAGCTCGACGATCTCCACAAGGCGACGCGGGTCGTCGCGCTCGCCCTGGCCGACCTGCTGGCGCCCCAGTGGCCCTAGGTGCCCCGGGCGGCGCGCAGGCAAAAGGACGCCAGGGCGTCCTGCACCGCATCGTCGTCGCCGGCCGGCAGCGTGATGTCGATCGCGACACCGGGCAGCGTTGCCGCGATTGCCGCGACCAGCCGTGGGACATCCACGCGCAAGTGCCCGCCCCGGCCGAAGAAGAGCGGTACGACGCGGATCGACCGCATGCCGCGCTCCGCGAGCCGCCGTATTGCCTCCTCCAGACTCGGCGGCAGATGCTCGAGGTAGGCCATCTCCACCGCCAGATCGGGGGCTGCGCCCCGGACGCGATCGGCGACGCGCACGAACGGCTCGCCCCACCTCGCGTCGCGGGCGCCGTGGGCGAGCAGGACGACCGCAGCTATCGACGACCGCTTCATCTTCTCGATTATTTCGGGTCCTTTCGGCGCGGCGCCGGTTGTCTTATAGCTGTCGGTGCCAAGGACATGCCTGTTTATTCTTTTCCATTATAAGACGGGGGTGTATAGCATAGCCCTCTGATTATATAGGGAGCCGAACCCCGTGTACCGCTACGACGATTTCGACTCGGCCCTGGTCGCCCGCCGGGTCGCCCAATTCCGCGATCAGACGCAGCGCTTCCTGCGCGGCGAGCTGACCGAGGACGAGTTTCGCCCGCTGCGCCTGCAGAACGGCCTCTACATCCAGAAGCATGCGCCGATGCTGCGGGTCGCGATTCCGTACGGCCTGGTCTCGTCGCCGCAGCTTGCGCGCGCTCGCGCGGATCGCCCGCCAGTATGACCGAGGCTACGGCCATTTCACGACCCGGCAGAACATTCAGTTCAACTGGCCGACGCTCGAAAACGTGCCCGAAATCCTCGCGCTGCTCGCCACCGTCGAAATGCACGCGATCCAGACCAGCGGCAATTGCGTCCGCAACACGACGAGCGATCCGCTCGCCGGTGTCGCCGCCGACGAGATCGTCGATCCCCGTCCGTGGTGCGAGCTCATCCGCCAATGGTCGACGCTGCACCCGGAATTCGCGTTCCTGCCGCGCAAGTTCAAGATCGCCGTCACCGGCGCGACCGTCGACCGGACGGCGGCGCTGGTGCACGACATCGGCGCGCAGGCCGTGCGCGACCCGCAGGGCGAGATCGGCTTCCGGATCCTGGTCGGCGGCGGCCAGGGCCGCACGCCGATGCTCGGCTACGTGATCCGCGAGTTCCTGCCCGCCGCGGAGCTTCTCAACTATTTCGACGCGATCCTGCGCGTCTACAACCTTCATGGTCGGCGCGACAACAAGTACAAGGCGCGGATCAAGATCCTCGTGAAGGAACTGACGCCGGCGGAGTTCACCCGCCAGGTCGAGGCCGAATGGGAGCGCCTGCGCGGCGGTCCCGGCACCGTGCCCGACGCCGAAATCGCGCGGCTCGCCGCATCTTCGCCGACCCGCCGTACCGCGACTTCGACGCGCGACAGCGTCGCCTACCGCGCCGCGATCGCCGACAGCCGGCCGTTCTCGCGCTGGGCGGAGCGCAACGTGCAAGCGGCACAAGCGCAAGGGCTACGCCGATCGTCACGCTGTCGCTGAAGCGCACCGGAACGCCGCCCGGCGATGTGACCGCCGCCGAACTGGACGCGATCGCCGACTTGGCCGATCGCTACAGCTTCGGCGAAGTCCGGGTCACGCACGAGCAGAACCTCGTGCTCGCCGACGTGCTGCAAAACGATCTCCATGACCTCTGGGAGCGCCTGAAGGCGCTCGGCTTCGCGACGCCGAACATCGGCCTCCTCACCGACATCGTCTGCTGCCCGGGCGGCGACTTCTGCTCGCTCGCCAACGCCAAGTCCATCCCGATCGCCGAAGCGATCCAGCGGCGCTTCGACGATCTCGACTACCTGCACGACCTCGGTGACCTCGAGCTCAACATGTCGGGCTGCATGAACGCCTGCGGTCACCACCATGTCGGCAACATCGGCATCCTCGGCGTCGACAAGAACGGCGACGAGTGGTACCAGATCTCGATCGGCGGCGCGCAGGGCAACGACGCGTCGCTCGGCAAGGTGATCGGCCCGTCGTTCGCGGCCGCGGACGTGCCCGACGTCATCGTGCGCCTCGTCGACGTCTACGTGGAAAACCGGCACGAGGACGAGCGCTTCATCGAGACGGTGCGCCGCCTCGGCCTCGCCCCATTCAAGGAACGCGTCTATGCCGCAGCTCATTAAGAACAGGGCGCTCGTCGACGACCGCTGGACGCTGCGGCGCGAAGTGTCGTCGCTCGGCGACCTCGCCGCGGGTGCGGTCCCGAGATCGTGCCGCTTCCGTTCTGGCTCGCGCATCGCGACGAACTTGCGGCGCCCGGGGCGACGTCGGCGTGTGGCTCGCGCCGAGCGACGATCCGGCAGCGCTCGCCGCCGACATCGGTGTGCTGCCGGTGATCGCCGTCGACTTTCCGCAGTTCACCGACGGTCGCGGCTATTCGATCGGGCGCCTGCTGCGCGATCGCTACGGATTCGCGGGCGAGCTCCGCGCCGTGGGCGACGTGTCTGCGCGACCAGCTCTTCGCGCTCGCCGAGTGCGGCTTCGACGCGTTCGCCCTGCGCGACGACCGCGATGCGGCCGCGGCGCTTTCCGGACTCGACGACTTCGCCGGTGTCTACGCGACGACGTCGCGCACGCCGCAGCCGTGGTTTCGCCGGCGCGGATCCGTCGCCGGCAGCGATCCCCTCCGCACGACCGACTAAGCGACGCGGTATCATCGGGACGCAGGTCAGCGTCCGAAGCGGAGCGCGGCCGCACGGTGGCGCGAAGCCCTCGCGGCCGCCGGCCATAGCTGCAGCTGCCGGGTGCCGATGTCCCTTCCTCTGTTCCGCTTCCCCCGCTCGCGCAGCGCGACTGGCTCGCGCAGGCGTTGGCGCGCCCCGCCCCAGCGTCCGCGCGCAACCTGTCGGATGGCTTTCGCCTGCCGGGACGCGAAGGTGTGGCCACCGCGGCGGCCGTGCTGATCCCGCTCGTCAATCGCCCGGCAGGGCTTGCAGGTGCTGCTGACGCAACGGAGCGCCGATCTTCCCGACCATCCCGGCCAGATCAGCTTTCCCGGCGGTCGCGTCGAGCCCGACGACGCCTCGCACGCTGCGGCGGCACTGCGCGAAGCGACCGAGGAGGTCGGATTGCCCGCGCCACAGGTCACGGTGCTGGGGCATCTCGCCGAATACGAAACCGTGACGGGCTTTCGCGTGACGCCCGTCGTCGGATGGGTCGAGCCGCCGCTCGCGCTGAAGCCGGATCCCGTGGAGGTCGCCGACATCTTCGAGGTTCCGCTCGCGTTTCTGCTCGATCCCGCGAACCAGCAGCGCCATTTCCGCATGCTCGGCACGATGCGCCGCGACTTCTGGGCGATCCCGTACGGCGAGCGCTACATCTGGGGCGCGACCGCCGCCATGCTGCTGATCCTCGACCGCACGCTGCGCGACAACGGCGGCTGAGCGCCGCGAGCCGCACTCGATCATGCCGCCTGCGGCAAACGTCACGGGTCTCGTGCTCTCCGGCGGCGGCGCGCGCGCTGCCTACCAGGTGGGCGCGCTGCGGGCGATCGCGAAGCTCATGCCGCGAGACCAGCGCCAGCCGTTCCCGATCATCTGCGGCACGTCGGCCGGCGCGATCAATGCGGCGCTGCTGGGCTCGAACGCCGACTCGTTCCGGCGCGGCGTCGCGCGGCTCGTGCGCTGGTGGCGCAGGATCGTCGTCACCGACGTCTACCGTGGCGACCTCGTCACGCTTGCGCGTCATGCGGTGCGCCTGATCGGCAGCCTGGGCGGCGGCGGCCATGGGCCGCGGGGCGCGCCCACGCTTCTCGACAACACGCCGCTCGCCGCCCTGCTCCGCGCCGGCATCGACCTCTCGCGCGTCAAGGCACACATCGAATCCGGCCATCTGCGCGCGCTCGGCATCAACGCGACGAGCTACGGCACGGGTCACGCCGTCACCTTTTTCGAGGCTGCCGCGACGGTGGCGGAGTGGCGGCGGGCGCGCCGTCGCGGGCGAGCGCAGCCACCTCGCCATCGAGCACCTGATGGCATCGACCGCCATTCCGTTCGTGTTTCCCGCGGCCCGCGTGGGCGGCGACTATTTCATGGACGGATCGGTCCGGCAGATCGCGCCGCTTTCGCCGGCGCTCCATCTTGGCGCGAGGCGAATTCTCGTGCTCGCGGTCGGCCAGTTCACCGGGCAGTCCGCGCCGGCAGCGAGTCCCGGCACACGAGCGCGCACGCCATCCTTCGATCGGCCAGATCGCGGGGCACGCGCTGTCGTCGATATTCCTCGACAATCTCGGCGCCGACCTCGAGCGCCTGCACCAGGTCAATCGCCTCCTGAGCTGCTGCCGGGGGGCGAGGCTGCGCAGCGCGATCCCGCCGCATCGCACGTCGACGTCTTCGTGCTGTTTCCCTCGCGCGACCTCGGCGCCCTCGCGCTGCAGTACGCCGACCGCTTGCCGCGCGGCGTGCACTACCTGCTGCGCGGACACGGCAGCACGCAGGGCACGGGCGCCAATCTGCTGTCCTACCTGCTGTTCGACCGCGAATTCGCGCGCGCGCTCATGCAACTGGGTCACGACGATGCCATGGCGCGACGCGACGAGCTCGCCGGATTCCTCGACGGCGCGTCGCCGGGCTACGTACCGCTGTTTCCGAGGGAGTTGAGCTGACGGCATTCGATTGACGACGCGCCGCCGATCGTCGACGATCCGAGCCTCGTCGCAGACCTCGCTCCAGCCGCAGGTGTCTCATGCCGCTCACCGCCACCGAACCCCGCCGCTCCGGATTTGGAAGCCTGTCGCCGCACGGCTTTCATCGCGTCGTCTACTACGAATGGGGCGATGCCGACAACCCGCGCGTCGTCGTGTGCGTGCATGGCGTCGGGCGCAATGGCCGCGACTTCGACGTTCTCGGCGAAGCGCTGGCCGCCGACGCACCGCGTCCTGGCGATCGACATGCCGGGCCGCGGCGAAAGCGACTGGCTCGCGGACCCGAACGACTACATGTTCCCGACCTATCTCACCACGCTCGTCGCGCTGATCGCGCGGAGCGGCGCCGGATTCGGTGGACTGGATCGGGACGTCGATGGGCGGCCTCCTCGGCATGGTCGCCGCGGCGCAACGGAACAGCCCGATCGCGCGCCTCGTCGTCAACGACGTCGGGCCGGTCATCGAGCCGGCAGCGCTCGACCGCATCCGCGGCTATTTCGGGACCGATCCGGATTTCGCGACCTACGACGAGATCGAGCGCTACGTCCGCACGATTTCGGCACCCTTCGGACGCCTCACCGACGCGCAGTGGGAGCACGTCACGCGCACCAACGTCCGGCAACGCGAGGACGGCCGCTGGCGGCTCGCCTACGATCCCGGCATCGCGGTGCCGTTCCGGGCGTCCGCCGCACCGCCGGACCTGTGGGGCGTCTGGGACGCGATCCGTTGCCCGACGCTGCGTGCTGCGCGGCGCGGAATCCGATCTTCTTTCGGCCGGCACGGCCGCACAGATGGCCGCGCGCGGGCCGAAGCCGCGCTCGTCGAATTCGCGGACGTCGGTCACGCGCCCACGCTGCTTACCGCCGCGCAGGTCGAACCCGTCGTGCGCTTTCTCCGTGCGGGAAGCGCCGGCGCCCGGCGGCTACCATGCACGCCCGTGCGCGGCGCCGGCCCGCCGGCCGCCGGGCGCAATCGGCCGGCATCGCTTACAATCGCGGTCGCCCATGGCCTTGACGCTCAGTCTTCCGCCGCTCGATCCCCGCCCGGCCAATCCGCCGGAGACCCGCCCCGGACAGGTCGGCAAGTGGCTCGACGAGGCGCTGACGCGCAACGCCATCGAGGCGGCGCGCGTCATCGGCGACGCCCTGGCGGCCATCAATGTCGTCGCGCATCGGCGAAGCGCGGCGCCTCGAGCTCGCGGAGAAGTTCTGGCGCACCGCCGAAGTTCTGTGGCCGCGGCTCGAGCTCTACTTTGCGCCGGCGGCCGCACCCGCTGCGCGGCGAATCGCTCGACGCAGCCAAGGCGTCGCTCGGCCTCGCCCAGGAGCTCTTCATCGCCTACAAGCGCGTGCTCGAGCACGAGGCGAACAAGCGCGTGCATTTCGGCGGCAATCGGACGCTCGTCACGCTCGTCCACCGCTGCATGCAATGCGCGTGGCGGATCCTCGTCAACAGCTACGTCGCCTATGCGCCGATCCTGCCGCGGACATGGCTCGATGCGCACCGGATCTACGCCTTCGCGCGCGAACGCGGGCTGCACCAGCGCCCGAGTGTCCGGCGAGGAGCCGACCGCCACGCCCGAAGGCGTCTACGTGCAGGCCTTGCTGCTGGCGCTCGCCAATCCCTACGGTTTCCTGCAGGGCCAGCTCGACACGGTGATCCGGTACGTGCAGGAGTATTCGCACTGGGTGAAGCTCACCGACGTCGCGCCGGTGCACCGGATGGCGAAGGCCGTCGCGATCATTCCCGTCGGGCACGACTTTCCGCCGTTTTCGGCGAGCAAGGGCGGCTCCATCGAAGGCAGCAAGATCTTCCTGCTCGCCTTCGACCTCGCGTTCCAGATCCAGGAGCAGGTGCGAAAGCTCGAGGCCGGCGGCGACTTTCCGGCCGACGTCGGCAAGGACATGTCGTCGCGCCGCCGCTATCTCACGCTGCTGAAGCGGCTGCTGCGGCAATGGGCGATCCCGCCGGCGCGCCAATTCAACCGGCTGCCGTCGCAGGCGCGCGTGGTCATGTGCACCGAGCTCCTCGGCGTCTGGCAATACAGCCGCGGGCGGCACAGCGGCGTCGCGGTCGCGCCCAAATCGACGCCTCCCCTGATGCATTGCCAGGTCATCAACCACACGCCGGCCGGCTATGCGCTGCGCCAGACCGATGCCCACCCGCCCGCGCTTCGCATCGGGGAACTGGTGGCGATGCGCGTCGAGGGCCGGGCCGGTCCGCAGGTCGCCATCGTCCGCTGGTTTCGCAACACGATGCGCGGCAGCGGGCTCGAATTCGGCTGCGAGGTCATGAGCGACAACCCCGAAGCCGCCGCCGCGGCGCATGGAAGCCGCGCCCGACGGCAAGCGGGTTCCCGTGGTCGTGCTGCCCCCCGACGCCACCAAGGCCGGCGCCGACGACATGCCGCCGCAGATCGTCGTCGCCGCGGGCGCCTTCGGCATCGATCAGGGCGTGGCGCTCACCCGCGCCGGCGAGACGGGATTCGCCGTGCTGACCAAGCTCGTCGAGCAGGGACCCGGTTTCGAGATCTACGACTACGCCGCAGTCGTCTGATCGCGGCACCCGGTGCACCCGACCCGCCAAGGATCGAACGTCGCCCGCTGGCAGCGAAAGGCGGTCGCCCTCCTCGCGGCGCTGGCGCTCTTCGAAGCATTGTGGGAGCTTTGGCTCGCGCCGCTCAAGCCCGGAGGCTCCTGGCTCGCGCTGAAGGCCTTGCCGCTCGCCTGGGCTCTGGTTTCCGCTTCGCGCGCGGCGAGCGCCGAGCGCGGCAGATCGCGAGCCTGCTCCTGCCGCTCTATGCCGGCGAGGGCATCGTGCGGGCGCTGACCGAACAAGGTCGGCATGCGGTGGTCGCCGCAATGGCGACCGCCCTGGCGCTCGCCGCGCTGATCGCGCTACTCCTGTCGTTTCGCGCCGACGCCGGGCGGTCGGATCGGCATTGACGGGACGGGGCCTGGCGTCGCGTGGCCATGGGCGCCGAGCCCCTTGGGCAACGGAAACACGATGCGCTCGGCAACCCCGTCGAGCTCGTGCACATGGCGCGCGCCGAGTTCCGCCAGGCGAGCGAGGACCTCCCGCACCAGCACTTCGGGCGCCGACGCGCCGGCCGTCACGCCGACGGACGACTTGCCGACGACCCACTCGGGCCGCAGCTGGTCGGCGCGATCGATCATGTAGGCGGCGACACCCCGATTCGCCGCGACTTCGCGCAACCGGTTCGAGTTGGAGCTGTTCGGGCTGCCGACGACGATGACGACGTCCGCCTGCTTCGCCATGAACTTCACGGCGTCCTGGCGATTCTGCGTGGCATAGCAGATGTCGTCCTTCTTGGGCCCGACGATGCGCGGGAATCTGCGCTTCAGCGCCGCGATGATGGCGGCGGCATCGTCCACCGACAGCGTGGTCTGCGTCACGTACGCCAGGGCATCGGCGGATGCGACGGTTTGATCCGGTCGACATCGGCGACCGATTCGACCAGGTGAATGCCGCCCTCGCATTGACCCATCGTGCCCTCGACCTCCGGATGTCCCGCGTGGCCGATCATCACGATCTCGCGGCCCTGCGCGCGCATCTTCTCGACCTCGGAATGGACTTTCGTCACCAGGGGACACGTCGCATCGAACACGCGCAGCCCGCGCGCCTCGGCGTCCGCGCGCACGCTCTTCGGAACGCCGTGCGCGGAGAACACCACCGTGCTCCCGGCGGGCACCTCGTCCAGATCCTCGACGAACACCGCGCCCTTCGTCTTGAGGTCGTCGACCACGAACCGGTTGTGGACCACTTCGTGGCGGACGTAGATCGGCGCGCCGTAGTTCGCGAGCGCCTGCTCGACGATCGCGATCGCGCGATCGACGCCGGCACAAAAGCCGCGCGGATTGGCGAGCAGGACGTCCATCAGATGCCTTTGGCGCGCCTCCGGCCGAATCGCGTCGCGGCCGGCGAAAACTGTCGATGATGAGGAACGCGGCGCCGACGGTGATGGCGCTGTCCGCGACATTGAACGCGGGATACGCCCACTCGGCATAATGAAACAGCAGGAAGTCGACCACCTTGCCCAGCACCAGACGATCGATGAGATTGCCCAGGGCGCCGCCCAGAATCAGCGCCAGGCCGGCACTGTACAGCGCGCTTCCGCCGCGCCGCAACAGGATCACGATGACGAGCGCCGCGGCGCACGGCAATGGCCGCCAGCACCCAGCGCTGCCACCCGGAGGCCGTCGCGAGGAAGCTGAACGCCGCGCCGGTGTTGTACGTCAGCACCAGAGTGAACCAGCTCGTGACGGCCCGACCGCCGTCGCCGTCGGAGAACGTCGCGACCACCACGGCCTTCGTGAGCTGATCCGCGACGAGCACACCGGCGGCGAGCCACAGCCAGCGCAGCCAAGGGCGTTGTGCGTCCGAGGGAGGCATGAGAGGGTCCCGGTCACGCAAACGCGCGACGCTCGCCCGATCCGAAGAGGTTCGCGAGACAACGGCCGCAGAGCGTCGGATGCGCGGCCTCGTAGCCGACGTCCGGCCGGTAGTGCCAGCAGCGCTCGCATTTCGCGTGCGGCGCTGGGCGTGACCGTGATCCTGAGCGCGTCCGCGTCGGCAACCGTGGCGGCCGACGTGATGAGCACGAAGCGCAGATCGTCGCCGAGGCTCGCGAGCGCGTCGCGCTCGGCAGCCGGTGCCGCGATCGCCACTTCGCCTGCAGCGACGAACCGATCTTGCCGCCCTGACGCAGCGTCTCGAGTTCCTTCTGCACGGCGGCGCGCACGGCGAGAATGCGCGACCATTTGGCGGTCAGTCCATCGGCATCCGGCAGCCGCGGCAACGCGTCCACCCAGGTCCGGCAGAATATCGACGGCTCGTCGGGTCGCACGATGCGCCAGGCCTCCTCCGCCGTGAAGGAGAGCACCGGCGCCGTCAACAATAGGAGCGCGTCGCGGATCATGACCAGCGCGGTCTGCGCCGAGCGGCGGGCGGCGCTGCCCTTGGCTGTCGTGTAGAGCCGATCCTTCAGCACGTCGAGATAGAAGCCGCCCAGATCCTCGGAGCAGAACGTCTGCAGCCGCTGCATCGCCACGTGGAACTCGTAGCGCGCATAGTCGCCCTCGACCGCGTCGGCGAGCGTCCGGGCCGCGGTCAGCGCGTACCGGTCGATCTCCAGCAACTCTGCGAGCGGGACCGCATCCTTCGCGGCGTCGAAATCGGACGTGTTCGCAAGCAGGAAGCGCAGCGTGTTGCGAATGCGGCGGTAGCCCTCGACCACGCGCTTCAGGATCTCGTCCGAGATGAAGAGCTCGCCCGAATAATCCGTCGAGGCGACCCACAGCCGCAGGATTTCCGCCCCCAGCGTGTTCGACACCTTCTGCGGCTCGACGCCGTTGCCTTTCGACTTCGACATCTTCTTGCCCTCGCCGTCCACCGCGAAGCCGTGCGTCAGCAGCGACTTGTACGGCGGCCGGCCGTTTAGCATGCACGACACCAGCAGCGACGAGTGGAACCAGCCGCGATGCTGGTCCGAGCCTTCGAGGTAGAGGTCCGCGGGAAAGCGTGTGTCGTGACGGTGCGAACCGCTGCCAGACCGTTCACTGTCCGGACCGCCCATCACCGTCTGGTGGGTCGAGCCCGAATCGAACCATACGTCGAGCGTGTCCTTGATCTTCACGTAGTCGCCGAGATCGTCGGCGGACAGGTCGCGCACGTCGAGCGTCTGCCACGCCTCGATGCCGCCTTTTTCCACCCGCTGCGCGACCTCCTCCAGTAGCGCGAGCGTGCGCGGATGCAGCGCGCCCGTTTCCTTGTGCGTGAAGAACGGCATCGGCACGCCCCACTGGCGCTGGCGCGAGAGCGTCCAGTCCGGCCGGCTCGCGATCATTCCGTAGAGCCTCGCCTTGCCCCAGCCGGGAAAGAACTGCGTGGCCTCGATGCCCGCCAGCGCCGTCTCGCGCAACGTGCGTTCGGGCTTTCTGCCGTTCCAGCCGGGCACGTCGTCCATGCCGGCGAACCATTGCGTCGTTGCGCGGTAGATGACCGGCGTCCGATGCCGCCAGCAATGCATGTAGCTGTGCGTCAATTTCCCGGTCGCGAGCAACGCGCCCCGCTCGCGCAGCTTGTCGACGATCTGCGGATTCGCCTCCCAGATCTTCTCGCCGCCGAAGAAGGGCAGGCTGCCGGCGAAACGACCGTCACCGCCCACCGGATTCAGTATCTCGGCGTCGGCCATTCCGTAGCGGCGGCAAGACAGGAAGTCCTCGACGCCATAGGCCGGCGACGAATGGACGATGCCGGTCCCCTGGTCGAGCGTCACATAGGACCCGAGGTACACCGGCGCCGCGCGGTCGTAGAGCGGATGGCGGAAGCGGATGAGTTCGAGCGCGGCCCCCTTCGCCGTGGCGACGATCCGTCCCTGGAGCTTGAATCGGGCGAGACAGGCTTCCACGAGATCCTGCGCCAGCACGAGGTGCCCTCGCTCCGTCGCCACCATCGCGTACGTGAATTCGGGATGGAAATTGAGCGCCTGATTCGCCGGAAGCGTCCAGGGCGTGGTCGTCCAGATGACCGCCAGCACCGGGCCCGCCGGCAGGGCGTCCTGCGCAAAGGCGAGCGCCAGCTTGGCCCGGTCGGCATCGTCGATCGGAAACGCGACGTCGACCGCGATGTCGACGCGATCCTCGTATTCCACCTCCGCTTCGGCCAGCGCGCTGCCGCAGTCGAAGCACCAGTTCACCGGCTTCAGGCCGCGATAGATGAAGCCCTTTTCCAGGAGCTTGCCGAGCGTGCGGATCTCGTCGGCTTCGCTCTTGTAGGCCATCGTCGTGTACGGATGATCCCAATCGCCGAGCACGCCCAGCCGCCGGAAGTCGGCCATCTGCCGCACGATCTGCTCGTTCGCGTAGGCACGCGCGAAGCGCTGTGTTTCCTCGACCGGGATATGCTTGCCGTGCGCCTTTTCGATCTGCACCTCGATCGGCATGCCGTGGCAATCCCATCCCGGCACGTACGGCGCATCGAAGCCCGCGAGCGATTTGCTCTTGACCACGACGTCCTTCAGGATCTTGTTGACGGCGTGGCCGATGTGGATGTCGTTGTTCGCGTACGGCGGGCCGTCGTGCAGGACGAAACGTGGCCGGCCCGCCGAAGCGGCACGGACCGCCTCGTAGATCTTCTTCTGCTGCCACTCCCTGACCCAGGCCGGCTCGCGCTTGGCGAGGTCTCCGCGCATCGGGAAACGCGTGTCCGGCAGGTTGAGCGTGGTCTTGTAGTCGATTTTCGATTCGTCTTGCATGCGGTAAGGCGTTGCTTTCGTGGAGGGTGTGCGGGAACGGCTCAGCGCGCGGACGCGCACGCGGCGCTGAAGAAGTCGCGCGCCTGCGCGACGTCGTGTTCGATCTGTCGCGTGAGTGCGGCGAGGTCGGGATAGCGCTCCTCGTCGCGCAGCTTGTGCAGGAACTCGACGCCGATGCGGCGTCCGTAGATCGGTGCGTCGAAGTCGAACAGGAAGACTTCGACCACGGGAACTCCGGCGTCGGTGACGGTCGGCCGCACGCCGACGCTGGCCACGCCTTCGACCGCCGTCCCGCCGAGACCACGCACGCGCACCGCAAAGATGCCGGTCACCGGGGGCTTGCGCCGGAGCGGAAGGTTCGCCGTCGGAAATCCCAGCTGGCGCCCGAGCCTGGTGCCGTGCGCGACCCGGCCCCAGATTGAATAGGGACGGCCGAGCAGCGCGCCGGCATGCGCGAGATCGCCCGCGGCGAGCGCGGCGCGGACGGCCGTGGACGAGGCGCGCTCGCCTTCGATCGACACCGTGCGCATCGCTTCCACGCTGAAGGTTCGTGCCTTGCGGCGAAGCGTAGCGAGGTCGCCGGCCCGGCCGCGGCCGAAGCGGAAATCCTCGCCCACCAGCAGCCAGCGCGCGCCCAGGCGCTGAATGAGCACGGCCTCGATGAATGCCTCCGGTTCCAGCGCCGCGAGCCGCGCATCGAATCGCGCCACGTAGGTGCGGACGACGCCGTGTGCCGCGAACTGCAGGATCTTGTCCCGGATCGACGACAGCCGCGGCGGGGCCGACGCCTTCGCGAAGTACTCACGCGGCGGCGGGTCGAACGTCAACACCGCCGACGGCAACGCCAGATCATCGGCCGCCTCGACGAGCCGGCCGAGCATCGCCTGATGACCGCGATGGACGCCGTCGAAATTGCCTATCGTCAGCGCGATCGGAAAGTCGGCCGCCGGGGGAAGACCGCGAAAAACGTGCACCAAAGTCCTCGTCGCCACAAAACATTGGATTTTAGCCTATTTTCCGTCCCTCCATCGGCGCTCGGATCAGCCGTCGTACGGCCATTCGCGCCAGCCGCCCTGCAACGGATGGTAGAGGGCGAGCCGGATCGGGCGGGAATCGAGCGCGCGCACGAACGCGGCGTAGCGCTCGAGCTGCCCGCGATACCGTTCCCGTTCGCGATCGAGGAACGCGTCCGGCTCCGCGCCCTCGTGCGCCCCGGTCTTGAAATCCACGATCCAGCGCACGCCATCGGTCACGAACGTGCGATCGATCGAGATGTGCGCCACTCCTTTGCCGTCCCAGCCCGCGAGCGCCCATTCGCTGATCGCTTCGGCGTGCGCCGGATCGAACAGCCAGCGCCCTCGCCGGTCGGCAAGCAATCGAGAGCACGGCGGCGATGACTCGCGCCACGGACGCGTCCTGCTCCTCCTCGTCGACACCCTCGGCCGCGAGTTCGGTCGCGAGGCGCGGGGAGATCGATGCCACGCGCAGCCCGTCCCACGCGGCGATGCCTTCACTGCGCGATCTGCGCTAGCAGGCGATGGGTGATCGTGCCGACATGCCTCGCAGCGTCGCGTGCCCAATCGAACGGCACCGTCTCGCGGGAAGACGAATTCGCCCGTCGCGGCGGGCACGCCGGACTCGGCGCCGGGGTCGACCACATCGGCGGCAAACGGCGCAGCAGCCGCGGCGACGAAGACGGCGCCGCGCACCGCGTTCATCGCTGCATGAGGCGGCAGCACGTCGCCGAGCGCCGGCCAGAATTTGGCCAGCGCCGAGCCTGTCGGTGGCGGCCTCCATGCGGGCGGAACGTCGTCGCCGGTCCTCGTTTCGAGTACGCCCGTGAGATGCAACCGGCGCCTTGCGCGAGTACACCCCACGTAGAGAAGCCGGCCAAGCTCGGCATCGTCCTCGCCATCGGCGAGGCGCTTGAGATACGTGTAGACGGGATCTGCGTCGGCGCCGCGGGCTTTCATCGGCGCGAGCAGGAGGCCGCGGGGCCGGCGGCGCCAGCGCAGGATTTCCATTCCGCCGCGATTGGGAAGCCGCGCCAAGCCGGGCAGGATCACCGTATCGAACTCGAGGCCCTTGGCACGATGCAGCGTCATCACCTGCACGCGCGCGCCGGCGGTCGGGCCGGGCGCCGCATGCAGTTTGCCGAGCGCGTCGATGAGCGCCGGCCAGTCGGGGACGTCACCCGCGACGTCGTGCTTCCCCAGGAGCGCAAGGAAACGCTCGACGGCATCGAGATCGATCTGCTCTTCGATCGTCGCGCCGCCGCCGAGCGCGAGCCACGCTCCGCGAACCCGGAGAGCGACGCTCGCGCGGCCGCGGGCGGCGAGCGCGGCGGCGAGTACCGGCGCGACACGCGCCAGGCGCGTGCGACCGTCGGCCGTGAGCCCGCCAATCGAATCTGCCGCCGGCATCAGGCCCGCAATCGACCCGTCGTTTCTCGTGTCGGCCGCAATTGCGACGGCAAGAAGATCCGGCAACGCGAGACCGCACCACGGGGCGCGCAACACGGCGAGCCACGCAAGCCGATCGGCAGGCTGGACGAGCGCATGGGTCAGCGACACGAGATCCTGCACCGCCGCTCGCTCGCCGAGGGCGTCGAGCTCGACCGCCGCGTAGGCAATGCCGGCCGTACGCAGCACCGGCAGCAGGACTTCGAGATGGGCGCGCGAGCGGACCAGCACCGCCACGTCCTCCGCCTCATTCGCGAGCGCGGCCGCGACATATCCGACGATCGCGCTCGCCTCGCTCTCCGCATCGGGCAGGACACGGAGCGTGACCGCATCGCGCGGCAGTGCGTCGCGCGCGGCCACCGCGGGCACGAAGCCGACGACGCCGCGCCACGGGTCGCTCGCGAGACCGAGCACGCCGGGAAATACAAGGTTCGTCCATTCGACGAGTCGCGCTTGCGACCGGAAATTGCGCCGAAGCACGATGGTCTCGACCGGCAGCTCCCCGATGCGCGCCGTTTCCTGCGCGGTCACGAACAGGCGGACTTCGGCGCCGCGGAAGCGATAGATCGACTGCATCGGATCGCCGACGGCGAACAACGTCCGGCCGTCGCCCGGTTCCCATCCCGAGGTCAGCCTGCGGATCAGCTCCAGCTGCGTGTAGGAAGTGTCCTGGAACTCGTCGACCAGCAGATGGCGGATCCTGCAATCGAGCCCGAGCAGGAGGTCGGATGGGCTGTCGGCGTCACCCAGCGCTTCGAGCGCGGCCAGCGTGCCCTGCGTGAAATCGATCGCGCCCGCCGCCCGAAATACCAGGGTGAGTTCGGCCGCCACGCGCGGCAAGACTTCGAGCAGCGCAGCAATGAACTCCCACGCGTCGTCGGCATATCGCGCCGGCGGCAACGCGCGCGCGGCATCGAGTGCGTCGGCCAGGCCGTCGACACCGTCGAGATCGCGCAGAGTCGCGCTCATGGCTTTGTTGCGTGCGCCGCGCTCGGCCGCCCCCACCCCGCTTCCTTTCGCCGGAAAGCCCTGACTCACGTTCATCGTCTGCCGGAAGCGAGGCCTCCTCCTTACCAGGAGCCAGTCGGCCAATGCGCGCCATAACCCCAGCATCGGCACCGTGGCGGGAGGGACTCCGCCGGCCGCGGCACAGGCGGCGAGTTCCGCACCTCGCTCGGCCGAGGCCGGGTTCGAACGCAAGGCTTGTGGCAGCGCAGCGCTGGAAGTCGGCAAGCACCGCACACGTCGACGAGGAGAACATCGCCTTCAACGACGCGAGTTCTCCCTCGATCTCCGCGACCAGCGTGGCTTCCAGGCGAGCGCGGAAGGATGCGCGATCGCTCGTGTGCAGCTCGCCGATCCATTGCTCGCGCTTGGCCAGGAGTTCGGCGATCAGCGAGATCGCGCGGGAGGCGTCGTTGTCGACGTGCGCGAGCAGGCGCCGCCACGCGGTACTCTCGGCGGCGGCGGCGCCGAGTGCCGCCCGGGCCGCCGCGACATAGTGCGGTGTCGCGCGTTCTTCGTAACGCGGCGCTCCGCCCATTCTCGTGGCGAGCGGCGCCTGTCGCGCGAGACCGGCCGCGAACGCGTCGATCGTGAATACCGCGAGACGGGCCGGATGCGCTACGAGCTGCCAGCCGTGGCGCCGATCGGCATCGAGCGCGGCCTCTGCCAGATCGCGCGTGCGGCGCTCGTGCGTCGAAGGGGTGACGGTACCCGCGACCGCGGCATTCAGCGCAGCCACGATACGCTCGCGCATCTCGCCTGCCGCCTTGCGCGTGAACGTCATCGCGACGATTTCCTCGGGCCGCTCGACGGTAGCCAGCAAGGCGAGAAAACGCTGGATCAGGAGCTCCGTCTTTCCCGATCCGGCCGGCGCCTGAACGAGGAACGAGCGAGCGGGTTCCAGCGCGAGTTTCCTGGCCGCATTGTCCTCGGCGAGAAGCGCGGCCGCGACCTGGCCGTCACTCATCGCCGGCCTCCGCTTCACCGTCGATCGCCAACGCGCCGATCCGGCACAGCGCCTGACGACCGCACCGTTTGCACGTCACCTTCACATCGCGCGGCGCGACTGGGGAGTAGCCGGCGCGAACTTCCTGCGCGATCATCTCGAGCGTGTGGCGCCAACGGCCTTCGACGGCTCCCCAATCGGCGAGTCCGGCGCCGTCGATCGCGGGGGGTTCGCGCAGCCGCGGCCAGACGGCGGCATCCGCCGCGATTCCCACGGCCTTCATCTCGCCCGGCCGCAACTGGGCGTAAGCGACAGCACGGACCGGACGCGCGGCATCGAATGCGTGCTGGGCCAGCCAATAGAGCCCGAGCTGCGGTTCCTGCGGACGATCGTCGAACCATTGGGTCGGAGCGGCGACGACTCCCGTCTTGTAATCGATGATCGCGCTCCCGCCCGCGGCCAGCGTATCGATCCGATCGACACGCAGCGACCAATCGAGTCCGGCCAGTTCCAGCGGCCTCGCCACTTCGACTGCGGCCACCGCAAACGGCGACCGGAATCGATCGAACTCGTCGAGCCATGCGCGGACCGTCTTCGCGATCCGGGCCGCTTCGCCCGCAGCTACCACTGCGGGGAGCCTGTTCCAGCGTCCGGCCGGCAGGGTCTTCACGGCCGCCGCGACCGCCGCACCGACGCGCTCCGATAAGTCGCCATCCGGCAATGCGATCAACGTCGCGTGATCCGCGACGTCGCGCCAGAATGCCGCCAACGCTGCATGCACGAGGACGCCGCGCTCCATCGCCGACAACCCGTCGACCGGCATTGGCCAGACGTCGGCGCCGAGGCGATGGCGGGCTGTCGCCTGGAACGGGCAGTCGGCTTGCGCAGCGACCAACCCGGCGCCACCCGCTACGGCGGTCCCTGCGGCGAGCGGCGGCGCGTGATCGTCCAGGACCATCTCGTGGACCGGCGCGTCGGCGAATTGCGCGCCTGCCGTTGTTTGGCGCGAGGTGCCGACGGAACGTGGCGACGCTGCCGCGACCAGCGAGGACATCGTGCGTGGGTGGTCATCGGCGCTCACCGCAAACGAGAAGACGACCTCCGGCGCGCCGCGTGCCCACTGCTCGGTCAGCGCTCGCGCATAGGCAAGCTCGCGGGCGGCCGTCGAGCGCGGCGCGTTGCGCTCGCGTTGCCAGGCCAGCGGCAACAGCGGATTCGGCCGTGGCGCCGGGGGCCAGCTTTCCGCCGCCAGACCGGCGACCCACAGCGCATCCAGCGACAGGCCCGCCGCTTCGAGCACTCCGAGGATCTGAATCGACGCCGTCGCGGATTCCGGCTGGAATACCTTGCCGCGCGCGAGCGCAACGAGCGTCGCCACCGCCTCGCCGCGGGGCAGGCGCCGCACGACGTTGCCCAGCGCGGCGAATTCCACGAGCAACTCGTCCCACGCGCCGCGCGCCTGCCATTCATCCGAGGACAACGCCCGCTCACCAGGCCAGCCTGCGGCCTCGAGGCAGGCTCGCCAGGTCTCGGACCATGCACGTGGAGCCGCCGCCGCCGGCCATCGCGCAGCGGTCACGAATTTCTGCAGTGGTGCGAACACGTGGTTGCCACTACCCGTCGCCAGGAGTGTCGCAAGCGAGATTTCCCCTCGCCCTTCGCACAGCCATTGCGCTTCGAGCTGCGTCCGGCAGAGCCAGTCGTCCCGGGAGCCCGCGAGGTAGGGAGACCGGAGCAAGGTCGCGGCGCGAGCCAGGGGCAACGGCGCGTGCGCGAGCGCGATGATGGCGAGCGCGGTGGCAATCAGCGGAACCTCGCCGAGAGCGGTACCGAGCGAAAGGTTGTACGGCCGCGCGTCCTCCTCGTGCCCTGGCCACTGCAGCGAGGGACAAAGCATCTCGTCCGCCAACGCGCGAATCTCCGTGCGGCGGGATTCGAGATCCTCGATGGCGATGCCAATGGTCGCGCCGGGATTCGCGAGGGCGAGATCGCGGGCCCAGGCGAGCGCTGCGTTCACCTCGTCGCGCGGCGTCGCGCCGTCATGACGCGTGGCCTGCGCGATGGCGCGGTCTCCCTTGTCCGGCAGCGTCGGCAATCGCGCAATCCGCGTTCCCGCAGCCGCGACGGCTGCCAGCAGGCGTTCCTGCTGCGGCGAAAACTCGACAAAGCCCGCCAGCGTTACAGCGGCATTGCGCCACGCCGGAACCTCGGGGGCGCACCGCCCGAGCCAGTCGGGCAACTGCGCCGCGTCGAGGCCGCTCATTTGCGTTACCGTCCCCCCGTACGACTCTGCCCAGCGAGCGAAGACCGCACTGTCATCGTCGCCGCCGGACCAGGATCGCCAGCTCGGTCCGCCCGCGCCCCACGCATGGGCGAGCGTCCACGCCTCGGCCGCGAGCTCGGCGGCCCCGCGTTCGTCCTGCAGCGGCAATCCCTCCGCGGCGACGATGCGCAGCCACAGACAAGTCGACTGCCCCGGTGTGATGCGCCGGGGTGGGTCCGGGCGGCACCCAGCTTGCAGCACGTCGAGCCAGAGCCGTTCGAGCCAGGCATGCCATGGCACGACGACGGGCGCGGGCCAGACCGTGTGCCCGGCCGCACGCTGCGCGCGATCGTGGAGCGTCGCGAGATGCCGCGCCAGCCGCTTGTTGGGCGTGACCACGACATTGCCCGCAATCAGCGTCTCGGCCAGCAGCGGCGTCAGTCCTTCCCGATGCCGGGCACGCATGAAATAGCACTCCGAACGCACGCAAGGATGCAGAAATGACGGCGGGACGACCCCGAGTCAGTGGGGCCAGTGTAAGGCATCCGCCGCTGCCGCCCGGCCGGATGACATACACTGGCCGCATCGCCAACGAGCCGAAGGAGAGATCGATGCCGGCGTATCTGATCGTGGATTGCGAAGTCACCGACGCCGAGCGCTATGAAGCGTACAAGCTGCTCGCCCCGCCTGCGATCGCGAAATACGGCGGACGTTACCTCGTTCGTGGCGGCGAGATGACGCCGATGGAGGGCGATTGGCGGCCAAGCCGGGTCGTCGTGCTCGAATTCCCCGACGTCGAAACCGCGAAGCGATTCTACGTTTCGCCGGAATACGCCGCCGCGCGCGCGCAACGCGCCGGCGCCGCCCGCATGAACATCGTGCTGGTGCCGGGAATCAGTGTTTGAAGTAAGGGACGACGCCTCGCGGCAGCACCCGCAACGGTCGCACGCGCGACAACGCGGGTCGCGCCGGCATGTCGATCAGCGCCGACCGTGTCGTGCCTGTGGTACGCCTGCCCGCGCGGAAGTTTTCGGAGCGCAGACGGCAACCGGAAGGCAGCGGCGCCCGGCGCGCATGGAGGCGCGCGGGGATGCCGGCGCGGCGCGCGGTGCTGCGACGCCGGTTGGGGAAAGGAACGGCCGCCGACCGCATCGTTGTACGCAGTATGCTTCGGAGGGCCGGAGGTCGGGAACGCGTCGCGAGCGTCAGGCTGCGATGGCCGCGAAGGCGTTCTCGAACGTACCGGACGCGGCCGCGTCGCGATGCCGTGCGCTCGTGTCGTGCAGGTCGAGCGTGGCCTTGAGCTCGGCGTCGGCCATCGCGGCTTCGCGTGCCAACGTCGCGTCGTACCGCTCGCGCGCCTCGGGATCGGAAAGGACTTGATACGCGGTTTGGACCATGGCGACGAGGCCGCTCATGTCCTGGCCGGTGTCGGAGGTGCCGTAGCTGAAGCGTTCCAGCAGGCCGAGGAAGGCGGACTCGATCAGCGCGGGGCTGGCGCCGGGCGCGAGGTCGAGATAGTCGTAGTAGGTGTAGCTCACAGCGGCCTCCTCGGGTCGGTTGCATCGGCTCTCGCCGGTCGGTAACAAGCGTAAAGCAGCAACCGTGCCAGGCCCCTGGACGGAATCATTCGTGGTTCGCGGGCGTGCGCGACGCAGCGCACCGGGAAAACGGTGGGCAGAAGTCGGTTGCCGACTCGACTTCCCGCGCTGTCAGAGCATCGCGAGCGGTGCCGGTGCCGACGGCGGTGGAAACGCGACGTCGATCGCCTCGAGCGTCGCCGGGTCGAGCGAAAGCGAGAGGGCGTCGCGGTTCGCGCGGACGTGCTCGAGGTCGGCCGAGCAAGGGATCGTCACGACGCCGGGCGCATGTACCACCCATCGCAACGCAAGTTGCGCGGGCGTCGCGCCGAGACCGCGCGCGATCGCTGCGAGCTTGCGATTGCGCAGCAGCGATCCCTGTCCCAGCGGCGAATAGGCCATCAGCGGGATCCGCCGCTCGCGCAACCACGGCAGGAGTTCCCATTCGATCCCGCGCTCGCCCAGGTGATAGAGAACCTGATTGGTCGCGCAGCGCGGCCCTTCGTGGAGCGCGAACAGCTCGCGCATGCCCGCAGCATCGAAGTTGGAGACGCCCCAGCGCAGGATCTTGCCATCCGCGCGCAGCCGCTCGAACGCGTCCACGGTCTCGCCGAGCGGAACTCGCCCGCGCCAATGAAGGAGGTAGAGATCGAGCCGATCCGTACCGAGCCGCTTGAGACTGCGTTCGCAGGCAGAGATCGCGCTTTTTCGGCCGGCGTTGTGCGGATACACCTTGCTCACTACAAAAACGTGGTCGCGCCGGCCTGCCATCGCTCGCGCCACGATGGCTTCCGCGCCGCCGTCCCCGTACATCTCGGCGGTGTCGACGAGGGTCATCCCGAGGTCGAAACCGAGCGACAGCGCTGCCGTTTCGACCTTCGCCCGCGCCTTGCGCTCACCCATAGTCCAGGTTCCAAGGCCAAGCACCGGCACGCTCGTTCCATCGGGGAACGACACGCGCGGCAATCCGGCATTCGCGGGCGTCGGCATGGCGCCGAGCATACCGGATTCGCGAGGCCGGGCACGCCACCGACCCGCCGCCCGCGGCGCGCCTCGCCCGGTGGATAATGGCGTCTCCACCACCCGGATTTCAGCGCATGCCCCTCGACCCCAAACCGATCCGGACGACCGTGCGCGGCGCCTGCCCGCACGATTGCCCCGACACGTGCGCCATGCTCGTCACCGTCGAGGACGGTCGCGCGATCGAGGTCCGCGGCGCGCCCGACCATCCGCCGACCGCCGGCACGCTTTGCACGAAGGTCGCGCGCTATCTGGAGCGAACGTATTCGGACGCGCGTGTTCTGCACCCGATGCGCCGTGTGGGGAGGAAAGGTGAAGGCCGCTTCGAACGCATCTCGTGGGACGACGCGCTCGCCGCGATCGCGGCGAAGTTCGGCGACATCAGCGCTTCACCCGACGGCCCGCAGGCCATCGTGCCGTACTCGTATGCCGGAACGATGGGCCTGCTGCAGGGCAGCTCGATGGACCGCCGCTTCTTCCATCGGCTCGGCGCATCCCTCCTCGACCGGACCATCTGCGCCTCCGCCGGCAAGGCCGGGTGGGTCGCGACGATCGGCGCGGCCATGGGGACCGACGTCGAGCAATTCGATGGGAGCCGCCTGATCCTGATCTGGGGCAGCAACCCGGTCGTCTCGAACCTGCATCTGTGGACGCGCGTGCAGGAGGCGAAGCGGCGCGGCGCGAAGCTCATCGCCATCGATCCGTACCGTAGCCAGACCGCGGAAAAGTGCCACGAGCACATTGCAATATTGCCGGGGACCGACGCCGCGCTCGCGCTCGGCATGATGCATGTGCTCATTGCCGACGACCTCGTCGATCACGATTACGTAGCCCGTTTCACCCTCGGTTTCGAGGGACTGCGCAAGAGGGCCGCCGAGTATCCGCCCGATCGTGTCGCGCGGATCTGCGGCATTCCCGCGGCAACGGTAACGCGTCTCGCGCGCGACTACGGCACGATCCGGCCGGCCGTGATCCGCCTCAACTACGGGATGCAGCGCCATGCCGGCGGCGGCAACGCAGTGCGCGCCGTGGCTTGCCTGCCTGCGTTGGTCGGTGCCTGGCGCGATCCGGCCGGGGGCGCGCTGCTGTCGACGTCGGGGACCTATCCCGTCGACTACAGGGCGCTCGAGCGGCCCGACCTCATTCGGGGCACGCCGCGAACGGTCAACATGAGCACCATCGGCGATGCGCTTCTGCACGAGCGCGCCCCGCCGATTCGCGCGATCTACGTCTACAACTCGAATCCGGTTGCGGTGGCGCCCGAATCGGCGAAGGTCGCGGCGGGCTTCGCGCGCGAAGACCTCTTCTGCGTGGTGCACGAGATCTTCCGGACCGACACCACCGACTATGCGGACATCCTGCTGCCGGCGACCACGCAGCTCGAGCAAGTGGACGTCCACAGCTCGTACGGCCACCTCTACGCGCTCGCGAACAATCCGTCGATCGCCCCACAGGGCGAGGCCAGGCCCAATACCGAGGTGTTCCGCCTCCTCGCCGCGCGCATGGGATTTGCCGAGCCCTGCTTTCGCGATACCGACGACGATCTCGCGCGGCAGGCGTTCCGAACGGGCCATCCGCGGGCGGCAGGCATCGCTTGGGACACGATGAAGGCCGTAGGCTTTCAGCGCCTGTCGGTGCCTGCCGCTTACGCTCCGTTCGCCGCAGGCGGCTTTCCGACGCCATCCGGCAAATGCGAGTTCCATTCCACCGCACTCGCCTGCGAAGGACACGATCCGCTGCCGACGTTCGTGCCCCCGCGCGAATCGGCGGCGAGCAACCCGACGCTCGCCCGGCGTTACCCACTGGCGTTCCTCTCGCCGCCGGCACGCAACTTCCTCAACTCGTCGTTCGCGAATCTGCCGGCGTTCCTCGCCGAGGAAAAAACACCGCGACTCGAGCTCCACCCGGACGATGCGCGAGCCCGCGCCATTGTGACCGGCGACCGCGTGCGCATCTTCAACGATCGGGGAAGCTTCTCGGCCACGGCGCGTGTCACCGAGAACGTGCGGACGGGGGTCGCAGTGGCGCCATCGATCTGGTGGAAAAAGCTGTCGCCCGACGGCCGCAATGCCAACGCGGTGACGGGTCAGGCGCTGACCGACCTGGGGCGTGCCGCGACTTTCTACGATTGCCTGGTCGAGGTCGAACGGACCTGAGGCCGGCCCGCACGGCGCGACCGCTCGCGTCCTCATCACGCCGATGGATCGCGCGATCCCGGCCATGTCCGTCTCCGAGCCAACCCCATGATCGCCGCGCCAGAACCTTCCAATGCCGGCGCGACGGCCTGGCACCTGCTGACCGCCCAGGAAGCGGCGACCCGGCTCGGCACCGCGCCCGATCGCGGACTCCCGACCGCCGAGGTGGCTCCGCGGCTGGCGCGGCATGGTCGCAACGAGATCAAGGAGCGCGCCGGCCGCAGTCCCTGGCGGATGTTCCTCGGACAGCTCACCGACTTCATGATCCTGCTGCTGCTCGGGGCAGCGGTGATCTCCGGCATCATCGGCGAGATCGAGGACGCCGCCGCGATCCTCGCGATCGTCCTGCTCAACGCGATCGTCGGCTTCGTGCAGGAGTTTCGCGCCGACAGGGCATTGCGCGCGTTGAAGGAGCTCGCCGCGCTCAGGGCGCGCTGCCTGCGCGACGGCGTCATCGTCAACGTGCCCGCTGCGGAACTCGTGCCGGGCGACATCGTGCTGCTCGATGCGGGGAGCGTGGTCCCCGCCGATCTCCGGCTCATCGAAGGGATGCAGCTCAAGGTCGAGGAAGCTACGCTGACCGGCGAGTCGCACCCGGTGGACAAGGCGACGGCGCCGCTGACCGACGCGGAGGCGTCGCTCGGCGATCGCGTCAACATGGTGTACAGCGGTACCGTCGTCACCTATGGCCGGGGTCGGGGTGTCGTCGTCGCGACCGCGATGGACACCGAGCTCGGCAAGATCGCTGCGCTGCTCGCAACGACCGGAGAGGGCCGCACACCGCTGCAGAAACGACTGGCCAAGTTCGGCCTGCAGCTCTCGGTGGCGGCAATCGCGACCTGCGCGCTCGTATTCGCGCTCGGCGTCCTGCGCGGCGAGCCGATCATTCTGATGTTCCTGACCGCGGTGAGCCTGGCCGTTGCGGCCGTGCCGGAGGCGCTGCCGGCGGTGATCACGATCGCACTGGCGCTCGGCGCGCAGCGCATGGTCAGGAAGAACGCGCTCGTGCGCCGACTGCCTGCCGTCGAGACCCTCGGCTCGGTCACCTTCATCTGTTCGGACAAGACCGGCACCCTGACCCAGAACCGAATGCACGCCGACACGTTTTTCGTCGCGGGCTCGCCGTGCCACGCGTTGCCAGCCGCGACGGAGTTCGAGCGCGAGCCTTGGAGCTCGTTCGTCGCCGCGCTGGCGCTAAGCAACGATGCGAGTGTAGACCAGTACGGGGAGGTGACCGGCGACCCGACCGAGACGGCGCTCTACATCACGGCGCGCGATTCAGGTCATGTCAAAGCGGCGCTCGAGGCGCGCATGCCGCGCGTTGCGGAGATTCCGTTCGACTCGGAGCGCAAATGCATGACGACGCTGCATCACGTGCAGATGACCGACAGCATCGTCGCCTTCACCAAAGGCGCCTCGGAGCGCGTGCTGGAGCGGTGCGTATCGCGGCTTGGAGTCGAGGGGCTGGTGCCGCTCGACGCGCAAACGCTGCTTGAACAGGCCGAAAGAATGGCGGCGGCGGGCCTGCGTGTGCTGGCGATCGCGCGCCGCGACTGGCCCGGCGTTCCCGCCGTGCTATCGCCCGCGGCGGTCGAAATCGACCTCGCGTTCGTCGGCTTCGTCGGCCTGATCGATCCGCCGCGGCCCGAGGCGGCGCAGGCCGTTGCCGAGTGCCGGCAGGCGGGAATCACGCCGGTGATGATCACCGGCGATCATCCGCTGACCGCGCACGCGATCGCGCTGCGCCTCGGCATCATCCAGCCGGGTGAGCATCGTCTGATCACGGGACGCGACCTCGCGCGCATGGATGAGGCCGAACTTGCCGCGAAGGTGGCGGATCTGCGCGTCTACGCCCGCGTCAACCCCGAGCAGAAGATCGCGATCGTGCGGGCGCTGCAGCGCCGCGGCGAGTTCGTGGCGATGACCGGGGACGGCGTGAACGACGCGCCCGCGCTGAAGAGCGCCGACATCGGCGTGGCCATGGGCAAGGTTGGAACCGACGTCGCGCGCGAGGCCTCCGACATGGTGCTGCTCGACGACAATTTCGCGACCATCGTGGCCGCGATCGGCGAGGGCCGGCGCATCTACGACAACATCCGCAAGTTCGTCAAGTTCGTGCTGGCCGGCAACCTGGGCGAGATTGCAACGCTGCTCGTCGCGCCGCTCCTCGGCATGCCGATCCCGCTGCTGCCGGTGCAGATCCTGTGGGTGAATCTGATCACTGACGGATTGCCCGGGCTGGCGCTGGCGCTGGAGCCCGAGGAGAAAGGCCTCATGCGCCGGCCGCCGCGACCGCCGGGCGAGAGCCTTTTCGCCGGAGGCGCCGGCATGCATGTCATCTGGGTGGGCACGTTGATCGGCACCCTGTCGATCGTCACCCAATACTGGGCGATTGCCAACGGCTCCGCGCATTGGCAGACGATGACGTTCACGGCGCTGACGTTCGCGCAGCTCTTCCACGTCATGGCCGTGCGCTCGGAACGCGAATCGCTGTTCACGATCGGCGTGGCGTCGAACCTGCCGCTCCTCGGAGCTGTGCTGTGCGGTGCCGCGCTGCAGCTGATCGTGATCTACGTTCCGATGATGAACGACCTGCTGAAGACGCAGCCGTTGTCCGCGGGCGAACTGGCCGTTTGCGTGTCGCTGCCGGCGCTCGTGTTCGTCGCCGTCGAGATCGAGAAGTGGCTGGCGCGCCGGGGCTCGTCGCATCGCTTGCCCGCCGAAGGATCCGGCACGCCGGTGACGTAGGCGCACCGCCCGCGACAATGCCGGGCCGCCGATCGGCTCAGAGCTTGCGCACGAGCCCCACCATCACGCCGAAGATTTCGAGCGTGCCTTCGGGGCGGATGACGGGATAAGCCTTGTTTTCCGGCTTCAGCACGAACTGGCCACGCTCGACATCGAGCCGCTTCAGCGTGAACTGGCCGTCGACGATGGCCACGACGATGTCCCCGCGCTTGGCCCCGGCTGTCTTTTCGACCACCACGAGGTCACCCTCCAGGATGCCGGCGTCCTCCATGGAATCGCCCTTGACCCGGATAAGGACGGTCTGCGACGGGTGCTCGATCAGGTAGTCGTCGATCGTCAGCGCATCGGAATGGGCGTCCTCGACGGGGTTCGGCTCGCCGGCCTGTACGGGGGACAGCGCGAGGTGCCGGGCAAAGAAGCGGCCGGTGGGCGCGAGCCGTCGATCGGGAGTGGATTCGAGGTAGCCCCGCAGCTTCAGGCGTGCGACCATCGCCGCGACGGAGGACTTGGACTTGAGGCCGAGCAGCTGACCGATGGAGGCGTACGACGGCAGCGCCCGGTGCCGAGCGTAATAATCCTGCAGCATCGCCAGATAAGAACGATCGTTCGACATGATCGTACAATAGCGAACGAGCGTTCGTCAGTCAAGGCCCCCCTTGCGATCCTTTTTCCCCATGCGCCTGTTCGCGCCCACCCTCGCCTTCGTCGACCTCGAAACCACGGGGACGACGGCTGCGACCGACGCGATCACGGAGATCGGAGTCGTTCGCGTCGAGTCCGATCCCGCCGGTGCGGCGGCGCCCCGCGTCACGGAATGGAGCACCCTCGTCAATCCCGGCGTGCCCATCCCGTCCGAAATCCAGGCGCTCACCGGCATCACGAATGCGATGGTACGCGATGCACCGCCGTTCGCGCGTGTGGCAGACGCGGTTGCTGCGATGACGGCCGATGCCATCTTCGTGGCGCACAACGCCCGCTTCGACTACGGCTTCCTCAAGCATGCGTTTGCGCGGCAGCAGCGCGCCTTTTCCGCGCGAGTCCTGTGCACGGTCCGGCTGTCGCGCCGCCTTTATCCGGACGAGCCTCGCCACAATCTTGACAGCGTCATCGCACGGCACGGGATCGCCACCGCCGAGCGCCACCGCGCACTCGGTGACGCGCGCGTTCTATGGGAATTCGTGCAGGCGCTCTACCGCGACCTGCCACCGGATGCGATCGAAGCCGCGGCGAAACGCGTCCTCAAGACGCCCAGCCTGCCGCCGCAGCTTGCCGCCGGACGCCCTCGATGCGCTGCCCGAGACGCCGGGCGTCTATCTGTTCTACGGCCTCAATGCGCTGCCCCTCTACATCGGCAAGAGCGCGAATCTGCGGGAGCGGGTCGGCGCCCATTTTTCCTCCGACTATCGGTCGCCGACGGACCTTCGGCTGTCGACCGAGATCCGCCGCATCGAATTCGAAACGACGGCGGGCGAGATCGGTGCCCTGCTGCGCGAGGCGGCGCTCGTCAAGTCGATGCTGCCGGCGCACAACCACGCGCTGCGGCGCAAGGCCGATTCCGGCGTACTGCGTTTGCCGTCACTGCCGGGACCGCCGACCTTTCTTCCGGCAGCAGGTGTGGAGGTCGCGGAGCTTGCCGGCGCGTTCGGTCCGTTCACGTCGAGGCGGCAGGCGCGCGAGGCGCTCCGATCGCTTGCCTCCGAACACGCGCTATGCTGGAAAGCGCTCGGTCTCGAGAAACGGCTGGGGCCGTGCTTTGCCCGCCAGGTCAAACGGTGCGCCGGCGCGTGCGTCGGGCGCCGAGTCCGCCGACGCGCACCACGAGCGGCTTGGCGCAGGCGCTCGCCGCGCACGCGATTCCCCGGTGGCCTTTCGCCGGACTCGCCGCCATCCGCGAACGCTCGCTCATGGGCGAACGCACCGATCTGCACGTGATTCGCGACTGGTGCTGGCTCGGCACCGCGCAGGATGACGGCGAGCTCGGCCGGCTCATGGAAGCGCCGCCGCGGCCGAGCTTCGACGCCGACATCGCGCGCCTCCTGATCCGCACGCTCGCGCGCGGCAAGCACGACGTGCTGCCGCTGGCGGGGGTGCCGGACGCGGGAATCTAGCAGACTAAGCCGCGCGCGCCGCGTGCGCCGCGAGCACGCTCGCCACGCACGCCGTCAGCTTGGTCGCGTAGGGCACGTGCAGGAATTCGTTCGGACCGTGGGCATTCGATTTCGGACCGAGCACGCCGGTGATCAGGAACTGCGCCTGCGGAAAGTGCCGGCCGAGCATCGCCATGAACGGAATCGTGCCGCCCTCGCCCATGGCGGCCGACGGCTTGTCGTAGAACGCCATCGACGCTTCGTCGAGCGCACGCTCGAGCCACGGCGCCGTCGGTGGCGCGTTCCATCCGGTCGCACCCTCGTCGGCGTCGAAGCGCACGTTCGCGCCGTGAGGAGGATCGGCTTCGAGCAGACCCTTCATCGCCGCTACTGCCGCGGCGCCATCGATCGGCGGCGGCAAGCGCAGCGAAAGCTTGAGCGACGTTCGCGGACGCAGCACGTTGCCCGCATCCGCGATGGCCGGAAACCCGTCGGCGCCCGTCACGGACAATGCCGGGCGCCATGTCCGATTGAGCAGCGCCTCGGCGTGATCGGCCTGCATCGGCTCGGGTGCGGTCGATGAAGGGATACTTGCGCACCGTCGTTTCGCCCATGATCGCCGCCGCGGCCCTCGCCTGTCGCACGCGTTCCTCGGGGATCGGCGTGTGAAAGGCCGCGGGCAGCACGCGGCCGGTCGAGCTGTCCTCGAGGCGGTCGAGCACTGCCCGAGCAATGCGAAACGAGGACGGCACGACGCCGCTCGCGTCGCCCGAATGCACGCCCTCGGTCAGCACGTCGACGGACAACGTCCCGCCCGCGAGGCCGCGCAACGACGTCGTCGCCCACAGACGCTCGTAGTCGCCGCAGCCGGAATCGAGGCCCACCACGAAGTCCACGGCGCCCATGCGCGGCGCGAGCAGCTCGAGGTACGCGGGCAGGTCGTAGCTGCCGCTCTCCTCGCAGGTTTCGATCAGGCCGACACAGCGCGCGTGGGCCACGCCCTGCGCCTGCAGCGCGCCGATGGCGGCGAGCGAGGCGAAGACCGCGTAGCCGTCGTCCGCGCCGCCGCGACCGTAGAGCCTGCCCTCCTCCAGCACCGGCTGCCAGGGGCCCGAGACCTTCGCGCCAGCCCGTCATCTCCGGCTGCTTGTCGAGGTGGCCGTACAGCAGGACCGTGTGCGAGCCCGTGCCCGGCACATCGAAATACAGCACCGGCGTGCGACCGGGCAGGCGCACGATTTCCAGCGCCAGCCCGCGCACCGGCTGTTGGCGCACCCATGCTTCGGCCAGTCGGATCACGCGCTCGATGTGGCCGTTTGCCTCCCATCGGGGATCGAAATGCGGCGACTTGGCGGGAATGCGGATGTACTCGACAAGTTGCGGGACGATCGAGGTATCCCAGGTGCGTGCGACGGCGCTAGCCAAAGCGGAGGTGTTCATCGGTTTCCATGGAGTGGATTGGTGCCGGCGCGTACTTTACCGGATCGTCGTGCGCGAGTGGCCCCGACGGGATCGGAAACGGCAAGATCGCCACGGCGCCCGGAAAAAATGTTAGCGTTACCGGGCCGATTCCGGGGTCACGTCACTCCCCGCAATTGTCCCTGTGTGCCGCCGACGATGCGCCTCGCGATCCCATGACCTTCCTGTGGCCCGAAATGCTGTGGTTGCTGCTGGCGGCGCCGATGCTCGTCGCGGCCTATTTCTGGCTGCTCCGGCGCAAGAAGAAGAACGCCATTCGCTATGCGAGCCTGAGCCTGATGAAGGTCGCGCTCGGACCGGCGCAGCGGCTGCGGCGGCACGTTCCGCCGCTGCTCTTCCTGCTTCGCGGTCGTCGCGTCGATCATCGCGATTGCGCGACCCTCCGCGGTCATCACGCTCCCGTCCCAGCAGCAGACCATCATGCTCGCGATGGACGTCTCGCTCAGCATGGGCGCCAAGGACGTCGATCCCAACCGGCTCACCGCCGCTCAGCTGGCGGCCAAGTCCTTCGTCGAGGAATATCCGGCGGACACCCGCATCGGGATCGTCGCGTTCGGCGCCACCGCCTCGCTCGTGCAATCGCCGACGCAGAATCGCGAGGATCTGCTCGCAGCGATCGACCGCTTCCAGCTGCAGCGCGGCACGGCCACGGGCAGCGCGCTCTACGTCGCCCTCGCGACGCTCTTTCCCGACGCCGGCATCGACCTCGAGTCGCTGGTGTTCAAGGGAGGGCTGACGCGCTACGCGACGCCGCCCGTCCGGCCGCCGACCCGAAACCCGCGGTGGAGAAGAAGGAATTCAAGCCGGTACCGCCCGGCTCGTACACGTCGGCGGTGATCATTCTGCTGAGCGACGGCCGCAGGACCACCGGTCCCGACCCGCTCGAAGCCGCGAAATGGGCGGCTGATCGGGGCGTCAAGGTCTACACCGTCGGCTTCGGCACCAAGGAGGGCGCCTCCATCGGCTTCGAAGGCTGGTCGGTGTACGTGCGCCTCGACGAGGAGACGCTGAAGGCCATCGCCGAGGCGACGCGCGGCGAATACTTCCACGCCGGGACCGCGGCCGATCTCAAGAAGGTCTACGAGAGCCTCAACGCACGCCTGGTGCTGGAGCGGAAGGAAACGGAAATCACCTTCCTGTTCGACGCCGTCGCCGCCGGCCTGCTGCTCGCGGCGTCCCTCCTCTCGCTCCTCTGGTTCAATCGGAGCGTCTGATCCCGGTGTCGACGAATGCGCTGGCGTGATTGCCGAAGGGCTTCACGTCTTGCGCGCCACCAATCCGATCAATGCCGATCGGCCACGATGCTGGGTACCCTCGGCCAGATCGGTTTCGTATTCGCGTAACTCCAGGATCTCCAACGGCTCGAATGCGTCTCGCAACATTTCCGCGGTGTAGAGGTGAGACACGAGCGGAGGCCCACCCGTCCTGTATTCGAGCTGCTTCGCCGTATAGCCCTGCACGATCAGAATGCCGCCGCTCTTCAGGGCGCGGATCATGTTGGCGAACAATCGCTCGCGCATCGGAGGATCGGCGAACTGCACGAAGATGGCGGCGACGCCGTCGTAAGCCGCCGCCTTCCATGACCAGCTGTCGCAAGCGCTGACGCTGAAGTCGACCGCGACGCCGTTCGATTCGGCCAGCTTCCTGGCCTTGCCGACGCCTACCTCCGAGATATCGAAGGCGTCGACAATGAGTCCCCTTCCGGCGAGCCAGACGCTATTGCGGCCCTCGCCATCGGCGACGCACAGCACGCTGCTGCCGGGTTGCCAGCATGCGGCGTGGCCGCGCAGGTACTCATTGGGCTCGGTCCCGAAGATGTAGCCTTCGGCCCTGAAGCGCCCGTTCCAGGTGCCGGCAGCGTCGGGAAACGACGAATCGGTCACGGACCCTTCCCACTTTCAATGACGGAAGGGGCCGATGTTACCGCATGCCCGGGGGAGGCTGCGGACGCCGGTGCACGGGCGTTGATCTCCGACAAGGCGGGACCTGGCGTGCTCTGCAACCATGGGATTTTCCACCACAGGAAGCGTACCCCTCATGAAGATGAACGTCGGAGCGGTTGACCGCACCATTCGAATCATTGCCGGCCTTGGCATGATCGGCCTGGCCGCTGCCGGCACGATCGGCCCCTGGGGATACATCGGCATCATCCCGGTGCTGACGGGATTCATGCGCGTGTGCCCCGCCTATGCACTGCTCGGCGTCAACACCTGCGCGCCCGGCAAGGGTTGAACCCAGCGGACCCAAGATGCATCCTTACCCTCACGTCTACACGGCCACCGCCAACGGGCGGCCGGAAGGCAGCGTCGCTCTCGATTCGGATGGCGTGCCCGGGATCGCTTCAGCCCCGCCGCCGCAGTTCGACGGCCCGGGCGACGTGTGGTCACCGGAGACGCTGCTTTGCGCATCGCTGGCCGACTGCTTCGTGCTGAGCTTTCGCGCGATTGCCCGCGCCTCCGGACTCGCCTGGAGCGAACTGGCTTGCCGAGTGGACGGCGTACTGGAACGGGTCGACGGTGTCGTCCAGTTCGCCCGTTACACCACGTTCGCCAACCTCAAGGTGGCAACGGAGGCCGACGCCGCGAAGGCGCGCAAATTGCTCGCCAAGGCCGAGCACCTGTGCCTCATCTCCAATTCGTTGCGCGGGCAGCGAACGCTGGTAGTCGAAGTGCGGGCAGACTCCTCGGATCAGCGTCCCGCGATGGAAGGACTGAGGGTCACCGATGCGTGACGCCGACTGACCCCAGTGGTTGGCGGTGCGCTCGTCCAGCTTTCCGATGCGCTTGCATCAGCTCGGCGTGTGCGCGAACGTGTACTCGCCGAGCGACCGCTCGCCCGACTCGTCCACCGCGACGAGTTGGACGCGGAACGTATGGGCCGGCAATTTCCTCAGTGCCGTGGCCGAGGGCAACGAGAGCATCTCATCGGCATTCGGATCGAAAGGCATGTCCTCCACGCGCCACTGCTGCACGTGACCGTCGCCCAGATCAAGGCTCTGTAACGCATCGACGCGCTTCACGCCCGCGAGCGCCACCTGCATGCGGCCGACCACGGCGTCGTCGTCCGCACGGATCGTGCAGGCCACGCGCTCGCCCGGTGCCAGGCGATATTCGCGGATGCGCATGCCCTGCCGCTGCATGTGCTCAAGGAAGGGTTGCGTGATCACGGCTTGCAGCGCGCCCCTGCGTACCACCGCGCGTATGCCGGACGTCAGGCCGGCGAGCACTTCGAGCCGCCGCGTGCAGTACGCGCAGCCGAAGAGGTGCTCCTCGATCGGTGCGTCGGCCGCCGCCGGCAACTCGCCCAGCCAGTAGCCAACGAGCGGCCCGACCTCGACAGGCTTCGCACAGTGCGGTCCAGTCATGGCGCCCCCCCGTCCATGCACTCGCGCAGCCGCGCGAGTGCGCGGTGGCGGATGACGCGTACGTTGCCGGCCGCAAGCCCCAGCTCCTTCGCCAACTCGTCGGTCCCCCGGTCAGCGAAGAACGTCAGGACCACCACCGTGCGCTCGCGCTCCGCGAGTGCCTGCAGGCACCCGGCGAGCTTGTCCGCGTCGAGCGCCAGAGGCTCAGGCACGTCGACCGCCTCAGCCAAGTTGCCGTAGGTCTCGAGCAGCGTCTCGCGGCGCCAGGTGCCGCGGCGAATCTCCAGCACGACCATGCGACACATGCCCAGGACGAACGAGGCAATCCGCTCGGGCTCGCGCAGCTTGCCGGCGCGCAGCCGCTCGAGCGTCATGAGGAGCACCTGCTGCATGAGGTCGCGTGCCGCGTGCGGATCGCGCAGGTGGCGCAGGCCGTAGAGCCGCACGCGTGGCGCAAGCCGCCGGTAGAGCTCCGTTTCGGCGACGGAATCGATCGCCGCGCCGGCAGCAGCAATGCGGCGCGCGAGCGCGACGTCCTCCAGTGTTGCGGCGTCTTCCGGCACGCCGGGAATATAGCGGTCATTTGTCGGGATGTGTAACGCCAAGGCAATTCGTTACACAACCGGGGGCATCCCAACCACGGAGGATCCCATGATCACCAACGCAGCAAGCGGCACCAACGTCCACGAGATCGCCCCTGGCATATACCGTATCAACACGCCGATGGACATCCCCGGCGGCCCCCGCTTCAACTTCAACCAATATCTCATCGCCGACGCCGAGCCGCTGGTCTTTCACACCGGCCCGCGCCGCATGTATCCGCTCGTCGCCGAGGCGATCGGCAAGGTGCTGCCGCTGGAGACGATTCGCTACATCGCCTTCTCGCATGTCGAAGCCGACGAATGCGGCGCGCTGAACGACTTCCTCGCCGCGGCGCCGCGCGCAGTCCCGGTCTGCGGCCAGCTCGCCGCGATGGTCTCCGTCAACGACCTCGCCGACCGCCCCGCCCGGGGCCTCGCCGACGGCGAAGTCCTGAGGATCGGCAGACACGCGCTGCGCTGGTTTGACGCCCCACACGTGCCGCACGGCTGGGAATGCGGCTTCATGCTGGAAACCGAGACGCGCACGCTGCTTTGCGGCGACCTCTTCACGCAGGGCGGCAGCGGCGCAACGCCGATCACCGAGTCCGATATCCTTGGGCCGAGCGAAGCGTTCCGCTCCCCGATGGACTACTACGCGCATGCACCGAACACCGCCGCGGTGCTGGAGCGCTTGGCGCGCGAGCAGCCGCAGGTACTGGCATGCATGCACGGTAGTGCCTGGCGGGGGGACGGAGCGGCGTTGCTTCGCGTCCTGGCAAAGACCCTCAGCGCGAGGCCGTTGGCTGCCGCAGCGTAAGCGCGGCGAATGGGGCAGCGCCGGAGATCGATCATGACGGTGGTCCAACTTGGGGGAGCAGGTTGGCCACCCGGGCCAACGCGTCGAGAATCGCCTGACGCCTGTCACCGTTCCATCAGTACAGCCGGATCGCCATGTCGAAGTACCAGGTTCGCCGGATCTCGATCACGTCGAACTCGCGGGCCAGGCTCGGCGGGAACGCCTGGTAGGGCGTCTGGCTGTGCACGACGCGTCGTATCGATTCGTCGAGGGCCGCCACGCCGCTGGATTGAACGAAGGTCACCGACTCCACCGAGCCATCGCTACGAATGGCCACCGTCACGAGGGGATCGCTGTGAGGCTGCTTTGCCGCTTCGCGGACCATGTCGAACGTCATGTTCAGGTGGATCTTCCGGCTCCAGGCTTCCGCGTACAGGATGAGTTCCGCGTTGGGGTCAGTGTGACCGAAGAGCCTGTATCGACGTGCGCTGCTCCACGATGGTGGCAGGCGCCCTGCAGCCGTTGCAGCGTCACGCCGGGCGGCCTCCTCGTCCAGCTGTCGTCCTATCGCCCGAAGCACCTCTTCCCGTCTTGCGGCCGCCTCTTGCGCAGCGTCGACCCGTGCGGCCTCGACCCGTGCGGCCTCGACCCGTGCAGCCTCGACCCGTGCACGCCTCGACCCGTGCGGCCTCGACCCGTGCGGCCTCGACCCGGCGCGCCTCGACCCGTGCAGACTCGACCCGTGCAGACTCGACCCGCGCAGCCTCGACCCGTGCAGCCTCGACCCGTGCCGCCTCGACCCGTGCGGCCTCGACCCGTGCCGCCTCGACCCGTGCGGCCTCGACCCGTGCGGCCTCGACCCGTGCGGCCTCCTGGCGTTCGGCCTCCAGCCGCGCGTTCTCGGCTCGCGCCGCTTCCTGACGGGTAGCGTCCTGCCGCGCCGCCTCCAGCTGCTCCGCCTGCCGCTGCCCCTCCTGCCTGGAAGCATCGAGCTTGGCCAGTTCAACGGCTCGCTCCAACGCCTCGTGGTCGATTCGCGCCCGCTCTGCATCGCCAGCATCTCGAAGCGACGGCATCGCGGTCTCCGGGCTCGGGGCGCTTGGCGCTGCCGCGATGACCGGCGTTGGCATCGCTGGAGTGGCGGGCACGACCCACGTGGCCTCGTCGGTCCGCGCCACGGCGATCACGGCCGTCTCGGGGATCGGCGCGGGTGCCGTGTCACCGGGGGGATCGGCGCGCAAAGGCATTTGCGCAGGCGCCGCATCGGTCGCAGCGTCTGACCTTGGGTTGGTCTCTGCCATCGGATGGGCCTCCGGCATGATAGCTGCTGCAGTCCGCCGCGGGGTCGGCGCGCGGGGTACGGATCGCGTCGGTGCCGGCCCATTGGCAACAGGCTGCTCGACCCATGCTTGCTGCGGCGGCTCCGCGACCGGCGTGACCGCCGGCTCCACGGCAGTGACCTGCGCCGGAACGACTACGACGCGCAGATCGGGTGCCTCGATCCGTCGAACCTGCCAGGGGAAGCCGAAGCCCGGAAGCCAAAGTCCCTGGCCACCGAAGGTCAGGCTCAACAGCAACGTGTGGATCAGCAGCGAGAGCAGCAGCGCATGCGTCAGTCGCCTGTACTCAGGGCTCATGCGCTGGCTGTCGGCGCGTCGCTGGAACTTGTGGATCTCCACACTTGCCAAGTCTGGGCCAGATTTCGCTCGGGCAGCAACGGACCGAGGCGGACCGGACAGCGGCCGGCAGCGCAGCGGAAGGGTCACACGCGAAACACTATGCCCAGATTTGGGAGTAGTGGCGCCCCAGGGGGATCTGGCGCTATTCCCACGTTAATCTTCAATAGGTCGGCGAGAGTCGCATAGCCGCCGCCCCCTGTCCGACACCACCTGGTCGACGGACGCTCGTGCGTGAGTTGCGACTAGGGCGACGGCTTGACCTAACGGAGTGGTGCGGACGCCCCCTCCACGCGGCCGGCCTCGGTCATCCGGTAGAGCATGCCAGAGGGATCGTCCTTCAAGACTGCGAACTTCCCGCCGACGACGATGGCGTCGAACGTATACTTCACCGGCGTCTTCGCCTCGACTTCAACGACTGCGTCAGGACCCGCGGGAAGGCAGAACTGGCAAGACGACGGGACTGCGGAAATCAGGAAGCGCTTCTGCTTGTCGCCGAGTCCGAGCGGGATCATGAACCCCTGCACCTTCACCTCCTTGCGGTCGAGCGCGAGGATGTCGCGCGAGAACTCCTGCACCACCTTGCCGCCCTGCTTGACGGGCTGTACCTGGCCGAGCGTCCTCCACGAGACGACGCCCGCGCGTTCGGGCAAAAGCGAGGCGCTGAAATCGGTGGCGCTCGGCAGTCCGCTGCTCGGGATCGCCGTATCGATCGCAACCGCGGAACCGGCGCAGAGGAGCGCCATCGCCAGAATCGCAAGGTTTCGCATGTTCATCGTTCTACCCTCCGAAGAATGGGGGCCCCCTTGTCTTCCCTTTATCTTGATTCCTAGTATAGCGATCTTTTCAACCTGCACTTGCTTGATTCCTTCCATGGACCCTACGGTTACCCGCCTACCCGCCGCTAGTCCGTATGCTTCATTCCGCAGTACTTGCCGTAGGCGATCCCCTTGCACGCCTTCGCCAGCTCGGCCATGCAGTAGTCCTCCCCCTTGCCGGACTCCTGGCACTTCGCTGCCGCTTCATGCGCGGCGGCTATGATGCGATGTCGCTTGATATCTTCTTTCATATGCTCAGCCTCCTTGGCGGGGTCGACTGCGGACCGCGCAGGTTTCGCCGGGGTCTTGCTCGCGGGATCGGCCGCGATCGCCGGGAACGTTGCAAGAAACACTGCCACAAGGATCAAATGCTTCATCTAAACCTCCACTGGCTCGAGGCCTAGGTGCGGCGCGCGAGCGTCGCCGAGATGTTGGCCCGCGCGGCGCGCCAACTGGGAAGCAGCGCTGCAAGCGCCGCCGCGACGAAGGCCGGAACCAGCAACCAGAATTCGCCCGGCGAGAACGCCCAGGCGTTGATACGCAGACTCTCCTGCTGCGTCATCCACCACACGAGGAGGGCTACCAACCCATGCGCCAACAGCAAACCAAGCGCGCTGCCGAGAAGCGCAAGCATTAACGCTTCCAACATCACCATGACGCCGATACTGGTCGGATGCGCACCGAGCGTACGCAGCACCGCGATGTCATACGCGCGTTCGTTGAGCGCGTGGTAGAGCGCGATGAAGAGCGACAGCGCCGCGGTGGCCAATACGACGCCGCCAAAGGCCCGGATGACGTCCGCGCCCACGCCGATCATGCGGAACAGGCGCGCCGACTCGTAGGCAGGTGACGCGGCTTGCATGTTCGTTTCCGTGTTGATCTTGCGCGGCAGAGACACCGCTGCCAGCGGCGACGCGTACTGCACGAGCAGCACCGTCACCTGCCGTTCCTCCTCGATAACCTTCAGTTCCTCGGGATCGGCGACGTGACCCTCATGCACGAACCAGACACTCTCGGTGTTGACCAAGACCAGCCGGTCGAGCACGGTACCGGTGGATTTCAACACGCCGACCACGGTGTAGACCGAGTCGCCGTGCACCGTTCCGCCTTCGCTTAGACCATGCGAGCCCACCAATTGACTGCCAACGACGAGCCCAGTTTGTGCGGCGACTGTTGAGCCCAGCACCGCCTCCATCTTATCGTTCCACACTCCCCCGGATTCGAAGGTCCCGGCGTAGAGTGCGATGTAGTCCGGTGACGTACCCACGATCCGATAGCCGCGGAAGCTGTCTCCCAGCGAAAGCGGGACCACATGTCGGACCAGCGGATCCTTCAAGAGCTCCTGTGCGGACCTGAGCGGGATGTTGCCGGTCGGCGCGTCCAGGTGGTAGATGCCTGCAAGGATCAACTGGATCGGGCTGCCTTTGGCACCGACCACAAGATCGATGTCCCTTGCGTCGCGGTTGAGACTGGCCCCAACCTGTCCGTCAACGATCCGCACGAACCCAATGGTGGCTACCCCTAGCGCGAGCAACAGCACGTTGAGGAGCGTACCCAGCGGACGTGCGCGCAAATAGCTCCACGCGAGCTGCAGCAGATTCATGCGACTTGCTCCACCGCTTGGCGCGGCAATGCCAACTGCCGAGGAATGCGCGACTTCAGGCGGCTGTCGTGGGTGGCGATCAGCAGCGAGACGCCCTGCCGCTGCGCAGCTCCCAGCAACAGATCTGCGACGGAGGCACAAGCCTCGTCGTCAAGGTTCGACGTCGGCTCGTCGGCCAACAGCAGCTTGGGACGGTTCACCAACGCGCGCGCGATGGCCACCCGCTGTTGCTGGCCGACGGAAAGCTGGTGCGGGTAGGCGTCGACGCGTTCATCGACGCCCAGAGCGTTCAGCATGGAATGTGCTGCCGCGCGGTCTGCCGGGAGTCCGGCGATCGTTTGGGCAACCAGCAGGTTCTGCATCGCGGTCAGCGTCGGCAGCAAGTGGAACTGTTGCAGAACGATGCCGATGTGCTGGCCGCGGAAGCGATCGCGCGCGGACGGCGAAAGTTCCCGGAGGTCCTGACCATCAACGATGACCCGTCCACTGCCGGGTAGCAACAACCCCGCGATCAGGTGCAAAAGCGTCGTCTTGCCGCAGCCGGATGGTCCGACGACCAGCACGTTGCGCTGCGGCTCCAGGACGAACTCGTCCAGACGCAAGACGTCGTCGCCACTGCAATAGCCGAATCGAAGCCGCTCGATCCGGATCATCGCGAGGCGCGCGTCTCCCGCCACCCGCAGTCCCGGCAACGCCCGTAGAGTGTTACGTCGCGATGCTCGACGATGAATTCGCGTGGGTCCCCAGCGATCTGCGCACGCGTCGTCAACTGCAGCCGGCCACGCATCTGCCCTGCCCGTCGAACTCCATTGTCCGGCCGGATAGCGCGAGCGCGACCGGGCTGCGCAGCATCCCGGAGAGCTCCGCGGTGCGCGAGCCAGGACGCGCCTTGCCGCCGACCGATGCGGCCTCGTTGGGGTGCGAGATGATCACGGTCGTCGGTCGGATAAGCTCGTTCGCGATGTAGGCGCCCGACGTCATCGTGATCGCGCTGAGCCCCAGGTTCAGCACCATCGCGTTGGGCTTGTGGAAGTCCGCGACGACGGTCTTCATGTCCGCGTGCGCCGCGGTGTCGCCCGTCAGGTAGACGACCAGGCCATTGGTGAAGCGGATCACGTAGCCGCTCGGCGGCCCGAGCGGAAGCGTGAGGTTGTCGGGCTCGAGGTTGCGGCGCTCGGCCTCGTTTAGGAGCACCCGGTTGACCGAGCTGTCGTGCGACGCCGGCACGATCGCGATCTCGACGCCCTTCGCGGCGCCCGCCGTCTTGAACGTGCGCGTGCCGCCCAGGTTGTTGCCCGCGAGGCAGCTCGCGGCGAACGGCACCGTGTGGTCGTCGCCGGCCGCGCCGACCGGGCACGCTCCGGTCGGCTGGCCCTTGATCGCCTCGACGCGCTTGCCGAGGAAGTTCGCCATCTGGTTGATCATCACCAGTCCCGCGTTCTTCGATGCCGCGATCTCGGCGGTCGTCGTGTTGGGCGCGGCGGTCGCGAGCGTCGGGGACTGGCACGTCCCGGCCCCGAGCGCGGTGAGGCGCTGGTCGCCCATGTGATCGCCGTGCGCGTGGCTCAGCAGCACGACGTGGACGGTGCCGAGGCGCGCGTCGTCGCCACCGAGGACCGACGCGCCGGCGTCGTAGAGGACGCGCACGCCGGTCGGGTCTTCGAAGATCATCGCGCGGTCGCGGTTGCAGAGCTCGCCCGCGTGCGTGCCGAGCGGCGTGACCTTGACGGTCGGCCCCCCCGCAGGAACGGTGGCACAGGCAGCGAGCAGCAGCGGCACGAGGGCAAACATCGGTTTGGCAATCATCGAAAGTCCCTCCCGGATGGACGGGTCATTGTGGCCTACCTAACTTGCGCCGGCACCGTGCCCGTTGATCTGCGAACAGGTTGACGACGTTCAAATCGTGCCCCTGGGTTTCGACATCGTTGACTGGATCGAAGGCTTCTACAATTTGGAGTCCGACTTACACAGTCGCCGCCGCGCCCATTGTGGGTTTAGGAGACTGGATGGTGGTGGCACGGCGAGCTAACTATTTGTTCTTTATTGGCGTCCCCAGGGGGATTCGAACCCCCGTACTCACCGTGAAAGGGTGATGTCCTAGGCCTCTAGACGATGGGGACCCGGAGCGACCGCATATCCGATTCAGAACCAATCGGCAGGTTGGGTGGTGGAGGTAAGCGGGATCGAACCGCTGACCTCTTGCATGCCATGCAAGCGCTCTCCCAGCTGAGCTATACCCCCACGGCCAACATGAAATTATACGGGGCGGGGCCCTGCTTCTGCAAACCGGGCGCCTTCCGGGCGGCCGCGCGCGACGTCGCTCTCGGCTATCATCCGGCACGCGACTCGTCCTGCCGCGTTTCGAGTTCTCACGCCCCGTCGTCGATGCCGCTACCCTCCGCCCTGGACGCGGTCGACGTCGATCTGTCCGGCCGCGTGATCCTGGTGACAGGCGCGTCGGGCGGGCTCGGCAAGCCGCTCGCGCTTGCGTGCGCGCGGCCGCGGCGCGACGGTGGTCCTGCATGGGCGCGTCGTGCGCAAGCTCGAGGCGATCTACGACGAGATCGTCGCCGCCGGCCATCCGCAGCCGACGATCCTGCCGCTCGATTTCGCCACGGCGTCCGCCGACGATTTCGGTCACGTCGCCGGGCGCGATCCGCGCGCAGCTCGGCCGGCTCGACGGTCTCGTGCACACCGCCGCCTTGCTGGGTTCGCTGGGCCCGATCGAGCACCAATCGTTCGATGCGTGGCAGAAGGTGCTCCGCGTGAATCTGGCCGCGGCGATGGCGCTGACGCGATCGCTGCTGCCGCTGCTCTCCGCCGCGCCGGATGCGAGCGTCGTCTTCACGCTCGACGACCGCGGCGAGGATCCGCGCGCCTACTGGGGTGCCTACGCCGCCGCCAAAGCCGGTCTTTCGGCGCTGGCGGCGATCCTGGCGGACGAATGGGAGAACCGGCCCAACCTGCGTGATCGACGCCGTCGTTCCCGGACCGATGCGCACGCCGCTTCGCGCGCTGACGCATCCTGGCGAGGACCGGTCCGCGCTTCCATTGCCCGAGGCCCTGGTGCCGCTCTATCTTCATCTGCTGGGCCCGCGACCGAAGGCCGAGAGCGGCGTGCGGATCGACGCGCAGGCGTGGCTCGCGCGGTCATGCGGCGTCCTCCTCGCTCGTCGCGCCGGCGTCCACCGGGCGCCCGTAGCGCAGCACGACGCGCAGGCGCCGGAATTCATCGCGCGGCAACATGTCGGGCAGCACGACGATCGCCGTCGCAGGACGCCACCACGGCTGGCCGTCCTGCCGCCAGACGATGGTCGTCAACCAGGCGCCGACGTAGGAATCGTCGAGTATCGCGCCCGCGCGCGAGCGACCGTCGCAGTCGGTCACCGTGATCCGCCGATCGATGCCGACATGCAGCAACGCCGGCAAGCCGCGGCCCGTGCAGCGCCAACAGGCCCGCGACCAGCACGGCGAGCACGAGGAGCGCGCCAGGCACGATCACCACCGCTGGCAGCGCAGCGAGCAGGATGCGACGTGAGCGACGCAGCCGATCACGACCGCGGCGCAGCCGATCCGTGACGGGCGAGGCGCAAGACGCAGGCGCGGTGCGGGTTCCATCGCGACGCATTGCACGCCGCGACGCGGCCTCGCACCATCGGCCGCATGGCCGAAGACAGCAGGGGTCAGCGACGACCTGCGGCAACGCGGCGAACTCAACGACGCAGAGGTCGTCTCAGACCTGCTTCTTCCCCGCGAGCAGCAGCCAGGTCGCCACCACGGTGTCGGGATTGAGCGAAATGCTTTCGATCCCCTGCGCGACGAGCCATTGCGCGAGGTCCGGATGATCCGACGGGCCCTGCCCGCAGATGCCCGCGTACTTGCCCGCCTTGCGGCACGCCGCGATCGCCATCGCGAGCATCGCCTTCACGGCATCGTCGCGCTCGTCGAACGACGTGGCGATGGCGCCACCGGCGTCGCGGTCGACGGCGAGCGTCAACTGCGTCATGTCGTTCGAGCCGATCGAAAAGCCGTCGAAATGCTCGAGGAAGCGATCGGCGAGGAGCGCGTTCGAGGGAATCTCGCACATCATGATGACGCGCAATCCGTTCTGTCCGCGCGCGAGACCCTGCGAGGCCAGCAGCGCGATCACCTGCTCCGCCTCGGTCAGCGTGCGCACGAACGGAATCATCACCTCGACGTTCGTGAAGCCCATGTCGTCGCGGACGCGCTTCATCGCGTCGCACTCGAGCGCGAAGCAATCGTGGAACTCCGGCGCGATGTAGCGCGACGCGCCGCGAAAGCCCAGCATCGGGTTCTCCTCGTGCGGCTCGAAGCGCTGGCCGCCGACGAGGTTCGAGTACTCGTTGGACTTGAAATCGGACAGCCGGACGATCACCTTCTTCGGCCAGAACGCCGCCGCGATCGTGGCCACGCCCTCGGTGATCTTGGCGACATAGAACTCGGTCGGGCTCGCGTAGCCGCCGATGCGCTTCCTGATCTCGCGCTGCAGGTCGGCGGGCTGCCGGTCGAGGTCGAGCAGCGCCTTCGGGTGGATGCCGACGTTCTTGTTGATGATGAACTCGAGCCGCGCGAGGCCCACGCCCTCGTTCGGCAGCTGGCGGAATTCGAACGCGAGCTCGGGGTTGCCGACGTTCATCATGATCTTGGTCGGCGACGGCGGCATGCGGTCGAGCGCCACGTCGACGATCTCGACCTCGAGCATGCCGGCGTAGACATGGCCGGTGTCGCCGTCCGCGCACGACACCGTCACCTGCGCGCCGTCGGCCAGCACGCGCGTCGCATCGCCGCATCCGACCACGGCCGGAATGCCGAGCTCGCGCGCGATGATGGCAGCGTGGCACGTGCGGCCGCCGCGATTGGTGACGATCGCCGCGGCCCGTTTCATCACGGGTTCCCAGTCGGGGTCCGTCATGTCCGCCACCAGCACGTCGCCGGCCTTGACGCGATCCATCTCCGCCGCCGACTTGACGAGGCGCACCACGCCTTGCCCGATCTTCTGCCCGATCGCCCGCCCGGTTGCCAGCACGTCGGAGCGTTCCTTCAACCGATAGCGGCGCAGCTGGCCCACCGACTCGCGCGACTTGACGGTTTCCGGCCTTGCCTGCAGCACATAGAGTTTGCCGTCGACGCCGTCGCGGCCCCATTCGATGTCCATCGGACGACCATAGTGCTTCTCGATGATGACGGCGTAGCGAGCGAGCTCGTATGCCTCCGCGTCGGTGATCGAGAAGCGAAGCCGATCGTCGGCGGCGACATCGACGGTGTCCGTCGAATGCCCGGCCTCATGCGCCTCCGCGAACACCATCCGGATGGCCTTCGTCCCGATGGTCTTGCGCAGGATCGCCGGTCGATTTTCGGCCAGGTTGCGCTTGTAGACGTAGAACTCGTCCGGGTTGACCGCGCCTTGCACCACCGTCTCGCCGAGACCGTACGACGCCGTGATCAGCACGACTTCGTCGAAGCCCGATTCGGTGTCGAGCGTGAACATGACCCCGGAGGCGCCGACGTCGCTGCGCACCATCCGCTGGACTCCCGCGGACAGAGCGACGTCGGCATGCACGTAGCCCTGATGGACGCGATAGGCGATCGCCCGGTCGTTGTAGAGGCTGGCAAATACTTGCCTAATAGCATGAACTATATTGTCCAAGCCATTGATATTAAGGAATGTCTCCTGCTGTCCGGCAAAGGAGGCGTCCGGCAAGTCTTCGGCGGTCGCCGACGAGCGTACTGCCCACGTAGCGTCCGGCGCGGCATCCGTCAGAGATTCGAAGGCTGCGGCAACCTCCGACTCCAGCGCAGCGGGCAACGGTGCCGCCGCGATCCAGTCCCGGATTTCGGCACCGGCGCGGGCGAGCGCCGCAACATCGTCGACGTCGAGCGCCGCGAGCCGCTTCGCGATCCGCGACCCGAGATCGCTCTGCGCGAGAAACTCACGAAATGCGAAGGCGGTGGTCGCGAAACCGCCGGGAACGCGAATGCCGGCATCCGCGAGCTGGCTGATCATTTCGCCCAGCGAGGCGTTCTTGCCGCCGACCTGGTCGACATCTCGCATCCGCAAACGGTCGAACGGAATTACCCGCGGCTGTGGATTCATGCGCGTTGAAACCTCGTTGAAGGGCGCCGCTGTTGCGCTGCGCCAAAGTGGCGTTGAACAGTCGGATTTTAGCGCGCTTCGGCAGCGCCCCGGGGCCGGAGGCCGCGATTCAGCGCCGCAAAAAAACCAACCCGCTTTCGCGGGTTGTGCTGGCGTCGGAAGTGCGGCTCTAGCGCCCGCGCGGCGGGGCCATCACGTCGAGTGACTGCCACCGAGGTGTCCATCGGCCGGCAGCGGGAGGTCGATGGCATCGGCGGCGCCGACCGGCTCGAGGCCCGGAGGCGCTGCCGCAGCGTCGCTGCGCCCTTTGACGGCACGGCGCAGCGTTCGATAGAGGTCGGGGTGCGCGGACTTGAGGTAACTGATGATCTCGAAATCGACCCGCTTTACCTGCGAAAGGTCGACCTGTTCGACATGCACGAGGCGCAGGAGCTCGCGCACGGGCTTCGGCATTTCACGCCCGCTCTCATACCGGGATCCGCCGCTCTGGGTAACGCCTATCTGAGTCCAGAACTGCTCCTGGTTGAGTCCCAGACGGCGGCGGATTTCGCGCGGATTGAGGACGCGGTCGAAGATTTTCATGCCGTCGCTGGGTTGGCGGTGTCGGGTGGCCGATGTCGAGTTGGCGGCGTGTCTTGCAACGTGTCTTGCGCTCTCGTGCGTGCAGCAAAGGCAAATCTATACCAATAGCATATTCTTGGCAGAACATCACGAGAAGCGCAAGGCCACTCATCCGGCGAGCGCGGCCGTTCCTCGCATTTGTTGCAAATACGTTCCAGTTTCAGCGCTATCCGGTGTTCGCGCTGCGTCAGCGGGCCACGCGCGAGGCGAGATACTCCTCGTAATTGCCGGTGAAGTGCGCCGGCGTCGTCCCGCCCAGCTCGATCACCTGCGTCGCCAGCGAGGACACGAACTGGCGATCGTGCGACACCACGATCAGCGTGCCCTGGTAGAGCTCCAGCGCGAGATTGAGCGATTCGATCGATTCCATGTCCATGTGGTTGGTCGGCTCGTCCATCACCAGCACGTTGGGACGGGTCAACATCAGCTTGCCGTAGAGCATCCGTCCTTTTTCGCCACCGGACAGCACGCGCACGGGCTTTTTCGCGTCGTCGCCCGTGAACAGCAGTCGCCCGAGGGTCGCGCGGACGATCTGCTCGTCGTCGCCCTCTTGCGCCCACTGGCGCATCCAGTCGAATACGGTGGTGTCGGAATCGAACTCCGCGGTCTGGTCCTGCATGAAATACCCGATCGTCGCCTTCTCGGCCCAGCGCACGCTGCCATGATCGGGTGCAAGCTCGCCGATGAGCGTTCGCAGTAGCGTCGTCTTGCCCGAGCCGTTCGGACCGACGATCGCGAGGCGCTCGCCGGCTTCGAGGATGAGGCTCAGGCCCGCGAACAACTCGCGCGGCTGCCCCGGCCAACCCTTGGCGAGGTGTTCGATCTCGACGGCGTGCCGATGGAGTTTCTGCTTGGCATCGACTTCGAAGCGGAGGTACGGGTTCTGCCGCGACGACGGCTTCACGTCCTCGACCTTGATCTTTTCAATCTGGCGGGCGCGGGAGGTCGCCTGCCGCGCCTTCGACTTGTTGGCGGAGAAGCGGCGCACGAATTCCTGCAGGTCGGCGATCTTCTCCTTCGCCTTGGCGTTCGCGGAAAGCAGCTGCGCACGCGCCTGCGTCGAGGCGATCATGTAGTCGTCGTAATTGCCGGGATAGACGCGCAGGCGGCCGTAATCGAGATCCGCCATGTGCGTGCAGACGCTGTTGAGAAAGTGGCGGTCGTGCGAGATGATGATCATCGTGCTCGAGCGGTCGTTGAGCACGTCCTCGAGCCAGCGGATCGAGTTGATGTCGAGATTGTTGGTCGGCTCGTCGAGGAGCAGGATGTCCGGATTGGCGAAGAGCGCCTGCGCGAGCAGCACGCGCAGTTTCCATCCGGGCGCCACCGCGCTCATCGGACCTTCGTGCAGCGCCTGCGCGATGCCGATGCCCTGCAACAACTCCCCGGCGCGCGCCTCCGCCGTGTAGCCGTCCTGTTCCGCAAAGGTTGACTCGAGCTCCGCCGCACGGACATAGTCGTCTTCGGTGGCGTCGGGATTGGCGTAGATCGCGTCCTTGTCCTGCTTGACCTGCCACATTTCGCGGTGACCCATCAGCACGACGTCGAGCACTCGCACGTCCTCGTACGCGAACTGGTCCTGCTCGAGCTTGCCCAGGCGTTCGTGCGGATCGAGCGCGACGTTGCCGCCGGAAGGCTCGAGGTCGCCGCCCAGGATTCTGATCAGCGTGGACTTGCCGCAGCCGTTGGCGCCGATGAGCCCGTACCGGTTGCCGTCGCCAAACTTGACGCTGATGTCTTCGAACAGGGGCTTCGCCCCGAACTGCAGCATGATATTGGCGGCGGTGAGCACGGTTTCTCGCTGGACGGCGGCGCCACCGGGAACGGCGGCGCGGCGCGCGGGGAAAACCGATCATTGTGCCAGAACTGCGCAGTGGCGCCTTCGGAGCTTGGAATGGTGAACGCGCAGGTCTACTTGCGTAGGGACGACAAGATGGTTCCTTCATGCAGTCACCGCGTTCCAAACTCATGTACAGCTGCGCACGCGATTGGTTCGACGAATCGCGCCGGCACCAACACCAGGATCACGAACGCGTTGCCGGCATCCTGATCCGGGAGGCCTGAACGCTTGTCTGTCAGCTACAGCGTGTATGCACTTCCGCGACACGTCCTTCGGTCGGCTCGCCCGCGAAGGTGATTGCGCAATAACCCTCACTTGTACGATCATGACGTTGTCATGACCAGGGAGGCGTGCAAAATGCGTTGGCATCATCGCTTCGCGATCGTTCTGCTGTCCATGATCGCTCCGGCCGCGATCGCAGCATCTCCAGCGATTTCCTCCATCGTGTCCTCCAAGATCCAGGGTTCCGCCGGAACTTTCGATCTGCCGCTCTCGGCCACGCTGACGACGCCAACGATCGAACCGCGCAACGGTCCGAACCATACGATCGTGTTCGCGTTCGACCGCGTCGTCGTTTCCGGAACGGCAACGGTGACCGAAGGGATCGCTACCGTCGCGACGACGCAGTTCAGCGGCCCGAAGATGATCGTCAACCTGACCGGAGTGACGAATCAGCAGTACGTGACGGTTTCCGTGAGCGCGGTGCAGGGCGGGGACGGCTCGACCAATGGTGCGGCGGCCGCGCGTATCGGCTTCCTCTTGGGCGACGTGAATCAGAATGGCAACGTGTCGCTTGCGGATCTCGGCCTCACGAATGCGCAGATCGCGCAAATCGTGACCTCGGCCAATTTCCTGAAGGACGTGAACGCCAGCGGGACGCTCAGTCTGGCCGACAAGGGATTCGTCAATACGATGGTCGCCACGGCGATTGCGCCGCCTCCGGCTCGGCATTGCGCGCAAGGACGCGGCTCGATTCCTGCGGCAAGCGACCTTCGGCGCGAACCGCGACCAAATCGATCAGCTCGTAACGCAGGGATACGCGGGGTGGCTGGACCAGCAGTTCGCCATGCCCGATGGTCTCGCACCTCGCGACGGTGCAGGCGGATCCGAACCTGGTCGATTCGCCGTGGGCGGTGACCACACCGACGATCTGGAAGCAGTATTTCGAGGGCAACGACCAATTGCGCCAGCGCGTCTCCTTCGCGCTGTCGCAGATCTTCGTGGTCTCGATGAACAACAACACGGTCCAGGATGCGCCCTGCGGCCCGGCCAACTACCTCGACATCCTCAACCGGAACGCATTCGGCAACGCGCGCACGCTGTTGAAGGACATCACGCTGAACCCGGTGATGGGGGAGTACCTCAGCATGAAGGAGAGCGCCAAGTCCGATCCGGTGCTGCAGACGCAGCCCGACGAGAACTACGCGCGCGAAGTGATGCAACTCTTTTCCGTGGGCACCGTCATGCTGAACCTGGATGGCAGTGTCCAGTTGGGTAGCGGGGGCAAACCGATTCCCACCTACGACGAAGACACGGTAAAAGGCTTTGCGAAGGCCCTGTCCGGCTGGACCTTCGCCGGACAGGATCAGACGAAGCCCTGGCGCTGGCTCTATCCGGATATCTGGGACAGCGATCCTGTCATCCGCACCCAGAAGGGCTGTGCGGCGTGGACCGCGCCGATGCAGCCATGGACCGCGAGCTATCGCTCCGCCGACGATACGCGCACCATCGCGGGCCCCGCTCATGACGCCGGAGGCAAGCAGCTGCTTGTCTACTCGGGAGCACCGTTCAGCGTGCTGCCACCGGGTCAAAGCGCGCAGGTCGATCTCGACAACGTGATCGACAACGTCTTCAATCATCCGAATCTTGGCCCCTTCCTGTCGAAGCAGCTGATCAAGCGACTCGTGACATCGAATCCCAGTCCGCAATACGTCGCACGGGTCGCGACGGTATTCAACAACAATGGCGGCGGCGTCCGCGGCGATTTGAAGGCAGTTGTCCGGGCGATTCTGCTCGATGCCGAGGCCCGTGATCCTGTCGTCGCAGCCCAGCCGTCCTACGGCAAGCTGACCGAGCCGGTGGTGCGGTTCGTCCAGCTGCATCGGGCATTCAACGCCCGGCGGGCCGATGGTTACTACGATCTCTGGGATTTCAGCGCGCCGACGGCGCTCAACCAGAGTCCGCTGCGCGCCCCGTCCGTCTTCAACTTCTTTCACCCGGACTTCACACCCGGCGGGTCCCGCTGGCGGACGCAGGACTCACCGGACCCGAATTCGAGATCACCAATGCCTCGTCGGTGGCCGGGTTCTCCGACTTCAGCAAGTGGGCGATCATCGGCGGGTTCGACCACGGCAGCGGTGACGCGGGCAACCGGATGCTGCCGGACTATTCGTACTACCTCGGCCTCACCGATTCGCCGCAGCAGCTGCTCGACGAGCTGGACATCGTGCTGTGTGGCGGGGGCATGAATCAGGCGTTCAAGGTGCAGGTGGCCGATTCGGTGTCGCGCGTGAACGGCGGCACGGCGGCGGCGCGAAGCCTCGAGCGGCTGAACATGGCACTGTGGCTCATCATCAACTCGCCCGACTATTCGGTGCAGAAATAGGACACGCCCGATGCGACACTTCGACCTCCGGAAAATGCGCCGTCGCGATTTCCTGAAGCTTGTGGGAACGATCTCGGCGACGCCGCTGATGGGAGCGCTGACGGAACTCGCGCATGGCGCCGGTCCGTTCAACGATTACCGCGCCCTGGTATGCGTGTTTCTGTACGGCGGCAACGACTCCCACAACATGGTCGTTCCGCTCGATTCGCGGTATGCGACCTATGCGGCCAACCGCGGTCCGCTGGCGATTCCGCAGGCGAGCCTTCAGGCCAACTCGGTGACCGATGCGGCGCAGGGAAGTTTCGGATTCCACCCGCGAATGACGCAACTCCGCGGCTTGTTCACATCCGGCAAGCTTGCGCTCCTGTCGAACGTGGGCATCCTGCTGAAGCCGACGACGAAACTCGACTACCAGACCAAGACCCAACTGCCGCCGCAGCTGTTCTCGCATTCCGACATGCAGAGTCACTGGCAAACGGCCGACCCCGCCGCGCCGATCATCGATGGCTGGGGCGGACGCCTGGCCGATGTGATCGAATCCGCCAACAGCGGCCAATTGTCCGTTTCCATCTCCACGGCGAGCGCCGGCGTCTTCCTGAAGGGCGACTCGGCGGTCGCCCATCAGATCGGCGCCTATCAGAGCAATCCGAAGACCACGATCGTGCAGCGGATCCGCCCGTGGCGAGACTGGGATACGGCAGGTGCAAATCCGCAAGCCGTCTACGAGAACGCCATCGTCATGGCGCGGGCCAACGTGCTGGAAGACCAGTTCGGCGATATCGCGACGCGCTCGGTGGAGTTGAACGAGGCCATCCTGAACGCGCTGTACGCGGGGCCCGACGGAAGTGGCAACTACACCCAGAACTATCCGATCACGACGGTCTTCCCGGCGGGAAATCCGCTGGCAGCCCAGCTGCGCTCGGTCGCGATGATGATCGCGGCGCGGCAGGCGCTCGGCGTCAAGCGCCAGATCTTCTTTGTTTCGGTGGGCGGCAGCTTCGATTCGCACAGCGATCAGTTCGACGCGAGCAGCAGCGCGCTGAAGCCCGGCGCGGGGGATCCCCTCATCCTGTTCGGCAAGCACGCCGACCTGCTCGGCCAGGTCGATGCCGGAATGAAGGCTTTCTACGATGCGACGGTCGAGCTCGGGGTTCAGAACAACGTGACCACATTTACCGCGTCGGACTTCGGCCGCACGTTGACGTCGAACGGCAAGGGCTCCGATCACGGCTGGGGTGCGCATCACCTGGTCATGGGTGGCGCCGTGATCGGCGGGAAGATCTACGGAAACTTCCACAACATGCAGGTGGGTGCCGGCAATCCGGCCGATGCCGGCCAAGGGCGGCTGATTCCGGACTTCTCGGTGGATCAGTACGCCGCAACGCTCTCCAAATGGATGGGTGCGAGCAGCCGGGATCTCTCTGCGATTCTTCCGAACCTGGCGAACTTCGGGACCGCGACCGACCTTGGCTTCATGGCATGAGCCTCGGCGCGCGGCGGCGAACCCGACAGCACGTGATGAATCGGACCCGACGCTACGCCAGTTGACGGGGTGCGCGTGAACCGTCTGTGCGCAAGATTCCTGACGCCAGCGCTCCTCGCGCTTATCCTCGCGCCTGCCGTTCCGGCGGGCGCACAAGTCGCTCCGATCCACGTCGGAACCCTGTCGCGCAAGGCGCACGGCACGGCCGGCACATTCGACCTGACGCTGGCCCCGACGCCGGCAACTCCGACGACGGAGCCGCGGCAGGGTCCCGCGCAGACGATTGTTTTCGCCTTCGACAAGCCTGTGACCGGCGGGACCGCCGTCGTGACCGAGGGCGCGGCCACCGTCGGCGCTACGGTGTTCAGCGGCGACGAGATGATCGTCCCGCTGATCGGAGTTACCAACCAGCAATACGTCACCGTCGCGGTGTCCAATGTCGTCGCTGCCGACGGCGGCAGCGGCGGTGGCGGGACCGTGCGCGTGGGTTATCTCGCGGGGGACGTGAGCCAGAACCGCGTCGTCACGCTGTCGGATCTGGGGCAGGTCAATGCGCAAGTGGCGCAGTTCGTCACCAGCGCCAATTTCCTCAAGGACGTGAACGCGAGCGGAACGTTGTCGCTCGCCGACAACGGCATCACGAATGCCGAGGTCACCCGGGCGTTGCCGCCGCCGGTCGGCAGCACGCCATTGCCGGGACTCTTCGCGAAGCCGCATGCCTGGAACAGGAATGTCTCCGCGTTGGCGCCCGCAGCCCGGTCCGCAGCGATCATCGCCACGCTGCAGGGCTTCGGCGGCTGGGGCAACGGCAACAAGCTGCAAACGGACTTTTCCCTTGCCGTGCTCAACGCCGACGCCCAGACACCGCGCCGCACCATCACCGCAGCGCCCGGCGGCTACTGCTACGGCGGACCCGACTGCGATCCGGTGCCGCTGCAGATGCCGCTGCCGGCCAACGGGAACGCCGAGGGCAGCACCAACTATGTCTGTGACACCGCCAACGAAGATTGTCACGTGCTCGTGGTCGAGCACGACGAGAAGAAGCTCTACGAGCTGTACAACGCGACGCAGGCAGGCGCCAATTTCACCGCGCTCGGCGCCTTCGTATGGGATCTCACGAAACAGTATCCCGATGTGCTGCGTGGCGACCAGTGCACGTCGGCGGACGCGGCCGGCCTGCCCATGGCTGCCCTGCTCCCGACGGCCGACGAGGTAGCAGCCGGCGAAGTGCCGCATGCGCTTGCGCTTCATCCTCCCGAACTCGCGCATGAAGGCCGACGTCTACGTGCGGCCGGCGACCCACGCCGGAGCGCCGTCGAGCAATGACGCCAACGCTCCCCCGTACGGCGTGCGTTTCCGCCTGAAGGCCACGTTCGACGAGACGCCGTACAACGCGGGCGCGCGCGTCATCCTGCGAGCGCTCAAGACCTACGGGATGATCCTCTCCGACGGCGGAAACATCGCCCTCACCTTCGCGGATGACCGCCTGTCGACGGCGAAGTGGGCGGCACTGGGAATCACGTCGCAGACCTTCAATACCATCGGCGTGGGCGAGTTCGAGGTCGTCGATCTCGGTGCTGAAATCGCGCTCACCTACGACTGCGTTCGCGCTCCGTGATGAACGCTCGCCCGCCCGTAACTCCCGCGTCCGAAAACATGGCTACGGTGCCGGCAACGCATTCGTGACCTGGGTGTTGGTGATCCCCTTGTCCGCCAGCGACAGCGTGCCGCTCGCGTTCACGTCCATCGAGGTAGTTCACCGCCGTCACGAACTGCGCGATCTGCGCGTTCACCTGCCCGAGATCCGACAGCGTCACCACCCGGCTCTGGTTCACGTCGCCCTGCAGGAAACCGACGCGGATCGAGCCGCTACCGCCACTGCTGCCGTCCGCGGCGCTGACATTGCCGACTGTCACGCGTCACGTATTGCTGGTTGGCGACACCCGTCAGCGGAACACGCATTTCGCTGCCGGCAAACGTCGGCACGCCCGCGGTCGCCGTGCCCTCCGTGACCTGCGCCGTCCCGGCCGTCACCGTCTTGTCGAACGTGAACACGATCGTGTGGGTCGGCCCCTGCCGCGGCTCCGTCGACGGATTGCCGGGCGCCGAAGCCAGCGGCAGATCGTAGGTTCCGGCGCCGCCGTGTACCTTGCGGGAGGCCGCTGCGACAGCGTGGAAAGAGAAGTCGACCCGGTACACGACGCCATTCGTGCCGCCTCCGCCACGGGCAAGGTAGTACAAGCTGCCGGAGGCATCGACCTTGAGATCGACCGGAGCGTCGATGCCCGTGGCGAAACCGGTCACGGCGTTGCCGTTGGCGGGGTCGAGCACGTTGATCCAGCCGCCGCAGTAATCGGCGAAGAAGTAGACACTCGCGTAGTTTCCCGGAAACTGCGGCACCGCCGGGTTGTAAAACGTGCCGCCGGTGATCGCGCAGCCGAGAACGTTGCCGTTGCCGTGACCATACCAGTAGATGGGCGAGCGGTAGGACGGGTTGCTGGTCGGGCCTTCTGTTGCAGGCCAGCCGTAGTTCGAACCGGCAATACCGTCGTCGATCTCCTCCCACGTGTTCTGGCCGACGTCGTTGATGAACATCCGGCCGGTCCCTGGCTGAAAGGCAATGGTGAAGGGATTGCGCAGCCCTAGCGCCCAGATCGCACGGTTGTCGTTGGCCGCCGTGAGGAAGAACGGGTTGTCGGCGGGAATGGTGCCATCGGGGTTGATGCGCAGCATCTTGCCGAGAAGATTGGAAAACGACTGGGCGTTTGCACCGTTCGCATTCTCGCCGACCGCGATGTAGAGCTTGCCGTCGGGCCCGAAGTGAATCGCGCCGCCGTTGTGGTTGGTCGCGCCCGAGAGATTGTTCAGTTCCAGGATGACAGTCTCGCTGCCCGCGAGCGCGGTGTCGCCATTCGCAGTGAACCGGCTGACGCGGTTGTGGATGCCGGGCGTGGTTGCCGTGTAATACACGTAGACGTAGTTGTTGGTCGCGAAATTCGGATCGAACGCGACGCCCAGCAGACCGCGCTCGCCACTGGAGTTGACGGTCACGGCAAGGAACGGTGTGGCGAGCAACGCGCCATTCTTGATCACCCGCAACGTGCCGCCCTGCTCCGCTACGAACAACCGGCCGTCGGGCGCAAATGCCATGGCGGTCGGCCTTGCGAGGCCGGTCGCGACCTGGGATTCCGTGAAGCCGGCCGGGAAGGTCGCCGCAGTGGCGGTTGCGGCCGCAGCAAGTCCGAGGGCGATCGCGCAGATGCGCAGCGATTGCCGGAGGCCTGCGCGGAACCGTCGGATCAGATCTTCAAGTAACATCCGCCCCCGAGAGCACGCTATGGCGTCGGCAGCGCACTCGTGACCTGGGTGTTGGTGATCCCCTTGTCCGCCAGCGACAGCGTGCCGCTCGCGTTCACGTCCATCAGGTAGTTCACCGCCGTCACGAACTGCGCGATCTGCGCGTTCACCTGCCCGAGATCCGACAGCGTCACCACCCGGCTCTGGTTCACGTCGCCCTGCAGGAAACCAACGCGGATCGAGCCGCTACCGCCACTGCTGCCGTCCGCGGCGCTGACATTGCCGACTGTCACGCGTCACGTATTGCTGGTTGGCGACACCCGTCAGCGGAACACGCATTTCGCTGCCGGCAAACGTCGGCACGCCCGCGGTCGCCGTGCCCTCCGTGACCTGCGCCGTCCCGGCCGTCACCGTCTTGTCGAACGTGAACACGATCGTGTGGGTCGGCCCCTGCCGCGGCTCCGTCGACGGATTGCCGGGCGCCGAAGCCAGCGGCAGATCGTAGGTTCCGGCGCCGCCGTGTACCCGTCGGGACACCACGCTCCCCAACGCCGGCGGCTGTGCTGGCAGAGCCGGGTCGATCACCGTCACCGTGTACTGGATGGATGCCGGAACGCCACTTCCGGTCATCCCGCTGACAAGGATCGTATAGCTGGTATCGGTAATCGGATTGGCATACGACACCCCCGTCGGCCGAAACACGATCGTGTTATCGCCATAGCCATTTTCGACCGGCTCGAGCGTGACCGGAATCGCACCAGCGGGCCCGGTCATCGTGACCGTCGCACTGGAGAAATTCGCCCCCGGATACGAGAACGACCAGCGGTTCGACCCGCTCGGCAGATTCTGATAGGGCACGAATCCTGCCGGGGGCCACGCGATGCCGTTGGGTGTCGCGGGTCGCGTGCCGAAGAAACCGATCACGACCAGAGCGTTGGACCGGAGGTTGCTGGCGCCCGAGTTCGGAACATCGCCGGTCGCCATCGACGCTTGCGGCGGATACAGTATCCACCGCCGGTGCCCAGCGGCGGTGTTGAGGGCGCCGGGATCGCGCATGTAACCGTCGATGGCGCCGACGCCGTTGATGCCCAGCGCGAGGTTCGAGCTGCCGGCGCCGGCCGCACCGGCCGCGCTGTAGCAAAGCCAACTCGTCGGCGGTGTGTGACTGAGCGCGGTGTTGGCCGACATCATCAGCGCCGCCGCCTGCGCCTGCGCCGTCGGCACACCGCTCAGCAACGTCACCGGCGGCAGCTCGACCAGCGCGCGGTAGTAGTTGGCACGGTCGATCACCGCCTGCTGGTGCGCAAGGTTGGTGGTTCCGGGATTGCAGCTTGCGACAGAGCCGGTCCAGATCAGTGACACAGCGTTGCCGGGAAGGTAAACATTGTTGTACAACTGAACGACGGTGTCGCGGGTGGTCGCCGCGATGCCGATCCGCTGCGGCAGCTGCCAGCCCGAAATGTCCTGCGGGACGTCGCGCCGCGGCGCTTCCCCGAGCTCGAAGGCGTTGGCAGGGGTGACGCCGACGGCGGCGAGAACGCCGGCCGCCGTCGACCAACCGAGCACCGCAATGGCGAGGACAAGCCTGAACCGTGATTGCCCTTCGACTTCCGATGGTGAAAAAAAGGGGCTACCCGCGGGCAGCCCCTTATTAGATCGATCGGTCAGCGTTTCCCGATCCATGTGTCGTTTGCCTTAACCTCGCCGACCGGACGCAACTGCGCCGAACGATCCGACCAGCAGCGCGAGCAAGATCAACATCCACTCGCTCAGCGTCGGTACGGGTCGCGTTGACGGGGACGAAGCCACGATGCCGGCCGCCGTCCATGCGTATGATGCCGGCGTCGGGTCGGCGTTGCCGCCCGCATCCGTTGCCGCGACCTGGAACGTGTGCGCGCCGTCCCCGACGACCACTTGGCGCGGCGATGTGCAGACCGCGAACGGCGCCCCATCCAGCGAACACCGGAACGTCGAGCCCGGTTCCGTCGAGAAGAACGTGAACGTCGGAGTGGCGTCACTGGACGGATCCGACGGCCCACTGACGATGGTCGTATCGGGGGGGGTCGTGTCGGTGAACGTTGCCGTGACGGGGATCACCGCGTTGACCGTAACGACACAGGTACCCGTGCCCGAGCAGCCGCCGCCTGACCAGCCTGTGAAGTTCTGGCCCGCGCCAGGAACCGCGGTGAGCGTAACGATGGTGCCGCTCGCGTACGAGGCCGAGCACGTCGCGCCGCAGTTGATGCTACCGACGTTGCTCGTCACCGTGCCCGTGCCGTTGCCCGCCTTGGTTACGTTCACCGCGAACGTCTGGAGGGTGAACACGGCGTTCACCGACCTGGCGGCACTCATCGTCACCACACAGGCACCGGAACCGGTGCAGGCGCCGCTCCAACTGGTGAACACCGAGCCAGCCGTCGCCGCGGGGGTCAGTGTGACCACGGTGCCGGAGTTGAAATTCGCCGCACAGGTGGCGCCACAGCTGATGCCGGCCGGGGCGCTGGTGACGGTGCCGGTACCCGTTCCGCTCTTCGTCACGTTCATGGTGAATGTCACCGGCACGCCAGTGTCGAACTGCGCGTTGACCGTCTTCGCGGCATCGACGGTGACCACACAGGTGCCGGTGCCGGAACAGCCTCCGCCGCTCCAGCCGGTGAAAGAACTGCCGCCGGCCGGCGTCGCGGTCAGCGTGACCACAGTGCCGGGATAGATGTCCGAGCAGGTCGCGCCGCAGTTGATCGCGCCCGAATTGGCCGTGACGGTGCCGGTACCGGTGCCGCTCTTGGTCACCGTGAGCGTCTGGCCGACGATGATCGAGAACGGCGTTCCGGTGCTCATCGAGTAGTCGACCAACGCAGTGTCCGTCGCGAACGAAACCCCTGCCGTCGGGAGGAACGTGTAGGTGCCAAAGGGTGTCGCGCCACTCGCCGTCAACGTCAGGTTGACCGCCAGCACATTGGCCGCCGGCGGAATGCCGACCAATCCAACCGTCGTCCGGCCGAGGTTGTCGTTGTTGGCCGGATCGAGCAGCGCGCTGGCCGCAGCCAGCACCGTCGCGTCCGGGGTGCCCGACGTCGTGTCGGTGAACGGGCTGCCGACGAAGCTGCGTCCGGTAATGGAGAAGAATCCGCTCGTGCCCGGCGCGGTCTGACTGAGCCTGAATCCCGTGCCAAAGATCGACGCGGTCACGATGTCGAGGCGCACGTCCATCGACGTCGAGCCCCCCGGCACGATCTTGACCGAGGTCGCCGCTCCACTCGCCACCACCAGCCTTGTCGTCACCGACTGCGCAAATGCAGCACAAGACATCAGTGCAGCGAGTATGACCAGCGCCGACGATCGCCAGAACCGCGTGCCACATGCCATTGCGAACCCCTCTGATGGTTCGTTACTGCGATTGGCCAAGACGTGTTGCATCAATACAACAAAACGTGCTCCCGACGGGAACGGGATAACTCAGACGATCTCGAAGTCCCTCACGCGGAAGGATGCTTTCGAGGATTCCGACCCGCCGCGCGCCCTGCCGGCGGTGTCCACTTCGGCCCCCAAATCACGGGCCACCCGAATCAGCGGCCGAACGCGCCTGCATCAATCTCCAGCCGCTGCGCGTCGACGTCATTCATCGTCGCAGACGTGAACATAGGCCGGTTGGGCCGGCAGCGTCAAGTCATAATTGTCGATTCGGCGCCGAAATGCCAATGCGAAGACGTTGCGTCCGCCGAATCGTAGATTGAAGGTCCGCCGCAGGGCTCGGCGTTTCGCGGAAAGTGCACCTTTTTGGCCGCGTGCGAGCAAAGTTGTATAGAACACTCGCGTGCCACCGGTTCGGAACCGGGTCAACGCGTGAATTCCACGCAACTGATCTCAAAGCGTTGGGATAATGCTGTTGACATGGTCCCTTGCGCGGTGGTTCACGTCCGGCCGCCGATGGGCCCGCGACGATACCGGCCACGACATGTTTGGCGGCTCGGGACATAGCGAAAGCCGGGAGGACTGCTAGAATCGGACCACTATCCCGAGCGCGACGATCAAGCCCGCCGGCGGCGGCCGGACTGGTGGGCTGCGCGGATCCCAATTCCATGCCTCGCTACGACCTCCATTGTCATTCGACCTATTCCGACGGCCTCCTTGCGCCCGCCGCGGTCGTCGCGCGGGCAGCGGAAAGGGGCATCGATGTCCTGGCCCTGACCGACCACGACATGGTGGACGGCCTCCCGGAGGCGATCGCGGCCGCGCGCGGCGCGGGCATTTCGTTCGTCTGCGGTTCCGAGCTCTCGGTGACCTGGAAGGACATCACGATTCACGTCATCGGGCTTCGCATCGATCCCGACAATGCGACGCTGACCCAAGGCCTGGCGGCGATACGCGGCGGGCGCGACCAGCGTGCCCGGCGCATGGCGGATGGGCTGGCGGCGGCGGGCATACCCGGCGCGTACGAAGGCGCGATGAAGTACGTGACGAACCCCAGCCTCGTCTCGCGGACGCATTTCGCGCGCTATCTCGTCGAGGCCGGACACGCCACGGACGCGAAGGACGTGTTCAACCGGTATCTCACGCCGGGCAAGCCCGGCCACGTCGCCCACGGGTGGGCGACGCTGACCCAGTCCATCGACTGGATCCACGCGGCCGGCGGCCAGGCCGTGATCGCGCATCCGGGCCGCTATCGCGTGACCCCGGCGGGGTTGCGCAAGCTGCTTTCCGAGTTCACCGATGCAGGCGGGGATGGCATCGAGATCCTGTCGCCGTCGCACACCCCCGCGCAGTACGTGGAGTTCGCGGCGCACGCGCGGGTACTGGGCCTTCTTGGATCCTGCGGATCCGACTGGCACGGCCCCGGGGAGAGCTGGATGGATTTCGGTGACTTGCCGGACTTTCCCCCTGGCGTGGTGCCCGTCTGGAAGGACTGGTAGGGCGGCGGCGCGCCGCCCGCCGCGCGATCACGGCATGCCCGCGCGTCGCACCGTCTTTTTCGTTTCCGATCGCACCGGCATCACGGCCGAAATGCTCGGCAACAGCCTGCTGTCGCAATTCGAGGAAATCGAGTTTTTCCGGCTGACGATCCCGTTCGTCGATTCGGCCGAGAAGATCGCCGCGGTCATCGACCAGATCAACGAAACGTCGGCGCGGGAGGGGCAGCCCGCCATCGTCTTCAGCTCGATCGTCGACGATGCCATGAGCGAGACCGTGCGGCGCAACACGAACGCGCTGACACTCGACCTGTTCCAGGTCTTCATCGCCCCGCTCGAGAACCAGCTCGGCGCCAAGAGCTCGCACGCGGCCGGCCGCTCGCACGGGATCGCCAACAGCCACGAGTATTTTGCGCGGATGGACGCCATCAATTTCGCGCAGACGCACGATGACGGCGCCGCCACGCGCGAGTTGCATCGCGCGCAGGTCATCCTGGTGGGGGTTTCGCGCTGCGGGAAGACGCCCACGGCGCTCTACCTGGCGCTGCAATTCGGCATTCGCGCGGCGAATTTTCCGTTGACGCCCGACGATTTCTCCGACCGCGCCCTCCCCGCCTCCGTGCTACCGCACAAGGACCGGCTGTTCGGCCTCACCATCAATCCGGAGCGGCTGCACAAGATCCGCGAGGAGCGCCGTCCCGGCAGCAAGTATTCAGCGCTCGACAATTGCCGCTACGAAGTGCGCGAGTGCCAGCATCTGATGGAGCGTGAAGGCATTCCCGTGCTCGACACGACGGAAAAGTCGATCGAGGAGATTGCGACGACGATCAGCTACCGCGCCAAGCTGCGCCGCCACGTCTACTGATCGCCGGAGCGAGCGGCGCCGATTCGCAGCAATGATCATCGTCTTCGGCTCGGTCAACCTCGACCTCGTGGCGCGCGTCGTACGGTTGCCGGCGCCCGGCGAGACGATCGCCGGTACGGCATTCGAGATGCTGCCCGGCGGCAAAGGCGCCAACCAGGCACTGGCCGCGCGTCGTGCCGGCGCGGAGGTCGCCATGGCCGGCGCGGTGGGTGACGATCCGTTTGCCGGCAAGGCTCTGGGAGGACTCGTCGCTGCTTCCGTTGATCTCGCCTGGGTGCGGCGGGTCGCGGCGCCCACTGGCGTCGCGCTGATTCACGTCGACGACGCCGGCCAGAATGCCATCACCGTCATCCCGGGGGCGAACGCGATGGCCAAAGGCGCCACGGTACCCGATGCCGCGCTCGGACCCGGCGCCACGCTGCTGCTGCAGCTCGAAGTTCCCATTGCCGAAGTGGGCGCGATCGCTGCAAGAGCAATGCAACACGGTGCCCGGGTCGTGCTGAACGCCGCGCCGGCGGCATCGCTGCCGGACTCGCTGCTCGCCACGAGCGACGTGCTGATCGTCAACGCGATCGAGGCCGCCTCGCTTGCCGACGCGCTCGCCCTGCCCCGCGCGCCGGAGGCATTCGCGGTCGCCGCACGTCGCCGATTCGGTGCATCGGTGATCGTGACGCTCGGGCCGCGCGGTGTCATCGCCGCGACCGACCAGGCGTTGCTTTTCGCGGCTGCCCCTGCGGTGGACGTCGTCGACACGACGGGCGCCGGCGATGCTTTCGCCGGCGCCCTGGCGGCAGCGCTCGACCGCGGCGCCGATTGGGCAAGCGCCGTCAGCGAAGGTGTGGCCGCGGGTTCGCTCGCGTGCACCGCACGAGGCGCGCAACCGTCGCTGCCGGAATCGACGGCAATCCGGGAGCTCGCCGCGACGGTGGCGTCAACGCTGATTGCCCGACCACTGAACTGAGTTCGACGGCTGCCCTGGAAGCCTAACGGCGCGCCGGGGCAGTGCTCGTCGCCATCCGCCGCTGCCGCACACACTCGAACAGGACCACGGCCGCCGCGGCACCGACGTTGAGCGACTCCACGCCCGCCTGCATCGGTATCGTCACCCGCTGCGTCGCGCACGCAGCGAGTTCCGCCGAGATGCCGGCACCCTCATTGCCGATGGCGAGTGCGATGCGCGAGCCAAGCGGCGATGTGAAGAGCGAGGTGCCGCCGGCCGCGACGGTGGCGACCACGTCTCCGCCGGTCGCCCGAAAGCCCGCGGCCCACCGCGGCAGATCGACATCTTCGTGGATGTCGACGCAGAAATGCGCACCCTGTCCCGCTCGCAACACTTTCGGCGACCACGCAAAAGCGCAGTGTTTCGACAGCAGCACCTGGGCCACGCCCGCGGCCGCGGCGGAGCGCAGCATCGATCCGACATTGCCGGGGTCCTGCACATCGTCCACGAGCAGGCTGAAATCGGCATGGGCGAGTGCGGCGGGTCGCGGTGTGGCGGCAATCGCCAACAGGCCGACGCTTGCCGGCAGCGATGCCGTGGCGGCCAACAGCGACTCGGCCACGATCAGAGTGCGACCCCCATGCCGCTCGGCCAGTTCGCGGGCGGCGGGGCGCGCCAGCGCCTCGGCGGTGACGATCAACGTTTCGGGTGGGCCGTACCGCAGGAGGTAGGTGGCGACGACGTGCTCGCCTTCCAGCACGCACTTCCCCGACTTGCGCCGCGCGCGGGATGACGCAATGAGCGCGGCCGCCTCCCGCAGATGCGGATTCTGGCGCGAGGTGATTTGCCGCACGTCGACCGGTCCCGTGTAGGGGTGGGTGCGCGTCGCCGCGCCGCGCAGACGCCGTCCGCTAGCGCGTATCCGCGGGGCGGTTGGCCGCCCGGATCGGCAACGATGCGGTGCTGCCGGGCGGCGGCATCGTGGCCGCGGACGGCTCGTGCCTGCCCTCGCTCGGGCGCTGCCGGAGCTGGAAGAAGACCTCGTCCTGCTTCACCATGCCGAGCTCCGAGCGCGCGCGTTCCTCGATCGCCTCGTAGCCGGTCTTGAGATCGCGCACATCGGCGTCGAGCGCGTCGTTGCGCAGCTTCAGCTTCGCGTTCGCCTCCTTCTGGGCCGCGAGGTGCCGGTCGAGCTCGTGCACCTGGAGCCAGCCGCCCTTGCCGAGCCACATCGGGTACTGGAGGGCGACGATGAGGGCGATGAAGATGAGAGCGAGCCAGCGCACTCGGCCTACCTCAGCTGGAAGAAGGCCCCGCGGCCCGGATAGCTCGCGGCGTCACCGAGATCTTCCTCGATCCGCAGCAGCTGGTTGTACTTCGCGATCCGTTCCGAACGCGACAGCGAGCCCGTCTTGATCTGTCCCGCATTGGTGCCGACGGCGATGTCCGCGATCATGCTGTCCTCGGTCTCGCCCGAACGGTGCGAAACGACCGACGTGTAGCCCGCGCGAGTGGCCATCGTGATCGCCGAGAACGTCTCCGACAGCGTGCCGATCTGATTGATCTTGATCAGGATCGAGTTTGCCACGCCCTTGGCGATGCCCTGCTTCAACAGCTTCGTGTTGGTGACGAAGATGTCGTCGCCGACGAGCTGCACCTTGCGCCCGAGACGGTCCGACAGGAGCTTCCAGCCGTCCCAGTCGTTCTCGGCCATGCCGTCCTCGATGCTGATGATCGGGTACTTGTCGCACCACGTCGCGAGATAGTCGACCATCTGCGAGCGCGTGAGCTTGGAGCCGTCCGAGGCGAGGTTGTACACGCCGTCGTCGAAGTACTCGGTGGCCGCGCAGTCGAGCGCCAGCGCGATGTCGGTGCCGGGCGTGTAACCCGCCTTCTCGATCGCCTCCATCAGCAGTTTCAACGCCGCCTCGTTGCCCGGCAGGTCGGGCGCGAAGCCGCCTTCGTCGCCGACGGTCGTCGGCATCCCGCGCTCGTCGATGATCTTCTTCAGCGTCTGGAAGACCTCGGCGCCGTAGCGCAGCGCCTCGCGGAACGACGGCGCGCCGAGCGGTACCAGCATGAATTCCTGCAGGTCGATCTTGTTGTTGGCATGGGCGCCGCCGTTGATGACGTTCATCAGCGGCACCGGCAGCTGCATTTCGCCGGCCCCGCCCAGATATCTGTAGAGCGGCAGCGACGATTCGTCGGCCGCGGCCTTGGCAACGGCGCAGGACACGGCGAGGAGCGCATTGGCGCCGAGCCGCGCCTTGTTTTCGCTGCCGTCGAGGTCGATCATCGTCTTGTCGATCAACGCCTGCTCGCTGGCGTCGAGACCGAGGATGGCCTCGCAGATCTCCGTGTTCACGTTCTCGACAGCGCGCAGCACGCCCTTGCCGAAATAGCGCGCGGCGTCGCCGTCGCGCAATTCGATCGCCTCCTTCGAGCCGGTGGAGGCTCCCGAGGGCACGGCGGCGCGTCCGGACACGCCCGACTCGAGGACGACGTCGGCTTCGATCGTCGGGTTGCCGCGGGAATCGAGTATCTCGCGGGCGATGACATCGACAATGGCGCTCATGTTTGTCCGGTATCAGAAGTTGTTGTTGATTGGCAGTCGGAATCGCGGTCGCTCGGGCGTCGGCCGGATCAGCCGGCCGCGGCTTCCATCATCTCGTTCTCGGGAAAGCCGGCGCGCTTGACCGCGGCGTCGACCTCTTTCAGCGTTTCGAGCAGCGCCCGCATGGCGGCCAGTGGCCACGCATTGGGCCCGTCGGACAGCGCTTTCGCCGGTTCCGGGTGCGTTTCCATGAATACGCCCGCCACCCCCGCCGCGATCGCGGCCCGCGCCAGCACCGGAACAAATTCGCGCTGGCCGCCGCTCGCCGTGCCCATGCCTCCCGGCAGCTGCACGGAGTGCGTCGCGTCGAACACGACCGGGCACGCCGTTGTCCGGCAGGATCGCGAGGCTTCGCATGTCCGACACGAGATTGTGGTAGCCGAACGAGGCACCTCGCTCGCAGACCAGAATGTTGTCGACGCCGCTCGCGGCCTTGGCCTTGCGGACCACCTGCAGCATGTCTTCCGGCGCGAGAAACTGCCCCTTCTTGATGTTGACCGGCCTGCCGGCTCGCGCCACTGCCTGGATGAAATCGGTCTGCCGGCACAGAAAGGCCGGCGTCTGCAGCACGTCAACCACGGACGCCACCTCCGGCACATGGGCGGCTTCGTGCACGTCGGTGAGCACCGGCACGCCTATCTGGCGCTTCACCTCGGCGAGGATGCGCAGATCCCTCGGCCATGCCCGGTCCGCGAAACGACGCGCCGGAACTGCGATTGGCCTTGTCGTAGGACGACTTGAAGATGAACGGCATGCCGACTGCGGCGCAGATTTCCTTGAGCTTGCCCGCGACGTCGATCTGGAGCTGCCGGGATTCGACGACGCACGGGCCCGCGATCAGGAACAGCGGCCGGTCGAGCCCGACGTCGAAGCCGCACAAGTTCATCGCACGCCTTCGGTCAGTGCGCGCACGGCCGCTTGAACGAAGATGCGGCGCACCTTGCGCGCTTCGGGGAGCAGCGAATGCTGCGAGCGTGGGGGCTCACAGCGATGCCACCAGCTCGGCGACGGCGTCGCTGGTGCTGCCGTCGTGGGCGCAGCGCTGCCGGTCGAGCGCGGCGCGCACGAAGCCGATGAACAACGGATGGCCGCGGCGCGGATTCGACGTGAATTCGGGATGGAACTGGCAGCCGAAGAACCACGGGTGCTGCGCCAATTCGATCATCTCGCAGAGATCGCCGGCCGTCTCGCTGTGGGCCCGCGCGCCGACCACGAGGCCGGCAGCCTCGAGGCGCGGCAGGTAATGGTTGTTCACTTCGTACCGATGCCGGTGCCGTTCGGCCACGGTGTTCGCGCCGTAGATCCTGTGCGCGAGCGATCCGGGAACGACATCGCACGGCTGGCCGCCGAGGCGCATCGTGCCGCCCAGGTCGGAATTCGCCGCCCGCCGTTCGATCGAGCCGTCGCGATTCTGCCACTCGGTGATGAGCGCGACGACCGGGTGCTTCGTATCGGGATCGAATTCGGTACTGTTCGCGCCGTCGAGCGCGGCGACGTGCCGCGCGTATTCGATCACCGCGAGCTGCATGCCCAGGCAGATCCCGAGGTAGGGAATGCCTTTTTCGCGCGCGTAGCGAATCGCCGCGATCTTGCCTTCGACGCCGCGCTTGCCGAAGCCGCCCGGCACCAGGATGCCGTCCATTCCGGCCAGGCAATCCGTGCCGTCGCGCTCGACCGCCTCGGAGTCGACATAGTGGATGTGCACCTTGGCTCGCGTGTGTATGCCAGCGTGTGTCAGCGCCTCCGACAGCGACTTGTAGGACTCCGTCAGGTCGACGTACTTGCCGACCATCGCGATGTGGACCGCGTGCTCGGGATGCTCCAGCGCTTCGACGAGCTTGTTCCAGATCGACAGGTCGGCGGGCTTGGGATCCATCCGCAGCTTCTTGCAGACGATGTCGTCGAGCCCCTCGGCATGCAGCGCACCGGGAATCTTGTAGATCGAGTCGGTGTCGAGCGCGGGAATCACCGCTTCGGGCGTGAGGTTCGTGAACAGCGCGATCTTGCGCCGGTCGCTGTCGCTGATCGGCCGGTCGGCGCGGCAGAGCACGACGTCGGGCTGGATGCCGATCTCGCGCAGCTCCTTGACCGAGTGCTGCGTCGGCTTGGTCTTCATCTCGCCCGCGGCCGCGATGTAGGGGACCAGCGTGAGGTGCACGTAGCAGGCGTTGTCGCGGCCGAGCGTGATGCCCATCTGCCGGATCGCCTCGAGGAACGGCAGCGATTCGATGTCGCCCACCGTGCCGCCGACCTCGACCACGGCGACCTCGGCTTCGACGCCGTCGATCGTCGCCCCCGCCAGAATCCAGCTCTTGATTTCGTCGGTGATGTGGGGGATGACCTGGACCGTGCCGCCGAGGTAATCGCCGCGGCGCTCCTTGCGAATCACGCTTTCGTAGATCTGGCCGGTGGTGAAATTGTTGCGCCGGCCCATCTTGACGTCGGTGAAGCGCTCGTAGTGCCCGAGGTCGAGGTCGGTCTCGGCGCCGTCCTCGGTGACGAACACCTCGCCGTGCTGGAACGGACTCATCGTTCCAGGATCGACGTTGATGTACGGGTCGAGCTTGAGGTGGGTGACGCGGACGCCGCGGGAGGCGAGGATTGCGGCCAGCGACGCGGCGGCGATGCCCTTCCCCAGTGAGGAAACGACGCCGCCGGTGACGAACACGAACTTGGGCATGGGCGACAAGTTCCGGAAATCCCCATTCTACAGGATTAACCCGCGCTGCCCAGTCCCGCAGTGAGGCGCGATACGACGGTCTGTCGTCCGAGCAGTGCCAACACAGCGTCGATCGCGGGTGTCTCCCGCGTGCCGCAGACCTGCGCGCGCATCGCCATCATCACTTCGCCCGGCTTCAGGTTGTGGCGTGCGGCTGCGGCCTTCATCGCGGCGCCGAGCGCCTCGCGCGTCCACGCGAGGGACGTGAATTCGGCCGCGAGTTCCGCCAGCGCGCTGCGCTTGACGGCGTCGACCTGGGTCGCGAGCCATTCGGGCGTCGGTTGCGGCAGCGCATAGAAGTAGCGCGCGGCTTCGGCCATTTCGGTGAGCGTGCCGACGCGGTCGCGCACCAGCAGCCCGACAGCACCCGGCGCAGGTCCCGCCGCAGGATCCAGCTCGATGCGCTCGAGGTAAGGCACGAGCCGTTGCCCGAGCAGGGCTTCCGGCAACGCCTTCATGTGCTCCTGGTTCAGCCACCTGAGCTTGCCGGCGTTGAAGCGCGAAGGGGCAGCGCTGATCGCGCCGAGATCGAACCATGCGACGAATTGCTCGCGCGTGAATACCTCGTCGTCGCCGTGCGCCCAGCCGAGGCGCGCGAGAAAATTGACCATCGTCTCCGGCAGGTAGCCCTGCTCCTCGTATTGCATCACACCGACGGCGCCGTGCCGCTTGGAGAGCTTCTGGCCGTCCTCGCCCAGCACGGTCGGCACGTGCGCGTAGACCGGGGGCTCGCGCCCCAGGGCGCGGATGATGTTGATCTGCCGCGGCGTGTTGTTGACGTGATCGTCGCCGCGGACCACATGCGTGATCCGCATGTCGAGGTCGTCGACGACGACGCAGAAATTGTACGTTGGCGTGCCGTCGGGCCGCGCGAGCACGAGGTCGTCCATCTCGGCGTTGGCAATCTCGATGCGCCCCTTGATGCGGTCGTCCCAGGCGACGCTGCCGATGAGCGGATTCTTGAACCGGATCACCGGTGTGACCCCGTCCGGGGGAGATTTGCCCATGGCGTTCTCGGGTCGCCAGCGACCGTCGTAGCGCGGCTTCTCGCCGCGCGCCATCTGCGCCGCGCGCAGTTCGTCGAGCTCCGCCGGCTGCATGTAACAGCGATAGGCGAGCCCGCGCGCCAGCATGTCGGAGAGGACGGCGCGATACCGATCCATCCGTTGCATCTGGTAGAAGGGCCCTTCGTCGCAATCGAGACCGAGCCAGGCCATCGCGTCGACAATCGCCTGCACCGCTTCCGGCGTCGATCGCGCGACGTCGGTGTCCTCGATGCGCAGGATGAAGGCCCCGCCATGCCGCCGCGCATAGGCCCACGCGAACAGTGCCGTGCGCGCGCCTCCCAAGTGGAGAAAGCCGGTCGGACTTGGGGCGAAGCGGGTGCGGACGCGTGCCCCCAGGCTTGCGGCCTCATTGGCCGATTCGGCTGCTGCCGAGGGGGCAGTATTCTCGCCGTGGGTGGGCCCGGCGGCGCTCATCGAGGATCCCAGCGCAGGTCGAGGGTGGTCGGGGTGGCTGGGTTGGGCGGTTCGTCGGAGAGCGCCATCGCGCCCGGCGTGTGACCGTGCGCCCAGAAGCGCGCAACGCGGCGCGCCTCCGCTTCGTTGGCGTTCACCGGAAACGTGTCGTAGTTGCGCCCGCCGGGATGCGCCACGTGGTAGGTGCAACCGCCAAGGGCCCGCTGCGCCCAGATGTCGACGAGATCGAACACGAGCGGCGCGTGCACGCCGATCGTCGGGTGCAGCGCCGAGGGCGGGCTCCACGCCCGAAAGCGAACACCGCCGACGTACTCGCCGGGGATCCCCGTCGAGGCGAGCGGGAGCCGTCGGCCGTTGCAGGCCACCCAATGGCGAGCGCCGATCATGCCAGTGACTTTCACCTGCAGCCGTTCGACGGACGAGTCGACGTAGCGCGCGGTGCCCGTCCCGCTCACCTCCTCGCCCAGAACATGCCAGGGCTCGATCGCCTGGCGCACCTCGATCGTCACGCCATCGCAGGCGATCGTGCCGAAGCGCGGGAAGCGGAATTCGACGAACGGATCGAACCAGCCCTGCGCCAGCGGATAGCCGAAGGAGACGAGATCCGCCACGACATCGCGCATGTCCGCCGCGACGAAATGGGGCAGCAGCCAGCGATCGTGCAGCGCAGTGCCCCAGCGCACGAGGTGGCCGCGGTAAGGCTCCCGCCAGAACCGCGCGACCAGCGCGCGAAGCAGCAGCGTCTGGACGAGGCTCATGCGTGGATGCGGCGGCATCTCGAAGGCGCGAAACTCGAGGAGGCCGAGGCGGCCGGTCGCGGTGTCCGGGGAGTAGAGCTTGTCGATCGAGAACTCGGCGCGATGCGTATTGCCCGTGAGGTCAGTGAGAAGATGGCGCAGCAGCCGGTCGACGAGCCAGGGTGTGGTCGTCGCTTCCCCCGCTTCGTTCGTGCGGCGCATCTGCTGGAAGGCGATTTCGAGCTCGTACAGGCGGTCGTCACGCGCCTCGTCGACCCGCGGCGACTGGCTGGTGGGACCGATGAACGTGCCCGAGAACAGGTACGAGAGCGCCGGGTGGTTCTGCCAGTAGGTGATCAGGCTTTGCAGCAGGTCCGGGCGCCGCAGCAGGGGGCTGTCGGCAGCGGTGGCGCCGCCCAGGGTCACGTGATTGCCTCCGCCCGTTCCGGTATGCCGACCGTCGAGCATGAACTTCTCGGTCGACAGCCGCGATTGCCGGGCGTCCTCGTACAGCGCCTCCGTGGTGGCGCAAAGCTCGTCCCACGTCGATGCGGGATGCACGTTGACCTCGATGACGCCGGGGTCCGGCGTCACGTTCAGCACCCGCACCCGCGGATCGCGCGGGGGCGTGTAGCCTTCGATGACGACCGGTTGGCGGCACTCGCCCGCCGCGGCTTCGACGTGAGCGAGGAGTTCCACGTAGTCCTCGAGCCGCATCAGCGGCGGCATGAACACATTGAGGTGGCCGTCGCGCACCTCCACGCATAGCGCGGTCTTGATCACCTGCCTCGGCGCGATCGGCGCCGGTTTCGCGGCGCGTTTCGCCTTCTGCTTGGCGACGGCGGCCGCCCCCGGCAGCACATCGCGCGGCGCGAACGGATCGACCGGAAATTCCGGTTCGATGTCCTTGGGCAGAACGTCCGGTAGCGACGACAGCGGCAGCCGCAGGCCGATCGGCGAATCGCCGGGCAGCACATAGAGGCGTTCGCGTTTAAGGGGCCAAGGGCTGCTGTGCCATGGCGCCGCCGCGGCGGCCTCGGAGGCCGGTGCGCGCAGCGGCAACACGAATCCGGCCGGTCGATCGAGTCCCTGGAGCAGCAAGCGGGCAAGGCGGGCACGCTCGTCGGGCTTCGCCAGATCCGCGAGGAGCGGGTCGGCGTTGGAGGGCAGCGCCGCCTCGGCCGCGAGCAGCTTCGGCACGTCCTCGAACGCCGTGATCACGCACGAGACGGCAAGACCGAGGCGCTCCGCGAGCCCGGTGACGAAGCGCTGCGCGACCGCGAGATCCGCGCTGCCTTTCGCACGCGTGTCGGCGATCAGGGTCGCGTCGCGCCAGAGCGGCTGCCCGTCGGTGCGCCACCAGACGCCGATGGCCCAGCGCGGCAGCGGCTCGCCCGGATACCACTTGCCCTGTCCCGTGTGGAGGAATCCACCCGCGGCAAAGCGGGTGCCGAGCCGGCGCAACAGGGTCTCGGCCAGCTCGCGTTTCTTCGGCGAGAGCGCCGTGTAGTTCCACTCGGGGCCTTCCATGTCGTCGACGGACACGAACGTCGGCTCGCCGCCCTGCGTCAGTCGCACGTCGTGCTTCGCGAGATCGGCGTCGACCTGCTCGCCCGACCTGCGCGGATGGCCTCCCATTGCGCGTCGGAATACGGCTTGGTGACCCGCGGGTCTTCGTGGACGCGCGTCAGCTGCATCGCGAACGAGAAATCGACGTCGCACACGTCGGTGTAGCCGATCACCGGCGCGGCATTGCCGGGGTCGGCGGAGCACGCCAGAGGAATGTGGCCCTCGCCCGCGAGCAGCCCCGACGTCGGATCGAGCCCGATCCAGCCTGCGCCCGGCAGATAGACTTCCGCCCACGCGTGCAGGTCGGTGAAATCGCTTTCCGGTCCGGCCGGGCCGTCGAGTGGCCGCACGTCCGCCGTGAGCTGGATCAGGTACCCCGAAGCGAAACGCGCGGCGAGGCCCAGGTGCCGCAGGATCTGCACGAGCAGCCAACCCGGTGTCGCGGCAGGATCCCTGCGCGCGCGAAAGCGTGGTGTCGGGCGGCTGCACGCCGGGCTCCATCCGCACGAGGTAGCTGATCTCGTGCTGCAGCTGCTGGTTGAGCCGCACCAGCATGTCGACGGTCTTCTCGCCGGGCCGGATCGTCGGCCGGAAACGCTCGAGCCACGCCGCGAGACGCGGCCCCGCGGGCGCGGTCTCGAGGAACGGAATCAGCTCCTTCGCCAGCGCCGGCGCGTAGGTGAACGGCGTGAACTCGGCATACGGCTCGACGAAGAAGTCGAACGGATTGATCACCGTCATGTCGGCCGTGAGGTCGACGCGGATGTCGAGCTGGTCGGAGCGCTCGGTGAACACCAGCCGCGCGACCCAGTTGCCGTAGGGGTCCTGCTGCCAGTTCAGGAAGTACCGGTCGGGGGCGACGTTGAGCGAGTAGCCGAGAATCGGCGTGCGGCAGTGCGGCGCCGGCCGCAGCCGGATTTCGTGCGGCCCCAGCCCAACGTTGCGATCGAAGCGATACGTCGTGCGGTGCTGGAGGGCGACCCGGATGGCCATCAGGGCCTGCTCACACTATGGACGCAAACGCGTTGCACGGCCGAAAACGCTCAGCGCAAGGCGCAAAGGTGAAGGCGGGTCGGGACCCCGGCAAGACTTTGCAACGCAGCGCTGAGCGTTTTCGGCAGCAACCCGAAGGGAACGGGCGGCATGTGCCGCCCTTCCGCGTTGTCCTCCTCGCGAAGACGCCCGGTCTTCGCTTCGTCGTCCGCCTTGAGGGCGGCACATGCCACCCGTTCGCGTTTGCGTCCATAGTGTGAACAGGCCCTCACATCCAATCGGGATTCGGCAGCTGCGCGAACACCTGGCGCAGCCCTTCGCCCCACTGGCGGTGGACCATCTGGTAGTAAGGGTCGTCCTCGTCGATCCGCCGCTGCATGCCGATCCGCAGCGAATCGGCCTCGTAGACGAGGAGGTCGATCGGCAAGCCGACCGAGATGTTCGAGCGCATCGTCGAATCGAACGAGACCATCGTGCATTTCGTCGCGTCGATGAGCGACGCGCGGCGAGTGATCACGCGGTCGATGATCGGCTTGCCGTACTTGGTCTCGCCGCTCTGGAAGTAGCAGGTGTCCGCGGTCGCCTCGATGAAATTGCCCTCGCTGTACACGTTGAAGAGCCTGGGCGGCTCGCCGCGGATCTGGCCGCCGACGAGAAAGCTCGCGGACGAGTCGATGTTGCTCTGCATCAGGAAGGGGCCGTCGCGGCTCTTCGCCTCGCGCAGCGAGTCGCCGATCAGACGCGCGACGTCGAACATCGACTCGGCGTTCGACAGGTTGAGCGAGTCGTCCCCGGCGCGGGCGCGCTCCTCGAGCGTGTTGAGCGCGTTCTGGGTGATGGACAGATTGCCCGACGACAGCGTGACGATGACGCGCTCGCCCTCGTTCGCGATGACGCGCATCTTGGAAAAGCGGGCGATCTGGTCGACGCCGGCGTTGGTGCGCGAGTCGGAGGCGAACAGCATCCCCGCTTCGAGGGACATGGCGACGCAATAGGTCATCGGTCAAGCGGCGTGGGCGAAAGATGCGATTCTACCCAATCGTCGTCCGCCGCCACCAGCCGGCGCGATGACGTTCCGGCGCATCATCCCGGAACGAGGAAGTGCCGGCTGATCTCGTCGCCCAGCTTCGAGATCCGCTCGAGGAAGTCCATCAGGTACTCGTGCAGCCCGAGCTCGATGATGTCGTCGGTGCGGCCGTAGTGCAGCTTGGCGTGGAGCTCGCCCGCCGCGCGCTCGATCTCGCGCGTATTCTCGTCGCACAGCCGCTCGAGCGTCTCGTAGATGAAATTCATGCAGGCGTGCAGCGAGCGCGGCATGTCGTCGCGCAGGATGAGGAGCTCGGCCACGCGGCGCGGCGTGATGACGTCGCTGTAGATCTTGCGGTACGCCTCGAAGCCGGACACCGAGCGCAGCAGCGCGCCCCACTGGTAGTAGTCGACGGCGCCGCCGACGTCGGCGGCGCTCGGCAGCAGCGTGTGGTACTTGACGTCGAGGATGCGCGCGGTATTGTCGGCCCGCTCGAGGTGCGTGCCGAGGCGGATGAAGTGGATAGGCCTCGTCGCGCAGCAGCGTGCCGAAGGTCACGCCGCGAAAGAGATGCGAGCGCATCTTGACCCAGTCGAGGAACTCGGACACACCGCCGCTCTCGAGGCGCGCGTAGTCGTAGCCGCGCACCTCGAGCCACGCCGAGTTCAGGTCCTCGTACATTTCCGACGTGATCGCGCCGCGCACCGAGCGCGCCGATTCGCGCGCGGCGCGCAGGCAGCAGAAGATCGACGACGGATTGGCGGCGTCGAGGATCATGAAGCGCAGCACGTTCTCGGCCGAGAGCACCGGATAGCGCTCGTAGTACGCCGTGGCGAGTCCGGACGTGATGAGGGGCACGGCCCACGGCTCGGCCCACGCGAGCCCGGGCTCGATCACCTCGTACGGCAGGAGCGCATCCGATAGGTGACGTCGAGCATGCGCGCGGTGTTCTCGGCCCGCTCGATGTGGCGCGACATCCAGAAGAGCTCGTTGGCGGTGCGGCAGAGCATGTCGGTTCCGTCGAGTCGCCTAGTTGGCGAGCACCCAGGTGTCCTTGGTGCCCCCGCCCTGCGACGAGTTGACCACGAGCGAGCCCTCGCGGAGCGCGACGCGCGTCAGGCCGCCCGGCACGAGATTGACGGTCTTGCCGGACAGCACGTACGGGCCGCAGGTCGACGTGCCGCGGCGCGAGCCCGCTTTCGACGAACGTCGGGCAGGTCGAAAGCGCCAGCGTCGGCTGGGCGATGTACTTGTCGGGCGCCGCGAGGATCCGCTGGCGGAACGCTTCGAGCTCGGCCGCGGCCGCGGCCGGGCCGATCAGCATGCCGTAGCCGCCGGCGCCGTGGGTTTCCTTGACGACGAGCTCCGCCAGATGCGCGAGCACGTAATCGCGATCCTCCTTGCGATGCAGGAGATAGGTCGGAACATTGGCGAGCACCGGCTCCTCGGTCAGGTAGAAGCGGATCATGTCCGGCACGTACGGATAGATCGACTTGTCGTCGGCCACGCCGGTGCCGATGGCGTTGGCGAGCGTGACCCGCCCGGCGCGATAGGCGGCGAAGAGGCCGGGCACTCCGAGCATCGAATCGGGCCGGAACGCGAGCGGATCGAGAAAGTCGTCGTCGACGCGCCGGTAGATCACGTGCACGCGCTGCGGTCCGTGCGTCGTGCGCATGTAGACCGTGTCGTTCTGGACGAAGAGATCCGGGCCCTCGACCAGCTCGACCCCCATCTGCTGCGCCAGGAACGCGTGCTCGAAATACGCCGAGTTGTGGGCGCCGGGCGTCAGCACGGCCACCGTCGGCCGCTCCTCGCCCGCCGGCGCGAGCCCGTACAGGTTCGCGAGCAGCAGGTCGGGGTAGTGCTGGACGGGGCGGATGCGCTGCGTGGCGAAGAGCTCCGGGAAAAGCCGCATCATCATCTTGCGGTTTTCGAGCATGTAGGACACGCCGGACGGAACCCGCAGATTGTCCTCGAGGACGTAGAACTCGCCCGCGCCGGCGCGGACGAGGTCGACGCCGGCGATGTGGGCGTAGATGCCGCCGGGAACGTCGATGCCCTGCATCTCGGCGCGATACTGGGCGTTCGCCAGCACCCGCTCCGCCGGCACGACGCCGGCCTTGAGGATCGCCTGATCGTGATAGATGTCGTGCAGAAACGCATTCAGTGCCTGCACGCGCTGCTGCAAGCCGCGATCGAGCACTTTCCATTCGTCGCCGGAGATGATCCGCGGCACGAGATCGAACGGGATCAGCCGTTCGCTGCCGGATTCCTCGCCGTAGACCGCGAACGTGATGCCGACGCGATGGAAGGCCCGCTCCGCCTCTTCCCGCTTCTGGGCGATGCGGGCGGCCGGCGTGCGGTCGAGCCACCCGGCGAACGCCTGGTACGGCGGGCGGATGCCCCCGTCCGGGGCGCGCATTTCATCGTAGATTGAGCGGGACACGAAATATTTGTCGGGCGGCGCGGACGAGTCGGCAAGACTAGTTGCAAATCCCGGGCCAAAACCAAAATCACATGGCCCGTCCTAAGCTTACCGTTTTATCCACAGCGCGAGCCGTGCGACTCGCCCCAGTTCGGAGCGAATCGTGCACCAATCGGAAGGCATTTTTCGTCCTGGACAAGCATCGACAAATCGCCAAAATCGGTTTGACCCTCGTCTGGGCGCTATGGTTAAATCGCGGCTCCTGTCTGGGTTCGCGGGCGGTTAGCTCAGCGGTAGAGCACCGCCTTCACACGGCGGGGGTCGTTGGTTCGAAACCAATACCGCCCACCACATGAACCAAGGGGTTACGCGCAAGTGTAACCCCTATTTTTTTGTCCGCGGGCGCGCGCGACGCACGCGCCGGACACGAACCGGAATGTAACGGGGCGCGATGAAGGATCCCGACAACTCGCTCGATGTCGATGCGCTCGTGTTCGACGCCTACGGCACGCTGTTCGACGTCCACTCGGTGACTGCGCTGGCGGAAGACGCTCGCGCCCGGCCGCGGCGCCGACGCTGTCGCAGCTCTGGCGCACGAAACAGCTCGAATACACGTGGCTCGGAAGCCTCATGACGAACTCCGGCGTGGCCGCGGGCCGACTTCGCCGCCGTGACCGCGCAGGCGCTGGACTTCGCGCTGGCGGCGCTTGGCATCGACCTCGGCGGCTGCGAACGCGCCCGCCTTGCAGGACGCCTACCTCGACGCTCGCGCCCTTCCCCGACGTCGCGACGACGCTCGCGCGCCTCGCGCCACGGCCGCGCTGGATCCTGTCGAACGGCACGCTCGGGATGCTGCTGCCGCTGGTGCGGCACTCGGGACTCGACGTCTTCGTCGACGGCGTCCTTTCGGTCGACGCCGCCGGCATCTACAAGCCGAGCCCGCGCGTCTACCAACTCGCGGTCGATCGGCTGCAGCCTGCCGCCGCGACGCATTGGCTTCGTCTCGTCGAACTGCTGGGACGCCGTCGGCGCCAAGGCCTTCGGATTCACGACGTTCTGGATCAATCGCGCCGGCAGCACCGGTCGATCGTCACGGTCCGGCGCCGGATCGCGTCATCACGTCCCTTGCCGACGCTGCCGCCGCGCTGCTGATCGCGACGCTCGCGCCGCCTGCCGACAGGCTTTCGTCAGGGCATGTACTGGCCGCCGTTGACCTCGATCACCTGCCCGGTGACGTAGCCGGACAGCGCGTCGGAGGCGAGGTAGAGCAGCGTTCCCGCGCACTCGTCGGCGCCGCCCAGGCGGTTCATCGGAATCGTCGCCTGCATCGCCTTCAACTGGTCGGCGGTCGAATAGCGGTCGTGAAACGGGGTGGTGATGACGCCCGGCGACAGCGCGTTCACGCGAATGCCGTCGCCGACCACTTCCTTCGCCCAGCCGTGCGTCACGGTGGAGACGAAGCCCTTGGCGCCGGCGTAGAGGATCGCCCCGCCGCCGCCGCCGTGCCGCGCGGCGATCGACGTGACGTTGATCACGTTGCCCGACTTCTGCTGGCGCATGATCGGGATCACCTCGCGCATGAACAGCGCGACCTGCGTGCAATTGAGCGACAGCACCCGGTTGATGTGCTCGACCGTGTAGTCCTCGATCTTCACCCGCCCGAGCATCCCGCCGGCATTGTTGATCAGCACGTCGATGCGGCCGAACGCCGCGGTCGCCTCGCGGACGATGCGCTTCACGTCGGCTTCGATCGTGACATCGCCCTGGACCAGCGCGGCTTCGCCGCCCGGCCTTCCTGATGTCCGCGGCCACCGTTTCCGCGGCATCGCGGCTCTCGTTGTAATGGACGGCCACCTTGCCGCCTTCGCCGGCGAACGCTCGCGCCGCCGCGGCGCCGATGCCCGTCGACGCTCCGGTGATCAGCACGACCTTGCCCTTGAGATCCGCAATCATTGTGTGCTCCTGTACGGTGAGAAGGCCTCCGCCGACCGGCGCATGGTCGTCCGGCGAGCGCGGAAGTATATCCGGGCCACGCCTCTAGCCCGAGCGGACGAGCCACGTCGCCGTCCGGCAGGCGGCGACTGCCACGCGTATCGCCTTGATCGCCTCCGGCCGCGGAAAGCTCTTGCGGTGCGCGAGCGCGACGCGTCGCGACGGCGCCGGGCGCGTGAACGGAATGGGCACGACCAGCCGGCTGTGATACTTGCGGCGTCAGCGCGTCGCGCGGCAGCACCGAGACGCCGAGCCCGGACGCCACCATGTTGCGCACCGTTTCGAGCGAGCTCGTGCGCGTCACGTGCGCTTCGGCGCGACTGAGCTCGGGGCAGGCATCGAGCACCTGCTCGCGAAAGCAGTGGCCGATGTCGAGCAGGATCGGCTGCTCCGCGGCGAGCTCGTCCGGACGGATCGACTTGCGCTTCGCCCATTTGTGGCCCGCCGGGACGACCACCCGAAACGGCTCCTCGTACAGGAATTCGGTGACGACGCCCGGCGGCGCGAACGGCAGCGCGATGATCGCGACGTCGATGCGTCCCGACCGCAGCGCGGCCTTCCAGGTGCTCGGTGAGATTCTCGTCGAGATCGAGCGGCATCTGCGGCGCGCACGCGTGCAGCGCCGGGATGAGATCCGGCAGGAGGTACGGGGCGATCGTGTAGATGACGCCGAGCCGGAGGACGCCGGCGAGCTGGTTTCGTCCGGCCTGCGCGAGCTCCATGATCCGCGCCGCCTCCTCGAGCACCTTCTGCGCCTGCTCCACGACGCGCGCGCCGACCGGCGTCACCGTGATCTCGCTCTTGCCGCGCTCGAAGAGCCGGGCGCCCAGCTCTTCCTCGAGCTTCTGGATCGCGACCGACAACGCCGGCTGGCTCACGAAACAGCGCCGCGCGGCGCGACCGAAGCTCCGCTCGTTGGCGACGGCGACGATGTAGCGAAGCTCGCTCAAGGTCATCGGCGGGTGTCGTGTCGCCCGGTCGCGCAGGAACGCCGCGAAGTCGTCGGCGAGCTCCGGATGCTTGAGCCCGAAATCGACCGTCGCCTCGAGATAGCCGAGCTTGCGTCCGCAGTCGTAGCGCCGGCCCTCGAACCGGTAGGCGACCACCTTTCCTCGTCCAGCAGGCGCGCGATGCCGTCGGTGAGCTGGATCTCGCCGCCGGCGCCGGGCGGCATCGTGCGCAGATGATGGAAGATCCGCGGCGTCAGCACGTAGCGGCCGACGACCGCGAGCGTCGACGGCGTCGTGCCCGGCTTCGGCTTTTCGACGATCCGCGTGATCGGCGCGCGTCCGGCCGCCGGTCTGCCGGGTTTCCACGATGCCCCAGCTGCCGACGTCGTCGGCCGGCACTTCCATGACGCCGATGGTCGACGCGTCCTTCCCGCCGCGCGACCTCGACCATCTGCTGCATGACCGGCACGCCGGCATCGATGAGATCGTCCGCGAGAATCACCGCGAACGGCTCGTCGCCGACGACCGGCGCGGCGCACAGCACCGCATGGCCGAGACCGAGCGCCTCCGTCTGCCGGATGTAGATGCAGTTGATGCCGTGCGGCGTCGCCGACTGCACCGTCTTCAGCAATTCGGTCTTGTTGCGAAGCTCGAGCTCGGTCTCGAGCTCGTACGCCTTGTCGAAATGGTCCTCGATCGACCGCTTGTTGCGCCCGGTGATGAAGATCATGTCGGTGATGCCGGCGGCGGCGGCCTCCTCGACCGCATACTGGATCAACGGCTTGTCGACGACCGGCAGCATTTCCTTCGGGCTCGCCTTGGTCGCCGGCAGGAACCGGGTGCCGAGACCGGCCACCGGGAAGACCGCCTTGGTGATCGTGCGCATCGCAGTGTTCCTTGTCGTTGTTCCGACGGGCGCCTACGTGCGCCGCCGGCGATGAGCTGCAGGAGACCCGCCTCGTCCAGCACGGGAATGTCGAGCTCCATCGCCTTCGCGAGCTTGGATCCGGAATCCGCGCCGGCGACCACGTAGCTCGTCTTCTTCGACACGCTCGCCGGCGACTTTCCCGCCCTCGGCTTCGATGCGCGCCCGGCCGTCGTCGCGCGTGAGGTTCGGCAGCGTTCCGGTCAGCACGAAGGTCAGGCCGGCGAGCTGGCCGGCCGTCGCGCTGGCGCGGCTCGGTCTCGGGCCAGTGGACGCCGGCCTGGCGGAGCGCAGCGATCACGTCGCGATTGTGGCGGTTCCGCGAAGAATCGGGCGATGCTCTCGGCCAGCACGGGCCCGACGTCGCGCACTTCGAGGAGCGCGTCTCATCCGCGGCGATGAGCGCGTCGAGCCCGCCGAAATGGCGCGCGAGGTCCTTCGCCGTCGTTTCGCCCACATGCCGGATGCCGAGGCCGTAGATGAAACGGGCGAGCGTCGTGGCCTTGCTCTTCTCGATCGCGGCGATGACGTTCGCCGCCGATTTTTCGGCCATGCGCTCGAGGCCGGCCAGGTCCGCGCTCCGGAAGCTGGTAGATATCGGCGGGCGTGCGCACGAGTGCGGCGTCGACCAGCTGGTCGACGAGCTTGTCGCCCAGGCCCTCGATGTCGAGCGCGCGGCGGCTCGCGAAGTGCAGCAGCGCCTGCTTGCGCTGCGCCGGACAGAAGAGGCCGCCCGTGCAGCGCGCGACCGCCTCGTCGGGCAGGCGGACGATCGCCGAACCGCATTCCGGGCACCGCGACGGGCATGGCGAACGCCATCGCGCCGCGCGGACGCTTGTCCACCAGCGACGCGAACGACCTCGGGAATCACGTCGCCGGCCCGCCGGACGACGACCGTGTCGCCGATCGTGCACGTCCTTGCGCCGGACTTCGTCCTCGTTGTGCAGCGTCGCATTCGTGACCGTCACGCCGCCGACGAACACGGGCTTCAGCCGGGCGACCGGCGTGACCGCGCCCGTGCGCCCGACCTGGACGTCGATGCCGAGCACTTCGGTGGCCATCTCCTCGGCCGGAAACTTGTGCGCGACCGCCCAGCGCGGCTCGCGCGACACGAAGCCGAGCTCGTCCTGCAGCGCGAGCGAATTGACCTTGTAGACGACGCCGTCGATCTCGAACGGAAGGCTCGCCCGTCTGGCCGCGACGGATTCGTAGAACGCCGCGAGCTCGGCGGCGCCGTGCGCCACGCGCCGTCGCCGTTGACCGGAAGACCGAACGCCTCGAGCGCGTCGAGCAGCGCGCTGTGGGTCGCCGGCCGCGCGAAGCCGCGCGTCTCGCCGATCCCGTAGGCGAAGAATTCCAGCGGGCGTTGCGCCGTCATCGCCGGATCGATCTGCCGCACGGCGCCGGCCGCCGTGTTGCGCGGATTGATGAAGAGCCTTCCCGCCGGCCGCCTGCTGCCGGGCATTGAGCTCCTCGAAGTCGCGCCGCGTCATGTAGACCTCGCCGCGCACCTCGAGGAGCGGCGGCGGTGCGCGTGCCGCGAAGCTGCCGGGGAATCGAGCGGATGGTCCTGACGTTGGGCGTGACATCCTCGCCGACCTCGCCGTCGCCGCGGGTCGCCGCCACGGTGAGGCGACCCTCCTCGTAGCGAAGGCTGATCGCGAGGCCGTCGAACTTGAGCTCGGCCATGTACTCCACCGGCGGCGCGTCGGCGTCGAGCCCCAGGTCGCGGCGCACGCGGGCGTCGAACTTCGCGGCGGCTCCGGCGACCGTGTCGGTCTCCGTGCGAATCGACAGCATCGGCACGGCGTGGCGCACCGGCGCGAAATCGGTGCGCGCCGCGCCGCCGACCTTTTGCGTCGGCGACTCGGCGGAGACGAGATCGGGATAGCGCGCTTCGAGTGCCTCGAGCTCGCGGAACAGGCGTCGTATTCGGCGTCGGAGATCGTCGGCGCATCGTCGACGTAGTATCGGCGATTGTGCTCCTCGATCTCGCGCCGCAGCGCCGCAGCGCGCGCGGCGGCGGACGGCGGCACGCTGCCGCGGGAATCGCCGGAGGGCGCGGCGGACACGATCGGATTCCTGCGCCCGGGCCAGCCGCGGCGTCAGCCACCGAACAGCGCCAGCGCACGCGGACTGCCCGGCTCGATGTTGACCTCGCGCAGTGCCGCCGCGGTGCTGCGCACCTGTTCGCGGATCGCGTCGAACGCGGCGTCGTCGAGCGGGCGCCGGTTGTCGTCGACGAGCGCCGCATCGAGCGTCTGCGCCATGCGCTTCGCGGCGAGCTTCATCTGGTCGAACACGCGGACCGGCTCCGCCACGCGCGGCACGTCGAGCAGGAACACGGCACCCGGCGTCGACGTCGCGCGCAGCGTATCCGCGGTGAACGGATCGGCGCTGTAGTTCTGCAGCGCATACAGCACCGATCCCGTCTCTTCCTGGATCCAGTCGAACCGCCCGCCGTCGGCCAGGCGAAATCCCGACGCCTCGGCGATGCCGCGAAGCCGGGTGCCGGCGATCATCGCGCCGTCGGTCTTGAGCACCGTGATGCCGATCTGCACGTCGAGATCGGCGCAGATGCGATCGAGGGCCTCGGCGCGCGCCGCCTCGGCGGCAATGTCCGGAGCCTGCAATGCCGCCGGCAGCGCCGCCGCGACGTCGGTGACGGCGCGCACGAAAGCTCTCGAGCAGCGGCGCGGTCGCCGCACCGGAGCGATTGGCGAGCAGCAGGCACGCGGCGATCTCGGAGAACTCGCCCGTGGTGTCCGATTTCAGCAACTGCCACGGCAGGCCGGGACCGCGCCGGCCGAACCAGCGCAGCGGCCGTCCCAGTCGCGCATGCAGTCCGGCGGCGAGCGCGCCGGCCGCGACGGCCGCGCCGGCTGCAGGTTGACGATGCACTCGATGTCGGGATCGGGCTGCGGCGCAGTTGCGATCGCCAGCGGTGGCGCGCGCCGCGGCGCCGAGACCCAACGGCGTCGGCGGCACGAACTCGTCGGCCGCCACCTCGGAGGCGATGCGCGCATGGACCTCGAGCGGCGGCTCGTAGTCGCCGTCGTCGCCGCCGGGCTCGGCGCGCCGCGGATTTTCGGGCACGGCATCCGGCGCCGCGCGACTGCGCCAGCGACGGCTCGACGCGGGCGCCGGCGACGACGCCGACAGGCCGGCCTCCGCGTGCCGTCGCCGCGCTCGTCGGCCGCCGAGAACGCCTCCTTGATCCGGCGCCGCACGCGGCGCTCCTGCAACCAGTTGTAGACGAGGACCCCGACCACGAGCACGGCACCGGCGGCGAAGAGGCCCAGTTGCAACGAGGTCATGCGAAGCAGCTGATTCCGAAACGCGGCTCATGAGGGGTTCTGCATCAGCCTGCTAGTTTACCGATTCAGAATTGCACGTGATAGTCACGCGGCGGCGCCCGTGGCGGCGAGCTCGAGCGCTTCGGCGATGTCGACCGCGACCACGCGCGAAATTCCCGGCTCCGGCATCGTGATGCCGATGAGCTGGTTCGCCATCTCCATCGTGATCTTGTTGTGCGAGATGAACAGGAACTGCGTCTGCCGCGCCATGTCCTGCACCATCCGGCAGAAGCGGTCGGTGTTCGGATCGTCGAGCGGCGCGTCGACCTCGTCCAGCAGGCAGAACGGCGCCGGGTTCAACTGGAACAGCGCAAACACGAGCGAAATGGCGGTGAGCGCCTTCTCGCCGCCCGAAAGCAGATGGATGGACGTGTTCCGCTTGCCCGGAGGCTGCGCCACGACCTGCACGCCCGAGTCGAGGATCTCCTCGCCGGTCAGCACGAGCTGCGCCTGTCCGCCGCCGAACAGCACCGGGAACAGCCGGGCGAAATTCTCGTTGACGCTGTCGAACGTCTGCTGCAGGAGCTGCCGGGACTCGCGATCGATCTGGCGAATCGCGTTCTCGAGCGTCGCCATCGCTTCCGTGAGATCGGCCGCCTGCGCATCCAGATACTGCTTTCGCTCCGTCGCGATCCCGAGCTCGTCGAGCGCCGCGAGATTGACGGCGCCGAGGCCGGCGATCGCGCCCTGCAGCCGCTCGATCTCCGGCGGCAGGCCGGACTTGTTCCCGAACGCCTTCAGCTCGGCGGGCAACGCCGCGAGATCGGCGTGCGCTTCGGCGAGCTGGCCGGCGAACTGCTCCTCCGCCAGCACCATCGCCTGCTCCTTGAGGCGCATCTCCTCGATCTTCGCCCGCGCCGGCTCGAGCTTCTGCTCCGCGGCAAGCCGCGCTTCGTCCGCGGTGCGAAGCTCCGCGCCGAGACCTTCCTGCCGATCGCGCGCCGCCGCGAGCGCCTGCTCGGCGTCGCCGCGCGCGGCAAGCTGGCGCTGCAGCGCCTGCTCGACGGGCGTCCAGTCGATCGCCGCGCGCTCCGACGTCAACTGGGCGAGGAGGCCGCGCTGCTGCGCCGTCTGGGCCGCGAGGGATTCGCGGCGGCGCTCGAGCTCGGCCAGGCGCTCGCGGCAGCTCCGCTCGGCGAAGATCGCCTCCTGCGCGGCGCGCTCGGCCACGCGAACGCGCTCGCGGCCGCGCGCGAATTCGATCTCGGCTTCCTGCTGCGCGTGCCGGGCCGCATCGCGCTGCGTCGCCTCGTCGTGGAGCTTCACCTGGGCATCGGCGAGCTCGCGCGACAGTGCATCGCCCTGCGCCTGTCCCGCGCGTGTCCTGCGCGGCGATATCGGCGAGCTCGGCGACGATCTGGCCGCGGCGCTTCGCCGCAGTCTCCGCCGCCTGCTTCAGTTGCAGCAGCTCGAGCTCGAGGTCGTGGCAACGCCGCTGCTGCGACGAAAACGCCATGCTCTCGTCGTGGTAGCGCCGCTGCGTGTCGTCGAGCTCGGATTCGACGGCCGCGAGCGCGTCGCGCGCAGCGAGCGCGTCGCTGCCGCACGCCGCCGATGGCGTGCTCGAGCTCGAGGAGCTCGCGCTGGCGGGCGAGCACGCCGTGCAGATCGCTGTCCGCCGCGAAGAAATGGATCGACTGCGACGTGACGAGATGCCCCTGCGGCGTCACGAACGACTCGCCGACGGCCAGCGTTTCGCGATCGCGCAGCGCCGCGCCGACATCGTCGCGGCAGCGAACGCCGCGGAGCCAGTCCGACAGGAGGCGCGCGATGTCCGGGCGCAGTCCGCGCACGCGCGCGAGCAGGCTGTCGCCGGTGCCGGTGCCGCCTCCGCGCGCCGCATCGCCCGTCGCGGGCGCAAAGAGCGCGATTCGCGGCGGCGCGCCCTTCGCATCATGGCCCGCCGAAACATAGCGCCAGCACTGCGTCCAGCCGTTCGAGCTCGACCGCATCGAGCCGTTCGCGCAGCACGGCCTCGAGGGCGTCCTCCCATCCCGGCTCGATGTCGAGTCCCTGCCACAGGCGCCGGGCGTTGGCGATGCCGTGGTCGGCGAGCCACTGCGCGCTGTCCTTGCCCTGCCCGATCTTCGCCTGCAGCGCCGCGAGCGCCTGCGATCGGGCCTCGATGTCCGCGAGCTCGTGTCCCGCCTTTCTGCGCGGCGTCGCTCGCCGCGCGCTGCCGTTCCTGCAGTTGCTGCACCGCGTCGTGCAGCGCATTCAATCCGGCCTCTTTCGACGCGAGCTCGGCCGTTTCCTGCTCGGAGCTGGTCGTCGACTTCCGCGATCTGGCCGGTGACCGGCGCGCCCGGCGCATCGAGCTCGGCCTGCAAGCGTTCGCGGCGCGGCGCGAGCTGTGCCATGAGCTCGGCGACGTTCTCGCGCCTGGTCTCGATGACGCGGATCGACTGCTCGGCCAGCGCGATCCGTTGCTGCAGATCGGCGGCCACCGCCGCCGCCGCGGCGACCGCCTGCTCGCGCTCCGGCAGCGCGCGCGACGGCGGCGCGCTCGTCGTCACCGGTGCGTTCCCGTTCGACGAGCGCGTCCTCGATCGCCTGCTCGATGCCGGTGCGGTCCGCGAGCAGCGCCGCTCTCCTGTCCGGCGAGCGCGCCGATCTGCTCGGTGAGCTGCGCGACCTGCTGCGTGATCCGCGTTTCGCTCTCGCGCGCGAAGGCGAGCTGCTGCTCGAGTCGCGTCACCTCGGCGTTGGCTTCGTAGAACGCGCCCTGCCGCTCGTGCAGGGCGTCGCCCGCCGCATAGTGATCGGCGCGCAGCGCCTCCAGTTTCGCTTCGGCGGCGCGCACGTCGGCCTGCACGCTCTCGAAGGCGACGGCGAGGCTGGCCACCGCCGCCGAATGGCGCTCGCGGGCGCTCGCCGCGTCCTGCTGCTTCGAAAACCACAGCAGGTGCTGCACGAGGCGCAGGCGCGTCTCGTGCTCGCGGAACTCGGTGGCGACCTTCGCCTGCGCGTCGAGCTTTTCCAGCTGGACGCCGAGCTCGATCCGGATGTCCTCGACGCGCGCAAGATTCTTGCGCGTGTCCGCGAGCCGCGCCTCGGTTTCCTTGCGCCGCTCCTTGTACTTGGAGACGCCGGCGGCTTCCTCGAGGAACACCCGCAGTTCCTCGGGCTTCGCCTCGATCACGCGCGAGATCATCCCCTGCTCGATGATCGCGTAGGCGCGCGGCCCGAGACCGGTGCCGAGAAAGAGATCGTAGATGTCGCGGCGGCGCACCGGAATGTTGTTGATGTAGTACGACGAATCCTCGTCGCGCGTCAGCACGCGCTTGATCGACAGCTCCGTGTAGCGGCCCCACTGGCCGCCGATCCGGCCGGCCGAGTTGTCGAAGAAGAGCTCGACGGACGCGCGGCCGACGGCCTTGCGCTCGCCGGCGCCGTTGAAGATCACGTCCTGCATCGATTCGCCGCGCAGCGCCGAGGCCTTCGATTCGCCGAGCACCCAGCGCACGGCGTCGATCACGTTGGACTTGCCGCAGCCGTTGGGCCCGACGATGCCGACGAGCTGGCCGGGCGTGGCGATGGCCGTCGGGTCGACGAACGACTTGAAGCCTGCGAGCTTGATGTGGGTGAGACGCAATGGGCCTGCGGACGAAAATGGCGGGCGCGCGAAGGCCCGGTGCCAGGGAGAAAGAACCCGTCGTCGTCGAGCCTCGCCTTCCGGAACGACGCAAAAACTCAAATTATAGCCGATCCTCCTCGACCGCGTGGCACGCCACCTCGCCGTCGCGCGCCGGTTTGAGCACCGGGCTTTCGCTCCGGCAGCGCTCCGCCGCGTAGGGGCAGCGCGGATGAAATGCGCATCCTGCCGGCGGGTCGAGCGGATTCGGCACCTCGCCCGCCACGGCGGTGCGCGCGCGGCCGGTCATCGCGAGGTCGGGCACCGCGGCGAGCAGCATCCGGGTGTACGGGTGCTGTGGCGCCGCGAACAGGCGCTTCGTGGGCGCGAGCTCGACGATGCGGCCGAGATACATCACGCCGACGCGATCGGCGATGTGGTGGATGACCGCGAGGTTGTGCGAAATGAAGAGGTACGTGAGGCCCAGCCGCTGCTGCAGCTCGCGCATCAGGTTCAGCACCTGCGCCTGCACCGAGACATCGAGCGCGGACGTCGGTTCGTCGCACACCAGGAAGCGCGGCTCGGTGGACAGCGCCCGCGCGATCGAAATCCGCTGGCGCTGGCCGCCGGAGAACTGGTGCGGATACTTCACGCCGTCCGCCGCCGCGAGCCCGACCTGCGCGAGCAGCTCTCGCGACGCGCGAGGCGACCTCGGCGCGCGGCGTGGCCGGCGATTGCGCGAGGATCGGCTCGGCGATGACCTCGGCGACGCGCCAGCGGGGATTGAGGCTCGCGTAGGGATCCTGGAAGATCATCTGCATGCCGCGCCGCGCCGCGCGCTGGGCGGCGGCGTCGATCGCGCCCTCCCCGGCCAGGATGGCGCCGTCGAATTCGATCGTGCCGCGCGTCGGCGTGTACAGCCCGACGATGAGACGCGCGACCGTCGACTTGCCGCAGCCCGATTCGCCGACCAGGCCGAGCGTCTCGCCGGACGCGATCGCGAGGCTGACGCCGTCGACGGCCTTCAGGATCGCGCGCGGCTTTCGCTCCAGCACGCGATCGAGCCACGGCGGCGAGACGTCGAAGGTCCGCGCGACGTCGGTGAGCTTCAGCAGCGCGTCGGCCATGAGCTCAAGGGTGGCGGCGGCTCAGCCATGAGCCAGCCAGCAGGCGGCGCGGGTGGCGCCGACGGGGAGGAGGTCGGGACGATCCACCCGGCAGCGCGCGATGGCGCGCGTGCACCGCGGATGGAAGGCGCAGCCGCCGGGGACGGCATCGAGTCGCGGCATGACGCCGTCGATCTGGGCCAGGCGGTCGCGATCGTCGACGATCGATGGAATCGAGCCCATGAGGCCCGCCGTGTACGGGTGCGCCGGCCGGTGGATGACGTCCGCGACCGGCCCGATCTCGACGATGCGCCCGGCGTACATGACGGCCACCCGGTCCGCCGCCTCGGCGATCACGCCCATGTCGTGCGTGATCAGCATCACCGCGGTGCCGTGCTCGCGGCACGAGCCGCTTCAGGAGCTCGATGATCTGCGCCTGGATCGACACGTCGAGGGCTGTCGTGGGCTCGTCGGCGATCACGAGCCGCGGCCGCGCCGCAGAGCGCCAGCGCGATCACGACCCGCTGCCGCATGCCGCCCGAGAACTGGTGGGGATAGTGGTCGAAGCGACGTGCCGCCGCCGGAATGCCCACCTCGTCCAGCAGCTCGATCGCCCGCGTCCGGGCTTCGGCGGGTCCGAGCGGCAGGTGCGTCGCGATCGTCTCGGTGAGCTGGCGGCCGATCGTGTACAGCGGATTGAGCGAGGTCAGCGGATCCTGGAAGATGGCGCCGATCTCGCGCCCGCGGATTGCGCGCAACGTGTCGTACGGCAGGTCGTCGATGCGCCGGCCGGCCAGGCGGATTTCGCCGCCGGCGATGCGGCCGGGAGGGTCGATGAGCCCGATGACCGCCGCGCCCGTCAGCGACTTGCCGGCGCCGGATTCCCCGACGACTCCCAGGATCTCGCCCTGGCCGATGTCGAACGAGACGTCGTGCACCGCCCGCAGCGTGCCGTGGCGGGTGGGAAACTCGACGCAGAGATTGGAGACCGCGAGCAGCGGCCCGGCGCCTGGCGACCGGGGGCCGCTGTTCGCTTCACCGCAATTTCGGGTTGAGCGCGTCGCGCATCCAGTCGCCGAGCAGATTGATCGCGAGCACCATGATCACGAGCGCGATGCCGGGAAAGACGGCGATCCACCACTCGCCCGAAAACAGAAAATCGTTGCCGACGCGGATCAGCGTGCCGAGCGACGGCTGCGTCGGCGGCACTCCCACGCCGAGGAAGGACAGCGTCGCCTCGGTGATGATCGCGGTGGCGATGTTGATCGTCGCCAGCACCAGCACCGGGCCCAGGACGTTGGGCAGCAGGTGGCGCCGCATGATGCCGAGCGGCGACACGCCGATCACCCGCGCGGCCTGGATGTACTCCTTGTTCTTCTCGACCATCGTCGAACCCCGCACCGTACGCGCATATTGTACCCAGTTGGCCGCGCCGATCGCGAAGATCAGCACGAACAGCGCGACGTCCGAATGCGCATCGCGCGGCAGCACCGCGCGGGCCACGCCGTCGATGAGCAGCGCGATCAGGATGGCAGGGAACGAGAGCTGGACATCGGCGACGCGCATGATGAACGCATCGAGCTTGCCGCCGACGTAGCCCGCGACGAGTCCGAGCGAGACCCCGAACGCGATCGCGAGCCCCACCGCCGCGAGGCCGACCAGGAGCGAGATGCGCGTGCCGAACATGATGGCCGAGAGCACGTCGCGGCCCTGGTCGTCCGTGCCGAGTACGTAGCCCGCCTTGCTGCCCGTCATGCCGACCGGAGGCGCGAGCGCGTCCTGCAGGCTCAACGTCCTCAAGTCGAACGGGTTGTGCGGAGCGACCCAGGGTGCGAACAGGGCCGCACCGAGGCAGAGGGCAAGGACGATCGCCGAGACGATCGCGACCGGCGAATGCCGGAAGCTCCAGCCGACGTCGCTGTTCCACGCCGCGGCGAAGCGTGCGGCCGGGGTGGGCGGCGGCGGCGCGGCGGCAAGTACGATCGGGTCGCTCATGCCGGGGCAGACAGCGGAGTCGGCGGGAACATTGCGCGCGAAGGCTCGCCCCGCTCTGCGACGGGAGTCCCGCGACTCATCGGGCGATCGGCATCGCCGTCTCGGCCAGCGCCGCCAGATAACCCGCGCCCAAAGGAATGACCGCGTCGTTGAAATCGTAGAGACTGTTGTGCAGGAAACAGCCTCCCTCGAGCCCGCCCTGGCCGAGCCGCGCGAAGGCTCCGGGCCTCGCCTGCAGCATGAACGAGAAATCCTCCGAGCCCATCGACGGATCGAGATTGCGCACGACGTTCTCGCGGCCGACGAGGCTCTCGGCCACCGTCGCGGCGAATTCCGTCTCGCGGGGATGATTCACGGTGGCCGGATAGACGCGCTCGTACTTCACGTTCGCGGTCGCGCCGAACGCGGCGGCGATCGCCGGCACGAGCTCGGACAGCCGGCGCTCGATCATGTCCTGCGTCGCGGGCCGGAACGTGCGCACCGTGCCGACCAGCGTGGCGTGCGCGGGAATCACGCTCATGGCTCCCGGATTGCCCGCGTGCATCGCGCAAAGGCTCACCACCGCGGTGTCGATGGGGCTCACGTTGCGCGAGACGATCGACTGCACCGCCGTGATGATGTGACCGGCCACCATGACGGGATCGATCGACGCGTGAGGATGGGCGCCGTGCCCGCCGCGACCGTCGATCTTGATCTCGATACGGTCCGCGGCCGCCATGGCGGGTCCGGGCGTGATGCCGATGCGCCCGGGCGGCAGGCCCGGCCAATTGTGGAGCGCGAACACCTGCTCCGCCGGAAAGCGCTCGAAGAGGCCGTCCTCGATCATCGCCTTCGCGCCGGCAAAGCCCTCCTCGCCAGGCTGGAAGATGAGGTACACGGTGCCGTCGAAATTGCGCGTCTCGCAGAGATAGCGCGCGGCAGCGAGCAACATGGTCGTGTGGCCGTCGTGGCCGCAGCCGTGCATTCGCCCGTCGTAGCGTGACTTGTGCGCGAACTCGTTTTCCTCCTGCATCGGCAGCGCGTCCATGTCGGCGCGCAGGCCGATCGCGCGGCCGCTCGCGTCGGACCGGCCGCGCACGACCGCGACGACGCCCGTCTTGCCGATGCCCGAATGATGCTCGATACCGTAGGCGGCAAGGCGCTCGCAGACGATCTTTGCCGTCCGATGCTCCTCGAAGCCGAGCTCGGGATGCATGTGGAGATCGCGACGCAACGCCGTGAACTCGGCTTGCCAGGGAGAGATGTGCGTAACAGGATTCGGCTGCGTCATGGGAGTGATTCTGTTCGCGCTAGTGCGCGGCGTCGCGCTCGATGCGCAGCCGCGGGTCCACCGCGTAGTACAGGAGGTCGACGATGAGGTTGAGGAACACGAACACGAGGGCGATGAAGCAAAGATACGCCGCCATCACCGGGATGTCAGCGAAATTGATCGCCTGGATGAACAGTAGGCCCATGCCGGGCCACTGGAACACGGTTTCGGTCACGATCGCGAAGGCGATGATGCCGCCCAACTGAAGGCCCGCGATCGTGATCACCGGGACCAGCGTGTTCTTGAGCGCGTGGCCGAAATGGATCGCGCGGTCGGTGAGCCCGCGCGCACGGGCGAACTTGATGTAGTCGGTGCGCAGCACCTCGAGCATCTCCGCGCGGACGAGTCGCATGATCAACGTCATCTGGAAAAGCGATAGCGTGATCGCCGGCAGGATCAGCGCCTTCAACCCGCTCGTCGTCAGGAGTCCGGTCGTCCACCAGCCGATCGCCACCGTGTCGCCGCGGCCGAAGGACGGCAGCCAGCCGAGCAGCACGGCAAAGACCAGGATCAGCAGAATGCCGATCAGGAACGTAGGCAGGCTCACCCCGACGAGCGATCCCGCGAGCAGGCATTGCGCCAGCCAGCCGTTGCGCCGCAAGGCGGTATAGACGCCGAGGGGGATGCCTACCGAGAGCGCGAGGATCGCCGCGGCGGCCGCCAGTTCGATCGTGGCCGGCAGCCGTTCCTTGAGCAGTGTCGACACGGATCGCCCCTGACGCAGCGACATGCCGAATTCGCCTTGCACGGCATTGCCGATGAACCGGACGAACTGCACGGCGGACGGCTGGTCGAGCCCGAGATCGGCGCGCAGGCGCGCCTTCTCTTCGACCGTCGCGTCCTGGCCCACCATGAAGCTGACCGGGTCGCCGGTGAAATTGAAAAGACCGAACGCGATAAAGGCGACCACCGCCATGACGGCGGCCGATTGCAGTATGCGGCGAAGGACGAAGGCGAGCACGGTCCCGGCGAAAAGTGTGGTTCAATACCGCTTCCCGGCATCCTAGCATCCCTGCGCTGCAAGCACGCCGGCCAGCCCCGCACCCTAGCCGCAGTAGAGCGACGGCCGATCCAAAGGGAACCTCTGAACAAGTCCGCCGCGGAGCGCGTTGGTGCGATATGCGGTTGGCTGCGAGGCACGCGACGATGGTCGTAGTTCGTACTGCGATGCCACGGAGCGTGCCAATGCAGAGGCCGCATCTCGGGCCAACCCGCATGGGACGGCGCGCTCCGGGGTGCTGGCTTTGTCGCCCGGCTCGCGAATAGCGTCTACTATTCGCTTCGCCTTGCTTCGCGCCGCCCCTCCCGGAGCGCACCCGTCGCGCCCGTGGGGGACTTGTTCAGAGGTTCCGTCGATGCTGCGCTTCCTCCTGAGCCGTGTCAGCCTCGTCATTCCGACGTTCCTCGGCATGACGCTGCTCGCGTTCTTCCTCATCCGGATCGTGCCGGGCGATCCGATCGAGACCATGGCCGGGGAGCGCGGGATCGACCCCGCGCGGCACGCCGCGCTGCTCAAGGAATTTGGGCTCGACCGGCCCGTGATCGTCCAGTACGGCATCTATATCGGGCGCGTCCTCTCCGGCGACCTCGGCAAGTCGATGATCACGCAGGAGCCGGTCTTGCGCGAATTTGCCGCGTTGTTTCCGGCCACCATCGAGCTTGCCGTCTGCGCGATCATCTTTGCGCTCGTGCTCGGCATTCCCGCCGGTATGGTGGCCGCGGTGCGCCGCAATTCGGTGTTCGACCACGGGGTCATGGGGGTGTCGCTGACCGGCTACTCGATGCCCATTTTCTGGTGGGGGCTGCTGCTCATCCTGCTCTTCTCGGTGCAACTGGGCTGGACCCCGGTCTCCGGCCGCATTGCGGTCAAGCACTACATCGAGCCCGTGACCGGCTTTCTGACGATCGACACCCTGCTTTCCGGCGACAAAGGCGCATTCCAGTCCGCCGTCTCGCACCTGATCCTGCCCACCATCGTGCTCGGTACCAATCCGCTCGCGATCATCGCGCGGATGACGCGTTCGGCGATGCTCGAGGTCCTCGGCGAGGACTACATCCGCACGGCGCGGGCGAAGGGACTGTCGAACGTGCGCGTCATCGCGCTGCATGCCTTCCGCAATGCGCTGATCCCCGTGATCACGGTGATCGGCCTTCAGGTCGGCGTGCTCTTCACTGGCGCGATCCTGACCGAGACCATCTTCTCGTGGCCCGGCGTCGGCAAGTGGCTGATCGAGGCGATCAACCGTCGCGACTATCCGGTCCTGCAGGGCGGTCTCCTGCTGTTGGGTGTCATGGTGATGATGGTCAACCTGCTCGTCGACATCACCTACGGCATCATCAATCCCCGGATCAGGCGGGCGACATGAGTTTCGAAGCGATCGCCGTGCCCAGCGATGAAGTCGCCGCGCCGCCGGGTCCGCTGCGCGAGTTCTGGGGATACTTCCGCGCCAATCGCGGCGCGGTGGCGGGACTCGTCGTCGTCGTGAGCGTGCTGCTGATGGCGGCGTTCGCCGACGTGCTTGCCCCCTATCCCCCTGACCTGACCAACAACGCGGTGTTCCTCAAGCCACCCGCCTGGCAAGCCGGCGGCTCGTGGGCCTATCCGCTCGGCACCGACGCCATCGGGCGCGACATCGTGTCTCGACTCATTTACGGCGCGCGCCTGTCGCTCCTGATCGGCATCGCCGTGGTCGCCCTCTCCATCGTCGTCGGGATTGTCCTCGGGCTGATTGCGGGGTTCGCCCGCGGCATCACCGAGATCGCGATCATGCGGCTCATGGACATCATCCTCACGCTGCCGAGCCTGTTGCTCGCTATCGTCATCGTCGCCATCCTCGGTCCGGGGCTGATGAACGCGATGCTGGCCGTGGCAGTGGTCGTGCTGCCGCACTACGTCCGCATCACCCGCGCGGCGGTGATCACGGAAACTTCCAAGGACTACGTCACCGCGGCGCGCGCGAATGGCGCCAGCCGGCTGCGGCTGATGTTCAACGAGGTATTGCCGAACTGCGCCGCGCCGCTGATCGTGCAGGCGTCCCTGGGCGTCTCCACCGCGATTCTCGACGCGGCCGCGCTGGGCTTCCTCGGCCTGGGCGCGCAGCCGCCCGCGTCCGAGTGGGGCACGATGCTGGCGGACGCGCGCGAGTTCGTGGTGCGCGCCTGGTGGGTGGTGACCTTTCCCGGCCTGATGATCCTGATCACCGTGCTGGCCTTCAATCTGCTGGGCGACGGGCTGCGCGACGCGCTGGACCCGAAGCTCAAGCGCTGAACGCGAGACCGCCCTCCGGAAGCCATGGCGCTCCTCGAAATCGAAGATCTGCACGTCGACTTTCCGACGCAAGGAGGCGCGCTCCATGCAGTCGACGGCGTCAGCCTTACGCTCGACGAAGGCGAGGTGCTGGGCATCGTCGGCGAGTCCGGTTCCGGCAAGAGCGTGACGATGCTGGCACTGATGGGCCTCGTCGCCTTTCCGGGCCGCGTGCGGTCGCGGCGACTGAGCTTTGCGGGGCGCGAATTGCCCAGCCTGCCGGACCACGAACGGCGCAAGGTCATCGGCAAGGACGTGGCGATGATCTTCCAGGATCCGACGACCAGCCTAAATCCGTGTTTCACGATCGGCTTCCAGATGACCGAAACGCTGCGCCTGCACTTGGGCCTCGAGCGCAAGGCCGCCCGGCACAGAGCCGCCGAGCTGCTGGAACAGGTGGGCATCCCGGCTGCCGCGAGCCGCCTCGGGGACTTTCCGCACCAGCTCTCGGGCGGCATGAACCAGCGCGTGATGATCGCGATGGCCATCGCCTGCAACCCGCGGCTCCTCATCGCCGACGAGCCGACCACCGCGCTCGACGTGACCATTCAGGCCCAGATCCTCGACCTGCTCCGCGGGCTGCAGAACGAGCGCGGGATGGCGCTGGTGCTGGTCACGCACAATATGGGCGTGGTCGCGGAGATGGCGCGCCGCGTCGCCGTGATGTACGCGGGACAGGTGGTGGAGGAGCGTGGCGCCGACGCGCTGTTTGCCACGCCGCAGCACCCCTATACGGCGGCGCTGCTGGCGGCGATGCCCGAGCGAAGCACCGGCGAATCGCGCCTCGCCACCATTCCGGGAGTGGTGCCGGGACTCTACGACCGGCCGCAAGGTTGTCTTTTCTCCCCGCGTTGCATCGATGCCACCGACCATTCGTGCCGCGTGCGCCCGAACATCCGGCCTTGGAACGAAGGCCAGGTCCGCTGTCACTTCCCTCTGGGAGATCCGCAACGCGAGGCCGCCATCGCGCGCGAGCGCAGCATGGCGTCGGAGGGACGGCGCGAAGCGCCAAGGATGCACCCATGAGCGCACTCGTCGCCGAGGCGCACGACCTGCGGCAGGTGTATTCCATTTCGCGCGGCCTGATGCGCGAACCGGCCCGTCTGCACGCCGTGGGGGGCGTCTCGTTCGCGATCGCCGCCGGCCGCACGCTTGCGGTGGTCGGCGAATCAGGCTGCGGCAAGTCGACGCTGGCACGCATCGTATCGCTGATCGAAAAACCCACCAGCGGAGAGTTCAGCCTTACCGGCATCGATGCCGTGCATCCTCCCCCTGCGGCGCGGGTGGGTCTGCGCAAGTCGGTGCAGATGGTATTCCAGAACCCTTACGGGTCCTTGAATCCGCGCAAGAAAGTCGGCGCGATCCTCGAAGCGCCGCTCGCGATCAGCACCGATCTCGGGCCCGCCGCGCAGGCCGACCGCGCGCGCGCGATGCTGGCCAAGGTCGGACTGCGGCCCGAGCACTACGCGCGCTATCCGCACATGTTCTCGGGCGGCCAGCGGCAGCGCATTGCCATCGCCCGCGCCCTGATGCTGAATCCGGCGCTGGTGGTGGCCGACGAGCCGGTTTCGGCGCTGGACGTCTCGGTCCAGGCGCAGGTGCTGAATCTCCTCGCCGACCTGCAAGGCGAGCTCGGCCTTGCGTATCTGTTCATCTCGCACGACCTCGGCGTCGTGCGCCACATCGCCCACGAGGTCCTCGTGATGTACCTGGGGCTCGCCATGGAGCAGGGGCCCAAGGAGCGTATCTTTTCGCGACCGCTGCATCCCTACACCCAGGCGTTGCTCGCATCGACCCCGGGCATGGCCGGGATCGCCCGGGCCGAGCGCATCGTGCTCAAGGGCGAACGGCCGTCCCCCTTGAATCCGCCGCCCGGATGCGTCTTCTCGACCCGCTGCATGCACGTGATCGAGCGCTGCCGGACTGAGCGCCCGGCCCCCCGGTTGCTCGATGGGCGCCAGGTGGCCTGCCACCTCGCCCACCAGTTTGTCGAACCGGTACATAATACCGCCCCGTAACCGCGATCCCCCGCTGCGCCCGGCGTGGCGCCCTGTTTTCACTGGAGGTAGACCCATGACGAAATTCCGTATCGCGCATTGGCCCGGCACCCGCCGCGCCCTTGTCACCGCGCTCGCGCTCCCGGCGCTTCTGGCCACGGCCGGCCTTTCGGCCAAGACGCTGGTCTACTGCTCCGAGGGCAGTCCGGAGAATTTCTACCCGGCCGTGAATACGACCGGCACGTCGTTCGACGCCAACAGCCAGATCTACAGCCGCATCGTGGATTTCGAGCGCGGCGGCACGACGGTCGTGCCGGGCCTCGCGGAACGCTGGGAGATCTCCCCCGACGGCAAGGTCTACACGTTCCACCTGCGCAAGGGCGTGAAGTGGCACAACCACCGCGCGTGGAAGCCGACCCGCGACTTCAACGCGGACGACGTGATCTTCGCGATCGAGCGGCAGTGGAAGGAATCCAATCCGTACTTCAAGGTCACGAGCCCGAACCACTCGTACTTCATGGACATGGGCATGCCCAAGCTGCTGAAGACCGTCGAGCGGGTCGACGACTACACGGTGCGGATCACCCTCGAGAAGCCCGAGGCGCCCTTCCTGTCCAACCTGGCGATGGAATACGCGGGCGTGCAGTCGAAGGAGTACGCGGACGCGATGCTCAAGGCGGGTACGCCCGAGAAGATCGACCAGGAGCCTATCGGCACAGGCCCGTTCTATCTCATCCAGTACCAGAAGGACGCGATCCTGCGCTACAAGGCGTTCCCCCAGTACTACGCCGGCAAGGCCAAGATCGACGACCTCGTGTTTTCGATCACGCCGGACGCCTCGGTGCGCTGGGCGAAGTTGCAGAAGGGCGAGTGCCACGTGATGCCGTATCCCAATCCTGCCGATCTCGACGCGATCCGCAAGGATCCGAACGTCCAGGTGCTGGAGCAGCCCGGGCTCAACGTCGGCTACCTCGCGTACAACACGACCAGGAAGCCGTTCGATGACGTCCGCGTGCGCAAAGCCATCAACATGGCGATCAACAAGAAAGCCATCATCGATGCCGTCTACCTGACGACGGGTGTGGCAGCGAAGAATCCGATCCCGCCGACGCAATGGTCGTACAACGACGCGATCAAGGACGACCCGTTCGATCCTGCCGCGGCGAAGAAGCTGCTGGCCGACGCCGGCTACCCAAACGGCTTCGCGACCGACTTGTGGGCGATGCCGGTGCAGCGGCCCTACAACCCCAATGCGCGCCGGATCGCGGAGCTCATGCAGGCCGACCTCGCCAAGGTTGGTGTGACCGCCGAGATCAAGAGCTTCGAATGGGGCGAGTACAGGAAGCGCATGCAGGCCGGCGAGCACCAGATGGGGATGCTGGGCTGGACGGGTGACAACGGGGATCCCGACAATTTCCTGGCCACCCTGCTCGGCTGCGACGCAGCGAAGAGCGGCGGCAGCAACGTCGCCAAGTTCTGCTACCAGCCGTACGAAGATCTGGTTCAGAAAGCGAAGACGATATCCGGCCAGGCCCCGCGCGCCGAGCTCTATCAGAAAGCGCAGGTGATCTTCAAGGAGCAGGCGCCGTGGTTCACGATCGCTCACGCCGTGCAGCTGAAGCCGGTGCGCAAGGAAGTGATCGACTTCAAGCTCTCGCCGTTCGGCCGGCACAATTTCTACGGCGTCGACATCAAGGAATAAGCGCCGTCCGCACGAAGCGTCCGTTGGCCACCATCCGTGAAGCTGCGGTGGGGAGCCGACGGGCGCCAGGGTTTTGAAGCCCGTCGGCTCCCCACCGCAGCTTCACGAGACCGATGTTGGCACGTTCAATGCTCGCGCCGCGCGCGGCGCGTTGCGTAAAGGCAGATTCCGCTCGCCACCGACACGTTGAGGCTCTCGACGCTCCCCGAGAGCGGAATGCCGACGATCCGATCGCAGAGATCGCGGGTGAGTCGGCGCAGACCCGAGCCTTCGGCACCGAGCACCCACGCCACGGCGCCGTCGACGTCCGCCTCGAACAGGTTCTCGCCGCCGGCGTCCGCACCCAGAACCCAGACGCCCCGGGCCTTGAGATCGCGGAGTGCGCGCGCGATGTTCGTGACCGTGATCAACGGTACCGTATCGGCAGCGCCGCTGGCCGCCTTGGCCACCGTGGCGCTGAGCCCCGCCGATCGGTCCTTCGGCACGATGACCGCATGCGCACCGAACGCATCCGCGTTGCGCAGGCAGGCGCCGAGATTGTGCGGATCGGTGACGCCGTCGAGCACCAGCAGCAGCGCGGGCTCCACCAACGATTCGAGCACGTCGTCGAGCGTGACATGCGGCGCCGCGGCGTCGACCACCGCGACCACACCCTGGTGCCGCGGCGTGCCGGCGAGCGCCGTCAACCGGTCGTCGTCGGTGGCATGGATCGGCAAGCGCGCAGCCTCCGCCCGGGCGACGAGATCGCGCATGCGCGGGTCGTGCCGCGCCGCGGCAATGTAGACGGCGCGCACGGAATCGGCCCGCTGCCGCAGGCGGGCGTTCACGGCGTGGAAACCGTGCAGGGAGCGGGTGGCGGACAAGGGAACGCGGCCATCGGCGCATCGTTCGCGCCCGAATCGTTGCAACGGGAAAGTTTACTCCAGGACATCGCCTCCGCGTTGTTCAGAAGCTGTGGAACTGTCCCGGACCGGTCAGCGATAGCCTACCGACCACCCTGGGGCGCTCACAGATCCCAGCGCACGCCGACATAATAGAATTGACGTCGCACGCTGTCGTCAAGGGTGGGGCCGTGCGTCTTCGTGTCCTCGACCTCTACCTGCGCCTCGAGCGCGAAGCGTTCCCGAACCTGCCACACGACCTTGAATCCGGGTGTCGTGCGCGTCAGCCGCACGCCCTGCGTGTCCGTTTGCCGATACCACTTCAGCATCGGCTCGATCAGCACGGCCTGCCACGGCGTGAAGCGAAAGTCGAACCCGGCCTGAGTGGCGTCGCTTTGCTTGCCGTTGAGTGCGCTCACGTTGAGAACGAGGATGTCCTGCCACGGCGTAAGGCTGTTGGCGATCGCCTGCAGCGTGTAGGTGTAAATGTTGCCCGTGGCCGGGACCGCCGGCAGCGTGGGAGTGGCGCCAGTGCCCGAAAGACTCGAGATCCGATAGTCGAACCCAAGCTGCCAGCGCGGTGAGAGTTGTTGGGTGACGCCGAGCAGAAACACGCGCGACACCGGTGTCAATGCTTTCGCGAGGTCGCGCGTTCCTGACATTCCGAGATTCTTCACCATTGCGTCGAGCGAGCCCGCGGGCTCGCCAATGATGGCATTGGTGAGCTGCAGCGTCGGCGTGCGACGGTAGTCGTACAGCATGTTCAAGGCAGTGCCCGTCGAAAACTGCCAGTTGCCCTGCACCATGGCGATGTTGGCGACACGAAACGTCGTGTCGTAATCGAACAGCGAGTAGACATTGCGCTCGGGATCGAAGTACCGCAGCTCGCCGCCGACCGCCGTGCGATCGTCGTAGCCCGAAGCGACCTGCCGGATCACGAACATGTTGCCGCTCCAGCGATCGCCCAGTCGATCCACATCGACACTTGCGCCGTAGAACGTCTTCGTAATGTCGTTGGGCACGTTGACCGGCTGACCGGCAACGGCGTTCACGCGCCAGTTCGGCGTAATGCCCCACGTCCCGATGGCGCCGTCGAACAGCCCGAGCACGCCGCCGCTGGTCGCGTTCTGCCGGCCGAGCCGGCCGCCAAGCTGGGATGGTTGATGGCGAAAGTCCGCGTAAAGTGCATTGAGGTGATTCGAGTTCGACTCACCGGACAGGAAATTCGCCGCGTACGAATCGCGGATGACCGCCCGGTTGTCCCAGTTCGCATCCCGGTAGCGGCCAGTGAGATCGACGTTGGTTATGAGCTGCGACTGGTCGATACCGGAAAGCGCCGCAGTGTCGATTGTCGTCGCACCGGTTGCCGGCGTCGTGACAGTCGTCGTGGTCTGCGACCGCGACTGCCCCCCGTAGTAATACGTCGAGAGACTGCCCCAGTAACTGGTCGCCGGAGGCCGGGCCACAGGAAGTCGTTCCGCGATGGGCGCCGCGACCAGGGCTGCCAGACGCTCCCGGATGCGTTGCGCCCCGGCGCTATCCGGATAGAGCTTGAGGTACAACTCGAACTCGGCCTTGGCTTTGGCCCCTTCCCCGAGCTGTTCACGCGCGATGCCGATCAATTCCTGCGTCTCCTGCGACCATGGGTTCGGCGGCAGGTTCAGCAGCTTGTTCATCAGTACGACTGCGTCGTCGAAATTCCCGCCTTCGAGAGCGGTTCGGGCCTGCCGGAACAATTCGGCTGCGGTGCGCTCTACGTCGGTCTGCGGAATCGCTGCAATTTCGGACGGCGGCAGCGTCGCCCCCTTTGCCCTCGGGGGTCCGAGTCTCTCGACCTCCTCGTCGGTGAGCGGAATCACCACGACGATCGTTCTGGCGTCCTCGGGTCGCAGCCGAAAGCGGACCGTCTTACCGAATTGGATGGTCAGCCGCCGCTGCACGCCTGGCGCCTGGGCGGGATACGTGACGCTCAAGCCGGGCAGGATCTTGTTCGGCGGTGGAAACCGCTGCTCCTCGCGAGTTTCCTCGGCGGCCTCGTCGCGTGCCGTAATCTGGAAGAACATCTCCACCACGCTGGCTTCGTTGACCGGTACGTGTCGCAGGTACTGAATCAGCGCGCCGAAACGGATGCGCACGATGGCATTCGCCCCGTCCTGTGACACGTCGACTGTGTCGATGAGCTGAGCCGACGCAGACGTCGCGCAGAGCAGCAGCAGGGTCAGGCATCTTGCGGCAATGAAGACGGAGCGACGCAGGAAAGTCAGGGTCATGGTTTTCTTGGTCGATGCTTGGGTGACTTTTCGCGTCGGCATGGCCAGACGTCAGAATCCGCCGTCGGTCGATCGGTGCTTTCCGGTCCGGGTCTTGTTGACCGTGGTGAACGTCGAGTTCGTGTACTCGTGGCAGCTGCCCGCGCAATTGCGCAACTCGGAGACCGTATAGAGGATCCTGGGGCTATCGACTTTCTTGTGCTCATCCGGCTTGAAGTTTCCCGCGTGGCAACCGGCGCAATCGGGCTTGTAGGCGGCAAACTTCCATGCGATCACCTCATTGTTGGTCGTGTGGCAACTTGAACAATTGACGCCGCTGCTGTGCGACTTGTAGAACGGCGAAACGTGGCTATAGGCGCTCGTCGGCGTCCAACCCGTGGTGCGGTGACACACGTCGCACGAGCGTGCCGTCACGAAGTGGCTGGCAGGCTTCCCTTTTGCGCTCGTTCCGTTGTGGCACGTAGCACAGGTCCCCGCGATGACACCCGTATGCGTAAAACTCGCCGGGATCCATGCGGTCGTGCGATGGCACTGGTCGCACGACACCGTCGTGGGCAGATGCGTTGCCGGCTTGCCCTTGGCCGTCGTGCCGTTGTGGCAGGTCGCGCAGCGTGCCCGGTGTCACGCCCGTGTGCGCTGAACGTCGCCGGGATCCACGCGGTCGTGCGATGGCACTGGTCGCACGATGCGGTCGTGGGCACGTGGTTCGCCGGCTTGCCCTTGGCCGTCGTGCCGTTGTGGCAGGTCGCGCAGGTGCCCGGCGTCGACGCCGGTGTGCGTGAACGTCGCCGGTATCCAGCCGGTCGTGCGATGGCACGGGTCGCACGACGCGGTCGTCGGCACGTGGGTCGCCGGCTTGCCCTTCGCCGTCGTCCCGTTGTGGCAGGTCGCGCAGGTGCCCGGCGCGACGCCGGTGTGGCTGAACGTCGCCGGGATCCAGCGCGGTGGTGCGGTGGCAGGTGTCGCACGACCGCGGTCGTCGGCACGTGGGTCGCAGGCTTGCCCTTCGCCGTCGTCCCGTTGTGGCAGGTCGCGCAGGTGCCCGGCGCACGCCGGTGTGGCTGAACGTCGCCGGGATCCAGCCCGTCGTGCGGTGGCAGGCGTCGCACGACGCGCGTCGTCGGCACGTGGGTCGCCGGCTTGCCCTTGCGCCGTCGTGCCGTTGTGGCAGGTCGCGCAGGTGCCCGGCGCCACTCCGGTGTGGTTGAACGTCGCCGGGATCCACGCGGTCGTGCGGTGGCAGGCGTCGCACGACGCCGTCGTCGGCACGTGCGTCGCCGGCTTGCCCTTGGCCGTCGTGCCGTTGTGGCAGGTCGCGCAGGTGCCCGGCGTCACCCCGGTGTGGTTGAACGTCGCCGGTATCCACGCCGGTGGTGCGATGGCAGGCGTCGCACGACGCGGTCGTCGGCAGGTGCGTCGCCGGCTTGCCCTTGCGCCGTCGTGCCGTTGTGACAGGTCGCGCAGGTGCCCGGCGTGACGCCGGCGTGACTGAACGTCGCCGGGATCCACCCGTGGTGCGGTGGCAGGCGTCGCACGACGCCGTGGTCGGCAGGTGCGTCGCCGGCTTGCCCTTGGCCGTCGTGCCGTTGTGGCAGGTCGCGCAGGTGCCCGGCGCGACGCCGGCGTGATTGAACGTCGCCGGCATCCACGCCGGTCGTGCGGTGGCAGGTGTCGCACGACGCCGTCGTCGGCAGGTGCGTCGCCGGCTTGCCCTTGGCGGTCGTGCCGTTGTGGCAGGTCGCGCAGGTGCCCGGGTGCACGCCGCGCGTGATTGAACGTCGCCGGCATCCAGCCGGTCGTGCGGTGGCAGCTGTCGCACGACGCCGTCGTCGGGCAGGTGGGTCGCCGGCTTGCCCTTGGCCGTGGTGCCGTTGTGGCAGGTCGCGCAGGTGCCCGGGTGCGACGCCCGCGTGGTTGAACGTCGCCGGAATCCAGCCGGTCGTGCGGTGGCAGGTGTCGCACGACGCCGTCGTCGGCAGGTGCGTCGCCGGCTTGCCCTTGGCGCGTCGGTGCCGTTGTGGCAGGTCGCGCAGGTGCCCGGCGCGACGCCCGCGTGGTTGAACGTCGCCGGCATCCACGCCGGTCGTGCGGTGGCAGCTGTCGCACGACGCCGTCGTCGGCAGGTGCGTCGCCGGCTTGCCCTTCGCGGTGGTGCCGTTGTGACAGGTCGCGCAGGTGCCCGGCGCGACGCCGCCGTGATTGAACGTCGCCGGAATCCAGCCGGTCGTGCGGTGGCAGGCGTCGCACGACGCCGTCGTGGGCAGGTGCGTCGCCGGCTTGCCGCTTGGCGGTGGTGCCGTTGTGGCAGGTCGCGCAGGTGCCCGGCGCGACGCCGCTGTGATTGAACGTCGCCGGCATCCAGCCGGTCGTCCGGTGGCAGGCGTCGCACGACGCCGTCGTCGGCAGGTGGGTCGCCGGCTTGCCCTTGGCGCTGGTGCCGTTGTGGCAGGTGGCGCAGGTGCCCGGCGCGTCACGCCGCCGTGATTGAACGTCGCCGGAATCCAGCCGGTCGTGCGGTGGCAGCTGGTCGCACGACGCCGTCGTCGGCAGGTGGGTCGCCGGCTTGCCCTTGGCCGTCGTGCCGTCGTGGCACGAGCACGCAAGTTCCGGCAGCGATCCCCGCATGCGTGAAACTCGCCGGAATCCAGCCGGTCGCCCGGTGGCAGTTGTCACAGGTAGCGGACGTTGCGACGTGATTCGCGGGCTTGCCGGTGGATGTCACCCCGTTGTGGCAACTTGCACACGTACCGGCGCGGACCTGACTGTGATCGAACCTCGCGCCCATCCACGCGGTCGTGCGATGACAGCTATCGCACGAAGCGGACGTGACGACGTGATTGGCCCGCTTGCCGGCCGCGATCGTCCCGTTGTGGCATGCGGCGCATGTCCCGGGTCCCACGCCGACGTGAACGAATCGGGCGTTGCTGAATGTGACCGTGTTGTGGCAAACGGCACATGCCTGCGACGTCGGCGGATGGGAAGTCGGCATCGTTACGCTGCTGATGCGGCTTCCGGGGCCGTGGCAGCCGTCGCAAAGCTTCGGCGTACCCTTGAAGAGTCCCCGGACATGGCAACTCTCGCAACGCGTCGTTTCGTGGGATCCGGTGAGTGGAAAACCCGTCTCCAGATGCTGTGACGCAGCCCGCGGTGCGGTCGGCGCGGGCTGCGCCGATGTCTCGTCGATGCCGGCGGTCACGCCAACAGCGATGGCCAATCCTGCGAGCAACGCGACAACCAGGCGCCGCAGGGCGGCGGCACGGAAGGACACGGGAAGCAGGTTCACGGTCGCGTCTCCGATTCGGCGATCGGGGGGCGCATCTGCCGCGGCGCCCCGACCCGTTGACCAAACGGCCTGACATCGCGCCAGGCTCGGCTTGTGTGGCAGCGTTCACAAAGGGATCCAAATTCGCCGGCGTGGATGTCGTCGGCACGGTGACAGGCCGCGCAATCGGACGGCAGTCGCACGGCCCTGCCATCGTCACCTGCCGGCGCCTTGTGACAGCTGGCGCAGGAGACACGCAGGTGGGCGCCATCCAAGCCGAATGGCGTGCGCCGGCCGTGGTCGTAGTCCCAGATCTTCCAGTCACGCGCGTTGTGGCAGGCTGCGCAGTCGATACCCAGCTTTCTGCCGTGCTTGTCGTCCTTCGCGTGGCAAGCGACGCACTCGCGCTTTGCGTCCTTGAAAGCAGGCGTCGCGTGACAGGATCGGCATTCGGCCCGAGTGTGGCGGCCCACTAACGGGAACCTCGACCTCGCGTGGTCGAAGCGAACGGTCTTCTTCCAGTCAGCAGCATCGTGGCACTGCTCGCACTGCCGCCCCAGCTGCTCGCGGTGCTTGTCGTCCTTCGCGTGGCAAGCGTAACAATCGGCCGCAAGCTTGTCGCGATAGAGGTGCCCGGTGTGGCAGCTGTCGCACTTGGTCTGCGCGTGCCTGTCCCGCAACGCATATTTCGTGTCGCGATCGTGACGAAAGAGGACGTCGCGCCAGGTCGTCTCCACATGGCAGGTGGCGCACTTGTCGCCGTAGCGGTCCTTGTGCGTGTCGTCCTTCCGGTGGCAGCCGATGCAGGTCTGAGCGGTACCTTTGTAGCCCGTCGGGTCGCGATGGCAGTCCTTGCATTCGACATCGCGATGCTTGCCGCGCAACTTGAAGATCGACTGCTGGTGGTCATACTTCGCGTCGCGCCAATTACGCTCCGTGTGACAGTCGCCACAGGCGATGCCAAGCGTCGCGTTGTGCTTGTCGTCGACCTTGTGACACCCGACGCAGCCTGTCGGCAGCCTTTCGCGCGAGCTAGGTGCCGCATGGCAGGTCTCGCACTTCGCGCCGCGGTGCTTCCCGCGCAGCGCGAACTTGGTGTCGCGGTCATGCTGGAACGCCGCGACGTCGCGCCACTCCTTCGTCGTGTGACACGTGTCGCACTTCTCGCCGAGCCGCCCGCGATGCTGCCGGTCGTCCTTGCGATGGCATCCGACGCAGTTGGTTGCCGTGTCCTTGAAGTTGTTGCTCGCGTGGCAGTCCTTGCACGCGACATTGGCGTGCTTGAACGTCAGCGCAAAGCGTGTGGTGCCGTGGTCGAAACGCGTGTCCTTCCAGCTGCTCTGCGTGTGGCAGTCCTCGCACTTCGGGCCGAGCGCCCCCTTGTGCTTGTCGTCCTTGCGGTGACAGCCGTCGCACGCGTCGGGTGCATCGCGGAATTTCCTTCCGGGCACATGGCAGGACCCGCAGCGCACACGCACGTGTGCACCGGCAAGCCTGAAATCCGTTTTCGTGTGATCGAACGATTTATCGTCGAAATGGGCGATCTCCATCTCACGCCCCTTGTGGTCGGTGTGACAGCTGCGGCAGGCCTGCGGTTGCAGTCGTCCGTGGTAGCCACGCTTCGTGCGCACGTCGGTCCCGACCTCCTTGTGGCAGTCGAGGCAGAGCGCGTCCTGCGCCGCTTTGTCGAACCTGACGTGACAATTGGCGCAATCCCGCTCGTACTTGGCATGGCCCGCGATGACCTTGCCCGGCATCAGGACTTCCTCGAACGACTGCGCGCCGGTTTCCGCCGCGAGGCATGCTGCCGAAAAGCCGAGGAGAAGCCGCCATCGCCGGAACCACATGCGCTTGGAGATCAGTACATGTGGACTGCAACCACGTGCGCGATTGCAGACAGGACCAACATGTAGACGAGCGGCACGTGCAGCACATGCCACCAGGAAAACAGCCGTTCGAACACGCCAAACTGCGCTACGCGCTGCACGGCGAGCAGGTGCGCCGTAATGAGCGCATCGCGCTCGGCGATCGCGCGCTTGAGCTTCTCCTTCGGCCAATCCTCGGCGAGCGCCCTTTGGTGGAGTACCCGTGCCACCTCGGCGGCGCACCCCCGCCGGGCGATGATCGCCCGCAATCCAAGGGTCATGAACCGCAGCGGTTGCCCGAGACCCGCGTGTCCAGCGGATGCTGCGCGGCGCGCGAAATCCGCCAGGCGCTCGTCGACGGACTGGACGAACGCCAGCTTCGAATGCACCTCCGCCGAATCCATGCCGGCCTCGGCACGCAGCTCCGCCAACGTCGCCCGGCGGCCATAGAGACCGTGGTGAATGCGGCCATAAAGGTAGCGCCCGACGAGGCCGCTCGTCGCCACCAAGGCCATCGATGCGAATGCGACCGTCGCATTCAGCGAGCCAAACGCGAGCGTCGAGTGGAGAATGATGAAAAGCGGGCCGACGATCCCCAGCGTCATGTGCAGCGCGAACCAGAACCGTGTCGAGCCGGCCTCGCGCATCACGCGCCAGCGCTTGCGCAGCGGATAGAGAAAAAGCAGCAGCATCGCCACCCCGCCGGCGAAGCCCAGCCAGTATCCGATGTCCGACTGTGCAGTGAAGAGACGCGAGCGCGCGACGATGGCGCTTGCGGCCACGAGGGCGACGACGACACCCAGCAGCAAGAGATCCTTCCGCATTCCGCGCGAGCCAGCGCTTCGCGTCGCCGCGGGGCGGCCCGTGGCGCGTGGCGCCATCGGAACGCCGCCGGCAGGGCGCAATGAATTCGTCGCCGCGGCCGGTTCAATGGCCATGGAACGGACTCCTCGGCAACCATGCACGACGTGTCTCCGACGCCAAGCGACATCTCACGATTGACTGCTGCATCTTCGGCGCGGACCGTTTACACTTGCCGGAGGTCGCGCCGCTTGTCTCGCAGTTTCGTTGGTCTCCCCTGAAGTGCCGGAACTCACACCATTCGCCATCGCGCTCTACGCGCTGCCGCTGATCGGCATACTTGCCGCCTATCTGCTTCGTCGTCATCGGAGCGAAGCCGCGCACTCGCGCGACCTCACCGCCGCCGTCGACGCGGGCACCACGGACCCCGTTTCGCTGCACCCGGTTGTCGATCCGATGCGCTGCGTCGGTTCGTCGGCCTGCTTGGGCGCATGCCCCGAGCAGGCGCTGGGCATCATCGGCGGCAAAGCGCAGCTCACGAATCCCGCGGCGTGCATCGGCCACGGCGCGTGCGCGGCAGCCTGCCCGGTCGAGGCCATCACGCTCGTTTTCGGATCCGAGCGACGCGGCGTCGACATCCCGCTGGTCAATCCCAACTTCGAGACCAACGTTCCGGGCATTTTCATCGCCGGCGAACTTGGAGGGATGGGATTGATCCGCAAGGCATCCGAGCAGGGTCAGCAAGCGATGCGGTCTATTGCCGGTCGGCCGAGAACTGCCGCACCCCTCGACGTCGTGATCGTCGGTGCCGGACCGGCCGGACTCGCGGCTGGTCTCGGCGCGATCGAGCAGAGATTGCGTTACCGGCTGATCGAACAGGAATCCGACCTCGGTGGCGCCATCTATCACTACCCGCGCAACAAGGTAGCGATGACGGCTCCGGTCGACCTTCCCGTTGTCGGGCGCATGAAATTCGACGAAGTGAGCAAGGAAACCCTGCTGGCCTTCTGGCAGGACATCGTGACTCGTTCCCGATTGAAGATCGATTTCGGAAGGCGGATGGAACGCATCGTCGAAGATGGCGGCGCATTTCGGATTGAAACCACGAGCGGTTCGCTTCACTCCGGCGCGGTGCTGCTTGCCATCGGCCGTCGCGGCACGCCGCGGAAACTCGGTGTCCCCGGCGAGGAGATGTCGAAGGTCGTGTACCGGTTGATCGAGGCCGAGCAGTACCGCGGACAGCAGGTGCTCGTCGTCGGTGGCGGCGACAGCGCGCTGGAGGCGGCGCTCGCCTGCGCGGAACAGGCCGACACGAAGGTAACGCTGGCCTACCGTGGCGACGGATTCAATCGCGTCAAGCCGAAGAATCGGGAGCGCCTGGAGGCGGCGCGCTCGGCGCGACGGGTCGAGGTTCGACTGCGCACCGAAGTAGCGCGCATCCTTCCCGATCGAGTCGAACTCGTCGAGGAAGGAAAGCCATTCGTCGTGGTGAACGACGCGGTCATCGTTCAGGCGGGCGGGGTTCTGCCCACATCGTTGCTGCGGGAGATCGGCGTCACCGTCGAAACGAAGTTCGGTACCGCCTAGGTCCGGCGACGCGTGCCGTTCGAGGCGCTCGACCGGAGACCTGCTCGATCGTTGCCTGCCCGCCGCACCGCGTCGGTTCACCGCACGCTGCCGAAGCTTTCCGGGTTGGCGAACACGGCCTGAGCCCGTTCGGGTCGCGTGTCCGCAGCTTGCCCAGGATTTCGAACCGGTTGGCATGGGATCCCCTGTTACCGCAGCCCCTACCGGCCGCGCCAAAACGTGGGAAAGTTTCCCACATATTTGGGCGTTATGCAAGCGTCATGGCTTTTCTATCTCGATAATTTCCTTGTGTTTGAAGGTGTTGCCCTCAAAAACGTATAACCATATGAATATGATGGGATTCTGCCGAATTCCCGATCGCATGCGGCAGTGCGCATGCCGCCAAGGGGGCTGGCGCATTGCCCGTCAACGCGTCGATCGGCTGCGCCGGCGCCGAGGTACCGCCCGCCCGATCCAGCCGCAGGTATCTCAGGGCAACGTCGGCGAACGCCGGCCCGGCGGGAAACGCGTTGAGCCTTGCGCGCTCATTGAAAGGACACCTTCTTCGCCGAAAGAATGCTGCCGTTCAACACGCCCTCGACCTCGACCATGCGACCGGCCGCAAGATCGGCGGCCGTACCGTGTTCGAATTCCGCGGCCGAGGCGTCGATTGTGCGCGCGGCAACAACGAAGTTCGAGGCCGCAACGAAAGTCGTGATGACGCCCTTGACGCTGACCTCGGTGTGCTCCGGCGCGTCCTTGATCTCCACCTTCGTGGCCCGCAGCACGGTCCCGTCGACCGTGCCCTCGGCACCGATCTTCCGGCCATTGGCGAGATTCGCCACGGTCCCGCCGGAGAAGATCGCCGTCGAAGCATCGACGGATTGCCCCGCGACCTTGAAATTCGCCGGCGAAACGAAATCGGTGATGGCCCCTTCGACCTCGAGCTTGCCCAAGGACGGAGCGCTCTTGAACTCCACTTTGGAGGCGACCAGCACGCCGCGATTGACAGTACCGGTGACCCTGACACGCCGTCCGTTGACGAGGTCGCTCACACCGCCGTTCTCGAACAGTGCTTGCGTCGCATCCACCGGTTGCCCGTCCACCTTGAATCCGGAAGGTGCGACGAAGTCCGAGATCCGGCCTTCCACGGAACCCGTCGACGGCGAACCCGCGTCATTCTCTTCGAACTCGACCTTGATCGCCATCAGAACGTCGCCCGCCAGCGCACCCTCGACTTTGACGCGACGACCATTGCGAAGGTCACCGGCGACCCCGTCCTCGAATGTGGCCGAGCTCGCGTTGACCTTGCGTCCCGCCACCATGAAACTCGCCACCGACACGAATTCCGTGATCGTGCCTTCCGCTCTGCGCCGCCGGTTCGGACTCCGGCGGCGCCGTAGCGTCGAGCCGCACCACGCGCGTCGCGGCCAGGCCTGTCGAGCCGCGCACCGCGTGCACCGAGAGCCTGTCGCCGACGCGGATCGAGGCCAGGCCAAATTCGCGCATCGCGGCGGCGCTTCTATCTTCGTACTGCGTCGTCGCCGTCACGTTGAAACGCTGCCCGCCCAGCACCAGCCCTGTCGCGTCGACAGAATCGACCTTTGCATCCAGCGCAATTTCCGCTCCCCGTTCGATTTCTATCTTCGTGGCGATCACCACACCGCGCATGAGGTTGCCCTCGACTTCCACTTTGGCGCCATTGCCCAGCATCGCCGCCGCGCCGCCGGACAAGGTGGCGCCCCGGCCGTCGATCGACTGGCCGTTCACGCGAAAGCTCTGCCAAGCTCGTGAAGTCCGTAACGATACCTTCGATCTCCACCTTCGCGTTCTCGGCTCCCGGGACCATCGTGGCAACGAGAAGGACCTCCGAGGCGAAGAGCCGTCCCCCGCCCCGACCATGGTGCCGCGCACGTTGGCGACGGCGCCGTTCCCGAGACCGGACGGAAGGAACGCGGCTCCCACCTGCGAGAAATCGACCAGCTGAACGCCGATCAGGAAGGTCTTTCCCGCGGCGTCGAACGCAGCCACGGTTCCGGTGATTTCGAGTGGCGTCCCTGGTACGACTGCCGGAAGGATATCGACGCGCGTTGCCAGGAGATCGCCGGTGGCGCCGCGAAACCCGCTGACTTCGACATATTGGTTCAGCAACGTGTCGAAATTGCCGCCGGCGAATACGGTCACCTGGTCCGTGCGCAGGCGCTGACCGAGGACAGTAAATGCGCGTGCCGCGTTGTCGACGCCCGTGACCACTCCCTTCACTTCGGTTCGGGCGTCGACCGATCTGGCCGACGCGGTTCCGTCCGGAAACACCTGTCCTTGCACGGTCACGACCATCCCGACCCTGAGCGTAGTCTCCGGAGCCGGCGAACCATCGATCGTCACTGCTGCCCCGGTGGTCGCGAAGCGCACTCCGTTTACGATAACGCTGCCGATTCCAGTAATGGAGCCGATCGAGGTGATCGAGATGCCAGTGCCCACAATGCCGCCGCTGGCGAGCTGACCACCACCGCCGCAGGCCGCGACCAGAACGGTTGCCAGCCCCAGCGATGCATGCAACAGCCATTGGCCGACGCGATTCATCGTCGATGTCGACATCACTTGATGCTCCTATTTCGCTTTCTGGACGACGCGTTGGGCGCATCCGCAACTGGCGGCGGGTGGACACGTTCGGCGTAGAAGTACACGCCGAGACGCATCCGCATCCGTTGCGAAGGCGGCGGCCGATCGCTCGCCTCGAGCGCCATGCCGTCGCGATTGATCTCCTGCAACACCTGCATCGAAAGCCTCTCGGACTTTTCGGCCAGGTGCCGGATGGCCTCCGGCGACAGTTCGTCGTAATAGACGCTGCGCTCGAGCCAGGCGGTCTTGGTTCCGTTCAAGTTGTCGATCGCGGCAGCCAGGTGATCGTGCAGGGCTTCGCCGAAGTAAAAGACCTTCGCATCGAGCTCCTTGGCCGGGATGAAACCGCGGGTCAGGAGATGCACACGATCCTCCGCATCGATCTTCGCCACGCCGACGCGAACCAATTCGTCGAGGACCGAGCGCGGCCGCACATTGGTACTCACCTTTTCCACCAAAGCCGCGAAGGACTCGGCGCCACCCTGATATGGTGTGCGCGGCAACGCACGCGGCATGCCGTCGGAATCGAGATAGGTCGGATCGCCAAGCCAGCGAGCGACGATCCTCGTCCCCAGCGTGAACGCCGACGGGGGCGGGACTTCGTGCGGCACTCCGTGTCGCAGGCGGCGCACATCCTTGCGATGGACGCCGGTCAGCAGCGTGATGCGGCTGTCGGTGAGCGGCCGCGTGCCGAGGCGAAATTCCTGCTCCGCAGTTTCGACATAGATCGATTTCAGCAGGTCGCCGAGGTAAGGAAACGTGATTCCATTGTCGAGCAGCAGCCGAACAACCGGACGAAGCAATCGGCGCAACGCCGAAACCACCGCCGGGCCGTGGCGATAACGGCACAGGCGGCACATCGTCAGCCTTCACCGTCGGGCGAATATCGGCTTTCATCGCCACCTCTCTGCCGCGGAGCCTTCCGGTTGCATCCGTGCGTGGGAAAGTTTCCCACGATTGCCACGCCGACGCAAGTTCGGTCCCAACGGGTGTAGCCTTCCCGCACGGCGGCGCGATCGACGCCGAGGACCACCAGGGATGACTGGCGACCTACGCAACTTCGTCGAAGGCCTGCTGCTCGTGCTCGCGACGTTGCTGCCGATCGTCAACCCGTTCGGCGGCGCGCCGGTGTTTCTCGCGATGACCGCCGACTGCACGGCGCCCCTGCGGGCCACGCTGGCGCAGAAGATCGCGGTCAACGCTTTCATCCTGCTGCTGGCGCTCGCTCTTCATCGGCGCGTACGTCCTCGATTTCTTCGGGCTCTCGGTGCCGATCGTCCAGGTGGGCGGCGGCCTCGTCGTCTGCGCGAACGCGTGGGACCTGCTGCGGGCGGAAAGCGCGACGCCGGTCCTCCCGACCGCAACGCCCAGCGCCGTCGAGATCGCCACGCCGGGCGTTCTACCCGCTGACCCTGCCGCTCACCGTCGGGCCCGGCACGATCTCGGTCGCGATCACGATCGGCGCGCACCACCCCCAAAACGTGCGGTCGCTGCGTCGTCAACGGCGTCGCGGACGCTCTGGGCGCGCTGCTGATCGCGGCCACGGTGTTCGTCTGCTATCGCTACGCCGACCGCATGCTACGCGTGCTGGGCGAAACCGGAACGAGCGTGCTCGTCCGGCTTTCCGCGTTCATCGTGCTCTGCATCGGCGTGCAGATCGTCTGGACCGGGGCGTCGACCCTGCTCGCGACGCTGCCCGCGCGGCACGTCGCGCTGAGGACGCGCGCGGGCGGCCCGCGCGTTGGCCAGACGGCACGCCCGTCGGCTATAATTTATAGCTTGGCCTCGTTGCGGTTGGATCCAGCTCGCCGGGATCGCCGCGCAATCCCCGTGCCGGTGTAGCTCAGTTGGTAGAGCAGCGCATTCGTAATGCGAAGGTCGAGGGTTCGACTCCTTCCACCGGCACCAATCTCCACGCGGTTCTGCGGGTTAGCGACAGCTAACCTGCCCTCACCTCTGTGCCGTAATTGTGCCGTCGCTTTCCACCGCGACGGCACGCGCTGCGCAAAGGCGTTCCGCGTAGGGCGCCAGGTGACCGGCGGAGAGGTGCGCGTAGCGCCGCACCATCTCCGGACTCTCCCACCCGCCCAACTCCTGCAACGCGAACAGCGGCGTGCCGTTCTGCACATGCCACGACGCCCAGCAGTGCCGCAGATCGTGCCAGCGGAAATCCTGGATGCCAGCACGCTCGAGCGCCTGGTACCAGGCTTTCGTGCTGACCTGCTTGATCGGCTTCCCGCGGAAGCTGAACACGTGCGTCAGATGCTTCCCGACCTGCTTCTGCACCAGTGCCATCGCTTCGGTATTGAGTGGTACCGCGATGGCCTTGCGTGCTTTGGCTTGGTCAGGATGTATCCACGCCAACTGTCGCGCCAAATCCACTTGCTTCCATTGCAGACCCGTGACATTCGCCGCTCGTAGGCCCGTCGCGAGCGAGAATGCCGCCATGTCCGCAAGATGCTCGGGCAACTCGGTCAGGAGCCGGTGCGCTTCCTCGTGCGTCAGAAAGCGAATGCGTCGGGTCGGTACCCGCAACATGCGAACTTGCGGAGCCCGATCCAACCACTCCCACTCGCCGACACAGATTGCGCAGAATCGCGCGCACCAGCGCCAGCATCCGATTCACCGTTGCATTGCTGCAGCCCCGCGCGAGCTTCTCGTCGGTAATCTTGTCGAGCGTGGCGCGGGTGATGGTGCCGAGGTCCTTGCCACCCAGGAAGGGGTCGAGCCAGCGCAGCGTGTTGACGTCTGCATTGGCCGTCGCCTTGTGCGACTTCTCCTTGAGCCACCGCACCACCGCCTCGTTCCACGTCCGCCGCGGCTTCTCGCCCAACTTGGCGATGCGCCACAGCTCGGATTTGAACCGGTCGTGAAATTCTTGCGCTAGGGCTTTACTGGCAGTCCCAGTAGTTCGGCGTACTCGCTCCCCGTTTGGAGCAACGACGTCGACCCACCAGATACCGCCGCGTTTGCGAAGTGACATTCCAACTCCTTTCTCAGAGTCACTTGCAACGCTTGCCGAGGGGAAGCGTAGAACGAACGCACGTAGTCGGCAAGGTCGTCTTCGATGAAGATCCAGCAGCGGCCCGGCTTCGCTCCCGGAATCGCGCCGGATTTCGCCCGGCGGCGTACTTCCTCCGGATGCATGTGCAGGAGCGCAGCGGCCTCGGTGAGCGACAGCGTGCGCAGGGGCGCCGGGACTGCAGCACGATCTAATGGCCCGGACTTGGTCATGTCGTCGGCCCTGCCGCCACGTTCAGCGTCCCAGATACACCGCGGTAATCTGCTCGCGGCCGTGGCCCATCTCGTGGCTGATGGTCTCCCGCGCCTCGCGATCGAGGGCCTTCTGCTCCGGCGTAAGCTGCCTGGACGTCGGACCGCCGCGCGCCGGACAAGCCCAGCCGGTCATTTCCTGGTAGCGGGTCTGGGCGTACAAGTGCCGATGCCCGTGGAAGGCGTGAATGCCGACCCGTCCGCACTCGTAGCGGAAGTGCTGCAGGTAATCGCGGTAGGTGGCGTAGCCCGGTGCGACCAGGCTCTTGCCCTTCGCCAATCCCCTGGCCTCGTCGAGGAGCTGGCGCTGCTCCGGCGTGCGGATGGGAATCCGGATCTCCCGCCCGCCCTTGTTCCAGGAATCCTTGAGCACCAGCGTGTCGCCCCGGTCGGCCCACGCCGGGACGATCTTGATTGACGCTTCCCGGCGCAGGCCGAAGGCAGCCTGCAAGCGGAGCGACATCCGGGCACAGGCGGTTCGGATGTCTGCGAGCTGTTCCCTGCCAAGCTCCTTGGCCTTTGAAATGTTGGTGACGTACACCCGATCCGGGATGCCATAGGCGGCGTTGGTGCGCTCGACAATGTTGTCTTTGCCGATCTTCTGCGCGAGCCAGCGGAGCTGGCTCATCCGGTTCTTGATGGTTCCCGGGGCGAGCTTCTCGGCCAGCCAGCGCGCGACCAGCATCTGCACGTGCCGGGGCTTGAAGCCCTGGGCGCGCAGCCCGCGCACGCCCATCTCGTGCAGCTGGTTGGCGACGAGGTCGAGGATGTGCGCCCGGTCGGCCTGGGTGGCGTAGCTGCCGTCGCGGTTGTGCCGGCACAGCTCCTTGAAGTCGTGGTTCAGGTCGCGCATGCGTCATCTCCTTTCGTTAGAGCCTTGTCCAAAGCGCCGTCCTTTGCTGCCGTGGTGAACTCCAGTCAGGTAAGTGTTGCTGCTCGCCTGGAGTGCCGTAGCGACTCCAGTGGATAGCTGCGAGCACGGGACACCACATCCCGTTGTGTGCGGTTGCTTTGCTGCTCGCCAGCGCCGCACGGCGCTTACTCGGCGTCGCGATGCGTTCCGGAAGGAACGGCCAGTCGCGAGAGTCGTTAACCCAGGGCTCACGGGGCGCCGAAGCAGGCGCGTTTGGACGATCCGTGGGACGGATCAGGTGGCGACCGGCGTTGCGCCGATCGGAGGGAGGCGTGATACCGGCCGCAGAGGCCGTCACGTGGTTTTGAGCGCTGCGTCACGCGAAGAAACGCCGCGGAAACGCAGTGCCGGCGCCAGGGTGCGCGTACGTCACTAGCGGTGGCGCCGCTAGTAACGACGCGCGCTGGGCCAGGGGGTTGGCGCAGCGAGCCGGCCAAAGGGTGCGCGCAGCACGAGGCTGCGGCACCCGATCGGCGGCCGGTCGCGTCTATCACCATCGACACCGGGAGCGCACGTGGACGAACGCCCACCGGGAGCCCCAATGTCGCGACTTCGTACCGCGCGGCGCAAGGCCGGTTGCGGTCGCGCCAGGACAGCACACTTCCGCGGTGACGCAGAACTGCCGCAGCGCGACTTCGACTTGACCTCAGGCCCGCAAGGGCCCGCCGGCTTTCAGAGGCAGGACGGCATTCGGCGCCGATCACTCGGCAAAGGGCGACGCGTAAGGAGCGTCATTCCGGCCTGGCGTGGCCAACGTACTGCAACAAACCGAAACGGGTGCCGCCTGTCATGGACGGCATGGGGCGCACTGTCGCCCGGGCGACAGTCGCTGTCCACCGGAAAAGCAATACTTGCATCCGCGGTTTTCGAATACCCGGCTACTCGTCGCACCGGCTTTGCTACTTGCGCGGCACTGACCGGCCCAGCAGGGGAACTCCCGCTGCATCCTCCAATTCGCAACATGGCGGACGTTGCGACGCATCTCGTGCTTGACGAAGGCATAACAGAGAAGCTGCCCGAAGGGACCACGCTTCGCTTTTGCTCGGGTGGCACGGAAGCAGTTCGACGCAAAGCGAGTGCGGATCTGCGTCGCCCGTGCGGCCTGACGCATGCGGCGGAGCACGAGGGTGCGCTCGACCTGAACCGCTGGCCAAGCGCACCTATCCTCTTTGCCCGACGTCGACCCGCGTTCAGTTCAGAAAGCAGCGTCGGAGCGGCCGACATCCTCGTGCTGGCCACACCGAACCCGACGAATTTGACGCTGCGCAAACTTTGGTTGGATCGCGAACCCGATGTCCGAAAAAGCGAAGTCGGTGTCTGGAAATGCGCATCTCGCACTCGGGCGTTGGCCGAAATTACGTATGCGTGTTGGCAAAGACTGGGTCGGGCCGGTTGAGTCCCATCCCGACAATGGCCGGCGAGGCTTTGGTCTTCATTAATTGAGAGCCGGGCCAGTCGCACGGCGGTGTATGGCATGAATGAGCCTCGCCGCGACGGTAACCAAGTTTGTCCAGGCGACCGGGTCTGGCTTTGAGCAAATCATCATCACCGCCGGTCCGGTGAGGCCCGAGAAGGAATGAATTCATGAGAAAGAAATTGACGGATATGCGCCCGGTAGACGACTTCGTCACCAGGAACACCCCGGGCCTCAAGATCTGGGACGAGAACTGGGGCGGCATGCAGTGCGCCTACCACATCTTTGCCCCGGGTACCGACTTCACAGACATTCTGAAGGGAAAGGGACTGGAGCACGATCTGTGTGGGGTTGAACACTGGGCTTACGTTTTGAAGGGCACGGTGGAGGTCATTTACCTTGACGGGACCATTGAGATTTGCCGCGCTGGGGAAGTGTGCTTCTGGCCGGCTCCGCACAACTTCAAGTCGAAGGAAGGGGCCGAGATCATCCAGTTCAGCACCGCTGGAGGGTTGGCTGCGCAAGGCAAGAGAATCCAGGAATTTGTCGCGAAACAGATGAAGAAGTAAGTGTGGATGCGCCCGGGCGCGGACGGCCCGGCCCGCCTCGATAAGCATTGCGGTTGTCCCATTCGGCCGCATGACGGGTCGAGGCGTGCTGGTACTCCAGGCCCCGCCATCGCCATGACGCAAAGCGTGGTATGCACAACAGTGCATCGAGTTACGACGCATGACTGAAAGCGCCAAGACACTCAGCACGGCGCCACTCGACTGGAAAGTAGTCGGGTACACGAACTGTCCGGTCGTATCCGCCAGCAATGTCGACGAGGCACTCGGTTGGACCGGATCGCCGACCCGCTCGCACCGTGCAAGTGCCCGCCCGCACCGGCATAGGTTGGCCGCGGACCGAGAGGTCGATGGGCCGACAGGAGATGAAGATGAAAGGGAGAAGGAAGACTGCAAACCCCTTCGGGGCCTTTCGCAAACGCACGATTACCGCCCGGGAATTTGCGCGTGCGCTGGCCTCGATCGCAGTGGATGTGCCGACCCTATACAGGGTTTGGATCAAGCACGAACTGGATCCCGGCTTTCGCGAGGAGCTCATGCTGGCCGTGTCCAGGGTCAACGACTGCAAATATTGCAGTTGGGCGCACTACGAGTGGGCCAACCTCGAGGGCATTCCCGAGGAGGAGCTGGCGCAAGTCGAGCAAATCGACCCTGACCACTTCGATCGCAAGAAGTGGCTTGCCATCTCCTACGTGCGCGAACTGGTCGCCGTCCGCTTTGGCGCGGTGTCTCAGGACCTGATGCGGCAGATGCGGGCGCACTACACCGGTCCGGAAATCAAGGCAATCATTCTCGTGGCCAAAGTGATGGACGCCGCCAATCTGGGCGCGAACACCTTTGAAGCCATGCGCTCTCGTCTGCGCGGCGCGCCTGCCCAGGGCAGCCGGATTTGCGACGAAGTGCTCCTGACGGCGGCATTCTGCTGCGTTGTGCCGCCGATGCTTCTCCTGCTTTCGCTGTCATCGAAGCGCTCGATAGGCGAGATGACGCGCCGCATGATGGACTACACCAAGCACAGGGAAGCCGAACAAGGACGCAGGAATCCCGCGCATTAAGACTCACGCAAGGCCGACCTCGACCAAGGCCCCGAGCCAGCAGAAGGACTCCCAATGAAGCCGCAGAACAAGCATCCGCATGCCGCCGCAACGAAATCCGCCAAGCGCTCAGGGGGCTTTCGCAAGCGGACCATCACCCCGCTGGAGTTTGTCGGCGCGGTGGCTTCGATCGCGACCGAGGCGCCCACTCTTCAAAAGATCTGGGTTGATCGCGAGATGGATCCCGGCTTTCGCGAGAAGCTCATGTTCGCCGTGGCCCGGCACAACGATGCCAAGTATTGCAGCTGGGCACACCACGAGTGGGCCGGCATCGAAGGTGTGTCTGAGAAGGAGCTCGCTCACATCGAGCAACTGGACCGGACCCATTTCGATCGCAAGACGTGGCTTGCCATCACGTTCGTGCGCGAACTGATCGCGACCAACTTCGGTCGCGTGTCGAGAGCACGCATGCAGCAAATGCGGGCCTGCTACAGCGCCGAGGAAATCCGGCAAATCACGCTGGTGGCTCGGGTCATGGATGCGCTCAACCTGAGCTCGAATACCTTCGATGCCTTCCTCTCGCGCCTGAGCGGAAGGCCCTCGCCGAAAGGCCGGATCATCGACGAAGGCATTATGTCCGCGATAGTCTGTTGCGCCTTCCCGCCGTTGCTCGCGTTCTTCTCGCGCGCATCGAATCGCTCCATCGACGAGGTGGTGCGCCGGATGATCGATTACATCAGGAAGATGGATGCTCAGTCCGCGTCAGCGGAACAAGGGCGCCAGACCATCCGCGCCGCCGCGCAAACAACGCGAGCAGGCTGCGCAAGCCAGCCGCACGGGCGCGCCGCGAGCACGGTCCGCGCCTCGCACGCGTCGCCCCCGCGACCTGACGCATGCGGCGGAGCGCGAGGTCGCGCTCGACCTGAACCGCTGGCCGCGCGCACCTACCTGTTCTGCCCGGCGTCGACGCGCGTCCAGCTCACGAAGCAGCGTCGGAGCGGCCGGCACCTCGTGCTGGCCGCACCGAACCCGACGAATTTGACGCTGCGCAAGTTTCGTATGGATCGCGAACCCGATGTCCGAAAAAGTGAAGACGGTGTCTCGAAATGCGCATCTCGCACTCGGGCTTTGGCAGAGATTGCCTATGGATAGGAACAGACACGGGTATGGACACCTTCCTCAACATACTGACGCTCGGGCTCGACCAGCTCCTCGGCCGGTTGAGCGGGCCGCTGAACTTTCGGCTCGTGGTCATGCCGACCGTCGTCACCGTCCTTGCCTTGCGTGCCGCCTGGAAAGATCACCGGGACGGGCGGCCCGCCTTCCTGGGGCTACTGATCCAGGATCCGGTCGAGCGGAACCGGCTCTTCCAACAAGCGCTCAAGAACATCGGCCGGATCTTCATCGTCGCCGTCGTCCTCGACGTCACGTACCAGCTGATCGTCTTCCGCTGGGTCTACCCCGGAATGGTGCTGGTCGTGGCCGTCCTGTGCGCCATCGTGCCGTACGTCCTCGTCCGCGGGCCCCTCTACCTTCTCGTCCACTTCCTTCTTCGCAAGGCCCGCGGGGCGGGTTCATCTCACGTTCAACCGAAACAGGAGAGCAAATGAAACTCAAACCAGGTCCTACTCGTAGAGTCCACGCCAAAAACACGCGCGGGGCGGCGTTCTGCGGACTCGGTGCCTTCGTCGGCGTCGGCAAGACGCAGCGGGCGCACGTCTACACCGCGGCAACCCTCCCAGTGGGTCCGGACGACTACAAGAAGATCGATCCCGAGAAGCTGGCGCGCGAACTCGAAGTGGATAAGTGCGCGGTCAACAGCGGCCGGTTCTGGATGATGGACGAAGTCGAGTACGCCGGGGGCGACCCAGTCGACTTTCACGGCGTCAAGATGAATTGGGCCGGAGACATGACCGGCGCCGAGATGATCGCCCAGTTCCAGAGCGCTTACGTGCCCTCGCTCATCCAGCGCACCACCAACTGGGTCTGGCACGCGGGCAAGCCGCTCCATCTGCTGCGTGACCCGAACGGCACTGTATGGGTCCTGCAGGAATACACCAAAGCCGTCGATCCGAGCCTCAATCCGGACAACCTCAACACGGTGGGAAGCAAGCTCAAGAACCTGCCGTCGGGCTGGAAGTTCGAGACCAAGGTGCTCACCGAGAACCTGTCGCTCGACACGGGGCGGGCGGGCGGGTGGGCCGCGATCATTCGCGACGAGCTGGGTAATACATACCAGGGCTGCGGCTACGGCAAGGACGTCAGTGCCAATTACGTGCCATAACGAGGGACAAGACGGAGGTTTATCGTGACGCTGAATCACAATCCGGGGCCAACGGTGGTAGGCAGCGAGCTCCCGAAGATGAAGCAGACCACGCTCGGGCTGTACGTGACGGCCGCGCAGTCCTACGAGATGTGGAAGGCTGCGCCCGACAAGGTGAAGATCATCGACGTGCGAACCCCCGAGGAGTTCGCCTTCGTCGGCCACCCCGAAATGGCGTGGAACGTTCCGGTGGCCTTCGTGACCTACGAGAGAAAGGACGGCAAGTTCACGTACGGTCCGAAGATGAACGCGTCGTTCGTTGCGCAGGTCAGGGAGATCGCTCAGCCGACCGACATCCTGCTGGTCACGTGCCGGTCAGGAGGCCGCGGCGCGATGGCCGTCAACCAGCTCGCGGCGGCCGGCTTCACCAACGCGTACAACATCGTCGACGGAATCGAGGGAGACACGGTCGATGATCCCGAGAGCGTGTTCCACGGCAAGAGAATGAAGAACGGCTGGAAGAACTGCGCGCCGTGGGTTTATGACGTGGATCCCGAAAAAATCATCATTCAGGAAGGCGCTTCTCAGACGATGAGGTGACAAAGCCTGCGCGGCTACGGCGCGGGAATCACGTAAATGACGCGTCAGGACAACACCGCAAACGGCAAGGCGCTCGACACGGCCACCACGTTGGCCTTCGAGCGCACGCGCGTCGCCTACGAGCGCACGATGATGGCCTGGATCAGAACGGCCACGTCACTCATCACATTCGGGTTTTCCGTGTACAAGTTCTTCGAGATCGAGATGAAGACCGCGCCGCCGATCGCGATGAGCCTCGGCCCGCGCGGATTCGGCCTTACGTTGATCGGCATCGGGCTGCTGTCACTCGCTCTCGGCACGGTCGAGCACGCGCGCGACCTGAAGGCGCTGCGCCAGCTGTATCCTGGCATGCCCCGCTCGATGAGCAAGTTCGTTTCGATCGTGGTCGGGGCGCTCGGACTCTTTGCACTCATCGCCGTCTTGATGAACGCCTGAATGGCACGGCATGAGACACATGGATGCCGCCGGTGCAAGCTCTCGGTAGCCGGAGGTCAGCAATGCTGAACACTCAACCGGAAATACCCGCGCGCGTCGGCGCAACGCTCCCGACGGATACGGACGACTTCTCCCTCGTGAGAGGCGGCGCACTCTTCCGTCTGTGGCGACGCACGAGGCTGTCCGGAGACGCCATGCAGTTCACGCGCCGACGCGTGCTGGCGGTGATCGCGATCACGTGGGTGCCGCTCCTAGTATTGTCGATCCTGGAAGGTCACGCGTGGGGAAGCGGCGTCGCGCTCACGTTCCTCAAGGACGTGGAAACGCACGTGCGTCTCCTGATTGCCGCGCCGCTGCTCCTATACGCCGAAGTCAGGGTTCACCGGGGGATCCCATCCATCGTGCGCGAGTTCGTCATCGCCGGGCTCGTCACCGACGCCGCGCGGCCGCGCTTCGACGCGGCCATCGCATCGGCCCTTCGCCTGCGCAATTCGGTCGTGGCCGAGCTGCTGTTGCTCGCCTTCGTTTACGCCGTGGGCATCCCGTTCGTGTGGCGCGATCAGGTCGCGCTCGATGTGAATAGCTGGTACGCGACCGCCGACGGACGGCCGCCTGCATCCGTTCGTTGCGGGCTGGTGGGCGGGGCTCGTCGCCATGCCTATCTTCCAGTTCCTGTGCCTGCGCTGGTACTTCCGGATGCTCATCTGGGCGCGTTTCATGTGGCAGGTTTCGCGCATACCGCTCAAGCTCGAGCCGCTGCATCCCGACGGCACGGCCGGCCTGCATTTCCTCGCGCTGTCGGAACGCGCGTACCGGCCTGTCCTGCTCGGGCTGGGAACGGTGCTCGCCGGAATGATGGCCAACCGGATCTTCTACGCCGGCGCGAAGCTGGTCGATTTCAAGGTGGAAATCGTCGGGACGGTGGCGTTGCTGACGTTTGCGGTGCTTGGGCCGCTGCTCTTCTTCTGGCAGCCACTCCGCGCCGCGCGGCGCAGGGGAATCGAGCACTTCGGACCGCTGGGGCAGCGTTATGCGCGCGAGTTCCACCACAAGTGGATGGGCGGGGGACCTCCCCCCGGGGAGCCGCTGCTCGGCAGCGCCGACATCCAGTCGCTCGCGGATCTTCGCAACAGCTACCTCGTGGTCGATGGCCTGCACATGGTGCCGTTCTCCACGCGGAACATCATGGCGCTCGCGATTGCGGTCCTGGCTCCGGTGGCTCCGCTGCTGCTGACGACGTTCTCGGTGGAGGAATTGGTCGATCAGCTGTTGCGGGTGCTCTTTTGAGGCGCTGCCGATCCTGAAGCGGTCGTGCGGCCCGAGCGACGATCACTCGGAAATCGAGGCTTCCAAGGGGACGTCGAGGTTCGTTTCACTCACCCGGGGATGTGGCGGCCGCTGGCATGCGCGCACGCGGGCAAGGCTTCGGTGCCGTGGTTGTGCGCCGCTCGCCACTCGGCCGGCGTAGTGCCGCTCCAGCGGCGGAACGCCCTCGAGAACACGCCGGGGGCGGCGTAGCCGAGCGAGTCGGAGATCTCGCCCACCTCGATCGCCGAATATTCCAGCATCTGCCGGGCGCTCTCGAAGCGCGTCTCGTCCAGGAGTTGCTGGAAGGTCGTGCCGAAATCGTTGAGGCGGCGATTCAGCGTGCGGCTGTGCATCCCGAAGAGCGCGGCGACCTGGTCGGCCTTGGACTGTCCCGTCATGAGCGCCGTGTGCAGTACCCTGCGCACCTGCGCGGGGAAGTCGTCGGGGTGGAGGCGCTCGAGCGATTCGATCTGCTTTTCGAGCAGACCGCGCAACGCGTCATCGATGCCGGGCAAGCGGCGCTTCAGAAATCCGGCGGAGAACAGCAGCGCGTACTGCTCGGCGTCGAAACGCAACGGTACACGGAAAAACCGGCGGAACGGGCCGACGTCCGCCGGAATGTGGTGTGCGAACCAGACCTCGGTGGGTCTCCAATCGGGACCGCACAGTTCATGCATGATGTTGTAGAAGGTCGCGAGTGTGCCATCCCCGATGTGATCGATGGCCTCCATCCCCGGTTCGTGGACCTGCCAGGTCAGCATTGCCGAGTTGCCTTCCACCGCCAGGTTCACGGACGCGCCCTGGACGTGAATGCGCCCGATGCGCACGAAGGTGCGCAGCGCCGTTGCCACGTCCGGCGCGTATTTCACCAGCAGGCCCATGAGCGCGAAGGTGTGCAGTCCGTTGTGCTGACCGATCCTGAAGACCGAAATCCGGGCAGCCGGTCCGCTCCGCGCAATGACTCAGGATTTGGTTACGAGCTGCGTAGGAGATGCGATTCTCGGCGTCATCGAACAGCTTCAGGTCGTACCCCAGCTCGCCCAGCACCTCCTCGGGATTCGCGCCCAGGCTTCGGAGAACTTCCGGGATGGCCAGGACGCTGGCGATGCGGACAGTCGGGTTCACAGGGTGATGCGCGGCTGTCTTTCGCATTCTCGTTGACCTCTCTCAAAGGGAATCGCCGAATCTGTCGAGAATAGTGAAGTCCCTGTCCGCACTTGTGAAGGCGAATCTGCACATTTCTTGACAATACGCAAAGTGGGCCGGGGCCGCGCGCACGAGGCTTCCGGCACGCTTTTGCGAAAGGTGAACATCATGCGGACGAATCGCTGCCTCGTGGCCTTGCTCGTGCTGGCCATCATGGCGCTTGCGGGCTGCGCCAGCCGGCCTGTCAACGAGCGGCTGACCCAGTTCGACCCGAATGCGGGTTACCGGCCGTCATCTCCTGATCCCGAAGCGCGAGAACAACGATCCACGCACGCTGTTCATTCTCGCGTTCTCCGGCGGCGGCACTCGCGCTGCGGCGTTCTCCTACGGCGTGCTGGAAGAGCTCCGTGGCACCGAGATCACCGTCGACGGCCAGCGTCGCCGGCTGATCGACGAGGTCGACATCATTACCGGCGTCTCGGGCGGAAGCTTCACGGCGCTCGCCTACGCACTGTACGGAGAGCGGCTGTTCTCCGAGTACGAGCAGCGCTTCCTGAAGCGCGATGTCCAGGGAGATCTCGTCGGGCGCGCCCTCAACCCGTTCAACTGGTGGAAGTACATCGGGGGCAGCGCCGGGCGCTCGGAGCTCGCCGCTGAGTACTACGACGAAATCCTGTTCGAGGGCGCTACGTTCGGCGAACTCCTTGCCAAGCAGGCGCCGGTCGCGGTCGCCAACGGTACCGACATCTCCACCGGTTTCCGATTTTCCTTCTACCAGAACGACTTCGACCTGCTGTGCTCGGACCTGAGCAAGGTTCGCCTGTCGCGCGCAGCGGCCACATCCTCCGCCGTGCCGGTCGTGCTTTCGACGGTGACGTTCGACAATTACGGCGGCACCTGCGGCTACGAGTATCCGGCCTGGGCCCGGGACGTCGTGAAGGCGGAGGGACGCACCCGGCCGTCGGCGCGCGTATTGCAGCGCTACCGCGAGATGCAGCAATTCCAGGACAGCAAGGATCGTCCGTACATCCACCTCGTCGACGGCGGCGTCGCCGACAACATCGGGATGCGCAGCGTGCTGGAGGCCCTCGAGGCGTTCGACGCGAGCAAAGCGTTTCGCGGTGACGTCGGCTTCGGGGCCATCCGCAGGATCGTCCTCATCGTGGTGAACTCGCGCTCGGCGCCCAAGACCGACTGGGATCGCGTGGAGGACCCTCCCGGCCTCTTTGCCCAACTGACGCAGACGGCCGGGGTGCCGATCGACCGCTACTCGTTCGAAACCATCGAGATCATGAAGGACCGCGAGGAGATCTACGCGTGGCGACGCGAGATACTGATTCTGCGGGCGCGACTTGCGGGCAAGACCGAGGCGGAGGCCGAAGCGAGCATCCCGCTCCCGAAGCTCACCTTGCACACGATGGATGTGAGCTTCGACGCGATCAAGGATCCGAAAGTCCGCGAGCGTCTGATGAACATGCCGACGACCTTCGTGCTGCCTGCGGACGACGTCGACGCCCTGCGTGAGGCTGGCGGCAAACTGCTGCGCGAATCCGCGGACTACCAGGAGCTCCTGCGCGAGTGGGGCGGCTCGCCCGCGCCGTAACAGTGCGCGGGGTCGCGAGCCGCCAGAACGGATAACCCGCCGCAGCGAGCCTCGGTGCATTTGATCTCGCACAAACAACCGCGGATTGACCAGTCACCATGGCGAGAAATGTGAAGGCGCTGTCTTGAAATGCACAAAGCGACTTCGGCCCTTGGGCGAGCCTACAGGGGCCGGGCGACGAGGCTTCGCGTGCGTCTTGGGATCCGTCCCGACGAGACCACAAGGAAAGAGGACAAACATGAAGGTCATCATCATTGGCGGCGTGGCCGGTGGCGCGTCGTGCGCGGCGCGGCTGCGCAGGCTGGACGAGAAAGCCGAGATCCTGATGGTAGAGCGCGGCCCCTACGTGTCGTACGCGAACTGCGGTCTGCCGTATCACATCTCGGGTGTCATCGAAGACGAATCGGACCTGCTCGTCGCAAGCGAGCAGATGTTTCGCGACATGTTCAGGATCGACGTGCGGACGAACTGCGAGGCGGTCGCGATCTCGCCGAAGAAGAAGACCGTGGACCTGCGCAACGTCACGACCGGCGAGGTGACGAAGGAGTCCTACGACAAGCTGGTGCTGTCGCCTGGCGCGCTCTCGGTGCGCCCGCCGCTTCCCGGTATCGACTTGCCCGGAATCTTCCAGGTGCGAACGGTGCCGGACGTCCGGAAGATCCGCGAGTGGATGGCCCGCGGCACCGAATTCCTGACGGGCATGTACAGCTACTCGGGCATGCAGTTCGTCAAGCCCGCGCGCCGTGCCGTCGTCATCGGGGGCGGCTTCATCGGCCTCGAGACCGCGGAGAACCTGATCCATGCCGGATTCGAGGTGACGCTGGTCGAGATGCTCGATCAGCTCCTCGCTCCGCTCGATCGCGAGCTCGCCCTGCTCGTCGAGGAGTACGTGAAAAGGCATGGCCTGCGCCTAGCGCTCGACGACGGCGTCGCCGGCTTCAAACAGCTGGAAAGCGGCGCGCTGGAGGTGCAGACGAAATCGGGCAAGGTGTATCCGGCCGACATCGTGATTCTCGCGCTCGGCGTGCGTCCGGACACGGCGCTCGCCAGGACCGCAGGACTGAAGATTGGCGAGCGCGGCGGCATTCGGGTCGACGAGAACATGCGCACGAGCGACCCGGACATCTTCGCCGTCGGCGATGCGATCGAAGTCAGGGATTTCGTCACAGGGGACTGGAGCCTCGTCGCGCTGGCAGGGCCGGCGAACCGGCAGGGACGCATTGCGGCCGACGTGATTGCGGGACGCAATTCACGGTTCCGCGGCACCCAGGGGACCTCGGTCATCGGCCTGTTCGGCGCCGCCGCCGCGTGGACGGGCGCCAGTGAAAAGACGCTGAAGAGACTCGGCGACAAGGATTACGAGAAGATCTACCTCTTTCCGAATTCGCACGCCGGCTACTACCCCGGCGCGAAGCACATTGCGCTCAAGTTCATCTTCCGCAAGTCGGACGGACGCGTGCTCGGCGCGCAGGCACTCGGCGAAGATGGGCCGGCGGTCGATAAGCGCATCAGCGCGCTCGCCGTCGCGATCCAGATGGGCGCGACCATCTACGACCTCGAGGAAGCGGAGCTCTGCTACGCGCCGCAGTTCGGAAGCGCCAAGGACGCCGTCAATTTCGCGGGGATGGTTGCCGCCGACGTCCTCGACGGCGACATGCCGCTCGCCCATTGGGACGGCACCAACGGCGCGCTCCTGCTCGACGTGCGCCAGCCGCTGGAGCTGGTCGTGGAAAGCGTGCCGGGCGCCATGAACATCCCGCTGGGGGAGCTCCGCGCGCGATTGGGCGAGCTCCCGCGCGACCGCGAGATCCACGTCATCTGCCGCTCCGCGCAGCGCGGCTACTACGCGACGCGCATCCTGCTGCAGAACGGATTCAAGGCTCGCACTCTTTCAGGCGGCATGCTGTCGCGGACCATGCTGAAAGTCACCTCGGACCTGGAGCACGTATGATGAACGATCGCCATACTCTCGCAGCCACGGATCGCAGCTCGCCGAGACGGGGTATCGTCTCATCCCATTATCGGTTCTCGATTTGCGTTGCCTGACGAGGCGGTTCAAGCTCCCCTTTCGATGGCGATGCACGATTGTGCCTAGCCCAGGTTTGCTGTGCCGTAACTGTGACTGAGTGACACTGATTTCGCGATCGGCAAGCGCTGCAAGTATTTGATTAACAATACCCTACGTTGGTATGACAGCGTTTCGTAATGCGAAGGTCGAGGGTTCGACTCCTTCCACCGGCACCATAAGAAAGCTGTACGGCCCGAAGACATAGGTAACATGCCGTACCTAAGCACCAGCGGCCCGAACAGTATTGGCTCGGCCCAATGGACGAAGTCGCATGTACCGGGCCCGGCGTGCCTCGCCATCCCATGGTGCAGCCTCAACGCTTACTTTCTGAATGCCTTGGCTCCGTTGTACGTTGTGAGAAGCCTCGTCGAAAAATATTACAGACGGCACATCGGGTTACCGAAGGACCTGAAGCAACATTATGAATTAATTCACAAAGATGAACATGGCAGACTTCTTGCCTCTTGCACCTGACGGTCACTGTCGGCGCGTCGATCAGTAACACGAAGTTCCCTTCGACAGGTGACACGGGCAGAAGTGAGTCGAGGAGCGAGCATGCGGACGATCAAGCGAATCGGGCGGGCGGCGGTCGCAATTGCCGCATACGGGGTGGTCGGGGCGGCGTCGGGGACGACAATCCTCTATTCCGATTTTTCCAGCACCACCGGCTTGCAGCTGAATAGCGACGCGGCCCAGGCCGGCAACGTCCTTCGTGTGACGCCGGCGACTTTCGGCCAGAGCGGAAGCGCGTTTTCGACGACCGCCATCACGCTCGCCAGCAACGTTTCATTCAGCACCTACTTCCAGTTCCGGATCACCGATTCCGGGGGGATCGGCGATGGAGACGGGGCCGGCGCAGATGGGCTCGTGTTCGTCGTGCAGACAGTTGCCAACACGGCTGGCGGCGCCGGCGGCGGGATTGGCTACTCGGGAATACCCAACAGCGTCGGGATCGAATTCGACACGTACGACAACGGTTTGGGCGCCGGTGACCCGAATGGCAATCACGTCGGCATCGACCTGAACGGAAGCGTGTCTTCGGTGCAGACCGCGCTGGAGCCGACGCGCTTCAACAACGACAGCGTATGGAACGCATGGGTCGATTACGATGGGGCGACCAACGAACTCGAAGTGCGGTGGTCGATGTCCAGCATCCGGCCCGCCGCCGCGCAACTGTCGCGCATTGAAGATCTCTCGTCGGTTCTAGCAACGAACGACGCGTTTGTCGGTTTCACGTCGGGCACCGGCTCTGGGTTCGGCAACCACGACATCCTGAGCTGGGAATTTCGCGACACCTTCGATCCCGTCATCAATGATGTCCCCGAACCCGCCACACTCGCGCTGCTCGGCCTCGGCCTAGCAGGACTAGGCTTCGCGCGCCGCAAGAGCAGTAACTGATTTCCGCGCCAGCACCGGGCCCGGCTCCGGCGGGGCTTGTTGTTTGTGGGACTACTGCTCGGCGCCGGGCTGCACGCCGCTGGCGTGCGCGTTCCCGGCGCCGTGCCTTTTTCCTCCGTGCCTTCACGTCATCGCGTCAAATGCTGGGAGTGCCGGTTGGCTGCGGCTAACGTGAATCCACCGCAGCCTCAGCGGCAAGATCCGCGAAGGCTGCGTCTCGGGTGTCGGGTTTGCTTACACAGGCGAGTCGACTGGAAACAATGCACGTCCGTAGTTCATTGATTTCATGTAAAGAAAAATCGGTGGCGCAGTACTTGCATTGTCGGCTTCTTCGCGATGAAGAGGCAGGCCTTCGAGCATTCGGGATCCGATTTTGCCTTTGACACGGCGTCGCGCAGACTTGCGGCTTTTCACCATCAATCGACGGGAGGCGGGGATTATGAAGACAGGTACATGGCGTTCTTGGCTCTTCGCGGCATCGGCCGCTCTTTCGATGGCGTTGCCGGCACGGGCCGACATCATCACTTTTGAAGATCTGGATCCGACGCTGTTCAGTGGAACCAGCATCTTCAGCGGCGGTTTCGAGTTCACGTCCGACGGCTTTGGGTTCAGTGGCGTGGACACCGACGCCGGTTTCGCCTTCCCCCCCACCAACAGCACGGGCCAGTTCCTCTTCGGTCTCAACACCGACGGACTGATCATGACCCTGAATAGTGGAGACCTCTTCTACCTGCGGGGATTCGACATGAGCTTCGTGCAGCCGCAGTTCCCGGTTTCCAGCGGACTTTCGGTGGGGCACCTGCTCGTCCTGGCCGACACGCCCAATGGCCTCACTTCCGCGGAGTTCGACTTCGGCCTGTCCGACGCCAACGGCAACTGGGGCTTCTCCTCGGTCGCCACCGACGCCCTCTATCAGAGCGGCGCGTATGGGGTTTATTTCCTTGCCTGCATAGATGACGGGGTGGGCGGTTGCAGTTTGGACGACCCGCTGGCACAGTTCGCAATCGACAACATCCGGGTCCCTGAACCGGGCTCGCTGTTGCTGGTAGCACTGGGTCTTGGGCTGGCCGCCGCATCCCGTCGGCGCCGTGTCGCTTGAACACACAAACAAATGAAAGAGTTCATTTCATGAGATTCGCCCTACGCTTCACCTTCGGCATTGTATTCAGCGTGCTGGCGTTCGCGACCAGCGCACAAACCCCGGCGCGCAAGGGCTACATCATCGAGCTGGCCGATGCGCCCGCGGCGTCCTATGAGGGGGCCGTAGCCGGACTCCCCGCGACGCGCCCCGCCGCGGGTTCCAAGCTCAACGTTAACGCCAGCCATGTCCAGGCGTACCTGTCGTATCTGAACAGCAAGACCTCCACCGTGGCGACCCTGGTCCCCGGCGCCCCCGTGTATTACCGCTACGGCGTGGCGTTCAACGGCTTTGCTGCCCGGTTGACCGACGCCGAATTGCAGAAGCTGCTGGCGCACTCGGGCGTCAAGGCGATCACCGCCGACGAAGCACGAGAGCTGGACACCAGCTACACGCCCAAGTTTCTGGGTATCAACCAGCCCAGCGGCGTCTGGTCGCAGCTCGACGGACAGGGCCGCTCGATCAAGGGGGAGGACGTCATCATCGCCCACATCGATGGCGGCGTATGGCCGGAGGATCCGTCGTTCTCCGACAAGGTCGACGCCACGGGCAAGCCCATTTCGTCGCACCTGCCCGGTACGCAGGTCTACGGACCGCCCCCGGCCAAGTGGACCGGCATCTGCCAGCCCGGGCTGGGGTTTACGGCCGCCATGTGCAACAACAAGCTCATCGGCGCCCGCTACTTCAACACCGGCTGGCACGCCGCCCGTACTCCTGCGCAGGAGTGGGCGTTTGAATACATCGACTCGCCGCGCGACTCCGACGGCCACGGTTCGCATACGCTCAGCACCTCCGGCGGCAACGAGAACGTCGACGTGCTGGTAGGCGGCAGCACTTTCATCCCCGGCATTTCGGGCATTGCCCCGCGCGCGCGCGTGGCCTCCTATAAGATTTGCTACAACGGCAATCTGGGACCGGGCGTCCCGCCTTCCGGCTGCTTCCCTTCCGATAGCATCGCCGCCATCAACCAGGCAGTGGCCGATGGCGCCGACGTCATCAACTACTCCATCAGCGGCAGCCAGACCAGCTTCCGCGACGCCGTCGAAGTCGCGTTCCGCAACGCCGCTGCCGCGGGCGTCTACGTCTCGGCCTCGGCCGGCAACGGCAATGTCAACGGCGCGCCCACGGTCGCCCACAACAGCCCCTGGGTGATGACGGTCGGCAACTCGACGCATGACCGCTACACCGAGGCGGTGGTGACACTGGGCTCCAATGGCACGGTGCAGGGTGCGTCGTTCCAGACGGCCGGCCTGAGCACCAAGCCGCTGATCTGGTCGCGCAATGCGGGTTTTGGCGCCCCGGCCGCACAGGGTTCCAACCAGGCGCTTTGCCTCGGCCCCGCCGACGGCGTTGCGGCGCTGCTGGATCCCGCTCAAGGTCGCCGGCAAGATCCTGGTCTGTGACCGCGGCACCAACGTGCTGGTGAACAAGGTGGCCAACGCCAAGACGGCCGGCGCCCTGGGCGTGATCATCCAGAACACGCCTGTCTCGGCGAACACGACGCCGTTGATCTCGGCCGTGCTGCCCACCGTGCATGTGCCCTTAGTCCGGCTTCGCGCAGGTGACGGCCGAGGCCACGGCCGACGGCACGGCGGCATTCAGTGGCGGGGTCCAGGTGGCGGGCGTGGTGGCGCCGCAGATGAGCGCTTCATCTTCCCGCGGTCCCAACCAGGCCGACCTCAACGTGTTGAAGCCGGACGTGACCGGCCCGGGCACCGACATCATCGCGGCCTTCGCCAACCGCGATCTGACACTGGCCGAACGCGACGCGGTGGCCGCCGGCACGTTGATCCCCGCTCCCTATGCCGACATGATCTCCGGCACATCGATGTCGAGCCCGCACTCGGCAGGCGTCGGCGCGCTGCTGCGCCAGGCCAACCCGACCTGGACGCCCTATGCGATCAAGTCGGCCATCATGACCAGCGCCCTGCAGAACGTGAAGGTCGCCAATGGCGCGACTGACACCAATCGCTGGGGCTTTGGTTCGGGCCACCTGAACCCGAACGTAGCGCTCGCGACCAAGGTGGTGTTCGACCAGACGAATGCGGACCATCTGGCCTACTTCAACGGTACCCTCGGCGGCTCGGCGATGAACCTGGCGTCGATAACCGGGGCGAACGTGATCGGCGTCCAGACGTTCACGCGCAAGCTGACCAACAAGGGTACGCAGTCGCGCACCTATGTCGCGTCGGCCAGCGTTCCGGGGTTCAACACCGTGGTGACGCCGTCCGGATTCACCATTGGCCCGGGAGCGAGCCAGACCTTCACCGTTCAGGTGACGCGCACCACCGCGACGACGGGCGCCTGGGTGTTCGGTGAGGTGATCCTGGCCGGCGACGATGGCGTGAACCTGCGCAGCCCGGTGACGGTGCGGCCGCAGAGCTTCGTCGGCGTAGCCAACGTCACCGACACGCGGAACATCGGAACCAAGATCTTCACCGTGGCCACCGGCTACACCGGGACCCTCGCTATCACCGCTACCGGCCTCGTACCGGCCGATCGCAGGAGCGGCACGTCCGTGACAGGGGCCTTCGACTGCCACGCGTTCACCGTTCCAGCCGGGGCGAAGCAGTTGCGCGCACAGATGTTTAACAGCGAGACCGGTGGTGGAGCTGCGAGTGACATCGATCTGTCCATCTACCGTGACGGCAACTTTGTTGCTGGCAGTTTTGGCGGCACCACCGACGAGCTCGTGATCATCAACAACCCGACCGCAGCGACCACCTACGAGGCCTGCGCCGAAGGCTTTGCCCCGTCGAATGGTTCGGCGAACTACACCATCAATCTCTGGGTCGTGCCGGCCTCGGTGACTCCGAGCACCCTGAAGGCCTTCGGACCTTCGTCGGTGGTCACGGGTGGCTTTGCATCGGTGGGATTGAACTGGAAGGTGCCGGCGGGCGCCCGTTATCTGGGCCTGGTGGAATTCCGGGACGGGACCGCTGCACTGCTGGGCACCAGCACTGTGTTCATCGACAGTTCGGCTGCGATACCAACCGCGCAAGCACCGTTGCTGCGTGACAAGCCGCTGAACTAGCGTGTCCCGGGCCTCGCCGCGAGGCGAGGCCCGATCGGCACTGACACCGCAAAGGGCCCGCCGGGGCCCTTTGTCTTTCTGCGCGACCAGCGTCCGCAATCAGCGAACGAGCGGCCCCCCTGGTACTGCGCGGATGAGCACGCAGCGATCGGTCGCGCCCGTCCCTTCTCCCCCACAACTCACGCCGGGTTCGGGCAACAGCACGCAGACGGTCGCCATGCCGGTCTGTTCGTGCAGTTTTCGCCTCTGCGTCGCGTAGCGCGCCGTCAGTTTCTGCAGCGCATCCGCATCCGTGGCGACAGTCGACCATGCCAAGTATTGCTCGGGGCCGCCGCAGGGGCTGGCGCCGATGCCGGTGCTTCGGCAATCGCTGTTCTGCGTGCACCGTGCTGAACCGATCAGCATTTGCATCGCAGCCAAAGTCTGTTCGTCTGGTCGCCCAAGCGGTTGCGCGCACGCGGTTGTGCCCGCGGCCTGGATTAGCAGGAAGAAAACGACGGCAAGACCTGGGCCCAGACCTGCCGACCTATCCATCGTCAAGCACGTGATGGTAGTGCGTGAATCGAGAATGGCGACCAACGGAAACGAAGTCCAAGCACGCAACCCGTGGCGAAGCGTACCACGGCTCGACGTGACCACCCTTCCTATCCGACCTTGCTCCAATTCCCTGGTGGATGGAGCAACGTTCGGCGTCATCATCGGCAACCCCTTAGAATATCGGCGTGCCGGGTTGCTCCAACTGCCGAGAATCCATGACTCCGATTGTGCTGGAGGCATTCGGCTCGCTGCGCCCCATCGAGATCTCCGCCTGCGCGCCGTGCAACCTGTTCTGGTTCGACAAATCGGAGAGCGTGCGCCTCACGCCGAAATCGGTGCTCGAGGTGTTCCAGTTCATCGGTCGCGCCGGTCGCGCCACGAACACGCTGTCCGCCCAATTCAATTGCCCGGTGTGTTCCGCGGCGCTCGCGCTCACACACGACTTGCAGCGCACGACCCGGTTCACGTACTGGCGGTGTCGCGACGACCACGGACAACTGATCACATTTCACCATTTCCTGCGCGAGAAGAATTTCATCCGCGCACCTTCACCGGCCGAGCTTGGGAGGCTTCGCGCGACGGTGCGCCAGGTCGCCTGTTCCCAGTGCGGCGCGCCCGTCGACCTCGCCAGCGCGACCGCCTGCGCGCACTGCGGGGCGCCTGTCGCGCTGATCGATCCGGATGGCGTGACGAAGGCCCTGCGCGACCTCGCCGCCGCGACGTCCTCACCGGCGCCGGCCGATCCGGAAGCGATGCGCACGCGCCTCGGGGACGCCCAGATCGATGCGATCTTCGACCTCGCGCGCATGGGTCGCGACGAGGGCAACGACGACCTCGTCGCCATCGGCGCCACGGCCATCGGAGCGCTGATCGCGGGCTTCGTCGCGGCGCGCTGACATCACGGCGACAGTCGCGACACGATCGACCGAGGTTGCGCGCCGGTCTCCATTGCCGTGGAATGCTACACACCCGCGCGTCACGTGGACGGCCTCGCATTGCGACGAGCGGCGGGTCCAATCCGATAGGCGGAAATCGCGCCATTTCGCGGGAAAATGCGCCACTCGAAGGGCGGAACCAGAAGGACGAAATGGACATTTGTATCGTACAGCAGAGTGTCGCCGCCGAGCCGCAAGTACGCGTGTACTCTTGCCCGGCGCCGGCGTCGCGCGGCGCGATTCGCGACCGTGATCGCATTGACACCCATTGGCTTTCGGGTACACTGCGCCCCTTCCCACCGGTCCAGAAAATGCAGCTCAAATCAGCGAGCAAGCGCTTCGATCCGCTGGGCCATCATGATCGAGCCGCGATACAGCGGCGGAAATTTCGCTCGACGCGCATCGCGCAGCAATTGGGGGAGCGATGGTCAATACCGATTCGACTTCACGGCCAGGCACGCCGTCCGGCGCGACCTGCGATGGAAGAGGCATTGCCCTCGCCTTCCGCCAGCAACTTTGTTGATCCAAACCTTCGTCGAATGCCACTCACAAGGTGGCGCAAAGATACGTTGACCTATTGGAGAAGCAACCCATGCAATTCACACCCACTCGCACTTTTACCGCACTTGCGCTGATTTTCGGCGCACTGACAGCCACCAATACGGGCGCGGTACGCCCCGTGCCCGTGGCCGATGGCACAAAGCTCATCACTCCGGCCTGGACCCCCGTCGGATTGAGCAACCAGAGCGTCACCGTCGTCGTCCAGCTGGCGGGCGATCCAGTCGCCGTGCAGCAGGAATCCGCGGGGCGGAAGCTCACCCGGTCCGAGAAGGACCAGGCAAAGAACAAGCTCAAGGGCAACCAGAACGCGGTCCGCGGCAGTATCGAGAAACTTGGCGGCACGGTCCTCGCGAGCTATCAGTCGTCGTACAACGGCGTCAAGGTCCGGATTGCCCGCGACAAGGCCGCGCAACTCGCCACGCTTCCTGGCGTCACCGGCGTGCGTCCGCTGCAGATCGTGCGTCCGAACAACACGAACGGCGTGCCGCTCATCGGCGCGCCCGGCGTATGGCAGAGTTCCGGGTTCCACGGCGAGAACGTCAAGATCGCGATCATCGACACCGGCATCGATTACACCCATAAGAACTTCGGCGGCCCCGGCACGGTGACGGCCTACAACACAGCGCACGGTGCCGAGACCAGCCCCGCGAATCCAGCGTGGTTCGGCCCGCTCGCGCCGCGTATCAAAGGCGGGATCGACCTCGTCGGCGACAGTTACAACGCCGATCCGGATTCCGCGACGTATCAACCGATCCCGCATCCGGATCCGAATCCGCTCGACTGCCAAGGTCATGGCTCGCACGTCGCCGGCACCGCCGCCGGCTCCGGCGTCACCGCGGCCGGCGCGACGTATACCGGCCCCTACAACGCGACGACGATTTCGAGCAACAGCTGGAACGTCGGCCCGGGTGTCGCTCCGAAAGCCGACCTCTACGCCATACGCGTCTTCGGCTGCGACGGCTCGACCGATATGACCGTCGACGCGATCGAATGGGCGGTGCGACAACGACATGGACGTCATCAACATGTCGCTCGGCTCCTCCTTCGGCACGAAGGACGATCCCTCGGCCGTAGCCTCGACGAATGCGGCGAAGGCCGGTGTCATCGTCGTCACGTCGACCGGCAACAGCGGCCCGGGACAGTACATCGCCGGGTCGCCGGGCACCGCGACCGGCGCCATCGCCACCGCCGCGAATGATCCATCCCAGACGTTTCCGGCAGCGACGATCACGATACCGAGCGGACCCATGACGGCCATCAACGCCAACGGATATCCGTTCACGGTGCCCCTTGGCTACACCGTCAGAACGATTGTTGACAACCCCGCGACCCCCGGGAACGAATCGCTGGGGTGCAGCGCCGCCGATTTCAGCGGACCGCTGCCGGCCAACACGATCGCCGTGGTGAATCGCGGCGTCTGCGCCCGGGTGGCCAAGGCGATCTTCGGCCAGCAGGCCGGTGCCGCGGCGGTGGTCATGGGTGAACAACTCGACCGCCCTTCCGCCGTTCGAAGGGAAGATCACGGTGAATCCCGACGATGGCATTCCCTACCTCGTCACGATCCCGTTTCTCGGCGTGAGAGGAACAAATGCGGCCTCGGATGGCGGCAGGCTCAAGGCCGCGAACGGGCAAGCTGCAACCGTCGCCGGTTCAGCGCCGCTCGTCAATCCAGCGTTCACCGCCTTCGGTTCGTTCTCCTCGGGCGGCCCCCGCACGGGCGACAGCAACCTCAAGCCGGACATCACGGCTCCCGGCGTCAGCATCGTCTCGACCAGCAGCGGTTCCGGCTTCGAGGGCACCACGCTTTCGGGCACGTCGATGGCGTCGCCCCACGTGGCCGGTGTCGCCGCGCTCATGCGGCAGGCCCACCCGAACTGGAAAGTCGAAGACGTCAAGGCCGTGATAGTGAATACCGGCCTTCCGTCCGGTGTGCTCGATTACCGGACGAGCCGTGGCGGGACGGGTCTCGTGCAGCCGGTGATGTCGACCAAGTCGCAGGTTTCGGCCTTTGCCGATGACCGGCGGTTCGCTGTCGCTGTCAACTTCGGGTTCGAGGAGCTGAAGGACGATTTCAGCGACCGGAAGACCATCAAGCTGAAGAACCACGGTTCGACGGCGGCCACCTTCAACGTGGCCCAGGCGCTGCCGGCAGGCTCCCCGCATACGGTGACCCTCAACAAAACGTCGGTGAGGGTTCCGGCCAGGGGGGATGCCGAAGTCGAAATGCGGCTCAAGGTCCCCGCCGCGACCGCAGGCAATTCCACGCAATTCCGCGAGGTTGCCGGGCTCATCCAGTTCACGCCGGCCAGCGCCGCGGATAACGGGAATGTCACACTGCGCGTGCCTTACTACATGGTCCCGCGGGCGAAGTCCGACATCTCGACGCAGCTTGGAAAGTTCCAGGGAAACGATCCTGCGACGGTCGCGATCGTGACGAACAAGCGCGGCGTGATCGCCGGGAACGCCGACTTCTATGCCTGGGTCTCGAGGACAAGAAGAACCGGCAGGAGCGCGAGGAGCGCGAGGACAGGAAGGACCACAAAGACGCGACCAACGTATCGCACGATATCCGCGCCGTCGGCGTGCAGTCGTTCCCCTTCGACGCGGACGAGGCCATAGTCGTCTTCGCCGTCAACACCTATAACCGCTGGTCGAACGCCTCCACCAACGAATTCGACCTCACGGTCGACGTCGACGGTGACGGCACCGTCGACTATATCGTCGTCGGTGTCGATTTCGGCGCAGTCACGGCGGGGGTCTTCAACGGCCAGATGGGGAGCTTCGTGTTCAGCACCCGTTCGGGAGGCGCGAGCATCGAGTTCCTGGCGGACGCACCGACCGACAGCTCGACGGCGCTGCTGCCGGTGTTGGCGTCGCAGCTTTGCCGGCCGGGAGAGCCCTGCCTCAATGCGGTGCAACCCGCGCATCACTTATGGCGCGACGAGCTTCGATTTGGTGAATGGCGGCATCGATCCGGTCGATGGCACGGCGAAGTTCAACGTCTGGTCGAGCTCGATCAGCACGGGTGGATTCGCGACCGTCGCGCCGGCGGGAACCGATTCCTCCAACGTCATCGCGATCGATTCGGCCGAATGGGCGCTGACGCCGGCCCTGGGGGTGATGGTCGTATCGACCGACAACAAGAGCGGCAAGGACGAAGCTCAGCTCCTCGATGTAAAGATCAAGAAGTAGATCGTCCTAGTACTGCATCAGGCAAAGGGCCGGCGCTTGCCGGCCCTTTGCTTTCCGGGTGTCGCGCTGCTACGGCGCGCGCCTAAGGCACTGCCCGATCCACTGCCCCGTGAGCTTCTCCTGCACCGCATTCTGCGTCAGGCGCGCGGCGAGCCCGTGGAAGTCGACGCGATCGATGGGCTGGTCCTGGTTGAAACAGGAGAACACGTAACTGATCGCGCCGGTTTCCGGATCGCGATGCGGCTGCAGGCACTGCGCGCAGATTTCCTTCATCATGCACTGCATCGGTGAATTGATCGACGCGATCGCGCGATGGCCTGGCTTGAGATGGGACGCGAGCACGGTGTGTCGCGCCGCGCCGACCGCGGCCATCATCCGATCCGAGCCGATGGCGATCATGCGATCGCAGGCGGCGAACGGAACGATCTCGCGACCCAGAGCGCCCGAAGCGTAGGCGACCATCGCCTCCACGATGTTGCCGACGAACGCGCGATCGTGCGGTCGCGTCGCGGTGAAGCCGGGCGCCTCGTCGCAGCACCACACGACCACATCGGCCGCCGCCTCGATCTCGGCGACCTTGTAACGATCGACCATCTTCTTGTAGCCGGCGAAATACAGCACTTTCGATCCGGCGCGCCGGAACGCCTGTCCGATCGAGAACAGCACCGCGTTGCCGAGGCCGCCGCCGGCCAGCACCACGGTCTGCCCGCCCTCGATTTCGGTCGGCGTGCCCGTCGGCCCCATCAGCACGACCGGCTCGCCCGGCTTCAGCAGCGCGCAAAGATCGGACGAGCCGCCCATCTCCAGCACGATCGTCGAGACGAGCCCTCGCTCGGCGTCGACCCACGCACCGGTGAGCGCGAGCCCTTCCATGGCGAGGCGCGTTCCGTCGACCGCCGGCGCCAGCGATTCGAAATTCTGCAGGCGGTAGAACTGGCCGGGACGAAAGCGGCGTGCTGCCGCCGGGGCGCGCACCACGACCTCCACGATCGTCGGCGTCAGGCGATCGACGCGCACGACCGTGGCGCGAAGGTCGTCGTTGAGGCGTCCGAGAAACGCCGCGTCGCTCGCGCCCGAGGCGGGCGCGACCTTGGCGAGAAGGCGCGAGACGATCCGGTAGCCCTGCCTGGCACTGGCCATCGCCTTGACGACGTTGCCGTGGAACGACGGATGGAGGTCGCCGAAGAAGCTCATCGCGCGTCCGTCGGTGCGCAGTTCCGTCACCACCGCGGGCGCTTCGGGCTTGGCGAGGCCCTTGACCGGCGTCAGCGGTCGCCCGTCCTCGTCCAGCAGCCGGAAATACTTGCCGTCGAGCGCAAAGTGTCCGGCATCCTCGCGCGCGAGGACGGTATTGGGCTGCGTGCCGGCGGCCACCAGGATGGTCCGGGCCGGCAGCTTCGCGCGGCCGAACTCGTGCCACACCCCGTCGCCGTCGTTGTGATGCTGCGTGACGTCGAGCGCGCAGGCGTGGCCGTGCGGCGTCGACTTCGACGCCGACCGGAGTGAGGCCTTCGGCGAAGCGTATGCCCTCCTCCAGCGCCTTCTCGACTTCCTCGTGGTTGAGCGTGTAGGACGGACTGTCGATGAGCCGTCGCCGGTAGGCGATGGTCGCGCCGCCCCACGCTTGCAACAGCTCGACGATGCGCGTGCGCACGGCCTTCGACGGCGGCAGCCGCGCGTTCGGCGCGGATCGCGCGGGCATGCGCGAGAAACTCCGCGGCGATCTCGCCGCTCCTGCTCCGGTCCATGCGCTCTCGATCGCCGCCGGCCCCTGTTCGCGCGACAAGTGCCTCGTAGCGCGAGAGAAATTTCTCGACCTGCACCGGGTAGTACGCCAGCGCCTCGGTGGCGGTGTCGATCGCCGTCAGTCCTCCGCCCACGACGACCACCGGCAGCCGCAGCTGCATGTTGGCGACGGAGTTCGTCTTCGCCGCGCCGGTGAGCTGCAGCGCCATCAGGAAATCCGACGCCGTGCGCACGCCGGTCGCGAGGCCGTTCGGCAATTCGAGCACCGTCGGCCGGCCTGCGCCTGCCGCGACGGCGACATGGTCGAAGCCGTGCGCGAACGCGCCGTCGGTATCGAGCGTCCCGCCGAAGCGCACGCCGCCGAAGAGCGCGAAGCGTTCGCGGCGCTCGAGCAGAAGGCGGATGATCTTGAGGAAGTTCTTGTCCCAGCGCACGGTGATGCCGTATTCGGCGACGCCGCCGAATCCCGCCATCACGCGATCGTCGAGCGGCTCGTTCAGCGTCGCGGCATCGAGGACCGGTTCGAACGGCACGCGCTCACCGGTGGCCGCGACGCCCGAGAGCGGCGGCGGCAGCGGCTCGATCTTGAGGCCGTCGATGCCGACGACGGTGTGCCCGTCGTTCAGCAGGTAGTGCGCGAGCGTGAAGCCCGCGGGTCCCATGCCGACGACGAGCGTCCGCTTTCCGGTCGCGGCATGCGGAAGCGGGTGGCGCACATTCAGCGGATTCCAGCGCGTGAGCAGCGAATAGACCTCGAAGCCCCATGGCAGCGCGAGCACGTCCTTCAGGATCCGGGTTTCCGCCTGCGGAATGTCGACCGGATCCGTCTTCTGGTAGATGCACGACTTCATGCAGTCGTTGCAGATGCGGTGCCCGGTGCCGGCCACGAGCGGATTGTCGACACAGATGATCGCGAGCGCGGCGAGCGGCCAGCCTTCGGCGCGCAGCTTGTGGAACTCCGAGATCTTCTCCTCGAGCGGGCAGCCCGCGAGCGTCACGCCGAAGGGACTCTTCTTGAACGGATTGGCGGGAGGCGGCGCGTCGGCTGCCTTCTTCTCGAGGAGCCCGTGCGCGCAGGAGTCCTTCCCCTGCTCGTGGCACCAGATGCAGTAGTGCGATTGATCGAGCGCAGCGGCCAGGTCCATGCCCGGATCGGTCAGGGCGAATCCGTCGCGCCGGCGCACGTGGTCGCCGGCGAGCTTCCAGGCATCGACGCCGTTGACGTGCGTCAGCTCGATCGGCACGAGCCGCATGTAGTCGAGCTTGCGCGGCGCGCGGAACAGGACGCCGCCCTTGTGCGCGGCCCGGCCGGCCGCCGTGTGCGACGCCCATGCCGCGTAGCGAAGCGCCACGTCGAGCGCCGCCGCATTCGCGGTCTCGTCCTGCTGCCAGCGCGTCACCGCTTCCGCGAATCCGAGCTCGGTGAACGGCGCGCCGAGCGCCTGCTCCAGCTCCTGCCTGCAGTGCGGCGCCGTCGAAGGCGGCCGCCGCGTCGGCCCGGTGCGTGTTCATCGCCTTGCGCTGGACGAACTGGCGCTTGACCGCGTAGAGCGGCGCCAACTCGTGGTGCTGCGCCTCCAGCGCCCGCACGTCGGCCTCGATGCCGAAGAGCGTGCCCAGGAAGTCCTCGAGATGCGGCCCGAGCGCGATCAGGAGTTCGGACTCCTCCTTGCGCGCGAGGTCCGTCGGGCGCGCACGTGCGGCGGCGAGTCGGGCCGCCAGCGCCGCGTCGGCCTCCTGCAGGTGGGCGACGAACAGCTCGTCGACGCGGGCCGCGCCCGCCGTCGAATAGAGGTCCGTGAACGCGAGACCGTGCGCGAGCGTCAGCGGTCGGATGGGGATCGTTGGGCATGGAGGCGGAAGCGATCGTCGCGGCGCGCACGGGTCGCACGCGTGGTTCGCTGACAGCGGCGGCAAAACATGTGATTTTAACGTCTACGGCGATCGCGCGCAGGTCGCGCTGGTTCTATCGATATCTCCGCGGCGTCGGATCGCGTGCGCGCTTGTCGCCAGGGCGAAATGTCCCGATATTGCGGTCAACCGCGGCTGCCGACCATCCGTTGCGTCGGTCACCGTAGGACAATGGGCGTGCGCCAACGCCTTCTGGAGACGTCATGAACCGGATTCACCGCCTCGCCCGCATCGCCGCCCTGGCCGCGCTCGTCGCCGCGTCGCTCCCGGCCGCCGGCCAGCCGATCCGTCTGGGCGAGCTCAACAGCTACAAGGTGTTCCCGGCGTTCCTCGAGCCCTACAAGAAAGGCATGGAGCTCGCCGTCGCCGAGATCAACGCAGGCGGCGGCGTGCTCGGGCGGCCGCTCGAGATCGTGTCGCGCGACGACAACGGCAATCCCGGCGATGCCGTGCGCGTGGCCGAGGAGCTCCTGTCCCGCGAAAAGGCCGTGCTGCTGATGGGGACGTTCGCGTCCAACGTCGGCCTCGCCGTGGCCGATCTCGCGAAGCAGAAGAAGGTGCTGTTTCTCGCCGCGGAGCCGCTCACCGACAAGATCGTCTGGGAGGCGGGCAACCGGTACACGTTCCGCTTGCGCGCATCGACCTACATGCAGACCGCGATGCTGGCGCCCGAAGCCGCGAAGCTCGGGAAGAAGCGCTGGGCGATCGTGTACCCCAACTACGAGTACGGACAATCCGCCACCGCGGCCTTCAAGCAGCAGATGATCGCGCTGCAGGCAGGCGGCATCGAATTCGTCGAGCAGGCGGTGCCGCTGGGCAAGATCGACGCCGGCGCCGTCGTCGAGGCGATGCTCGACGCCAAGCCCGACGCCATCTTCTCGTCGCTGTTCGGCCCCGACCTCGCGCGCTTCGTCCGCGAAGGCGAGTTGCGCGGCCTCTTCAAGGGCCGCCCGGTGTTCAACCTCCTGGGCGGCGAACCCGAGTACCTCGATCCGCTGAAGGACGAGGCGCCGGTCGGCTGGTGGGTCACCGGCTATCCGTGGTACGCCATCGAAACCGTCGAGCACAAGCGCTTTCGCGACGCCTATCGCGCGAAGTTCAACGACTATCCGCGCCTGGGTTCCGTCGTCGGGTACAGCGCGGTGAAGGCCGCGGCGGCGGCCATCCGGAAGGCGGGCTCGACCGACACCGAGAAGATGGTCGCGGCGATGAACGGCCTCGCGTTCGACTCGCCGTTCGGCAAGATCACCTTTCGTCCGCTCGACCACCAGTCGACGATGGGTGCCTACGTCGGGCGCACGGCCGTCAAGGACGGCAAGGGCGTGATGGTCGACTGGCGCTACGCGGACGGCAGCGCGCTATCTGCCCTCCGACGACGCCGTCAAGCGGTTGCGCCCGCAGGAGTGATCCGCCCGGCCGCGGCACGCGTCAGAACGCGAAGCTCGATTGCGCCACCGGCGCGAAGCTCATCCGATGCGCCGGACAGGGCCCGTGCCGCGCCAGCGCGGCGAGATGCTCGGGCGTGCCGTATCCCCTGTTGTGCGCGAAGCCGTAGGCCGGATAGCGGCCGTCGAGCTCGACCAGCATCGCATCCCGCGCGGTCTTCGCGAGGATCGACGCCGCCGAAATGACGGCGACGTCGCGATCGCCCTTGACGATCGCGCGCATGGCGCAGCCAAGTTCCGGACAGCGATTGCCGTCGATCCAGGCCTCGCCCGGGCCGGACCGAGAGCCCTTCGAACGCGCGCCGCATCGCGAGCATGGTCGCCTGCAGGATGTTGAGCCGGTCGATCTCCGCCACGTCGGCTTCGCCCACCGACCACGCCAGCGCGTGAATGCGGATATCGGTCGGCAAGGCGATCGCGTTGTCGCTCGGACAGGAGCTTCGAGTCGCGAAGGCCCGCGATCGGCCGTCCCGGATCGAGGATCACGGCCGCGGCCACCACGGGTCCCGCGAGCGGTCCGCGTCCGGCCTCGTCGATGCCGGCCACGATCCCGCCGGGCCACGGCGTCAGCACGGGACGCCCGCCGCGCGCAGTTCGACCGCGACGGCCTCGGCCGCGAGGTCGCCCGTGTCGGCCGCGAGCGATGCCGCGAAGCCCGCGAACAGCGCTTCGAGGCGCCGCCGCGTCACCGTGTCGTCGTAGAGGTTGGCCGCCGCCTGCGCGAGATTTTCGGCGGTCGCGTCCTCCTGCAGCATCTCCGGCACGACGAACCTTCCCGCCAGGACGTTGGGCAGGCCGACGTACGGCAACAGCATCCTGGCCCGCACGATGCTCGCCGTGAGCCGATTCACCCGGTAGAAGATCACGTGCGGGCATCGCGCGAGCGCCGCCTCGAGAGTCGCGGTGCCCGAGGCGACGAGCGCCACATCCGCGGCGCGGAGCGCATCGGTCGCGTGCCCGTAGAGGAGCGTCAGCGGCAGTTTCTCGAGTCCGAGCCGATAGATGGCGGCCTCGAATCGGTCGCGCGTCGGGCGCGTGGCGAGCGGCACGAGAAAGCGCGCGTCCGGCCGTATCGCATGGAGCGCCTCCGCCGTGCGCAGCACGAGCTCGCCATGCATCTCGAGCTCCGAGGCGCGGCTGCCGGGCAACAGCGCGAACACCGGCTGCGTCGATGCCGAGCTTCAACTGCTCGCGCGCCTCGCGCCGCGAGCCCAGCGTCGCCGCCTCGGCCGCGAGCGGATGGCCGACGAACGTGACGGGAATTCCGGCCGCTTCATAGAGCGGCGGCTCGAACGGAAACAGCGCGAGCATCCGATGGACCGAGCGGCCGATCGTGCGCAGCCGCTCGCGGCGCCACGCCCACACCGACGGGCTGACGAGATGGAGGCTGCGCACGCCGGCGCGCTTCAGCTTCCTCTCGAGACCGAGATTGAAGTCGGGCGCATCGACGCCGACGAACACCGGAACGCGCTCGTCGACGAAGCGCCGGAAGAGCGCGCGCCGAAGCATGAAAAGCTCGCGGCAGGCGCGAGATGACTTCGACGAATCCGCGGACCGCGAGCGTCTCGACCGGATACCACGCCTCGCAGCCGGCGGCCTCCATGCGCGGCCCGGCGACGCCGACGAAGCGGGCCTGCGGCAGGCGCCGGCGCACCGCGTGGATCAGCGTCGCCGCGAGCGCGTCGCCGGAGGCCTCGCCGGCGACGATTCCGATCGTCACGCGGCCGGAGCGCGTTCCGCCATCAGCCATTGGCCGTCCTCGCTTCTCAGTGCGCGCACGGCCGCCCGAAGCGCACTAGGCGCCCCCGCGGGGGGCAGCGAACGCGCAGTGAGCGTGGGGGCCGTTCACTTTACCGAACGATGCCGCGCCCGGGCACGGCGAGGAATTCGACGAGTGCGGCGAGCGACGGCGACGTCGCGGCGGCCGCCGCCAGCGCTTGCCGGCGTCGTCGAGCGTGCGCCCTTCGCGATACAGGGTCTTGTAGGCGCGGCGGACCGCGAGGATGTCGTCCGCCGCAAAGCCGCGCCGGCGCAAGCCCTCGGCATTGATCCCGCGCGGCGTGGCCGGATAGCCGGCGGCGGTGACGTACGGCGGGACATCCTGCAACACGATCGCGCCCGCCGCGATCATCGCGTGCGCGCCGACCCGGCAGAACTGGTGCACGCCGGAATAGGCGCCCATCACGACGCCGTCGCCGATATGGACATGGCCCGCGAGCTGCGCATTGTTCGAAAACGTCGTGCCATTGCCGACGACGCAATCGTGCGCGACGTGGGTGTAGGCGAGGAAGAGGTTGCCGTTGCCGATGCGGGTGTCGCCGCGATCCTGCGCCGTGCCGGCATTGATGGTCATGAATTCGCGAAAGACGTTGTCGTCGCCGATCGTCGTGGTCGTCGGCTCGCCGCCGTACTTGCGATCCTGCGGGATCTCGCCGATCGACGTGAACTGGAACAGGCGATTGCGCTCGCCGAGACGTGTGCGTCCGGTCAGGACGACATGCGGACCGATGATCGTGCCCGCGCCGGCCCGCACGTCGGGACCGACGATCGAATAGGCGCCGACCTCGACGTCCGCGGCGAGCTCGGCCTTCGGATCGACCAGCGCCGTCGCGTGGATGCGGCATGCGTCAGTGCCCGTCAGGTCCGCTTTCTTGTCGATTGTCCGGCATGCGCATCGCCGCAAGGAGATTCGCCTCCGCGACGATCTCGCCGTCGACCTTGGCCCGCACCGCGAACTTGCCGATGCCGCGCACGAGGCGCTGGACCTCGGACTCCAGCACCAGCTGGTCGCCCGGGCGCACCTGGCGGCGGAAGCGCGCATCGTCGATTCCGGCAAAGAAGATGATCGTGCCGTCGCCCGGCGTGCGCCGCGACATCTTCCACGCCAGAATCGACGCCAGCTGGGCGAGCGCCTCGATCACGAGCACGGCGGGCATCACGGGGTAATCGGGAAAGTGGCCGCCGAAATAGGGCTCGTTCATGGTCACGTTCTTGATTCCCCGGATCGACTTGTCCGGCTCGAGCGACGTGACGCGATCGACCAGCAGGAACGGGTACCGGTGCGGCAGGTACCGCATGATCTCCTCGATGTCCATGCTGCCGTCGTCCGGTGCCTTCATGGCTCCCCCTTCCCCTCGTCGGGATGTCTTCGTCCGCGGATCCGCCCGCCACGCTCCAGCCGGCGCAGGCGGCGATCGCGAGCTCCGGCAGCCGTTGGACGATGGACTGCAATGCGCCGCCATTTCGCGTGCGGAAGCGCGACGAAGACGGCGCTCATGTACATTCCGGGCGTCGTGATCGAGCGATGGATCTGCGTCGCGCCGGCAATGATGACGTCGTCGCAGATCTCGATGTGCCCGTTGATGCATCGCCGCGCCGCCGATCTTGCAGTTCCTTCCGATCCGCGTGCTGCCCGCGATGCCGACGCACCCGGCGATCGCCGTATGCGCGCCGATCCGGCAGTTGTGGCCGACCTGGATCTGGTTGTCGAGCTTGACGTCGTCCTCGATCACCGTATCGTCGATCGCGCCGCGATCGATCGTCGTGTTGGCGCCGATCTCCACGTCCGCGCCGATCACGACGCGACCGATCTGCGGGATCTTGATCCAGCGGCCGTTCGCCTCGGCCATGCCGAAGCCGTCGGCTCCGATCACGGCGCCCGAATGCAGAATGCAACGCGGACCCACGACGCAACGGTCGTAGATCGTCACGCGGGCGTGCAGCAGAGTGTCGTCGCCGATCGATAGCGCCTCGCGCCCACGACACTGCCCGCGCCGATGCTCGCGCGCTCGCCGACGACGGCGCCGGCGCCGATGACGGCGAACGCGCCGATGGACGCCGTGGCGGCGACCTTCGCTCCCGGATCGACGACGGCCGACGGATGGATGCCGGCGACGACGTCCGGATGCGGATGCAGGAGCGTCGCCACCTCGGCGTAGATCGCATACGGGTTGGCATGGACCAGCGTCGGCAATGCGGTCTCCCCGGCCATTTCGGGGGCGAGGATCACCGCGGACGCGCGCGTCGACGCGAGCTGGAAACGGTACTTGCGGTTGGCGAGAAACGCGATCGCGCCGGGTCCGGCCGACTCGAGCGTGGCCACGTGCGACACCAGCACGCCGGCATCGCCGTCGAGCGCGGCGCCGGTACGCTTGGCGAGATCGGCAAGGGAGATCGGCACGGACCTGACGATGTCGAAGGGTGCCGGCGACGATGCGCCCGGGGTACGAGCGGCGCCTCGCCGTTACTTGTCGGCGAGCGCCTTGACCACCTTTTCGGTGATATCGATCTTCTGGCTCGCGAAGACGACGGGATCCTGCAGGATGAGGTCGAATTTCTCGGCCTCGGCGATCTGCTGGATGACCTTGTTCGCGCGCTCCTGGACGCTCGCGAGCTCCTCGTTGCGCCGCAGATTGAGGTCTTCGCGGAATTCCCGCTGCGCCCGCTGCAGGTCGCGCGAAAGATTGGCGAGGTCGCGCTCCTTGTTCCGGCGCTCGGTCTCCGACATCGTGACGCCGTCCTTCTCGAGCGCCGCCTGCAGGTCGCGCACCTGCTTCGACACCTTCTGGATGTCGGCGTCGCGCGCCGCGAACTCCTTCTCGAGCTTCTGCTGCGCGCGCTTCGCCGGCGCGGCTTCGCGAAACAGGCGCTCCGTGTTGACGAAGCCGATCTTGTAGTCGGCGGCGCTCACCGCGCCCGCGCCGAGCAAGAACAGTGCGGCCCCGGCCAGAATGGCGACGGCAATGCGATGGCTGCTGCGTTTCAATCGTTTCTCCTGCATGCCCGGTCGGTCCACCCGGCCGTCCGAAGGCGCTGCACCGCTCGCGGGGCAGCGAACGAAGCGAGCGTGGGGGTTCATATCAGAACACCGAACCGACCTGGAACTGGAAATTCTGGATCCGGTCTCCGGGCCTCGTCTTCAACGGGAATGCGTAGCTGAACTTCAGCGGTCCGACCGGCGAGTTCCAGGCAAGCCCGACGCCATACGAAAACCGGAACTTCTCGTTCTCCTTTTCCAGGCTGGCGCCCGTGGCGCCAAGACCGGGAACGCCGGAGATCTGGCCGGCATCCATGAACACGCTCGCCCGCACCGACTTGTCCCCCTTGAGCAGCGGATAGAACAGCTCGGCGTTGCCGATGATCTTGCGTTCGCCGCCGAGCGGATTGCCCGCAAGGTCGCGTGGACCGAGAGTGGCCGTTTCGTAACCGCGCACCGAACCCACGCCGCCGCCGTAGAACACCTTGTAGAACGGCAACGCCTTGCCGCCGTACCCGGCGGCGTAGCCCACGTCGCTGCGCAGCATCAGAACGTAATCGCCATAGATCGGCCAGAACCCCTGCACCAGGTAATTCGCCTTGTAATACGAAAGATCGACGATGGGCAGGCCCACCTCGACGCCGGCCACCTGGAGCACCCCACGCGTAGGATAGAGGATGTCGTCGCGGGTGTCACGCGCCCAGCCCAGGCTCAGCGACGATGCTGTTCGTGACCGAACCGAACTCCTGGACGTACAGGAAGTAGTAGAGCGGGCTGTTCGTCGAACAGCGTCAGCTTCGTGTTGTCGTACCGGAGGCCGAGGTTGATCGTGTCGGTCTCCGTGATCGGGATGCCGTAGCTGACGGCGCCGCCCAGGGTCGAGGACTCGTAGGCCGCCACCGACAGCGACGACGGGTCGATATTGCGCTGGTAGACCTCCAGCGTGCGCGAGACGCCGTCCACCGTGTAGTAGGGCTCGGTGAAGGTCAGCGCGATCGTGCGATTGACCGAGCTCGTGTTGATCCCCGCCGTCAGCGCGTTCCCGCTCCCGAAGATGTTCTGCTGGGAAATGGACGCGTTGAAGACGAGCTTTTCGGAGCTCGAGTAGCCCAGGCCGGCGAGCAGGTTGCCGGTGGCCTTCTCGACGACCGTCACCTCGACGTCCGCCTGATCGGGGACGCCGGCGACCGGAGGCGTCTCGATGTTGACGTCGTCGAAGAAGCCGAGCCGCCGGATGCGCACCTTGGAGCGCTCGATGCGGGCGCCGTCGTACCAGGCGGCCTCGAGCTGGCGCATCTCGCGGCGGATCACTTCGTCGCGGGTCCGCACGTTGCCGTTGATGTTGACCTTGCGGATGTAGACGCGCCGGCCGGGATCGACGTAGATCGTGAACGCCGCGCTGCAGCTTCTCGCGGTCGATCTCCGGAATGGCGTTGACGTTGGCGAACGCGTAGCCTTCCGTGCCGAGGCGATCGCTGATCGCCTTCACGCTCGCCTGCAGGCGCTCGCGGGAGAACACTTCGCCGACCCGCAACTGCACGAGCGGCACGAGCTCGGGCCCGGGGATCGGCAGGTCGCCGCCCAGCCGGACCTCGGAGACCGTATAGCGCGGGCCCTCCGTGATGTTGATGGTGATGTAGATGTCTTCCTTGTCGGGCGTGATCGAGACCTGCGTCGAGTCGACGTTGAATTCGAGGTAGCCGCGATCCTGGTAGAAGCTGCGTGAGCGTTTCGAGATCGGCCGAGAGCTTCTGCTTCGAATACTGGTCGTTCTTCGTGTACCAGGTGGTCCAGCCGGGCGTGGTGAGCGTCATCAGGCCGAGGAGCTCGCTCTCGCTGTAGGCGCCCTCCCCGACGATGTTGATCCGCGCGATCTTCGACGCGTCGCCCTCCTCGATGGCGATGTTGATGGCCACCCGGTTGCGCTCCTGCGGCGTGACCGTCACCGTGACCTTCGCCGCGTACCGGCCGCGCGACAGGTACTGGCGCTTCATTTCCTGTTCGGCGCGATCGAGCGCGGAACGGTCGAAGATGCGCGCATCGGCGACCCCGATCTCCTTCAGCGCCTTCTTCAGCGTTTCGGTGTCGAACTCCTTGTTGCCGGAAATCTCGACCTTGCTGATCGTGGGCCGCTCCTGGACGACGACGAGCAGCACGTCGTCCTCGACTTCGAGCCGGACGTCGCGAAAGAATCCGGTCGCGAACAGCGCCTTGACGGCGAGCGCCGCCTTTTCGTCGTCGAGGGTGTCGCCGACCTTGATCGGCAGGTAGGAGAAGACCGTGCCCGCCTCGGTGCGCTGGACGCCTTCGACGCGGATGTCCTTCACGACGAACGGCGTGATCGCCGACGCGGGATTGCCGACGGCGACGAGCGCGAGCGCGAGTGCCGCGACGACGGCCCGACGGCCCGCGGAAGTCACGTTGCGGAGGCGCCGGGGCGCCGCGAGCACAATGCTAAGGAAATGCGCTGCCAGGCTGGCCACTAGAACAGTCGGGAGAGGTCATTGAAAAGCGCCAGCGCCATCAACACCGCCAGCATGGCCATGCCGATGCGTTGGCCGACCTCGAAGGCACGGTCGGAGACGGGACTGCCTTTGACGATTTCGGCGAAATAATACAACAAATGCCCTCCATCCAACAGCGGAACCGGAAGAAGATTCAGCACGCCGAGACTGATGCTGATCAACGCGAGATAGCCGACGAAAACGAGCGTTCCCGCCTGCGCCGACTGGCCGGCGAAGTCCGCCATCGTGATCGGGCCGCTGATGTTCTTGAGCGAGGCTTCGCCGATGAGAATCCGGCCCAGCATGCGCACCGTGAACGCCGCGAGCTCCCAGGTCTTGCGCGTGCCCTGGACCAGCGCTTCGAACACGCCGTAGCGCACCGTGATCGCGAGACGCTCCGCGAAGACGGGATCGACCTTGAGCCTGATGCCGGCGATGCCGACCTTGCGTCCCGCCTGCTCCGCGACGTCGGTGGTGACGCTCACGTCCCGCTCGACGCCGTCGCGGGCTGATGCGAAACGTCACCGCCGCGCCCGGCCGCGCGTTCGTCCTCGCGGCCACTTCGGCCGGCGAGCGAATCGCCTCGCCGTCGATCGCGAGGATGCGGTCGCCGGCGCGAATGTCCGGCCCGGGCGGCGGGCTTGTCGGGCAGCGCTTCGTCGATCAAGGGCGGGCCGAGATCGCTGCGAAAACCGAGCTGAGGCATGAAATTGCCTTCCCAGTCGGCGCCGCTCAGCGATGCCAGCGACACCATGCGCCGCAGGTGTCCGCCGTCGGGACGCTCGACGTCGATCGCGACGTCGGCGCTCCCCGAAGCGCGCAGCAGCCGCCAGCGCAGGTCCTGCCAGCTGCGCACGGGCGCGCCGTCGGCGGCGACGACAAGATCGCCGTCGCGGATGCCCGCCATCGCCGCGGGGCTCCCCGCCGGAGGTGCGGCGAGCAAGCGCGCGCTGCGCCGGAATGCCGGCGACGTAGGTGCCGGCAAACAGCAGCACCGCGAGCAGCAGGTTCGCGATCGGGCCGGCCGCCACGATGGCGATGCGTTTCCAGACGCTCTGCCGATTGAAGGCGCGCGGAAGATCGCCCGCGGGACCGCGCCCTCGCGCTCGTCGACCATCTTCACGTAGCCGCCGAGCGGTATCGCGGAAACGGCCCACTCGGTGCGGTCGGGGCCGAAGCGGCGCGACCACACGATGCGCCCGAAGCCGACGGAAAAGCGCAGCACCTTGACCTTGCACCAGCGCGCGACCCAGTAGTGGCCGAGCTCGTGGAAGACGACCAGCACGCCCAGCACGACGAGAAACGCGACGACCTTGGTGACGGCGTCCATCAGGCGGCCATCGGAAGCTTGAGCCACGCCCGCGCCACGGCCCGCGCCTCGGCGTCGGCCGCGAGCGCGTCGTCGAGCGAGTGCACCGGCCGCGCCGGCAACCGGGCCAGCGCCTCGGCGCACGCCGGCGCGATATCCGTATAGCGGATGCGACCGGCGAGGAAAGCCGCGACGGCGACTTCGTTGGCCGCGTTCAGCACGGCGGGGGCGGTGCCGCCCGCCGCCAGGGCGTCGCTTGCGAGCGCGATGCACGGGAAGCGCGCATGGTCCGGCGCCTCGAACGTCAGCGCGCCCTGCCGCACGAGCTCGAGCGCGGGCACGCCGGCGTCGACGCGATCGGGGTAGGCCAGCGCCTGTGCGATCGGCGTTCGCATGTCCGGATGACCGAGCTGGGCGAGCATCGATCCATCAACGTATTCGACGAGGGAATGGATGACGCTCTCGGGATGCACGACGACCTCGATCCGCTCCCGCGGCACGCCGAACAGCCAATGCGCTTCGATCATCTCGAGACCCTTGTTCATCATGGTCGCAGAGTCTACGCTGATCTTGCGGCCCATCACCCAGTTGGGATGGGCACAGGCTTCGTCCGCCGTGACGGTCGGGAAGTTCCGCGAGAGGACGGGTGCGGAACGGTCCGCCCGACGCGGTGAGCAGAATCCGTGCGCACGCCCGCTTCCGCCGGATCTCTCGCATAGCCGCGCGGCAGACATTGGAAGATCGCGTTGTGCTCGCTGTCGATCGGCAGGAGCGTCGCTCCGCCCTCGTCCACGACCTTCATGAATGCGGCGCCGCCGATGACGAGCGCCTCCTTGTTCGCGAGCAGGATGCGCTTTCCCGCGCCGGCCGCCGCCATCGTCGAGCGCAGACCCGCGGCGCCGACGATCGCGGCGACGACGATGTCGGCGTCGGGGAGGCTCGCCGCTTCGACCAGCCCGGCTTCTCCCGCGAGCACGCGCGTCGGCAGGCGGGCGTCCGCCAATGCCGCCGCGAGCCGCACGGCCGCGCCCGGATCGGACAGCGCCGCGACGTCGGGCCGATGGACGAGGCAAAGCTGCGCGAGCTTCTCCCATTGGCCGTGCGCCGTGAGCGCGGCGACGCCGAATCGGTCCGGGTGACGCGAGATGACGTCGAGCGTCGAATCGCCGATCGACCCGGTCGCCCCCAGCACGCATACCTTGCGGCGGATCATCGCAGGTAGCCCAGCGCCAGAAGAGCCGCCGCGGGCATCGCCGCCAGCAGCGCGTCGACGCGATCGAGGATGCCGCCGTGTCCGGGCAGGAGGCGCCCGCTGTCCTTCACGCCCGCCTGCCGCTTCAGCAGCGACTCGCAAAGATCGCCGACGACGGACAGGGCCGCGAGCGCGACCGCGCAGCCGACCCAGACGATCACGGCGACCGGCGTCACCGCACCGGCGTAACCGCCGTCGGCCGCGAGCGGAACGAGCGCCAGCGCGTAGATCGCGACGGCCGCGAGGCCGCCGTAGACCCCCTCCCAGGTCTTGCCCGGGCTCACTTGCGGCGCAAGTTTTCGCCGGCCGAACGCTCGGCCGGCGAAATACGCGGCGGTATCCGCGATCCAGACAATGGCCATCGCGGCGAGCACGAGCCATGGCGAGCGCGCCTGCAGCTCGACGATCGCCACCCACGCGCCGATCAGCACGATCCACCCTGCGATCGCGAGCGGCAAGGGCGACGCGGGCTTCCAGCGGGTCGCGAGCCACGGCACCGCGAGCAGCAGCCAGAAAAGCGTGGCGAGACCGCAGACGGCGAGCACGATGCCGCGCGGCCATCCGGCGTCGAATCCGGCCAACGGCGAGAACAGGAGATTGCCGCCGATCAGCAACGTTCCGAGCCACGAACATCCACCAGGTATGGGTGCGGTAACCGGCGAGATCCGCCCATTCCGTCGCGGCGACGACGATGAGCGCGAGCGTCACCGCGCCCCAGCCCGACGGCGGCAGCAGGAACATCGCCGCCAGCACCAGCGGGAATCAGCACGGCCGCCGTCAGGATGCGCGTGGCGAGCATTGCGACCAGTGAGTGGGGGGGTCGTGCCACTGCGCGCGGGGGTCGTTCACCTACGCGCCTTGCGCCGCCTGCACCTGCTCGCTGGTCCGGCCGAAGCGGCGCTCGCGCTGCCGATACCAATCGATCGCGCGCATTGAGGGCGATCGCGTCGAAGTCGGGCCACAGCATGTCGGTGAAATAGAGCTCGGAGTAGGCGAGCTGCCACAGCAGGAAGTTCGAGATCCGCTGCTCGCCGCCGGTACGGATGAACAGATCGGGCTCCGGTGCGTACGCCATCGCGAGGAACGGCTCCAGCGCTTCCGGAGCGCAACTCCGAGCCGTCGCGCATCGCGTCCGGATGAATCGCGAAATACCGGCGCGCCGCCTGCGCGATGTCCCAGCGCCCGCCGTAGTTCGCCGCCACCGTCAGCGTGAGCCGCGTGTTGGCGGCCGTCTGCGCCTCACCGGCCGCCACGAGCTCGCGGATGCGCCGGTCGAACACCGAGGTGTCGCCGACCACCTTGAAGCGGATTCCGTTGGCGTGCAGCTTGGCGACCTCCTGCTCCAGCGCGTGCAGGAAGAGGTCCATGAGAATCGAGATCTCGTCGGGCGGGCGCCGCCAGTTCTCGCTCGAGAACGCGAACAGCGTGAGAAATTCGATATCGCGCTCGATGCACGCGAGGATGATCGCGCGGACCGCCTCGACGCCGCGCCGATGCCCGGCGACGCGAGGCAGGAGCCGCTGCTTCGCCCATCGGCCGTTGCCGTCCATGATGATCGCGACATGCCGCGGCACCGCGGACGAGACGGGAATATCGCGCGTGGAACTCGGGAACATGGGCGGCCGGGGACGGAGCGTCAGGGTTGATCGAGGGACGAGCGGACGCAGGCCGTCAGATCGCCATCAGATCGGTTTCCTTGGCCGCCAGGACCTTGTCGATCTCCGCGATGTAGCGGTCGGTGAGCTTCTGCACGTCGGTCTGCGCGTGCCGCTCGTCGTCCTCGGCCACCGCGTGGTCCTTCAGCAGTTTCTTCAGGTGGTCGTTCGCGTCGCGGCGGATGTTGCGCACCGCGATGCGGGCGTCCTCGGCCTCATGGCGAACCACCTTGATCAGCTCCTTGCGGCGCTCCTCGGTGAGCGCCGGCATCGGCACGCGGATGACGTCGCCGGAGGTCGCCGGATTCAAGCCGAGGTCGGAGTCGCGGATCGCCTTCTCGATCACCGGGATCATCTTCTTCTCCCACGGCTGCACGGTGATCGTGCGCGCGTCGGCGAGCGTGATGTTCGCGCACTGCGCAATCGGCATCGGCGTGCCGTAGTAATCGACATGAAGATGATCGAGCAGACCGGTATGGGCCCGGCCCGTGCGGACCTTGCCGAGGTCGTGCTTCAGTGCCTCGACCGATTTCTGCATCTTCTGCTCGGCGGATTTCTTGATGTCGGCGATAGCCATGGTCACCTCGCAAGCGAATGAGGCGGTGCGTCCTGCGCGGCGTATCGCAAGCCACGCGACGGACAAACGCCCGGCTTCTAACAATGCACGATCGTTCCCTCGTCCCCGCCTTGCACCACGCGCTTCAGCGCGCCGGGAACGAAAATCGAAAACACCTTGAGCAGCATGTTCTGGTCGCGGCACAGCGCGAGCGCCGTGGCGTCCATCACCTTGAGATTCTTGACGATCGCCTCGTCGAAGGTGAGCTCGGCGTAGCGCGTCGCCGTCGGGTCCTTCTTGGGATCGGCCGTGTAGACGCCGTCGACCTTGGTGGCCTTCAGCACGATGTCCACGCCCATCTCGCGGCCGCGCAGCGCGGCGGCGGTATCCGTCGTGAAGAACGGATTGCCGGTGCCCGCGGCGAAGATCACGACCTTGCGCTCCTCGAGGTGACGCAATGCACGGCCGCGGATATAGGGCTCGGCGACCTGGTCGATCCGCAGCGCGGATTGCACGCGCGACTCCACGCCGGCGCGCCGCAGCGCATCCTGCAGCGCCAGCGCGTTCATGAGCGTGGCCAGCATCCCCATGTAGTCGGCCGTCGCGCGATCCATGCCCGCGGCGCCGGGAGCGACACCGCGAAAGATGTTGCCGCCGCCGATCACGACGGCGACTTCGACGCCCAGCCTCGTCACCTCGGCAATCTCGGCGACGATGCGATCGATCACCTCGCGATTGATGCCGTACGCATCCTCGCCCATGAGCGCTTCGCCCGACAGCTTGAGCAGGATGCGCCGGTAGGCCGGCGCCGAGCGCGCCGGCGGGGACCGCGGCAACGGGAACGGTTACGGCGGCTGGCTTGGCAGTCATGGCGGCGAACTCCGTTCGGGTTGGGGCGGAAAGATCGGCGGCGGCGGATTAGGCCTTGGTCATCGCCGCCACTTCGGCCGCGAAATCGTCCTTCTTCTTCTCGATGCCCTCGCCGACGACGAAGAGCGACGAAGTCGTTGACGACCGCGCCCTGCGCCTTCACGAGCTCGCCCACCGTCTGCTTGCCGTCGACCCTTGACGAACGGCTGCGCCGAGCAAGCGTGACCTCGGCCAGGTACTTGGCGACGCGCCCATCGACCATCTTGTCGACGATGTTCGCCGGCTTGCCGCGAATCGGCGGCCGTGCGCCGGCAGATCGCCCGCTCCTTCGCCACGACTCGGCCGGCACGCTTCGTTGCGCTCACGGCCACCGGCTTGCTCGCGGCCACGTGCATCGCGAGATCCTTGCCAGCGTCGTCCTGGCCGCCGGTGAGTCCACCAGCACGCCGATCCTGTTGCCGTGGACGTAGGACGCGATCCGGCCGGTGGCGACTTTGCGCGCGAAGCGGCGAATCGACAGGTTCTCGCCGATCTTCTGCACGAGCGCCGTGCGGTGGGCCTCGACGGTCTCGCCGGAGGCGAGCGGTGCGCGCACCGAGCGCGGCGACATCGGCCGGATTGTCGCGCGCGACGATCTGCGCGATCTCGGCCGCGAACGCGCGGAAGTCGTCGTTCTTCGCGACGAAGTCGGTTTCGCAGTTGACCTCGACCATCGCCGCCGACTTCGCGTCGGGCGCGACGTAGAGGCCGATCACGCCTTCCGCGGCGATGCGGCCCGCGGCCTTCGACGCCTTGGCGCCGCTCTTGATCCGCAGGAGCTCTTCGGCCTTCGCGAGATCGCCCGCGGCCTCCGTCAGCGCCTTCTTGCATTCCATCATGCCCAGCCCCGTGCGCTGGCGCAGGTCCATCACCATGCTTGCGGCAATTTCCGCCATGTGTCGCTCCAATGCGATTGACTGGTCGTCTGCGCCGGGCCCGGTTGGACGCAGCAGCGCATGGAGTCCGCCGCACTTCCCGCGGTCCGCCCTGTCCTCGACGGGCGCGGTCGCGGCAAGGCGGCGGAAGACCGATTCCCTATGCCGTCGCGTCGTCCGCCACCTCGACGAATTCCTCGCCGGCCTGGACGATTTCCTGGATCACGTCGCTGCGGCCTTCGAGAATGGCGTCGGCGGCCCCGCGGGCGTACAGGCGGATCGCCCGGCTCGAGTCGTCGTTGCCCGGAATGACGTGCGCGATCCCGATCGGCGAGTGGTTGGTATCGACCACCGCGACGATCGGAATGGCGAGCTTCATCGCCTCGGTGATCGCGATCTTGTGATAGCCGACGTCGATCACGAACAGCGCGTCCGGCAGGCCGACCATGTCCTTGATGCCGCCGAGGCTCTTGTTGAGCTTGTCCATCTCGCGCTGCATCGTCAGCGCCTCGCGCTTGTTCATCTTCTCGAACGTGCCGTCCTCCTGCATCTGCTCGAGATCCTTCAGGCGCTTGGTCGACGCCTTGACGGTCTTGAAGTTGGTGAGCATGCCGCCGAGCCAGCGGGCGTCGACGTAGGGCATGCTGCAGCGGCGCGCTTCCTCGGCGACGATGTCCCGCGCCTGGCGCTTGGTGCCGACGAAGAGGATCGTCCCCTTGTTCGCGGCGAGCTGACGGATGAACTTCATCGCGTCCTGGTAGAGCTGCATCGTCTTCTCGAGGTTGACGATGTGGATCTTGTTGCGCTGGCCGAAGATGTACTCGGCCATCTTCGGGTTCCAGTACCGCGTCTGGTGGCCGAAGTGGACTCCGGCTTCCAGCATTTGACGCATCGTGACGGACATTACCGCACTCCTTTCAGGGTTGGACCACGACCCGCCTTAGGCTCGAACCCGCCGCCCGTTGCTTCCTAGCGTCAGGCGGTTCGGGTTCGGGCACCCTGAGGTGCGCGGGTCTGCGAATTTGCCCCGACCGGTCGCTCCATCCCGGGAAGTCCGGAAGGCGGGCCGGCAAGGCGAGCTAACATTCGATTTTAACACGGAAATCGCCGTCGGAGTCGACGAACCCCGGCCTGCGGGCCGAACCTCGCTCGCCGCGACGGCTTGCCGAACCTCGACGACGCCCCAATTCTCGCGATCATGAACGTCTCGCTCTCCCGAACGACGACGTACGACGGCGCTCGAAGCGGCCCTGCGGGCCGCGCGCGACGCCGCCGTCGTCTGCGACCTCGCGCCCCTGCACGTGCTGGCCGTGACCGGGGCGGACGCCGCGACGTTCCTGCAGGGTCAGCTGTCCTGCGACGTCAAGGCGCTGGCGCCGGGAACCTGCCGCTACGGGAGCTTCAATTCGCCCAAGGGCCGGATGCTCGCCAATTTCGTCCTGTGGCGGGATGCGCGCCGACGCGCGACGGGTTTGCCTGCTGCTGCCCGGGCGACATCGCCGAATGCCGTGGCGAAGCGGCTGCGGATGTACGTGCTGCGCTCGAAGGTCACCGTCGACCGACGTTTCCGCAACGCGACCGCACGGATCGGCGTCGGCGGACCCGCGGCGGCCGACGGTCCTGCGGACGGCCCTCGGGATGCAATGCCTGCGCTGCTCGAGGTTCGGCAGGTGGAATCGGCGACGGTCCTGGCGCTTCCCGGGTCCCCGCTTTGTCCTCCTGTCGCCCTGCGATCGGACGCCGACGCGTTGCGCGCGCGCTTCGCGGCCGGCGCCACGCCGGCCGGCTTCGACGTCTGGCGCTGGCTCACGATCCGCGCCGGAATGCCGGTCATCACCGCCGCCACCCAGGACGCCTTCGTCGCGCAGGCGGCGAACTGGGACATTCTCGGCGGCATCGACTTCCAGAAGGGCTGCTATACCGGACAGGAAATCATCGCGCGCACGCAATACCTGGGCCGGCTCAAGGAGCGGACCTTCGCCTTCCACGCGGAACGCGGGAGGCCGCGGCCGGGCGATCGGATCTTCAGTTCCGCCTTCGAGGGCCAGCCCTGCGGCACCGTCGTCAATGCGGCGCCGTCGCCCGGCGGCGGCTGCGATCTCCTCGCGGTGCTGCAAATCGCGGCGGCGGAACGGGGCGACGCGCGCCTGCGCGCGCCCGATGGCCCGCCCCTCGCCGCGCTGCCGCTCCCGTATGCCATTCCCGCCGCGAAGGCGCCGCGCGAGCGCGAAGCCTGAGCGCCTCGCCGCGATGACCGCGAAGCCCACGCTACTTCTACGTCTACTACCGGATCGCCGCGGATTCGGCCGCCGCGCGCGCGCGCATCGGCGCGCTGATGGCCGACATCGAGGCGCGAACCGGCATCGCGGGGACGCTCCTCGCGCGATGCGACGACGCGTCGACGTGGATGGAAACGTACGCTCCGACCACGCGGGCCGCGACGTTCCGGCGCGTCCTCGACGTCGCTGGCGAAGAAGCACGATGCGGCGGCGTTGACGTCGGACGGCAAGCGGCATGTCGAGCAGTTCGCCGCGCCGAAACCGCTCGCCCGGCGCCGCAAAGCCTGACCCGTCGGCGCTTTCCGCGCTCGCATGTGCCTCGCCCTGATCGCGTACGCCGGCGCATCCGCGCTATCGGTTGGTCGTCGCCGCCAATCGCGACGAATTCCACGCGCGTCCCGCCGCGCCTGCCGGCGTGGTGGCACGAAGGCTTTCTCGCCGGGCGCGACCTCGAGGCCGGCGGCACCTGGCTCGGCGTCGACCGGCGCGGACGCTTCGCCCTCCTCACCAACGTGCGCGATCCGTCGCGGCACGATCCCGGCGCGCCGTCGCGCGGCGCGCTCGTGCCGAATCTGCTCGCCGCGAACGCGGCGCCGTCGGCATCGCTGCCGGCGCTCGTGCTCGAGGCGGCCCGCTGCAACGGCTTCAACCTGATCGCCGGCGACCGGGCAGGACTGATGTGGGGTTCGAACCGCGCGGCGGCGCCGCGTGCCCTCGGTCCCGGGATCTACGGCGTGTCGAATCACCTGCTGGACACGCCGTGGCCCAAAGCTCGCGCGCACGAAAGCCGCGTTTCGCCGCTGGTGCGATGGCGCGCGGAGACGGGGACGACCTCGCCCCGTTGTTCGCGCTCCTGCACGACACCGAACGCGCGCCCGACGCGATGCTGCCGGCGACCGGCGTCACGCTCGAGCGCGAGCGAATGCTGTCGTCGCCGTTCATCGTCAGCCCCGACTACGGCACGCGCTGCTCGACGGTCCTCGCCATCGATCATCGCGGCGGCGCGCGCCTCGTCGAGCGCAGCTTCGATCCGGCGGGAAGCGCTGACCGGCGAAGTCGATTTCCGCTTCGCGATCGAGGATCGGCCACGCCCGCCTAGCGCCGGGGACCGTAGTCGCTGAAGACGAGCCGCGCCCGGCCGTCGCGCACCGTCAGCGCGCAATGTCCGCCGACCGGCAGCGTGAGCTTTTCCGGCACGTGGCCGAACGGCAGCCCGGTGTAGATGTGCACACCCTGCGTCGCGCGGAAATGCGCGACCATCGCCGCGGCGTCGTAGCCATTGTCGTTCGGTCCGAGATCGTAGCCGTTGAACGCGCCGAGGAGCACCGCGCGCTGCCGCGCCAGAATGCCGGCGAAATGGAGCTGATAGAGCATCCGCTCGATCCGGTACGGATGCTCGCCGATGTCCTCGAGAAAGAGGATGCCGTGGTCGACGCGCGGCAGATGCGGCGTGCCGACGAGATGCGCGACCAGCGCGAGGTTGCCGCCCCACAGCGTTCCCTCGCCTTCGAAATCGGGCCCGTCGAGCGCGCACTCGACCTCGTAGCGGTCGCTGCCGAGCAAGCCCCAGCAATGATCGAGCGTGAAGGCCGAGGGCGTCGCGGCGCCGAAATCCGACAGCGGCCATGGGACCGGCGAACGTCGTCATCCCGGCGTGCGCCAGCGCGGCGAGCTGGAACGCCGTGAAATCGCTGTGGCCGAGCCATCGCTTCCGTTTCGCGGCGAGCGTCGCGAAAGTCGATGCGATCGAGCAGTCGCGACCAGCCATACCCGCCCCGGGCCGCGATCGCGAGCGACACCCTGGAATCGTCCGCCATCCGGTCGATCGCCGCGAGCCGTCCGTCGTCGGTCGCCGAAAACCGCTGCCAGCGCGTCGTGCAGCTCTCGTCGACGACGACACGATGGCCAAGCGCCGTGAGCCGCGCCACGGCCCGATCCAGCGCCGCCTCGTTCGTGACGAAGCCCGCCGGTGCGTAGAGGCCGATGCCGTAGCCTTCGTCCATCGTCGTGGCTTACCGTCGCGCGTCGAAGAAGCGGGTAAGGAGCGTACCGCATTCGCCGGCGCAGACGCCACCGGTGACGGTGGCATGGTGATTGAGGCGAGGCTCCGCGAACAGATCGAGCACCGACCCGCACGCGCCGGTCTTCGGATCCCGCGCGCCGAACACGACCCGCGCGATCCGCGCCTGCAGGATCGCGCCCGCGCACATGGCGCACGGCTCGATCGTCACGTAGAGCTCGCAGCCGGGCAGCCGATAATTGCCGAGCGCGCGGCCGGCGTCGCGCAGCGCCGCGATCTCCGCGTGCGCCGTCGGATCGCGCAAGGCGATCGGCGCGTTGCCGCCGCGGCCGACGATGGCGCCGTCCTTGACGATCACCGCGCCCACCGGGACCTCGCCGCGGGCGCCCGCGGCGCGCGCGTCAGCACGAGCGCCTCGGTCATCCAGTGTTCGTCGTCATCCGGCCGGCACGTCACTCCCACTCGATCGTCGCCGGCGGCTTGCCGGAAATGTCGTACACGACGCGATTGATGCCGCGGACTTCGTTGATGATCCGGCTCGATACCTTGGCGAGAAGATCGTAGGGCAGCTGCGCCCAGTGCGCCGTCATGAAATCGGTCGTCTGCACGGCGCGCAGCGCGACGACGTGCTCGTACGTGCGGCCGTCGCCCATCACGCCCACCGAGCGGACGGGCAGGAAGACGGCGAACGCCTGCGCGGTGAGGTCGTACCAGGATGCGCCGCTCGCGTCGCGCGCGAGCCGCAGTTCGTCGATGAAGATGGCGTCGGCCGCGCGCAGCAGCGCAGCGTGCTCGCGCGTCACCGCGCCCAGGATGCGCACGCCCAGACCCGGGCCGGGGAACGGATGGCGAAACACCATCTCGCGCGGCAAGCCCGAGCGCCAACCCCAGCTCGCGCACCTCGTCCTTGAACAGTTCCCGCAGCGGCTCGAGGAGCTTCAAGATGCAGCGTCTCCGGCAGGCCGCCGACGTTGTGGTGCGACTTGATCGTGTGCGCCTTCTTCGTCTTCGCGCCCGCCGACTCGATGACGTCCGGATAGATCGTGCCCTGCGCCAGCCATTTCGCGGCGGTGCCGCGCTCCGCGAGCCGCGCCGATTCGCGCTGGAAGACGTCGACGAAGAGCCGCCCGATGATCCGCCGCTTCTGCTCCGGGTCGGCGACGCCGTCGAGCGCCGCGTACATCTCGTCCGCGGCGTCGACGTGGACCACGCGCACGCCGAGGTTGCGGGAGAACGTGTCCAGCACCTGCGTCGCCTCGTCCTGGCGCAGCAAGCCCATGGTCGACGAACACGCAGGTGAGCTGATCGCCGATCGCCTTGTGGATGAGCGCGGCGGCGACCGACGAGTCGACGCCGCCGGACAGACCCGAGGATGACCTCTTCCGTCCCGACCTGCGCGCGGATCGCGGCGACGGCCTCGTCCACGTAGTCCGCCATGTTCCAGTCCTGGGCGCAGCCGCAGATGTCGTGCGCGAAGCGGGCGAGAATGGCCGCCCCCTGCTTCGTGTGCGTGACCTCGGGATGGAACTGCACCGCATAGAAGCCGCGCGCCGGATCGGCCATCGCCGCGATGGCGCAGGCGTCGCTGCTCGCGATCGTCGCGAATCCCGGCGGCAGCGCGGTGACCTTGTCGCCATGGCTCATCCAGACGTCGAGCAGGCCGTGACCCTCGGCATTGCGCCGGTCCTCGATGCCGTTGAGGAGCTTCGAATGCCCGCGCGCCCGCACCTCCGCATAGCCGAATTCGCGCACGCGTCCGGGCTCGACCGCGCCGCCCAGCTGCGCGGCCATCGTCTGCATGCCGTAGCAGATGCCGAGCACCGGCACGCCCTGCGTCCACACGGCGGCCGGCGCGCGCGGCGTATCGCCCTCCGTCACGCTGTTCGGCCCGCCCGAGAGCACGATGCCCTTCGGCGCGAACGAGCGCACGAAGTCGTCGCCGACGTCGAACGGATGGATCTCGCAGTAGACGTGCGTCTCGCGCAGGCGGCGCGCGATGAGCTGCGTGTATTGCGCGCCGAAATCGAGGATCAGGATCCGGGAATGGGACGAGGCGGCCATCGGATCAGTCGGCGACGTGGGCGAGCCGCGCCGCAGCGCTCGCACCGGCGGAGTTACTCGACGCGATAATTGGGAGCTTCCTTGACGATCTGCACGTCGTGCACGTGCGATTCGCGGATGCCGGCCGACGTGATCTCCACGAACTCGGCCCGCGGTGCGGAGCTCGTCGATCGTCGCGCAACCGCAATAGCCCATCGCCGCGCGCAAGCCGCCCATCAGCTGGTGGATGACCGCCGACAGCGCGCCCTTGTACGGAACGCGGCCTTCGATGCCCTGCGGCACGAGCCGCTCCGCCGCGCCCTCGCCTTCGGCATCCTGGAAATAGCGGTCGGAGCTTCCCTGCTGCATCGCGCCGAGCGAACCCATGCCGCGATAGCTCTTGTACGAGCGGCCCTGGTAGAGCTCCGTTTCGCCGGGCGCCTCCTCGGTGCCGGCGAAGAGGCTGCCGAGCATCACCGACGACGCGCCCGCGGCCAGCGCCTTCGCGATATCGCCCGAGTAGCGGATGCCGCCGTCGGCGATCACCGGAATGCCGGCGCGCGCGACGCCCTCGAGCGCGAACTGGATCGCCGAGATCTGCGGCACGCCGACGCCGGCGACGATGCGCGTCGTGCAGATCGACCCCGGGCCGACGCCGACTTTCACCGCGTCCGCGCCATGGTCGGCGAGCGCCTTCGCGCCGTCCGCCGTCGCGATATTGCCGCCGATGACCTGTACGTTGCGGATGCGCCCGCTTGATCCAGCGCACACGGTCGAGCACCGCCCTGCGAATGCCCGTGCGACGTATCGACGACGAGGACGTCGACGCCGGCGTGGACGAGTGCCTCGACCCGTTCCTCCGTGTCGCCGCCCGTTCCAACCGCCGCGCCGACGCGCAACCGCCCGAGCTCGTCCTTCGACGCGAGCGGATGCTCGGTGGACTTGAGAATGTCCTTGACCGTGATGAGCCCGCGCAATTCCATCGCGTCGTTGACGACCAGCACGCGCTCCAGCCGATGCCGGTGCATCAGCGCCTTGGCGCGCTCGAGATCGGTGCCCTCGGGGACGGTGACGAGCTTGTCGCCCTTGGTCATGATGCTCGACGCCGGCTGATCGAGGTTCGTCTCGAACCGGAGGTCGCGGTTGGTCACGATGCCGACCACGCGTTTGCCGTCGACGACCGGCAAGCCCGAGATCCGATGCCGGCGCGTCAGGGCGAGCACTTCGCGCACCGACATCGTCGGCGGAATCGTGATCGGATCCTTGACGACGCCGCTTTCGAAGCGCTTGACCTTCGCCACTTCGGCCGCCTGCTTCGCCGGCGGCATGTTCTTGTGCACTACACCGAGACCGCCTTCCTGCGCGATGGCGATGGCGAGCCGCGTCTCGGTCACGGTATCCATCGCCGCGGACAGCAACGGAATGTTGAGCGCGATGCTGGCGGTGAGGCGGGTCTTGAGGCTGACGTCGTTGGGAACGACGAGGGAATGCGCGGGAACGAGCAGGACGTCGTCGAACGTCAGCGCTTTCCGGGGGGCACGCATGTGATTTTCTCCTATGCGCAAAAACGGATTATACCCGCGTCTGCCGGTCCTGAAAACCTCCCGCGCCGGAGCACGGAATGAGACAGCGCGCGCGCGTCGACGCGCAGCGCCATGAGCGGCGCCGCGCGTTTGACGCGCGACCCCGGTTGGATTACCTTGCCAATGTCATAAATGACGGGTGAGACGCCCATGTCATCGATCTGCCGTGACACCAGTGACCACAGTGCCATTCGCGGGCGCGAACCCACGCGCGCCTGGACGTGCGCCATGTGGCTCGTCGTCGCCGCGTCGCTGCTGGCCGCAGTTCCGGCAGTGGCCGCGCTCTACAAGTGGACCGACGCGAACGGACGCGTGATCTACTCGGATCAGCCGCCGACGGGCAACTTCAAGGTCGAGTCGATCAATGCGCCCCACCGCCCGCCGACTCCGAATGCGGTGAAGGATCTCGCGAACAAGGAAATGGAGCTGCAGAAGAAGAAGCAGCTCCGCGCCGAAGAGGACACCAAGGCGACCAAGGCGCGCGTCGATGCCAACCTTGCTGCGCGAGCAATGCGACCGGGCCCGCGGCCAGATGATCGCCCTGGCGCAATCCGACCAGGTCGTGCTCTACACCACCAACGCGCAGGGGCGAGCGCCTGCCGATGGACGACGCCGCGCGCGTGCGGGAGCGGCAGCGGCTCGACGCGTGGGTACGGGACAACTGCAAGAGCTGAGGCAACGCGCGTGCAGCGGTTACTTCTTCTCGACGATGGCCTGGTTGATCTCGACCTTGGCCTTGGCCTTCAGCGTGTTGACGTAGGCCTCGAACAACTCCCGATTCTGCATCTCGCCGATCCTGGCGCGCGCCGCGGCGATCTTTTCCGCATCGACCTCCGGCGGCGAAATCACCTTGACGAGCCGGTAGATCGAGAAGCCGCCGCCCTCGCCGGCGGTGCCGACATAGGCGGGCAGCGTTTTCGCGTCGATCTGGAATATGCGCGTGATGGCTTCATTGGTGAATCCGGGCTGCGGCCGGTTGCGCACCAGCACGACCGGCTTCGAGAACGTGACGCCGGCGTCCTTGTCGCTCTTGCCCTGCTCCAGCAGCGCCAGTTTTTCCCGTCCGGCCTTCTTGGCGAGCTCGGAGGCCGCCTGACTCACCAACTGGCGGTGAATCTCGGCCTTCACGTCGTCGAATGGGCGCACGGCGGCCGGCTTGTACTCGACGATCCGCGCCGCCATCATCGCGCCGTTGCCGACCTCGATGGCGTCGGTGTTGCGCTTGGCCGCGACCGACTCGGGCGCAGAAGAGCGCCTGCACGAGCTTCGCGCTGCCAAGGGCGATCTGCTGCGCCTGCGCCCGCGTCACGAGCGGCGACGTCTGGATCGTGAGGCCGAGCGCCTTCGCGACCGGGGCCAGCGAATCGGCCTGCTCGTAGACGAGGTTCTGGAACTGGTCGGCGGCGGCGGCGAATTTCTGCCCCACCTTCTGCCGCTTCAGCTCCGTCTCGATCTGCGCTTTCACTTCGTCGAACGCGCGCGTCTTTTCGGGCGTGACGGCGACGAGACGGATCACATGCCAGCCGAATTCGCTCTGGACCGGGCCGGTGATCTCGCCGGGCTTCATCGCGAACACGGCGTCGTCGAAGGCCTTGACCATCGTGCCGCGCGGATTGCTGCCGAGGTCCCCGCCCTGCGGCGCGGAGCCTGGATCCTGCGAACGCTGCTTCGCAAGCTCGCCGAACTTGGCCGGATTGGCTTTCGCCTGCGCCGCGATCTCGTCGGCGGTTTTCTTCGCCGCCGCGCGCTCGGCCTCGCTGGCGTCGGGCTTCACGGCGATCAGGATGTGCGCCGCCTGCCGCTGCTCTTCCTGACGGTAGGTCTTGGCCGCGCTGTCGTATTGCGCCTTGACCTCCTCCGGCGTCACGGCCACCTGCGCGAGCAGCGTGTCCTGCGTCAGCACGACGTACTCGAACTTCGCTTCCTCTGGCGTCTTGAAGGCGGCCGCGTTGGCGTCGTAGAACGCCTTTTCCTGGGCCGCGTCGACGGTGACGCCCTTCGCGAAAGCCTCGACGTCGATGTTCGCGAACTCGACCTCGCGCTGCTGCTCGACCAGATTCACGAACGCGACCGCCGACGCCTTCGGCACGACGCCACCGCGCGAGATCGGATCGACGATGCGTTCGGCGAGGATCTGCCGCCGGATGCTCTCCTCGAACGCGGGTTCGTTGATCCCCGCCTGGCGCAGCAGGTTCTTGTAGACGTCGAGCGAGAACCGGTCGCCGTCGCGAAAGCGCGGGTCCGCGGCGATCCGGTCGAAGACCTTCGGAGTTCGAGACGCGGAAATGCAGGTCGGTGCCCTTCTTCTCGACGAGCCGCTCGCGCAGCAACTGCTGCACCAGGTTCAGACGCACTTCCGGATTGTCGAGGATCGCCGGGTCGACGCCCTGCGCGCTGCGCCGCAGCTGTTCCTGCTGGTCGCGGATCGCCTGCGGCGAACTCGGCTTCCGTGATCTTGCCGCCGTCGAACTTCGCGACCTCGCCGACGCCGCCGCTGCTGCGGAAATAGTAATCGACGCCGAAAAACGCGAACGGAATCATGATCAGCGCAAGAATGAACTGCGCGATCCGCTTGTGCTTGTGCACGAGATCAAACATCGCCTGGCCCTATCCTTTCGTCGCTCGCCGCGATCCGCGCGGCGACCTTTGCGAATTGCGGCCCGCGGCGGGCACCCCGCTTCGGCGCGAGTCTAACCGGATGCGAAAAGGGCGAACTCGCGTTCGCCCTTCGAATTGGCGGAGTGGACGGGACTCGAACCCGCGACCCCCGGCGTGACAGGCCGGTATTCTAACCAACTGAACTACCACTCCCGTATTAGCCGGTTCGCGCCCTGCGCATCTGGTGGGTGCTGACGGGATCGAACCGCCGACATTCGCCTTGTAAGGGCGACGCTCTACCAGCTGAGCTAAGCACCCTCGCCGCGTCGGGAATTTGTGGCTTTGGTACCAGGCGACCGAGCGCAACGCGAACAAGCCAATCAGTTTACAGCATCCTTCAGGGCTTTGCCAGCCCGGAACTTCGGCACTTTCGCGGCGCGGATCTTGATCGTCGCGCCGGTGCGCGGATTGCGGCCCTGGCGCGCCGTGCGGCGCCGACGTAGAACGAGCCGAAGCCCACGAGCGTGACCATCTCGCCGTTCTTGAGCGAGCCCTTGATGGCGTTGACGGTGGCATCGAGCGCGCGGCCCGCGGCTGCTTTCGAAATGTCGGCGTGCCGCGCAATGGCATCGATCAATTCGGTCTTGTTCACGCGCACCTCCGTTCCGTAACCCGTTCACCGCCGCGGCGCGGGACCGTCGCCGGTGTCCCGCGCCTGCCGGCGTTCGCCGCCGTCAGTGCTTGATGACGGCGGGCTTCTCGTCCGGAGCGGCCACCGGCGGAACCGTGGATGCGTCGGCCACCGTCTCCGGCAGCGGCGTGGGTTGCCGCTCGAGCGCGGCCTCGAGCACGTGCTCGATCCAGCGCACCGGCCGGATGTCGAGACGATTCTTGATCTCGTCCGGAATCTCGGCCAGATCCTTGACGTTCTCCTCGGGGATCAGCACCGTCTTGATTCCGCCGCGGCCGGCCGCGAGCAGCTTCTCCTTGAGGCCGCCGATCGGCAGCACTTCGCCGCGCAACGTGATCTCGCCGGTCATCGCGACGTCGGAGCGCACCGGGATGCCCGTGAGAATCGACACGATCGCCGTGACGATCGCGCCGCCCGCCGACGGGCCGTCCTTCGGCGTGGCGCCCTCCGGCAGGTGGATGTGCAGATCCGTCTTCTGGTAGAAATCCGGCGCGATGCCGAGCGCCTTCGACCGGTGCCGGACCACCGACAGCGCCGCCGCGATCGACTCGTTCATCACGTCGCCGAGCTTGCCCGTGGTGGTGGTCTTGCCCTTGCCGGGCAACGCGACCGCCTCGATCGTCAGGAGATCGCCGCCGACTTCGGTCCAGGCGAGTCCCGTGACCTGCCCCACCTGATTCTTCTTCTCCGCGATGCCGTAGGTGAAGCGGCGCACGCCGAGATACTTGTCGAGGTTCTTGGCGGTGACTTCCACCGGGCTCTTGGCCTTGCGGGCCTTGCCTTCGCTCTGGCGCAACAGCAGCCCCTTCACGACCTTGCGGCAGATCTTGCTGATGTCGCGCTCGAGATTGCGCACGCCCGCCTCGCGCGTGTAGTACCGCACGATGTCGCGCAACGCGCTGTCGGCCACGTGCAGCTCGTCGAGCCTTGAGGCCGTTGAGCTTGACCTGCTTCGGCAGCAGATATTGCTTCGCGATCGCGATCTTCTCGTCCTCGGTGTAGCCGGAGAGCCGGATCACTTCCATCCGGTCGAGCAGCGGCGCCGGAATGTTCATCGTGTTGGCCGTCGCCACGAACATCACGTCCGACAGGTCGTACTCGACCTCGACGTAGTGATCGGTGAACGTGCTGTTCTGCTCCGGGTCGAGCACTTCGAGCAGCGCGGACGAAGGATCGCCGCGGAAGTCCATGCCCATCTTGTCGACCTCGTCCAGCAGGAACAGCGGATTGCGCACGCCGACCTTCGACATGTTCTGCAGGATCTTGCCCGGCATCGAGCCGATGTACGTGCGCCGGTGGCCGCGGATCTCGGCCTCGTCGCGCACGCCGCCCAGGCTCATGCGGACGAACTTGCGGCCCGTCGCCTTGGCGACCGACTGGCCGAGCGACGTCTTGCCGACGCCGGGCGGCCCGACGAGGCACAGGATCGGCGCCTTCAGGCGGTCGACGCGCTGCTGCACCGCGAGGTACTCGACGATCCGTTCCTTGACCTTCTCGAGGCCGTAATGGTCGGCGTCGAGGATCTTCACGGCGGCCGCGAGATCCTTGCTGATCTTGCTCTTCTTCCGCCACGGCAGCGCCAGGAGCGTGTCGATGAAATTGCGCACGACCGTCGCCTCGGCCGACATCGGCGACATCAGCTTCAGCTTCTTGAACTCGCCCAGCGCCTTCGCTTCGGCCTCCTTCGACATCCTGGCCGCCTTGATCTTCTTTTCCATCTCGTCGAGATCGGCGTTCTCGTCGCCCTCGCCCAGTTCCTTCTGGATCGCCTTGACCTGCTCGTTCAGGTAGTACTCGCGCTGGCTCTTCTCCATCTGGCGCTTGACGCGACCGCGGATGCGCTTTTCGACCTGCAGGATGTCGACCTCGCCTTCGAGCAATCCCAGGAGGTGCTCGAGGCGCTTCGCGACCGCACCCATCTCGAGAATCTCCTGCTTCTGCTCGAGCTTGAGCGGCAGGTGCGCGGCAATGGCGTCGGCCAGCCGGCCGCCGTCGTCGATCCCGGCCATCGAGGTCAGGATCTCCGGCGGGATCTTCTTGTTGAGCTTGACGTACTGGTCGAACTGCGCGAGCAGCGCGCGGCGCATCGCCTCGACCTCGTGCGCCTCGCCGAGGTCGGCGGGCAGCGTGGCCGCCTGCGGCGGACAGATACTCGCCCTCGTCGACGACGCGGACCACCGACGAGCGGTGCGCGCCCTCGACCAGCACTTTGACCGTGCCGTCGGGCAGCTTCAGCATCTGCAGCACCGTGGCCACGCAGCCGATCGGATAGAGATCGTCCGCAGCGGGATCGTCCTTCGCGGCGGACTTCTGGGCGACGAGCAGGATGTGCTTGCCCGAATCCATCGCGACGTCGAGCGCCTTGATGGACTTCGGCCGCCCGACGAACAGCGGGATCACCATGTGCGGAAACACGACGACGTCCCGCAGCGGCAGCAGCGGCAACAACGTCATGTCGGGAGGAAGGGCGAGATCAGTGGCCATGCAAGCCTCGTGTGGGGGGTACCCGATGCAAAATGGGGCCGGTGGCGGGTGGTGTCAAGTCGATCCGGATCAATTGGTGAAAATCACTGTGTGGCCATGGGGTTAGCGATATGACGCGCCGAGGTCGCCGGCGACCGGCTTGCGTTGCGATCCCGACCGCACCGGCGGCAGGATCCTGTCGCCCCAATCCGCGTCCCGCGCCGTGCGCCGGCGCCGGCGCGGCGATCAGCTGTGCGCCGAAGCGACCTTCGGTGGATCGGCAAACATCAACAGCGGCTTGCCGTCGTTCGTGATCGTCGCTTCGTCGACGATCACGCTCGCGAGATTGTTCTGCGAGGGCAGGTCGTACATGACGTCGAGCAGCACCTGCTCGAGAATCGAGCGCAAGCCCCGGGCGCCGGTCTTCCGCGCGAGGGCCTTGGCGGCGATCGCGCGCAGCGCGCCGTCGCGGATCTCGAGCTCGACGCCTTCCATGCGGAACATCTTCTGGTATTGCTTCGACAGCGCGTTCTTGGGCTCGACCAGGATCTGGATCAACGCCGACTCGTCCAGTTCCTCGAGCGTGGCCACGACGGGCAGGCGGCCGACGAACTCGGGGATGAGGCCGAACTTGATCAGATCCTCGGGCTCGCATTCGCGCAGCAACGCGCCGATGTCCTTGCGGTCGTCGGGGCTCGTGACCTCGGCGCCGAAGCCGATGCCGGTCTTCGCCGTGCGCTGGCGGATGATCTTCTCGAGGCCGTCGAACGCGCCCCCGCAGACGAACAGGATGTTGGTCGTGTCGACCTGCACGAACTCCTGGTTCGGGTGCTTGCGGCCGCCCTGCGGCGGCACCGAGGCGATCGTGCCCTCGATCAGCTTCAGGAGCGCCTGCTGCACGCCCTCGCCCGAGACGTCGCGGGTGATGGACGGGTTGTCGCTCTTCCTCGAGATCTTGTCGATCTCGTCGATGTAGACGATGCCCCGCTGCGCCTTCTCGATGTCGTAGTCGCACTTCTGCAGGAGCTTCTGGATGATGTTCTCGACATCCTCGCCGACATAGCCCGCTTCGGTGAGCGTCGTGGCGTCCGCGATCACGAACGGCACGTCGAGAAGCCGCGCCAGCGTTTGCGCGAGCAGCGTCTTGCCGGAGCCGGTGGGGCCGATCAGCAGAATGTTGCTCTTCGCGAGCTCGACCTCGTCGTCCTTGCCGCCGGTTTCCAGGCGCTTGTAGTGGTTGTAGACGGCGACCGACAGGATCTTCTTCGCGAGGTCCTGGCCGATGACGTACTGGTCGAGGATGTCGCGGATCTCGTGCGGCGTCGGCAGCTTGTTCTTGTCGGTGCGCGCCGACTCCGCGGTCGTGCCTTCCTCGCGGATGATGTCGTTGCAAAGCTCGATGCACTCGTCGCAGATGAACACCGACGGGCCCGCGATGAGCTTCCGCACCTCGTGCTGGCTCTTGCCGCAGAACGAGCAGTAGAGGAGCTTGTCGCCGGTGGATTTGTCGGCCATCAGTCGGGCATATCCGTTGGGGGATCGCGGCGGTGCGCGGATCGAGTGGTTCTCGCTGGGATCGCTCGGAACGACTTTACCCGCCCTGGGCCCGCTTCTGCAAGACCTGGTCCACGATTCCATACTCTTTGGCCTGTTCGGCTGTGAGGAAATTGTCACGGTCGTGGTCGCGCTCGACCTGTTCCGCGCGTGCGGCCGGTGAATCCGGCCATCTGGTCGATGAACCGGCGTTTCAGGTCGATCACGAATTGCGCATGCCGCTCGATGTCCGACACCTGCCCCTGGAAACCGCCGGAAGGCTGGTGAATCAGGATCGTCGAATTGGGGAGCGCGAAGCGCTTGCCCTTGGTGCCGGCCGCGAGCAGGAAGGCGCCCATCGACGCCGCCATGCCGATGCAAAGCGTGGACACATCCGGCCGGATGAACTGCATGGTGTCGAAGACGGCCATGCCCGCCGCGACCGATCCGCCCGGGGAGTTGATGTAGAAGCTGATCTCCTTGTCCGGATTCTCCGACTCGAGGAAGAGCATCTGCGCGACGACCAGGTTGGCCGTCGTTTCGGTGACGGGACCGACGAGGAAGATGATTCGTTCCTTCAGCAGGCGCGAGTAGATGTCGTACGCGCGCTCGCCGCGTCCGCTCTGCTCGATCACCATGGGGATCAGCCCCAGACCCATCGGTTGGTCCATCGTTTCCTCGTCGTTCGTTTGCTTCGGTATCAATTGTAGTGCCGTTTGCGGCGGCGCCTGCGTCAGCGCGACCAACGGCGGGAATTTCGTCACGCTGTGCGCGACATCCGCATCGCGTTCGACGTGTCGTCTACGAGCTGTCGGCTACCCGGACCGCGCGGCGCGCGGTCGCCGCCGTCTACGCGCGGTTCGTGCCCATCAGGTCGGTGAAGGCCGTCGGCCGTTCCACCACCTGCGCGCGCGCCAGCACCCACGCCACGACGTTGTGCTCGACCGCGAGCGCTTCGAAGTCGCTCAGCCGCTCGGGCTTTTCGTAGTGCCAGCGCACGACCGCCTCGGGCTGCTCGTATGTCTGCGCGGCTTCCTGCACCAGCGCCTTCACCTGTTCCGGTTTCGCGCCGAGACCCTCCGAGCGCACGACCTCGGACAGAATCAGGCCGAGCGCGACCCGACCCTCCGCGGCAGCGCGGAACGTTTCCGGCGAGAGGTTCATGTCCTCGGGCTTCATGCCCTGTTCGCGCATCTCGGCCGCCATCCGTTGCGCCATGTTCTGCGTCTCGATCTCGACGAGCGATTTCGGCACCACGAACAACGCCTGTTGGCGCAGCGCGGCGAACACCTGCTCCTTGATCTTCGCGTCGATCTTGCGCTTCAACTCGAGCTTCAGGTTCGCCGCGATCTCGGCCTTGAGATCGTCGACATCGCCGCTCGCGATGCCGAACGCGCGCGCGAACTCGCGCGTCGACGTCCGGGCAGATTCCTGCCTCGACCGACTTTCACCGTCAGCGTGAACTCGCGCCTCCTTGCCGGCGACTTCCCTGCCGTGATAGTCGGCGGGAAACGTGAGCGAGAAGGTGCGGGTCTCGCCCTCGGTCATTCCCAGGACCGCGGCCTCGAACTCCGGCAGCATCCGGCCCTCGCCGAGGACGATCGGGAAGTCGGTCGCCTGCCCACCCGGAAACTCGACACCTCCGGTCTTGCCGGTGAAATCGACGGTCGCGCGGTCGCCGACCGCCACGGCGCGCGACGACCCGTTCGTAGCGCGTGCGCTGGCGCTGCAGCATCAGGACGGTGCGTTCGATGTCCTCGGCGCCCACGTCCGCCTGCGGCCGCTCGATGGTGACGCTCGCGAGGTCGCCGACCTTCACTTCCGGATAGATCTCGAAGGTGGCGGAGAATTCGAGCAGATCGGGGGCCGCCGCCTCCGGCCTTGGGCTCGATCCGCGGACTGCCGGCAATGCGCAGATTCTGCTCGCGGATGGCATCGGCGAACGTGTTCTTGACCGAATCGGAGATCACGTCGGAACGCACTTGCGGGCCGTACTGCTGCGCGACCATCTTCATCGGCACCTTGCCGGGACGGAAACCCGCCACCTTGACGTTCCGGGCGAGACGCGCCAGCCGCTGCTGGATTTCGCTCTCGATCTGCGCCACCGGCACGGACATCGTCAGCCTGCGCTCGAGTTCGCCGAGGGTTTCCAGACTGGTTTGCATACGGGTCGAATCCTTGCTAATGTGAATCGATGGTGCGAAAGGGGGGACTCGAACCCCCATGGGCTGCCCCGCTGGAACCTAAATCCAGTGCGTCTACCAATTCCGCCACTTTCGCAGCCGCTTTCGCCAAACGGGTCATTATAGCGGGTTCAGGGCCTGGACGCCAGGAAAACGCCCCGCGGCGGCCGCGACTTTCCCGATGAAATGGTGTGCTTTCGGCGCAATGCGCCAGATTTCGCGTGTCCGTCGCTCATTACGAAAACTTTCCTGTCGCGTCGTGGCTCGTGCCGAAGGGGCTGCGGCCCGCCGTCGGCGCCATCTACTCGTTTGCGCGCACCGCCGACGACTTTGCGGACGAAGGCGACCTCCCCCCGAGGTCCGCCTGGCGGCGCTCGACCGCTACGAACGCGCGCTCGATGCGATCGAGGCTGGCGCCCCTTGCGCCGAGCCGCCATTTCCCGAGCTCGCGGCCGCGATCGCACGCCACGGTCTGTCGCTGGCGCCGTTTCGCGACCTCCTGTCCGCGTTCCGGCAGGACGTCCTGACGACGCGCTACGCGACCTTCGAAGACCTGCTCGATTACTGCCGCCGTTCCGCCAACCCGGTCGGCCGGCTGATGCTTCGCCTCTACGGAGCGGAGTCGACGGCGAACTTCCGCTGCAAGCGACTCGATCTGCACGGCACTCCAGCTCATCAATTTCTGGCAGGACATCGCCGTCGATTGGCAGAAGGGCCGGGTGTACCTGCCCGGCGCGGATCTCGCGCGCTTCGGCGTCACCGAAGGCCACATCGCCGCCGCGCGGTGCGACGATGCGTGGCGGGCGCTCCTCGCCTTCGAATCGACGCGCACGCGCGCCATGCTCGAGGCCGGACGCCCGCTCACCCGCGCATTGCCCGTGGCGACTCGGCCTCGAGTTGTCCGGCGTCATCGCCGGCGGCCATCGCATTCTCGACGGGATCGACGCCACCGGCGGCGACGTCTTCCGCCGCCGGCCGAAGCTCTCGCGCACCGATTGGGCCCTGGTGGCGCGCGACGCGATGTTTCCTCCGCGGCGCCATCGCGTCGCCCAGCCCGGGGGCGTCGCATGACGCCCGACGAGTATTGCCAGCAGCGAACCGCGAAGAGCGGCACGAGCTTCTACTACAGCTTCATGTTCCTGCCGCCGGAGCGGCGGCGCGCGATCACCGCGCTCTACGCGTTCTGCCGCGAAGTCGACGATGTCGTCGACGAGACGACCGATCCGGACCTCGCCCGCACGAAGCTCGCCTGGTGGCGCCGCGAGATCGGCGCCGTGTTCGCGGGCTCGCCGCAGCACCCGGTGGCCCTCGCCCTGCAGCCGGTGGTGGCGGCCTACCGCCTGCCCGGAGACGCACTTCCAGACGGTGATCGACGGCATGGCCATGGATCTCGAGCGCAGCCGCTACCTCGACTTCGCCGACCTCGAGCGCTATTGCCACTGCGTGGCCGGAGTCGTCGGCCTGATGTCTGCCGAGATCTTCGGCTACACGAATCCCGCGACGCGGACCTACGCGCGCGACCTCGGCATCGCCTTTCAGCTCACCAACATCATCCGCGACGTCGGCGAGGATGCGCGCCGCGGCCGGATCTACCTGCCGCAGGACGAGCTCGCGCGCCATGGCGTCACCGCGACGTCGCTCCTCAACCAGGCAGAACACCGACGGCCTGGTTCCGCTGATGGCCGAGCAGGTGGCGCGCGCCCGCCAGTGGCATCAGCGCGCGATGGATGCGCTTCCGCGCGAGGATCGGCGAGCGCAGCGCCCGGCGCTCATCATGGCCGCCATCTACCGCGCGTTGCTCGACGAGATCGAGCGCGACCGCTATCAGGTGCTCGACCACCGCATCGCCCTGACGCCGCTCCGCAAACTCTGGATCGCCTGGAAGACCGCTCGCCGTGATTGATGCCGCGCGGGGCCGCGTCGCCGTGGTCGGCGGCGGGTGGGCCGGGTGCGCCGCCGCCGTGACGCTCGCCGAGGCCGGCATTCCGGTGACGCTGATCGAGCAGGCGCGCACGCTGGGCGGGCGCGCGCGCCGCGTCGTCGTCGACGGCATCGAGCTCGACAACGGCCAGCATGTCCTCCTCGGCGCGCTACCGGCAGACCCTCGAGCTCCTGGCCACGGTGCATGGCCCCGCGAAGGTCGGCCGATTGTTCCATCGACTGCCGCTGACGCTGCGTTCCTTCGGTGCGCGTCGCCCCGATGCGATTCGAGTTCGCGGCATGGAGACGCTCCCGGCGCCGCTTCACATCGCGGCCGGTCTTCTTTCGGCGCGCGGTCTGTCGTGGTCCGAGCGCATCGCACTCGTCGCCGGATTCCGCAGCCTCGCCCGCAACGGGCTTTCGCTGCGCTGCGGCCGAGATCCGTGAGCCGAGTGCTTCGCCGCGACACCTCGGCGCGCCTTTGCGGCGATCTGGGAGCCGCTGTGTCTCGCGGCCCTGAACACGCCGCCCGACGGGCCTCGGCCCAGGTCTTCGCGCACGTGCTTGCGCTCGGCGCTGGCCGGCACGTCGCGCGACAGCGACCTGCTGGTCCCTGTCGTCGATCTGTCGGCGTGCTTTCCGGACGGCGCGGCCCGGTTCGTCGCGGAGCGTGGCGGCAACGTGCGGAGCGGCATCACCGTGCGCGCGATCGACGAGTCGAGCGACGGCGTCACGCTTGACGATCGGTGCCGACGTGGAGCGTTACGCCGCCGCCATCGTCGCCGTCGGCCCCCATCAGCTGGCTTCGAGCCGTCGGCGGCGCGGCGGCCGCCACGGCCGACCTGGCGCGCTCCGCTCGCGCGGATCGAGCGCGTTCACCTACGAATCGATCACGACGATCTACCTCGGATTCGCCGGTCGAGTGCCCTTCAGCGCACCGATGCTTCGCCTCGACGACGCGCCCGGTCAGTGGGTTTTCGATCGCAGCCCCGCGATCCCGGAGCAGGCGCCCGCAGGGCATGGCGAGCCTGATCGCGGTGGTCATCAGCGCCAGCGGACCGCACGATGGACAGGACCATGCGGCGCTCGCGCGCAACGTCGAAGCGCAGTTGCGCCGCCTCGCACCCGACCTGCCCGCGATCGTGTTTTCCCGCGTGATCGCCGAACGGCGCGCGACCTACGCGTGCACGCCCGATCTCGCTCGCCCGGCGGGAGGACGCCTCGCGCGCGGCGTCTACCTGGCCGGCGACTACACGGATCCCGAGTTTCCTGCCACGCTCGAAGCGGCGACGCGGAGCGGCGTCGCGGCCGCCGACGCGCTCATCGCCGATTTCGCAACAGGCGCTGCTGCTCGCGATTCCATTCGCGCTCCTTGATGGTCGCGCGCTTGTCGTACTGCTTCTTGCCCTTGGCGAGCCCGAGGTCGAGCTTGATCCGCCCCTTGCTGAAATGCAGGTTGAGCGGCACGAGCGTGTAACCCGCGCGCTCGACCTGTCCGACGAGACGGTTGATCTCGCGGCGGTGCAGCAGCAGCTTGCGGGTCCTGGTCGGGTCGGCGACCACGTGCGTCGACGCCGAGACGAGCGGCGTGATGTGCGCGCCGATCAGCACGATCTCGCCGTCCTTGACGATGACGTACGCCTCCTTGATCTGCGCGCGGCCCGCGCGGATCGCCTTCACTTCCCAGCCGTCGAGCGCCATGCCCGCCTCGAATTTCTCCTCGACGAAGTAGTCGTGATAGGCTTTTCTGTTCTCGACGATGCTCATGGCAATGCGAATGGAATTTCCGCTCGGGACCGCACATTCTAGCAATCGCGTCATGCAGAGCGTGAAGAAGTCGGTGCTGGTGCCCTACTCCGCCGCGACCATGTTCGAACTCGTCGATCGCGTCGAGCTCTACCCGCAATTCCTTCCCTGGTGCGCGGACGCGTAGGCGCTGGCGGTGCGCGCGGACGGCAAGACGGCCCGCATCGACATCCACTACCACGGCGTACGCGCCCATTTCACGACCGACAACGTGAACCGGGCGGACGAATCCATCGTGATCACGCTGCGCGACGGCCCGTTTCGGCACCTGCACGGCGAATGGCGCTTTTCGCCGCTTGCGCCCGACGCCTGCAAAGTCGAGCTCGCACTCGCGTACGAGTTCGCGACGCACCTTCTCGAGCGGGCCGTGGGCCCGGTGTTCAGTCACATCGCCAATACGTTCATCGACGCGTTCGTCCGCCGCGCCGAAGCGATCTATTCGGGGGCCTCGTGATCGTCACCGTGGTATGGGCGACGCCGCAGTGCAGGACCTCGTCCCCGTGGAACTGCCGCCCGGCGCGACCGTCGCCGACGCGCTGCGCGACTCCGGGCTCGTCGCGCACTACGGACTCGACCTGGCTGTGCTCCGGTTCGCGCGATTCGGCGCGCGCGTCGATGTCGACACCCGGCTCGCGGACGGCGACCGCGTCGAAATCGTCCGCGGTCTCGTCGCTCGATCCCAAGGCCGCGCGCGTCCGACAGGGCGCGGGCCAAGACCACTTCGCCGCAAAAGACGCCGCGCAACACTCGCCGCACGGAATGACGCGGCGCCGCGCCGACAAACCTTGCCGGCCGCGGCGTATTCACGGACAATGCCGCCGTGCATCGACCCCACCTCATCCAACGCCACTCCTGCGCCGCTTCGTCATGGCGTTGCTCGATGACGGGCATGGCCATGGCCGCGCCCGTCGCCGGGGCGCAGGACGCCGGCCCGTTCGTTCACGGAATCCGCGTCGACGACCGTCAAGGGCGCCGCCGCGACCGCGCTGCGGTCGGCGCAGGATCTCGCCTCGGCCGCGCTCGATCTCATCGGCATTCGTTACAAGTGGGGCGGCAACACGCCCGAAACCGGGCTCGACTGCAGCGGGCTCGTCCGCTACGTGTTCCAGCAGGTCACCGGCGTCACGCTGCCGCGAACGGCGAAGGACATGAGCCATCTCGGCAAGGCGGTCGAGCTCGCCGATCTGCAGCCCGGCGACCTCGTGTTCTTCAACACGCGACGCTTCGCCTTCTCGCACGTCGGCATCTACCTCGGCGACAATCAGTTCGTCCATGCGCCCCGTCGCGGGCGCGAGGTCGAAGTCGCGACGCTGGATTCCGGGTTCTGGCAGCGCCGATTCAACGGCGCGCGCCGGCTGGCCGGGGTTCTGCCGAGCCTGCTCCCGACGCTCGTCGGCGAGGCCGTCGCGCGCGCCCCGACAGCGACAGCGAACCCTGACGGCGGGCAGAACCCGCCGTCGTCGCGCAGCGGCCTGGCAGGCGCACCGCTAGCGCGCTCCGGCGCGCTGCAGCCGTTCGACGATCGCCGGTTCCTTGGCCGCGCCGCGCCCAGTCGAGCGCGCTCGCGCCGCTCTGGTTGCGGCGATTGACGTCCGCACCGCGCGCGATCAGCAGTTCGGCCGTCGAGCGCTTGCCTTCGCGCGCCGCCATCATCAGCGCCGTCGTGCCGTTCGGTGACAGCGCATCGATCTCGCGCGCCTTCCGCGAGGAGATAGCGGACGACGTCGTCGTGCCCGCCCGTCGCGGCGTAGATCAATGGGGTCCAGCCCGGCTGGTTCGACCTCGGCGCCCCGCGCACGCAGTTTCTGCACGATGTCCAATCGGCCGCCCAACGCCGCGATCATCAGTGGCGTGTCGCCGAAGCTGGTCCGGGCGTTCACGTTCGCGCGGGCGCCGAGCAGGAGATCGACCGTCGCCGACGTTGCCGGCACGAACGGCGATCACGAGCACCGGGTCGCCGTTGCGGTCCAGCATGTCGGGGTCGGCGCCCGCCGCGAGCAGGCGCTTGACCTCCTGCACCCGATCGTTGAGCACGGCCACCACGAAAGTCGTCCGGCGCCGATTGGGCGTGCGCCGTCGCCAAAGCAAGGCCGAGTCCCGCGACGGCCAGGATCGCCGCGAACGCTGCGCCGGCGGCGTTCAATGGACATGATGCGCCTCCGCCGCGTCGATCTTGAACAGCCGGAAGAAATTGGCCGTCGTCGCCTCGCGCGACGTCCTCCGTGCGACATTCCGCGCAGGCGCGCGATCTCGGCCGCGACGTGCGGCACATAGGCCGGCTGGTTGCGCTTGCCCCGGAACGGCACCGGCGCGAGATACGGCGCATCCGTCTCGATCAGCAGGCGATCGAGCGGAACGCGCCGCGCCACGTCCTTCACGTCGTGCGCGTTCTTGAACGTGACGATGCCCGACAGCGAAATGTGAAAGCCGAGGTCGAGCGCGGCATGCGCGACGTCCCACGTTTCCGTGAAGCAATGCATCACGCCGCCGGCATCGCGCGCGTTTTCCTCGCGCATGACCGCAAGCGTGTCGGCGGCGGCCGACCGGGTATGGACCACCAGCGGCTTGCCCGCCCGCAATGCCGCGCGAACGTGCACGCGGAAGCGCTCGCGCTGCCAGCCGAGATCGCCCTCGAGCCGGTAATAGTCGAGTCCCGTCTCGCCGATCGCGACCACCTTGGGCCGCGCGGCGAGCGCGACCAGCGCATCGACCGTGGGCTCCGGCGTGTCTTCGGCGTCGGGGTGCACGCCGACGGTCGCGTACAGATTGGGATGCGCCATGGCAAGCGCGTGCACCGCCGGCCAATCCGGCAGATTCACGCCGATGCAAAGGGCATGCGTGACGCGCGCCGCGGCCATGGCGTCGAGCAGCGCGGGCATGTCGGCCGCGAACTCGGGAAAATCCAGATGGCAATGGGAATCGACGTACATTGTCGGGGCGGCAGGGTGCTTGGAATTGGGGCGAGGGCAGCGGGCGCATGCCTCACCCAAGCCCGCTGTCCTCGCCCCAATGCCGAGGCGGAGCAAGCCTGCGACTGGCCGGCGCGGACTACATCGTGTGCGTGGGACGGACGGAGCCCAGCGTCTCGCCCAGGATCTGCTCGATGGTCGACCGCGCGGTGGCGCCGGTTTCGTCCTGCGTGAACTGGACGCCGATCCCCTGCGTCCGGTTGCCCTGGACGCCTTCGGGCGTGATCCAGACGACCCGGCCCTGCACGGCGATTCGATTGGGATCGTCCATCAGCGAGAGCAGCATGAAGACTTCCTCGCCCAGCTGATACTGTCGCGACGTCGGAATGAAGATGCCGCCTCCCTTGAGGAACGGCATGTACGCGGCGTACAGCGCCGCCCGCTCGCGAATGTTGAGCGAAAGAACGCCCGGGCGCGCACCGGCCGCGGCCGCCATCGCGGCCGCCGGCACGGCACTGATCGGTTTGTTTTCCGCCATGGTCAGAACAACGCCCGGTAATCCAGCAGCATGCGCCTCGGCGACGAGGCGCGGTTGCAGCGGATGCGTCTGCATCGCGCGCTGCTGAAGCAACGACCGATGATATCGAAACAATGCGATGGGCGCCACCCGCGCAGCCAGACGCTGCAGAGGAAGGGCGGCATCGGGATTCTGTCGCGCCGCGGCGCCCGCCGCGATCCGCGCGAGGTCGGCGGTCCACGCGATCAGCCATTCCAGCGCATGCGCGAGGCGCGCCTTGCGCTCGTCCTTGCCGCCTGCGTCGATTCGCGCGGCGAGCCGCGGCACGGACAGGCGTTCCGGTGCGCCCAGAGCGGCAAGCCAGGCCCGACGCTCGTCCTGCACCGCGGGATCGGCCTGCGCGAGCGCGAGCAACGGCGCGCCCGACGCCTGGGCGAGCGCCAGTTCGGGCGCTCGCGACACCCTGGGACACGAGCCATGCGATCGCGTCGTCTCGTCCGGGCATCGGCGCCGGGAGCTGACGACAGCGCGAGCGCAACGTCGCGGGCACGCGCCCGGGCTGATCCGAAACCAGAATGAGATAGGTGCCGGCGGGCGGCTCCTCGAGCGTCTTCAGGAGCGCATTGGCCGCCGCCACATTCATTCGTTCCGCGGGAGCGATGACGGCGACCTTGGCCCGGTGTCGATGGCTCGTGAGCTGGACGAACTCGGTGAGCGCACGGACGCGGTCGATGCCGATCGAATCCACGGCGACGAGCGTGCCTTCCTCCGGATCGATCACCAGCAGCTCGAGGCGCATGAGATCGGGGTGCTGGCCCGCGACGGCATAGCGGCACCCCGCGCACGTGCCGCAGGCAAGGCCGTCCGCCTGCGGTGTCTCGCACAGCAACGCCTGCGCAAAATTGAGCGCGAGCGCATGCTTGCCGATGCCGCGCGGACCGTGGATCAGCAAGGCATGAGGCCACGCGCTGCGCCGGGCAAGTGCCGCGCGCGCCGCGTCCTGCTGCCACGGCAGCGACGTTGGCCACGGAAGCCCGGCGGGATCGACCGTGCGTTCGATCGTCATCCAAGCCCCAGCGCCGTCAGGTGGGCTTCGAGCTCGGCCCGCACGACCTCCACCGGTCGCGTGCTGTCGATGACGCGGAATCGCTCGCGGCAACGCGGCGGCACGCTCGAGGTAGGCGTCGCGCACTTTCGTGAAAAACGCATTCGCCTCCCGCTCGAACTTGTCGAGGGCACGGCCCGCGAGCTCCGCCGAATCGAGGCGCGCGCGCGAGACGCCGGTCGGCACGTCGAACAGGAACGTGACGTCGGGCTGGCAATCCCCGTGGACCCATTGCTCGAGCTCGCGAATGCGCGCGAACGGGACTCCGTGGCCGCCGCCCTGGTAGGCGTAGGTCGCGTCGGTGAATCGATCGCACACCACCCAGTCGCCGCGGACGAGCGCCGGGCGAATCACGAGCTCGAGGTGCTCGCGTCGCGCGGCGAACATCAGCAACGCTTCGGTGTCGCGGGTCATCGGCTCGTTCAGCAACAGGAGACGAAGCCTTTCGCCGAGCGCCGTTCCGCCGGGCTCGCGAGTGGCGACGACCTTGCGGCCCTGGCCGTTGATGCGTGCGGCTATCCACGCGGCATGCGTGCTCTTGCCCGCACCGTCGATGCCTTCGAGCGTGATGAAGCGGCCTGTAGCCGGGGTCATGGGCGGGAGTTGGAGATGCCGAGCCGCAGGCGAAGGGTCGTCAGCGCCGTCCGAGCTGGAATCTTGCCACGGCGCGATTGTGATCGGCGAGGTTCGCGGAAAATTCGCTCGTGCCGTCTCCACGCGCGACGAAATAGAGAAAGGGTGTCTGCGGCGGATCGACCACGGCGTCGAGCGACGCCTGCCCCGGCAGCGCGATGGGCGTCGGAGGCAGGCCGTCCCGCGTGTACGTGTTGTAGGGCGTGTCCGCCTCGAGATCGCGCTTGCGGAGGTTGCCGTCGAAGCGGGCGCCCAGGCCATAGATCACTGTCGGATCGGATTGCAGCCGCATGCCGAGCCGCAGCCGGTTGACGAACACGGACGCGATGAGCGGGCGGTCGGCAGGGCGCGCCGTCTCCTTCTCGACGATCGACGCCAGGATCAGCGCTGCGTACGGGTCCTTCAACGGCGAATCGCCGGCGCGGCGCGCCCACGCCGCGTCGAGCCGCTGCCGCATCAGCCGGTGCGCACGGACGAGGAGCGCGAGATCGGGCGAGCCCGCCGCAAAGAAATAGGTGTCCGGAAAGAACCAGCCCTCGAGGTTCGCCCCTGTCACGCCGATCCGTCGCGCGAGCTCCGCTTCCGGAAGTTCGAGAACCGTCTTCACGATCGCCGGATTCGCCTTCAGCGCCGCCGCGAACTCGGCGAAGGTGCCGCCTTCGACGACCGTCAGCGCGGATTGCGTGACATCGCCCTGCGTCAGCTTGTCGAGCAGGCGCGGCAGCGTGACGCCCGCGGCGACCTCATAGTTGCCCGCCTTGATCGACCGATCGACTTCCCGGATGCGGGCGAGTGCGACGAGCGGAAGCTCCAACGGGAGAACGCCGGCGCCGACCAACTCGCGCGCGACGGACTTGAGCGTTGCGCCGGGCTTCACATCGAAGGCGAACGGCGACGACGGCAGCGGCAGCGGCTGCGAGAACCACCACGCGAGCGCGCCTGCCGCTACGGCGACTGCAACGACGAATGCGGCCGCGAGGACTGCTAGGGAGCGTGACGTTCGGGACAAGGGAGGCGTGGAATCGATACCGGGCGAGCCGGCATGCCAACCGCGCCGGACCGGCGGATTATAATCGGCGAATGCAACGCGTCCCGCGTCGCGCCGCGATCTCCTCCGGTTTCACGCTGATCGAGGTGCTGGTCGTCATCGTGATCCTCGGGATCCTCGCGGCGCTGGTCGTGCCGCGCGTGCTCGAGCGGCCCGACGAGGCGCGCGTCGTCGCCGCCCGGAGCGACATCGCGGCGATCCTCGCGTCGCTCAAGCTCTATCGCCTCGACAATCAGCGCTATCCCACCGCCGAGCAGGGGCTCGCCGCGCTGACGTCGCGACCGACGCTGCCTCCATTGCCGCCCAACTGGAAGCCGAACGGCTACCTCGACCGCCTGCCCAAGGATCCCTGGGGCCAGCCGTATCAGTACCTCAATCCCGGGCCTGCACGGCGAAATCGATGTCTTCAGCTTCGGTGCCGACGGACAGCCGGGCGGTACGGGAATCGACGCCGACGTCGGATCGTGGGAGCTCTGATGCCGCGAGGCGTGCGAGCCCGCGGCTTCACGCTCCTCGAAGTCCTGGTCGTCGTGGTCGTCATCGCCATCGCGTCGGGCATCGTGATCGCCAATCTCGACGGCGACGACCGCGGCAGGACCGAGCGCGAGGCGAAGCGCCTCGCCGGCGCGCTCGAGCACGCGGCCGCGCTGGCGCAGTGGAAGGGCGAAACCCTGGGTGTCTCGGCGGAGGGTGGCGTCTACCGCTTCTGGCGCCGCCGCGGCGACGAGCGGTGGGAGGCCGATCGACGACGATGCCGTGCTCGCCCCGCGCGCGCTGCCGGCCGATTTCACGGTCACGCCCGCGTCGTACGCCGGCGCTCCCGTCGCGGAAGATGCGGTCCTTCCGTTCCGTCCCAGCGGACGCAACGAACCCTACGCGCTCCTGCTCGCCAATCCCGCATGGTCCGTGCATCGTCGCCGGCGATCCGCTGAACCGCGTGCAATTCGCGGCGCAAGCGGCTTCACCCTAGTCGAAATTCTCGTCGCGCTCGCCGTCCTCGCGGTCGCGCTGACCGCCGGGATGCGCGCGGTCGCCCAATCGGCCGACGCGGCGACGCTGCTGAAGCAGCGCACGCTCGCACTGTGGGTCGCCCAGAACCGGCTCGCCTCGGCGCAGCTCGAAGCGCCGTGGCCCGCGCCGGGCGCGCGCACCGGGGACGCCGTGCAGGCGGACACGACATTCGTATGGCGCGAGGCGTCTCGGGCACGCCCAATCCGGCGTTTCGCAAGATCGAGATCGTCGTCGCCGATGCCGCGGAACCCGGACTACGTTCTCGCCCGGCTCACGGGATTCCTCGGACGGACGGCGGAGCGATGACAGGCCGGCGCGGCGGCTTCACGCTGATCGAGCTCCTGATCGCGCTCGCGATTCTCGCCCTGGTCGCCACGCTCGGCTACCGCGCGGTCGCCTCGCTCACCGACAGCGAAGCGAAGCTCGCCGCGGAAGGCGTCCATTGGCGCAATCTCGACGCGTTGTTCGCGCGGCTCGAGGCCGACGCGCGCGCAGCGATGCCGCGCGAGGCGCGCACCGACGCCGGCACGGAGCCCGCATGGATCGGCGGCGTCGCGCGACTCCGGCGATGCGGAAATGCGCTTTTCGCGCGCCGGGCCGGAATTCTCCTCGAATCCGGAAGCGGCGGACAGCGCATCGGCTATCGTCTGCGCAACGGCGCCGTCGAAGTGCTGTACTGGCCCTATCTCGATCAGCCCGCAACGGTGTCGCCGCAAGCCTATGCGCTGGTCGGCGACGTCACGCGGTTTCGCGTCACCTATCTCGACGCGCGCGGCGACGTGGCGCGATCGCTGGCCGGCGCTGGGCGAGCCCGCGATGCCCCGCGCGATCCGGGTCGCGCTGACGCTCGCCGACGGCGAAGTCATCGAGCGATGGCTCGCGCTTGCGATGAGCCGGATGCGCGGCGCGGCGATCATCCTGGCGATGCTGATCGCAGCGCTGGCCGCGGCCGTCGCGGCGACGGTGTTTGCCGACCAGCAGCGCTGGGGCCGGACCGTCGAGCTCCGCCGCGATCAGGTGCAGGCGCAGGCGCTCGCGATGGCGGGCGTGCAATGGGCGCGGCAGATCCTGGACGACGACGGCGCCGGTCGCAGATCGATCATCTCGGCGAGCCGTGGGCGCTGGCACTGCCGCCCATTCCCATGGAGGACGGCGAGATCCGCGGGCGCGATCGTCGATGCGCAGGGACGGCTCAACGTCAACGCGCTCGGCCTCGCCGGCGAATCGGCGCCGGAGCGGACGCGCCTTGCGGCGCTCTTCGCGCAACGGGGCGCGCCGGCCAGCGGCGCCTGCCCTCGCTGTCCGACTGGATCGACGAGGACCGCGCCGTCCGCGACGCGGGCGCCGAAGACGCGTTCTACCTCGCGCAGCCTGTGCCGCATCTCGCGGCCAACGGCCCGTGCTTCGCGTTGCGGAACTGGGCGCCGTCAAGTACATGACGCCGCGCGCCGTTGTCGGCGCGTCCTGCCCTTTCTTTCGGCGCTGCCGTCCGGGAACGCCGGTCAACGTCAACACGGCGCCGCCCGAAGTGCTCGCGGCGATCGCGGACAATCTCGCCGGCGAGCGGCTCGAAGACGTTCATCGCCGACCGGGCCAGCGAAGCCCTTCACCACCGTCGCCGAGTTCCGGGCGCGATTGCCCGACGGCGCGACGCTCGCGAGCGACGTCGGGTTGACCGTCAACAGCAGCTATTTCTACGTCACCATCGAGGCGCGCCAGGGGACCGACCTCGCCCGCGCGCGCGCGCTCGTGCGCCGCAGCGGCGGCGCACCTCCGGCGATCGTCTGGCAGATCGTCGAGTGACCGGCTCGGTCCAGGCGGGTCGAGTAAACTACGGCGATGCAGGCGCGCCTCGGCCCTCCGCGAATGACCGTGCTGCGCGTCCTGCTCGACGCGGCGCCCGCGCCGGATCGCGCGGAGACCTGGGCGCTCTTCGATGCCGCCGGAGCTGCGTGCGGAAGGGCCGCGATCCGCCAGCCGCGTGGCCGGGCGCGGACCGGCTCGAGGTCGTGCTCGCCGCGTCTCAGGCGCGCATCGCGATCGTCGCCTTGCCGCCGATGCCGGCGTCGCGCGTCGCGGGCGCCGCGGGATTCGCGCTCGAAGACCAGCTCGCCGGCCCCGAACGCCGCGCATCACGTCGCCGTCTCGGCGCAGGCTCCCGATGGTCGCGTGCGCGTCGCCATCGCGTCGCGGGCGCTCCTCGCGGCCATCGTGGACCACGGCACGAGCGTCGCGCGGATCGTCGCCGAGTCCGACCTCGCCCCGCCGTCGACGGACTGGAAGTGGTGCGCGCGGGACTCCGAGCCGGCGGGCTTCGTGCGCCGTCCGGACGGCAGCGCCTTCCCGGTAGATGCGCCCGCATCCGAACGGCACCTTGCCGGCCGAGCTGATCGCTCGCGCTCGCCCAGGCTCGGCGCGGCAACGCGACTCCCGCTGCGCGTGCGCGTCGATGCGCCGTTCGACGAATCGTCGCTCGGCGCGTTGGCACCGCGATACCGGCGTCGAATTCGTCCGCGGCACCGCCTGGCATTGGGAATCGGCGGGCGTGCGGCGCTTTGCCGGCGCCATCGATCTCCTGCCGCGTCTCCGACGTCAGGCGCGTCGCGTCGACCGGCGCCACGCGCAGGCCGCGTCCTGGCGCCGGCGCTGGTGATCGCCGGCCGTTGCGCTGGCGCTTCATGTCGTCGCGAGCTCGACCGAATGGGCCGCGCTGAAGCTGCAGGCACTGGCGCGACGCGAAGGAATGGACGGCGCTCGCCGCCGCGGCCGGTGTGGCGCCGGACGCCGCCGCGTCACCCGCCGCCGCTCGCCTCGCGCTCTCGCGCCGGTACGCGGAATTGCGCCATGCCCATGGCCTGGCGGCGCCCGACGACGCCCTGCCGCTGCTTGCGCGCGCCGCACCCGCGCTGGCCGCGCTGCCGCCGGGAGCCGTGAAGAGCGCGTCCTATCGCGGACGGGCATTGGACGCTCGATCTCGCGCTTGCCGGATGCGGCAGCGATCGGAGATCTCGAAGCGCCGAATGCGCGGTGCCGGCGTGCCGGCGCTCGTTGCGTCGTCGCCGAACGGCACGCGCATGCGCCTCGGCGGATCATGAGACGGGCAGTCTCCGCGACGTTGCCCCTGCCCGGCCCCCTCGCGAACTGGATGGCGGCGCATTCGCCGGTCGAGCGCGAGCATCGCGGCGGCTCTGGCAATCGTCGTTGCCGTCGCCGCGGTGTGGATCGCTGCTATGGCAGCCGATGACGCGGGATGCGGCTGCCGCTCCGCGTCGCGCGGGCACGCGAACGCCGCCGCCCTCGTCGGACGCCCGCGAGATGACGAAGGAAATCGGTGTGCTCGCGCGCATCCAGCGCGACCGGCGCGCCGACAGACGCGCGCGCCGACCTCGATCGCGTTCTCGCGCAACAGAACCTGCGCCCGCGGTGACGAGCCTCGACTGGCGCGACGGCCGGGCGCACGTCGTGCTGGCGGCGGTCGGCTACGACGCGCTGATCGTCGCGCTCGAAGCATTGCAGCGGGACGCGCGGCTGCGTGCCGTCGAAGCGACCCTCACCGCGCGCGTCGAGCCCGGCACGGTCCGCGCGGAACTCACGCTCGCGCGCTGACGGCGCCGGACGATGGCCTCGGGACGGCGCGCGCTTGTCCTTGTCGCGATGGTCGCGCTCGCGGCCATCGTCGAAGCCGCGTGGCTCGCCCCCGCGACACTCCTCGATGCGCGAGATCGCCCGCTGCCACGGGCCAGGTCGGTGCGGCTCGTCGACGCGAAGGGACGCTATGGCATGGCCGCGGCGCCGTCGCTCGCGGCGACGGCCCGAATCCCGGTGGCATGGGAGGTCGATGCCTGGCCGTTGCTGCAGGGGGTGATGCGCGTGCAGATGCGCTCGGGCACCGCGGCCAGGACGCCGCGCGCGACGATCGACCTGCCCGCGCAATGGAATCACGCTGCACGACGTCGACGTCACGATTCCGGCCCGGTGCCCTCGCGGCGCTCCTGGGTGACGCCGCCGCCGGATCGGTCGAGGGCGACGTCACGGCCGCAGCCGACGAACTCGACCTGACGCCGGGATCGCGCCGCGGCGAAGCGCGCCTCGTCTGGCGCGGCGCGCGCATCGCCGGCTCGGTCGGCGCAGCGCCGCTGGATCTCGGTGAAGTGCGATCGACGGTCGACGCCGACGGCGACGTGATCTCCGGTCCGCTGGCCAACGACGGAGGGGATCTCGCGCTTCGCGGCGAATGGACGCTGCACGAAAGGGACGGTGTCACGCTCGCGCTGCTGCTCACGCCGCGACGCGCCGACCAGGCGGAACTCAAGGCGTGCGCTCTCCGCGATCGGAACGGCGGACGGCGACGGCTGGCGCGTCGACTGGCGCGTCCCGCTGCGATGAGCCGCAAACGGCGGCGCCGCGCTCTCGCTGCGGCCCGGATCGTCGCCGGTTCCATGCGGCCACGAGCGCGATGGCCGCGGAGCGCATCGACGGCATCGACGCGCTGCGCGGCGGCGCCCTGTGCCTGATGTTCGTCTATCACTTCGCGTTCGACCTCCGCTTCTACGGCGTCATCGCGGCCGACTTCGAGCACGATCCGTTCTGGCTCGCCTTTCGCGCGCTGATCGTCGCTGCGTTCATGGCGCTGGTCGGCGTGAGCCTGGTGCTCGCCGACCGGGCGTCAGCCACGCCCGCTCATTTCTGGCGGCGGATCGCGATCATCGCCGGGTGCGCGCTGTTGGCGACCGTCGGCAGCTGGGTCCTGTTTCCGCGCACGTTCATCTACTTCGGCATGTTGCATGCCATCGCCGTCGCGTCGGTGCTGGCCAACCCGCTGTGCGCCGGCCATGGACCTCGCGCGCGCCATCGGCGGCGGCATCATCGTCATCGGGCTCGTGCTGGCGCATCCGGCGTTCGATGCGCGCCCGCTGTCGTGGATCGGGTTCGTGACCGCCAAACCCGCGACCGAAGACTACGTGCCGCTCGCGCCGTGGGCCGGATTCGTATTCCTGGGAATCGCCGTTGGGCACGTCGCTCGCCGCCCGCGCGTTTCGCGCCATCGCGCCCCTCGCCCGCGCGCCGCGGTGGTTGCGCTGGCTCGGGCGCCACAGCCTGGCGGTCTACATGGTCCACCAGCCGATTTTCCTCGGCGCGCTTTGGCTCGTCGTCGGATGCATGGAACAACGTCGCGCGATGGCCCGACGCGCGCCTGCTCGTGGATGCTCGTACGCGGTCGCCGCGCTGAGCTTCGCGACGACGCTGACGCTGCCCTACATCGGCGAGGAAGGCATCTACACCATCACCGCGATCGAGATGAAGCTGCGCGGGGAGTATCTTCATCAATACCCTGTACGGCACCAACCACGGTCAGCCGCCGCTTCTCAACTGGCTCATCATTCCGCTCGCCGATGCCCTTGGCTGGGAACATGTGCTCGTCGCCTCGCGGCTGGTCGCCGCGTGCGCCACCATCGCGACCGGGCTCGTGCTGGCCTGGCTCGTCGCAGCGCTCACCCAGGACCGGCGCTTCGCCGCCTTCGCGGCGCTCGTCTATCTCACGAGCGATGCGCTGCTCTATCACGGCTGGCTTGCGTACACCTATCCGTTGTTCGCGTTCTTCGACGTTCGCGGCGATCGCCTGCCTGTGGGTGGCGACCGCTCGGCGGTCGATTGCCCTCGTGTGGGTCGCCGCGGCGGCGATCTCGTGCGCGGCGCTGACCAAGGGGCAGAGCGCCTACCCGTTCTACGCCGTCACCGCGCTGGTGCTCCTGTGCCGGCGCGACCTGCGCGGCTTTCTGCTGCGGCCCGGAGTGATCGTCCCGCACGCGCGCCGCGGTCGCGTTGTACTTCGATCTGGCATCGCCATCTGATCGGCGACGCTGCAACAAAGCATGGACATGAGCGCCGTCGTGGAGAAAGCTCCGCGCGTTCGATCTCGCGCAGCTACCTGCATCAACTCTGGTGGTTTCCGCTGGAGTCGGCCTTGCGCTTCGTGCCGGCCAGTGCGCTTGCCGGCGTATTTCTGGTGGCGCAAGGAGACCGACACAGCGAGCGCGCGAGGACAGGATGCCCCGGTCGCGATCGGCGCGTGGATCGCGGCGCTCAACTACCTTCCGTACTGGCTCTGGCCGAATACCGGGAGCCGCTATGTCATGCCGCTGTATCCGCTGGCCGCCTTCCTGATTGCGCACGTCGCTCTGGCGGCAAAGCGCCGCGCGCATGCGGTCGGTCGTCCATTGCCTGATCGCCGTGATCGCCCTCAAGTACGTGGCGGCGTTGTGGATCTACCCTGCCTACCAGCGCGAGTATCGCGGCGACTACCGCGGCGCCGCCGCCGAGATCGAGGCGCTCGCCGCACGGGCATGCCCTCTACGCGACCGACGTCTCGGCCTCGGGCTTGAGCGTCGCAGCCTACATCGACGCCGCGCCGGTTTCCGCAACCGCCGCTGCAGTGGCCGCCGCGCGAGTGGTCCTCGGGCTTCGTGCTGTCGCATGACCGAGGACCCGCTGCAGTGGCAACGTCTATCGCGAATTCCGATTCGGCAGCCAGGACGCTGTACCTGCTGTGCCGCGGTGTCGCGTGGCCCAGGACGCGTTGAAGCGCCCGTAGCAGTGCCGCGCTGTCCCTGGCACGCCGGAGTTGTCCCCGTGGACTCGTTCGGCTAAGACTGCGGTCTTGCATATGCAGGCGCGTAGCTCAGCTGGTTAGAGCACCACCTTGACATGGTGGGGGTCGTTGGTTCGAGTCCAATCGCGCCTACCAGTTGATCGTCGCTTCCGCCGCAACGCACCGCTCGACGGAAAGGCATGGTTATGACACCGCGAACGCGCAGGGAAACCGCCTTAGAGAACGCGAGATCGCACGTCGTCTGTGTCCGGAACAAGTGCGGCTCGCCCGCACTTTTTTGTTTCTGGAGACCGCCATGCCCAAGATCACTTTGCCCGACGGTAGCGTCAAGGAGTTTGCCGCGCCGGTTTCCGTCGCCGAAGTCGCCGCGGCGATCGGACCCGGCCTCGCCAAGGCCGCGCTGGCGGGCACCGTCGACGGCAAAGTCGTCGACACGTCCCACCGGATCGATCGCGATGCGTCGCTCGCCGATCATCACCGCCAAGGACGCCGCCGGCCTCGACGTGCTGCGCCATTCGACGGCGCACCTGCTCGCCTACGCCGTGAAGGAACTCTTCCCCGAGGCGCAGGTCACGATCGGACCGGTGATCGAGGACGGCTTCTACTACGACTTCGCGTTCAAGCGTCCCTTCACGCCCGAGGACCTCGAGGCCATCGAGAAGAAGATGGCCGAGCTCGCCAAGAAGGACGAGCCCGTCGTGCGCAACGTGATGTCGCGCGACGACGCCGTCGCCCAATTCAAGGCGCAAGGCGAGCACTACAAGGCCGAGATCATCGCGTCGATCCCGTCCGATCAGGAGATCTCGCTCTACTCCGAAGGCCGGTTCACCGATCTCTGCCGCGGCCCGCACGTGCCGTCGACCGGCAAGCTCAGGGTCTTCAAGCTGATGAAGGTCGCCGGCGCCTATTGGCGCGGCGATTCGAAGAACGAGATGCTCCAGCGGATCTACGGTACCGCCTGGGCCACCAAGGAGGACCTCGACGCCTACCTCACCCGCATCGAGGAAGCCGAGAAGCGCGACCACCGTCGTCTTGGCCGCCAGCTCGACCTCTTTCACCTGCAGGACGAGGCGCCGGGCATGGTGTTCTGGCATCCGAACGGCTGGACCGTGTGGCAGCAGGTCGAGCAGTACATGCGGCGCGTCTACCAGGACAACGGCTACCTCGAGGTGAAGTGTCCGCAGATCCTCGACCGCTCGCTATGGGAGAAATCCGGCCACTGGGAGAATTTCAAGGAGAGCATGTTCACCACGGAATCGGAGAAGCGCGATTTCGCGATCAAGCCGATGAACTGTCCGGGACACGTGCAGATCTTCAACGCGGGCCTGCGGAGCTACCGCGAGCTGCCGCTTCGTTACGGCGAGTTCGGCAATTGCCATCGCAACGAGCCCTCCGGCGCCCTGCACGGGATCATGCGGGTGCGCGGCTTCACCCAGGACGACGGCCACATCTTCTGCACCGAGGAACAGATCCAGCCGGAAGTGACCGCCTTCAACCGGCAGGCGCTCGCCGTCTACCAGGACTTCGGCTTCACCGACGTCGCCATCAAGATCGCGCTTCGCCCCGACAAGCGGCTCGGCTCCGACGACACCTGGGATCGTGCCGAGAACGCGCTGCGGCAGGCGCTCGAGCCTGCGACGTCGAATGGACCGAGCTTCCCGGCGAAGGCGCGTTCTACGGTCCCAAGGTCGAATACCACCTCAAGGACTCGATCGGCCGGTCGTGGCAATGCGGCACGATGCAGACGGACTTCCAGATGCCCGGCCGTCTCGGCGCCGAATACGTGGCCCAGGACGACACCCGGAAGGTCCCCGTGATGCTCCATCGGGCGATCGTCGGATCCCTCGAGCGTTTCATCGGCATCCTGATCGAAAACCACGCCGGCGCCCTGCCGCTCTGGCTGGCGCCGGTCCAGGCGGTCGTCCTCAACATCACGGACCGGCAGGCCGGCTATGCCCGGGAGATCGAAGCGAGGCTCCGAAGCGCCGGCCTGCGGGTCAGATCAGATTTGCGTAATGAGAAAATAACCTATAAGATTCGAGAACATAGCCTGCAAAAGTTGCCGTACCAGTTGATCGTCGGCGACAAGGAGATGCAGGCTTTACAGGTGGCCGTGCGAACCCGCGGCGGCGAGGATCTGGGGGCGATGCCCGTGGATGCCTTGCTCGCGCGCCTCCGCGAGGAGGTTGCGGCGCGTCACTAGCGTGGCGCGGCGTGGGAGGCACGGTCTCTCTTTTGTTCACTTGGAGAATGCGCGATAGCCCAGGACAGAGCACAGCGGATCAACGGCGAAATCAACGCCCCTGAAATCCGACTGGTAGGTGAAGAAGGCGAGCAGCTTGGCATTGTTACGCTGGCGGAAGCCATCGCCAAGGCAGAGGCCGCGGAACTCGATCTCGTGGAGATCGCGCCGACGGCCAAACCTCCGGTTTGCCGCATCATGGACTACGGTAAGTTCAAGTACCGTGAGGCCAAGAAGCAGCACGAGGCGCGACTCAAGCTGAAGCAGATCCAGGTCAAGGAGGTCAAGTTCCGTCCGGGAACGGACGAAGGCGACTACCAGATCAAGCTGCGCAATCTGATCCGGTTCCTGGGCGAAGGCGACAAGGCGAAGATCACGTTGCGTTTCCGCGGCCGCGAAATGGCGCACCAGGAGTTCGGTGTGCGTTTGCTGGAGCGGATCCGCAACGATCTCGAACCGCATTGCGTGGTCGAATCCTGGCCGCGACTCGAGGGCAGGCAGATGGTGATGCTGCTCGCCCCGAAGAAGGTGGCACCGAAAGTACATCACCCGACGAAGCCCGAAGCCGGTAAACAAGTCTCTCCGCCGGAGAGCACCGCCGTGGGCAGCAAATAAGGGACGAAGTCATGCCCAAGATGAAGACGAAGAGCAGCGCGAAAAAGCGCTTCCGCGTCCGAGGTAGCGGTAGCGTGAAGCGAGCGATGGCGTTCAAGCGCCACATCCTCACCAAGAAGACGACCAAGAACAAACGGCACCTGCGCGGCACCACCGGGATCCACAGCACCAATGCGGATTCGGTCAAAGCCATGATGCCCTACGCGTAACGGGACGGCGACCATGCCAAGAGTCAAGCGTGGAGTGACCGCCAAGGCGCGGCACAAGAAAGTCCTGGCGCAAGCGAAGGGTTTCCGCGGCCGGCGCAACGCCGTCTTCCGCATCGCCAAGGAAGCGGTGATGAAGGCCGGGCAGTATGCCTACCGCGACCGGCGCCTCAAGAAGCGTGATTTTCGCGCCCTCTGGATCGCGCGGATCAACGCGGCGGTGCGGGAGCTCGGGATGAGCTACAGCGTATTCATGAACGGCTTGAAGAAAGCGTCGATCGACATCGATCGCAAGGTGCTCGCCGATCTCGCCGTGCACGACAAAGTTGCTTTTGCCAAGATCGCGGAGCAGGCCAAAGCCTCTCTGGCCTGATCGAGACGCGGAAGAACGAGGGAGGCGAAGCGCCTCCCTTTTTTTTCCTGATGGACGCCCGATACGCACCTGGCCATAGACGGACCCGAAACGGAAATTCGATGGAAGAACTCGATCGCATCGTCGCCGCCGCGCTGGCCGAATTCGCCGCGTGCGACGATCCCGCCGCGCTGGAGAACAGCAAGGCCCGGTATCTCGGCAAGGCCGGCGCGCTCACCGACCAGCTGAAGGCGCTCGGCAAGCTCGACTGCAGCCGAGCGCCCCGCCGCCGGCGCGCGGATCAACCAGGCCAAGGCCGCGCTCGAAGCGGCGCTTGCCGACCGCCGCGCGGCGCTGGCCGATTCGCGGCTCGCGGCGCAACTCGCCGCCGACGCACTCGACGTCTCGCTGCCCGGTCGCGGCATCGACGCGGGCGGCTTGCATCCCGTCACCCGCACGCTGGAGCGCGTCGAATCGCTGTTTCGCTCGCTCGGCTTCGACGTCGCCGACGGCCCGGAGATCGAGGACGATTTCCACAATTTCACGGCGCTCAACATGCCGGAGAACCATCCGGCGCGCTCGATGCACGACACGTTCTATGTCGAGGGTGGCTACGTGCTGCGCACCCACACGTCGAACGTGCAGGTGCGATACATGGAAACGCACGCGCCGCCGATCAAGATCATCGCGCCGGGCCGCGTTTACCGTGTCGACAGCGACGCCACGCATTCGCCGATGTTCCATCAGGTGGAGGGGCTGTGGATAGACGAGCACGTCTCGTTCGCGGATCTCAAGGGCGTGTTCATCGAATTCCTGCGCAACTTCTTCGAGCGCGACAATCTCAAGGTGCGCTTTCGGCCGTCCTTCTTTCCGTTCACCGAACCTTCGGCCGAGATCGACTTGAGTTTCGGCGACGGCTGGCTGGAGATCGCCGGCGCGGGACAGGTGCATCCGAACGTGCTCCGGGCCGTCGGCATCGATCCGGAAAAGTATCAGGGCTTCGCGTTCGGCATGGGACCTGACCGGCTGGCGATGCTGAGGTACGGCGTGAACGATCTGCGCCTCTTCTTCGAGAACGACCTGCGCTTCCTGCGCCAGTTCGCCTGAGGCGGATGTCGCCCCCGATGCTCACTTCGTTCGCTTCCCCCCAAAGGGGGCGCTCGGCGCCCTTCGGGCGGCCGCGTGGACGCTGAGGACACCCGATGAAATTCTCCGAACGCTGGTTGCGCACGATGGTCGATCCCGCGCTCGATACCGCGGGTCTGTGCGAACGACTGACGATGGCCGGGCTCGAAGTCGAATCGACCGAGCCGGTCGCCCCGCTCTTCTCCGGTGTCGTTGCGGCAAGGATCGACCAGGTCGATCCGCATCCTGACGCCGACCGCCTGCGCCTGTGCCTGGTGGACATCGGCAAGGCCGAGCGACTGCGCATCGTCTGCGGCGCGCCGAACGCCGCCGTCGGCATGAAGGCGCCCTGTGCGATCGTCGGCGCCAGCCTGCCCGGCGGACTCCGCATCGCGGCGGCCACGTGCGCGGCGCCGAATCGCAGGGCATGCTGTGCTCGGCCAGCGAGCTCGGCATCGACGCCGATGCCGCGGGCTTGCTCGTGCTGCCCGCAGGACGCGCCCGTTGGCGCCGACGTGCGTGACCTGCTCGACCTCGACGACGCGCTGATCACGCTCAAGATCACGCCGAACCGCGCCGACTGCCTGTCGCTTCTCGGCATCGCGCGCGACGTCGCGGCGATCATCGGGGCGGCGCTGGTGGAGCCTGCCGCGCCGCCTCGCCGGTCGCCAGTCGCGCCGAGCGCGCCGTGCGCGTCGACGACGCCGCTGCCTGTCCTCGGTTCGTGTCGCGAGTCATCGAGGGAATCGACGCGAAGGCGCCAACGCCCGCCTGGATGAAGCGGCGTCTCGAGCGCAGCGGGATACGCTCGATATCGGCGGTCGTCGACATCACCAACTACGTCATGCTCGAATTGGGACAGCCGCTGCACGCCTACGACGACCACCTGCTCGAAGGTCCGATAGTCGTGCGCTTCGCGCGAGCCGGCGAGAAGCTCACGCTACTGAACGAACAGACGCTCGAGCTCGAGCCCGATCTGCTGCTCGTCACGGACTCGGGCAAGCCGCTGGGCCTCGCCGGGATCATGGGTGGCGAGCACTCCGGAATCAGCGACGCGACGACCTCCGTCCTGCTCGAAGGCGCGTTCTGGAATCCTGACGTCATCCAGGGCAAATCGCGGCGCCTCGGGTTCGCGAGCGACGCCGGCTATCGCTTCGAGCGCGGTGTCGATTTCGGCGGTTGCGCGCGTGCCGTCGAACGCGCGACACAGCTGATCCTGGACTGCTGCGGCGGCCGCGCGGGTCCGCTGTCCGATGTCAAGGCGCCTCTGCCAGCCGCGCGTTGCGGTACGCGTTCGCCCCGCGCGCGTCGCGCGACTCCTGGGCATCGCCGTTCCCCACGCGACCATCGAATCGCTGTTCGGTCGGCTCGGCTTGGCCTTCAGCCGTGCCGGCGACGATTATCTGGTGACGCCTCCGTCCTACCGCTTCGACCTCGCCATCGAGGAGGACTTCGTAGAGGAGATTGCACGGCTCTACGGTTTCGACGCGATTCCCGCTGTCGTCTCGGCGCAACCGTCGGCGATGCTGCCCAATGCCGAGGCCGAGCGTCCTGCGATTGATTTGAAGCGCGGCCTTGTAGCGCGCGGCTGGCAGGAAGTCATCACGTTCGGTTTCGTGAGCTCTGCCTGGGAAACGACCCTCTTCCCGACGCGCGACGCGAATGCGGCGCCTATCCTCGTTCTGAATCCGCTCGCGTCGCATCTCGACGTCATGCGTACCACGCTTGCCGGCGGGCTCATCGACGTCCTGCGCACCAATCTTTCGCGCAAGCAGGAGCGCCTTCGCCTGTTCGAGGCGGGCGCTGCTACTGGCGCGCTGCCCAGGGTTACGACCAGCCCCAGCGCCTGGGCGGTCTCGCCTACGGGGAGGCGCTGCCCGAGCAATGGGGATCCGAAGCCCGGCCCGTCGACCTCTTCGACGTCAAGGGCGACCTCGCTAGCCTGGTGGGGCCGCGAGCGCTGACAACCGAGCGCCTGGAACACCCGCTGCTCCATCCCGGGCGCGCCGCCCGCGTGCGTGTCGACGCGATCGATGTCGGATGGCTCGGCGAGCTGCACCCGCGGATCGCCAAGGCGTTCGACCTGCCCCGCGCGCCCATCCTCTTCGAGGTCGATCTCGCCACCATGATGGCGGGCCGCATGCCGGTGGCCCATCCCGTGTCGAAGCTGCCGATCGTCCGCCGCGACCTGGCCGTCGTCGTCGCCGACGCCGTTCCTGCGCAGGACGTCGTGTCGGCGCTCCAGACTGCCAAACCACTCCATGTGGAGACCATCCGCCTATTCGACGTCTATCGGGGTCCGGGAATAGACTCGCGGACAGAAAAGCCTTGCGATTCTGGTGCTTATGCAGGATACTGAACGTACTTTGACCGACGTAGACATCGACGCGACCATGACCGGGCTGTTGCGGATCCTCGCAGTACGCTTCGGCGCGACCCTTCGCCAGTAGGAATGCCGATGACGCTCACAAAAGCCGAATTGGCCGATTTGCTCTTCGAGCAATTGGGCCTCAACAAGCGCGAAGCCAAGGACATGGTCGAGCACTTCTTCGAGGAAATCCGGATCGCCCTCGAGCGGGGCGACAGCGTCAAGTTGTCGGGCTTCGGAAATTTCCAGCTGCGCGAGAAACCGCAGCGCCCCGGACGCAATCCAAAGACCGGGGAAGAGATTCCGATCACGGCGAGGCGCGTGGTCACCTTCCACGCCAGTCAGAAGCTGAAGGCCATGGTCGAAACAGCGAACCATGCCGGATCACAGTCGAGCTAAAACCGAGCTTCCACCAATCCCCGCCAAGCGGTATTTCACCATCGGCGAGGTAAGTGACCTATGTGCGGTAAAGCCGCACGTGCTCCGTTATTGGGAGCAGGAGTTCACGCAGCTTGAAGCCGGTCAAGCGCCGAGGCAACCGTCGCTACTACCAGCACCACGAAGTGCTGCTGATTCGCCGCATCCGCGACTTGCTCTACGAGCAGGGATTCACGATCAACGGTGCACGCCATCGACTCGAGTCCGATACCTGCCGCGCCGGCGGCGGTCGCGCCCGAATCGGAATGGCTGGTCGTGCGGGAAGGCGATCCTGCCTCGATCGATCTCGAGGGCGGCGCGCGCTTCGGCTGGACCGACGCAAAAGCGCCGGATCCGGTCGAAATTCGGCAGGAGCTGGAGGAAATACGCCGACTTCTGGGCCCCGACAGCTGATCCGGCTATAATCCCCCGTTACGTCGGGGCGTAGCGCAGCCTGGTAGCGCACCTGCATGGGGTGCAGGGGGTCGGAAGTTCGAATCTTCTCGCCCCGACCACAAGATGGGGGCCGACCCGGTCAAACCGGGTCGGCCTTTTGTGTTTTCGGAGCGAGCCGACCGTCCGGCCATGACCTGGTCGGGCCGCGAGCCTCGGCCCCTGCATCCCCGGAGCGAGTGACTCCATGGGCACGCCATGCACCAGGATAGGGCCCGCGGCATAACTATTGCTTTATGGGTGTGCCTCGAGCCATATCCTGCACGCTGCACTGCCCGGAAGGGAATACATGTCTGCCTTGCCGTCTCGTACCGCCCAAGCTACCGGCGTGATCTCGGAACTCGCCCTCGCGCGAGCCCAGCGCAATACGGTCCTCATCATCGACGACCTCTTCAGCAGCCGCCTGCTGATTGCCGAGATCGTCCGCCAGATCGATCCCAAGCTTAACCTCGAGCTCTTCGACACGCCGAGCCGCGCGCTGGAGTACGCCCGGCAAAACCGCGTCGACATGGTCCTGACCGACTTCAAGCTCCCGGAATTTGACGGCATCGAGCTCGTGAAGCAGATCCGCGGCCTCGGACATTGCGTCGATATTCCCATCGTCGTCATTACCGTCGTCGACGACCGTCAGGTCCGCTACAACGCACTCGAAGGCGGCGCAACCGACTTTCTTATCAAACCGCTCGACGAGCACGAGACTCGCGCGCGCTGCGCCAACCTCCTGGAATTGCGCCGCCACAAGATCGTCTTGTCCGATCAAGCGCGGGTGCTGCAGTACCAGGTCGACCGCTCGGTATCCGAGATCCACGAACGCGAGCTCGAGACGCTGTCGAAGCTCGCCAAAGCCGGCGAGTTCCGCGACAAGACCACGGGCAACCATCTCACGCGCATGGCACGTTACTCCGCCCTCATCGGCCAGAACCTCGGACTTGGCGGCGACATGGTGCACGTCATCGAGGTTGCCGCGCCGATGCACGACATCGGAAAGATCGGGATCCCGGACTCGGTGCTCATCAAGGAAGGTCCACTCAGCCCCGCCGAGCTGGAGATCATGCGGACGCACCCACGAATCGGCTACGACATCCTGAAGGGAAGTCCCTCGAAGTACCTGAGCATGGGTTCGATCATCGCACTCGGACACCACGAAAAATACGATGGCACCGGGTATCCGAACGGCCTGCACGGCGACGACATTCCGATTGTCGCTCGAGTAGTTGCCGTGGCCGATGTGTTCGACGCGCTGGTGAGCGAACGGCCCTACAAGCACGCGTGGCCGCTCAATGAAGGCATCGACTTCCTGAAGTCACAGCGCAACAAGCACTTCGATCCCAAGTGCGTCGACGCATTTCTCGCGGATCGAACCAGGATTGAGGCAATTTATACGGAGTTGGCGGACTGAGACGACGACGCCAATCGACGGTCGCGGCCACTTCCTTTGTCCGAGAGTACTATCGTTGCTCAGCTTGGGCTGATAAGGTTTGCAGCGTCACCGGGGCAATGCTATAGCGAGATTTGTCCATCCCTAATTGCTCGGGCAACCGCTTCCTGACGGTTCGCCACTGCCAATTTTGATCGAATAGAATCAAAATGGAACTGCACAGTACGCGTGCAAATCCCCAACTTGTATCCGATATCGTCAGTCGTCAATCCTCGTGCGGCTAGTGTTAGACACTCCCTTTCGCGATCACTCAGTGGCCTTCCGGTGAAGCGAGACTGAGTCCCCAGTCGCACAATGGACTTCATGAACAACTCGTGAAAATAATGGGCGAATAGAACGATGTCTCCAAGGTTGCGAGAAATTGCTAGTCGCCTTGGGTCGTCCACTTCCGGTATCGTCGAATTCAGCGCGATAATTACGCGAGTGCCAGCTTCATCACCCAACGGCACACATACCCCACTCGCGATGCCAAATCTCAATGCATCGTCCAGAAAACTCTCCGCCTTGGGTCCACCCCCACGAACAGTCCGTTGATCCCAAACGAGTGGAAGGGTGCTATCCCATAGCAATAGGATTCTTGGATCCACCTCGATGTAAGCCATCTGATCATATCTGGCAACCCATTCCATTGGTGCCGTCGTGAAGACATACATTCGACTTTCGTGATCTGGTCGAACGCTTGTGCACATCCCATACATGAAGGTGTCAAAGCCGAAACTTCGAGTAATCGATTGAATTACCGGCACCAAATCCCTACCGTTCTCCGCCGCCTTTACCAACGGATCGAGAACCGGCGGAATAAATCCCCACGGCGCAACCTTCGCCTGTCCAAGTATTAGTTGCTGAAGCATCGTCGCCCCCTTCCGCGCAGTCGCATCGGCAGCTCGACGACAAACATCAGTCGTCAAGGCAATTCCAGAATCAAGATGACATTGTTATCTAGTTCGTGGTACCGAAATTACCGCGCACCGTTCGCTTGGAACAACTCGCATTCGCGGGCCAACGTCTCGTGAAGACCATTGCGATAAGGTCTCCGAACTTCGCACTACTTCCTATTGGCGGGCGCCAGGATGGAAAATTATCCTCCTTCGCCGTCATCGCTGAAATTTCTTTTGGCCTAGGTGATCGCTCGTCGCCAGATCGATGGACCTCCCGCGGAGCGCTCTGCCCGGCGAACTGATGCCCATGTCCAAGAATCTTGCCGCATAGTGCATGGGGACGTCAGGCATCTCATCCCAGGTCTCACGTCTACCCAGCCCCACAGAGGGCACAGAAGGCGTTCAACTTGGTCCTCCGCAATGGGTTCGCGTAGATCGGCAGCAAGACACTAGGTATTGTGTGTCAATATAATGCAACGCTCAAACGCCGCAGCCGGAATCCGTGCACAAACTGCCACCCGAATTTCTGAAATGCTAGTATTTTCAAGCACAAAGTAGTTGTAAGGCACATCATGTTCAGGCTAATCTACGCTTAGAGCTACTTGGTAGATTATCCGCCAACGCCCGCAACCGCCTCAGTTGAGCGCTACAAAGTAACTGGCTAAAGGGACCATCGATGAACGTCGGGGGCAATGTTCGAACCGCGCAGCTGCCCAGGCCGCGCTACAAGCAACTTGAAACTCATTTCGAAGTTGAGACGGGAGTTTTCTGGGCCATCATGAATCCTACCCCGCGCCCGAGTTTCGGGGCGCAGCTCCTCCTAGACCTTCACGCGTTCATTAACGAGATAATTGAATCGCGTGGCCAGATTTTGCATTCAGGTCAGTTGAGTAAGATTAATTACGCCATCTTGGCATCCAAGATACCAGGGGTCTTCAATCTTGGTGGTGATCTGTCGTTACTTCGCGGGGCGATCCTAAATCAAGACCGCGCGCAGTTGGAGAAGTACGCGGCAATGTGTGTTGATGATCTCTATCCATGGAATCGCAATTTTGATTTGCCCGTGACCACCATTTCTTTGGTTCAAGGTACGGCGTTGGGAGGTGGATTCGAAGCTGCACTGGCAAGCTCAATCGTAATTGCTGAAGAATCGTGCAAGATGGGGTTCCCGGAGGTCTTGTTTAACCTATTTCCGGGAATGGGTGCTTACAGCTTTCTCCAGCGCAAAGTTGGACGTCGGACAACCGAAGACCTTATTTTGAGCGGCAATACCTATACTGCTCGCCAGCTCTATGACATGGGAATCGTTGACGTAATCACCGCAGACGGAACAGGTCATGCCGCAGTTGCAAATTACGTTCGAAAACATGGACGTGGCAGCAACGGCAGACGCGCGTTCGAAAGAGTTCGCCGGGACTTCGAGGCGGTGACTAGGGAAGAGCTAATTCACATCACTAGGGTATGGGTCGAGGCAGCAATGCACCTAAGTGAACGTGACTTGCGCATGATGGATCGCCTCATCCGCGCCCAGGAGCGCGGCGGAATTGCTGCGATGCCATCTACGACCCCATTCTCGTCTCGACTAAACGCAATCGGTGCCGACGACTGAAGGCTAGTTTTCGGCCCAACGCTTCCCGACAAACACGAACTCAGGCGCAATTCATTGCGCCGAAGACTGCTTTAGTTGGACACGGCTTTCAATGTGCGCGTCTAACGCTGCATTAGTCTTCTGTGAAATTCGTTGGAGTTCCCGTGTTAGCGCAGCACCCTTTAGCTGCAAGGACTCAGGCGACATTCTCTCAAGACAAATTGCGAACTGAACCCAAAGACCCGCACCAACGCTACCGGCCGCCCCTTTCAGGGCATGCGCAGCGTTAGCTACCTCCTGGAACTTTCGGTCTGACAGTGCCGAAATGAGCCTTTCGATTAGTTGCGCGCAATCGCTTCTAACGCCGCGAAGCAGGCGCTCTTCGAACGTTGGATCCCGCGATAGCTTCGCGAGTTCTGCAATGACCCCGGCGTCCAGCGGCGCGGCCTCTATCATCGCGAGCTGCGGGCGGTCCTCGGACTTAGGCACTGCGTCAAAGGTAGAGAACTCACCCACACGATCGGCAAGATTCCGATCGATAGCATCCAATAAGAACGATGCGCGGACTGGCTTTTGCACAAATTCCGCGGCTCCAGCCGCATGGCAATGCTCCATTGTTTCGGCGGTGACGTTCGCCGAAAGCATTAGGATCGGAATTGGATGTGTTGCAACAAATCTGTACATCTTCAACGCTTCCAGACCACTTACCACCGGCATAGACAAATCAAATAGAGCAATGTCGTAGCCACCCCGCTCCAACGCATCAAGCGCTTCCTCGCCATTATTGACTATGGTGGCAAAATGACCGCCGCTTTCTAGTATTAGTCGTAGTCACTCTTTGGTTCGTGGCATTGTCCTCGGCGACAAGAACACGGGCACCTCGAATGCGCGACGGCTTCGAAACGCCTCCGGTAGTGGTAGTGTGTACAGAGGTCGGCACCTTTCGGCTTGCCGAGTAGTCGTCGATATAGTCAATTCCCTTTGGCTCGGCGTGGGCCAAAGTCAACTCCACCCAGAACGTGCTCCCGACTCCGACTTTGCTCGTGACTCCCAAGTCGACCGCCCATTAGTGTAACTAGCTGCCGCGCGATGGTCGTACCGAGCCCTGTGCCCCCGTACACGCGAGTGACGGAATCATCAGCCTGCGTAAACGGCTCAAAAATCGTTGAGAGCTTGTCGTCGGGTATGCCAATGCCAGTATCTATTACTTCAATTCGAACTACAGATTTCTCAGTCGTATTGCTCAATACTCGACCGGCAAGAGTGATCTCCCCACGCTCAGTAAATTTCACGGCGTTTGCCAGAAGATTCAGCAACACCTGTCGCAGATGATGTGGGTCTCCGGCAAACCATCGAGAGATGGCTGAGTCAAGTCTTGTAGTAACAGTTAGTCCCTTGTACCGACTTTGTGGCGCGATTACCTTCACGCAATTGTTCAATAGACGACCCAAATCGAATGGTCGCGTTTCGATCTGAACTCGGCCCGCCTCGATCTTGGCGGCGTCTAATACATCTTCGATCTGCGCCAACGCAAGTTGGCTTGCGTTCCCTAGCGTTTCCACAATTTCTTGCTGTGATTCGCTTAACGATGTCTCGCGGAGCAAATCGGCCATTGCGATAACGCCATTAAGCGGTGTTCGCATCTCGTGGCTAACGTTTGCAAGAAAACGTCCTTTGGCCTGGTTAGCCTCGTCGGCACGCTTTTTTGCCTCCGTGATTCGCTCTGCAAGGACACCCACATAGAAAGGCAATACGAGAAACGCAATGAGGATCCCAATGCCGACCGGAATGTGCGCTGACCAAAACGGCGACGCGTATAGGACAACTACGAAACCGATAATCGAAAGAGCCTGCGATACCCGAAGATAGAACTGACCAAAACGAAATCCGTTCCCAAAGGTGACAAACAGATAAATTCCAAAGACGAATGCACCAGATTCGCCCGCGATAAGCAGGTAGACCGTGTTTCCAGCATTGTCGACGAAAATGCCAAAGAGTCGACGGATCTTTGAATCTCCTTTTGCCGTTAGTACGAATCCGGCAAGAACAATCGCGAACAGAAAGAAGCCAATCGCAAACCGGAGCGCACGATGCTCAATCGGGGTCAACGGATCGCCGACGATTGCATCAATCCCGATATAGAACATGACTACTGCCGGGAATCGCGACTCTCAGGACCGCTTGTTCCAGTTCCGAGCGTGGGGCTCGCTTAAACATGGCCACCCAAGTGGATCGCGCGAGCCACTGCCGAACGAAGTGTCTCGGATCAACCGATTGGATGAGTTCCGTTGGACGCATCATCTGCCGTCGATGGTGGGAAGCGGGGGTGCTCGCCGATCAGTCTTCAACTGCAGGGGTGCCGGTGGTGCCGTCTAGTGACGCTCAGCGGCAGCATTGGCCCTTCAAATGCCGCCCGCCCCTATAGGACTACCAGGTGGGCGCACTTGGCGTGTTCAGTACAGCAAATGACATGCCAAAGTGTCTCGAATAGACCGGCGACACTCGTCAACTCATCGGCCCCAAAGTGCTCGGCAGCTATCGGTTGTTCCTTCGTGGAAATGTGCCTTCAGCGACTGGCCACTACGATGGCTTGCGTCGATTCACTTTCTTGGGGCTGCCGCGGCTGGGCGACCAATTCACACTCACCTCGTACGCAAGAAGTTGACGACAAATGGCCAAAGGTGAGCCTCGGCGCTTCGCCGAAAGAACCCAAAGTGTCCGATGCTCGCCATGCTGGCGTGATCGGGGGCGATAAGGATTGACGTCGCGTGTACCGCCGGAAATGTTCTCAATAACCTCTTGGTACCTGCTGGCGTCGCAAATGCGTCGTCGGTGAATCCAATTGCCAACGCTCGCCCGTGAACGCTCGGGTAGCGCGCGATCATCGCATTTGCGCGATTGCCGATCTGGGTCTGTGGCTTTTGGACGGAATTCGGGACTTCGTCTGGCAGCCCATTGCATCGCGATCCAGCGGGAATGTCTTCCCCGAACCTAAAACTCCGTGCCGGGAAGTATCCGAGAATGCGCGTCAATACTGGCATTACGCCATGCCACAGCAGGGCCATCGGAAGCCGATACACGGCATGTAGTCCGCGTAGTACCCAGTATGCGCACAAATGAAGACAAATCGCGAAACGATATCGACATTGGGTGCACCGCCAATCAAGAGTGCACCAATGCTGTGTGAAATCCCAACAATTTCTGCCTTCGGGTACGCTTTCGCAAATGTGCGATCGCGCCACCACAATCAAGTTCACTCCAGTCTTCGGCAACAGCCTTGAATCCACGAAGTCCTGACGTACGGGAGGAGCCGATGCCACGATAGTCAAAAATAAGGACGGGAATCCCATTCGCTGCCAAGTACCGCGCGAACCGCGAATAGCGTGCGGCCGGAATGCCACCACCACAACTGAACAAGACTACAGTCGTTCGGGACTTGCCAATACTCGTAGCGCTGCGAATGGATAGCGCCTAGCATGAATCCGTCGAGTGCCGGGATTCGCAGAGCAGTGGTTGCAACCGCTGCAGAGGCTGGTCCTTCATCGGCCATTACACGAGCACCACGCTGACGCCGGTGCGAGAGTTAACCAGTGCATCGGTCGATGCATGTAACCAATGGCTTTGGATCCCGCGTCGGCGAACCGAAATGAAGCCACGGCGGCCAGCTACTCCGTAGTGCACAAGACAACAAACGGCGGTACCTCAACCGTAAGCTACAACCGACGCCAAACCCCATCCCGCAATCCTTCCGCGGGTCGGAAGGTCGCCTTGTATGCCATCTTTCGGCTTTCGGCGATCCAGTAGCCAAGGTAGAGGTATGGCAGGCCGAGGCTGCGGCATCGCAGGATTTGCCAGAGGACGTTGTAGGTCCCGAAGCTCGCGCCGCGAACACCCGGATCGAAAAACGCATAGACGGACGAAAGACCGTCGGCCAAGCGATCGATCAATGCCACCATTCGCAGGGTTTCGCCGTCCCGGAACTCGAGGAGTTCGGTCGAAACGTTGCTGTGCAGCAGGAAGTGCTGGTACTGCTCGCGGCTGTCCTGGTCCATGCCGCCGCCGGCATGTCGATGCCGCTGGTACCGCAGGTAAAGCGCGTAATGTTCGTCATCGTACGCTAATTTGCGCCTAACTACGTCTAACGTCGAGTGGGTTCGAAGGCACTTACGTTGCGTTCGATTGGGCCGAAAGTCTGCCACCGGGATGCGCACGGGCACGCAGGCCTGGCAGCGATCGCAATACGGGCGATACGTAAAGCCTCCGCTTCGACGGAAGCCAAGGCGGACCAGCTGGCTGTAAACCTCCGTGTCGATCAAATGGCTTGGCGTGGCAACCTGCGACCTCGCGACCCGATCCGGCAGGTAACTGCACGCGTAGGGGGCCGTCGCGTAGAACTGGAGCGTCGCGAGCGGAAGGTCGTTGAGCTTGGTCATGCGCGTTGAGTCGAGTCGACGGCTGATCGTCCAAGGGTCCGGAGTCGAAATCGAGTGTACCAACGCGGCCACGTGGTCGGCAAATTGGCTCCCTTGGGATCGGACGGGCGCCAAAAGACGCCAGGTGCACCGTCTCCTGCTGACAATCGATGAGCGGGAAACCCAGCGCTGCGGAGGATGCCCACAAGGTGAACGAGCGCGACCTTCGACGCATCCGGCTCGCGGGCGAACATCGATTCCCCGAAGAACATCCGACCAATCGCCACCCCGTAGAGTCCGCCGACCAGCTCGCCCTGTCCGCCAGGCTTCCACCGAATGGGCATGCCCTTCGCTCGTGAAGCGCGGTATAGGCCTCGATGATCGGCTGGCGTAATCCACGTGCCGGACTGCCCGGGTCGTCGCGCGTCGGCGCAGGCCTCGATCACGGCGCGAAATGCCGTATCGACTCGAAGCTCGAACGTCAGATGCTTGAGGCGCTTGCGCAGTGAACGTGCGAATCGGAACTCGTCGAGGAATAGCACCATCCGCGGATCCGGGCTCCACCAGAGAACCGGCTGATCGCCGCTGTACCAGGGAAAGATGCCTTGCGAATAGGCGTCGAGCAGGCGCTGCGGCGTGAGATCGATGCTTGCCGCAAGCAACCCGTTGGGCTCGGCTAGCGCGGCGTCGAGCGGCGGGAACGGCGTGTCGGGCCCGAGCCAGGGGAATCACGCGCCGATTCTGCCACGGCGTTGACGCCCGCGACATGTGTCTCCGCGTACGGCCCCGCGCAGCCATCGCCTGATGAGGACCCGAAGCGAGTTGCGACACCGGACGCACCCATCGATAATAATTTGAGGAACCCTCATGAGTTCCTCTTCGATGCCCCCTTCCCTTCTCCGCTGTCCCTGGTCGACCGGCAGTGCGCTGTATGCCGCCTACCATGACGACGAATGGGGTCTGCCCGTGCACGATGACCGCGTGTTCTTCGAGTTTCTCGTTCTCGAGGGCGCCCAGGCCGGACTTTCGTGGTCGACGATTCTGAACAAGCGCGAGGGTTATCGCGCCGCATTCGCCGGATTCGATCCGGCCCGAGTCGCGCGCTTCGACGCCAGGACGATCGAACGGCTCATGGCCAATCCGGCCATTGTCCGCAATCGTCTCAAGATCGCAGAGCGCGGTGAACAATGCCAAGGCGTATCTCGAGCTGCAGCGCGAGTTCGGCACCTTCGATCGATATGTGTGGTCGTTTGTCGGAGGCAAGCCGGTGCTGAATCGTCGTCGTTCGCTTGCGGCGGTCCCCGCACGGACGGCGCAGTCCGACGCGCTGTCGGACGATCTGCGCAAGCGCGGGTTCCGCTTCGTCGGGTCGACCATCATGTATGCCTTCATGCAGGCGACCGGTCTCGTCAACGATCACCTCGTCGCCTGTCCGCGCTGGGCCGCCGTACAGCGATCGTGATACGTGCGTGACCGGGGCTGTCGGCCGGCGAAATCGGCCGATGGCATTCCGGTAAACTCGCGGGTGCACGCCCCGGTAGCTCAGTGGATAGAGCAGCCCCCTCCTAAGGGGCAGGTCGGACGTTCGATTCGTCTTCGGGGCGCCATCATTCGAGCGCCCTCCTTCCCAGATGCAGCATCCCACACGCTATCGCATCGTCCCGCGCGACCCGCACGCCCATCGGTTCGAAGTGCACTGCACCGTCGCCGACCCCGATCCCGGAGGGCCAGCGATTTCGACTTCCTTCATGGATTCCCGGGAAGCTACCTGATCCGCGAGTTCGCGCGCCATTTCGTGAGCGTGCGCGCGGAGGCGAACGGTGTCGGCCGTGACGATCGCCAAGGAAGCCGAAGGATCTCTGGCGTGCGTCGCCGTGCACGGGACCCTTGACCGTGGTGGCCGACGTCTACGCGTTCGATTTCTCGGTTCGCGCGGCGTACCTCGATGCCCTATCGCGGCTATTTCAACGGGCCGTCGGTTTTCCTGTGTCCGGAAGGCCGTGCGGATGCGCCGTGCGAAGTGGAGATCGTGGCGCCGGAAGGTGCCGCCTATTCGCAACTGGCGCGTCGCGACCACGTTGCCGAGCGCCGGCGCCGCGCCGTGGGGCTTCGGCGCCTACCGTGCGGCGAACTACGACGAGCTGATCGACCATCCGGTGGAAATGGCGGATTTCCAGGTGGCGTCGTTCGAGGCCGGCGGCGCGACGCACGACATCGCGATCACCGGCAAGGTCCACGTCGACCTCGACCGTCTCACGACCGATCTGGCGCGCATCTGTCAGTGGCAGATCGACTTGTTCGGCGGCGCGACAAGCGTGCCGCGCGCCCTTCGACCGCTATCTCTTCCAGGTCGCCGCCGTCGGCGACGGCTACGGCGGGCTCGAGCATCGCACCAGCACCAGCCTTTGCTGCAAGCGCGACGAACTGCCGGCGCCGGGCATGGCCGGCGTGACCGCCGACTATCGGCGCTTCCTCGGGCTCGCGAGCCACGAGTATTTTCACAGCTGGAACGTCAAGCGGATCAAGCCGGCCGCGTTCGTGCCCTACGACCTCGCGCGCGAGAACTACACGCGCCAGCTGTGGGCATTCGAAGGCATCACGTCCTACTACGACGACCTCGCGCTGGTGCGAAGCGGCGTCATCGATCCGCGAAGCTATCTCGAGCTCGTCGGACAGGCCATCACCGGCGTACTGCGTGTTCCGGGTCGGCACGTCCAGAGCCTCGCGGAATCGAGCTTCGATGCGTGGATCAAGTTCTATCGGCGGGACGAGAACGCTCCGAACGCGATCGTCAGCTACTACGCCAAGGGCGCGCTCGTCGCGCTCGCGCTCGATCTCACGCTGCGCAACGCCGGCGCGTCGCTCGACGACCTGATGCGCATCCTGTGGCAGCGCCACGGTGAAACCGGCATCGGCGTGCCCGAGGACGGCGTCGAGGCGATCGCGACCGAGCTCGCCGGCGCGAGCCTTGCCGACTTCTTCGCGCGCTACGTGCACGGAACCGAGGACCCGCCGCTCGCGGCATTGCTCGGCGGATTCGGAGTGACGCTCAACCTGCGCCCGAGCGAGGGCCATTCGGATCGTGGCGGCAAGCCCGGCCGAAACGGCGCCGACGACGAACCGCCGGCCGGCTGGCTCGGGGCCGATCTTGCGCGGTGACGCCGAGGCGACGCTGCAGCACGTCTTTCGCGGGCGGGCCGGCGGAACGCGCGGGACTCGCCGCCGGCGACATCGTCGTGGCCATCGACGGGCTGCGCGCGTCGGTCCCGGCGATCGAAAAGCTGCTCCGCCGGCGGCGGGCGGGCGAGACGCTGACGGTGCACGCATTCCGGCGCGACGAATTGATCGCCACCGCGCTGACGCTCGCGACGGCGCCCGAACGACACGTGCTGGCTCTCGATCGACGCCGCGGCGGACGACGCCACGCGCGCGCGCCGCGCGGCCTGGCTCGGCAGCGACGCCTAGCGGTTCGCGCTAGAGCGCGACCGCCGGATTGAGCGTGTAGCGGCCGGTGACGGCCGCCTCGGCGAGCACATGGCCCGCCATGGCCTTGCGTGCATCCGCGCCGGTGAACACTCCCGCCGTCGCGAGGCGGGCGACATCGAGCGCGTACAGCGTGAAGACGTAGTGATGAGGCAGGACGTCGTTCCACGGCGGGCACGGGCCGTCGTACCCGAAGTAGTTGCCGGCCATGTCCTTGTCGCCGGCGAACCAGCCCGTGTAGTCGTTGATCCCTTGCCGCGCCCCCCGCGGCGCATGGGGTCCGGGTTTCCCGCGCGCGGTGACGCCCTCCGAGAACTCGCCGCGTTCGATCGCCGGCGTATCCGGAGGCAGATCGATCAGGACCCAGTGGAAGAAATCCACGCGCGGCAACGAAGCCGGCACGATCCGGCCCTCCTGGTTGACGTCGTCGCCGCGCGACGGCACGTCGGGGTCGTGGCACAGGAGCGCCAGCGACCGGGTGCCCGCGCGGCAATCCGCTCCACCGGAAATCGGGATTGCGATTGTCGGACAGCTTCACATGCGTGACGGCGTCCATCGCGCCGAACGCGAATTCGGGCGCGGATGATCCCGCCGTCGGCAAACGCGGACGTCACGAGCTCCATGGCGCGATCCTCAGCGCGCCTTCCAGTGGGGCGGAATGGTCTTCTCGAAATACGGCAGCGCTTCGATGCGCGCCTTCCAGGCCCTGAATTCGGGAGTGAGCATTCCGTCGGCGTCGAGGTCGGGCAGCTTCATCTCGCAGCGCTTGAGAAAGGCGACCAGCGGATACAGCGCGAAATCCGCGGCGGAGAGCGGGCCCGCGAGAAACTCGCCGCGCATGGCCTTGGTGAACATGACGAGCTCGTCGACCACCGCCTTGCGGCCGTCGGCGATCTGCTTCGGATCGCGCTCCTCCGGCTTCTTGCTGAAAGCCTGCGTGGTCAACGGATCGATCGCCTCGTCGAAATACGCGTCGACCTCCATGATCAGGCGGCGCACGAGCGCCCGCGTCCGCACGTCGCCCGGGAAGAGCGGCGCGCCGGTGGCGGGATACGCTTCGTCCAGATACTCGACGATCGCGTTCGACTCGTACAGGACGAAATCGTCGTCGACGAGCACCGGCACGCGATGCCGCGGATTGAGCGCGAGAAACTCCGGCTTGCGCGTATCGCCGGCGGAGAACGAAAGCACTTTCAGCTCGTAGGGAAGCGCCTTGTGCTCCAGCGCGAGCTGCACGCGCCACGCATAGGGAGAGCCGGAACCGTAATACAGGACGATGGACATGACGTGATCTCGATGCGAGGTGAAGGAAAGGATGCGATTCGCGGATCAGGACTTGCGCCCGGCCGCCGGGCGCGCCGCCGTGACCCGGGGACTGGGCGCCGCGCAGCGCCTCGAGCGATGCCTTTTGCAGTTCCATGGTCTTGATGCTGAGCTGCATCATGTTGAGGCTCATCTGCAGCCAGCCTTCGACGATCCGCAATTCGCCGATCTTGCGGTCGAGCTCGGCGGGGTCGAGCGTGGCGAACATCGCCGTCGGGTTCGGAAACGGCAGGCCGCCGGTCGCGCCGGCGAAGGCGGGACCCAAGCCCGGCGCCATCGCCGCGGCCCCCGGCACGCCGAATCCCGGAATCGGAACTCCCAGCGGATTCCACATCTTCTGCATGAACTCCGCGACGTCCTGGAACGAGCCCGGCTGCCTTCGTCTTTCTTCCCGTCCGCCATGCCCCACCTCCTCTCGACGCCACCGGTCGCGCCCCGACGCCATTCCGCCCGCGGCCGCGTCGTCGCGGGCCTTCGCCAATCCTACCGCGTCTGCCGCGCGCAGCGTATCGCGCCCTGCTGGCCCGCCTCTTGCTTCAGCGTCGTATCGAGATCCCGGAATCTTCGGGATCGGGGCATTTTCACCGCCGCATTTGGGACATTTCTGCCCTTCCATGTCCATTTATCGCCGGACGGACCGGGTTCCGCTCAATGATCTGACGATCACGGCGGAGCACGCGCGCCCCGGACGTCCACGTCGCAAAACGACGAGGACTGGACGAAGCGGCGTGCATCGGAGCCGGCGAACGGCCTCCTCCGGCCCACCGATGAACTGGGCATCGACGCTGCCTCCGGACGCCCGCCCGAGCGCATTGCTGGCCAAGTTTCCGCGGATCGCCAACCTGATCGCGGTGCTGTGGCAGGACCCCAATTCGCTGCGGCGCTACGTCGACGACCTCCTCGTCGACAAGCGCGGGAATCGCCAGGGCTTCCCGCTGGATGTCCTGCGCGAGCTCTTCGCGCTCCGCGCCTACTACGACGAAGTGAATCCCCAAACCTCCCGGCCGTGGGAGGTGATGAACAACGGCGAATGAGTTTCGGCGCCGCGGTCCGGGCGCGGCCGTTCCGCGGACTCGACCGGGTCGATCCGGGTGCGACCCGGAGGTTAATCCGCTATCATCGCCGGTCATGATGGACATTCGCGCAATCCTGCGGGCGCGGCTCGACGCGGCCGTCGGAGGCGAACAGGTCCTGACCGATCCGGCCGACGTCGCACCCTACGTTTCCGACTGGCGCGGCCGCTACCACGGGCAAGCGCGCAGGCGGTCGTTCGCCCGGGCAGCACCGAGCAGGTCGCGGAAGTGGTGCGGGCCTGCGCCGACCTCGGCGTTCCCATCGTGCCGCAGGGCGGCAACACCGGCCAGTGCGGCGGCGCCACTCCGGACGACAGCGGCAACGCGATCGTGCTCTCGCTCTCGCGGATGAATCGCGTGCGCGCAGTCGATTCCGCCAATGCCACGCTGACCGTCGAGGCCGGCGTGCCGCTCGCCGCGGTCCAGCAGGCGGCGGCGGACCACGGCCTCATGTTCCCGCTGTCGCTCGCCGCGGAAGGCAGCTGCTCGATCGGCGGCAATGTGTCGACCAATGCCGGCGGCCATGCGGTGCTGCGCTTCGGCAATACGCGCGAGCTCGTCCTCGGCATCGAAGTCGTGCTCGCCGACGGCCGGATCTGGGATGGCCTGCGCGGTCTGCGCAAGGACAACACCGGCTACGACCTGAAGCAACTCTTCATCGGCGCGGAAGGAACGCTCGGCATCGTCACGGCCGCCGTGCTGAAGCTCTACCCCGCTCCCAGGACTCGCGCGACGGCGCTGGCCGCGCTGCCCGACGTCGCGACGGCGATCCGCCTCCTCGCCGACCTTCGGCAGGCGCTCGGCGACCGGATCACCGGCTTCGAGCTGATGTCCGCGTATTCGCTCGCGCTGTCCCGCAAGCATCACCCGACGCTGCCCGACCCGTGTCCCGGCAGCCCGTGGTACGTCCTGCTGCAGGTCGACGACAATGCCGTCGACTCGCCGGCTGCCGGCGCAGCTGGAACGCGCGCTGAACGCGGCGCTCGAATCCGGCCTCGTGCAGGACGCGACGATCGCGCAGTCGGGCGAGCAGGCGCGCGCGCTGTGGGCGCTGCGGGAGAACATCGCCGAAGCGCAGCGCCGCGACGGTCCCAACATCAAGCACGACATCTCGCTTGCCGGTCTCCGTCATCGCCCGCTTTCTCGACGAGGCGCGGCAGGCGCTGGAGGCGGCGCTGCCGGGCATTCGCTTCGTGACGTTCGGTCACCTGGGCGACGGCAACCTCCACTACAATCTCGCCGCGCCGGAGGGCGTGGCGCCCGATGCATTCCTTGCGCACACGGCGCGCGCCAACCGGATCGTCCACGACCTCGTGGCGGCCCATGGCGGCAGCGTCAGCGCCGAACACGGGATCGGCCAGCAGAAGCGCGACGAGCTCGTCCGCTACAAGAGCGCCGTCGAGCTCGATCTGATGCGCACGGTCAAGACCGCGCTCGACCCCTCCGGCATCTTCAATCCGGGGAAGATCTTCCGGGTCGGGACCGTGACGAAGATACTGCTCTGGATCGGCGTCATCGTCGTCGTGCTGCTCGGGCTGCGGCTCCTGAATCTCGCCAAGGCCAAGCGGCGCGCCGACGCCGCGGGTCGCTGGCGCCGCGCCGCCGCCCGCCGAAGCGATGATCCGCTGCAGCCGGTGCGGCGTCTACCTGCCGCAGAAGGACGCGACGCCGGGCCCGGCGGGTCCGACCTGCGGCGAGCCTGCCTGCCTGCGGTCCAGCGCTGAGCCGCGCCACCCGAGCCATGATGCCGACCCCTTCCCTCACGCCGCCCATCGAGCAGGTCCCGCTGCCGATGTCGCAGGCCGAGTCGGGGCGGCGGATCCTGTGGATCGTCGGCATCTATCGCGCGGTCTGCGGCGCGGCGCTGCTCGGCACGGCGATGCTGCTCGATCTCAAGGTGCTCGGCATATCGACGCCGAGCCTCTTTCTCACGTACGCGACGTTCTATTTCATCTTCGGACTCGTCACGTTCTGGATCGTCCAGCGCGAGACGCTTCCCGCTGAGCCTGCCGACGCTCGTTTCGGCGCTGCTGATGGGCGACGTCCTGTGCATCGCGCTGGTGATGGTCGCCGGCGGCAGCACGGGCGGCTCGCTGCCGATCCTGCTGTTTCCGCAGCTGGCGGCGAGCGGCTGGCTCCTGCGCACGCAGACGGCGTTCTTCCACGCCGCGATCGCGAGCTTCATCCTGCTCGGCCTCGACGTCTGGCGCATGCTCGAAGGCCGCGTCAGCGGTGCGCAGCCGTTCCAGACGGGCCTCATCGGATTCGGCTATTTCGCCACCATCGGCATCGCCGTCGCGCTCGGACGCTACACGAAAGCGTCGGAAGAGCTCGCCACCCAGCGCGGCATCGACGTCGCGAACCTGGAGCAGGTCAACCGCCTCATCATTCAGGACATGCAGGACGGCGTGCTCGTCGTCGACCTCAACGGCGTCGTGCGCGGCCACAACGCGCAGGTGACGCGCCTGCTGGGCGGGTTCGGCCGGATGCGCGGCGGCATGCGGCTCGCGGAATTCAGCTCGACGCTGCACGACTACTGGCGCCGCTGGCAGGAGGACTACACCGAGGCGTTGCCGCCGTTCAAGGTGGAGTCCACCCAGCGCCTCCTGCGCGTGCGGCTCGTGCGCATCGGCTCCGGCCTCAACGGCGGAACGCTCATCTATCTCGAAGACCTCGGCCGGGCCCAGAACGAGGCGCAGCAGATGAAGCTCGCCGCGCTCGGCCGCCTGACGGCGTCCATCGCCCACGAAGTGCGCAATCCGCTGTCGGCCATCAACCAGGCCGCGCAGCTGCTCGAGGAAGACGGTGCGGTGCCCCCCGCCGGCGCGCGGCTCCTCGGCATGATCCGCAACAACGCGAAGCGCATCGACCGCATCGTCGGCGAAGTGCTGCAGCTGAACCGCCGCGACCGCCAGCAGCCCGAGATCGTCAACCTCGGCGAGTTCATGCATTCGCTGATCGACGAAATCGTCCCAGGCGGAGAGCGTGCCGCCGAACGGCATCGTGATCCTGATCCCGAACGACGTCCGGGTCATGTTCGATCGTGGTCACCTCAACCAGATCGTCTGGAACCTCGTGCGCAACGCCTGGCAGCACTGCCAGAAGAAGGAAGGCAGCATCCGCATCGCCGCCCGCCCGGGATACATGGGGGATGCGATAATCTGCGAGCTCGCCGACGACGGGCCCGGGATTCCCGGCGAGCTGCGCGGCCAGATCTTCGAGCCGTTCTTCACGACGCGTCCCGGCGGTACCGGACTCGGCCTGTACATCGCCCGCGAGCTCGCGGACGCGAACGGCGCCGCGCTGGAACTCCTGCCCCGTGGGCCCGGCGCGCATTTCCGCATGACCATGAAGCGGGCATTCCATCCCGTAGTGAACAAGAGGTAAGCCATGTCCAGAAAATCCCGCGGCCAGCCCAGAGTTCTCCTGGTCGACGACGAACCCGATCTGCTCGAACTGCTGGAGCTCACGCTCTCGCGCATGGGTCTCGACACGACCCGTGCCGAAACCGTCGGCGAAGCGATGGCGGCTGCTCGATGCCGAGGCGTTCGACCTTTGCCTGACCGACATGCGCCTGCCGGACGGCCCGGGGCTGCGCGTCGTCGAGCACATCAACCAGAAGGGACTCGACCTGCCGGTCGCGGTGATCACCGCCTACGGCAGCGCGGAGAACGCCGTGGCCGCGCTCAAGGCGGGCGCGTTCGACTACCTCGCGAAGCCCGTGGCGCTGGAGCAGCTGCGCGCGCTGGTCAAGCAGGCGCTGAAGGTGCCGGAGAAGGCGCCGCCGCCGTCGGGCTACAGCCTCCTCGGCGAATCGCCGGCGATGCTGCACGTCCGCGACATGATCGAGCGCCTCGCGAAGAGCCAGGCGCCGGTGTTCATCAACGGCGAATCCGGCAGCGGCAAGGAGCTCGCCGCCCGCATGATCCACGCCGGCGGCACGCGCGCCGAGCTGCCGTTCATCGCCGTCAACTGCGGCGCGATTCCGGAAAACCTGATGGAGAGCGAGTTCTTCGGCTATCGGAAAGGCGCGTTCACCGGCGCCGAGACCGATCGCGACGGCTTCTTCCAGGCGGCCAACGGCGGCACGCTGTTCCTCGACGAGGTCGCGGACCTGCCGCTGCAGATGCAGGTGAAGCTCCTGCGCGCCATCCAGGAAAAGAAGGTGCGCAAGGTGGGCTCGACGCAGGAGGACGCCGTCGACGTCCGCATCATCAGCGCGACGCACAAGAAGCTCTCGGCGCTCGTCGACAGCGGCGAATTCCGGCAGGATCTCTACTACCGCCTGCACGTGATCGAGCTCGCGATGCCGAGCCTGCGCGACATGCGCGAGGACATTCCGCTGATCGCCAACGCGATCCTCGCGCGGCTGTCGCGCGGCAATCCGGCGCGGCTCGACCCCGAGTCGATCGTCGCGCTGGAGCGCTACCCGTTCCCGGGCAACGTGCGCGAACTCGAGAACGTGCTCGAGCGCGGACTGTCGCTCGCCGCCGACCCGCAGCGGATCAGCGCCGAGGACCTCCATCTGACGCCGGTCGCCGAGGAATCCGAGTTCGTCGTGACCGCGGGCGACAAGTGGCCGCTGCAGGACTACCTCGATCGCGTCGAGCGCGCGGCGATCAACGAAGCGCTGGAAAAGACGCGCTACAACCGGACGGCCGCCGCCAAGCTGCTGGGCATCACCTTCAGGGCCATGCGCTACCGGATGGAGCGGCTGGGGATCAAGTAGGACCGTGCGTCCGGGCCGAGATCGGTTCTGACGCAGCGCGCGCCGGCACCTCGCCATCGACGAGCGCGGCTATGCGAACCTGGCGCGGCAGGTGCGCTCGCCCAATCGCGATGCGCGCCCGGCCGGAACGACCATCAGCCTCGCGGTCGTGCACGGCATTTCGCTGCCGCCCGGAGAATTCGGCGGCGACGGCATCCTTCGCCTCTTCACCAACCGGCTCGACGCGAGGGCGCATCCGTCCTACGCCGCCATCGCGACGCTCAAGGTCTCGGCGCATTTCCTGATCCGGCGCGATGGCGCGCTCATTCAATTCGTCGGCTGCTTCGATCGCGCCTGGCACGCCGGGGTGTCCGTTTGGAAGGGCCGCGAGCGATGCAACGACTTTTCCGTCGGCATCGAGCTCGAGGGCACCGATGCCATTCCCTACGCGCCGGCGCAGTACACGATGCTCGCGCGCCTGATCCGCGCGCTTCGGCGCGCCTGCCCGATCGAAGACATCGTGGGCCACAGCGACGTCGCGCCGGGGCGCAAGACCGACCCCGGTCCGGCGTTCGACTGGGCCCGCCTCCACCGCCTGCTCGCGCCGCGCGCGCGGTGAGCTCGAGCGGGCACCGATCCAGCCACGGTCGACCGGGGCGGACCAGGCGTCCCTTGGCCGCTCCCCGAGGGGCAGGCAGGCAGGGTATAATGGTCGGTTATGCAACTCCTCGTCGATTTCTTCCCGCTGCTGCTGTTTTTCGCGGCTTACCTCTGGCATGGCATCTTTTTCGCCACCGGCGTGGCGATCGTCGCCTCCATCGTCCAGATCGCCTGGATTCACTGGAAGCACGGCCGGGCCGGCGTCACGCACTGGCTGTCGCTGGTGATCATCGTCGTCTTCGGCGGCGCGACGCTCCTGCTGCAGGACAAGACCTTCATCATGTGGAAGCCGACCGTGCTCTACGGTCTGTTCGCCGCGATCCTCGCCGTGGGCAAGGTCGGCTTCGGCCGCGACCTTCTCGCCTACCTCATGAAAGGCGTCACCCTTCCCGCCGCGCATCTGGACGCGCCTCACCTGGGCCTGGGTCGCGTTCTTCGTCTTCATGGGCGTGGCCAACTGGTATGTCGCGTTCCACTACTCGGAAGAGACCTGGGTCCTGTACAAGGTCTGGGGCGGCATCGGACTCTTTCTCGTGTTCGCGCTGCTGCAGGGTGTCTGGCTCTCGCGGTACGCGACCGAGGAGACGACGACCGAGGAAAGCCGTATGAGCGCCGGAGACATTCGCCGTCCATGCTGCGCACGCGACTTGCCCCGCTCGCGCCGGCGGTGCTGGAAATACGCGACGACAGCGCCGCCCATGCCGGTCATGCCGGTGCTGCCGGCGGCGGCGGGCACTTTTCCCTGCTGATCGTGTCGAAAACGTTCTCCGGAGCGTCGCGCCTGGAGCGACACCAGCGCGTCCTCCGCGAAGTCGCCGATCTCGTGCCCCATCCGATCCATGCGCTGTCGATCAAGGCGCTGGCGCCCGAAGAATTTCCCTCCCAACCCTAAGGAATGCTCAAGATGAACCGCACTTCGATCTATCTCGCCGTAACGGCGGCCTTTGCCGTCCTTGCGGTCCTTCCCGCCCAGGCGCAGGACAAGGCCGCGCCCGCCAAGGGCCAGGCGCCGGCCGCGCCGCGCCGCCGGCCGCGAGCAAGGAACTCTATCCCAAGGTCTATTTCGACTTCCTGCTGAAGGAGCGTCTCGCGCAGGGCCAGCCGGACACGCCGGAGCTGCGCAATGCGATCCGCGATGAGCTCAACACCCGCGAACTGCTCGTGCGCGAAGCGAAGAAGAAGGGCGTCGACAAGAATGCCGACGTCAAGAACCAGACGGAACTTGCCGCGCAGACCGTCCTGGTGCGCGCCTATGTCGCCGACTGGATCAAGGCGAACCCGATTCCCGAGGCGGCGCTGCGCAAGGAGTACGAAACGATCAAGACGCAGATGGGCGACAAGGAGTACAAGGTGCGGCACATCCTCGTCGAAAAGGAAGACGAGGCCAAGGAAATCGTCGTCGAGTTGCAGAAGGGCGGCAAATTCGAGAAACTCGTGGAGCGCTCGAAGGACACGGGCTCCAAGGCGAACGGCGGCGACCTCGACTGGAACGCGCCGGGCAATTTCGTCAAGCCGTTCTCCGATGCCATGGTCAAGCTGCCGAAGGGCAAGTTCACCGCGACGCCGGTGCAGACCCAATTCGGCTGGCACGTGATCGAAGTCACGGACATCCGCGACGCGAAGATCCCGACCTTCGAAGAAGTGAAGCCGCAACTCCAGCAGCGCATGCAAGGTCAGTATCTCGACAGCTACTTCAAAGAGCTCCGCGCGAAGAGCGGACTGTAGTCGTCGAGCACGCGAGGGGGAGGAGCTCATGGCGGTCGTGCGCAGCCCGAAGGATTTCATCGCCGGTCTGATGTTCATCGCCGTCGGCATCGCGGCGATTGTCATAGCGTCCAACTACACGCTCGGCACCGCGGCGCGGATGGGGCCGGGTTACTTCCCGCGCATCCTCGGCATCCTGATGATCGTGCTGGGCGCCGTCCTCGCGCTGCGTTCGCTGCGGGTCCCGGGCGCGCCGTTGCCCGGCTGGAAATGGCGCCCCGTCATCGTCGTGCTGGGCAGCGTCGTCGTCTTCGGGCTCATCGTCGACGCGCGTCGGCCTCGTGCTGTCGACGATCCTGCTGATCGTCATGGCCAGCGCGGCGAGTCACGAATTCCGGCCGAAGGAAGCGGTCATCAGCGGCATTCTGCTGGCGATCCTCGTGGTCGGTGTCTTCGTGATCGGCCTGAAGCTGCAGATCGGCATCTGGCCGGGTTCGCACTAGGGCCACTTCGATGGACCTCCTCAGCCATCTCGCCCTGGGCTTCGGCGTCGCGCTGACGCCGGTCAATCTCCTCTACGCGCTGATCGGCGTCGTGCTCGGCACGCTGATCGGCGTGCTGCCGGGCATCGGCCCCGTCGCGACCATCGCGATGCTGCTGCCCACGACCTATGCGCTGCAGCCGGTGTCGGCGCTGATCATGCTGGCCGGCATCTACTACGGCGCGCAGTACGGCGGCTCGACGACGGCGATCCTCATCAACATGCCGGGCGAGTCCTCGTCGGTCGTGACGTGCCTCGACGGCCATCAGATGGCGCGCAAGGGACAGGCCGGTGCGGCGCTGACGATCTCGGCCCTCGCCTCGTTCTTCGCCGGCACCGTGGCGACGATCCTGATCGCGTCCGTGGCCATTCCGCTGTCGGAGCTCGCGCTCAAGTTCGGCCCGGCCGAGTACTTCTCGCTGATGGTGCTGGGCCTCATCGGTGCGGTGGTGCTCGCCCACGGATCGCTGCTGAAGGCGATCGCGATGATCATCCTCGGCCTTCTGCTCGGCATCGTCGGCACCGACGTCAATTCCGGCGTGGCGCGATTCGCCTTCGGAATTCCGGAGCTCACCGACGGCATCGGCGTGGTGACGGTCGCGATGGGATTGTTCGGCTTTGCCGAGATCATCAACAACCTCGAAATGGTCCAGAAGCGCGAGATCGTCACCGCCAAGATCAAGGGCTTCTTCCTCACCAAGGAACAGTTCCGCAAGGCCTGGCCCGCGGTGCTGCGCGGCACGGGCTTGGGATCGGTGCTGGGCGTGCTGCCGGGCGGCGGCGCGATGCTCTCGTCGTTCGCGTCCTATACGCTGGAAAAGAAGATCTCCAAGGATCCGGGCGAGTTCGGCAAGGGCGCCATCCAGGGCGTCGCCGGTCCCGAGTCGGCCAACAACGCCGGCGCGCAGACGTCGTTCATCCCGCTGCTCACGCTCGGCATCCCCGAGAACGCCGTGATGGCGCTGATGGTGGGCGCGATGACGATCCACAACATCCAGCCGGGCCCGCAGGTGATGACGTCCAATCCCTCGCTGTTCTGGGGGTTGATCGCCTCGATGTGGGTCGGCAACCTGATGCTCGTGGTCCTGAACCTGCCGCTGATCGGCATGTGGATCAAGCTCCTGCAGGTGCCGTACCGGCTCCTCTACCCGGCGATCCTGCTGTTCTGCTCGATCGGCGTCTACAGCATCAACAACAACAACCTCGACATCATGCTGACCGTGCTGTTCGGGCTGATCGGAATCGTGTTCGTGAAGCTCGAATGCGAGCCGGCGCCGCTCCTTCTCGGATTCGTGCTCGGGCCGATGATGGAGGAGAATCTGCGCCGGGCACTGTTGCTCTCCCGCGGCGATCCGACCGTATTCTTCACTCGACCGCTGTCCCTCGTCATGCTGCTGATGGCCGCGGCCCTGGTCTTGCTGATCGTGCTGCCGAACTTCCGCAAGACGCGCGAAGTGGCGTTCCAGGAAGACTGACGGGCCCAGCGCCGTGATTCTGTACCAGGACAGTTCGAAGTTGTCGACCGCCATCGCCGTCCGCCGATGAATTTCGACGCGCGGCTCCTCGCCTATCCGTCGCGGCGCCAGCCGATCTTCGCGCGCAATGCCGTGGCGACGTCGCAGCCGCTCGCCACCCAGGCCGGCATCGCGATGCTCCAGCGCGGCGGCAACGCCGTCGACGCGGCGCTGGCGACGGCCATCGCGCTGACGGTCGTCGAGCCCTGCAGCAACGGGATCGGCAGCGATCTGTTCGCGATCCTGTGGGACGGCCAGCGAGCTCGTCGGGCTCAACGCATCCGGAAGGGCGCCGGCCGCGGTGACCCCGCAACGGTACCAGGGCCAGACGGAGATTCCGCAGCGAAGCTGGGAGGCCGTGACCATTCCCGGCGCCGTGTCCGGATGGGCGGCGCTGTCGCAGCGTTACGGGGCCCTGCCGTTCGCCGACCTCTTCGTGCCGGCGATCCGCTACGCGCGCGATGGTTACGCGGTGTCGCCGGTCGTGGCCGAAAAATGGGCCAAGGCCACGGACGTGTTGCCGCACGATCTCGGCTTCGCCGAGCATTTCCTGCCGCACGGGCGCCCGCCGGTCGCGGGGGAGCTCTTCCACTGCGAGGCGATGGCAGTCACGCTCGAAAGCATCGCGGCCACTCGCGGCAACTCGTTCTATCGCGGCGAGCTCGCGCACGCGATGGTCGCCCACGCCAAGGCGAACGGCGCGCTGCACGCGCTGTCCGACTTCGCCGAACACACCGTCGATTGGGTCAAACCACTGGGCCTCGACTTCGCCGCGACCACGGTGCACGAGATCCCGCCCAATGGCCAGGGCATCGCGGCGCTGATGGCGCTCGGCATCCTGCGGGCATTCGATCTCCAGTCGCTGCCGCCGGACTCGGTCGCGAGCCAGCACCTGCAGATCGAGGCGATGAAGCTCGCGTTCGCCGACGCCTACCGCTACGTCAGCGACCCGCGCACGATGGAAGTGACGCCAGCGGCAATGCTCGATCCCGATTACCTCGCTTCGCGCGCGCGCCTGATCGACCCCGAACGCGCCGGCGATTTCGGTCCCGGCGAGCCGCCGCGCGGCGGCACCGTCTACCTTTGCGCGGCGGACGAGCACGGCATGATCGTGTCCCTGATCCAGTCGAACTACATGGGCTTCGGATCCGGCGTCGTCGTGCCGGGCACGGGCATCAGCCTGCAGAATCGCGGCGTCGGCTTTTCGCTCGTCGCCGGTCACCCCAACGAGATCGGTGGCGGCAAGCGGCCGTTCCAGACGATCATTCCCGGGTTCCTCACGCGCGACGGCGCGCCGCTGGCGGCCTTCGGCGTGATGGGCGGCCCGATCCAGCCACCCGGCCACCTGCAGACGATGGTCCGCCTGCTGATCCACGGGATGAACCCGCAGGCGGTGCTCGACGCGCCGCGCTGGAAACTGAACGGCGGCAAATCGGTCGATCTCGAGACCAGCGCCTCGCCGGAGCTGCGCGCGGGCCTGATCGCGCTCGGGCACGAGCTCGCCGCGGTCGCCGATTCCTACATGGATTTCGGCGCCGGCCAGATCATTCTGAAGACCGACGGCGGTTACGCCGCCGCGTCGGATCCCCGTCGCGACGGTCAGGCCGCGGGGTTTTAGGAGCCCTTCGGACTGGGCAGCTGTCCGCGGGCGCCTGGGGTACGAAGCCCGCGGACACTGCCCAGTCCGACAGGCACCTGACATTCGGACAACCGACAACGCGTCAACCGCGCTTCGCCTTGCGCGTCGAGAGCGGCAGCAGTTCCGGCAGCTCGATGCGGCGGCGACCCGGTTCCGGCGCTGCGAGCGGCGTCGTGGCGCGCATCGAGGCGAAACTGCGGAGCGTGAGCTCCTGGTAGCTCGCCGTGCCCTCCACTTTCCACGCGAGCTCGTCGTCCGTCAGCTAGCGCAGCACGCGCGCCGGGATGCCGGCGACCAGCGTGCGTGGCGGAACGACCATCGCCGCCTTCACGAACGCCATCGCCGCCACCACCGCCGACTCGCCGATCACGGCGCCATCGTTGATCGACCGCGTTCATGCCGACGAGCGCGTTGCGCCCGACGGTGCAGCCGTGGAGGACGGCGCCGTGACCGATGTGACCGTCCTCCTCCACCACGGTTTCGACGCCTGGGTAGGCATGCAGGATGCAGCCGTCCTGCACGTTCGCGCCGGCGCGAACATGGAGACGCCCGAAATCGCCGCGCAGACAGGCGGTGGGCCCGATGTAGCAGCCCGGGCCGATGATCACGTCGCCGATCAGGACGGCGGTCGGATGCACGTAGGCGGTCGGATCCACGACCGGAACGGCGCCATCGATCGACCACACGGTAAGCGTCATTGCAATGCCCCCGTCGTCATCGCAGCCACGCGCGCGCATTGCGGAACATCCGCATCCACGGCGAATCCTCGCCCCATTCGCGAGGCCGCCACGACATCTGCACCGAGCGAAAGACGCGCTCCGGATGCGGCATCAGGATCGTATAGCGTCCGTCCGCGGTGGTAAGTCCCGGTGACGCCGTCCGGCGAACCGTTTGCATTGCAAGGATACGCCTCGGTCGGCGCGCCGCGGTTGTCGGCAAAGCGCAGCGCGACGAGCGGCTCCGCCGCGATGCGCTGCGCGTCGTCGCGAAACTCCGCGTAGCCTTCGCCATGGGCCGTGGCCACGGGAATGCGGCTGCCTTCCATGCCGCGGAAGAAGATCGAGGGCGAGCGCTGCACTTCGAGCAACACCAGCGCGACTCGAACTGTTCCGACTTGTTGCGAACGAAGTGCGGCCAATGCGCCGCTCCCGGAATCAGCAGGGACAAGTTGCTCATCATCTGGCAGCCGTTGCACACGCCGAGCGCGAAGGTGTCGTCGCGCGCGAAGAACGACGCAAATTCGTCGCGGGCCCGCGCGTTGTAGAGGATCGACTTGGCCCAGCCCTCCCCCGCGCCCAGCACGTCACCGTAGGAAAACCCGCCGCAGGCGGCGAACGCGCGGAAATCGGCGAGCGAACGGCGGCCCGTGAGGATGTCGGTCATGTGCACGTCGATCGCCGCGAAGCCGGCGCGATCGAACGCCGCCGCCATCTCGACCTGACCGTTCACTCCTTGCTCGCGCAGGATCGCGATCGGCGGCCGCGAACCCGTCGCGATGTACGGCGCAGCGATGTCCACGCCGGCTTCGAACGTCAGCAACGGCGACAGGCCGGGATCCGCCGTATCCAGAAGCCGGGCGTATTCCTCGATCCGCGCTCTCCGGATTGTCGCGCAGTCGCTGGAGCGCATGCGTGGTCGCCGACCACGCCCGATGGAGATCGACGCGCGGCGCGTCGAGCAGCGTCCTTGCCGTGCCGTCGATCCGAATCCGATCGTGCGCCGCGGGACCGCCGATCGCATGCACCGTGAGTCCCGCCGCCGTGAATCGCTCGATCGCGCCCGCACGCTCGGAGGCCGCGACCTGCACGACGGCGCCGGGTTCCTCGGCGAAGAGCACCGCGAGCGGATCCGCCGTCGTCGGTATCGAGCGCGAGGTCGAGGCCGCACCGCGATGCGAACGCCATCTCGCACACCGTCGCGAAGAGACCGCCGTCACCGATGTCGTGATACGCGAGCAACCGTCCCGCGGCGGACAACGCCTCGATCGCGGCAAAGAACGCGACCAGGCGCGCAGGATCGTCGAGATCGGGTGCTTTGTCGCCGAGCTGGCCGTAGACCTGCGCCAGCGCCGATCCGCCGAGCCGGCGTTTTCCACGCGCCGAGATCGATCCACAGCAAAGTCGGTATCGCCGCAATCCCGCCGCAGCAGCGGCGTCAGCGCCCGGCGAACATCCGCGACCGGAGCGAACGCCGTCACGATCAGCGACACCGGCGCGGTCACTGCCATGTCGCGCCCTCCGTCGCGCCACGTCGTGCGCATCGACATCGAGTCCTTGCCGACCGGAATGGCGATGCCGAGCGCGGGACAGAGTTCCATCGCCACCGCGCGCACGCCGTCGTAGAGCGCCGCATCGTCACCAGGATGGCCGGCCGGGCGCCATCCAGTTCGCCGACAGCTTGAGGTCCGTCAGGCGCGCCACGCCCGACGCGGCGATGTTGGTGACCGCTTCGGCCACCGCCATCCGGCAGGACGCGGGCGCGTCGATCAACGCGAGCGGCGTGCGCTCGCCGATGGCCATCGCCTCGCCGCGATATCCGTCGTAGTCCATCAGCGTCACCGCGGCATCGGCGACGGGAACCTGCCACGGCCCGACCATCGGATCGCGCGAACAAAGTCCGCCCACGGTGCGATCGGCAATGGTGACGAGGAACGTCTTGTCGGCCACCGCCGGAAACTGCAGCACGCGATACGCCGCATTCTCGACGGTGACCCCGGCACAGATCGAGCGGACGCAGCTTGCGTACGACGTGGGAGACGTCGCGCGTCATCTTCGGCGGTTTGCCGAACAGCACGTCGAGGTCCATGTCGACTGCCAGATTGCGGAAGTGAGGATCGGCGACGACGAGCCGCTCGCGCGCGGTCGCAGTCCCGACCACCGCGAACGGGCAGCGTTCACGCTCGCACAGTGCGGCGAAGCGATCGCGGTCTTCGGCGCGGATCGCGAGCACGTAGCGTTCCTGCGCTTCGTTGCACCAGATCTCGCGCGGCGCCATTCCGCGCTCTTCGGAAGGCACGCGCCGCAGATCGAACGTCGCGCCGGCACCGCCGCCATGGACCAGCTCCGGCAACGCGTTCGACAGTCCGCCGGCACCGACATCGTGGATCGACAGGATCGGATTGGCCGCGCCCAGCTGCCAGCAGCGGTCGATCACCTCCTGCGCGCGGCGCTGGATCTCGGCGTTGCCGCGCTGCACCGAATCGAAGTCGAGGTCCGCGATGTTCGTGCCGGTCGACATCGACGAGGCGGCCCCGCCGCCGAGCCCGATCAGCATGCCTGGACCCCCGAGGTGGATGAGCAGCGCACCGTCCGGTATCCGATGCTTCGACGCGTGCTCCGCCATGAGATTACCGAGACCGCCGGCGATCATGATCGGCTTGTGATAGCCGCGCACTTCCCCGGCCACGTCCTGCTCGAACGTGCGGAAGTAGCCGAGCAGATTCGGCCGACCGAATTCATTGTTGAACGCCGCGCCGCCGATTGGACCTTCGAGCATGATGTCGAGCGCGGATGCGATGCGGTCGGGCTTGGCCGGAGGTCCTTCCCACGGCTGCGGCAACGTCGGCAGCCGCAGGTGCGACACCGTGAACCCGGTGAGTCCCGCCTTGGGCTTCGCGCCGATGCCGGTCGCGCCCTCGTCGCGGATCTCGCCCCCCGATCCGGTTGCGGCCCCCGGGAACGGCGCGATGGCGGTCGGATGATTGTGCGTCTCGACCTTCATCAGGATGTGCGTCGCTTCCTCGCGTGCGCCATAGCGTCCGTCCGGGCCTGGGTAGAAGCGGCGCACGACGGCGCCTTCCATGATCGCCGCGTTGTCGGCGTAGGCGACCACCGTTCCGGCGGGACTCTTCGCATGCGTGTGGCGAATCATCGCGAACAGGCTCCTGTCCTGCGCCGCGCCGTCGACGATCCAGCGCGCGTTGAAGATCTTGTGCCGGCAATGCTCGGAGTTCGCCTGCGCGAACATCATGAGTTCGACGTCGGTCGGGTCGCGTCCGATTCGCCGGAAACCGGCGTCGAGATAGTCGATCTCGTCCTCCGCCAACGCGAGTCCGAGTACCACGTTGGCGCGCACGATCGCGTCGCGGCCTTCCGCCAGCAGCGGAATGCTCGCGAGCGGTCGTGGCGGGAAATGGGCGAACAGCGTGCCGGCATCCTCGAGCCGCGGCAGGACGGCCTCGGTCATCCGGTCGTGCAGGAGCGGCAGCAGTGCCGCGCGATCCTGGGCACCCAGCGGAAGGCCCCCGCGCGCCGCCACGCGGAAGCCCACGCCCCGCTCCACGCGTGCAATGGCCGAAAGGCCGCAGTTCTTCGCGATGTCGGTCGCTTTCGACGACCACGGCGAGATCGTGCCCGGGCGCGGGACCACGACGATCAGCTCGCCCGTCATCGGGAACCTCGGTATCATGCGCGCCGTAGGTCAGCAGCCGATCGAGCGTTTCGCTCCTCTGCCCCGGAAAGGGCGCGATCGATGGCGACGAAATGCCAGTAGTCGGCCGCGATGGAGGCGACGGCATGGCCGGGTCGGGACGACGCGAGGGCGGCATGGAGCTTGGCGACGCGGAACGGCGACAGCGCGTGGCGCCCGCGTAGCGTTAGGAGTTGCGGCATTTCCGGCGCAGGGGACCTAAAGCCGAATTATACGCGGACGGGTACCGGCCTCCCTCGCACGGAGGAACTCCGCGCCGATGCGCCACTGCGCCCTATAATCGATCGGATGGGACTCCTTCCGGTCTACCGCGCGGCGGATATGCGCCGCATCGAAGCGTCTGCCGGCGCGCAACCGCTGATGGAGCGAGCGGGAGCGGCCGCGACCGATGTCGCGCGGATCCTGGGGGATCGCGACAAATCGGTGCTCGTGCTCGCCGGGCCGGGCAACAACGGCGGTGACGCCTTCGTGGTGGCGCGGCGGCTGCGCGAGGCGTTGTTCCATGTGGACGTGATCTTTTGCGGCGACCCCGCGAGCCTTCCCCAGGATGCGGCCGACGCGTATCGCTTCCTTATCCAGACGGGCGGGAGAACGGTGCCGGATTTCCCGGCCCAATGGCATGGTTCGCTGATCGTCGACGGCTTGTTCGGCATTGGCCTCGCACGGCCTCTTGCCGATCCCTACGCATCGCTGGTCGAGCGCGCCAACGCCTCCGGCGCTCCGATTCTCGCGCTCGACGTTCCCAGCGGACTCGACGGCGACACCGGGGTCGCGCAAGGCGTCGCCATCCGGGCGGCCGCGACCGCCACGTTCATCGCCTTGAAGCCGGGATTGCTGACGGGCGAAGGTCTCGATTACTGCGGCGACGTATCGATTCACTCGCTCGGATATCGAACCTGAAGCAGGCGTGCCGGCGATGGGTCATCGGCTCGACTGGAGCCGCGCTCGCCGCGGATCGTCCGGCGGTGCTCATGCGGCAGGCGCGAAACGTGCACAAGGGAACCTTCGGCACGCTCGCCATCGTCGGCGGCGCCGATGGCATGGTCGGCGCGCCCCTGCTGGCGGGACGCGCCGCGCTGCACACGGGCGCCGGCAAGGTATGGATCGGGTTGGCCGCGGAGCAGTCCTCCCGCGGTCGACTGGGGCCAGCCTGAGCTGATGTTGCGGGCGGCGAGCGACGTCCTGGCGGCCGGCGCAAGCGCGATCGTCTGCGGTCCCGGGCTCGGCGCAGCGCCCATTGCGACGGCGCTCGTGGCTCGAGCGATCGCCGAACGCGTCCCCCTCGTCCTCGACGCCGATGCGCTCAACGCGATTGCCGGCGACCCGGCTCTCGCCGCGGCGACGGCGAAACGCGACGCCCCCACGATCGCCACACCCCACCCCGCGGAAGCGGCGCGGTTGCTGGGCGTGACGACCGATGCGGTTCAGGCGGACCGTCTCGCCGCCGCGCAGGCGCTCGCCGACAAGCTGCGGGCGCATGTGGTCGTCAAGGGCGCCGGCAGCGTCATCGCCCATCCGGACGGTACGTGGGACATCAATGCCAGCGGCAACGCCGGCCTCGCGAGTGCCGGCACGGGCGACGTGCTCGCGGGTTTTGCAGGCGCCTTCCTGGCGCAGGGCATCGACGCCAAGACCGCCCTGCGCCTCGCCGTGTGCCTGCATGGCGCGGCGGCGGACGCCTGCGTCGCGAACGGCTCGCGGTCCGCTCGGCTTGACCGCAGGCGAGCTTCCGCGCGCCGCGCGGGCCCTCCTCAACGCCCGTTGAGATCCTAAGGGGGCGTTGAGGATCCTAGGGGAGGAGGACCGTCGCGCCGGTCGTGCCGCGCGACTGCAGCGCCTTGTGCGCCTCCGCCGCGTCCTTGAGCGCGTAGGTCTGCCGCGGCTCGCTCACGATTTTCCCGGTGCGCACCAGTTCGAAGAGCTCGCCCGCCATCGCATTCATGTCCTCGCGCTTCGCCGCGTAGGTGAACAGTGTCGGCCGCGTCACATAGAGCGACCCCTTCGCCGACAGCAGGAGGATGTCGAACGGCGGAACCGGCCCGACGCGTTGCCGTAAGAGGCAAAGAGACCGCGCGGCGACAGGCAGTCGAGCGAGGCCGGAAACGTGTCCTTGCCGATGCCGTCGTAGACGACCGGCACGCCTTTGCCGCCCGTCAGCTCCTTCACGCGGTCGACGAAATTCTCGCGCGTGTAGACGATCGTGTGCGTGCAGCCGTTCGCCTTCGCGAGCGCCGCCTTCTCGTCCGACCCGACGGTGCCGATCATCGTCACGCCGAGCGCGCGCGCCCACTGGCAGGCGATGAGACCGACGCCGCCGGCCGCCGCGTGGAACAGGATCGTTTCGCCCGCCTTGAGCTTGTAGGTCTGGCGAAAGAGATACTGCACGGTGAGCCCCTTCAGCATCAGCGTCGCGGCCGAGCGATCGGAGATCGCCTCGGGCACCTTGACGAGCCGGTCGGCGGGCATGACGCGCGTCTCGCTGTAGGCGCCGAGCGGACCGCCGCAATAGGCGACCCGATCGCCCGCCTTCACCCAATCGACGCCGGTGCCGGTGGCCTCGACGATGCCGGCGCCCTCGGAGCCCAGGCCCGAGGGCATCGGCAGCTTGTAGAGGCCGCTGCGATGATAGGTGTCGATGTAGTTGACGCCGACGGCCGTGTGGCGGACGCGTGCCTCGCCCGGGCCCGGATCGCCGACGGCGACCTCCTCCCAGCGCATGACTTCGGGACCGCCGGGGGCGTTGATGCGGATGGCGCGGGGCATGGAGTTCTCCTCAGGTTTGAAAGCGGGTTGTGCGGATCAGGCGGCGATCGCGCGAAACGTGGCGATGCCGGCAATCGTGAGCAGCGAGCGAGCCCGCGAGATGCGCGAGCGCGAGGCCGCCGCCGCGTCGCGTACTCGCCCCGCAGGAGCAGCTGGGTGACCTCCGACGAAAACGTCGAGAACGTCGTGAGTCCCCCGAGAAAGCCGGTGATCGCGAACAAGCGGAACTCCGGCGCGAGATCGTGCCGCGCCGCGAAGTACGCGACCGCGAATCCGACGAGATAACCGCCGATCAGGTTCGCGGCGAGCGTGCCGAGCGGAAAGTGCGGCAGGCGCGGATTGAGCCACGCGGCGAGCCCCCAGCGCAGCCACGCGCCGAGCGCGGCGCCCGTTCCCACGGCGACGATGCCTCCGAACATCCATCGATTATAGGGGAGAGCGGCCCCGGCGAGCCGCGCCGCGGCGTCAACGGACGAACGCGTCGACGTAATCCGCGCCGAGCCCGACGGCCGCATAGTGCCGGCGGCACATCTCGAGCTTCGTGAACACGTCCTCGTAGCCGATGGTGTTGCCCTCGGCGTCGAGATAGATCATCGCGCCGCTGATGTTGAACAGCGTGATCATCTCGGGGCAATCCGCCGGCACCGTCAGCGTGTGGATCTCGCCGGGCGGCTCGTAGACGAAGCTGCCCGTCTCGGCGATCCAGTCGTGCTCGAGGTATTTCCAGCGGCCCTTGATCACGTACCCGGTGACGAGCATCGGATGTCGGTGCCGGTGCAGCACGCCGGATTTCTTCACGCGCAGGAGATTGCACCAGCCGCCCGTGACCGTGTTGAGCAGCAGCGGCCGGAACCAGACGTCGGGCGCTTGCGGCACCCAGACCCGCTCGTCGTCGGGAATCGCGGCCACGGCCAGGTCCGGCTGGATGCCGGTCGCGCGCGTGCCGGCCGGCGCGCTTGTAAGATCCCCCCGATCGGCGCTGCGCGCCGTTCCCCCCCAGGGGGGCGAGCGCCTCGGGGCGGCCCGTCGGCGCTCACTGCGTGCCGTCCTTCAGCGTCGCCTTGAGCGCGGCGATCTCGGCGATGGCGGTGTTGCCGTGCGGGAGCGGACGGTGCGCCCGCCGATACCAGTACTTGGCGTTGTCGAGGTCGCCTTCGATGAGATGAACGATCCCGTGCGCCCAGCAGCCCAGCGACGACGCGTCCTTCTGCACGATGAGGTGCGCGGCCTTCCATTCGCCGGCCTCGAGATGCCGCACCGCCTTGACGATCGGAGCTGGTTCCATCTTCCCCCCAGCCTCACTGCGACGAGGTAGCCTCCGTCCACCGGCATGACGGCGCCGGTGACGAACGACGCCGCCGGCGAGCACAGGAACACGACGGTTCCCGCGATGTCGGCCGGCTTTCCCCAGCGTCCGAGCGGCGTCCGCGCGAGAATGGCCGCGCTGCGCCCCGGATCGTCCTGCAACGCCTGCGTGAGCTTCGTTGCGACCCAGCCCGGCGCAACGGCGTTGACGCGAATTCTATCCGCTGCGTACGCAATTGCCAGCGATTTCGTGAGCTGCGCGACGCCGCCCTTGCTCGCGCTGTAGCCGGGGACGAGACCTCCGCCGAAGTACGCGAGCACCGATGCCGTATTGACGATGCACCCGGCCGTTTCGGCGAGCAGCGGCCGGGCGGCCGCGCAGAGGCGCATCGTGCCGGTCAGGTTGATGTCCAGCACTTCGGCGAACACCGCCGGATCGTGCTCGGCGCCGCGGCGGATGACGCCCGCGCAATTGACCAGGATATCGAGCCTGCGGCATGGTCGCCCGTCAGCGCCGCGATCGCTGCCGCGTCGCGCACGTCGAGCGTGCGCGCATCGCGACATCGGAACGCCGGCTGCGCGCGTGCCGCCTCCGCCTCGGCGTCGGTTGCGCCCGTCACGGTCACCGTCGCGCCGCACGCCGCGAGCGCATCGGCGATGGCCGCGCCGATGCCGCTCGTGCCGCCGGAGACGAGAGCCACCCGGCCCGCAGAACAGGTCGTCGCGAAACGTCGCGCCGATCATTCGGCGCGCTCGAGCAGCGCGCGCACCTCCGCATCGCGCGGCAACGGCGCCACGGCGCCGAATCCGGTCGTCGCGAGCGCCGCCGCGGCGTTCGCGTAACGCGCCGCCGAAATGGGATCGTCGCCCGCGATCGTTCGCGCGGCGAAGGCGCCGTCGAAGCAATCGCCCGCGCCGGTCGCATCCACCGTTGCGACGGCATGTCCGGCGATGCGCTCCACGCGGCGATCGTGCGAAACGTACACGCCATCGCCGCCGCACTTCAGCACGACGATGGGTGCGCCGAGGCCGCGGCACCAGGCGAGCGCCGCGAGCGGGTCGGTCGTGCCGGAGAGCACCCGTATGTCGTCGAAGCTCGGCAGAAAGAAGTCGCACATGCCGGCCGTCGCCCGAATCACGGCGCTCGCCACGCGGCAACGACCAGAGCTTCAGCCGCAGATTCGGATCGTAGATGACGCGCACCCCCGCGCGACGGCGGTGTCGATGGCCGCGAACGACGGCGTCGCATGCGCTTCCGCTGATCGCCTGGCTGATGCCCGACACATGCAGCACGCGGGCGCCGCGTATCACGTCTTCCGGCAACGTCGAAGGCTCCATTCTCGATGCCGCCGAACCGGCGCGCAGATAGGAGAATTCATGGCCCGCCGGTCCGTGCGTCACGAAATAGACGCCGGTCGGCGCCGCCTTGTCCGTCGTCACGCCGCGCGTGTCCACACCCTCGTCGGCCCAAAGGCGCAGGAGCGACCGGCCGAACGCGTCGTCGCCGACGCGCGACACATACCCCGCGCGCGCGCCGAGACGCGCCGCGGCGATCACCATGTTCGACGTGTCGCCGCCAAACCCGCGCTCGTACGTGTCGGGGTCCTCGGCGCGCGTCGCATTGAACTCGACCATCGCCTCGCCGACGGCCACGATGTCCACGAGTGCGGACGTATCGGTCATTGCGATCCCGTCGCGGCGCCGGTCGCTTCGGCAGCGCGCGGAACGCCGCGGCATAGGCGGCGGCCGCGGAGCGGACATGCTCCACCGTCGCGCCGGGCTGATAGAGGTTCGATCCGGTGCCGAACCCGTTGGCCCCGGCGGACCAGTAGGGACCCATGTTGTCGGGACGAATGCCGCCGACCGCGAAGACCAGCGTTTCCGCTCGGCAGCACCGCACGCCACGCCTTGAGCGCCGATGCCGGCAACTGGTCGGCGGGAAACATCTTCAAGCCGTCGGCGCCGGCGTTGAGCGCGGCAAAGGCCTCCGTCGGCGTCGCGACCCCGGGAACGCATAGCCAGTCCCTGCCGCTTCGCTTCGCGGATCACGGCGGTGTCGGCATGAGGCATCACGATGAGGCGACCGCCCGCCGCCTTGACCTGCGCCACCTCCCTCGACCGCGGTGACCGTTCCCGCGCCGACGAGACATCGGTCGCCGAACTTCGCGGCCAGCGTGGCGATCGATTCGAACGGCCGCGGCGAATTGAGCGGCACTTCGAGAATGCCGAAGCCGTGCGCGACCAGCGCTGCGCCGACGGCGGGAATCTCGTCGGGGGTGATGCCGCGCAACACCGCGATGAGCGGCAGCGGATCGAGATGGCGTGCGAGGGGATTGGTCATCGTTCCACGAGTCCTGCATGTTGTGCGATCCGGTAAAGACCGAGCGCCGCGGCGGCGACCGGTCCCGCCTCCGCGTCGCACGCCGACTTCCTCCAGCGCGCGGACGTAACGGGCGACGAGCGCGCCGTCACCGATCACTCTCACCTTCGCCGCGTCGACGCCGTGCGCCTGCGCCCAGCCGCGCGCCGCTCGAATCTCGTCGCCGATCAGCACGCCCGACAGCCAATCGCCGACCTCCTCCGGTGCAAGATCGCCGGCGAGCGCCAGCGTGCGCGCACCGAATATCGCATGCGCGAGCCCGTCGCCGGCCGAACCTCGCGCGACGCCGCGGGCGAACGCCGCGCCGTCCCCCGTCGTCGCGCCGGCACTCTCGGCCGGCCATCCGGCCGAGAATGCTGTGCGACAGCAACACGGCATACAACTCGCCGGTCATGTACGTGGCGAATTCGACCAGGCGTCCGCGTTCGACGATCGCCCATTTGCTGTGCGTGCCAGGGAGCACGGCCAGGACACGGTCTTCGTCCTGCCCGATCGCGCCGACGAGCTGCGTCTCCTCGCCGCGCATGACATCGGGAACGCCCGCGGCGCCGATGCAGCGCGCCCCGGGCACGATGGCGAGCTCGCCGCCGGGCGTCGCTGATGAGTCCCGCGCCGAACGCGGGCGAGATCCGCCGGGCATTCGACGTAGGGCGCTTCGACCCAGCCCTGCCGGCTGCCGATCATCCCGCAGGCGATCCGCGGCGCCGCATCGTCGCGCCAATCGTCGAGCAGCGTGTCGAGCGCGGCACCGAAGCGGCCGTCGCGCAGCGTTCCGATGCCGAGCGGCGCGCTGCGCGTCGCGCCGATCTCGCCCGCCGCACCGAGGCGATACGCGCGCGCCGACGTGGTTCCCCAGTCGATCGCGATCAAGGCTGTGCTGCGGGATTCGGTCACGGCCCGCGACGGTAGCCGACCCCGCGGGCGGGGTCAAGCGAGGCGGCATCACGCGCAGCCGGCGACGGTCTCGACGCGGAGGGCTCAGCCGGCCGGTTCCGTTGGCGTGCGCCAACGCGCCGCCGCGTCGTCATCGCTCGCACGCGCCTCGACCCAGCGCGCGCCTGCGGGCGTCTCTTCCTTTTTCCAGAACGGCGCGCGGGTCTTGAGGTAGTCGATGATGAACTCGCATGCGGCGAAGGCCTCGCCGCGATGCGCGCTCGTGACGGCCACGAGCACGATCTGGTCGGCGGGCTTCAGCGCGCCCACCCGATGGATGACGAGCGCATCGGCGATGTCCCAGCGCGCCTTCGCATCGTCGACGATCGCGGCAAGCGCCTTTTCGGTCATGCCGGGGTAATGCTCGAGCGTCATGCTCGTGACCGTCGCATCGGCATTGACGTCGCGGACGGTGCCGATGAACGCGGCCACGGCGCCGACCGCGCGATCGCCGTGGCGCAGCCGGGCGAGCTCCCGGCCCGCATCGAAGTCGTCGGTCTGGACGCGAACGGTCACGAGTCAGCGAACCCAGTGAGCGAGGGGGCGGTTCATCCGCCTGTCACCGGCGGAAAGAGCGCGACCTCGTCGCCCGGACGAACCGGCGTGTCGGATGAGGCGAGGTCGTGGTTGACGGCGATGCGCACCGCGCGCGCCTGGTGCGAGCTCGGCTGCCCACGCCCCGCCCCGGCCTGCCAGCCAGGCGCGCAAGCGCGCCGACGGTATTGACCTCGGGCGGGGCTTCGATGCGCTCGGACGCCGCGCCGAAGGCCTCGCGCAAGCGGGCGAGGTAGACGAGCGAAATGGTGGCGGCAGCGCTGTCACGCATGGCGAAGAGGAAGCGATGCGACATTCGACCCCGGATCGGATTCGGGCCCGAGCGGGCGCGCGCCTGAGGCGGGCCGGGACTGAGCTCCCGCTTGGATGCGCTCAGAAGCGCAGCTGTACGCCGAAGCTCACCTGGTCGGTATCGGGCAGGCTCGTGCCGATTTCGCCGGCAAAGCGTCCGAAGCGCGCGTACTCGACGCGCAGACCGAGCGACGAATTCATGTCGTAGCGCAAGCCCGACGCCGACGTTCACGCCATCGCGCGGGCGCCGGCTGTCGACGTAGACCGGCGATCGTGCCGAATGCCGGAACCGTTTCGCTCTGGCCGTAACCGACGCGACCGTAGAGCGCCAGCGAACGGTAGAACGTCCAGCTCGTGAACACGTCGACGTTCCAGCTGCGCGTCGCGAGTTCGCCCAGCCCGGAGTTCGAGCCGAAGTTGAATCCGACGCCCTTGCGACCGCCCGCCGTATCCGGCCGCAGCGCGTATTGATCGATGGAACTGAAGGACGCCTCGACCGCGATGTCATTGCGCCAGCGATAGCCGCCGAAGACGAGCGCGCGGGCCGCCGAATCGTCGGCGGTGGGCGCCGACGTAACGATTCCAGACCGAGGTCGCCGGGCCGAGAGTGATGCCGCTGCCCTCGGTCGCATGGTCGCGCATTGAAACGCCGCCGTAAAAGCCCGCCGTCGCGGCCGAATTCCGATCCTGCGCCTGGGCGGAAGAGCCCGACGCCCAGTGCAAGTAAAATCGAGATAACGGCGGCAATTCGTTGAGTTTTCACGATTTGTTATCGGTAAGCGTCGCGGATGCGGCGGACTTTCTCCGTCACTTTTCGACGCGTTTTCCGAGCTGCGCCGATACACGGCGCTCCCGCGCTTCGGCATCACTTTTGCACGCAAGTTCAACTTACTCGCCGTGTCACTTGAAGTCAATTGCCAATGCAGATCGGCGGTAGCCTTGCGCGGCGACGAATGTTGCGATGGCATCAACATCGGACAACGCGAAAACCGGCAAGCGGTCGACGGTCCCCGGCGGCAGCAGGCCTGGGCTGTCGGTGGCGATGGCGAGGATCCTGGGATCCCGCGGATGCAGCAAGGGCTTGCCGAGCTCGGCCCGCCAAATTTCGAGCTTGGGAATGCGGATAGCGCCTTGTAGCCTTCAATCAGCACGAGATCGCAAGGCGGACAGTCGCTCCAGTGCCTGCTCGAGCGCGAGCTCCGGTGCGCCCCGCAGTTCGTGCATCAGTGCCCAACGGGCGCCGAGGTGACCAGGACCTCGCGTGCATCCGGCGTGGCGGTGCCGGTAGGAATCCTTGCCGGGCTGGTCGAATTCGGTCCGGTGATGCGCATGCTTGACGAGCGAGACCGCGAGACCCCTTTGCACGAGCCTCGGAATGATCTGTTCGATCAGCGTGGTCTTGCCGCTGCCGGACCAACCGGCGAATCCGAAAATGCGCATCGATGCGGCGATCCTCCTGGCCGTTCGCCGGTGCGAACCGGGACGTCGCATTGTACCGACGACGCCTTTCGGGTCCGGTCGACAGCCGGTCGCCGGAGGGGATAATCTCGCAGTGCCGCGCACGTTGGCCGACTCCGGCACCCCGCGCCCGCGACATCCTGACGATGGCTCGAATGCACCTTCCTGTACCGGCCGCGGCTTCGACGACCGAAGCGTCCGGCTTCATCGAGCGCGTCATCGCGGACGTGCCCGCGTCGCGCGTGGAAGCCGCGCCCGATCCCGCGCAGGCCGCGGACCGGATCGCGCGCGAGGCGGCGCGCAATGCCGCGACTGGTGTCGGCATCGCTCGCGCTGCCGCCGGGCCCTCTCGGCATGCTCACCGTGCTGCCCGATCTCTTCGTGATCTGGAAAATCCAGCGCCAGCTGGTCGCGGACATCTTCGCGCTGCACGGGCGCACCGTCGAGCTCACCCGGACGCACATGCTGTACTGCCTGTTCCGGCACATGGCGAGCCAGGTGCTGCGCGACGTCGTCGTCCGCGCCGGCGAGCGCGCCGATCGTGCGGCAATTGTCGTCGCAGGCCCTCTCATCGACGCTCCAATCGCTGGGCAAGACCGTCGCGCAGCGCCTCGCCGGAACGTCCGTGAGCCGATGGGTGCCGCTGGCGGGGGCCGCCGCCGTCGGTGCCTATGCGTACTGGGACACGCTGCAGGTCGCGCGCACCGCACGCAAGGTGCTCGCGACGACGACGCCGTCGCGCGCGCGGCGATCAGCCGGCGGAGAGCGCCGACGCCGCCCGGCGCCTGATCATGTGCGGACGATACGAACTGCACAGCCATCCGGCCGCGATCGCGCTCGCGTTCGGCCTCGCGTCGCCGCCGGACGTTCACGCGCGCTACAACATCGCGCCGATGACGGAGGTCCCGATCGTCCGCGTCAACGCCGAGGGGCGAGCGCGAGCTCGTGCGCATGCGCTGGGGTCTCGTTCCGCGCTGGGCCAAGGACCCGTCGATCGGCGCGCGGATGATCAATGCCCGCGGCGAGACCATCGCCGACAAGCCGTCGTTTCAGATGCCGTATCGCCGGCATCGATGCCTGCTGCCGGCCGACGGCTTCTACGAATGGCAGCGCCGCGCCGGCCCGATCCGGCGCGGCCGACGCCGCGCGCAAGCAGCCGCTCCACATCGGGATGGCCGACGGCTCCCTCTTCGGCCTTGCCGGACTCTACGAGCGCTGGCGCAGCGAGGACGGCAACGTGCTCGACACCTGCACGATCGTGACGACCGCGGCCAATGCGCTCCTTGCCCCGATTCACGACCGGATGCCGTTGATCGTCGCCCGCGAGCACTACGCGCGCTGGCTCGATCCCGCCAACGCCGACGTCGGCGATCTCATCGTGCCCTTTCCGCCGGCGGCAGATGGCGCTACTACCCGGTGTCGTCACGGGTCAACAACGTCCGCCACGACGACGCAGCGGTGCTCGACCGGGTCGAGTCCGGCCGCCGACGAGTGGCAGCCGAGCACGAGCCGCCACCGCCTACGCCGGAGCAGGAATCGCTGTTCTGACTCCGGGACGTCGAGCACGCGCGCGGCCGGGCTCGCCGCCGTCAGCTGCCCGCGATAGGTCGAGAAGCTGTACGGCGAAACGAGAAGCGGCACATGGTAGTGCGCGTCCGGCGTCCGCCACACCGAAGTCGAGCGTGACCTCGTCGACGAACGCGGGTTGCGGCAGCGCTGACGCCCTGCGCGGCAAAATACGCGCCGGCCGAAAACACGAGCCGGTACACGCCGGCGGTGAAGGCCTCCGCCTCGAGCAGCGGCGCGTCGCAGCGGCCGTCGGCGTTGGTCGAAATGTCCTTCAGCAAGGCGTAGTCGGCGCCGCGTTTCCGATAAAGCCGGACCCGCATCGCCGCGCCGGGCTTGCCATGCGCGGTGTCGAGCACGTGCGTCGTCAACCGTCCCATTGCGTATACCCCGATAGACCTGGCGCCGCGGACCCTCGGTCCCGCGGCCCACCGCCGAATCTTATGCCGACTGGCGCCGATTCGACTATTGGGATTTTGTTATGCAGTGATTTCGAGGCTGCATGCCATCCCGGCGGCGTCGTGCCACACTTGCGCCAAGCGTGTTCGGCCGCCGGACGGGCGGATCGACAGCGGCCGTGCCGCACCGTGCGGGCGCGGTCCGCGCAGCAACGCGAAGACGCATGACACTCTGGGAACTCAATCGCCTCTCGGCCCCCGCCTTCGCTACGGCGCTCGGGCGATGTCTTCGAGCACTCGCCGTGGGTGGCCGAGCGTGCGCAGCAAGAAGCGGCCCTTCGAGAGCATCGATGCGCTGCACGAGGCGATGGTCGCCGGCGATGCGTTCGGCGCCCGCGACCTCGCAGATCGCGCTTGATTCGCGCGCACCCGGAGCTCGCGGGCAAGGCCGCGCTGCGCGGCGAGCTCACGGCCGACTCGACGCTGGAGCAATCGGGCGCGGGCCTTGCCCAATGCTCGGCCGACGAGCTTGCGCGCCTGACGGCGCTCAACGCCGCCTACAACGCGAAGTTCGGCTTCCCGTTCATCCTTGCGGTCAAGGGCTACGATCGCGCGGGCATCCTGCGAGAGTTCGCGCGGCGCGTCGAACGCGACCATAGTGCCGAGTTCGAGGAAGCGTTGACGCAAATCGCGCGCATCACCCGCTTTCGCCTCGACGCCCTGCTGGCGTGCGTCGGAAGCGAGATCGACGCTGCTCCCGACCGCCGATCGCGACGTGCACGGGCTCGCAGCGAATTTCCGTCAGGACCGAATTGGCGATGAAGCATTCCTCGTGCGCCCGATGATGGAGCGCGCGGAGCTCTTCCGGGTCCGGAATGCGGTCGCCGGAAAACGCGACCTCCGGATGCAGCGTCACGCGTGCGACGTACTCCTTGCCGGCGGAATTCTTCCCCATCACGCCCACGGCGCGAGTCCGTGTACCGGTCGACGCAGTACTTCCGCTTGGCCGCGATGGACAAGAACCAGAGCATGTGACAGCTCGCGATCGACGCGACGAATGCTTCCTCCGGATCGACCGCCGCCGGATCGGACAGCGGCACCGGGACCACATGCGGGGAAGACGATCCCGGCACCTCGATCCCGCCGTCGAACCGGATCACATGCCGCCGGCTGTAGCGGTTCGACAGGAAATCCTGATCGCCGCGCGTCCACAGGATGTCCGCCTGGTACGTTGCCATTCGTATGCTCCTCGGTGTTCAGGATTCGGCCTTCCAGCCCTTGCGCTGCTCCGTCTCGAACTGGGCGCGGTCGCGGGCGAAGAACTCGCGCAGCTCCTCGCGCCCGGCCTTCGCCTCGGAGAGCACGTCTCGCTTCGTCGCGAAAGTGCGGGACCAGCGCGATCATCGTCGCGATGTTGTGGCGCCGGAACGCATCCGCCATCTCCCGCGCGCGGAAGCGATCGACGCCCAGCGCCTCCAGCACGTGGCGGCCGGTGCGCAGCGCGGACTCGAAGGTCTCGCGCTCGACCACGGTCACGCCCCGTGAGCGCAGCTCGACGTAGTGCGTGACGTTCCTTGCCCGCGCGATCATCGGCAGGTCGGGAAAATGCTCGCGCACGCGGTCGGTGAGCGCGAGGCTGTCGGCGATGTCGTCGATGGCATTCACCAGCAGGCACGCCTCGCCCGGCTCCCGCCGGCGCGCAGCAGGTCGAGACGCGTCGCATCGCCGTAGAACACCTTGTAGCCGAACTTGCGCAAGAGATCGACCTGCTCGGCGTCGTGATCGAGCACGATGGCGCGCATGCCGTTGGCGAACAGCAGGCGGGCCACGATCTGGCCGAAGCGCCCGAAGCCCGCGATGATCACCGGATTGCCGGACTCCTTGATCTCGTCGTCGGCGCGCTCGGAAGCGGCGGCCCGCCAGGCGGCCAGCTTGTCGTGCAGCAGCAGCATGAGCGGCGTCGCCGCCATGGAGAGCGCCACGGCGATGGTCAGCTGTCCCGCCGCTTCGACGGAGAGCACGCCTGCCGTCTGCGCCACGCCGAACACGACGAACGCGAACTCGCCGCCCTGGGCGAGCAGCGCGGCGAACAGCCAGCGTTGTCGCGCAGCCGACGCCCATCACTCGCGCCACAACCCACAACGTCACGAGCTTCAGCACCAGCAGTCCGGCGACGATCGTTGCGATCGTCGCTGGCGCGCGCTCGAGCAGGCCGAAATCGATGGCCATGCCGACCGAGATGAAGAAGAGGCCGAGCAGCAGTCCCTTGAACGGCTCGATGTCGGTCTCGAGCGCGTGCTTGTATTCGGAGCTCGCGAGCAGCACGCCGGCCAGGAAGGCGCCGAGCGCCATCGAGATTCCGGCGAGGTTCATGAGTTGCGCGATGCCGAACACGAGCAGCAGCGCGAACGCGGTGAACACCTCGCGGATGTTCGCCCCGGCGATGACCCGCAGCACCGGACGCGTCAGATAGCGCCCGATGACGAGCACCGCCGGCCACCGCCGCCGCGGCCTTCCCCGCCTGCAGCCAGGCCGGAGTGCCATCGGTGGCGGCGTGCACGGCGAGCAGCGGAATCGCCGCCAGCAGCGGAATCGCGGCGATGTCCTGGAACAGCAGGACGGCGAACGCGTTGCGCCCCATGGGCGTGGGCGTCAGGTTGCGCTCGCCCATCGTCTGCATCGCGATGGCGGTCGACGAAAGCGCCAGCGCAAGACCGGCGACGATCGCCGCCTGCAGCGGCAATCCCAGCGCGAGGCCGCCGACGGCGAGCGCCGCGCCGGACAGCGCCGAGCTGCAACGCGCCGCCGCCGAACACCGCCGCGCGCATCGCCCAGAGGCGCTGCGCCTCGAGCTCGAGGCCGATCACGAACAGCATCAGCACGACGCCGAACTCGGAGAAATGCAGGATCGACTCGACGTCCTCGACGAGCCGAAGTCCCCACGGCCCGATCGCGACGCCGGCGAGGAGATACCCGAGGATGGAACCCAGGCCGAGGCGCTTGGCGAGCGGCACGCACAGCACGGCCGCGGCCAGGTAGACCAGCGCGTCCTGCATCATGGTGCCGCCCCCGCTCCGGCTGGGGTCCGATGCGGACGCCACGGCCCGAGCCGGTCCGTCAACGCCGCGACGTGCTCGGCGAGCAGCGCGTCGTCGATCGCGATCGCGTCGTGCACGACGTACGGCGGTTCCCAGCGCATGCCGCAGAAGCGCGCCGTCTGCTCGATCGCGGGAGCGTACGCGGCGAAACGGATGCGCGTGGATGCCGGACGGCGCGAAGTCGCGCTCGTCGCCGCCCGTGGTCGGAACCCACAGACAGTGCTTGCCGTGCAATGCAGTGCCGCCTTCGCCGTAGGCCCAGCCATAGGCCAGCACCTTGTCGATCCAGTGCTTGAGGAGCGCCGGGACCGAATACCAGAAGACCGGGTGCATCCAGACGATGAGCCGCGCCTGCTCGAGCGCCTTCTGCTCCGCCGCCACGTCGATGTCGAAATCCGGATAGAGCTCGTAGAGAGCGCGAAAGTCGAGCGCCGGGCGATCCCGCGCAAGGAGTCGGCCAGCGCGCGGTTGGTCCGCGAGCGGCTGAGGTAGGGATGCGCGTGAATGACGCAGATCACGGGATCGTCGCTTCGGCCGTGGACGATGGAGCGGCGAGTATATCGGCGCGCGCGATCGGGCGTGCGGGGGGTCCGTTGCCTGCTGTTGCGCTCGGCGGGCGGCTCGGGAGCGCGCTCGCCAATCGGCACGGCCCGCCTGTAGACTAGCGGCCGATGCCTGCCCCCGGGCGGAGCATCGAACCAACAAGAGGCGCCAGACGCGCCCGACTGGGGCGCTTGCCCGGGCAAGAACGCTTGTCGCGATTCGGGGATTCGAAGAACTCATGCCAAGATCGCACGCTGCCGCAGCCCCCGCGCGCCGGGGATCCAGGACCAAGGCATCCCGCACCCGCTCGACCCCGGCGACTCGGAAGGGCCATCACGTCGCGAGCGCCCGGCAAATCGCCGACCTCGCATGGTCGGGCCAGCATGCGAAGGCCATCGAGCTCGCGACCGCGGCCCTTGCGGAAGACGGGATTGCCGTCGCAGCCCGACTTGATCTGCTCGACCTGCGCGCCGAGAGTTACATCGCCCAAGGCCACCTCGACGACGCCGCCGACGATGCGGCCACGATGTTCAAGCTGGCCAAGGCCGCCAAGACCGCGGCATTCCTGGCGAAGGCCCTCAACCGACGCGCCTTGGTGCAGATGCGCAAAGGCGAATTCAAGACGGCCGTCGCCACGGCCACCGCCGCGCTGAAGGCGGCGCGCCAGAGCAAGCAGACGCGCCAGGTCGCGACCAGCCTGTTTCGGCTCGCCGAAGCGCAGTACCGCTTGAAACCGGGCGACGCGGTCCTCGACAACGCGACCGAATCAGCCAAGCTCTTTCAGTCGTTGGGCGACGCTGCGGGCCAAGGGCGGGCGCTATGGATCGTCGCCATGGCGCGTGGCCATCAGGGTCGCGCCGCCGAAGGCAATCGGGCCGCCAACGAAGCGCTGGCGCTCTGCCGCAGTTGCGGCGACCTGTACGGCGCGGGCAATGCGCTCAACATGCTTACCTTCCACGAGGGCGATCTTGCCGTCCAGCTGAAGCTCACGAATCTGGCGCTCGCCGAGTTCGAAGCGGCCGGCTATGTCGAACGCCAGGCGATCGTCACCGTCGAATCTGGGCATTGCATACGCCCAACTGGGACTGTACCGTCGCGCGCGCCGCCAGTACGTCAAAGCCGGCGATATCTATCGACGCATCGGCGTCGAGCGCCCTCTTGCTCAACCTGGATGTTTCGCTGGCCGAGGCGGAAATCGCGATGGGCCGCCTCGACAGCGCGCGTGCGCACATCGCCCAGAAAGTCGAACCGGAGGGAACGCTCCACAACTCCGTGGCCGCGGTCAGTCTCGCCAGTATCCAGGGTTTGCTTGCCTTGTTCGGCGGTGACGCCAAGACGGCGCTGCGCCACTTCGAGCACGCGCACCAGCTCGCGCACGACAGTGACTTCGTCGCGCCGGAAATCGACGCGTTGACGTCCGTCGGGCACGCTCGGCTGACCCTGGACCAGGCCCGGGCCGCATTGGCGGCCACGCGGCGCGCCACCGAGATGCACCGCGCGCACGATCTGGCGACGCTCGATGGCATGTCGCCTGCGCTGACGTGGTGGCGACACAGCCAGGCACTGCAAGCCAACAAGCAAACGGCGGCGGCGCGTGACGCGCTCGGCATGGCGTACGGGTTCCTGCAACAGGGCATCGCCGGCCTCGGCGACGAAGGCCTGCGCCGCAACTATCTGAACAAGATCGAGGCGCACCGCGAGATCGTCGATGCCTGGCTCAAGGACGCGCGCAAGCGTCGCCTGTCCCCGGAACGGCGCGCCGCCCACCTCGCGGGTGAAGCCAACCTGCGCGAACCGTTCGAGCGCCTGGTGGACACCGGATCTGCGCCTGAACGAGCTGCGCAGCGCCAGCGAGCTGCACGACTTCCTGATCGACGAAGCGACCGAGTTGAGCGGCGCCGAGCGCGTGCTGCTCGTCCTGGAAACGCCCGACGGGCTGGAGCTCGCGGGCTCGCTCGTGCCGCGCGGCGAAGACGCAAGGGCGCTGAAACGCGACATCAAGCCGGCGTTGACGGAGGTGCGCCGCACTCGCACCGTGAGCTTGACGCACAGCCCCGAGGGGGCGGACGAGCTCGAACAGCGCTCGCGGATCATCGCGCCGCTCATCGCGCAGCGGCAGATTCTGGGCTACCTCTACGCCGATCTCGACGGCGCGTTCGGGCGTTTCCGTGAATCCGACCGCGACCTCCTCGGCATGCTGGCGAGCCAGGCCGCCGTCGCGCTCGACAACGCGCAGTGGTCGCAGGGACTCGAGCAGAAGGTGGCGCAGCGCACCGAGGAACTGCAGGCATCGAACGCCGTCATCGAACAGCGCGCGAACGAGCTCGCGATCATCAACAGCATTCAAGACGGCATGGCGGCCGAGCTCAATTTCCAGGCCATCGTCGACCTGGTGGGCGACAAGCTGCGCGAGGTGTTCGCCACCCCGGACCTCACCATCATCTGGCACGACGAGAAGTCGAACCTGCTCCATTACCTTTATGTGTACGAGCACGGCAAGCGACTGAACATCGCCCCGCAACCTCCCCGAGCGGGTGGCAGCTTCGAGACAATAGTGCGGACACGCGCGCCCGATGTCATCAACACATCGGATCACGCAGAACTGAGGCTGCTCACCATTCCCGGCACGGACACCAGCAAGTCGATGATCGACGTGCCGATCATCAGCGGCGACCGCGTGCTCGGGTCGATAAGCATGGAGAACTACGAGCGAGAGAACGCCTTCGGCGAGTCCGAGGTGCGCCTGCTGAGCACGGTCGCCGCGAGCATGGGCGTCGCGCTCGAAAACGCCCGCCTCTTCGACGAGACGCAGCGCCTGCTGAAGGAAACGGAGCAGCGCGCCGGCGAGCTCGCCATCATCAACAGCGTGCAGGAGGGCCTCGCCTCCAAGCTCGACATGCAGGCGATCTACGAGCTCGTCGGCGACAAGCTGAGCGAGGTGCTGAAAACGCAGGACATCGATATTCGCCTGTACGACGCCGCATCGAACCAGGTCTTCTTCTGCTATCTCAAGGATCGCGGCCGGCGGATCACGGCGCCGCCCGTCCCGTTGAAAGGCGTCGCCAAGTTCGTGATCGAATCCGGTCAGCCCTGGATCGTCAACCGCGACATGGAACGACGGATGGCCGAGGTCGGGTCGACGAACGTTCCGGGCACACAGATGGAGAAGTCGTTCGTCGCCGTCCCCATTGTCTCCGGGAATCGCACGATCGGTCTGGTAGGCGTCGGGCGACTACGAACGGGAAGACGCCTTCGACGCGTCGAGCGTCCGCCTGCTGCAGACGGTGGTCGCAGCGATGAGCGTGGCGCTCGAAAACGCCCGCCTCTTCGACGAGACGCAGCGCCTACTGAAGGAAACCGAGCAGCGCGCGGCTGAGCTGGCGGTCATCAACAGCATCCAGGAAGGGATGGCGGCCGAGCTCAACTTCCAGTCCATCGTCGATCTCGTCGGCGACAAGCTCCGCGAAGTGTTCAAGACCGGCGAAATCGGCATCCGCTGGTACGACGCGAAGGCCAATCTCGCTCACTACCTGTACGAGTACGAACATGGCGTGAGGCTCGACCCGCCGTCCGCAGCGCCCACGCCGGGTGGGATCTTTTCCCGAATGCTGGAGACACGGCAGCCGATAGTCGCAAACAACCGGGCGGAGCAGAGGGCGCAGGGAATGGTGTTGATGCCTGGCACCGAACAGGGCCTTTCGTTTGCGGCCGTGCCGATCCTCGGCGGTGACCGCGTGCTTGGCATGATCGTCCTGGAGAACTACGAACACGAAAACGCCTATGGCGACTCCGAGGTGCGGCTCCTCGGCACCGTCGCCGCGAGCATGGGCGTCGCGCTCGAGAACGCGCGCCTCTTCGACGAGACGCAGCGCCTCTTCAAGGAGAGCGAGCAGCGCGCGGCCGAGCTCGCGATCATCAACAGCGTGCAGGAGGGGCTCGCCGCCCAGCTCGAATTTCAGGCGATCGTCGACCTCGTCGGAGACAAGATTCGCGAGATCTTCGGCACGAAGGACATGTCGATCGCCCTGTACGACCGCCCGAGCAACACGTTGACCATGCCCTACTACCTCGAGCACGACGCGCGCTTCCCGATCGAGCCGTCGAGGCTGGGAAAGGGCTTCACCGCCCACATCATCCGCGAGCGTCGGCCGCTTGTTATCAATCACGGCATGGCCCAGTCCGCAGCCGAGTACGGTTCACGCATGATCGGCGACCTGAGCACCGAGGACTTGCCGGGAAGCTACCTGGGCGTGCCGATCCTGAAGGGCGACGAGGCCGTAGGCGTGGTCGCGCTCTACGGCGAAGACGAGGACGCTTTCGGCGAGTCCGACATGCGCCTGCTGCAAACGCTGTCCAACGCCATGACCGTCGCCCTCGAGAACGCCCGCCTGTTTGACGAGACGCAGCGTCTCTTCAAGGCCGAACAGCAGCGCGCCGCGGAGCTCGCCATCATCACGAGCGTGCAGCAGGCGCTCGCCGCCGAGCTCAACATGCAGGGGATCTACGACGCCGTCGGCGACAAGATCCGCGAGATCTTCAACCAGGTGGACCTCGGGATCCGGATCTACGACCCGCAGACCAACCTGATCCACTATCCCTACGTCTACGAGGATGGACAGCGGATCGAGATCGATTCCAATCCGCTGCGCGAAACGGGCTTTGCCGCGCACGTCCTGCGCACGCGGGAGACGCTCGTCTTCAACGAGAACATGCGCGAGGCGGACAAGAAGTACGGCAGCTATACGATTCCCGGCACCAAGGACGAGCAATCGGCGGTGCTCGTGCCGCTGGTGGTCGGCGACCAGGCGCGCGGCCTCATCAGCCTGACCAACATGGAGCGCGAGCACGCGTTCAGCGATTCGGACGTGCGCCTGCTGCAGACGCTCGCCAACAGCATGAGCGTCGCGCTCGAGAACGCCCGCCTGTTCGACGAGACGCAGCGCCTGTTCAAGGAGAGCGAACAGCGCGCGGCGGAACTCGCCATCATCAACAGTGTCCAGCAGGCGCTCGCCGCCGAGCTCAACATGCAGGGGATCTACGACGCCGTCGGCGACAAGATCCGCGAGATCTTCCACGACGCGGACGTGAACATCCGCATCTATGATCCGCAAACGGATTGGATCCATTACCCGTATCTGTACGAAGGCGGGAAACGAGTTCACGTCGACTCGGAACGGGTCGGCGGCACGGGGATCGCCGCCCACGTCCTGCGCACTCGGGAGACGCTCGTCATCAACGAGAACATGGCGCAGGCCGTCGAGAAATTCGGAAGCGTCCTCCTGCCCGGCACGTTGATGGAAAAATCGGCGATCTACGTGCCACTCGTGGCGGGTGATCAGGCGCGCGGATTGATCTGCCTGTCGGATATCGAACGCGAGCATGCCTACAGCGCATCCGACGCGCGCCTTCTGCAGACCCTCGCGAACGCGATGAGCGTGGCGCTGGAAAACGCCCGGCTCTTCGACGAGACGCAGCGCCTGTTCAAGGAGAGCGAGCAGCGCGCCGCCGAACTCGCCATCATCAACAGCGTGCAGCAGGCGCTCGCCGCCGAGCTGAACATGCAGGGCATCTACGACGCCGTCGGCGACAAGATCCGCGAGATCTTCAATCAGGCGGACGTGGGAATCCGCATCTACGATCCGCAGACGAATCTGGTCCACTTCCCATACATGTACGAGGACGGCAAGCCGATCTCCATCGCGTCGACGCCGCTCCCCGAACGCGGATTCGGCCCGCACGTCATGCGCACCCGAGAGACGCTGGTGGTCAACGAGAAGATGGCCGAGGTTATAGAACGGCATGGCAGTTTCACGATACCCGGCACCAAGGCAGAAAAATCGTTGGTCATGGTACCGCTTGTAGCGGGCGATCAGTCGCGCGGGCTGATTGCCCTGTTGGACATGGAGCGCGAGCACGCCTTCAGCCCCTCGGACGTGCGGCTGCTGCAGACACTCGCCAACGCGATGAGCGTGGCGCTGGAAAACGCGCGCCTGTTCGACGAAACGCAGCGCCTGTTCAAGGAGAGCGAGCAGCGTGCCGCCGAGCTCGCGATCATCAACAGCGTGCAGCAGGCGCTCGCCGCCGAGCTCAACATGCAAGGGATCTACGACGCCGTCGGCGACAAGATCCGCGAGATCTTCAATCGGGCGGACATAAGCATCCGCGTATACGATCCGCAGACGAACCTCATCAACTACCCCTACCAGTACGAGAAGGGAAAACGCCTCTCGATCGAATCTCATGCGCTCGGCGACAAGGGCTTTGCGGCGCACGTCATGCGCACGCGCGAGACGGTGGTCATCAACAGGAACATGGCGGACGAGATGGCGAAGTACGGCAGCACGCTGTTGCCGGGCACGCAAATGGAGAAGTCGGCGATCTTCGTTCCGCTGGTGGCGAGCGACCAGGCACGAGGGCTGATCGAGTTGGGCGACATGACCCGCGAAGGCGCGTACAGCCCGTCGGACGTGCGCCTGCTGCAGACGCTCGCGACCAGCATGAGCGTCGCGCTCGAGAACGCGCGACTCTTCGCCGAAACCCAGCGCCGAACACGCGAATCGGCCGCGCTGGCCGAGGTGGGGCGCGACATTTCGTCGACGCTCGACCTCGCCACCGTCATGGACCGTATCGCCCGGCACGCCAAGGACCTGACCAACGCGGAGACCAGTGCGATCTTCCTGCCTGACGCCAGCGGCCAGGCCTACCGGGCGATCGTGGCGATCGGCGACATCGCGGAGGTGCTGCAATCCGAGGCCATCGTCGTGGGCGAAGGCATCATCGGAGGCCTGGTTCAGAGCGGCCGTGCCGAGTTCATCAACGATACAAGCGCGGACCCGCGCGGACTGCAGATCTCGGGCACGTCCAAAGCGGAACAGGAACGGTTGATGGTGGCGCCGCTGATGGCAGGCAGGATCGTGAAGGGCGTGATGGCCGTCTGGCGCACCGGAGGGCAACCTTTTGCCGACGGCGATCTGGAGTTTCTCGTCGGCCTGTCGCTGCAGGCAACCGTCGCCATCGAAAACGCGCGCCTCTTCGCCGAGTCGCAGCAACGCGCCACCGAGCTTGCCACCGTCAATACGGTGTCGCAGCAGCTTGGCAGCAAGCTCGAGCTTGGCGACCTCCTCGAGCTCGTGGGCGACCAGATTCGCAACGTGTTCAACGCCGATCTCGCGTACGTGGCGCTGTACGAGCCCGTGAGCGGCATCATTCACTTCCCGTACCAGTATGGCGAATCGGAGTACAAGCCGCTCAAGCTCGGCGAAGGGCTCACCAGCAGGATCATCGCGTCGCGCAAGCCGCTCATTCTCAATAGTCAGGAGGATCGCCATTCGCACCGGCTCGACGCCAAGGTCGTAGGCCGCCCGGCGCTCTCCTACCTCGGCGTGCCGATCAGCGTGGGCGACACCTGCCTCGGCGTGATCAGCGTCCAGAGCACGCACACCGAAGGCGCTTACGACGCCGACGACGAGCGGCTCCTTTCGACGATCGCGGCCAACGTCGGCGTTGCCTTGCAAAACGTGAAGCTGTTCAACGAAACCCAGGAGGCGCTGGGCCACCAGACAGCCACCGCCGACATCCTGCGCGTCATCAGCAGCTCGCCGACGGACGTGCAGCCGGTGTTCGACGCGATCGTCGTCACGGCGGTGAGATTGCTCGGGTGCGACTCCGCATTCGTGATGCGCACGGACGGCAGCAGCTTCGCGGTAGCCGCATGGGCGACACCGCAGGGCCTCCAGGCGGAATCCGGGCTTGGCGCCATGCCAGTCGATCCGGCGGCCAACTTTCCGTCGCGCGTCATCATGGAGAAGCGGTTGCTGCACCTCCCCGACTGGTCAACCATCGACCTGCCGGAGCACGAGCGCAAGGTTCGCGACACGCTGGGTGTCAATGCCGGCCTGTACCTGCCGCTCCTGCGCGGTGGCGAGTGCATCGGTCTGCTGACCTTCGGCAAGCACCGTGCCGGCGCTTTCAGTGACAAGGAAATCGCGCTGGCGGAGTCTTTCCGCGACCAAGCCGTGATCGCGATCGAGAACGTGCGGCTCTTCAATGAGACCAAGGTGGCGCTGGAGCGCCAGACGGCAACCGCCGAAGTGCTGAGCGTCATCAGCGGATCGCCGACGGATGTACAGCCCGTACTGGAGGCTGTGGCGCAACGCGCGCGTCTGCTCTGCCGGGCCGACGGCAGCAGGGTCTGGCTGCTCGTCGATGGGCAGTTGCGAGCCATGACCAGCTATGGACCAAGCTACACCGCCAGCGCGCACGCCGAAGTGCTGCCGTTGCGCAGAACCTCGATTGCCGGGCGCTCGATCCTGGAGCGTCGCTCGATCCACATCGAAGACGTGCTGTCGGTCATTGAAACCGAGTATCCCGATGTCCGCGAAATCCAGAAGCGCATCGGGTTCCGGACGGCACTCAACGTGCCTCTATTGCGCGAGGACGAAGCCCTCGGCGTCATCTCGCTGCTGCGCGACGAGGTGCGTCCGTTCGATCCTGCCGAGATCGCCCTCGTCGAGACATTCGCGGACCAGGCGGTCATCGCGATCCAAAACGTGCGCCTGTTCAACGAGACGAAGGAGGCATTGGAGCAACAGACGGCCACGGGCGAAGTGCTACAGGTGATCAGCGGCTCGATGGCCGACACGAAGCCGGTGTTCGACAAGATCCTCGAAAGCGGCCGGCATCTTTTCCGCAGCGACGAGATGGACGTGCTGGTGGTGGACGGGCAAGGGCAGCTCCAGATCGCGGCCTATGTGGGCAACGCGCACGACATAGTGGCCGCCACTTTCCCGGCGCCCGTGGAGCGCACGCCGGCGGGCCGCGCGATCCGCGAGCGGCGCGTCGTGCACTGGCCCGACCTGGCCCACGGCAGCGATGTGCCCGGCGTGTTGCGCAAGATGTCGAAGCTCGCGGGCTACCAGTCGATGGCCTTCGCGCCGATGCTGTGGGAGGACCACGGCATCGGCGCCATCGGCGTGGCGCGGTCCAAGGGCCCGTTCACGGCCAAGGAGCTGGCGATGCTGCAGACCTTCGCCGACCAGGCAGTGATCGCGATCCAGAACGCTCGCCTCTTCAACGAAACCAAGGAGGCCCGCGCCGCGGCGGAGGCGGCGAACGAAGCCAAGAGCTCGTTCCTGGCCACGATGAGTCACGAAATCCGCACGCCGATGAACGCGGTCATCGGCATGAGCGGGCTCCTGCTCGACACGAAGCTCGACGTCGAGCAGCACGACTACGTCGCCACCATTCGCGATTCTGGCGACGCGCTCCTGAGCATCATCAACGACATCCTCGACTTCTCGAAGATCGAAGCCGGCCGTATGGACATCGAGACGCACCCGTTCGACCTCCGCGAGTGCGTCGAGTCCGCGCTCGATCTCGTCAGCGCGCGCGCCACGGAAAAGCATCTCGACATCGCCTACGTGTTCGACGGCGACATTCCGGCGGCGATCAGCGGCGACGTGACGCGGCTGCGGCAGATCATGCTGAACCTTTTGTCCAATGCCGTGAAGTTCACCGAGCACGGCGAGGTGGTGCTGACCGTGACGGGCGAACCACTGGCCGGCAATCACGCGGAGCTGACCTTCGCAGTGCGCGACACCGGCATCGGGCTCTCGGCGGAGCATATGAGCCGCCTCTTCCAGTCATTCTCGCAAGCCGATTCGTCCACGACTCGGAAGTACGGCGGTACGGGTCTGGGCCTCGCGATCAGCCGACGTCTCGCAGAGCTGATGGGGGGCCGCATGTGGGCCGAGAGCGAGGGCCCCGGCAAAGGAGCCACCTTCTTGTTTTCCATAAAGGTCCCGATAGCGCCGATGCCAGCCACCCGGTTGCGGGATTTCGTAGGCACCCAGCCCGAGCTCGCCGGTAAACGGCTACTCGTCGTCGACGACAATGCCACGAATCGCCGGATACTGAGCCTGCAGACCGGCAAGTGGGGCATGGCCTCGCGGGACACCGAATCGCCGCTGGAGGCCGTGCGCTGGCTCGATGCCGGCGAGAACTTCGACCTCGCGATCCTCGATATGCACATGCCGGAGCTGGACGGCCTGACCCTGGCACAACAGATTCGCGAGCGCCGTTCCGGGCTGCCGCTTGTGCTTTTCAGCTCGCTCGGCCGCCGCGAAGCCGGCGACACCGACAAGCTCTTCAGCGCCTACCTCGCCAAGCCGATCCGCCAGTCGCAGTTGTTCGACACTCTGGTCGGCCTGCTGGTGAAGGACATTGCGCCAAGGACCGCGGCGCCATCCAAGTCGCAGCTCGACCCTACCATGGCCGCGCGGCATCCCTTGCGCATCCTGCTGGCCGAGGACAACGTCGTCAACCAGAAGCTCGCGCTGCGCATCCTGCAGCAGATGGGCTACCGCGCGGACCTCGCGTCGAACGGCCAGGAGGCCGTCGAATCGGTCGAACGCCAGACCTACGACGTGATCCTGATGGACGTGCAAATGCCCGAGATGGACGGCCTCGAAGCCTCGCGTCGAATAACGGCGAAGTGGACACCCGACGAGCGACCGCGCATCGTGGCGATGACGGCCAACGCCATGCAGGGCGACCGCGAGATGTGCCTCGCGGCGGGTATGGACGACTACGTCACCAAGCCGATCCGGGTGGATCAGCTGGTCGAGGCGCTCAACAACGTGGCGGCGCGCGATGCCCGCTGACATGGCGACCGGTCACGCGCCGGCCCGCCGGCCCACGCGCCGTCGGGCCGGTGTCGCTGCGCCTCGCGTTTCGGCTGACGAGGCCATTGCTACCGCACGCGACCTCGCCCGCGCCGGGCAACACGCGCAGGCCGTCGACGCCGTGTCCAAGGCCCTGGCGCACGTCAAGCCTGACGTCGATGCTTCACTGTCGTTACTCGAATTGCGTGCGGAGAGTCTCAGCGCCATCGGTGAAGTGGACCGCGCATTGGCTGACGCGGAAGCGATGCGCGCGCTGGGCGAGCGCAGCGGCCGCCCTGACCTTCTGTCCCGCGCGCTGATCGGCCTCGCCCGCACACAGGTGCTTTCCAGCGACATCGGGACCGCGGGCAAGACGGCGGAGCTTGCGCTCAAGGCCGCCCGGAAGAGCCGCAAAAAGCCGCTCGTGGCGCTGGCGCTCTCCAACCTCGCAGCGGTACAGGTGCGCCTTCAGCAAAACGCCGACGCGGTACGCAACGGGAACGCGGCCGCGCGACTGTTCGACGCGCTGGACGACGAGTTGGAGCGCGGTCGCGCGATGTGGGCCGTCGCCTGCGCGCAGGACTTCCTGGGGCGCAAGGTGGAAAGCGAGCGCGCCGCCGACCTGGCGCTCGCGCTTGCGCGCCAAACGGGCGATCGTTGGGGGGAGGCTTCGGCGCTGAACATCCGCTGGCGGCAGAACATCGATCTGGCGAAGCGATTGCGCGGACTGCACCAGGCGCTGGCGGGGTACCGCGCCTCCGGTCATGTGTCAGGACAGGCGGCGATCTACAACAACCTGGCGCTCGCTTATCGCGCGCTGGGGCTGTACCGGCGCGCGAACCGCATGGCGCACCGGTCGACCGAGATCCGGCGCCGCCTCCACGCCTTTGACTTCGTGGTGAACGGCCTCATGATCCTTGGCGGCAACGAGACGCTCGCCGGCAACACAGATGCAGCTCGGAAGTATCTGGCCGAGTTGGAGGCAGCAGGTAGCTTGCCGGGCGCGAAAGACGGCGGCATTTGGAAAATGGACAGGGATTGGCTTCCCGGCCTCATTGCCCTGGCGGAGCGCGACGGCGCGGCCGCATTGCCGCCGCTCGAGAGGACCTTGCCCCGGGTGCAGTCAGTGCCGGAGACGAGCTTCGCCATCCTCGTCCTGATCGATCTGTGTCAAGCGTATCTCCTGCTCGGCCAGACGGCTGCGGCGCTCGAAGCCTCGCGGCGAGCCACGGAGCTCTACGGCGCCCGGGAAAGCCGCGCGATGGGGGCCGGCCTGTCGCCGGCGCACGTATGGTGGTGGCATCACCGCGCGTTGGCGGCGACGGGCGAGACGCGGCAAGCCGACAAAGCGCTCGAAACCGCGTACGAGCTGCTGCAGGAAGGCATCGGCACGCTCAGCGACGAAGGGCTGCGCCGCAGCTACCTCAACAAGATCTCATCGCACCGCGCCATCATCCCGGCGTGGATTGCGTACGCTCGCCGGCGGCGTTTCTCGGCGAAGCGCCGAGCCGCGCACCTCGCGGGCGAAGCTGATCTGAGAGCGCCGTTCGAGCGTCTCGTCGATACGGGGATGCGTCTCAACGAACTGCGCAGCGCCGAGGAGCTGCACGAGTTCCTGGTCGACGAGGTGACTGAGCTTTCGGGGGCCGAGCGTGTGTTACTCGTGCTCGAAGGACCGGAGGGTTTCCGGCTCGCATGCTCGCTCGTGCCGGTAGGCGAAGATGCGCTTGCGTTGTCGAAGGTGATCGCACCCTGGCTCGACGAAGCGCGACGGACCCGCGCGACCACGCTCCGCTACCTTCCTGAAGGGGCGGATCCACTCGAGCAACGCTCGTTCCTCGTCGCGCCGCTGATCGCGCAGCAGCGGGTGCTAGGCTACCTTTACGCCGACATCGATGGCACCTTTGGCCGCTTCCTCGACACCGACCGCGACCTCATGGGCATGCTCGCGGCACAGGCCGCGGTGGCGCTCGACAACGTCCAGTGGTCGCAAGGCCTCGAACAGAAGGTGGCGCAACGCACCGAGGCGCTGGCAGCGTCGAACGCGATGCTGGAACAGCGCGCGGCCGAGCTCGCCATCATCAATGCCGTGCAGCGGGCGCTGGCCGGCGAGCTCGACATCCAGGGTGTCTACGACGCGGTAGGCGAAAAGCTGCGTGAGGTGTTCCCGGGTTCGTTCGTGGGCATCCGCACCTACGACCGGACGACTAACGTGGAGAGCTACCCGTACATCTACTACGACGACGAGCGTCGCGCCCTCGCCTCCCAACCCATGGGTGACGAGGGCTTCGGCCCGCATGTCCTGCGCACCGGCAAGACGCTGGTCATCAACGAAGGCATGGACGAGGCGAGTCGGGCCTACGGCTCCACGATGCTGGCGAAGGTGTCCGAACCCAAGTCGCAGCTCATCGTGCCCTTGATGGTGGGCGCCGAGGCCCACGGCATGATCCAGCTGAGCGACGTGCGCCGCGAGCACGCCTACGGGGAGGCTCAGGTGCGTCTCCTCGAAACCCTCGCCGCCAGCATGAGCGTGGCGCTGGAGAACGCGCGCCTGTTCAACGAGACGCAGGAGGCCCTCGAGCGAGAGACCGCCAGCAGCGACATCCTGCGCGTCATTGCCGAGTCGCCCACCAATGTGACGCCTGTGCTCGATGTCATCGCACGCCATGCCGCCCTGCTCTCCGGCTCGGACGACGCGATCATCGGCGTGCGGGACGGCGTCACGCTGCTCGTCGCCGCGCATCACGGCGACATCCCCATGATTCCGGTCGGACAGGGAATCCACTTCAATCGCGACTCGGTGGCCGGCCGCGCGATGATCGAGGGTCGGCCGGTCCAGACGATCCACGGTACCGCCGGCACCAAGTCGGAGTTTCCGGAAGGCGACGCGGTCGCGGCCCGGTATGGCTACCGCGTGACCTGCGCGGTGCCTCTCCTGCGCGAGGGTGTGGCCATCGGCGCTATCGGCATCCGCCGCGTCAGCCCCGAGCTCCTGAGCGAGGCCCAGATCTCGGTCATCCAATCGTTCGCCAGCCAGGCGTCGATCGCGATCGGGAACGTGCACCAGTTCAACGAGACGACGCGCCTGCTGAAGGAGACCGAGCAGCGCAACGCCGAGCTGGCGGTGATCAACAGCATCCAGCACGGCTTGGCCGGCGCGCTGGAGCTGCAGGCCATTATCGAGCTGGTCGGCGACAAGCTGCGCGAGGTGTTCGTTGCAGACGTCGTCGGAATCGCGCTATTCGACCGCGCACGCGATCTGCTGTCGTACCCCTATCTCATGGACCACGGCGAGCGCTTCCGCCCGGCAGCCGGCTCCGAACGGCAGCCGGACCGGCATCGGCGGCCTGGTCCTTCGAACGCGACAGACGCTCGTGTTCCAGACACATGAAGAGCTGAGTGACTTTCAGAAGTCGCTCGGCATCGATCGGCGCGAGCTCGGCGGCCCGACGGTGGACCAATCCTTCGTCTACGCGCCGCTCGTCACCGGCAACGACGCGATAGGGCTCATCTGCATCGGCAAGGAGCCGCCGCACGCGTTTGCGCCGAGCGACGTCAGCCTCATCGCGACCGTCGCGGCAAGCCTGAGCGTCGCGCTGCAGAACGCGCAGAGCTTCGCGGCCGAGCGGGATCGCGCGGCGGAGCTCGCCATCGTGAACAGCGTGCAGGCGGGGCTGGCGTCCAAACTGGACATGCAGGCCATCTACGACCTGGTCGGTGACAAGATCCGCGAGATCTTCAGCGCACAGGGCGTCGGCATCGGCGTCTACGATCCGGCCACCGGCTTGGTGACAGTCCCGTATGTGATTGAGCGCGGCCGACGTATCGATGCGGGGGGACCGAGGGCACCTGCCGAGCGGGGCTTTGCCCCACACGTTCGCCGCACGGGCCAGACGTTGATCATCAATACCGGCATGGCTGAGCGCATGGCCGAGTTTGGCGAAGTCACCCGACATGGCGAGACACCGAAGTCGAGCCTGTGGGTTCCACTGCGCGTGGCGGGGCAGCCGCGCGGGGTCATAACGCTGCAGGACCTGGACCACGAAAACGCGTTCACCGAAGCCGACGCCCGACTGCTCGAAACCCTGGCCGCCAGCATGAGCGTCGCTCTGGAGAACGCGCGCCTGTTCGACGAGACCCAGCGCCTGCTGAAGGAAACCGAAGCGCGCAATGCCGAGCTCGCGGTGATCAACAGCATCCAGGACGGCATTGCCGCCGAGCTCAACTTCCAGGCCATCGTCGATCTCGTCGGCGACAAGCTGGTCAAGGCTTTCGCCACCGACACCCTCGCGGTGGCCTGGCTGGACGAGGATGCAGGTCTGGTGTACCTGCCCTATGGCGTCGAGCGCGGCGTGCGCGTGCAGGTGCCGCCCCGGCGGATCGCCGACGTCCTGACGGGCCGCCGCTGGCACGAGATCCTCCTGGCGCGCCAGCCGTTGATCTGGCACAACCAGGACGACTATCGTGCTCTCGAGATGATGGTCGCCGAGGGCACCCAGATGAGCCACTCGGGCGTGGCCGTGCCGATCTTTGCCGGCGATCGGCTGCTCGGATTCGCGTCGGTGGAGAACGTTGACCGGGAAAACGCCTTCGGCGACGCCGATGTGCGCCTGCTCTCCACCGTCGCCTCGAGCATGGGTGTGGCACTGGAGAACGCCCGCCTGTTCGACGAGACGCAGCGCCTGCTGAAGGAAACAGAGCGCCGCTCGTCCGAACTCGGGGTCATCAACAGCATTCAGGAGGGAATGGCCCGGGAACTGAATTTCCAGGCCATCGTCGATCTGGTCGGCGACAACCTGCGAGAGATGTTCGCCACCGGCGACATAGGCATCCATTGGCGCGACGAGAGCACCGAGATCGTCCACCATCTCTACGTCTATGAGCACGGGAAGCGGCTGACACAGCGGCCCACGCCGTACAAGGCGGAAGCGAAGATCAACCAGGCATTGCAGACCGGCCGGCCGGTGGTGTTGGGCGACCGGGCCGCGATGGACGCCATCGGCATCAAGACAGTGGAGGGAACGGACGACAGCCTGTCGTGCATCTTCCTGCCCGTGATGGTAGGAGAGCGCCTGATCGCCGCGATCTCGATCGAGAGCTTCGAGCGCGAGCATGCCTTCGACGAAGCGCAGGTGCACATGCTGTCGACGATCGCGGCGTCGATGGGCGTCGCGCTCGAAAATGCGCGGCTGCTCGAGGAAACGCAGCGCCGCGCGCGCGAGTCTTCGGCGCTGGCCGAGGTGGGGCGCGACCTGTCGTCGTCGCTGGATCTCACCACGGTGATGGATCGCATCGCCGGTCATGCGAAGGACCTGCTGCAGGCCGGCAATAGCGCGATATTCGTGCCCGATCCGGGGACCACGACCTACCGCGCGATCGTCGCGGTCGGCGACATCGCCGACGCCATCAAGGGCATGGTGATCGAAGGCGGCACCGGCATCATCGGCAGCATCGTGCAGAACGGCCAACCCGAGCTCGTCAACGACGCCGAAGCCGATCCGCGCGGCGTCCAGATCCCCGGTACCGCGCGCCAAGAGGACGAACGCCTGATGGTGGTACCGCTGGTGGCCGACGGCGCGGCGGAGGGCGCGATGGCGGTCTGGCGCACCGGAGGCCAGCCGTTCGACGACCGCGACCTGCAGTTCCTGGCCGGTCTGGCGCGACAGGCGATGGTCGCGCTGCGCAACGCACGACTCTTCAATCAGACGAACGAATCGCTCGAGCAGCAGACGGCCACGGCCGATGTCCTCAAGGTTATCAGCGATTCGCCGACGGATGTGCAACCCGTGTTCGAGGCGATCGTGAAGCGCGCCAGGCAGCTCACCGCAGCCTCGTCGGCAGCCGTGTTGCGCTACGAGGGCGGGCTCTTGCGCCCGATGGCGAGTTCAGGCGCCAGCGACGATCACGTCGCGATGTTTGCCAAGCGGCCCGCTTGGGCGCCGACGCGCGGCACGATCGCTGGACGTGTCATTCTCGAACGCCGCCCGGTGCGCATCGAGAACGTGAAGGAGGACACCGAGTACGATCCGAACTTCCTCCTGGCCAGCCACATGCGGATCTTCAGCGTGCCGCTGCTGCGCGACGGTGAGCCCATCGGTACCATCAATGTCGCCTGGGAGACGCCAGGGCCGATCCCGGACAAGGTGCCACAGTTGTTGCAGACTTTCGCCGACCAGGCCGTGATCGCGATCGAGAATGTGCGGCTCTTCAACGAGACGAAGGAGGCGCTCGAACGGCAGACGGCCACGTCGGAAGTCCTGCAGGTGATCAGCAGCTCGGTGTCCGATACGACACCGGTGTTCGACCACATCCTGGCCAGCTGCGAGCGCCTGTTCGAAGCCGACCGCATCAGCGCCTACATGCTCGGCGACGACGGCCAAGTGCACCTGGTGGCGGTGCGGGGTCGGGACGCCGCGGAACGCATGAAGGTATTTCCGATTCCCTACGACGGCTCGGTGGCCCAGGTGGCTATCGAGGGCCGGCAGGTGGCACGGTTCGCCAACGCGCTGGCCGACGAAGGCGTGCCCATCCGCCTGCGCCGCATGGCGCTGCGCCTGGGCACCAACTACTCGCTGGCCATGGCGCCCATTCTTCTGGAGGAGGGCGCGAGCGGAGCCATAGAGGTCGCTCGGCACGATATGCGCCCATTCACGGACGCCGAGGCGGCATTGCTCAAGACGTTCGCCGATCAGGCCGTGATCGCAATCCAGAACGCGCGCCTGTTCAAGGAAGCGCAGAAAGCCCGCGCTCAAGCCGAGGCCGCTCGAATCCAGGCCGAGGCGGCCAACGAGGCGAAGAGCTCGTTCCTCGCGACGATGAGCCATGAGATACGCACGCCGATGAACGCCGTGATCGGCATGAGCGGCTTGCTCCTCGACACGAAGCTCGACACGGAGCAGCACGACTACGCGGCGACCATCCGGGATTCGGGCGACACGCTGCTGACGATCATCAACGACATCCTCGACTTCTCCAAGATCGAGGCGGGCCGCATGGACATCGAGACACAGCCCTTCGATCTGCGCGACTGCGTGGAGTCGGCGCTCGATCTCGTCACCACCCGGGCCGTCGAGAAGCGCCTCGACACGGCCTACGTGTTCGAGGGCGACGTGCCACCGGCCATCGTCGGGGACGTGACGCGCCTTCGCCAGATCATCCTCAACCTACTTTCCAATGCCGTGAAGTTCACGGAAAACGGCGAGGTGGTGCTCACGGTCACGGCGACCCCCTCCTCCGACGGCCGGACCGAGCTGACCTTCGCCGTGCGCGACACGGGCATCGGCCTTTCCCCCGAAGGCATGAGCCGGCTGTTCCAGTCGTTCTCGCAAGCCGATTCGTCGACGACGCGCAAGTACGGCGGCACGGGATTGGGGCTCGCCATCAGCAAGCGCCTCGCCGAATTGATGGGCGGAAGGATGTGGGCGCGAAGCGACGGTCCCGGCAAAGGATCGACGTTCTCATTCACGATCCGCGCGTCGAAGGCGACACTGGAACCCACCCGCCCCCGCGATTTCGTCGGCGCGCAGCCGGAGCTCACGGGCAAGCGCGTACTCGTCGTCGACGACAATGCTACCAATCGACGCATCCTCGCGCTGCAGACCAGCAAGTGGGGGATGGCTTCGCGCGACACCGAATCGCCGGCGGAAGCGCTGCGCTGGATCGGGCAAGGCGAAGCGTTCGACCTCGCGATCCTCGACATGCACATGCCTGAAATGGACGGCATCGCGCTCGCAGGCAGGATCCGCGAGCACCGCCCTGCTCTGCCGCTCGTGCTGTTCAGCTCGCTCGGCCGGCGCGAGGCCGGTGTCGCCGACGGGCTCTTCGCCGCATACCTTGGCAAGCCGATCCATCAGTCGCAACTTTTCGACACGTTGGTCGGATTGCTGGCGGGCGATTCCGCACCGAAGGCGGCCAGCGCACCTGCGAAGGCAAGGCTCGATCCGGAGATGGCCACCCGACATCCGCTGCGCATCCTGCTGGCCGAGGACAACGTGGTGAACCAGAAGCTCGCGCTGCGCCTGCTGCAACAGATGGGCTACCGCGCCGACGTCGCGTCCAACGGCATCGAAGCGGTCGAATCCGTGGGGCGCCAGACCTACGATGTGATCCTGATGGACGTCCAGATGCCGGAAATGGACGGTCTCGAGGCGTCCAGGCACATCACCGCGAAGTGGTCTGCCGACCAGCGCCCGCACATCGTGGCGATGACGGCCAACGCGATGCAGGGCGACCGTGAGCTGTGCCTTGCCGCGGGCATGAACGATTACGTGACCAAGCCGATACGGGTCGACGCGCTGGTCGAAGCTTTGACGCGCGTGACAGCGAGGGAGATTCGCTGAGATGAGCACACAGCAGGTCGCCGATCTTGCCTGGGCCGGGCAGCACGAGCAGGCGATCGCGGCCGCGACCGCTGCGCTCAAGCGCAAGACTATCGCCGCCAATGAGCGTATGACGCTCCTCGACCTGCGCTCGGAGAGCTTCTACGCGGTCGCCGACCTCCGGCACGCGGCCGCGGACGCCCACGCGATGACAGCGCTCGCCAGGCGCGAAGGCGGCAGCGCACTGCTGGCGCGTGCGCTGTGCCGTGAGGCGTTCGTGAAACTGCGTAACGACGCGCGCGGGGCGACAGCCGCCGCCGCCGCCGCGCTCGAGGCCGCACGCCGCAGCAGCAGGCCCGATCTCGAGGCGCACTGCCTGTATCGGCTGGCAATGATCCGCGGGCTTCGCTCGACCGAGCTTCGCGCCGCCTGCAGCGACGCCATCCAGGCAGCGTCGATGTTCGAGTCCTGTGGCGACATCGCCTGGCAGGGCCGCGCGTTGCGCGCCCAGTCGCTCGCCCATGCGAACTCCGGTCGAACGGCGCTCGCGCTGAAGACCGCGACGCAGGCCCTGGCACTTGCCCGGCGCAGCGGAGATCGGGTCGGTCAGGGCATGGCCCTGACTTCGATCGCCATCTGTCAGGACGACATCGCCGCGGGCCTGCGGCTGTTCAACCAGTCGCTCGACGCGGAACGGGCGTCGGGGCAGCTGCTGCGGCAGGCGCAGGCGACGGGCAACATCGGCGACGTGTATGCGAAGCTCGGCCTGTATCGGAGGGCGCGGCGCATGACGATGGAAGCCGCGGACATATCCCGCACCGCGGGCGACCTGCAGGCGCTTCTCGTCTGGACATCGAACTTGGCGCTGTGGGCGCTCGAGGCCGAGTCGATCGAGGAAGCCCGAGCCATCTGCGCCGAGGTGATCGTCCTCAACCGGAAGCTGCACAATGCGCGCTTCCGCGCGCATCGCCCGTTCGCCGAGGGTTGGCTCGCGCTGCGCGAGGGCCACGCCGCCGAGGCGGCGCGCCGATTCGAGCAGGCGGCGCGCACGGCCGCATCTCCCGGAGTCGACGGGCGGCTCTTGGCCCTGGTGTTCGCCGGACGGGCGCACCTCGCCGCCGGCAATCCGGCGGCCGCCTTGGCCACGACGCGTCGCGCCGTCGAGTTGCACCGCAAGGGCCAGGCGGCGCTGGACGACCTCAACCCCGGTGTGCTGTGGTGGCGTCATTGCCAGGCGCTCGCGGCGAACGGCCGCGATGCCGAGGCACGCAAGGCGCTCGAGAAGGCGTGGCGTGCGCTGCTCGGGCAGATCGCCAGCCTGAGCGACGAAGGACTGCGCCGCAACTACCTCAACAAAAAAGCCGAGCACCGCGAAATCGTCCACGCGTGGCTGCAACATGCGCATGAGCGGAAGCTGCCGCGCCGGCAGCGCCTGGCCCACCTGGCCGGCAAGGTCAACCTCGGCGAGTCGTTCGAGCGACTGGTCGACACGGGCCTGCGCCTGAACGAGATCAAGAGCGCCGAGGAGCTGCACGAGTTCCTGGTCGACGAAGTCACCGAACTCACGGGTGCCGAGCGCGTGCTGCTCGTGCTGGAAGCGCCGGACGCGCCGCAGCGCATCTCCATCGCCGGCTCTTTGGTGCCGAAAGGCGAAGACGAGCACGCGCTGCTCGAACGCGCGACACCGTGGCTCTCCGAGACGCGCCGCAACCGTGCCGTCAGCCTGCGCCACTTGCCTGACGACGCGGGAAACGTCGCCCAACGCAGCCACCTCATTGCGCCGCTGATCGTGCAACGCGAGCTGTTGGGTTACATCTACTGCGACATCGATGGCACCTTTGGCCGCTTCCATGACGGCGACCGGGACCTGCTGGCAATGCTGGCTTCCCAGGCCGCCGTAGCAATGGCCAACGTGCGTTTTGCCGGGGGGCTCGAGCGCAAGGTGGCCGAGCGCACCGCGGAGCTGGAGCAGCGTGCCGGCGAGCTCACCATCATCAACAGCATCCAGCAGGGCATCGCCGGGGAGTTGAGTTTCCAGGCCATCGTCGACCTCGTGGGCAGCAAGCTGCGCGACGTACTCAAGACCGACGACATCGGCATCCGCTGGCATGACCCGAGTACCAACCTGATCCACTACATGTATGAGTTCGAGCACGGCAAGCGCCTTCACATTCCACCTACTCCGCCCACGCCGGGGGGACCGTTCGAGCAGATGGTGAAGACTCGCCACGCGGTCGTCCAGAACACCTTCGACGAGAGTGCCGCGGTTGGGGTGGTCCCCGGAACGGATGTCGCCAAGTCTGTGATTTCCGTCCCGATTATCGGCAGCGACCGCGTGTTGGGCACGATTCACCTGGAAGACCACCAGCGCCAGCACGCCTTCGGCGAATCGGAGGTGCGGCTCTTGCAGACGGTGGCGTCGAGCATGGGCGTCGCGCTGGAAAACGCGCGCCTATTCGACGAGACGCAGCGGCTGCTGAAGGAGACGGAGCAGCGCAACACCGAGCTGGCGGTGATCAACAGCATCCAGCAGGGGCTGGTCGCGCAGCTCGACCTGATGGCGATCATCGATCTGGTCGGCGACAAGCTGCGCGAGGTGTTCGACTCCGGCAACGTAAGCATCGCGTGGTTCGACGAGCAGACTTATGTCGTCACGCCGGTCTACAGCTACGAAAACGGCCGGCGCCTGACCGACGTCCCGCCGATGGCGATGTCCCGCAGCAAGAGAAACCTGCGTGTCGTTCAGGAACGCGTGGCCGTGGCGCAAAACGTCATGCCCGAAGGTGCAACGGCGTATCCGGGTACCCGCCTGCCGAAGTCCGACGTGCGGGCGCCCGTCGTCGCCGCCGGCCGGGTGATCGCGGTCGTCAACCTGGACAACTACGAACGTGAGAACGCTTTCGGGGACGACGACGTGCGCCTGTTGACCACCGTCTGCACGGCGATGGGCATGGCGCTGCAGAGTGCAAGGCTGTTCGACGAAACGCAGCGGCTGCTGAAGGAAACGGAGCAGCGCGCCGCCGAAATGGCGGTGATCAACAGCATCCAGCAGGGCATCGCCGGAGAGCTGAGCTTTCAGGCCATCGTGGACCTGGTTGGCAACAAGATGCGCGAAGTGCTCAGAAGCGACGACGTCGGCATATCGTGGATGGAACCACAAACCGGGCTGCATTCACCACCTTTACGTTTACGAGCGGGGGCAGCGGCTCAACGTTACACCGCAATCACCCGCGCCGGGCGGCATGTGGGAGACCATGCTCAAGACACGGCGAGAGGTCGTCTACAACTCGTCGGCCGAGATGCGGGCGGCGGGCTTGAGCCCCTTGCCGGGGACCGAGATGGAACAGTCGACGGTCGCAGTTCCCATCATCGGCAGCGATCGCGTGCTGGGCGTACTCAGCATGTCGAACTTCGAACGCGAGAATGCCTTCGGCGAATCCGAAGTGCGCCTGCTCACCACCGTGGCCGCCAGCATGGGCGTCGCGTTGGAGAACGCACGGCTGTTCGAAGAGATCCAGCGCCGCACGCGCGAGAGCGCTGCGCTGGCGGAGGTGGGCCGCGACATCTCGTCCACCCTTGATCTGCCCACGGTGATGAATCGCATCGCGACCCACGCGAAGGAGCTCCTCGCTGCCGATCACAGCGCGATCTTTCTGCCCGAAAACACGGCGGCCGGCGGCGCGCAATCCTACCGCGCCATCGTCGCCGAGGGTGAAGACGCCGCGCAGGTGAAGGACCTCGTGATCGTTGCCGGGGAGGGCATCATCGGCAGCATCATTGCCAGCGGTCGCGCCGAGTTCGTCAACGACGTGGACCATGACGCGCGCGCAGTACAGATCGCCGGTACCGCACGGGATAGCGACGAGCGCCTGATGGTGGCGCCACTGCGCGCGGGCAAGACGGTGAAGGGCGCGATGGCGGTTTGGCGCAGCGCCGGTAAGCCGTTCCAGGACAGCGAGCTCGAATTCCTCGTGGGCCTTTCGCTCGCCGCCGCCGTGGCGATGGAAAACGCGCGCCTCTTTGCCGAAGCACAGCAGCGCGCCGCCGAACTCGATACGGTCAATGCGGTGTCTCAGCAGCTCGCGGGCAAGCTCGACTTGTCGGCACTGATCGAGCTGGTGGGCGAACAGGTCCGCGGACTGTTCAAGCCGGACATTGCGTACGTCGCCCTGCTCGATCGCGCGACCGACATGATCCACTTTCCCTATCGGTACGGCGACGTCAGCGTGTCGAGACGCCGCGGCGAGGGGCTGACGAGCAAGATCATCGACAGCGGGCAGGCGCTGATTCTCAACTCCGACATCGACCGCAAGGCGGAAGCGCTTGGCACGCTGCGAGTGGGCAGGGAGGCGCGTTCCTATCTGGGGGTGCCGATCACCGTGGATGGCCGCAGCGAAGGCGTGATCAGCGTGCAGAGCACGCAGCGCGAAGGAGTCTTCGACGAAGCCGACCAGCGGCTCCTGTCCACGATCGCCGCCAGTGTGGGCGTGGCGCTGCGCAACGCGCGTCTCTTCGCCGAGGCGCAGGAAGCGCGCGCGCAGGCCGAGGCCGCCAACGAGGCGAAGAGCTCGTTCCTCGCGACGATGAGCCACGAGATCCGCACGCCGATGAACGCCGTCATCGGCATGAGCGGACTGCTCCTCGATACGCCGCTTAGCGACGAGCAGCGCGACTATGCCGCCACCATCCGCGACTCGGGTGACGCACTGCTGACGATCATCAACGACATCCTCGATTTTTCGAAGATCGAGGCCGGCCGCATGGACATCGAGGCGCACCCCTTCGATCTGCGCGAGTGCGTCGAGTCGGCGCTGGACCTCGTCGGCACGCGGGCAGCGCAGAAGCAGCTGGATATCGCCTACGTCTTCGAGGGTGACCTGCCGCCGGCTGTGAGCGGCGACGTCACGCGGCTGCGGCAGATCCTGCTCAACCTGCTCGCCAACGCCATCAAGTTCACGGAGCGCGGCGAAGTCGTGCTCACAGTGACGGCCGCCGTGACAGGCAAGATGGCCGAGCTCACGTTCGCCGTCCGCGACACGGGCATCGGCCTTTCCGCCGGGGGTATCGACAAGCTCTTCCAGAAATTCACCCAGGCCGACGCCTCGACCACGCGCAAGTACGGTGGCACCGGGCTGGGGCTCGCCATCAGCAAGCGCCTCGCCGAATTGATGGACGGCACGATGTGGGCCGAGAGCGGCGGGGCGGATCGCGGGGCGACGTTCACCTTCACGATCAGGGTGCCGACGGCTCCCCTGCCGGCGCAGGGACGCCGCGAAATCATCGGCACGCAGGCCAAGCTCGAGGGACGCAGCGTGCTGGTGGTGGACGACAACGCCACCAATCGCCGCGTGTTGGGCCTGCAGGCCGCCAAATGGGGCATGATCCCTGCGGACACCGAGTCGCCCGAGGAAGCGCTGCGCTGGGTCGCCGAGGGCCGGACGTTCGACCTCGCGATCCTGGACATGCACATGCCGGAGATGGACGGGCTCACACTGGCGCGGGGTCTCCGTGCGAAGAATTCCACGTTGCCGCTGGTGCTGTTCAGCTCGCTGGGACGCAAGGAGGTCGGCGACACCGACGGGCTGTTCAGTGCCTATCTCGCCAAACCGCTCCGTCAGAGCCAGTTGTTCGACACGCTGGTGACGATCCTTGCGCACGAGGTCGCACCGAAAGCTGCCGTCACCGCGAAGCCCCGGATGGACGCGGCGATGGCGAGCCGCCATCCGCTGCGCATCCTGCTGGCGGAGGACAATGTGGTGAACCAGAAGCTCGCGCTGCGCATCCTGCAGCAGATGGGGTATCGTGCCGATCTCGCCTCGAACGGCGTCGAGGCCGTCCAGTCGGTGCAGCGGCAGACGTACGATGTCGTCCTGATGGACGTGCAGATGCCCGAGATGGACGGGCTCGAAGCGGCGCGGCAGATCACCGCGAAGTGGTCGCCGCACGAGCGGCCGCGCATCGTGGCGATGACGGCGAACGCGATGCAGGGCGACCGCGAAATGTGCCTCGCGGCAGGCATGGACGACTATCTCACCAAGCCGATCCGCGTCGAGCGGCTCGTCGAGGCACTCAACCTGGTAGCGGCACGCAAGGATCCATGAAATGACCGAGCCCACGATCGATCGCGCGACGTACGACGAATTGAAGGACACCGCCGGCGCCGACTTCGTCGCCGAGCTGGTGGACACGTTCCTGGTCGAGGCGCCACGCCTCATCGACGAATTGCGTCACGCCTATGACAAGCGCGACGCGGATGTCTTCAGGCGTTCGGCCCATTCGCTCAAGTCCAACAGCAACACGTTCGGCGCGCGCACGCTCGCGGCACTTGCCAAGGACCTGGAGCTCGGCGGCTTCGCGCCGGTCGTGAAGGCCGACGGCGAGCCACTCGACGCGCTGGCGCAGGAATATGGGCGGGTCGCCGCGGCCCTGACGGAGCTCCGCAATGCGTAAAGGCGGCCAGGCCGCCGCGCGCCTTCTTGTCGTCGATGACAACAAGGTCAACCGGCTGCTGCTGACGAGGAGCCTCGAGCTTCAGGGCCACAGCGTCGCGTCCGCCGAGAACGGCCGCGTGGCGCTGGAAATGCTCCGCCGCGAGCCCTTCGACCTCCTGCTGCTCGACATGGAAATGCCGGAGATGGACGGTTTCCAGGTGCTGGAGGTGCTGGTGGGCGATCTCCAGTTGCGCGACCTGCCCGTCATCGTCACGTCGTCGCTCGAGGGCATCGAAAGTGTCGTTCGCTGCATCGAGCTCGGCGCCGAGGACTACCTTCCGAAGCCGGTGAATCCGGTCCTGCTCAAGGCGCGCCTCGAGGCGAGCCTCGAGAAGAAGCGTCTGCGCGACCAGCAAAAGGAGTGGATGCGGCGCTTCGCCACTCGCGAGGTCGCACAGGACCTGCAGACATCCGGGTTCGCGCTCGGCGGCAAGCGCGTGCACGGCGCCGTGATGTTCACCGACATCCGCGGCTTCACCACGCTCGCGGAGACGCAGCCGCCCGAGGAGACCATCGAGCTGCTCAACACCTACTACACGCTGATGTTCGACGCGATCGGCAGCCACGGCGGCGTGGTGACGCTGATGGCCGGCGACGGCCTGATGGCGGTTTTCGGCGCGCCGCTGCCGCAGCCGGACCCCTGCGGAAGCGCCGTGCGCACCGCGCTCGAAATGATCGAGACGATCGACCTCTTCAACCTGGAGCGTGACGCCGAGGGCAAGCCGCAGATCAAGATCGGCGTCGGCATCGCTTCCGGCGAAATGGTGGCGGGCTACGCCGGCACCAACGAGCGCGCGACGTACACGTGCATCGGTGACACCGTCAATCTCGCGTCCAGGCTGGAGTCGCATACCAAGGTTGCCGGGCGCACCATCCTCATCGATGCCGCGACGCAAGCGGCGCTGGCCGAACGCGTCGCGACGGAGCCGCTTGGTTCCGTGGAAATCCGGGGCAAGGCCGTGGCGGTGGACGTGTACTCGGTGAACCTCGGCCAGAAGTTCTAGCGCTTCGAGGGCGCGGCTACCGCAGGACCAATCGCGTGAGCGCCTCCGACTTCGGTTTTGCGGCGCCGCACGACGCGCCGATTCCGTATCTGCGCCGGACTCGCGAGTACTACCAGGCGCTGGGGTATGGCGCGCCCTACGAATGGGCGCACTACGCGGAGGTCCCGTTCAAGCCGCTGCCGGTGCCGTTGTCCCGCTGCCGGGTCGCGCTGATCACCACGGCAGCGCCCTTTCGGCCGGATGCCGGTGACCAGGGGCCCGGTGCGCCCTACAACGCGAAGGCGAAGTTCTACACCGTCTATTCCGGCGATTCGGCACTGGATCACGACCTGCGCATCTCGCATGTCGCCATCGATCGCGCGCACACGACAGCGCAGGACCCGGACACCTGGTTCCCGCTGCCGGAGCTGCGCAGGCGGGCCATCGAGGGACGACTCGGCTCGGTGGCGGCGCGTTTTCACGGCGCCCCGACGAACCGGAGCCATCGCGTGACGCTGGAGCAGGATTGTCCGGAGATCGTCGCCCGTTGCGTGGCCGACGGCGTCGACGCGGCGATCCTGGTGCCCAATTGCCCGGTCTGTCACCAGACGGTGAGCCTCGTCGCGCGCACGCTGGAGCAATGCGGGATCGCGACGGTCGTCATGGGTTGCGCGAAGGACATCGTGGAGTACGCCGGCGTGCCGCGCTTCCTCTTTTCCGACTTCCCCTTGGGCAACAGTGCAGGTCGGCCGCGGGATCCCGAATCGCAGGCGTTCACGCTCGAGCTGGCGCTCCGGGTTCTCGAGTCGGCCCCGGCCGCTCGAACGACCGTCCAGTCCCCGCTCGCATGGAGTGCGAGCCCGGATTGGAAGCTCGACTACTGCAACATCGATCGTCTCACGCCGGGAGAGATCGCGCAAAGGCGCGCCGAATTCGACAAAGGCAAGGCGGAGGCCAGCAGCGTGCGCTAGCGCAGCTGCCGCCGGCGCAGCAGCAGGTACGCCGCGGGAATCACGAGCATCGACAAGAGCGGGGCCGTGATCATCCCGCCGACCATGGGTGCCGCGATCCGCTGCATCACCTCGGCGCCGGTGCCGTCGCTCAGCATGATCGGCAAAAGCCCCGCCATGATCACGGCGACGGTCATCGCCTTCGGTCGCACGCGCAGGACCGCGCCCTCCTCGATCGCCGCGATCAGCGTCGCCCGCGTTGCGGGCTCGCCGCGCGCAAGGCGCGCCTCCCATGCGTGGCGCAGGTAGAGCAGCATCACGACGCCGAACTCGGCCGCCACGCCCGCGAGGGCGATGAAGCCCACGGCCGTGGCCACCGACGTCGCGTAGTCCAGTATCCACAGCAGCCAATACCCGCCGACGAGCGCGAAAGGCACCGCGAGCATCACGAGGAGCGCCTCGTCGACCCGCCGGAAAGCGAGGTAGAGCAGCACGAAGATCACGAGCAAAGTCAGCGGCACCACGTAGGCGAGGCGGGCCTTCGCCCGTTCCAGATACTCGAACTGGCCCGACCACGACACCGAATAGCCGGGAGGCAACTTCACCTCGCGTGCGACCGCCTCCTGCGCGTCCCGCACGACGGACACGAGATCGCGCCCGCGCACGTCCACGTAGACCCAACCCGTGAGGCGCGCGTTCTCGCTTTTCAGCATCGGTGGACCATCGACGATGCGCACCGTCGCCACGGCGGAAAGCGGCAGCTGCGCGCCGCGCTCGGTGACGATCGGCAGCATCCGGAGCGCCTCGACGGAGTCGCGCAGCTCGCGCGGGTAGCGCACGCTGATCGGAAACCGGGCGAGGCCTTCGACCGTCTCGCCGATGTTCTCGCCGCCGACGGCGGCGCCGATGGTCTCCTGCACTTCGGCGATGTTGAGGCCGAAGCGCGCGGCCGCGACGCGGTCGACGACCACGTCGAGATAACGTCCGCCTTCGAGCCGCTCGGCGAGCGCCGAGGTGACGCCGGGTACGTCCTTGACGGCGCGCTCGATCGCCTGCGTCACACGGTCGATCGCGCCGGGATCCGGGCCGGAGACCTTGATCCCGACGGGGCTCTTGATCCCGGTCGCGAGCATGTCGATCCGGTTGCGGATGGGTGGTACCCAGATGTTCGACAAACCTGGCACTTGCACCGTTCGGTCGAGTTCCTCGACCAGTTTCGCCGTCGTCATCCCCGGCCGCCACTCGCCTCGTGGCTTGAACTGGATCGTCGTCTCGATCATCTCCATCGGCGCAGGATCGGTCGCAGTTTCGGCGCGACCCACCTTGCCGAACACGACCGCGACTTCGGGCACGGTCTTGATCAGGCGATCGGTCTGCTGCAGCAGCTCCCCGGCCTTGGCGGCGGACAGGCCCGGCAACGCCGTTGGCATGTAGAGCAGATCGCCCTCGTCCATCGGCGGCATGAACTCGCCGCCGAGTTGCTGCAGCGGCCACGCGGTCGCCGCCAGCGCGAGTGCGGCCGCTGCGAGCGTCGCCTTCGGCCAGTCCAGCGCGACCCGCAGCAGCGGGCGATAACCGACGATCAGCAGGCGGTTCAGCGGGTTCGCCGTCTCCGTCAGGATGCGACCGCGCACGAAGTACCCCATCAGCACCGGGACGAGAGTCACCGCGAGCACCGCGGCCGCCGCCATGGCGTAGGTCTTTGTGAACGCGAGCGGCGCGAACAACCGGCCCTCCTGCGCCTCGAGTGTGAAGATCGGGACGAAGGAAAGCGTGATGATGAGAAGACTGAAGAACAGCGCCGGGCCGACCTCGACGGACGCCTCGGTGATGATCCGCCACCGCTCGCTGCCGGTCGGCTCGCCGCTGTGCTCATGCTTCCACGCTTCGAGCTTCTTGTGCGCGTTCTCGATCATCACGATCGCCGCATCGACCATCGCGCCGATGGCGATCGCGATTCCGCCGAGCGACATGATGTTGGCGTTCACGCCCTGCAGGCGCATCACGACGAACGCCGCCAGCACGCCCAGCGGCAGCGAGACGACCGCCACCAGCGCCGAGCGCAGATGCAGCAGGAACGCGAGGCACACGAGGGCGACGACCGCGAACTCCTCGGCGAGCTTGCCTTTCAGGTGGTCAACCGCGCGCTCGATCAGCGCCGATCGGTCGTAGACCGGAACGATCTCGACGCCCGCCGGCAACCCGGGCTTCAACTGATCGAGTCGCGCCTTGACCGCCTGGATCGTCTCCCACGCGTTCTTGCCCGACCGCAGCACGACGATGCCGCCGACGACTTCGCCTTCGCCGTCGAGCTCCGCGATGCCGCGGCGCATTTCCGGCCCGTGCTGCACGCGCGCGATGTCCTTCAGGAACACCGGTGTGCCGCCTTCGGAGACCTGCACCGGAATCGAGCGGAAATCGTCGAGCGACCTGAGGTAGCCTCGCGTGCGCACCATGTACTCCGCCTCGGCCAGCTCGACCACCGAGCCGCCGGCCTCCTGGTTCGCAGCGCGGATCGACGCGATCACCTTGGCCAGCGGCAGGTTGTAGGCCTTGAGCCGCGCGGGGTCCACGACGACCTGGTATTGGCGCACCATGCCGCCGACCGTCGCAACTTCCGCGACGTTCGGCAGCGCCTTCAGCTCGTATTTGAGGAACCAGTCCTGCAGCGCGCGCAGTTGCGCGAGGTCGTGCCCTCCGCTGCGGTCGACGAGCGCATATTCGTAGATCCAGCCCACGCCCGTCGCATCCGGGCCCAGCGACGGCTTCGCCGCCGGCGGCAGCCGGCCCTGCACCTGGTTCAGGTACTCGAGCACGCGCGACCGCGCCCAGTACTGGTCGGTGCCGTCCTCGAAGATCACGTAGACGAACGAGTCGCCGAAGAACGAGTAGCCCCGTACCGCCTTCGCCCCCGGGACCGACAACATCGTGGTCGTCAGCGGAAACGTGACCTGGTCCTCGACGATCTGCGGCGCCTGGCCCGCAAACGTGGTGCGGATGATCACCTGCGTGTCCGACAGATCCGGAATCGCATCGAGCGGCGTCGTCCGCACCGCCCACACCCCGGCTGCGGCGACGAATGCGGCCGCGAGCAGCACGAGGAAGCGGTTCGCGACCGACCAGCGGATCAGCGCGGCGATCACTTGGCGCCGCCTCCGCCTGGCGCAATCGACGTGAGCTGCATGTCACCCTGCGGCGTAACGATGAATTCGAACCTGACGTTGGCACCCGGCGTCACGTTCTTCGGAACTCCGCCCTTGGGCGCCTTGTAGGCCATCGTCATCGCGCCCATCCCGAGCGAGGGAATCGGGCCGTGCTTGATGACGAGCTCGTCGCCGATCGAGCGCACGACGCCTTCGGCCTTGTGCACCGCGGCCGCCGTAGCCGGCGCCACAGGCATCTTGTGCCCTGCATGCGGGTCGGCCGCCTGGGCAGTCATCAGGTTGGCCTCCTGGCCGGAGGCCGCGATGCGCGTCAGCGCACCCTTGAGGCTCGCCTCGGAGTCGATCAGGAACTGGCCGGACACGACCACGCGCTGGCCGACCGCGAGCCCTTTGCGGATCTCGACCAGGTCGCCCGACTGGCGTCCGACGTCGACGTCGACGGGCATGAACCTGCCCTCGCCGGATGCGACGATGACGACGCTCCTCTTCCCGGTCTCGATCACCGCTTCCGCCGGCACGAGCAGCACCGTTCCGGCGGCGGGCGCGCCGAAGCTCACCGTAGCGAACATGCCGGGCTTCAGCACGCCGCCCGGATTGGCGAGCACGATGCGCACGCGGACCGTGCGTGTCTGCGCGTTCACTTCCGGCAGCAGCGCGCCTACGTTCCCTTTCAGCACGCGATCCGGATAGGAGGCCGCGCGAGCCTCGACGGGCGCGCCGACGCGTACGAGCCCGGCCTGCGCTTCCGGCACCTCGGCGGTCACCCAGACCGTGCCGATGCCCGCGAGCTTGAAGAGCGTCACGCCCGGCATCACCGCCATCCCGTCGCGCGCGCCGATCTCCCAGACGATGCCGGCCTGCGGGGCGGTCACCGTCACGCGCGCCGATGTCCTGCCTTCGCGTTCGACCCGCGCGATCTCGGTGTCCGGCATGCCGAGCAGGCGCAGGCGCTGCTTCGCGGCATCGGCGAGCGCTCCGACACCCGGCTGCGCGCTGGCCTTGAGCGCGAGCCATTCCTCCTGCGCCGCGAGCCATTCGGGAACGTAAAGGTCGGCCAGAGGCTGGCCCGCCGCCACAATGTCGTATTGCGCGCGCGCATGGAGCTTCTCGACGTACCCCTGGCTTCGCGCCTGTACGGCGACGAGCGCGCGCTCGTCGATGCCGACGACGCCCGGCGCAGTGAATCCCGTGTCGAGCCGTCCTTCGGTCGCGGCAGCCGTGCGCACGCCGAAGTTCTGCACCTGGCGCGCACTGATCGCCGTGCCGGCGTCGGCCCCGGAATCCGCGTAGACGGGGACGAGCTGCATGTCCATGAAAGGACTCTTCCCCGGCTTGTCGAACTTGGCGTTCGGCACCATCGGGTCATGCCAGTAGAGCACCTTCCGCTCGCCCGGGGCGCCACCGCCGCCCTGTTCCGGGGCGATCGCGGGTTTCGGCACCGCGATCGATGCGGGTGGCGTTTCGGCCTGCGCGACCGCGTCCTTTGCCATTGGCGCGTCGACGCGCGCATGGCGCGTCCCGAACCAGTACCCGGCGGCACTGGCACCTACGGCAACCGCAAGAATGGCGGCGACCGACACAATCTTTGCGCCGCGCTCGTTTGCATTGGTGATCTTCATGATTTCTCCGTGACGGGCAAAACGAATCGAAGCCACACCCAGGCCCTGGCTGCCGCCTGTTCCTGCGCGATGAGTGCGAGGCGCGTGTCGAGCCCGGCCCGCCGCGCGTCCAGCACGGCGCCGAGCGTTCCCGTGCCGCCACGATAGGCGGCGAGCGCGGCGTCGTGGCGCTGCGCCACGAGTGGAAGCATTTCGCCGCGAATGCGCGTCGCCTGCGTGCGCGCCGATTCCCACTCGGCGAGCATCCCTCCCACCTCGGCCACCCGCATGCGTCTCGTGTCCTCGCGCATCGCGCGCGCGGCGTCGAGCTCCTTCAGCTTCGCCGCGTGCTCGCGATCCTGTCGCGTGCCCTGCGACCACGGAAGATCGATCGACACCATCAGCGACACCATGTTCGAATAGGGAGAGCCGCGGACGGCGTACGTAAGTTCCGCGCTCCAATCCGGAGTCTTGGCCGCGCGCGCGAGGTCGACTTCGGTAGCGGCGATGGCCTCCTGCGCGCGCGCGAGCCGGATCTCCGGCTGGGCGTCGACGTCGTCGAGCGCCGCGGCATCGAACGGAAGCCGAGCGAGGTCGGGCGGGTCGCCGAGCTCCCGCTCGGCGTCGGCGCCGACGTACCTTGCGAGCGCGATGCGCGCACGCCTGGACTGAAACGCGGCCTCCGTCGCGCGATTGCCAAGCTCGACGACCATGCTCTGCGCGGCAATGACGTCGCCCTGCGGGGCCTTGCCGGCGCGGTACGCGGCGTGCGCGGCGGCGACGGCGAGCTCGGCTTCGCCGATCTGGCCGGTGATGGCGCGCTCGACGTCGGCGGCGAACCAGCGCGCGAGCCAGGCGGCTGCCGTTTCGCGCTCCACCGCGAGGCGCGCCGACTCGATTGCGACGCTACCGCGCTGTGCGTCGTTCTCCGCCCGCTGCGAGCGCAGCTTGCGCTTCGCCTCGCCCGGGAACTCCTGCATCAGGCCTATCTTCGACATCGTCATGAAGTCGCGCGTAAGCGACCAGCTGTCGGCGCCGTTGGTCGGCACGTTCTCGACGCCGAGTTTCAGCTTCGGGTCGGGAAGCTCGCCTGCGGGCCCCGCCATCTCGCGCGCCGCGTCCACCATCGCGCGTTGCGCCTCGAGCTGAGGCGATCGCTGGACGGCGACGCGAATCGCCTCGGCGAGCGATAGCGGCGGATCCGCCGCGCCGGCGGATCCGATCACCAGCACGGCGATCACGGCGACGACGGCGCGGGCGACGGACCGGAACCCCGCGATGGCGGTTCCGGGCAAAGCAGAAGGTAACGGCATGGATCCTCCACGAACGCGATGAACGGGCCGCGCGTGCAACTGCGCGCGGCGTCAGGCGAACGCGGGGATCAGATCAGGAGTCGGCAGAACCGGAGCGTGGGCGGCGGCGCGCCGGGGAGCGCCGCATAGGGCGTACTCGTCGGCTCCGCGGACTGTGCGAGCTGTGCGAGCGCAGGCACAGGTACGGGCAATGCGGCCAGCACGACCGGCGGAAGCTCCGGCTGGGCCGGCAACCTCACGCCATCGCTGCAATGGACCTCGCAAGCATTGGCGTCGGGCGTGTCGGCCGGCAACGGCATCGCCGCGCACGGAGGTTGTCCCATTTCATGGTGCATGGTCACATGCACCGAGCCGACAGCAACGTTCGGACTTTGCGTCGGACATACGTACGCCGCCAGCGCGAACTGGCCGAACAGCAGGGCGAGCGTCGCGCAATAGGCGCCGAGATACCGGGCAAACCTTCTTCGCATCGCGCAATCGTACGCCGTCGCGCACCGCCGGCCAAGCGATCCTCTTGACCGGCGTCAACGCCATGCGCCTTGCCGGCAACCTCGGGCAGAATAGGTTATCGCTGTCATTCGAGCGCCAGGAGCATGGCCATACGACCCATTCCATCGACGGACCCTCGCCGCACCGGAAGCTCGCGGATGGGTCTCGCATTGATTGCCGTTCTTGCCGGCCCGGTGTGCGCGGACAGCTCCACGCCTCTGCTCGCCTCGTACTACGACCGGCACATGGCGATTTGTGCCGGAGATGCGCATGAGTGGTCCGGCGAGGCGAAGCCGCTGAAGGCAATGCCCAACGTGGCTCAAGTCGGCGTCGGCCGAGGCGAAAGCTACACGCTCACGAAGGACGGACGGCTGCATGCCTGGGGTGACGATTTCCGCGGGGCGGAGCCACTCCTCGATGGGGTCAGGTATTTTGCCGCAGGAGAATCGGGTGTACTCGCGGTCAAGACGGACGGCAGCCTGTGGAGTGTCGTGCGGACCGGCCGCTGGTATGCCGGCCGGTCGGAGCTCGAGATCGCACCCGTTGCCCCGAACGTCAGGGCCGCGGCCGTAGGAGACGGGACGAACTATTACGTCACCGCGACCGGCGAGCTGTTCGCCAGGGGCAATGCCCATCGCGGCCAGTATGGCGACGGCAGGCTCGAAGGTACCGATGCCTACGTACGGGTTGCCGCCGGCGTGCTGGATATCAAAGGCCATACCGGACACGCGATGCTGCTTACCGACCGCGGCGAAGTTCGCGGGACGGGTGGCAACGTCCACGGCCCGCTCGGACGGCATGGCCTCGGCGACAAGGCTGTCCGCTGGGGGCCCATCTTCGATGCCGCAATCGGCATTGCGACCGGTGCCAGTCACTCCCTGGCGATCCGCGCCGACGGGACGCTGTGGATCTGGGGTCGCAACGAAAGCCCGGAGCCCAGAAAGGTGCTGGCGGACATCACCGGCGCGGCGGCGGGATCGACGACCAGCATTGCGCTGGCGCGCGACGGATCACTCTGGCAGTGGCGCACCGGGGCCCAGCCAAGGAAGATTTTCGACTGCGCGCCGTGATCGCGTCGGCGGGCAGAGTGTTTCAACGCTGGAAGAGCCCCTTGATGGCGCTGCCGATGCCCTCGATGGGGTTCGACGAGCCAGTGGACTTTGCCGGCGCCGCGGCCGTGTTCGCCGATCCGGATTCCGCCTTGCCGAGCGCGACCTCGCACGCGCCGGTGCCGGCACCGACCTGCGCCAGCAGCGACTCGCCCAGGATCGAAAGGCCGCCCGTACCGATCGCCGCACCCACGCGGGCGATCGCCGCCGCGGACGCCACGGCGTCGACGGAGACCGTCGGTGCGAGGAACGTGCCGCGAAAGCGAACGAGCTCGGCAATCTGTGGAATCTCGATGGGAATCCCCTGCCGGACCCGGGGCCGGATCGAGAGGTCCAGGGTCTCGTTCCTGAAGTCGAGCGTCCCGCTCATGGAGGCGTCGATTTCCCTGGTTTCGAACGCTATCGAGCGGTCGACCTGCGCCACGCCTGCGGCAAGCGGGAGCCGAATCACCGCGCAGCGCAGTTCCGTGGACGGATTGACGGCACGAAACGGATTGACGGCCTCCGCCAGGCGATCGAAGGTCACGCCGGGATCGAGCTTGGAATTGACGAGCGTCGCCGGTCCGACCACGGCAAGCGCGCGGCCGTTGATCCCGCTCATCCACTGGTGGGGTGAATCGCCGCGCATCGTGACATCGATCGCGACAGTTGTCCTGCCACCGCTCACGTCGCGCTTCGTGCCGGCAGCGGCGAGCAACGCCGAAAGATCGAGATCGCGGCCGTCGAGCCTGAGGGTGATGAGCGGCGACCTGCCACGCGTCGCGTCGACGGCGACCGAGCCGGTGATGGTCCCGCCGTAGCTCGCCGCCTGCACCCCGGTTGCGTCGAGCTTTCCGTCGCGCAACGAAAATCGCGCGCGGACCCGGTCCACCTTGCGCCCGCCGGGAAGCGTCAGCCGGTCGATCGTCACCTCGCCGTTGGCATCCAGCGCTCGCAGCGCGTCGAACGAAAGTGCGGCATCGTTGAAAACGAGGCGCGTCGAGCCGGCGGTGGCCGCGGGCTTCGCCGCGGGAGTGGCCACGCGTGACACCGGAAGCTCGTCGAGGTCGAGCGCCGTCGACGCAAGGTTCACGGTCCACGTGGATTTCGGACTCGTGTCGTGGATTTCCACCTTGCCCTTGACGTGGCTCGACCCGAATGCGGCGTCGAGGTCCTGGAGCGACACGACCTTGTCGTCGCGCCGCAGCTCGAGGGATACCGCCGTCTTCCGGCCCGCGACCTCGCCTTGCAGTGACACCGGATAAGGCGTTCCCGGGTCGAACAGGGCTGCGAACGGTCCCAGCTTGCCGTGGAGCGACACCGCGGTGCCATCGATCTCGCCGCGAAAATCCGCCTCCACGGTGCGATTGCGGGTCGGGTGCCTGGAACGAAAGCTCTTCGATCGTCACCCGCGTCTCCCCGCCCGCGGCATCGCGATAGGTGAGCAACCCACGGGTGATCGCCAGGTCGCCCGCAAGCAGCGCACCCGGTCTCGAATCGAACGCCGGAGCCGGCGCGGCACCCGCAGTCGTCCCCAACTCCCAATTGCCACGGCCGTCCTTGTTCGTCTCGAGCGCGATGACGGGCGCGACCAATTGCAGCCGCACGAGCTCGAAGTGCCGCCGGAGCAGCGGCAGCAACGCGACCTGCAGTTCGAGCTGCTTGGTCGTGACGAGGTACGGCGCCTTGCCCCACGGAGCATTGGCGAGACGCACGTCGTCGGCGACGATCCTCGGCACGAAGCCGATCCGCAGCGACATGGCGCCGCCGACCGTGACCTCGCGTCCCGTCACCAGCTTGATGCGCGCCAGCACCGGTGCGACCAGCTGGTTGAGATCGAGTGTTGCGATCGCGACCGCAGCGCCGAGGAGCGCCAGCAGCACCACGCCGCCGCCAATCCCGAGGGTCGTACGCGAAATGCGCATGCGCCGATTGTAGCGCCGCGGCCGCGGCTCGCCGGCGCGCGAGTTGGCGGTCGCTACGCCAGCGAGGCGTTGAACTTGGCGAGCGCCGCGCTTCCCGGAACGAGCTCTGCGTCCGCAAGGGCGTTGAGCGGCACGGCAACCGTGTTCTGCGACTCGTGCAGATCGGAAGGGTCATCCTCGACGTAGAGCAGGCCGGTGACGACCTCGCCTTTCGCGCGATGCGCCTCGAGGTAGGCGAGCGCGCCCACCTTGTCGCGCGCGTCGTATTCGGTGTGCAGCTTGCGCAGTCGCAACATGCCGCCGTCGTGCAGCAGGACGTTCTCGACACCGCCCGGCGGCACTTCCGCTTCGATCGGCTCGCGGTGCGGCACGAAATCGAGCCGGTTGACCGCCTCGTTGTGCGCACGCACGTAATCGTAGCTCTTGGTCGAGCCGGGATGGTTGTTGAAGGCGACGCAAGGCGAGACGACGTCGATGAACGCCACTCCCTTGTGCTCGACGGCCGCCTTGATCAGCGGCACGAGCTGACCCTTGTCCCCGGAAAAACCGCGCGCCACGTACGTCGCGCCCAGCACCAGCGCGAGCTGCACCAGATCGATCGGCTCGTCGCTGTTGACGGCACCGCGTTTCGCTTTCGAACCCTTGTCCGCCGTGGCCGAGAACTGGCCCTTGGTGAGGCCGTAGACGCCGTTGTTCTCGACGATGTAGACCATGTTGACGCCGCGCCGCATCATGTGGGCGAACTGGCCCAGCCCGATCGATGCGGAGTCGCCGTCGCCGGAGACGCCGAGGTAGATGAGATCGCGGTTCGCGAGTGCCGCGCCGGTGACCACCGACGGCATGCGGCCGTGCACGCTGTTGAAGCCGTGACCCGCGCTGAGGAAGTACGTGGGCGTCTTGGACGAGCAGCCGATGCCGGATAGCTTGGCCACGCGATGCGGCGGGATGGCGAGCTCGAAGAACGCCTGGACGATCGCCGCCGAAATGGAATCGTGCCCGCAGCCAGCGCACAGCGTCGACACCGCACCTTCGTAGTCGCGGCGCGTGAGGCCGAGGGCGTTGGTCGGCAATCCCGGATGGTGGAGCTTCGGCTTCGTGAGATAGGTCATTTCGCTTATCGGAAGATTATCCGGCCGCTTTGCGCAGCGGGGTGACGTTGAAGAGGCGCGCCTTCTCGGCGATCTCGCGCGTGACGAAGCGCTCCGTCAGCGGATTGCCGTCGTAGTGAAGGATCGAAATCAGCTTCTGCGGGTCGATGCCGCATTCGTTGACCAGCATCATCTTGAGCTGCGCGTCGCGGTTCTGCTCGACGACGAACACGTGGTCGTGCGCCGCGACGAATTCCGCGACCGCATCCGCGAACGGAAACGCGAGGATGCGCATCTGGTCGAGGTGGATGCCTTCCTTGGCGAGCTCGGCCAGCGACTCCGCCATCGCCGCGCCCGTGGATCCGTACCAGATCGCGCCGGCCCGGGTGGGCTGCGCCGCACGCCGGACTACCGGCCCCGGCACCAGTTCCTTGGCCGTCTCGAATTTGCGCAGCAGCCGCTGCATGTTCTCCACGTAGGCGTGGCCGTCCTCCGTGTAGCGTGCATAGGCATCCTTCGACGTCCCGCGCGTGAAATAGCCGCCGCGCTTCGGATGCGTGCCCGGATAGGTGCGATAGGGAATGCCGTCGCCGTCGACGTCGAGGTAGCGCCCGAATTCCTTGCCTGCGTCCAGATCCGCGGCCGTCATCACCTTGCCGCGATCGAGCCGGTGGCTGTCGTCCCACACGAGCGGGTCGGTCAGCCAGTCCTGCATCCCGATGTCGAGGTCCAGCATCACGAACACGGGTGTCTGCAGGCGGTCCGCGAGATCGAACGCGAGCGCCCCCATCTCGAAACATTCCTTGGGGTCTTCCGGAAACAGCAGCACGTGCTTGGTGTCGCCGTGCGACGCGTAGGCGGAGATGAGAAGGTCGGCCTGCTGCGTCTTCGTCGGCATTCCCGTCGACGGGCTGCCCCGCTGCACGTCGAAGATCACCGCCGGGATCTCGGCGAAATACGCGAGCCCGATGAACTCCTGCATCAGCGAAATGCCCGGGCCGGCGGTGGCCGTGAAGGCGCGAGCGCCGTTCCAGGCGCCGCCGATCACGATGCCGATCGACGCCAGTTCGTCTTCGGCCTGCACGATCGCGTACCGGTTCTTGCCCGTCGCGGGATCGACCCGATAGCGCTCGCAATGCTTCGCGAAGGATTCCGCGAGCGACGACGAAGGCGTGATGGGGTACCAGGCGCAGACGGTCGCGCCGCCGTACACCGCGCCCAGCGCCGCCGCGTTGTTGCCGTCGATGAAGATCCGCCCGCCGACCTTGTCGCGCCGCTCGATCCTGAGGCCGATGGGCTTGAAATTGGCGCCCGCGTAGTCGTAGCCGAGCCGGAACGCCTTGCGGTTGGACTCCTGCAGCGGCTGCTTGCCCTTGTACTGCTCCGCGAGCAACGTCTCGATGACTTCGGGCTCGATGGCGAGCAGGCCGGCGAGCGCGCCCAGATAGATGATGTTCTTGAAGAGCTGCCGCTGGCGCGGGTCGGTGTAGGTCCGGTTGCAGATCTCCATCAGCGGCATCGCGATGACCGTGACGTCGTCGCGGAACTTCGACGGCGGCAGCGGCTTCGTCGAGTCGTAGAAGAGATAGCCGCCGGGCTCGATCTCGAGCACGTCTTCGTTCCAGGTCTCGGGATTCATCGCGACCATGAGGTCGACCCCGCCGCGGCGACCGCGCCACCCGGCCTCGACCACGCGTACCTCGTACCAGGTGGGCAGGCCCTGGATATTCGACGGGAAGATGTTGCGGGCCGCGACCGGAACGCCCATCTTCAGCACGGCCTTCGCGAACAGTCCGTTGGCCGACGCCGAACCGGAACCGTTGACGTTCGCGAACTTGACGACGAAGTCGTTGATGCGGGCGAGTGGCTTGACCATGGCAGTGCCCGCGCTAGTCCGCGGCCAGGGATGCAGCGGTGCGCGCAGGCGGCGCGCTGGGGCGCGTGATCTCGCCGGCATGCGCCATCGTCAGCAGGAATTTCTGCATGTCCCACGCGCCGGTGGGACAGCGCTCGGCGCACAGGCCGCAGTGGAGGCAGACGTCCTCGTCCTTCGCCATGATGCGGCCGGTCTTGAGCGGCACCGACACGTAGATGTCCTGCGTCAGGTTCGCCGCCGGCGCCATGAGCCGCGGGCGAAGCTCGGCTTCCTCGCCATTCTCCGTGAACGTGATGCAGTCCATCGGACAGATGTCGACGCACGCGTCGCATTCGATGCAGAGCTTGTCGTTGAAGACCGTCTGCACGTCGCAATTGAGGCAGCGCTGCGTTTCCGCATACGCGAGCTTGAGGTCGAAGCCGAGCTCCACTTCGACGCGGATGTTCGCGAGGGCGATCACCTTGTCCTTCAACGGCACCTTGTGCCGCTTCTCCGGCGTGATCGCGTTGTCGTAGCTCCACTCGTGGATGCCCATCTTCTGCGACGACAGATTGACGTGCGGCGGCGGGCGCTTGGTCATGTCCTCGCCGGAGCAGTGCTTGTCGATCGAGATCGCGGCGTCGTGGCCGTGTGCCACGGCCCAGATGATGTTCTTCGGACCGAATGCCGCGTCGCCGCCGAAAAACACGCCCGGGCGGCTCGCCGCCATCGTCACCTTGTCGACGACGGGCATGCCCCAGTGGTCGAACTCGATGCCGATGTCGCGCTCGATCCAGGGGAACGCGTTTTCCTGGCCGATCGCCACCAGGACGTCATCGCAGGGAAAATGGACATCCGGCTCGCCCGTTGGCAGGAGTTGCCGCCTGCCCTTCGCATCCTTCTGTGCCGCGACCTTCTCGAAAGTCACACCCGTCAGTGTTCCGCCTTCGTGCGTGATCGCCTTCGGCACCAGGAAGTTGTGGATCGGGATGCCTTCGTGGGCCGCGTCCTCCTTTTCCCAGGGCGAGGCCTTCATCTCCTCGAAGCCGGAGCGCACGACCACCTGGACGTCTTCGCCACCCAGCCGCTTCGCGCTGCGGCAGCAGTCCATCGCGGTATTGCCCCCACCCAGGACGATGACGCGTTTGCCGATCTTCGTCGTGTGCCCGAACGACACGCTCGACAGCCAGTCGATGCCGATGTGGATGTTGGCCGCAGCCTCCTTGCGCCCTGGAACGTCGAGGTCACGACCCCGCGGCGCACCGCTGCCGACGAACACCGCATCCCATTGCTCGTCCAGCAGCGTGCGCAGGCTGTCGATCCTTCGTCCCGGCCGGAACAGGACGCCGAGGTCGAGCACGTAGCCGACCTCCTCGTCGATCACGGCCTCGGGAAGCCGGAATTTGGGGATCTGCGTGCGCATCATCCCGCCGGCCCGGTTGTCGCCGTCGAACACGACACATTCGTAGCCGAGCGGCGCGAGATCGCGCGCGACCGTCAACGACGCCGGTCCGGCGCCGACGAGCGCAATGCGCTTGCCGTTCTTCTTCGCCGCGGGCTGCGGCAGCCGGGAGCGGATGTCTTCCTTGTAATCGGCGGCAACCCGTTTCAACCGGCAGATCGCAACCGGTTCCGGCTTGATCTTCCTGGTGTCCCCGCCCTCCTCGACGCGGCCGCGGCGGCACGCCGGCTCGCAGGGGCGATCGCAGGTGCGCCCGAGAATGCCTGGAAAGACGTTGGATTCCCAGTTGACGAGGTAAGCGTCGCCATAGCGGCCCGCCGCGATCAATCGGATGTATTCGGGAACAGCGGTATGGGCCGGGCAGGCCCACTGACAGTCGACGACCTTGTGGAAATAGTCGGGTTGCGCGATATCCGTCGGCTTCAAGACATTCATCTCCGGTGACGCATTCGTCCGGCGTCGTTGCTGGTCGTTCGGCAGGGACCTTCGGGCAGGACAAGCAACAAGCGCGCCCGAACCATGGCTCAGCTTTGTGGGCTGGATGCTACGCCACCCCGGGCCTTGAGGAAAGCCGAAACGGCCCGAAAAGACCACGCAACGAGCGATGCTACTCGGGGTCGGGACGGCGGACGCGCCCCGCAGAACCGCCGGCCCGGATCAGCAGGCCGATGGACCCGCAATCACCGAAATGGTTCGGCGCGGGCGACGAGCGCCTCCAGGTCCGGCTCGTTCGGGTTCCACGGCTTGCCCGGATGGATGATCGCGACCTGGCAGACCTCGGCCGCCTCCACCAGCTGCCGATAGGTGCCGAGCTTCACGTCGACGATGTAGGCCTGCTTGTTCTCGTTGTAGGTGAACATCTTGTCGTTGATCGTCTGGCATTCGTTGCAGCTCGGACAGCGGGCGGTCTCGATCCACGCCTCGTCGGGATTGCGCTCCGGTGCAGCGGTCGCCTCCGCGGGACCTGCTGGGGCTGCGGCCGCCGGCGCTTCCCCGGCCGCTACGCCGACGGCGGGCGCGCTCGCCGCGGAGGCCGCCGTGGCCCTGAGCGCGTCGAGCTCGTTCGCCTTCGCCTGCTCCCACCGTGCCTTCTCGCGCGCGACCAGGATCTCGGCATGCGAATTGTGGATGCCGCCCTCCTCCTGCAGCCGGTGCCAGAACGTCCGGGAGCGGGCCGCCATCTGCATGAGCCGGGTGTCGACGATGACCCGTTGCAGCACGTCGCCGGCGTCGACGGCGAGCACGTACGGAATCGCCTCGCCGACGCTCTTCGGGTCGCGCGCGAGCCACTCGTCGGCGGGGACCATCGCTCCGCTCCACCGCTCGCGCGGCACGCGGGCGAAGTGCCCGGCGTAGCGCCGGTCGCAAAGCACGAAGTCGGCGATCGTGAAGGGCGTCTCCTCGACGACGCGCTGCAGCGCCTCGTCCGCATATTCGAACGGCGCAACTGGCCAGTCGGCTTCCGGCTGCGGATTGTCCTCGAGCGCGAAGCGGGCCGCCTGGTTGTCGCCGGCGTAGGGATCGTAGGTGAACGCCGGAAAGGCGCGCGACTCCATCGCCGCGGCCGCGGTCAGGTAAGGCGGCAGCTCGCCCACGGCGCCGGCGCCGGCGTACACGCTGAAGAGCGCGGCGCCGCGATGCACGAAGGCTTTCCCGAGACGCTCGCGCAGCGCGTAGAGGTTGGAGCTCGCCGTCTGCACGACGAACACGCCGCCGAGCCCGGTCGCGGTGTTCGCCAGACGCACGCTGCGCACGCCAAAGGCAAAGTGGCCGGTGCCGACCGAAGCCTCTTCGAGGAGGTCGGTCGCCTCGATCAGCACCTTGACCGGCAATCCGGCGGACAGCATCTCCATCATGCCCGCGTTTTCCGGCGCATCGGCACGCTCCGGCGGGATGCACACGAGGTAGTCGGGGAAGAGCGCGATGTCGTCTGCCGACAGCGCTCGCTCGTCGAAGGCCGCGAAGAACGCGTCGTGCTGCGCGTCGACGTACGCACCGGACGACTCGAGCTCGGCGATCGAGATCGCCTTGACGACCTCCGCGAGCTTCGGCAGACGCTCGCGGTACGCGACCGCCGCGGCAGCGCAGTTGTCATAGAAGAAGTCGTACGACGGCGGAGCGCCGGGGTGATCTGCGGTCCGCGGGTCCGCATAGAACGGCTGCGCCTTCAGCACGGCCAGCGCGTGCTCGATGCGGCCGCGGCGCGCCGCCGGCAGCTCGTCCTTGGGCGCGCCACGGCCGACGAGCCGCGACATCACGGCGAAATCGAAGACGTCGCGATGCGTGCCGCCCAGCGCCGCGCGCAGCGCCTCCGGCCGCTGTCCCGCCTCGGAGTGGATGAAGGCTGCGCGCAGGATGTCCGACAGCCTGATCACGAGGCGTTCGACGGTCGTCCGGAATGCCCGGCCCCTGTGCTGCTGCGCGGCACGCCAGACATGGATCAATACGCGGGCGGGCATCGCGGCATCGCAATCGACGACGTCGCCGTCGAGCTGAAGCTTGTCTGCGAGATGGGTCAGCACCGCCTCGGCCGAGGGATCCGCCGGCGCCGCGAGCCTCGGCGCGGCGGCGGCCCAGAGCTCGGACAGCGTGCCGCGCGCGCCCGCAGCGGAGAGCGCGCGCAATTCGCGCTCGAGCCGCAGCACGTGCTTCCTGAGCCGCTCGCCTTCGAGCCCGCGCGGGGCGATCTCCTGCAGGACTTCGTCGACGACCGACGACAGCGAGCGCAGCGTGCCGACCCCGGGGCCGCGGTCGACCAGCACCAGCGGGAAGTCGTAGCGCAGCCGCGACAGATCGCGGTAACGCGCGAAGAGCGCCGGGCGCAAGCCCAGGCCGTCGATCGCGTCGACGCCGTCGCCCTGCCGCTTGCCGGTGGCGACGAAGAGGTGTTGCTCGTGATATCGGGCGGCCATGTCCATAGCGGCTCGCTGTCCTTCGTGGCGTGATTCGGATCGGGCCTGCGTCGGGCGGCTGTCAGGCGGCTGCGCGGGCTGGGCTTTCGTCCTGCGGCCAGATGGTGACCTTGTCGAGCTCGGCTTCGAGGCCGGCGCGGATCTGCTCGGCGGTGCGCTGCGCGCCGACGCCGTGCAGGTCGTCGTAACAGGGCACCGCGGGGTTGCTGTACAGGATGCCGACCGGGATCGGGTCCTCGGACGACGCGATCTCGCGCGCCCGGTCGATGTTCATCGGATCGTGCTCGATCTGGTTCTTGTACGTGCGCGATAGCTCGGGCGAGATCGCGAGGCCGGATCGGGTGCGACAACAGCAGCGTGCGACCCGGGTCGTGCAGCCACGGCTCGAACATCTTCGGCAGAAACTCGGGGCAGCGCTGGATGATGCGCACGAAAGAGAAGCCGCGGTGGTGGTAGGCCTGCCGGATGATGTCGAACAGCAGCTCGGGGATCCAGTCGACCGCCTGCGCGACGAACGAGACGTTGGTGACGCCGAGCGTGACCGTCAGCGGATTCAACGCCTCCAGCGCCGCGCCGCGCGGCGTCGTGTTGCTCTTGAGCCCGCGCGGCGACGTCGGCGACGCCTGCTTCTTCGTCAGGCCGTACACGTGGTTGTCGTGCAGGATCGCCGTCAGGTTCATGTTGTAGCGGATCGCGTGGATCCAGTGCGCCGCGCCGATGCTGCAGCAGTCGCCGTCGCCGGTGTTGACGAACACGGCGAGATCCGGACGCGCCATCTTCACGCCTTCCGCGATCGGGAACGCGCGGCCGTGGATGCCGTGGAAGCCGTAGGTCTTCATGTAGTGCGGGAAGCGCGACGAGCAGCCGATGCCCGAAACGAACACCGTGCGCTCCGGCGCGAGGTCCTCGTCGCGGCACAGGCGCTGCACCGCCGCGAGAATCGCGTTGTCGCCGCAGCCGCTGCACCAGCGCGGGACGCCGCCCTGGTAGTCCTCGAGATTGTGATGGGCCTCGTGCAGCTTGATGAGGCACTGGGTGACGGGCATGGTCATGACGGGTCTCCGGCGAGCGGTCGGCGGGTTCGGCCAGCTTGGTGCGCAGCACGCGCACGATAGCGCCCGGTGTGATCGGCTGGCCGCGCGCCTGGGTCCAGCAGTCGACGTCGACGAGGAAGCGCGAGCGCAGCATCATCGCCAGCGCCGCGTAGCGCCGGTTGTCCTGGTCGATCAGCTCGTCGTCGAGACTGTCGGACCAGTTGCTCTCGACGGTCATCACGCGCTTGAAGCGCTTCAGGATCTCGCGAATGCCCGAGGGCATCGGCTGGATGAACGTGAGGTGCAGCGACGACACCTTGCACCCTTCGTCGCGCAGCCGCTCGACCGCTTCCTCGATGGCGCCCTTCGTGCTGCCCCAGCCGACGACCAGCACGTCGCCTTCGGGGTCGCCGAACACGGGCGGGGTCTTGAGCGTCTTCTGCAGCGCGGCGATCTTGAGGCTGCGGTTGCGCAGTCCCTCCTCGTTGATCTCCGGATCGTAGGCGACCTTGCTGCCGCGATCGTGCGCGAGGCCGGTCAGCGTGTGCATGCCGTGCGGCTGGCCCGGGACGAAGCGGCGCGCGATGCCGGTCAGCTTGTCCCAGTCGTAGGGCTTCACGCCGTCGGGCACCGGCGTCTGGTCGAGCGGCGGGGCGAGCCAGTCGGCGTCGAACTGCGGTCGCGGGAACGGCTGCTGCGCGGTCGAGAGGCTCGCGTCGGAGAGCACGACGACCACCGTATTGAACGTCTCGGCGATCTTGCGCGCCGTGATCATCGAGTAGAAGCAGTCCTCGATGCCCGACACCGCCATCACGACCTTGGGCGCGTCGCCGTGGCTGCCGTAGATCGCCGTGAGCAGGTCGCCCTGCTCGATCTTGGTCGGCTGGCCAGTGGACGGCCCGCCGCGCTGGACGTTGATGACGACCAGCGGGATCTCGGCCATCACCGCGAGCCCGATGCCTTCCTGCTTCAGCGAGTAGCCCGGCCCCGACGTGACGGTGACCGCGCACTTGCCGGCGTAGGAGGCGCCGATCGCGAACGCGCAGGCCGCGATCTCGTCCTCCGCCTGGTGGACGATGCCGCCGACGCGCTCGAACACGTCGGACAGGTAGTGCGAGACCGACGTCGCCGGCGTGATCGGGTACATCGCGCAGATGTCCATGCCGGAGGCGAGCACGCCCAGCGCCAACGCGGTATTGCCGTTGACGACGATCTGCGGCTCTGTCGATCGCACCGCGGGAATCCGGTACTTGAAGTCGAGGTTCTCCTCGGCCCAGGCGAAGCCGGCGTCGAACAGGCCCTGGTTGACCTGGATCACCTTCGCGTCCTTCTTGCCGAACGTGAGCGCGATCTGCTCGCGGCCGAGTTTCGGCTCCAGGCTGTACAGATTGCACAGGATCCCCAGCACGAACATGTTCTTGCCCTTGCGGGGATCGGCGACCAGCTTGTGGCACTCGCGCTCCAGCGGGACCTCGTAGACGCGAAAGCCGCCCTTCTTCAGCATGTCGACCGTCTCGGCATAGGACGCGACGACCTTCGGGTCGCGATGCTCGCGCCACATGTCCTCGAGCAAGATCTGCGCGCCGGGCTTCAACTCGCCGGCGCGCACGCGGCCGAGCAGCACCTGCTCGTTGAACGCGACGACGAGATCGGTCTCGTCGCCGCCGTTGGTCACCTGCTTCGTGCCGATGCGAATGCGGATGCCCGACGCGCCCGCGACGCTGCGCGCCGGCGGCTGGATCTCGGCCGGGATGATCTCGGTCGTCCAGATGCCGTTGCCGGTCCGGGCGGCGATGCCGCCGAGCGACTGGCCGCAGCGCTGCGCGCCCTCGCCCGAGTCGCTGATCACCTCGACGATGTGCTCGGTCAGCGTCTCGGCGGCGCGCTGCCCGGTCGGCGGCGATCGGCGCGCGGGTGGCATCAGGTGTACGGGTTGCAACTTCGGTCATGGTCGCTTCAGCCTCGCAATGTGCGGATGTTCGGTCAGACGCGCACGCGCGCGTAGCCGTGCTCGTCGGGCGCGAAACCGAAGCGCCGTCCCGCGCGCGGCGCTTCCGGCGCGTAGATGACGTCGGTGTCGCGCAGACCGAGCCAGGCTTTCATCGCGCGCGCGGCGCTTGCGTCCCGCGCCCATCGCCTCGATCACCGTTGCCGCGCCCGTCACGATGTCGCCGCCGGCGTAGACGCCGGCGATCGACGTCGCGAGGCTCTCGTCGGTCCCGATGTACCCGCGCTTGTCGAGCTTCAGTTTCGCCGTCTGGCCGAGAATCGGATTGGCGTTGGTGCCGATCGCGTAGACCACGCTGTCGCACTCGAGCTCGAACTCGCTTCCCGGCACCGGGACCGGACGGCGGCGTCCCGACGCGTCGGGCTCGCCCAGCTCCATCTTCTGGCAGCGCATGCCGCGTACGCGCTTCTCCCCGTCGCCCAGCACCTCGACCGGGCTCGTCAGCCAGTGGAACTCGACGCCCTCCTCGCCCGCGTGGTGGATCTCCTCGGCCCGCGCCGGCGCTTCGATCTTGCTGCGCCGGTAGACGCAGATCACTTTCTCGGCACCGAGGCGCAGCGACACGCGCAGCGCGTCCATCGCCGTGTTCCCTGCGCCGATCACCGCGACGCGCCTGCCGGGCATCAGCGGCGTGTCGAATTTCGGAAAGTCGCGCGCCCGCATCAGGTTGCAGCGGGTGAGCAGCTCGTTGGCCGACAGCACGCCGTTGAGCGACTCGCCGGGTATGCCCATGAAGCTCGGGTAGCCGGCGCCGGTGCCGATGAAGACCGAGTGGAACCCCATCTCGGTGATCATCTGCTCGATCGTGAAGAGACGCCCGACCAGCGTGTTGCACTCGAACTTCACGCCGAGCTGCTTCAGCTTGTCGATCTCGACGTCGACGACCGCATTGGGCAGGCGAAAATCCGGAATGCCGTACTTCAGCACGCCGCCCGGCTCGTGGAACGCCTCGTAGACGATCACCTCGCAGCCGGCCTTCGCCATGTCCGCGGCGCAGGCCATGCCGGCGGGGCCGGAGCCGACGATGCCGACCTTGAAGCCCGAGGGCTCGATGTGCGGCACGTTCACCCAGCCCTCGCGGATCGCCATGTCGCCGACGAAGCGTTCGAGCCGGCCGATGGCGACGGGCTCCAGCGTGTCGCCGACGGTGCACACGCCCTCGCACTGGCTCTCCTGCGGGCACACGCGGCCGCAGACGGACGGGAGCAGGTTGGTGTCGGTGATGACGTCGTAGGCGCCGTGGTAGTGCTTTTCCGCGATCTTCTGGATGAACGCGGGGATGTCGATGCCCACCGGGCAGCCGCGCACGCACGGCTCGTCGGGACACTGCAGGCAACGATCGGCCTCGCGCAGCGCCATCTCCACGGTGTAGCCGATGGCGACTTCCTTGAAGTTGCGTGCGCGCTCGATCGGGTCCTGCTCGGGCATCGGCGTCCGCTCTTGCGGAATCGTCCGTATCGTCTTCTTCTTCGCCATGGGGTGCTCGCGCATTCGCCGGGTTGGACGGCGGCTCGGAATCGGTTGGGAATCAGTACCGCTCTTCGGACCCGGCGGCGCCGCTGTCCATCCGGCAGCCTTCGTCCCACTTCTTCAACGCCTCCTGCTCGGCAGGACGGAAGCGCGCGAGGCGGGACATGAGGTCGTCGAAGTCCACCTGATGGGCGTCGAAGTCGGGGCCGTCGACGCACGCGAACTTGATGCCGTCGCCGATCTTGACGCGACAGCCGCCGCACATGCCGGTGCCGTCGACCATCACCGGATTGAGGCTCACGACGGTGTGGATTTGCCTGGGCCGGGTGACCTCCGCGCAGGCCTTCATCATGATCGGCGGCCCGATCGCCAGCGCCTCGTCGATATCCGCGTGCGCGGCGAGCGCCTGTTCCATGCCCTTGGTCACGAGCCCTTTGATTCCGGCGGAGCCGTCGTCGGTGCAGACGATCAGCTCGTCGCACACGGAGCGGAACTTGTCCTCCCAGAACATGACGCCGCGGTTGCGAAAGCCCAGCACGCCGATCACGTGGGCGCCGCTCCTGGCATACGCGCGTGCCTGCGGAAAAACCGGCGCCACGCCGAGACCGCCGCCCACGCACAGCACCTTCTTCCGTTTGCCGATGAGGCTGGGAATGCCCATCGGGCCGACGACCGCGTAGAGGCTCGTGCCGATCCGGCAGTTCCGCTGCATTTCGCGGGTCGTCTTGCCCACGGCCTGGATCACCAGCGTGACGGTGCCCTGTTCCGCGTCGAAGTCGGCGAGCGTCAGCGGAATGCGCTCCCCCTGCTCGCGCTCCATCACAATGACGAACTGGCCGGCCCTGGCGGCCTTCGCCATCGCCGGATGACGGATTTCCAGCATGAAGGTGACGTCGGAGTAATCCTCGCGGTCGACAATCTCGAATTCGGACATGCGTCCTTCCTCGGGTCAGGGCCGGCGTGCGGAACGCCCGGGCACGCAGACTCGTCGCTCCGGACACGCGCGCCATTGGCGACCGATGCTACGCCCGCGACGAGTCGAGGGTAGCAGGATGCAGGACATCAACCTTGACCTGCATCAACCGGTAAGATGTGCGCCACGCGCTCGCGCGGATTCGCGGCGATCGCCGGCATTTCGCCCGCGCCTTCGACCACGGGATTTCGATGAACGCTTCCGACCCTGCGCCGCTTCGCCTCACGCAGTTCAGCCATGGCGGCGGGTGCGGGTGCAAGATCGCGCCCGCATTGCTGCAACAGATCCTCGGCAAGGCCGGCGCCACGGCGATCCCCAAAGCGCTGCTCGTCGGCGTCGAGACGTCCGACGACGCCGCGGTCTACCAATTGAACGATCGGCAAGCCGTCGTGGCGACGACGGATTTCTTCATGCCGATCGTCGACGATCCTTACGACTTCGGCGCGATCGCCGCGACCAACGCGATCTCCGATGTCTACGCGATGGGCGGCACGCCGCTCTTCGCGCTGGCGCTCGTCGGGCATGCCCATCGACAAGCTGCCGGTCGACACGATCCGCCGCATCCTCGATGGCGGTGAAGCGGTGTGCGCGCGCGCCGGCATTCCGATCGCGGGCGGCCACACGATCGATTCCGTCGAGCCGATCTACGGGCTCGTGGTCATCGGGCTCGTCGACCCGCGGCATCTCGAAGCGCAATGCCGGCGCGCGGGCCGGCGACGTCTCGTGCTCGGCAAGCCGCTCGGCATCGGCGTGTACAGCGCGGCGCTGAAGCGGGGTCGCCTCGCCCCACAGGGCTACGCGGCGATGCTGGCGAGCACGACGCGGCTCAATACGCCGGGCATTGCATTCGGCACGATGCCGTCCGTGCATGCGCTGACCGACGTCACCGGGTTCGGGCTTGCTCGGCCACCTGCTCGAGATCTGTCGCGCGTCGTCCACCGGCGCAACGATCGAGTTCGCGCGGGTGCCGCTGCACCCCGGCGTGCTCGAGCTTGCCCGCCGAGGGCCTCGTCACCGGCGCGTCGGCGCGCAACTGGGCCGGATGCGGGGAGGCGGTCCGCTTGGCCGATCCGGACAGCGACGTCGAGCGCGCGCTGCTGACCGATCCGCAAACCTCGGGGGGCCTCCTCGTCGCGTGCGCGCCGGACGCCGTCGACGCCGTCCTGGCGGTGTTCCACCACGAGGGGTTCGCCGAAGCGGCGGTGATCGGCAACGTCACGGCGGGACCGCCGCGGATCGTCGTGCGTTGACGCGCCTCGATGGCCGCCGACGGCACGCTCCGCGCAAGCGCGAATCCTGACACCTCGGCCGTGGCGGCCGGCCATGCGTTCGGACTCTATCCTGCGTCCGACTTTCGCTTGACCGACGGCCATTGCCGGGACTGTCCCACGATCCCGCAGGCGCTTTGGTATTTCCGGCACGAGCACATCGCCGTACCGCAAGCCGGACGAGCCGTCGCCTCCTTTGCAGCGGGTGTGCCGGTGGCCGAGGATATCCGCGCGTGGCTCGCCGGCCGGGACCCCGCCTCCAAGCCCGAGCATCCACCTCTCGTCTGGGTGGCCGCGCCCGACGTCGTCGCAGGCGCACGGCTCACCAAGGACGCGAGCGCGCTCGAATCCCCTCGCGGCCCGTTGCGCGTTTCGCTGGTGCCGCAGATCGCGCTCAATCGCTCCTATTTCGACGCGACATCCGCGGCATTCTTCAGCCGCCGGAGCGTCAAGGCGCGCGGCCGCGTGGCCGGCGCGACCATGGAGGTGCGCACGTTGTGGCCCGAGGACTTCCGGCTCGCCCGGGTCGCGCCCGGGCCAGCGCTTCCGACCGACGAGCCGCCGACCCTGGCGCTGCGCGCCCTCATGCGCGCCGAACCTCGCGGCGGGGCGGAGGGCGATTTCTGCGCATCGACGCTTTGGCGGCGCGATTCCGCGCGCGAACCGCTGCCGCCCGGACGCGCGGTGCTGGCGATCATGGTCAATGGCGCGCAAGGCGACGACGACGAGGCGCACGCGGGCCACTTCGCGCTCGTCACCGGCCGGACCCGGGAGGACGGCGCGATCGGCGACTGGCTCGTCAACAACTTCTACGCGCTCGACAGCGAAAGCGAGAAAGGCATCATCGCCGCGCCCGTTCCGCTCGACAACTACCTCGCCGATCTCAACAGCGGCCAGGGCTGGTATCGGCCGTCGCAGCTGCTGGTGCTCGTCCTCGCCGACGATCGCGCCGCGGGGCTCGTCCAGGCCGGATTGAATCGTGTCTACAACCAGTTCTGGCGCCATCAGCTGCCGTACCGGCACGCCACGATGAATTGCACCGGCATCAGCGTCGACGTGCTGCGCGCGCTGGGCTGGCGGGTTCCCGTGCGGGGCCCGGCGGGCAGGATCGCCGCGGCCCTGGGCTTTCCGTACGTCGCGGTCACGGAGCGGTCGATCGCGAAGGCGCGCATCGCGTTCGACTACCTCACCGAGGACCAGACGCGCCTCATGCCGGCAGCCGCCTTCGAGGAATGCGGCGCGGACGCCCTGCGGTTGGCCGCATCGGATGCAGCCGACGGTGCGGATTCCGGACCGCTCGCGCGAATGCTTGCGCGAGGACGTCGACGCTGTCGCGTTCGTTCGGTTCCCGCAGTTCCCGTCGAGCCGAGCGTTTGGCGACGCCCCCGTCGTCACGCCTTGGGAGTTCCGGTCGCGGCTGCCTGCCGATCCCGAACTCCTGCAGATCATTCCCGTTCCCGCCCGGCCTTTTCCCGACCGAACTCCGCGATCCGGACCTGATCTCCGGCAAGCGTCCAGCATCCGACTATGCGGCGGCCGCGTGGGCGAGCCTGCTGGTCGCCGGGGTCGCCTTGGGTCTATTCCTGGCTTGGAAACAATGGCTTAACTGAGATTCTACAGCGCCGGGCGGCGGTTGGACTTGCCTCGCCGCCAGGTTCTTGTAATCTTGACATTGCCTGTTGTTTCGATATTATTGGAAATATGGAACATACGAATGCAGTCACGGCCCTCGGAGCGCTGGCCCACGAACACCGGCTGGCCGTCGTGAGGCTGCTGCTGGAGCATGCGCCCGTCGGCCTGCCGGCCGGCGCCATCGGCGAGCGGCTGGCGCTGGCGCCGGCCACGCTGTCGTTCCACCTGAAGGAACTGGCGCGAACCGGCCTCGTCACCGCGCAACCCGAGGGCCGCTTCATCTGGTACCGCGCCGACCTCGCGACGATGAACGGCCTCGTCGCGTATCTCACCGAAAACTGCTGCCGATCGCAGGCCGCAGCCGTGTGCTGCGGACCTGTCACCCCGAAACCGCGCATCGTGGCGCGCATCAACCTGGAGAACCTCGCATGAAACGCTTTCACGTTCACCTCGGTGTCAACGACCTCGACCAGAGCATCCGCTTCTATTCGAGCCTGTTCGGCATGGAGCCGTCCGTGCGCAAGGGTGACTACGCCAAATGGATGCTCGAAGATCCGCGCGTCAATTTCGCGATCTCGCATCGCGGCATGGTGTCGGCGTGAATCACCTCGGCCTGCAGGTCGAGTCGGAGGCGGAGCTCGCGTCGGTGCGCGGCCGATTCGCCGCCGCCGATGCCAGGGCCACCGTCGACGAGCCGGGCGCCAACTGCTGCTACGCGAAGTCGGACAAGCACTGGGTGACCGATCCTCAGGGGATTGCCTGGGAGGCGTTTCACACGCTCGGCACGATTCCGATGTTCGGCGGGGAAGCCGACGGCGCGCCCTCGTGTTGCGCGGCGATGACGGAAGAAGTCGTGGAACCGACGGCGCGCAGCACCCAGGCGGGCGCACCGACGGTGTGTTGCATGCCGTCGACGCGCACCGGCACCGCGGCCTGCTGCTCCTGACGGTATCGGACCCCGTCCGCGATGCCGCGCGTCTGGAACGTCCTCTTTCTCTGCACGGGCAATTCCGCGCGCAGCATCCTGGCCGAGGCGATTGTTGAACGGCTTGGGCGACAGGCCGCTTTCGAGCCTTCAGCGCGGGCAGCCACCCGACCGGCCAGGTCAACCCGCTCGCGCTCGACTACCTGCGCGGCCGCGGCATCGACGTGGACGGACTGCACAGCAAGGGGTGGGATGCGTTTGCCGACGCCGGCATGCCGGCGATGGACTTCGTGATCACCGTCTGCGACAACGCGGCCGGCGAGGCGTGTCCCGTCTGGCCCGGGCACCCGATGACCGCGCACTGGGGCGTGCCGGATCCGGCGGGCGTCGCAGGAAGCGCCGACGCGAAACGCGCCGCCTTCGCCGCCGCCGCCGCCGCGCTCGAAGCGCGCATCCGTCGGCCTGGTGGCGCTGCCGCTGGCGACACTCGACCGTGCCGCCGCCGAACGTGCGGTTCGCGCCATACGCCGAAGCGCGCGCGCGAAGACCCCCACATGACGGACGCCGCCGCAGCGATCGCGCGCCCGCCGGCCGGCATCGGCTTCTTCGAGCGCTGGCTCACCGCGTGGGTGGCGCTTTGCATCGTCATCGGCATCGCGCTGGGACAATGGTTCCCGGCGCCGGTCAAGGCGCTGGGCGAGCTCGAGGTCGCGCGCGTCAACCTTCCCGGTCGGCGCGCTCATCTGGGTGATGATCGTCCCGATGCTGATGCGCATCGATTTCGGCGCGCTGCGCCAGGTGACCGATCACTGGCGCGGCATCGGCGTCACCCTGTTCGTCAACTGGGCCGTGAAGCCGTTCTCGATGGCGCTCCTCGCGTGGATCTTCGTCCGCGGCGTCTTCGCGCAATGGCTACCGGCCGAGCAACTGGACAGCTACGTCGCGGGCCTCATCCTGCTCGCCGCCGCGCCCTGCACGGCGATGGTGTTCGTCTGGAGCCAGCTGACGCGCGGCGATCCCTACTTCACGTTGTCGCAGGTGGCGCTGAACGACCTCATCATGGTCTTCGCGTTCGCGCCGATCGTCGGATTGCTGCTCGGCCTCTCCGCGATCGTCGTGCCGTGGGACACGCTGCTCGTGTCCGTCGTGCTCTACATCGTCGTGCCGCTCGCGCTTGCGCAGCTCGCGCGCCGCGCGTTGCTGGCGCGGGGCCCGCAGGCGCTCGCCGCGCGCGCTCTCCCGGTTGCAGCCATGGTCGATCGCGGCGCTGCTCGCCACGCTCGTGCTCCTGTTCGCGTTCCAGGGCGGGCCGCTGCTGCGGCAACCGCTGGTGATCGCGATGCTGGCGGTCCCGATCGTCATCCAGGTGACGGCGATCGCCGCGTTCACCTACTGGCTCGACCGGAGGCTCGGCGTCGCGCATTGCGTCGCCGGGCCGTCCGCGCTGATCGGCGCCTCCAATTTCTTCGAGCTCGCGGTCGCGGCGGCGATCAGCCTGTTCGGCATCGAATCGGGCGCGGCGCTGGCGACGGTGGTCGGCGTGCTGGTCGAAGTGCCGGTGATGCTCGCGGTGGTGCACGTGGTCAATGGCAGCCGCAGCTGGTACGAACGCGCGCTCCCGGTGTGACGGGACGCACCGGGCGCCCCGATGTCATGGCGATGCGGGATCAATCACCGCGCTGTCCCTTCGCATTCGCCCGTAACGCCAGCCGGTAGGCGACGAGCGCCGCAAGGCCGACGGCGGCCAGCGCGTACAGCGACAGCGTGCGCGCCGGATCGACCGCGAAGACGAGCGTCAGCGCCAGTGGCGCGATGGCCTTGGCGACGAACTGCGGCCGCGCGAGGCGGCCGAGCAGCGCCCCGAAGTGGCGATGGCCGAACAACTCGCCCGGCACCGTGCCGCGCACGATCGTCATCACGCCGTTGCTCCAGCCGTACATCGCGGCGAAGACGAGCGCCGCCATCCAGAGACCCTGCACCTGCGTCAGCAGCAGCAGCGCCAACGCGAACAGTCCGAACGCCAGCGTGCCCACGGTGAGGGGACGCAGATGCGCTCCGAACGCGAACTCGGCCACCCGACCGGCCACCTGCATCGGCCCGATGAGAGACGAAATCAGCACCGCGTCGCGCGCGGTCAGCCCCGAGGAGGTGAGCAATCCGATCACGTGGGCCGACAGCGCGGAGGAGAGGAACGACGCCAGCGCGAGCGCCGTGGCGAGCCAGACGAACACCGCGGGATTGCCGCGTCGAGGCAGCGACCGCGGCCTCCGCGTGCGTCGCCCCGTGGGGCTCGTGCCCGGTCCGCTCGGCAGCACCCAGAGGTGCAGCGGCACGCAGACGACGAGATTCAGCACCGCGTAGGCACCGAAGGTGGCGCGCCAGCCGTAGGCGTCGAGCAGGAATTGCGACAACGGCCAGAACACGGTGCTCGCGAATCCGCCGAAGAGCGTGAGCGCGGTCACCGCCTTGCGATACGCGGGGCCCGAGATTCCGTGCAGCGTCGCGAACGCGGGGTCGTAGAGGCAACCGGCCATCGCCAGTCCGGCCAGCGCGAAACCGAGCATCAGCGTCAGGGTTCCCTGCGCGAGGGCCAGCACCGCGAGTGCGACGGCGCCGATGGCGGATCCGCTCGCCAGCGTGAAGCGCCCGCCTCGCGTGTCGACGAGCCGTCCCGCCGCCGGTGCCGCCAGGCCCGAAACGAAGAGGCCGACGGTGAAGCTGCCGAACACCGCGACGTCGCCGATGCCGAGGTCGCGGTTGATGGCCGTCGCGAGCACGGCGATCGGATAGTAGAGGCTGCCCCACGAAATGATCTGCGCGATGCCGAGCACCGGCACGACCCAACGAAGGCGCAGCGGCGCGCGCGTGGAGTCGGGTGCAGTCACTTGCGGAGCGGATGCATGGATCCCACGCATCGTACCAAAGGCCGACCGGCCACGCGGCAAGCGACGGCTTCGGGCGCGCATCGCCGATGCTAGAATTGGCGTTCCCATGCGCCATCTCGCCGTACTGGCATTGCCCATTGCGCTTGCAGCGTGCGCCACCACCGGCTCGGGCGGACCGGTGCTGCCGGGACACATCAACGCGCCACCGCCGCCGATGGCAACCGCGGACTCGCTGCCGCTCGGCGTGGTGTGGTCCTGGCAGAGCACGCAGATGAGCGACGGCGCGCTCGTCGTCCCCGACGGTCCGGGGCGGTACACGCTCGAGTTCCAGCCGGGCGGCACGGTGCGCGTGCGCGCCGACTGCAATCGCGGCAGCGCGAGCTACGTGCGCAGCGGAAGTACTCTCGGCATCGGTCCGATTGCGCTGACGAGGATGGCCTGCCCATCGGACACGCGCGACGCCGATTTCCTCAAGGGCCTCGGCGCGGTATCGGGCCATCTCATTCGCGGCAACGACCTGGTGCTGACGCTCAAGGTGGATTCCGGCTCGATGCGATTCACGTCGTCACGGCCGTGACGCGCCGTCGTGGCCGGGTCCCGCGATGCCGTTCGACCTGGCCGGCACCACACGCCATTTCGTTCGCGACGAGGCCGCCGCCCTATTTGGCGGCGGGCAGGAAACCGTCCTTGCGCAGCGAGGCGAGAATCACGTCGGCGAAGCCCGGCGCGTCCTTCTGCACGCTGGACGGGTTGACCGTCTCGGAGGTCGCACTCCAGACGATGCGTTGACTCCGCACGTCGAACAGCATGGTCTCGATCACGGCGGTCTGCGTCTGCGTGATCTGCGGATACGCGTACCAGCCCGAATAGGAGCCGTACCAGCCGTAACGCGGGCCCGGCCCCATGGGCGCCCAGACCGTCGTCTGGGTGTCGATTCCGAGCAGGCGCACCATCAGCATGGCGTCGGCGCGCGACGCCGTCACCGCCGCCGTGAGCGCGCCCTCGTCGGCCGGACCGTCGTGCGCGAGCGACTGCCAGCCAGGGACCGCTTCCACGCCGCCCGCCACGAGCTTGGCCACGACGACATCCTCGAGCACGCGGCGCGCGGTGACATCCCTCGCGCTCAAGCCCAGCACGAATATCCGCTTGAACGCCCCCGCCGGGTACGCCGGATCGCGCCAAGTGCTCTGCAGCGTCGTCGACGCACAGCCCGCGACGAGCCATGCGAGCACGACGACGGCGAGGCCGCGGAAAATGCGGTTCGGCGTGCGATGCATCGCAATCCTCATGGGCGGCGAGACCGCGCCAACTCGCGAATCCGGTCGCCGGTCATCGATGCCTGAACGCCGGCTTGCGTTTCTCGACGAATGCCCGCATCCCTTCCTTCTGATCGTCGAGCGCGAACGTCGAGTGGAACTCACGGCGCTCGAACAGCAGGCCCTCGGCGAGCGACGACTCGTACGCACGATTGACCGCCTCCTTGATCTTCAGCACGACCGGCAACGAGTAGCCGGCGATCTTCGCCGCCACGGCCAGGGCCTCCGTCTCCAACTGGTCCGCCGGCACCACGCGCGAGACGAGGCCACTCCGTTCGGCTTCGGCCGCATCGATCATCCGGCCCGTGAGGCACCAGTCCATCGCCTTGGCCTTGCCCACGGCGCGCGGCAGCCGCTGCGATCCCGCCCATCCCGGGCATCGTGCCGATGGTGATCTCGGGCTGCCCGAATTTCGCGTTGTCGGCGGCGATGATCAGATCGCAGGCCATCGCGAGCTCGCAACCGCCGCCCAGAGCGAAACCGGCGACGGCCGCGATCACGGGCTTGCGCACGTAGCGGATCTGTTCCCAATCCCGGGTGATGTAGTTGTCGTGATAGACCTTCTGGTAGCTCCATTCGGCCATGGCGCCGATGTCGGCGCCCGCGGCGAACGCCTTTTCGTTGCCGGTGATGACGATGACTGAAATCCCGTCGTCCGCGTCGAACCGCTCGAGCGCATCCTTCAATTCGACGGCAAGCGCGTCGTTGAGCGCGTTCATGCGCTGCGGGCGGTTGAGACGGATGAGCCCGGTGCGCTCACGGGTCTCGACGATGATGTTCTGATAGCTCATGGCTTGGCCTTCCAGCTGTCGACATAATTCCGGTTCTCGACGCCCTCGGGCAGCGGCGCCACGCCGAGAGGGTAACGCGTGTCGATCATGACCGCGTATTCGTCGGTTTCCTTGCGCGCATGGGCAGCGCCGATCTGGAAGGCCTTCGGATGCGGGCCATGCGTGAAGCCGCTCGGGTGGAAGGTCACCATCCCGGGCTCGATGTTGTCGCGGCTGAAGAATTCGCCGCGATGATAGAAGATCACTTCGTCGTAATCGTCGTTGTTGTGATAGAAGGGCACCTTGAGCGCGCCGGGATCCGACTCGATCGGCCGCGGCACGAAGGTGCACACGACGAAGTTGCGCCCGACGAAGGTCGTGTGGGCCGATGGCGGCAGATGAAACCGGTGGCTCATCAGCGGCCGGAGGTCGCGGACGTTGATGCGCACGACGGCAAGGTCGCCGTGCCAGCCCACGGCGTCCAGCGGATTGAACGGGTATTCGAGCGTCGACAGCTCCCCGGCGCGCTTCACTACGACCCGCCACGGATCGTCGGTCTGCTGCGCGCGAAATTCCGCGTCCATCGCCGGGACATCCAGCATCGCCGGGTCGAAGATCGCATGGACGCCGACGATTCCCTTCTCGGGCAGCGTGTAAGTCCCTTCGGTGCATTCGATCAACAGCAGCGTCGTCGGGGACGTCGGCGCGAGGCGCCACATCCCGCCGCGCGGAATCACGATGTAGTCGCCCTCGCGATACGCGAGCCGGCCCCAGTCGCAGAAGAATTCGCCGGCGCCGTCGTGCACGAACAGGAGCTCGTCGCCATCCTGGTTGCGGACGAGGCAATCCATCGCCCGCTGCGTTTTCCAGTACCGGATCTTCACGTCGCCGTTGTGCAGGAACGGCGTCGCGTCCCAGGGCGAGTCTCCCTTTGCCGGCAACTGGTTGAGGTCGTACGCGCGCGGTTGGAGCGCGCCCGAAAAGCGCGCCCACGACGTCGGCGGATGCCGGTGATGGAAGTGCGCGGCCGGACCGAAGAAGCCGTCCTTGCTCATCTCGCGCTCGTACGTTCCTGCCGGCAGGTCGGCATGCGCCTGGCGGCTGTGCGTGCCGTCGGCGCGCGGAAAACGGATGTAGTGCTTCATGCCACTCCTCGTCGCGGTCCGGGGCGGCGGCGGTCGGATCGCGGGGCCCGGAACAATGCAGCATTGTGGAGCGATTGCCGCGTTTCGACAAATCGCGACCCGTGTCGCTGTAACATCGTACCTTCCGGGAAACCGGGACCCGCCGGTCGGTACCATGAGGAAGAATAGGATTCGGCCAATGGCACCGCCCGCACAGAAGAGCGGTCCATCGGCCTAGTCCCGCCGATCCGGGTCGTCACTGGAGGAGATGCAATGGAATCCAATGTCAGAATCCTGATCCTGGGCGCGTCCTATGGCTCGCTGCTCGCCATCAAGCTGGTGCTCGCGGGCCATACCGTCAAGTTGATCTGCCTCCCCGCGGAGGCCGATCTCATCAACAGTGAAGGCGCCCGGGTGCGCATGCCCGTGAAGGGCCGCGACGGATTGGTCGAGCTCGACTCGCGCGCGCTGCCCGGGAAGCTCACCGCCGGCGGCCCGGCGTCGGCCGATCCGGCCGACTTCGATCTCGTCGTCCTGGCGATGCAGGAACCCCAGTACCGCTCGGCCGGCGTGCGCGAATTGCTGGACGCGGTAGCCAAGGCCAAGGTGCCCTGCATGTCGATCATGAACATGCCGCCGCTGCCCTACCTCCAGCGCATTCCGGGCATCTCGGTCGATGGCTTGCCGGAGCTGCTACACCGATGCGAGTGTCTGGGACGGCTTCGATCCGACGCTGATGACGCTGTGCAGCCCGGACGCGCAGGCGTTCCGCCCGCCGGAGGAAAAGGTGAACGTGCTGCAGGTCAGGCTGCCGACCAATTTCAAGGCCGCGGCGTTCGCGCTGCCCGCGCATGCGGCGATGCTGCGGCGCCTTGCGTCCGACATCGAGGCCGCCCGATTCGACACCGGCACCGGCCGCATCGAGGTGCCCGTCAAGCTGCGCGTGCACGACTCGGTCTTCGTGCCGCTCGCGAAGTGGGCGATGCTGCTCGCGGGCAACTATCGCTGCGTGCAGCGGGACGGCGTGCGCAGCATCAGGGACGCGGTGCATGCCGACATCGCGCTGTCGCGGTCCGTGTACGAATGGGTGGTCGAGTTGTGCCGTGTCGCTCGGTGCGGCCGAAGGCGATCTCGTGCCCTTCGAAAAGTACGCCAACGCGGCGCTCTCGCTGCAGAATCCGTCGTCCGCGGCGCGCGCGCTCGCGGCCGGCGCGCCCAACATCGAGCGCACCGACCGCCTGGTGCAGGCCATCGCCGCGCAGAAGGGGATGCGCAACGATACCGTCGATCGAGACCGTGGCGATCGGTCGACGAATGGCTCGAGCGCAATCGGAAGAAAGCCGCGTGATTCCCGCACCCGCGGCTGACGAGAAGAACGTGCTTGGCGGCACGCTTGCCCCGTGCTCGACCTCTCCGCGCACCGGCTTCTACCGCGACGGTTGCTGCAACACTGGCCCCGAGGATGTCGGCCTGCACGTCGTGTGCGCGCAGGTGACGGCCGAATTTCTCGACTTCGCGCGCGAACGGGGCAACGACCTCGTGACACCGATGCCGGAGTACGGTTTTCGCGGCCTTGTCCCCGGTGATCGCTGGTGCGTCTGCGCCGCGACCTGGCGGCAGGCGCTGGAGGCCGGTGTCGCGCCGCCGGTGATCCTGGCGGCGACACACGAGGAAACGCTCGCCGTGATCCCGCTCGCGGACCTGCGCCGGCACGCGCTCGACCACCACTGAGTTCGCCACGGGCGATTCCTGATGCGCGCGCTTCGTTACGACCGCTTCGGCCCCCCCGAGGTCCTGCACGTGGTCGACATCCCCGAGCCGGTGCCGCGCGCAGGCGAAGTGAAAGTGCGCGTCCACGCGGCGAGCCTAAACCCGCTCGACTGGAAGGTCCGCGCCGGCCACGTGCGCTGGTTGCCGATGTTCCGCGGGCCGCCTCGAACACCCGGCTGCGATTTCGCGGGCGAGATCGTCGGCGTCAGTGCCGGCGCGAGATCGCACTATCGTCGGCGAGCGCGTGTTCGGTTCGCTGCTGCCGTTCGGACGCGATGGCGCGCTGGCCGACTACCTCGTCGCGGGCGTCGATCGGCTGGCGACGATGCCGGCGAACCTCGGACTACGAACAGGCCGCCGCGCTGCCGGTCGCCGGCGGGACGGCCCTGCAGGCGACTCGCCGACGAGGCGCGGCTCGGCGCCGGCCAGCGCATCCTGATCACCGGCGCTGCGGGCGGCGTCGGACATTTCGCCGTGCAGATCGCGAAGCACGTCGGCGCGCACGTCGTCGCCGTCTGCGGCGCGGCCAATGCCGATTTCGTGCGCGGGCTCTCGGCGCCGATGAAGTGGTCGACTACGCGCGCGACGATTTCACGCGCCGCGACGACCGGTTCGACGTCGTGTTCGACGCCGCCTGCGCGTCGTCGTTCATCGCGGCGCGGCGCGTGCTCACCGTCGACGGCTGCTACGTCAACACCGGTGGCGACGCCGCCGCCGTGATCGGCACGGCAATGGGCGCGATTGCTCGCGCGGGTCAGCTCCCGCCAACGGGCGATCGCACTCGTGCTCGCCGCGATTCCGCGCGCTGGGAGCGGCTCGCGGCCCTGGCCCGGCAGGGCAGCGCTGCGTGCGCACGTCGAGCGCTCGATCACGCTCGAGGACGTCGCGGACGCGCAGCGCGCCATGGAAACGGGCCATGGGCGCGGCAAGATCGTCGTGCGCCTTGTCTAGGGAGCCGTCTGCCCAGCACCCGCCGCGGCGCCCCTCCTTGCCGTTCCAGCCGCACATCAATCGCAGGCGGTCGGCACCGGCGGCGCGAGCGGCCGGCGCGCGCCGTCGGCGTCGGTCAGCGTGTCGAGGAAGGCCACCAGATCGTCGACATCCTGCGGCGACAAGTCGACGCGGCGCACCTTGCGCTCTCCGTCCACGTAAGGTCCCGCCGCCGCCCGCCTTCGCGTAGCGGCGCACCACGTCGTACAGCGTGGCCGCGGTGCCGTTGTGCAGATACGGCGCCGTCGCGGCGACGTTGCGCAGGCTCGGCGTGCGCCACTTGCCGCGCTCGCGCGCGTCGACCTTCACCTCCTGCTGCCTCGACGTGCGGGCTCGCGTGCGCGGTCGTCGTTGTACGGTCCGCGCAGATTGAAGCGGCTGGAGCGCAGCGTCCGCAACCCGTCGAGACGACCGGTGTCGGGCACGCTGCTCGCCCACGAACGACGGCACGCCGGTGGCCCGGAAGGCGCCATCCGTGAAGTTCGGCCCGCCGTGGCAGGCAAAACAATTGCCGCGTCCGACGAAGAGCTTGAGGCCTCTCCGCGCAGCCGCCGGGTACGGTCGCGGACGAAGGCTCGCCGCGCGCCAGCCGCATCGCGAAAATCGTCGAACGGCGTGCGGCCGGTGACGAGCGTTTCCTCGTACGCGGCGAGCGCCTTGCCCACGTTGACGAGAACGGTCTCGGCGCCTCCTGCGTCGGGGTCCGCGCCGAACGCGGCGCGATAGCGGCAGGCGACGCCGTCGCCCGTTCGAATCACGAAGGCGACCTTGTCCGCGCTGCCGCCGATCTCGCGCGCGTCCAGGATCGGCCGCAGGCTCGCCATCCACAGGCTGTCGCTCGATCCGCCCCAGCCGTACCAGCGCTGGAGGCGCAGGTTCTGCAGCGCGATGGCGTTGCGGTCGACCGGTGCCAGGCCGCGCGCACGCGGCAGGTTGTCGGTGAAGCCGCGGTCCGGCTGATGGCAGGCGACACAGGAGACGTAGCCGCTCGGCGAGAATCGCGGGTCGAAAAAGAGGCGGCGGCCGAACGCAATCGCCTCGGGCATGCCGGAGACGCGGTTGGTCGGATCGCGCGTCGGCGGCGGCGGCCACGGACCGTGCGCGACGATCCGCGCCACCTCGTCCGCGTTGAACGACCACGGTCTCGACCGCACCACTCGCCCACGGCGCGATGGCGAAAGGCCCAACGCGCACTAGCAGGAACCGGGGGCCGATGCCGTGACGATTCACCGTTGCATGCGAATGTGGAGTGGGCTCTGGCGCGTCAGTCTGCGCCCGGCGTCGCCGGCATTGCCGATCCCTTCGCGCGCCGCCGCCATCGCCTCGGCCAGCACGCCGGGGTCGCCGATGTGATTGGCGAGGAGCAGCACGAGCTTGGCATTGACGAGCGCGCTCTGCCCGTCGGACAACCCGCGATGCGTCGCGATCAGCCGCTCGTAGAAGTCGTCCGGCGCGGGAAGATTGGGTTCGGTGTTGAGGCTGCCATCGCTACCTCCTCAGCGCCCGCACGGCCGCCCGAAGGGCGCTGAGCGCCCCCTCGGGGGAGGCGAACGCAGTGAGCTGGCGTTCATCGCGTTGGCCGTCGCGCGCGCGATAGCGGCGCGCACCGCCCGCAAGTCGAAGGCCCGCCAGCGCGCGCACACGTGCTGGTCCGGCCGCAGCAGATAGACGGTACCGGGCCTCCCATCGTACCGCCGGACGGCGAGCCCTTCCACATCCGTCGATCGTCGTCGCTCCCGCGGCCGCCTTCCCGCCGATCGGCGACGACCTTGCACGGGATCGGGTCGCCGCGCGAGCGCCGCGACGTCGTGCGGCCCGACGGCATCGCCGAACGCGAGCAACGTGAAGTCGCCGCCGAGATAGCCGAGCAGCCAGTCGCCGGCGGGTCCCGCCACCGGGGCGTCGGCGGCCGGCGCACCGGGGATCATGGCGCCGGGTCCGCGGGCGAAATCCGGATCGCGGTCCGGCGTGTTGAGCGGCGAGTCGGCGAGGATCGCCGGTACCGAAAGCCGCCCGCTGTTGACGAGCCGGCGCGCGAACGCATGCTTCTTCGCAAGATCGAGCACCGCATCGCGGAACGTGCGCGACACGCGGCTTTTCGGCGTGATGAAATCCGTCGAGCGCGTCGAGTTCAGGATGTTCTCGTCGGCGGCGCGCACGCGCTCGAAGTCGTAGGTGTCGAGCAGGCGCTCCGGCGCCCGCCCGTCGAGCACGAGCGCGAGCTTCCAGACGAGGTTGTCGGCGTCCTGGATGCCGCTGTTGGCGCCCCTCGCCCCGAACGGCGACACCACGTGCGCGGCGTCGCCGGCGAAGAGCACGCGGCCATGCCGGAAGCGCTGCATGCGCCGGCAGGCGAACGTGTAGACGCTCGCCCATTCGATCTCGAACTTGGCGTCCTCCCCCAGCATGGCGCGCAGGCGCGGCAGGATGCGCTCCGGCTTCTTCTCCTCGTCGGGATCGGCGTCCCAGCCCAGCTGGAAATCGATGCGCCACACGTCGTCGGCCTGCCGGTGCAGGAGCGCCGACTGGTTCGGGTGGAACGGCGGATCGAACCAGAACCAGCGCTCCGTCGGAAAATCCGACTTCATGTGGATGTCCGCGATGAGGAAGCGGTCGCGAAACACCTGGCCTTCCCATTCGAGGCCGAGCATCTGCCGCACCGCGCTGCGCGAGCCGTCGGCGGCGATCAGCCAATCGCAGGCGAGCGTGTATTCGCCGTCCGGCGTGGCCACGCGGACGTCGACGCCGTCCGCCTTCGACGCGACGCCGACCGCCTTGCTTTCCCAGCGCAGGTCGACCGTCGGCGAGCGAGCGCGCGCGCCCGACGAGATACTCCTCGAACCAGTACTGCTGCAGGTTGACGAACGCCGGCCGCCGATGTCCCGCTTCGGGCAGGAGATCGAAGCGATAGACGAGCTCGTCGCGGAAGAACACCTTGCCGACGTTCCAGCCGATGCCCTTGTCGACGACCGGCTGCGCACAGCCCAGCCGGTCGAGGATCTCGAGCGCGCGCTTCGCGTAGCAGATCGCGCGCGAGCCGACGGACACCGTGCGATCGTCGTCGACGACCACCACCGGAATGCCGCGCTGGCCGAGGTCGATCGCCGCGGCGAGGCCGACGGGCCCGGCGCCGACGATCACCACCGGTCGCCGTGCGCCGGGCGCATCGAGCTCGGCGGGCCGCGTGTAGGCGATAGACGGGGTTGGTGTACGTCTTCATCGGCGTCGCAGGCGATGCGGCCATGCCGCGGCACGCTGTCCCGCCGGCGGTCGTCAGCCCTCCAGGGTTTCCCACATCTCCTTGTCGCGTTCCGCCGTCCAGATGCGCGGATCGGGATACTGCGTCGCCTCGTCGTAGGCGCGCGTCACGTCGAACGGCAGGCAATGGTCGAAAATCACCCAGTGGCCGAACTTCGGCTTGAGCGCGGCGTACGTTTCCTTGTACACGCTGTTGAGATCGAGGCCCGCCTCGACGCCCCGCTTCACCGATTCGAACATCTCGCTCACGAACCGGTCCGTGCCGTCGAGGCCCGCCTTGACGGCCTCGGGCGTCATCAGCGCGGCGCCGCGCCCGGGCACGAGCTTCAGGGGCTTCAGCGCCGCGATGTTGTCGAGCGTGTCGGGCCACTCCGCGAGGTAGGCATCGCCCGTGTAGGGCGTGGCTTCGTATTCGACGAGATCGCCCGAGAACAGGATCTTCTCCTGCGGCAGCCAGACGACGGTGTCGCCCTTCGTATGGCCGCGTCCGAGCTGCATGATCTCGACCTGCAGCTTGCCCAGCCACAGCGTGAGCCGCTTCTTGAACACGAGGTTGGGCCACGTGAGTCCCGGCACCGACTCGACCGCGCGGAACAAGCGGGGAAAGCGCTCGATCTCGCTCTTCATGTCCTGCTCGCCGCGCTCGCGGATGAGCTCGTACGTGTCGCGGCTCGCGATGACGTGGTCGGCCCCGTACGCGGCTGGCGCCCAGCACGCGCACGGCGTGGTAGTGCGACAGCACCACGTAGCGGATGGGCTTGTCCGTGACCTCGCGGATCCGCCGGATGACGTCCTGCGCCATCACCGGAGTCGCCTGCGTGTCGATCACCATCACCGCGTTGTCGCCCACGACGACGCCGGTGTTGGGGTCGCCCTCCGCGGTGTACGCGTAGGCGTGGTCGGAGAGCTTGTCGAAGCTGACCTTCTTCTCGACGAGGTCGGCGTGCGACGCGAATTGCTTTTCGCTCATGGGTAAGCCTCGGATGCGATCGGGCGCGGCTGTCCGCGCGAGTCGAATGGTACCGATCCCGCCATCGCGAACGCGGAACGACTGTCTAACCGGACTTCCTCGCGCCGTCCTGCGCGATAATCGGCCGCATGTCGCCGCCGACCGATCGCCGACGCTTTCTCCAGCTCGCCGCGGCGTGTGCCACGACGCTGTGGTTGCCGCGCAGCGCGTGGAGCCAGCCGCGATTCGCGAGCGATCCGTTCGCGTTGGGTGTCGCCAGCGGCTCGCCGACGCACGATTCGGTGGTGCTGTGGACGCGGCTTGCGCCGGAGGCGCATCTTCGGTCGAACCTGTCCGAGCGATCCGATCACCGTGCGCTGGGAGATCGCGCACGACGACAAGTTCGACCGCATCGTCCAGCGCGGGCAGTCCGTGGCGAGCGCCGCGCTCGCGGACTCGGTCCACGTCGAAGTCGCCGGGCCTCGAACCGGATCGCTGGTATTTCTACCGGTTCATGGCCGGCGATGCGCAGAGCGCCGTCGGCCGCACCCGCACGTTTCCCGGCGCCCGACGCCGCGGCGACGCGCCTGCGCATCGCGTACGCGTCCTGCCAGCGCTGGGAGCACGGCTACTTCAGCGCCTATCGCCACATGCGCCAGGAGAATCCCGACGTCGTGCTGTTCCTCGGCGACTACATCTACGAATATCCGAACGCGAAGAACGCGGTGCGCGTGCCGACCGGCGGCTGGGTGTGCACGCTCGACGACTATCGGCAGCGCTACGCGCTCCACAAGTCGGACCCCGACCTCCAGGCGATGCACGCCGGCTGTCCCGTGGCTCGTGACGTGGGACGATCACGAAGTGCAGAACGACTACGCCGGGCCTGAAGGAAGGCAACAGCGGGACGCCCGTCGCGGATTTCGCCGCGCTGCGCGCCGCGGCGTATCAGGCCTACTACGAGCACATGCCGCTGCGCGCTGCGGTCCTCACCCGGGCCCTGGCCGGCCTCGCGCAGCGGCGCCGAGATGCGCATCCATTCCAGCGTGCGCTTCGGCACGCTCGCGTCGTTCCACCTCGTCGACGACCGGCAGTATCGCGATCCGCAGGCCTGCACGCGCGGCGGCAGAGCCGGCGTCGAGCACCGTGAACCCGGCAATGCTGCGCCGAGTGGCAGGACCCGAAGCGCACGTTGCTCGGCGCAGCGCAGGAAGCGCTGGCTCGACGACGCGTTCGCCCACGGGAGCAACGGGCTGGAACGTCGTCGGCCTGCAAACGCTGTTCGGACAGCGCGATTTCCGGTCCGGACCGGTCCGATCGTTCTGGAACGACGGCTGGGACGGCTACCCGGCTGCCCGCGCCCGCATGATCGCATCGATGCGCAAGCACACGCTCGCCAATCCCGTTCTGCTCGGCGGCGACGTGCATCAGAACTGGGTGGGCCACGTGAAGGCCGACTACGCCGATCCCGCAAGTCCCTCGATCGGCGTGGAATTCTGCGGGACGAGCATCACCGCGCGCTCCGACGATGGCGGCAAGATCAGCGATCTCGCTCGCGAGGAATCCGCATTTCGTCTTCGCCGACGCCGCGCACCGCGGTTACGGCATCGTCGAGTTCACGCCGAAGCGCCTGACGACGTCGCTGCGCGTGGTGGACGACGTCACCCGACGCGATACCAGGATCGAAACGCTCGCGAAGTTCTCGGTCGAGGCGGGACGATCCGTTATAGTCGCGGAATGAAAAGTGCCTCGCTCCTTCCGCTCTGGACCATCGCCGCGCCGATCGCCGCCTGGCTGCTGTTCGGCGGAACCCTGCTCGGGCTTCGGCGGCGCGTACCTGGTGCTCGTCGCGGCCGGACTGATCGGCGGCGTGCTGTCGGCGGTGCATCACGCCGAGGTCGTCGCGCATCGCGTCGGCGAGCCGTTCGGCACGCTGGTGCTGGCCGTCGCGGTCACGGTGATCGAAGTCGCGCTGATCGTTTCGCTGATGCTGGCCGGCGGTCCCGCGACGACGGCGCTCGCCCGCGATACGGTGTTCGCCGCCGTGATGATCATCCTGACCGGCATGGTCGGCCTGTGCCTGCTCCTGGGCGGCGCGCGCTTCCGCGAGCAGAGCTTCGGGCTCCACGGCGTCAGCGCATCGCTCGCGACGCTGGCCGCGATCGTCGTGCTGACGCTCGTCCTGCCGAACTACACGGTCAGCATGCCCGGGCCCGTGTTCACCCGGGGCCAGCTCGCGTTCATCGCCGTCGTTTCGCTGATCCTGTACGGGACGTTCGTCTTCGCGCAGGTCATCCGCCATCGCGACTACTTCCTGCCCGCCGAAGCGCCCGCCGACGAGGCCATTCACGCGGCGGCGCCGACGACGAAGGCCGCGTCGCTCAGCGGCGTTGCTGCTGATCGCCTGCCTCGATCGTGGTCGTCCTGCTCGCGAAGGCGCTCAGCCCCAGCATCGAAGCCGGTGTCGCGGCGATCGGCGCGCCCAACGCGCTGGTCGGCGTCATCATCGCCGCCGTCGTGCTGTTTCCCGAAGGCCTCGCCGCGCTGCGCGCCGCGCGCGCCGACCGGTTGCAGACGAGCCTCAATCTCGCGCTGGGCTCGGCGCTCGCCAGCATCGGGCTCACCATTCCCACCGTCGCCATCGTGTCGCTCGCGACCGGCCTGCAGCTCACGCTCGGCATCGACATCAAGTCGACCGTCCTGCTGCTGCTGTCGCTGTTCGTGACGGCGATCTCGCTGGGAACGGGTCGCACCACCGTACTGCAGGGCACCGTGCTCCTCGGTGATCTTCGCGACGTATCTCTTCACGACGATCGTGCCCTGACCGTGGGCACGGCCGGCGCGGCCCGGGCCTGGTGAACGATCCGAACTCGCGCGTCGGCAGCCGTGAGGCAGGAGGTACCGACGACACTTGCATTGTCCACATGCCACACGAAATCAACCTCATAACGACCATCGCGGCGGCGCTGGGACTGGCGCTGGTGTTGGGCTTCGCCGCCTCCCGCGTGAAGATTCCGCCTCTGGTCGGCTACCTCGTCGCCGGGATCGTCATCGGCCCCGCGACGCCGGGATTCGTCGCCGATGTCGGCCTCGCAAGGCAGCTTGCCGAAATCGGCGTGATGCTGTTGATGTTCGGCGTCGGTCTGCACTTCTCGCTCGGTGACCTGATGGCCGTTCGCCGCATCGCCGTGCCGGGGGCTGTCGTGCAGATCGCGGTGGCGACGGCCCTGGGTGTTGCGACCGCGCTGTTCTGGGGCTGGACGTTCGGTGCGGCCCTGGTGTTCGGTCTCGCCCTTTCCGTGGCCAGCACGGTCGTGCTCCTGCGCGCACTCGATGATCGCGGCGTCCTCGACTCCATCAATGGCCGTATCGCCACCGGCTGGCTGATTGTCGAAGACTTGGTCATGATTCTGGTGCTCGTGTTGTTGCCCCCGATTGCCGGCCTTCTCGGCGACAGGTCCGCTGCGGGCATCGCCGGCCTCGACGGCGACGTCTGGACGACCCTTGGGATCACGGTGGCCAAGGTCACGGCCTTCATCGCCTTGATGCTGGTGGTGGGACGCCGCTTGTTTCCCCGGCTGCTCTGGCTGGTCGCTCGAACCGGTTCCCGCGAGTTGTTCACGCTGTGCGTCGTTGCCGTCGCCGTGGGCGTCGCCTTCGGCGCGGCCGCCTTGTTCGGCGTTTCGTTCGCGCTCGGCGCCTTCTTCGCGGGAATGATGATGCGCGAGTCGGAGTTCAGCCACCGCGCGGCCGAAGAGTCGCTGCCTCTGCGTGACGCCTTCTCGGTCCTGTTCTTCGTTTCCGTCGGCATGCTGTTCGAGCCGCAGGTGCTGATCGACGAGCCGTTGAAGGTCTTCGCCGTGGTTGCGATCATCATGGTGGGCAAGACGCTCGCCGCGATCGCGCTGGTGCTTGCATTTCGCTATCCTCTCAACACCGCGCTCACGGTTGGCGCGAGTCTCGCCCAGATCGGAGAGTTCTCGTTCATTCTGGCCGTTCTGGGCGTCGATCTGGGATTGTTGCCGACGGAGGGGCAGAGCCTTATCCTCGCCGGTGCCTTGATATCGATCGCGCTCAACTCACTCGTTTTCGCGGCCATCGCGCCGGCTCAACGGTGGCTGCGGGCGCGCTCCACCCTTGCCCGAAGCCTCGAGCGTTCCGGTGACCCGCTCGCTGAGCTGCCGGCGACCGTCGATCAATCCCGCCTCACGGGACAGATTGTGCTGGTAGGCTACGGACGCGTCGGACGACGCATCGCCGAAGCGCTCGACACCCAGGGGATCGCGTACGTTGTCGCGGAGCAGAACCGCGAGCTGGTGGAACAACTGCGTTCGCGCAATGTCCCGGCGGTTTCCGGGGATGCGTCCGACCCTGCGGTCCTGATCCAGGCGCACGTCGCGCGAGCCAGCATGCTGGTGATCGCCACGCCGGATACGTTCGACGTCCGCAAGATGGTCGAGATCGCGCGCAAACTCAATCCGACGATCGAAACCGTCGTGCGCACGCACAACGAGGACGAAGCCCTGCTGCTCAAGAAGGAGAGCGTAGGCACGGTGTTCGTGGGAGAGCATGAGCTCGCGCTCGGGATGACGCGGCATGTCCTGGAACGGATGGGGGTGCGCCCGAAATGACCCACAAGGAAACGAGGATGAGAGCGCGCACCGCAGGCGCCGCATGGTTCTGCGCGAGCCTTCTATTCGTTGCCGTTCCGATCGCCCACGCGCAGGCGGATGCGAAGGCTCCCTACCCCCACAGCCGCGTCACGCTGGTGACCCACTCGAGCCCGGGCGGCGGCAGCGATGTGTTCCTGCGCGATCTCGCGAAGCATCTGGGTCCTATCATGGGGGTCCGCTTCGTCGTCGAGAACGTGACCGGTGGCAGCGGCGCGAAGGCGATGGCCTACGTGGCCAAGGCCAGGCCCGACGGCAGCGTCTTCTATGCCACGACGCCGACCTACATCCAGACCTCGCTGCTGTCGAAGCCGGAATTCGGCTACACGGCGCTCGAGCCCGTGGCCATTGTGTTTCAGGACCCGGAGGTGGTCTTCGCGCGAGCGGATGCGCCCTGGAAGACGCTGCCGGACTTGCTCGACTACGCCCGCCGCAATCCGGGCAAGTCGCGTTGGGGCGCCGCCAATCCCGCATCGCTCGAACGCATTGCGCTGGAACGACTGGCGCAGAAGTCCGGCGCGAAGGCGCCGGTGGTGCCGCACGAGGGTGGCGGCGACATGATGATCAACGTACTCAACGGCACGCTCGACATCGGTATCGGCGAAGTGCAGGAAATGCAGGGCCAGCTGCAGGCCGGCAAGATACGACTGCTGGCCACGCTGTCCGACCGGCGCCTCGCCCTGCTGCCCGACCTGCCCACGGCCAGGGAACTGGGCATCGATCTCGTGGTGCGCAAGTTCCGCGGGCTCGCGGGCCCGAAGGGCATTCCGCCGGAGGTCACCCAAGCGCTCGAAGCGGGCCTCATGCGGGCGCTCGAAGACCCTGCGTACAAGGCGAGCTATACGAAGAACGATCTGCTGCCGGCCTTCATGGGCCGGCAGGAGGCAGCGGCGTTCACCCGGCAATTCGTCGGCGAGCTGACGCAGTCGATGCAGGAACTGGGCGTCATCAAGTGAGCCTTCCCGAGCGCCTCGGCCTGCGCGTGGCAGTCGACGGACCGGATCTGTTCCTCGGTGTCGTGGCGCTGGCGTGTATCCGCCGGCTATCTGTTCGAAGTCTCCCGGATTCCTGAAAGCCTCCTCGCGGATGTGGTGGGCGCGCGCGGCGTGCCCACGCGCAGTGGGCTGGGCGACGGCCGCGCTCGGGCTGATCGTGTGCGCGCGCAGCGTGTTCTCCCGTGCGCGCGGCATCGCCACACCGTCGGTCGCCGGCAGCGAATCATCCGTCGCCATGAGACCGCACCTTCGTGCGCTCGGCTTGTTCTCGATCCTGGTCGCGTATGCGGCGGTCCTTCCCTACCTCGGATACATCGTTGCGACCGCCCTGCTCACTGGCGCCGTAGCCCGCTATGCCGGCGCCTCCTTTGGCCGCAACCTGCTGCTCGTCGCCATCGCCGGGGGACTGACGCTCTGGTTGGTGTTCGACCCGTTGCTCGGCATTGCGCTACCCATCGGTACGTGGTGGCAAGGACGCTGAGCGATGGACGCGCTGACGCTCGCGATTCACGCGCTGTTCGGCAGTTGGGCCATCCCCGGCGCCGCCCTGGGCGTGCTGTGGGGCATTCTCGGCGGCGCGCTGCCCGGCATATCCCCATCCGATCGCCATGGCGCTGCTGCTTCCCCTCACCTACGGCATGGAGCCCGTCACCGCGATTGTCCTGCTGGCGAGCGTCTACGTCGGCGCGGAGTACGGCGGCTCCATCCCTGCGATCCTGATCCGCACGCCCGGCACCAACTCGGCCGCGGCGACCGTCATCGACGGCTACGAAATGGCGCGGCAGGGTCGAGCCGGCGAGGCGCTCGGCATTTCGCTGATCGCCGGCTTGGCCGGCGGACTCTTCGGCCTCGTCGTGCTGGTCGCCGCCACCGAACCGCTGGCGAGGGTGGCCCTGGCGTTCACCCCGCCTGCCTACTTCGCGCTCGGCGTGCTTGGCCTCTCCGTGGTCGCAGGTCTGTCCGGCGGCTCGCTGGTCAAGGGACTGCTCGCCGCCGCCATCGGCCTGATGTTCTCCATGGTCGGGCCCGATCCGATGTCGGGAGTGCCGCGCTTCACTTTCGGCGAGCCCGATCTGCTTGGCGGCATCAAGCCCCTGTTGGTGATGATCGGCCTTTTCGCCGTCACCGAAATGCTGGTGCAGATAGGGGAGCCGCCGTGGGCGAAAGCGAGCGCGGCCGAAGCGCGCCTCAAACTGCCCAACTGGACAATGATGAGGCGGCTCTTCAAGCCGACCGCCATCGGCTCGGTGATCGGAACCTTCGAAGGCGTCACCCCCGGGGCAGGCGGCACGGTCGCGGCGTTCATGGCCTACTCCGAAGCCAAGCGCTGGTCCACGGCCCCGGAGGAATTCGGCAAGGGATCGCCGGAAGGGATCGCCGCGCCGGAATGTGCCAACAACGTGGTCACCGCAACGGCACTGGTCCCGCTGCTCAGCCTCGGCATACCTGGATCCAATTCGGCCGCCATACTGCTCGGCGGTTTTCTGGTGCACGGTCTGCAGCCCGGACCGATGCTCTTCGAAAAGGCGCCGGAGGTGGTGTATGGACTGTACGGCGGCCTGCTGCTCGCCAACATCGCGATGTTGCTGATCGGACTCGTCATTCTGACGCCGTGCATCTGGCTCGTGAATCGTCCGAAGCCGTGGCTCATCGCCTTCATCCTCGCGCTCGTCGTCTCGGGCGTCTATTCCGTGCATCAGAGCCTGTTCGAAATCGGCCTGGTCCTGGGCGTCGGCGTGCTGGGCTATGTCCTGCGGTGCTGCAAAGTGCCGCCGCTGCCGATGGTGCTGGGCGTGGTCTTGGGATTCATGATCGAATCGAATTACCGGCGCAGCCTGCTGCTGACGGGCGGCGACCACAGCATCTTCTACAGCGACCGCGTATCGCTCGGACTGCTGGTTCTCGCGGCGGCACTCACGGCGTACTCGCTGTGGCGCGAGTTCGCGCGGCCGGCGCGGTCGGAAAGAGTCGAGGCGACCCCGGCGTGAACCCGACCGACCGAACACTTCCACCGTCATCCACTGTCGCGGAGCAGCTTGCCGACGGCATCGCCCGGCTCCCGAGGAGCACGCCGCCGGCCATGGCGACGATGTGCCGATCGCTGCTGATCGATGTCGCGGGACTCTGCATCGCGGCCCGTCACAGCGACTTCATGCGGGTCACGCTCGCGGCCACCGACGAGCCGGGACCGTGCACGGTGATCGGCCAGCCGGAAGGCCGCAGTCCGGGGATGGCCGCGCTCGCCAACGGCACCGCGGCCCATGGCGACGATTTCGACGACACGTACGAAGGCGGGCCGGTCCATGCCGGCGCCGTCATCGTTCCGGCGATTCTGGCGACCGCCGAAAGGCACGGTCTGTCCGGCGCCGATGTCGGGCTCGGCATCGCGACGGGCTGCGAAGTCATGTGCCGCATGTGCCGGGTGGCGCCCAAGCTCGTCCACGAGGCGGGTTTCCATCCCACGGCGGTATTCGGCGCGATCGGCGCTGCCGCGGGCATCGGCGCCGCCATGAGCTTGAACGCGCGGCAGCTCGTGGATGCGATGGGGATCGCCGCCAGCATGGCGTCGGGCATCATCGAATATCTCGCGGACGGCGCCTGGACCAAGCGCATGCATCCGGGCTGGGCGGCACAGTCCGGTTATCGCGCAGCGCGGCTCGCCGAGGCCGGCTTCGTCGGCCCGCGCACGGTGTTCGAAGGCGAGCACGGGTTCTTCCATGCGTTCGCCCGCACGCGCGATGGCGACTTTGCCGACATGCTCGATGGCTTCGGTGCCCGATGGCTTGCGGCGGACATCGCCTTCAAGCCCTATGCCTGCGGCACCATGGCGCACCCCTACATCGATTGCGCGCGACGGCTGGTCGCAGCCGGCCTCGCGCCCGCGGACGTCGTACGCATCGAATGCGAAACGGCGGAAGGCATCGTGCATCGACTGTGGGAGCCGCTCGCCGCCAAACAGCAGCCGCCGAACGGCTATGCCGCCAAGTTCAGCGTGCCTTACGCGATCGCGGTCGGCATGCTGCGCGGCAACGCCGGGCTGGGCGAGTACCACGAGTCGGTCGTGCACGATCCGCAGGTGCGGGCACTGGCCGCCAAGGTCGTCTATCGCGTCGATGCGGACAACCCGTATCCGCGCCGGTTTACCGGGCACCTGCGGGTGACGCTGCGCAACGGCGGCATCCGCGAGGCCCGCCAGGATCATTTCCGCGGCGGAGTCGACGCACCCCTGGCGTTCGAGGAAATCGTCGGGAAGTTTCGCGACAATTGCGGCCATGGCGGGCTGCCTCCGGCGCAGGCCGACCTCGTGCCGGCAGCGCTCGCGCGCGTCCTCGGCGCCCGCAGCGTCGATCTGCAGCCCTTGCGGGCACCGACCAAGGGACCCGAACCTGAACGTCCTGGTGGGGATTCGATCTGACGGCCGACAATCGACCAGACCGGCCCATTCACCCCGCAGCTATGGAGGATTCCATGTGCGATGTCTGCGGCAATGGCAAGGTCGCCTTCATCCGGACGCGTCGCGTGCCTATTTCTTCGGTGCCGGCGGTACCGCGGAGGCCGGCGGCGGCGCAGGGGCAGCAGCAGGCGCGGGCGGCGCATCCGCATTCCACGTATCGCGGATGTAGAGCCACTTGCCGTCCCTCTTGCGCGAGACCGAGAGGAACTTGCCGGTCTCGACGACGGCTCCCTTCACGGTCACCTTGTACGTGCCCGATTCCCAGCCCATGTTGCGCGAGACGCCGACGTCGGTCCTGGGGTCGAGGACAAACACTGCCCCGGCCGCTTTGGAAGCAGCGATGTCCTTGGTGAAAAAAGCCTGAATCGCCGCCCGGCCGCGCACGCCAGGGTTACCCGGCGGCAGGAGCAGTGCGTCGTCGGCGTACTGGGCGGTCACTCCTTTGGCGTCGCCGCCGTTGTACGCCTTCTCCCAGCTTGCGGTTTGGGCGCGGAGGGAGGCCTCGTCCGCGCTCACCGATGAGGCAGCTTGCGCAAGACCGGCTATCGAGCCCGCCAGCGCGACAATTCCGACCGCGAGCCAGGTCCCCTTGTTGGAACGGATCATTTGCTTTCTCCCTGTTGAGTCATTGAATGGCCGTCGCCAGGACGGCGCCGGCGAATGATACGCGTCCGACGTCGGCTTGGTCGGGCGTCCTGTCCATCCATGCTCCCTGAGTGTCGGCGCGGCCCTACTTCGGCCGCTTGTCGACCACGCGCTTCGCCTTGCCCATCGACCGCTCGATCATGCCCGGCGGCACGACACGCACCTCGGCGGTCACGCCGATCATCGATTTGATCATGTGCGCGAGCCTCCCGCCGGCGGCATCGCCGTCGGCGGCGCCGACAGCCGGCGAGCGCTCGACCAGCACGGCGATCTCGTCGAGGCTCTTCGGCCGCGTGATCTCGAGCTGGTAGTGCGCCACGAGCTCGGATTCCTTCAGGATCAATTCCTCGATCTGCGTCGGAAACACGTTGACGCCGCGGATGATCAGCATGTCGTCCGAGCGGCCGGTGATCTTCTCCATCCGGCGCATCGACCGCGCGGTCGGCGGCAGCAGCCGCGTGAGGTCCCGCGTGCGATAGCGGACCATCGGCAGCGCTTCCTTGGTGAGCGACGTGAACACGAGCTCGCCCTTCTCGCCGTCGCGCAATACCGCTCCGGTCGCCGGGTCCACGATCTCCGGAAAGAAGTGATCCTCCCAGATGGTGAGCCCGTCCTTGGTCTCGATGCATTCCTGCGCGACGCCGGGGCCGATGATCTCCGAGAGCCCGTAGATGTCGATCGCGTCGATGTCGACCTTGGCTTCGAGGGCCGTGCGCATCGCGGGCGTCCAGGGCTCGGCGCCGAAGATGCCGATCTTGAGCGACGAGTCGCGCGGGTTCATCCCCTGCCGCTCCATTTCCTCCGCGATCGCCAGCATGTACGACGGCGTCACCATGATGATGTCCGGCTTGAAATCGTGGATGAGCTGCACCTGCCGCTCGGTCATTCCGCCCGACATCGGAATGACCGTGGCACCGAGCTTCTCGGCGCCGTAATGCGCCCCCAGACCGCCGGTGAAGAGACCGTAGCCGTACGCGACGTGGATGATGTCGCCGGCGCGTCCGCCCGCCGCGCGGATCGAGCGCGCCATCACGGTCGCCCACGTGTCGATGTCCTTGGCCGTATAGCCGACGACCGTCGGCTTGCCGGTGGTTCCGGACGACGCGTGAATGCGCGCGATCTGCTCCCTCGGCACGGCAAACATCCCGAACGGATAGTTGTCGCGCAGGTCCGCCTTCGTCGTGAACGGGAACTTCGCGAGGTCACCGAGCGACTTGAGGTCCTTCGGATGCACGCGGGCGGCGTCGAACTTCCGCCGATAGTGCGGCACGCGTTCGTAGGCGTGCGCGAGCGACCACTTGAGCCGCTCGAGCTGCAGTGCCGCGAGATGGCGCGCGCTCGCGGTCTCGATGGGCTCGAGCTCGCCGGGAGTCGGGCGTTTGGCGGGCATGACGTCCTCCTGAGGAACCCCTACTCGATCAGATGGCCCTTGATCCGGTAACTCTTGCCGCGGAAGAACGCGACGACTTCGCCGCGCTGGTTGGCGACCTCGACGTCGTACACGCCGGTCCTTCCGGCGAGCTGCCGCTCGTGCGCCTTTGCCGTCAGCTCGTCGCCGGCGCGCGCCGGCGCGATGAAATCGATCGAGCAGCCCGACGCGACGGTGTTGAGATTGTAGCTGTTGCAGGCGTACGCGAAGGCGCTGTCCGCCAGCGTGAAGATGAAGCCGCCATGGCAGATCTCGTGGCCGTTCAGCATGTCGGCCCGCACCGCCATCGAGAGCTCCGAGCGTCCGGGACCGACGCGCTCGACGCGGATGCCGAGCGCCTGCGTCGCGGTGTCGCGCGCGTACATCGCCGCGGCGACCCGTTCGGCCAGCGCACGCGCCTCGTCCGCTGTCATCGCCGGATGATGTTCACCCACCGAGCCGTCCTCCCGTCGCCGCCCGGCGCGCGACGAGCGGCGAGATCCGATACCGGTCCTCGCCGTAGTGGTCGGCGAGGTTCGCCAGCGCGTCGCGTACCGTCCCCACACCGACGGCGTCCGCCCAGGCGAGCGGCCCGCGCGGATAGTTGACGCCCTTCTGCATGGCGACGTCGATCGCTTCGGGCGACGCGACGCCCTGCACGACGGCGTCCGCCGCTTCGTTCGCCAGCATCGCGACAACGCGCAGCACCGCGAGCCCCGCGACGTCGTCCAGGCGGGAGACCGCAACGCCGGCCGCCTGCAGCGCGCCGACGGCCATCGCATACGCGGCTTCGCCGCAGGTGTCCGCACGCGCAATCGCCAGCCGGGTCGCCGTCGCGTAGTCGAGTGCCAAGTCGAACAGGACGAGCTCGCGCACGCCGCAATCGCCGACGCGCTTCGTCGCGGTACGCCCGTCGGTGAGCGCGAGCCAGGTGCCGCCGGCGTTGCCGGGGACATGGACCGCGCCACCGGGAAAGCGCGAATCGACCCGCGCGCGCTCGACCGCCACACCGCCGCCCGCGATGCGCTCTGCGAGCGGCGCGGCCGGTCCGAGCTCGCCGTGCACCGTCACGCGCGCGGGCGCCGGCTGGCGTGTCTCGGTGGACGGCAGCGCCTGCGCCGCGCCTGGCGCGTAATCGTAGAAGCCGCGTCCCGTCTTGCGGCCGAGGAAACCGGCGGCCACGCGCTCCTCCTGGAGCACGGACGGCGCATAGCGCGGATCGTGGAAATACGCGGCCCAGACGCTTTTCGTCACCGCGAGGTTCACGTCGAGGCCGATGAGGTCGATCAGCTCGAACGGGCCCATGCGGAAGCCGCCGGCTTCGCGCAACACGGCATCGAGGGTCGCGACATCCGCGGCGCGTTCGAGCAGCAGGCGCAGCCCCTCGGCGTAGTACGGCCGTGCGCAGCGGTTGACGATGAATCCTGGCGTGGACGTCGCGTACACCGGCGACTTGCCCCAGGCCTCGGCAGTTGCGTAAATCGTCTCTGCCGCCGTCGTGGACGTCGCGAGTCCGGTCACGACCTCGACCAGCGGCATCAGCGGCGCCGGATTGAAGAAGTGCATGCCGACGATCCGGTCCGGATCCTTCATCCCGGCGCCGAGCGCCGTGATCGAGAGCGACGACGTGTTCGACGCGATGATGCAGCCCGCGTCCACGACGTTCTCGACGCGCTCGAAGAGCTCGCGCTTCGCGGCAAAGTCCTCGACGATCGCCTCGACGACGAGTTGCGCGACGCAGACATCCGGCAGCGTGACGACGGTGGCGATCCGCGCCAGCGCCGCATCGGTGTCGGCGCGGGCGAGGCGGCCTTTGGTCACCTGCTTGTCGAGCGCATCGGCGATTGCGCGCTTCGCGGCGTCGCCCGCGCCGAGGCGCGTATCGTGCAGCTGGACGCGATGGCCGTAGAGCGCGGCGATCTGCGCGATGCCGGCGCCCATCGCCCCCGCGCCGATGACGGCGACGATCGAATCCTTCGAGAGCGCGGCTGCCATGTAGCCAGCTACGTCACTTTCCGGTGAAGCGCGGCGGCCGCTTGGCGGCGAACGCGGCCACCCCTTCCCGATAGTCGGCACCAAAGCCGAGTTCGCGTTGCAGGTCGCGCTCGACGTCGAGCTGCACGGCAAGCGTGTTGCCGGCGGACGCCTGCAGCGCCGCCTTGATGGCGGCGAGACCCCGCGTCGGCGCCTGCGCCAGATGGGCAGCAGCTTGTCCGTGACGGCGGGCAGCTCGGCGTCCTCGACGCATTGCCAGATGAGCCCCCAATGCGCGGCCTGCTCCGCCGACAGCTTGTCGCCCAGGAGCGAGAGGCCGAGCGCGCGCGCGTGGCCGACGAGGCGGGGCAGGAAGTACGTGCCCCCCGCATCGGGGACGAGGCCGAGCTTGCAGAACGCCTGGATGAAGCTCGCCGACTTCGCCGCGATGACGAGATCGCAGGCGAGCGCCAGGTTGGCGCCCGCGCCCGCGGCGACACCGTTGACCGCGCAGACGACCGGCAGCGGCAGCGCCCGCAGTCCGAGCACGAGCGGCTTGTAGTTGCGCTCGATCGACGCGCCGAGATCGACCGGCGCATCGCCGGGCGCAACGGCGCGATCGCCGAGATCCTGTCCGGCGCAGAATCCGCGGCCCGCGCCGGTCAGGAGCAGCACGCGAACCGACGTGTCGGCCCTGCACGCGCGCGAGAACGTCGCGCACCTCGGCGTGCATCGCATCGTTGAAGCTGTTGAGCCGGTCGGGACGATTGAGCGTGAGCCGCGCGATGCCGGCGTCGTTCGAGAACAGGATGTGTTCGTAGGTCATCCGCACCTCGTCAAGGCCAATTCGGTTCAGACATGCAGCCGATGCTGCACGACGCGGAACCGCGAAGCGACGAACGCGGCGTCGGTCAACGCCGCATTGGCCGCGGGATTGGCGCCCGTGCCGTGATAAGTCCGAGAACGCCGCCGACTGGTTGACGAACACGCCGCCGGTCAGGTTGATCGACAGCGCAACGCCCGCATCTTCCGCCACGTCGATCGCCTGGTCGATCGTCTCCTGCCGGCGCGAATACACCGACAGCGTCAACGCGCCGTGCGTCTTGACCGCGTCCCGCGCGATCGCGAGGCTTTGCGTGGTCGATTCCGTCGCGATCACGAACGCGATCGGCCCGAACCACTCGGCGAGGTATTGCTCCAGGTCGGCGACGCCGAGCTTGACGATGAGCGGCGTGCGGATCCTCGCCTGCGGGTAGAGCGGATGCGCGATCGCCTGCGTGTCGAGCACGATGTCGCCGAGCGCGCGCGCCTTCTCCAGCCGCTGCATGACGCCGTCGTTGACCACGGCGCCCAGAATCTCCACGGCCCGCGCCGGATCGCCGAGGAGCTTCTGCACGCCCTCCGCGATGGCCGAGGCGACCTGGTCGAACGTGAGGCGGCCGTCGGCCGTCTCGATGCCGTCCTTCGGCACGTAGATGTTCTGCGGCGCGGTGCACATCTGGCCCGGTGTAGAGCGACAGCGAAAACGCGATGTTGCGCGCCACGCCCTTGAAGTCGTCCGCGGAGTCGACGACGATCTGGTTGACGCCCGACTTCTCGGTGTAGACCTGCGCCTGCCGCGCGTTGGCCTCCAGCCAGTTGCCGTTGGCCGCGCTGCCGGTGAAATCGATCAGCCGGACCTCGGGCGCGCAGCGCGAGCTTCTGCGCGACGTCGTCGCCGGCATCGTGCGCGACCAGCGTGACGACGTTCGGGTCGAAGCCGCTCTCGGCGAGCACCTCGCGCGCGATCCGCACGGTGAGCGCCAGCGGCAGGATCGCCGCCGGATGCGGCTTCACGACCACGGCGTTGCCCGTCGCGAGATCGGCGAAGAAGCCGGGAAAGCCGTTCCACGTCGGAAACGTGCAGCAGCCGATCACGAGGCCGATGCCGCGCGGCACGATCCGGAAGTGCTTTTCCATCTTCAGCGGCTCGTTCTTGCCCTGCGGCTTCTCCCAGCGCGCCTTGGCGGGAATCTTCTTCATTTCGGCCCACGCGTAAGCGACGGCCTCGAGCCCGCGGTCCTGCGCGTGCGGCCCGCCTGCCTGGAACGCCATCATGAAGGCCTGCCCCGTCGTGTGCATCACGGCGTTGGCGAAGAGGAAGCTCTGCCGGTTGATCCGGTGCAGGATCTCGACGCACACGCCGACCCACGCTTCCGGCCCCGCCTTCCGCCATTCGCGTTCGGCCGTCGCCCACCGCCGCGAACAGCGCGTCGACATCCGCCTTCGGATAGGTGATGCCCAGCGGGAAGCCGAAGGGCGACACCTCGCGGCCCACGGTGCCGACCGTGCCTGGCTGCGCGAGCTCGAACGGCTTGCCGACGAGCGCGTCGAACGCCGCCTTGCCGGCCTCCGCCGCGCCTTCGCCGTAGACCTTCGGGCTCGGCGATTCGGAATAGGGGCTCCAGTAGCCGCGCTCGGCGATCGCGGCGAGCGCGCGCTCGATCGTGGCGGCGTGACGTTCGAACAAGGGATGCGGCACGAAGGCTCCTTCGGCGGTCGAGGTTGGCGGTGGAGGTCGCCATGGTCCGGACCCCGGTTCGGACTCCCCGCCAATCCGCTAGTTTACTGAAACGGGGATGGGAGAAACGAGGACCCGTCTTTCAGTCAGGCGGTCTGGTCGTAATCCACGACCACCCGGTCGGTGACCGGATGGCTCTGGCAGGTGAGCACGAAGCCGCGCGCGACTTCGTAGTCCTCGAGCGCGAAGTTGACGTCCATGTCGACCTCGCCCGTCGTGAGCTTGGCGCGGCACGTCGAGCACACGCCGCTCTTGCACGAGTAAGGCAGCTCGATCCCGGCCTTGAGTCCGGCCTCGAGGATGCTCTCCTTGCCCTTTCTCCAGCGTGTAGGATCGCGTGACGCCATCGAGCACGACCGTGACCTCGCATTCGGTGTGTCCGGGTTCCGGCGCCTTTCCGGGCCTGTGCTCGTGCCGCGGGACGCTCGTCGCGAAGCGCTCGATCCGGATCTTCGCGTCGGGGTAGCCGCGCGCCTTCAGCGCCTCGGCCACCGCCTGCATCATGCCGTCCGGCCCGCAGACGAACACCGTGTCGACGTGGTCGAGATCGAGCCAGTGCGCGAGCAGCGCGTCCGCCTTCGCGCGGTCGATGCGGCCATGGAGGAGCTCGATGTCCTGCGCCTCCCGCGACAGCACGTGGACGAGGTTGAACCGCGTCAGGTACGTGTCCTTCAGCGCCGCCAGCTCTTCCTTGAACATCACCGTGCCGGACGCGCGATTGCCGTAGAACAGCGTGAACCGGGACTCGCGGCTCGGTGGCGAGCGTCGTCTTGACGATCGACAGCAACGGCGTGATGCCGCTGCCTGCGGCGAACCCGGCGTAGTGCCGGCGGTTGTCCGGCGCGAGCGGCACGTTGAAATGCCCCATCGGCGGCATCACGTCGAGCACGTCGCCGGCCTTGAGCGACTCGTTGGCCCAGCCCGAGAACACGCCGCCCGGATTGCGCTTCACCGCGATGCGCAGCGCTCCGTCCTGCACGCCGGAGCAGATGGAGTACGACCGCCGCACGTCCTCGCCGTCGATGTCGGCGCGCAGCGTCAGGTGCTGGCCGGCGGCGAACCGGAAGGGCTCGGTCAGCGCGTCCGGGACGGCGAACGTGATCGCGACGGCGTCGCGCGTCTCGCGCTCGACCTTCGCGACCGGCAGGCGGTGGAACTTGCTCATTGCGGACGATGCAGACGGGTTCTAATGCGGCTTGAAATAGTCGAACGGCTCGAGACAGGCGAGGCAGCGGTAATGCGCCTTGCAGGCCGTCGACCCGAACTGCGACACGAGTTGCGTGCGCTCGCGACTCGCAACGGGGCAGGCCACGGCACCCGCGGCGCAGCGGGCTGATGCCGGCCACGTCGATCGGGTGGTCGGCGACACTGCGCCCATTGTTGCTCCCTTGCGCGCGCCATCCCTCCGAGAGGGAGCAATTCGCGCTTGGGGCGGCCCGGCGCGCTCATGCCGTCGGGCGGCGCGATGCCATACGCGGTGAGCTTGCGCTTGGCTTCCGGTGTCATCCAGTCGGTCGTCCATGCCGGGACGAGCCGCGTTTCGATCCGGACACGCGCGACTCCCGCCGCCGTGAGGGCGTCCTCGATCGACGCCATGATGACCTCGGTGGCCGGGCACCCAGAATAGGTCGGCGTCACGGTGACGACGAGCGTGGCCGCATCGGTCGCATCCCATTCGATGCCGCGCAGGATGCCGAGCTCGACCACCGACACCGCCGGGATCTCCGGATCCGGCACCGTGGCGAGGACATCCCAGAGCGCGCCCACCGAGCGGCGGGCGCGATCGCGCCATCGGCAACGCCATCGCACCGTCGGTCGCATGGAGGACCGGCAGCGCGGCGCCGCGATCACCAGCGCGCTCCCGGATGCGCGCGCGGCAGACCTGCATTTCGGCGATGAGATGCCCGAGATGCTCGGTGTGTATGCCCCGCTTGCCGCCCTGCTGCATGAAGACGCCATCCGGCGCTCTGCAACGTCGCCGCGCCGAAGCATCGCGTCGACCTGCTGCCGCCAGGGCGCCGCGAGCGAGCGCACGTCGGCGGCGATGCCGGCGTCGATCAGCGCCTCGTCGATCGCGTCCGGCGCGAACATCTCGCCCGTGTACATCCACAGCTCGTCGATCGCCGCCTGCATCTTCGCATGCGACTCGTCCGTGCCGTCGCCCAGGCGGATCACCCAGTCGCCGGAGCGCTCGACGTGATAGGCCGCCTCCTTCGCGCCCTTCGCGGCGATCCCGGCGATGCGCGGATCGCTCGAACCCGCGAGCGCGCGCAGCAGCAGGAGATGCCACGCGTCGAACAGGAACTGGCGCGCCGTCGTATCGGCGAAGTTGCCGTTCGGCTGCTCGACCAGCAGGAGATTGCGGAAGTCGCCGGCATCGCGCAGGAACGCGAGCTGATCCTCGTCGCGACCCGCGGCCTCGAAGCGCGACTCCACTTCGCCGGCATAGGACAGCCACAGTCGCGCCTGTCCGAGGAGATCGAGGCCCACGTTGGTCTGCGCGATGTCCTCTTCGAGGATCGGTCCGTGGCCCACCCATTCGCCGAGACGCTGCGCGAGGATCAGCGGCGAGTCGCCCAGGCGCAGCAGATACTGGAACAGTTGTTCGTCGCGGGTCATCGCGCACCCTTGGTGCCGTGCGCTCATAGATGCTTCACTTCGTCGGGCATCGGAAAGAACGTCGGATGCCGGTAGACCTTGTCGTTGGACGGCTCGAACAGCGCCTCCTGGTCGCCGGGAGCGGACGCGACGACGTCGGCCGACCGCACCGCCCAGATCGACACGCCCTCGTTGCGCCGCGTGTAGACATCGCGCGCATTCTTGATGGCCATCGTCGCATCCGGCGCATGCAGGCTGCCCACGTGCCGGTGCGCGAGCCCGTGCTGGCTTCGGACGAAGATTTCCCACAGCGGCCATTCGTTCATCGGATCTTCCCTGTTCGCCGGACTTCGGTGTCGTGTCGGGGCACGCGTTGCGGCGCCTGTGCCATCACTCACGCCGCCTGCTGCGCGTCGCGCGCCGCCGCCTCTGGCCGCGTGCGCCATCGCCGCCTCGCGCACCCAGGCGCCGTCCTCCCACGCCTTGACGCGCGTCGCATCCGGTCGCGGTTGCACGGCCCGTTGCCCTTGATGACGTTGTAGAACTCGGACCAGTCGATCGCGCCGAAATCGTAGTGGCCGCGCTCGGCATTCCACTTGAGATCGGGATCGGGCACCGTGAGGCCGAGGTACTCCGCCTGCGGCACGGTCTGGTCGACGAAGCGCTGGCGCAGCTCGTCGTTCGACAGGATCTTGATCTTCCACGCCGACGACTGCGCGCTGTGCACGCTTTCGGCGTCGGACGGGCCGAACATCATCACCGACGGCCACCACCAGCGGTTGAGCGCGTCCTGCGCCATCGCCTTCTGCTCGGGCGTGCCGCGCGCAGAGCGACAGCATGATGTCGTAGCCCTGGCGCTGGTGGAAGCTCTCCTCCTTGCAGATGCGCACCATCGCCCGCGCGTAGGGTCCGTACGAGCAGCGGCACAGCGGAATCTGGTTCATGATCGCCGCGCCGTCGACGAGCCAGCCGATCGTGCCGATGTCGGCCCAGGTGAGCGTCGGGTAGTTGAAGATCGACGAGTACTTCGCGCGGCCGGCGTGCAGATCCTCGACCATCTGGTCGCGCGACACGCCGAGCGTCTCCGCCGCCGAATAGAGGTAGAGGCCGTGCCCGCCCTCGTCCTGCACCTTGGCCATCAGGATCGCCTTGCGCTTCAGCGACGGCGCGCGCGTGATCCAGTTGCCCTCCGGCAGCATGCCGACGATCTCCGAATGCGCGTGCTGCGAGATCTGCCGGATCAGCGTCTTCCGGTAGGCGTCCGGCATCGCGTCCTTGGCCTCGATCTTGATGTCGGCGTCGATGCGCGCCTGGAAGGCCTGCTCGTCGGCCGACATCTCCGCCGCCGTCCGCACGGCCTTCACTCCGGTATCGACCATCTGCGCGTACATGGATCCTCCTCGTCGCGGGTTCGCGCCGGCGGCGCGCTCACTCCCCGGCGTGTCCCGCAGCCGCGGCGGCGGCCGCGCGGCGCCGGATCCGAAACGATACACTTTTTCTCCATCAATCGTGTAAAGTTTGTATCATGTTGTCCGGCGCCCCGGACGCTGGCCGAACCGATGCCCTCCGCCTCCGCCTGCCCGCCGCCCTCCCCGCCCGATCCCGCGGGTTCGCCACTGGATCCGGCGCGAGCTCGCGGCGGCTCCGCCGCGGGCGCCGTCGCTCATCATCACCGTCTGGGGCGACGCGATCGCGCCGCACGGCGGCGCGGCGATGCTGCCCGGCATCATCGACCTTCTCGCGCCGTTCGGCATCAACGAACGGCTGGTGCGCACGAGCGTGTTCCGGCTCGCCCGCGAGGGCTGGCTCAAGGCCACGCCGGTCGGGCGCCGGAGCCTGTACCGGCTGACGCGCGACGGCGCGCGGCGATTCGAGCAGGCGTACCGGCGCATCTACGCGCCCCCCGTCGAAGGCTGGGACGACACGCTGGGAGATCGTGGTCGCCGACGGCCCCACCGCCGCGCCAGCGGCGCGCGCTGAAGCAGGAGCTCCAGTGGGAGGGCTTCGGGACGGTCGCCTCCGGCGTCTACGCCCGGCCCGCGACCGCGCCTTCGGCCGTTCCGCGCATCGCCGCCGCGCTCCATCGTCGAGGGCGACCTCGTCGTCGTCCGCGCGCGCGACGACGCTGCGCTCGGCGGGCGGACGCTCGCGTCCCTCGGCGCCGGAGGCGTGGGACCTCGCCGGCCTCGCCGCCAGCTACCGCCGGTTCCTGCTGCGGTTCGGCCGCGTCATCGATCGCTTCCGGATGGCGGGCAAGGCGGCGCACGACCCCGCGCAGGCGTTCATCGTGCGCACGCTGCTGATCCACGCCTATCGCCGCGTGCTGCTGCGCGATCCGCAGCTTCCGGCGATGCTGCTGCCGCTCGACTGGCCCGGCGCCGCGGCGTATGCGCTGTGCCGCGACTTCTATCGCCTCACGCACCGCGCGGCCGAACGGCACCTGATGGCGACGCTGCAGGACGCCCGCGGCCGCCTGCCGCCGGCGTCCGCCGAGTTCTACCGCCGCTTCGGCGGGCTCGGCTGACGAGTCCGGGCGAACTGGCCATCCGCAGGTGGTGTTCGAACCGGGATGCAACCCGAACGACAGGGTCCGATCAAGTTCAGTCGGCGTCACCTCCGCGCTTCCTCCAGCGCGCGCGCCACGCGAAAGCCGATGAGCGAGTGCCCGATTCCGGGATCGGCCTTCGAGCGCTGTGCTGATCTTCCGAACCCCGGGTAACTGCGCCACGCTCCACCACGATACACACGCTGCGCGCAATCGCCGGTGAGCGCCGGACCGGATCCGGCCGGCGCCTCGGCGTAGGACGCGTTCCAGCAATCCTCGACCCATTCCCAGGCGTTGCCGATCATGTCATGAAGGCCGAAACGATTCGCCTGGTATCTCCCCACGGGGGCAGTGTATTCATGCCCATCGCGACACGCATGCCATCCCGGGTACCAGCTTCTGCCGGTGCCGCGGGGTATTTGTCGCACAAAGGTCTCGTCCGCGAGGTTCGCGTGCACGCAGGCGCGCGCTGGGTCATCTCCCCACGGCCGCGATGTCGCCGCTCCGGCGCGGGCGGCGTACTCCCACTCGACCTCGGACAGCAGCCGGTAGCGCTGCCCCGTCTTCGTCGAAAGCCACGCGACATACGATGTTGCGTCCATCCAGGTCACACACACGACGGGATGATCCTCCCCCTGGGAATACCCGGGTCGGCTCCAGCCCCGCGCGGTTTCGTCCAGACGGAAGTCCGCCATTGCGGCATCGAAGACAATGCAACCGCGGCCAGGCGGGCGCGCCGGGACTGCGCGCGAAAACGCGGCAAACTGCGCGCGCGTGACTTCGTACTTTCCGACCGCGAATGCAACATCGATCCGCATCGGATGTTGCGGCCCTTCGCTGATGGCGCGGTCGCGCTCAGTGGCGGGAGAGCCCATGACGAAGCTTCCCGCAGGAACAACGACCATCTCGGGACACTCGTCGCAGTCGCGAAATGACTTCTCGGCGGCCGGATGCGCTGCGTGGACATCCCCCCCGCATCCCAACCATAGCAGCGCGCTCGCGCAGCAAAGCGTTGCGCGGATTCCCGTTACGATCGATCCGTCTGGCGCATCGGGTTCGCAAGTCATATCCGCCATTGTCCAACAGTTCGGCGGGGCGGTGGGATAGACTCCCCAAGCAGAAATGAGCGCGTTCGCCAACATTCTCGCCAGTCTCCTGCTGCCGCCCTTCGGTCTCATTGCAATGGGCTGCGTCGGAATCGTCGTATGGCGGTGGCGCCCCCACCTGGGGCGCGTCCTGGCCGGTGTATCGCTGGCACTGCTGTGGATAGTCTCGACGTCCGCATTCAACAGGCCGTTTCTGGAGTCGATGGGCTGGCCCGCCGTGGCGAACACGCGAGAGGCAAACGGCGCCCAAGCCATCGTCGTGCTCGGCGGCGGCATTTCTCGCGCCGCGCCGGAGTATGGCGAGATCGATACCATCAATTCACGGACCCTCGATCGCGTCCGCTATGCGGCCTGGTTGCACCGGCAAACGGGACTGCCGCTTCTGACTTCGGGCGGCCGTCCCTACGCAGCGGCCCCGTTGGGGGAAGCGGAGCTCATGAAAGTGGCTTTGGAGCAGGAATTTGCCGCGCCCGTGCGCTGGGTCGAAGTGGATTCCACGAACACGTTCGAGAATGCCCGCGGCAGCGCGCGCATCCTGCGGGAAGCCGGGATTGCCAAGGTGTACCTGGTTACTCACTCGGCGCACATGCGGCGCGCAGTTGAAGCTTTCGCGCCCACCGGAATCGTTGTGATTCCGGCGCCGATCAATGTCTATACGCGGGATCCGCTGACGTATCGGGATTTCCTGCCCGGCCCTACCGGGTTTCAAACCACCTTCTCTGTCGCACACGAACTCATCGGACGCGCGTGGTATGCAATCCGGGGACACTTCGAATAGCCATGTCGCGTTACGAGAAGCGCTCGTCCGGTTTGGGGATCGGCTGATGACGCGTAGATGAGCAGGGGTCGCGCGGAGCCAATGGTCCGTTTGCAGCGGTATCGCTACCGCAAACGGACCTTGGTGTCCGCTGAGGGAGGCGGGCCGTTGGCCACTGCGCTGGCGAATTTTGCCGTCGCGATGGCCACCGCCATATCAGGATGAAGGGTCGAATCGACGATTGCCGCATAGCCGGGGATCGAACGCGAGATGCCGGCATGAAAGGAATACTTCCATTTGCTGAGTCCCTTCGACGTGAGACCGTAGTTGAGCGGATATCGCTGGGCCTCGGCGCTGATGACCGGATTGTCTTCGCGCCCCTTCTCGGCGTCCCAAAGGACGGTGATGTGGCCCTGCAGTTCGGCGCGCAGAAAGGAGTCCGGGTGGCCCCACCACCGCGCTCTGGGGTGTTCGGCTGCCACTAGCGATACGATCCCCAGCCCGCGCCCGCTGCCCGCCCAGTTGACGGCGTTGACGAGATGCCCGAGCGCGCCGTCCCAGCAGGTCGGGCCTGTGATCACCGGATGGCAAACCCATGGCCGCCGCGCACCCGGGTCGGCGGGGGGGGCGTTGCCGGTGTCGCCATTGATCGTGTGAAAGTCCGCGTCCGTGCCAGTGATGAAGGTGCGCTCTCCGCGCGCCGCCTCGATCCGGGCCTTGTTCCTCAGGATGCCTGAGTAGTCGGGTACCGCATTGGGCTGCTGGGTGACCGCGCCTCCGTCAAGGGTGACGAGACGTCCGGTGTGCCCGGCCTCCCCGCTGTGGATCACCAGGACGTTGTAGTCGCCGAACGCGGGCGCGGGTGTGCCGGGCCCGAAGAACGTCAGGTTCCACGCCAGTCCGCTGGCGAGGGGGAGCGTGTGGACGACGTCCGCGAGCTTCTGAATCGTTTGCCGGTATTGGGAGCTGGGATGCGCATAGGTGTACCAGAGCACGTTGATGGTCTGGCAACGCGCGGCGGGTGGCGCAACCCCTACGAGCAACAGCAACGACATCCGCAAGAGTTTCGAGACCATTGTCGGTTTCCTCAAGGCACACTCATTCGCGCGGCTGTTGTGTTGCTCCTGTGCGACCAAACTTCGAATCCGGCTGCCAAACCCTAGCGCCCTCGCCGCCTGTTGATTCCCGCCTCGACGCGCCGCAGCAGCACGTCGACGGCGAAGCCGACGATGCCGATGGCGATCATCCCGGCCATCACGATGGCGGTGCTGATGTTGCTCTGCCCCTTCACCATCAGGTAGCCGATGCCGCTCGACGCCACGATCAGCTCGGCGCCGATCAGCGATTGCCAGCCGAGACCCGCGCTGATCCGCAGCCCGGCGACGATCGAGGGCACCGAGGCCGGCAGCAGCACTTCGCAGATGACGCGCCAGTTGGGCGCGCCGAGCGTCTGCGCGGCCTCGATGTAGCGCGTCTCGACGAAGCGCGCGCCGCGATAGGCGTTGATGAGGCACGGCGGAAACGCGCCGCTGAAGATGATCAGCACCGGCCCGCCGATGCCGGTGCCGAACCACAGCGCGGCGAACGGCACCCACGCGATCGGGGCGACGAAGCGCAGCGCCTCGAAGAGCGGCGTGACGACGTCGTCGAGCCAGCGATACCAGCCCATCATGAGGCCGAGCGGCACGCCGACGAGTCGCCGCCAGCGCGAAGCCCGCGCCGAAGCGCCCGAAGCTCGACCACAGGTGCTGCTGCAGCGTGTAGCCGACGAACGGATTGCGCGTGAGGTCGACGAACTTGTCCAGCACCGCGAGCGGCGTGGGCAGGAACTGCTGCTGCACCAGCCCCGAGAGCGCGATGGCCGTCCACAGCGCGAAGAAGCCGAGGCCGCCGGCGGCCGACAGGGTCCAGAACTCGCGACGGGACAGCGCGGCGCCCATGTCGCGACGACCTCAGGACCGACGCCACGGCATGGCGCGAAGCTCGACCCATTCGAGCATCTTGGTCATGACGCCGCCGGTGACGGCAACGGCGATCATGCCGGTGAGGATCATCGCCGGGAAGATGTCGAGCGAGCTCTGGTAGAGCACGTGGCCGAGTCCGGCGATCGCGCCGATCAGCTCGCCTGCCACCAGCGTCGTCCAGCAGGCCTGAAGCGACAGCCGCAGCCCGGTGAAGATCATCGGCGCCGCGCCCGGGAGCAGCACCTCGCGCACCAGCATCGCGCCCCGGATGCCGAGCGTGCGCGCGGCCTCGAGCAGCGTCGGGTCGATGCTGCGCACGCCCGCATGGCTGTTGATCACCGACGGCACGAACGCGGCGAGCCAGATGATCAGCACCTTCGCGGCGTCGCCCAGCCCGAGCCAGACGATCGCGAGCGGAATCCAGGCGAGCGGCGGAATCGGACGCAGCAGCAGGAACGCGGGATTGAGCGAGCGCCTCGGCGCGGCGGCTCCACCCCATGACGAGGCCGAGCGGCACGCCGATGCCGATCGCGGCGGCGAAGCCGAACAGCACCAGCTTGCAGCTGTGCAGCACGTGCTCGTGCAGCCGCGCGTCGGCGTAGCCCGTGCACCGTGATCTGCCGCGCCGCCTGCCACACCTCGACGCGGCGCGGGAAAGCGGCCGCCGGAGATCGCGCCGGTGAGCGTCGTCAGCACATACCAGGCGACGCAGAGCGAGCGCGACCGCGGCCACGCCGATCGACGTGCTGCGGCCGGCTCCCTTGACCGCCATGTCAGTGCCGGCCGTTCAATCTAGGGCCTGTTCGCCTTCGCGGACATGGTGTGAACGGGCCCTCAGTTCGTCCGGTTCGCGAATTCCTTGAGCTTGGGATCGGCGTCGACGAGCTTCATGTACTGGTCGGTGACGTAACTGTTCGCCGCGGGAGCTTCGGGCAGCGTGCCCGCCGCCTTCATGAAGTCGCCGATCTTCGTCATCCAGCCGTCCACCTCGGACGCGCCGCCGGCGCGATTCATGATCCTGAGCTGTCCGGCGAGGTCGTACACCGGCCGGGTCGAGAATTCCTTCTTCATCGACGCCTCGGAGATCGTGACCCCGCCCTGCTCGTAGAACGCCTTCATCAGGGCGACCGCCTCGGCCGGGATGGGCGTTCATCCATTTCCACGCGCGGAGGTAGATCGCGAGGAACTTGGCGACGTTGCCCGGCTGCTCCTTCGCGTACTCGGCGCGCACGATGAGCGCACCCGGCACGATCGCGCCGGCGTCCTTGCCGGAACAGATCACCTTGGCGCCGGCCTTTTCCTCCAGCGTGTAGATGTTCGGCGCCCAGAGCCCCGCGAGGTCCGCGTTGTTGCTCGACACCGCGGAGATGATCTCGGCCTGGCCCATGCTCTTGATGGTGACGTCCGCCTTCTTGAGGCCGTACTTGGCGAGGCAGGACTGCACGGCATAATCGCCCGTGGAGTTGGCCGTCAGCACGATGGTCTGGCCCTTCATCGACGCGGGATTCCTGACGAAGCCCTCGGCCTTGGCGCCGCTCGCCATCAGCGCGTTGCCGACCGACTCGTCGTTGGTGAGCCCGATGGTCAGCAGGTTGTAACGCGCGGCGCCCAGCACCGCGGGCACCGAGCCCGTGCCGCCGACGTCCCACGATTTCGCGGCGGACGCCGCGATCTGCGGCACGCCCGCGGGGAAGATGCTGTACTCGGGCTTCAATCCCAGTTCCGCCCACCAGCCCTTCTGGCTCGCGACGTAGAACGGCAGCGACCAGTACAGCGCCGGCTGGTAGCTGACCTTGATCTCGGTGAGTTGCTGCGCGCTCGCGCCGCACGCGGCGGCGGCGAGGGTGATGCCGAAGGCGATGTTGCGAAGTGACTTCTGCATGGTGGTCTCTTCCTCGTGGTGGTCGGGGGACGGCAGTCTTGTTGTGCTCGCTGCCTGGTGGGTGGTTCGTCGTGTTGACGTGTGCCGGATGCTCCTCGGTGTTCCTCAGTGTTCCTCAGTGCTCATTCGGCGCCTGCTGCTCGCGCAGGAGGCGCCAGATCCGGGTGCGCAGGTGGACGAAGGAATCCTGGTCCATGACCTCCTCGACGCGATCGTGCCGGTCCCAGTTCTCGGCGCGGCGAACGCTGCCGACGTCGACGATCTCCTTGATCCGGCCGGGACGGCGCGTCATCACGACCACGCGATCGGCAAGATACACCGCTTCCTCGACGGCGTGGGTGATGAACAGCACCGTCCGCGGGTTGACCCGCGACAGCTTGATCAGCTCCTCCTGCATCACCGTGCGCGTCTGCGCGTCGAGCGCCCCGAAGGGCTCGTCCATCAGCAGCACGGCCGGGTCGAGCACGTAGCTGCGCGCGATCGCCACGCGCTGCTGCATGCCTCCCGAAAGCTGGTGCGGGAACGCCGATTCGTAACCCTGCAGATTCATGAGCTCGATGTAGTGCGCGATGCGCCGCGCCCGCTCGTCCGCGGCAACGCCGATGCTGCGCAGGCCGAAGTCGATGTTCTGCGCGACGGTCTTCCACGGGAAGAGCGCGAACTGCTGGAACACGACGGAGCGGTCGGGCCCCGGTCCCGTGACGGCCCGGCCGCCGACGCTGACCACCCCGGCGCCGGGAAACTCCAGACCCGCCGCCATCCGCAGGCACGTGGTCTTGCCGCAGCCCGACGGGCCGACGATGGTGACGAACTCCTTGTCCCGCACCTCGAAGCTCACGTCGTCGAGCGTGGGGAAGTCGCGGCCGTCGCGCGTGAATACGCGGCTCACGCGGTCGAACACGATATTGCTCATGCGTGGTGCGCGTTCATCGCCTGACCAGCGCCTTCATCCAGACACTCCGTTCATCCCGCCGAAAAGCCGCCGTCGACGAACAGCGTCTGGCCCGTGACGTAATCCGACGCGCGGCTCGCGAGGAACACGGCGGCGCCGCGCAGGTCGTCGAGCTCGCCGTTGCGGCCGATGAAGGTCTTCGCCGCCATCGCCTTCCACCGCTCCGGATCGTTGGCCACCGGCCGCCGTCAGCGGCGTCGCGAAAAACCCGGGGGCGATGGCGTTGACGTTGACGCCGTGGCGCGACCACGCCTCGGCCTGCGCGCGGGTCAAGCTGCATGACGCCGCCCTTCGACGCGCCGTACGGCCCGCCGTTGCCGAACGCGCGCACCGACTGCAGCGACGCGATGTTGACGATCCGGCCCCACCCTTTCGCGATCATCGCCGGCGCGAGCCGCTGCGGCAGGAAGAACGACGCGTCGAGATTGATGCGCATCGTGGCGTCCCAGTCGGCCTCGGTGATGTCCGCCATCGGCTTCCGGACGTTGATGCCGGCGGCGTTGACGACGATGTCGGGGGCGCCGAAGAACTGCGGCGCGCGCGCGGCGCACGCGAAGAGCGCCTCGCGCACCGCGAGATCGCAGGCGATGTGCGCGGCGCGGCCGCCCGCGGCCCTGATGGCGTCCTCGGCGGCCAGTAGCTCGCGGCTCGCGGCGCGCGACGAGGACGACCGCCGCGCCGGCCTCCGCATAGGCCGCGGCGATCGTCCTGCCGATGCCCGAGTTGGCGCCGGTGACGAGCGCGACCTTGCCGTCGAGCGAGAAGAGGTCGCGCAGCGGCACGCGGTCTCGGGTCATCATGGGTTCACCCTTGCGCTACTCCGGCCCTGCTCACGCCTTGACCGGATCGCCGCGCTCGAAGCGCTCGTGCGGGAAATACTTCGCGAGGCGATCGTCGGCGGTGCGCGCGTGCGCCTCCATGCCTTCGAGCCGCGAGATGCGGGCGGTGACCTGCGCCACGTCGCGATTGGCCTCGCGCGTCATCCGCTGCCAGGTCACCGTCTTGATGAACTTGTGCACCGACAGCCCGCCGGAGTATCTGGCCGCGCCCTTCGTCGGCAGGATGTGGTTCGGACCCGACGCCTTGTCGCCGTAGGCCACCGTGGTCTCCTCGCCCAGGAAGAGCGACCCGTAGCAGGTGAGGTGCGCGAGCCACCAGTCGAGGTCCCGCGCGTGCACCTCGAGGTGCTCGGCCGCGTATCGGTCCGAAACCTGCGCGGCTTCCTCGCGCGTGCCGCACAGCACGACCTCGCCGTAATCGCGCCAGGCCGCGCCGGCCGCATCGCGCGCGGTGGGCGGCAGCGCCTCGATGAGCGGCGGCACATGCCGCAGCACCGCCTCGGCCACGGAGCGCGACGTCGTGAAGAGCCATGCCGGCGACTCGTGCCCGTGCTCGGCCTGTCCGACGAGATCGGTCGCCACCATCCGCGGATCGGCGGAGTCGTCGGCGATCACCGCGATCTCCGAGGGTCCCGGCGAACACGTCGATGCCGACCTGCCCGAACAGCATGCGCTTCGCCTCGGCGACGAACTTGTTGCCGGGGCCGACGATGATGTCGGCGCGCTTGCCGGTGAAAAGGCCGTGCGCCATGGCGGCGATGGCCTGCACGCCGCCCAGCGTCATGATCACGTCGGCGCCCGCGACGTGCATCGCGTAGAGCACCTCCGGATGGATGCCGTCGTTGCGGCCGTCGCCGCGGTACGGCGTGGAGCACGCGATCACCATCGGCACGCCGGCCGCCTTGGCGGTGGCGATGCTCATGTACGCCGACGCGATGTGCGCGTAGCGGCCGGTCGGAACGTAGCACCCGGCGACGTTGACGGGGATGAGGCGCTGGCCCGGCGATGAGCCCGGGATGAACCTCCGTCGCGAACTCGCGGATCGACTCGCGCTGCGCCAGCGCGAACCGGCGCACCTGGGCGGTGGCGAAATCGATGTCGCGCTTGATGGCCGCCGGAATGTCGCGCGTGCGGCGCTCGATCTCGGCGGCCGGCACGACGATGTCGCCGGTCCAGTGGTCGAGCGTGCGCGCGTAATCGCGCACCGCCGCCTCGCCGCGGCGGCCGATCTCGGCCAGCATGTCGGCCGCGACCTCGCGCGCCGCCGCGGTCTCGGTCTCCGGGGATTTCGCAGCGCGCTTCAGATAGTCGATGGCCATGGAAGCCTTGGGTCGACCTGCGTGATGAAAGCGGCGTCATTCTAGACGCACCCGGGCCGCGGCGCTTCCGTGTCGCAACGAGCGCGCCGGGCCGATCAGATGCGGAAGCCTTCCAGCGCCTCCGGCGCGAACAGCTCGTCGGGCGCGAGCCGGCGCTGCGACAGCCCCTGCTCGTGGTGATAGCGCAGGAACGTGTCGAGCACGTGGCGGTTGGCCTCGAGGCCGTACGGCCACCAGTCGTCGCCCAGCTCGCGCACGCGCCTCCTCGACGTGCGCGATCTGCCACGGCAGCATCGTCGTGAGCGCGGTGGTCGCCTCGAGGTTCGCGCGCGCGCGGCGCTTCGCCTCGACGAACGCCTTCTGCAGCGACTGCGCGATCCACGGATTCGCCCGGTAGACGTCGCGCCGGATCACCACGGTGTGCATGATCGGAAAGATCCGCGTGCGCCGGAAGTAGTCGCGCTCGGCCTCGACGTAGTCGTCGAACAGGCGCCGGACCGTGCCCGGGCGGCTGCGATACGTCGACGGCATGCGCGCCGTGTGCAGCGCATCGATCTCGCCCGTCGGCGAGCATCTGCGCCAGCGTCTCCGTGCGGCCCGATCGGCGTGACGCGGATCTTCGCCGGCAGGTCGAGCTTCACCTTCTCGACGCGCCCGGTCTCCTCGACGCCGCCCGTGTGAGTACGTCGACGCTCGCGGGATCGACGCCGTATTCGTCCTGCAGGATCCCGCGGATCCACACCGGCGCCGTCATCTGGTATTCCGGCGTGCCGATGCGCTTGCCGACGAGGTCCTTCGGCTCGCGGATGCCGCTCTTCGCCGACGACGAAGATGCACGAGTGCCGGAACATGCGCGACGGGAACACCGGGATCGCGATGAACGGCGGATCGTCGCGGCGCGAGCGTGACCGAGTACGACGACAGCGACATCTCGGCGACGTCGAATTCGCGGTGGCGCAGCATCCGGAAGAACGTCTCCTCGACCGGCAGGTCGAGGCAGTTGAGATCGATGCCCTCGGGCGCGACGCTGCCGTCGGCGAGCGCGCGCGTGCGGTCGTAGCTCCAGCAGGCGAACGTGAGGCGAAGCTTGGCCATGCTCATCTCCGGTTGCGTTGTGGTGCCTCGGCGGAGGCCTTGCCGCTGCCCGTTCGACGCGCCGGCCGAGCTCCCGCGTCGACGGAACGCGCCGCGGCCGTCGCGCGGGCGCGCGTCGTCGGCGGCGAGGTTGTCCAGCAGCGCGAGCAGCGTGCGGCGCGTCGCGGCGACGTCGGCGGCGGGCACGCCGCGCGCGGCGATCGCATTGACGTCCTGCGCGAGCGGCACGAGCTTGCGCCTCGAGCGGCGTCCGCGCGCGGTGAGGAAGACCTGGCGCTTGCGGCGGTCGCCCGCGACGGGCCGGCGCACGATGTAGCCGCAGGCGCTCCATCGCCTTCAGCGCCGCGAACGTCGTCGGCTCCATCACGCCCGCCTCCTCGCTCAGCTCGCGCTGCGTGAGGCCGTCGGCCGCCCACAGCACGCGCAGGAACGGCCAGTGTCCGATCGACACGTCGTGCTCGGCGAGGCGCATCGCAGCGCGCGATCGAACGTGCGCATCGCGTCCTTGACGAGGTGCGCCAGTCGCTCCTGCGCGGGCCTCTGTGCCGCGCTGGCGCATGGCGTTATCCGGCGCGCGCACCGCGACCTGGTGCGTGCAGCGCGACGTCGCGGCTGCTCGCGCGCGGACGCGTGCATCGCGAGGCACACCTCGAGCGTGGCCATCCCCCAGCGCCCGTCGTGCAGCGGCGGCCGGCCATGCACGACGGCGGCGTAGAGCTCGTCGATCACCTCCACGCGCGGCATCGCGCGGCGGCGGCAACGGATCGAGCCGCGCCTCGGCGTCGCCGTAGATCATCACGCCATCCGGCAACGGGCGCAGATCGGCGCGCTCGCACGAGGCGAGCACGAATCCGAAGTGCTGGTGCGCGAGCGCCCGTCCGGCGGCGGCGGCGGCGACCGCGCGCTGCCGCCGTAGTTGCGCGCGGCCTTGGCGGCGGCCTCCTCGCCGGCGCTCGGCGAGCTCGGCGATCCGGCGGCGTGCCGGCGCCGTAGCGCGCCGGATCGCGCCGCGCGCCGAGCTCGGTCGACGTCGCCGCACCACTCGTCGCCGTCGAAGTGCGCGTAGCCGCCGTAGACCAGCGACGCGAAGACGCCGTCGGCGAACGTGACGAGCGCCGCGTACGCGCCCTCGATCGGACGCGCCGGATCCCAGCTGCCCGGTCAGCGCGCGCACCGACGTGGCCTGCCCGCCGGCCAGGAGCCGGACGATGTCGACCTGATGCGCGCCCTGGTTCAGGACCACGCCGCCCCCGCGAGCGGGGTCGAGCTCCTCCGGCCGGCGCAGGCGATAGAGGAAGTCCGTGTGGTACTGCGCGGTGATCATCCGCGCCGCGCCGACGGCGCCGCTCGCGATGATCTCGCGCGTGCGCAGCAATGGGGCGGTCGAAGCTGTGGCTGTGCCCGACGACGAGGCACGTGCCCGCGCGCTCCGCGGCGTCGACCATCGCGCCGGCCTCCGCGAGCGTGACGGCCATCGGCTTCTCGACCAGCACATGCTTGCCGTGCGGCCGCGGCCGCCGCGACGTGCGCCGCGTGATGCTCGAGCGGCGAGGCCACGTACACGACGTCGACGCGGGGTCGGCGCACGAGCGATTCGACGCTCTCGTGCACGCGCCCGCCGAATTCGGCCGCGAAGCGCGCCGTCGCCTCGGCGCGGGGGTCGCAGGCCGCGACCAGACGGACGCGCGGATCGGCCGCGAACGTCGGCACCATCAGCGTGAAGGCGCGACCGAGGCCGACCACGCCGATGCCGAGCTGCCGCGTCCGGCCGTCTGTCCCGCGACTATCGACATCGCCCATGGAAATGAGTATCTTTGCTTAGAGATCTAATAGTATGCCGGCGCCCGCGCGGTGACCGGCAACACTGCGGCACATCGGCAACACCGGGCGGGCTCGCAGGAGGGGCGATGCTCACTGCCGAAGACAACGACCTGCTGTGCCGGGTCGAGGGCGATGCGCCGATGGGCCGCCTGATGCGCGCCCACTGGATGCCCGCCTGCCTCTCGGAGGAAGTCGCGGAGCGCGACGGCGCGCCCGTGCGCGTGCGCCTTCTCGGCGAAGACCTCGTGGCCTTCCGCGACACCGCCGGCCGGCTCGGCGTGCTGGACGAGCACTGCCCGCACCGCCGCGCGTCGCTCGCGCTCGGCCGCAACGAGGAATGCGGCCTGCGCTGCCTCTACCACGGCTGGAAGATCGACGTGGACGGCAACATCGTCGAGCGCCCGTCGGAGCCGCCCATCCAAAGGCTCGGACCGGCGGGACAAGCACCGGACCTATCCCTGCCGCGAGGCCGGCGGTTTCGTCTGGGTGTGGATGGGCGATCCGGCGACGCCGGCGCCGTTCCTGCCGCCGGCATGGGCGCCGGCGCCCGGATCTTCGCACCAGCATCGTCAAGATGCACGTCAACTGCAACTGGGCGCAGATCCTGGAAGGCGCGATCGACTCGGCGCACAGCTCGAGCCTCCACTCGACCGACATGGTGCCGGCGACGCCTCGACGTCGACGGCACGGCCGCGAAGGAGTGGCTGCGCCCGTCGCTCGACAAGGCGCCGCGGCTGCACGTGGAGCGCACGGGCTTCGGCTTCCGCTACGTCGCGATCCGCCACCCGATCGAGAACGCCGCGACGCACGACTACCTGCGGATCACGCTGTTCGTCGCGCCGTTCACGGTGCTGATCCCGCCCGAACCCCCGCTACAACCTGTCGATCCTCAACATTCCGCAGGACGACACGCACACGATGTTCTACTTCATCGCCTGGAGCGAGGGCGAGGCAGGGCATCGGCCAGGACGAGTGGCGCAAGTTCTGCGGGGCGACGGTCGGCGTCGATCTCGACGCGCAGTTCCGCAACGTCCGCACGAGGGACAACCACTACCTGCAGGACCGGCGGGCGATGCGGCAGGGCAGCCACACCGGCATCGTCGGCATCCCGAACCAGGACATGGCGATGTGGGAGACGATGGGACCGATCGCCGACCGCTCGCGCGAGCGGCTCGGCGTGAGCGACGTCGCCATCGTGCATTTTCGCCGGATCATGGTCGAGGCCGCGCGCACGGTTGGCGCCGGCGGTCCCGCGATCGGTACCGGTCCCGGTGCGGTGCCCCACGTCGCGCTGCGCGGGTACGCCGGCATCGTGCCGAAGGCCACCGACTGGAAGACGCTCGGCGTGAGCGCCGACGAAGCGAATGCGCCGCAGGGTGCTCCGGCACCGCCCTAGCCCGATTGACGCCCAGCGCCCGGGACGCCACACTTCGCGCGGACGGCGCGCCGGCTTCGCCCGATTGCACTGCAGCACGATCGACCCACGACAAATCCGACGTCTGGAGGATGCCACGATGACGACGTTCCACCGCTTTTCCGGCGTGCTCGCCGCGCTTGCGCTCGGCCTTGGCGTGCAGACGGCGAGCGCGCAGGACACGCTCAAGGTCGCGGCCGGGCAGCGCGGCAACTGGGACACGACGATCGCCGAAGTCGGCCAGCGCGCCGGCATCTTCAAGAAGCACGGCATCGTGCTCGAGATCCTCTGGACGCAGGGCGGCGGCGAGACGCAGCAGGCCGTGATCTCCGGCAGCGTCGACATCGGCGTGGCGCCCGGGCATCATGGGCGTCCTGTCGGCGTTCTCGAAGGGCGCGCCGGTGCGCATCATCGGCGCGGAGACGACCGGCGCCGCCGACCTCTACTGGTACGTGCCGGCCGACCTCGCCGATCAAGACGCTGAAGGACACCGACGGCAAGACGATCGCCTACTCGACCAACGGGTCGTCGACGCACGGCATCGTCACCGCGTTCATGAAGCAGTACGACCTCAAGGCCAAGCCGACGGCCACCGGCGGTCCCGCGCCGACGCTCACCCAGGTGATGTCCAACCAGATCGACGTCGGCTGGTCGGCGCCGCCGTTCGGGCTGAAGCAACTGGACGAGGGCGCGATCCGGATCATCGCGCAAGGCAACGACGCCACCGTGTTCAAGGGCCAGACGGTCCGGCTGCTCATCACCAACGCGCAGACGCTCACGAGCCGGAAGCCCGTGGTCGACCGCTTCATGAAGGCCTACCGGGAGACGATCGACTGGCTCTACTCGGACGACCCGAAGGCGCTCGCGACCTACGCGGAGTTCGTCGGCATCACGACCGCGATGGCCAAGCGCACCCGCGACGAATTCTTTCCCCGGGCGGCCGTCGATCCGGACAGGATCGTCGGTCTCGACACGATCGTGCCGGACGCCGTCGCGCTCAAGTTCACCGCCGCGCCGCTCACCAAGGAACAGCTCGCCGAGCTGATCCAGATCCCGCCGCGCTAAGGAACCTCGATGGCGGCGGCCCTGCTCGACGTCCGGAACATCACCAAGCGTTTCGCGACGGACGACGGCGGACATCGTCGCCGTCGACGACGTCTCGTTTTCCGTCGCGCCCGGCGAGTTCGTGTCGATCATCGGGCCGTCCGGCTGCGGCAAGTCGACGCTCTTCAACATCATCGGCGGGCTCACCGGCGACTACGAGGGCAGCGTCACGGTCGAGGGCAGCGACCATCGTCGGCACGCATCCCGCGATCGGCATGGTGTTCCAGGAGGAGTCGACGTTTCCCGTGGCGCACCGTCGCAGGACAACGTCGCCTTTCCGCTCGAGATCGCGGGCATGGCCGAAGGCGGCACGGCTGGAGCGCGCCGCGCACTTCATCGCGCTCGTCGGCCTCCAGGGCTTCGAGCGCCGCTATCCGGCGGAGCTTTCCGGCGGCATGCGGCAGCGCGTGGCGATCGCGCGCACGCTCGCCTCCGAGCCGCGCATCCTGCTGATGGACGAGCCCTTCGCCGCGCTGGACGAGCAGACGCGCCTGCTGCTGGGTGACAAGGTGCTGCAGATCCAGCAGGCGTTGCAGCAGACCACGCTCCTCATCACGCACAACCTGACCGAGGCGGTGCAGCTGTCCGACCGCGTGCTGGTGATGACCTACCGGCCGGGCCGGCTGAAGCGCAGCGTGGCGATCGACCTGCCGCATCCGCGCGATTCGGAGGTCGTGTCGAGCGACGCGTTCGGCCACTTACGTCGCCGAGATCTGGCACGACCTGCGCGAGGAGGCGAGCCGCGGCATCGAGGACGCCGAATCGCGCGTCCGGCTGCAAGGCCCGCGGCGATGACGATGCGCCGGCGGTCGCGCTCGCGCGGCGCCGCCCGCGTCGTCGGCGTCGCGACGACGATCGCGGCGATCGCGCTGGTCGAAGCTCCTGATCCGGGCCGGCGTCATCAACGCGTTCATCGTCCCGCTGCCTTCGCAGATCCTCGCGGCGATTCCGCGCATCGTCGTCGAGGAGCACGTGCTGCAGCGGTTCTGGCAGACCGCGCAGGAGGTGCTGTGGGCGAGCCTGCTGCTCGCCGTGGTCGGCATCGCGCTCGGCGCGCTCCTCTACCGGTTCACGTCGCTGCGCCTCGCGTTCGAGACGTGGGTCGGCGCGCTCGCCGCCGCGCCGATCGTCCTCATGTACCCGCTCTTCCTCGTGATCTTCGGTCGCAGCGCGACGACGATCGTGATGATCGGCTTCGCCGCCGGCGTCGGCGCCGGTCATCCTGAAGACGGTCGAGGGCCTCGCCGGCACGCGCCAGGTGCTGATCGACGTCGGCCGCAGCTTCAAGCTCACGCCGGCGCAGCAGTTCCGCAAGGTGCTGCTGCCGGCGGCGCTGCCGGCCGTCTTCGTCGGCCTCAGGCTCGGGCTCATCTTCGCGATGATCAACATCGTCGGCGTCGAGTTCCTGATCAATTTCGGCGGCCTCGGCCAGCTCATCAACGAGCTGGCCGAGCGCTACGACCTGCCCGGCACCTACGGCGCGATCCTGTTCGTGATCCTGGCGAGCGTCGTGTTCTTCGATCTCACGGAGCGCATCGAGCGATGGCTGCGACCGGTCGAGTGACGCCGCGGCGGATCTGGGTGCTTCGCGCTCGCGTTCGTGGCCGCCGCCCTCGCCGCCTGGGAGGCGTTGGCGGCCTCGGGCCTCCTCTTCCGCGACGTCGTCCCGTCGCTCGCGGCGATCGGCGCGGCGCTCGCGCGCGTGCTCGGCACCGCGGATTTCTACGCGAACCTCGCCGTGACGGCGCAGGAGATCGGCATCGCCGTCGTCATCGGCGGCCTCGCCGGCCTCGCGACGGGCATCCTGCTCGGCGCAACCGCTTCCTGTCGCAGGCCTTCGAGTCGCTGCTGCTCTATCTCGGGCCGACGCCCAAGATCATCTTCTTTCCGGTGATGATCATGTGGTTCGGCGTCGGCACGGGCTCCAAGATCGCGATGGGCGTCGCGTCGTGCTTCTTTCCGATCGCGATCAGCACCGCGGCCGGCATGCGGCAGATCGACGCGGTCCTGATCCGCGTCGGGCGCAGCTTCCGCGCGTCGACCTGGCAGATGATCCGGTGCATCTACCTGCCCGCGATGCGCGAGCCGATCGTCACCGGGCTGCGCCTCGGTCTGGGCGTCGCGATCATCGGCACGCTGCTCGCCGAGACCAAGCTCTCGAACAAGGGGCTGGGCTACCTCGTCATCCAGGCCTATGCGCTCTTCGACATGCCGCGGATGTACGCGCTGCTGATCCTGCTGTTCGTGCTCTCGATCGGCGTCAATGCGCTCATCGGGCGGCTGTCCCGCAGCCCGCGGGGGGCTCGGCGTAGGCATTCGGGTCCCCTGCGGGTTGGCGCGATGTGCGGCGGACTCGTCCAGAGGTTCCCTATGGGGCGGCGTCGGACTTCGGGACGTAGATGGCGCTCAGGCGGCGGGACTCTGCCTGCGCTTCCTGCAAGCTCGGCCGGCGACAGCCGCGGCAACACCGTGTCGCGCGCCCGCCTTGGCTCCGGGCACGCCCTGCGCGGCGGCGACGTTGAGCCACACGTAAGCCTTGACGTTGTCGATGGGGATGCCGACGCCTGTCCGGTACATGATCCCGAGCGCCAGCTGCGCCGGCCCGTTGCCGCCCTCCGCCGCGAGCTGCATCCACCTGCGCGCTTCCTCGTAGTCCTGGACGGTGCCGTGCCCGTCGCGCAGCGCCACGGCGTACTCGTACTGCGCCTGCACGTTGCCATGTCCGGCCGCGCGCTCGAGCCATTTCTGCTCGTCCGGCAGGCTCATCGGAACGCCATGGCCGCTCCCGTACATCCGGGCCAGTTCGTATTCGGCCATCGGGTCGTTGGCCTCCGCGAGCTTCCGCAGGTCGGCAAGGCGGGGCACCGCGTCTCGCCACCGCCGGGGCCTCGCTGCTGCCGCATCTGGATGAAGCTGGCCGCGTGCCACGCGAGAACGCCGATGCCCGCGATGACGACGAGAATGCCGGTCGCATAGTAGGCATTCCGGCTCAGTACCCAGAAGCGCGCGCGGCAATCGCGACAGCGATAGGGCGCCAGGAAGATGTGGCGGAGCGTGACCTCGGACGTCTGCACCGTCGAGCGCCGGGCGTTGTAGCTCTTGCACGAGGGGCAGGTTCTGACCATGAATCGAAAGGCGGGCGGGTCGGTCGCGCGAGCTCGCGCGGGCGGGCCGGCGTCGTGGTGGCAATGGCCTAGTGTAGCCGACGCGCCGGGGATTGCGGCCGCTCGGTCAATCCCGCAGCCCGGCCCTGCGCATGCCCTCGAAATAGTCGTCCGCGTTCACCCCCGGCTCGATCGGCAGCAGCGTGCGCACCCAACCCATCGAGATGTCCGGCTGCAGCGCATGCGCGCGGTCGATCGCCGCCTTCGCCTCGGGAAGCCGTTCGAGGTTCGCCAGGGCAGACGCCTCGTGCAGGTGCGCCCAGGCGCTGCAGTTCGGCTGCCGCTGCGCCGTCGCGCGCCGCGTCGATCGCCTCGGCGAAGCGGCCGGTCAGGATCAGAAGGCCGCTCCTGAGCGAAAGGTACGCGTGCAGGAGCGGGGTCGTACGGGCTCAGGCGGATGGCGCGGTCGACGCTCGCGAGCGCGGCGTCCGGCGCGACCGACGAGGGCGAGCGCGTACGCGAGCCCGAAGTGGGCCGACGCGAGGTTCGGGTTGAGGTCGACGGCGAGCGCCGCACTCCGCGAGCGCCGCCTTGACGTCGCCCTGCGCCGTCAGCACGCGGCCCAGCATCAGGTGCGCGAAGGCGTCCTGCCGGTCGAGCCCGATCGCGCGGCCGGCCGATTCCGCGCGCCAGCTCCAGATTCGCCGCGAAGTCGGACACGAAGCCCCAGATCGCCTCGACGTAGAGCGCGTACGCGTAACCCGCGTGCGCCGGCGCGAATTGCGGATCGGCCGCGATGGCGCAGCAGGAGCCGCTCCTGCGCCGCAGCGATGTCCTCGCGGCTGTATCGATCCGACGTGCCAGAGGCCGCGCTGGTAGTTCTCCCACGCGCTCATGTTCTCGCACCCGACGCGGCACGCCCGCACCCGCTCCCGCTCGCGGCGGGTCACGGTCGGCGCGATCGCCGCGACGATGGCCTCCGTCACCTCGTCCTGCGCCGCGAAGACGTCGGATAAAGCTCGCGGTCGTAACGCTCGGCCCACAGGTGCCGCCCGGTCGCCGCCTCGATCAGCTGCGCGGTCACCCGGACCCGGTCGCCCGTGCGCCGGGTGCTGCCCTCGACGACGTACTGCACACCGAGGCGCCGCCCCACTTCCTTGAGGTCGACCGCCCTGCCCTTGAAGACGAAGGTCGAATTGCGCGCGATCACGAACAGCTCGTGAAACCGCGACAGCGCGGTGATGAGGTCCTCGGCGATCCCGTCGGCGAAGTATTCCTGGTCGGGGTCGCTGCTCATGTTGTCGAACGGCAGCACCGCGATCGAGGGCCGGTCCGGCAGCGGCAGCGCCGGACCGCCGCGCGCGCTCCCGGCGGCTGCGGCCCCTGCCCCTGCCCCCGCCCCGGCCGGCGTCCAGTGCCAGACATGGACCGGCCGCGCGATGTTCTTCAAGGTCTGCAGGCCGCCGTCGACGCAGGTGCATCGGCAGCCGGTCGCGCACGTCCTCGTACGCGCGCTGCGACAGGCAGATGCCGCCGACCTCGCGCAATGGCCTCCAGCCGGGCCGCGATGTTGACGCCGTCGCCGATGATGTCGTCGCCGTCGACGATGACATCGCCCACGTGCACGCCGATCCGGAACGCGAGCTGCCGGTCCGGAGATACGCCCTCGTTCTGCTGCGCCATGCCCTTCGTGGATCGCGATCGTGCAGCGCACGGCCTCGACCACGCTCGGAAACTCGAGCAGGAGGCCGTCCCCCATCGTCTTGACGATGCGCCCGCCGTGCGCCGCGATGCGCGGATCGATCGACTGGCGCCGGCGTTCCTTGAGCGCCGCCAGCGTTCCGCTCTCGTCCTCGCCCATGAGCCGCGAGTAGCCGGCGATGTCGGCGGCGACGATCGCCGCCAGGCGCCTTTGCTCTGCCACGATCAGCCGGTGCCGCCCCAGACCTCGCTCGCGACCTCGACCACCAGGCGCAACTTCGCCGCCTGCGCCTCCATCGCGATGGCATTGCCGTGGACGGTGCTCGAAAAGCCGCATTGCGGGCTGAGCGCGAGCTGCTCCAGCGGCGCATACCGCGAGGCCTCGTCGATGCGGCGCTTGAGCGCGTCCTTCGACTCCATGGTGCCGACCTTGGTGGTCACGAGTCCCAGCACCACGGTCTTGCCCTTGGGCAGGAAGCGCAGCGGACGGAAATCGCCGCTCCGCTCGTCGTCGTATTCGAGAAAGTAGCCGTCGACGTTCATTTCCGCGAGGAGCGCCTCGGCCACCGGCTCGTAGCCGCCCTGCGCCGCCCACGTGCTCTTGAAGTTGCCGCGGCAAAGATGCGTGCACAGGCTCATTCCCGCGGGCTTCTGCGCGACCACGCGATTGATGAACGACGCATAGCGGTGCGGCAGCTCGTCGGGATCGTCGCCGCGCTGCCTCGCTCCTTCGCGCATCTTCGGATCGCACAGGTACGCGAGGTTGGTGTCGTCCATCTGGACATAGGTGCAACCCGCCGCGGCGAGCGAGCGCAGCTCCTCGCCGTACGCATCGGCGACGTCCTGGTAGAACGCCTCGAGGTCCGGATAGTGCTCCTGGCTGATGCCGGCGCGGCCGCCACGGAAGTGGAGCATCGTCGGCGACGGGATCGTCACCTTCGGCGTGCGTCGCGTCTGGCTCTTCAGGTACTCGAAGTCGGCGCGCTGGATGTCCTTCACGTGCCGGACACTGTCGACCACGCGCATCACGGGCGGCGCCAGCTCCTCCGTGCCGTCGGCGCGGCGAATCGTCACCACTTCGCCCGTCTTGACGCCGCCCAGCTGCTGCAGGAAATCGATGTGGAAGTAGGTCCGGCGAAACTCGCCGTCGGTGATGGACGAAAGGCCGATCCCCTCCTGCATCCGCACGACCTCGCCGATCGCGCGGTCCTCGACCTCGCGCAGCGCTTCCGCGGTGATCTCGCCGCGCGCCTTCTTCTCCCGCGCCTCCAGCAGGTAGCTGCGGACGCAGGAAGCTGCCGACGTGATCGGCGCGAAACGGCGGTGTCGTGCGTAGGGTCACGGGATCATCCTTTCGGGCGTAGTGGGACGAATTTAAGCAGATTCCGTTGCGCCTGTCCCGCGCGGCATTGGCGCGCGTTCAGCGCGCCGCGAGCGCCGGCCCGATGAGCCGCTCGATCAGCTCGATGGTCCGCTGCTGGATCGGCGTGGACGGGCGCTGCGCCGACGTGGCGAGCGCGAGCTTGCTCAGCAAGGCGCGGCTGCACGATGGCGCGCGCGCAGAGAAGGCGCGCGGCTTCGGCGCTGTCGAGCGCCCGCGGCGACAGCACGGCATTGCCGTGGCCCTCGGCGACGAGCTCGAGGATCGCCGGCACCGCGTCGATCTCCATCGCCACCTGCGGTCGCAAGCCGAGCGCCGCGAGCCGCGTCTCGACGAGCATCCGGATCGCGTGCGGCCGGCTGGGAATGATCAGCGGATGGAGCGGCAGGTCGGCGAGGCGGAGCGTGCGGGCGAGTCGACCCTTGCGCCGGGCGCTGATGAGGCACAGCTGCTCGTCGAGGAGCGGGCGCGCATCGACCGCCGGCGACGCGACGGGTTGTAGACGACGCCGACGTCCACGCGGCCGACGAGCAGCCATTCGTGGATCGTGGCCGACAGGCCTTCGACGATGGAGAGCGACCCGCCGGGATACCGCTGGCGGAACTCGCGCACGACGGGCAGCGTCAGGTGTCGCGCCACCGTCGGCGGCAGGCCGACGACGACATGGCCGACCGGCGCATCCTTGGTCTCGTCGACCTCCCGGCGCGCCCGGTCCACCTGCTGCAGGATGCCGCGCGCGTGCTCGAGCAGGCGCTTCCCCGCTTCCGTCGGCGCGGCGCCTCGGCCGTTGCGCAGCAGCAGGTTCTGCCGCAGCTCCACTTCGAGGCTTCGGATCTGGCGGCTGATGGCGGGCTGGGCGATGCCGAGCAGGCGTCCGGCACGGCTGAAGCCGCCGAGGTCGACGACATTGACGAAATACTCGAGCTGCTTCAGATCCATGCGCGCCTCTCCTCCGTTCGTCGTCCGGCGCGTCCATGCGCGCCATCGGCGCATCGATCGATGCTGAAATGGCATAGCTGCTAGTATAGCAATGCGACTTTTCGATGATCGGCGATCAGGGCCACAATTCCGCCAAGCCGCCCGGGAGTATCCGGCCGGCGCCTCGAGAGAACGCCATGCAAACCGCCATCCCCTGCCTGTTCATGCGCGGCGGCACGTCGCGCGGACCGTTCTTTCTCGAATCGGATCTGCCCGGAGGATCCCGCGTTGCGCGACCGGGTGCTGCTCGCGGCCATGGGGTCGCCCGACGCGCGGCAGATCGACGGCCTGGGCGGCGCCGATCCGCTGACGAGCAAGGTCGGGCATCGTGGCCAAGTCCGTCGCAGCCCGGCGTGGACCTCGAGTTCCTGTTCGCGCAGGTGCTGATCGACGAGGCGCGCGTCGACACCACGCCCAACTGCGGCAACATGCTGGCCGCCGTGGGGCCGTTCGGCCTCGAGCGCGGGCTCATCCCGGCGCGCGGCGCCGAGACCACCGTGCGGATCCTGACGCGCAACACCGGAATGCTCTCGCGACGTCATCCTCCAGACGCCGGACGGCCGCATCACGTACGACGGTTCGGCCCGCATCGACGGCGTGCCCGGCACGTCCGCCCCGATCCGCATCAGCTTCCTCGAAACCGCGGGCTCGGTGTGCGGATCGCTGCTGCCGACCGGGCCACGTCGTCGACACGTTCGACGGCGTGCCCGGTGACCTGCATCGACAACGGCATGCCGGTGGTCGTGATCCGCGCCGCCGATCTCGGCCGCACCGGCTACGAGACGCGCGATGCGCTCAACGCGGATGCCGAGCTCAAGGCGCGCATCGAATCCATTCGCCTGCAGGCGGGACCCGCGATGAACCTCGGCGACGTGACGAAGAAGGTCGTGCCGAAGATGTCGCTGATCGCGCCGCCGCGCGCGGGCGGCGCCCTCTGCTCCCGGACCTTCATCCCGCACGACTGCCACTCGGCGGTCGGCGTGCTCGGCGCCGTGACGCTCGCCACCGCCGCCGTGCTGCCCGGCTCCGTGGCGGACGGCGTGGCCGTGCTGCCGGCGGGCCACCGCAAGGCGGTGTCGGTCGAGCATCCGACCGGCGAGTTCACGGTCGAGCTCGAGCTCGACCCGGCAGCACCCGCAGAACGTGCTTCGGGCCGCGCTGCTGCGCACCGCGCGGCTCATCATGCGCGGCGAAGTGTTGATTCCGCGCGCGGTGTGGGACGGCCGCTCAGCGCTCCGGCGCGCGGCGTAGACGACTCGGCGAGACCCGGCGACGACCAGCGAAAGGCGGCAACGGCATGAACCATTTCCAGACGGCGGGCATCGTGGTGCGCAACGTGACGCGCGCCGATCCGGCGGCAGTCGAGCGCCTCGGTCGGCTCGGTGTGGCGACCGTGCACGAGGCGCAGCGGCGCACCGGCTTGCTGCAGCCCTACATGCGCCCGGTCTGGCCGACGGCCACCGCCTGCGGCACCGCGGTCACCGTGCTGGCGCAACCGGGCGACAACTGGATGCTGCACGTCGCCGCCGAACTGATCCGGCCGGGCGACATCGTGGTCGTCGGCGGTGACGACGGCAGAACGACGACGGCATGTTCGGCGACCTCCTCGCCACGTCGTACCGCGCGCGCGGCGCGCGCGGGCTCGTCATCGATGCCGGAGCCCGTGACGCCCGCACGCTGGCCGAAATGAAATTCCCGGTGTGGTCGCGCGCGATCAGCGCGCGCGGCACGGTGAAGGCCACGCTGGGATCGGTCAACGTGCCGGTGGTGTGCGCCGGCATGCTGATCCAGCCGGGCGACGTGATCGTCGCCGACGACGACGGCGTGGTGGTCGTGCCGCGCGCGGACGCGGCCGCAGTGGCCGACGCCGCCGAAGCCCGCGAGAAGAAGGAAGAGGCGACCCGCGCGCGCCTCGCCGCCGGCGAGCTCGGGATCGACATCTACGGCATGCGCGATGCCGCTCGCGAAAGCCGGCCTCAAGTACGTCGATTGACCATGAGCAGGGTGGGACACACATGAGCACCGCAGGGCCGCCCCAAGGTGCGAACTCGCGCCCCCTCGGGCGGCAGCGGCCGACTGGAAAGCCGCAAGCGTGGGGGCACACATCCGCGATCGGCCTCGTCGGCTACGGCGAGGTCGGACGCATCCTCGCCGAGGACCTGCGCGCGCGCGGCGTGGCGCGGATCGGCGCCTACGACGTCAAGCTCGGCACGGCGCAGGAAGCTCCGTTGCGGGAGCACGCGGCGCGTCACGACGTGGTACTCGCGGCATCGCACGCCGAGCTCGCGGCCGACGTCGACTTCGTCGTGAGCGCGGTCACCGCGAGCCAGACGCTGGCGGTGGCGGAGGCCTGGGCGCCCGCGATCCGGCGGGACACCTGGTTCCTCGATTTCAATTCGGCCTCGCCCGCCGCGAAGGCGAAGGCGCGCCGCGCTGATCGACGGCGCCGGCGGACGCTTCGTCGAAGGCGCGGTGATGACCTCGGTGCCGCCGTACCGGATTCGCGTCCCGCTGCTGCTGGGCGGGCCGCACGCGGCGGCGCTCCTGCCGTTGCTCGACACGCTGGGCTTTGCCGCCAAGGTCGCGTCGGCGAAGCTCGGCGTCGCCTCGGCCACCAAGATGTGCCGCAGCGTCATGATCAAGGGTCTCGAAGCGATGGTCGTCGAGAGCTTCACCGCGGCGCGCGCCTACGGCGTCGAAGACTCCGTGCTGGCGTCGCTCGCGGAAACCTTTCCCGGCATCGACTGGGAGCGCCAGGGGACCTACTTCTTCCAGCGCGTGATCCAGCACGGCCGCCGCCGCGCCGAGGAGATGCGCGAGGCGGCGGAGACCGTGCGCGACATCGGGCTGGAGCCGTGGTCCGCGGCGGGCACGGCGATGCGCCAGGCGTTCATCGCCGACCTGGCCGACGCCGGAGCGATGGGCGACCGCCACGCCGCGCGCACCGACTGGCGCGTCGATGCCGACCGCGTCCTCGCGGCCGTCACCCGCAAACGCTGAACGCAACCTCTCGCCACGGACGCCATGGATCCCGATTACCTTCCGTTCCATCCCGATCCTTCGCGGCCGCGATTCGCCGTGCCGAAGGGCGCGGTGGACGCGCACTGCCACGTGTTCGGTCCGGCCGCCGCCTTTCCCTACGCGAAGGAACGCAAGTACACGCCGTGCGACGCGCCGAAGGAGCGGTTGTTCGCGCTGCGCGACTTCCTCGGGTTCGAGCGCAACGTCATCGTCCAGGCGACCTGCCACGGCAACGACAACCGCGCGCTCGTCGACGCCCTCGCCCATTCCGACGGCCGCGCGCGGGGCGTGGCCTCGGTCGGCCGCGACGTCTCCGACGCCGAGCTCCAGGCGATGCACGCCGCCGGCGTGCGCGGCACGCGCTTCAACTTCGTCCGGCGGCTCGTCGATTTCACGCCGCGCGAGGTGCTGTTCGAGATCGCGCACCGCATCGCGCCGTTGGGCTGGCACGTCGTCGTGTACTTCGAGGCGCAGGACCTGCCCGAGCTGTGGGATTTCTTCACGACGCTCCCCACGACCGTCGTCGTCGATCACATGGGCCGGCCCGACGTGCGGCAAGCCGGTCGACGGACCGGAGTTCGAGCTGTTCGTCAAGCTCCTCTCGGAGCATCCGAACATCTGGTCGAAGGTGAGCTGCCCCGAGCGGCTTTCGAAATCGGGGCCGCCGACGTACGATGACGTGGTGCCGTTCGCCCGCCGGCTGGTCGAGACGTTTCCGGACCGCGTGCTGTGGGGCACCGACTGGCCGCACCCGAACATGAAGACCCACATGCCCGACGACGGCGCGCTCGTGGACTTCGTGCCGCGCATCGCCGTCACGCCCGAGTTGCAGCAGAAGCTGCTGGTGGACAACCCGATGCGACTCTACTGGACCTGACGGGAGCACGATGCGCGATTACAACGAAGCCTTCAAGGACATCCCCGGCACCATCGTGTTCGACGCGACGCAGTCGCGGCGGGGCTATCACCTCAACATGTTCTGCATGTCGCTCATGAAGGCCGGCCAACCGCGAGGCGTTCAAGGCCGACGAGCAGGCGTATCTCGAGACGTTTCCGATGACCCCCGAGCAGCGGCAGGCGGTGCGCGACGCGCGACTACAACCGGATGATCGCGCTCGGCGGCAACATCTACTTCCTCGCGAAGATCGGCGCGACCGACGGCTTCTCGTTCCAGAACCTCGCGTCGAAGATGACCGGCGTCCCGGAGGACGAATACAAGGCCATGATGGTCGCCGGCGGCCGCCCGGCCAAGGGCAACCGCAGCATCGCCGACAAGAGCCAGCTGACGCCATGGCCAGGATCACCGCAGGCATCGCCACGTCGCACATTCCGGCCGTCGGCGCCGCCATCGATCTCGGCAAGACGGCCGAGCCCTACTGGCAGCCGGTGTTCAAGGGCTACGAATTCTCGAAGCGATGGATCGCCGACAGGAAGCCCGACGTCGTCGTGCTCGTCTACAACGACCACGCGTCCGCCTTCTCGCTCGAAATGATCCCGACGTTCGCGATCGGCTGCGCCGAGCGCTTCGCGCCCGCCGACGAAGGCTGGGGGCCGCGGCCGGTGCCGGACGTCGCAGGGTCATCCGGAGCTCGCGTGGCACATCGCGCAGTCGACGATCCTCGACGAATTCGACATGACGATCGTCAACCGGATGGACGTCGACCACGGCCTGACCGTGCCGCTGTCGCTCCTGTTCGGCCAGCCGCAGGCGTGGCCGTGCAAGGTGATCCCGCTCGCGGTCAACGTCGTCCAGTATCCGCCGCCGACCGGCAACCGCTGCTGGAACCTCGGCCGCGCGATCAGGAAGGCGGTCGAGTCGTTCGACGAGGATCTCGACGTCATGGTCTTCGGCACCGGCGGCATGTCGCACCAGCTGCAGGGCCCGCGCGCCGGGCTCATCAACCGCGAGTTCGACACGCGCTTCCTCGACCAGCTCACCGCCGATCCCGCGGGCCTCGTCGAGCTGCCGCACGTCGAGTACGTCCGCGAAGCCGGGTCCGAGGGGATCGAGCTCGTGATGTGGCTCATCATGCGCGGCGCGCTCGAAGCCGACGCGCGCGAGGTCTACCGCTTCTACCACGTGCCGGCGTCGAACACCGCCGTCGGCCACATCATTCTGGAGAATCCCGTGACGGACGCGTTCCGGATGAAAGTCGCGCTCGCCGGCGCCGGCGCCTTCGGCGTCAAGCACCTCGAAGCCATCGCGAAGATCGACGGCGTGGAGGTCGTCTCGCTCGTCGGCCGCACGCTCGACGCGACGAAGCGAGGTCGCCGCGCGCTTCGGCGTCGGTCACGTCACGACCGAGCTCGGCGAGAGCCTCGCGCGGCCCGACGTCGACGCCGTGATCCTGTGCACGCCCACGCAGATCCACGCGAGCCAGACGATCGCCTGCCTCGAGGCCGGCAAGCACGTGCAGGTGGAGATCCCGCTGGCCGACCGCCTCGCCGACGCCGAAGAGGTCGCGCGCGTGCAGAAGGCAGCGGGCAAGGTCGCGATGGTCGGCCACACGCGCCGCTTCAATCCGAGCCACCAGTGGGTGCACAAGAAGATCGTCGCGGGCGAGATCGCGATCCAGCAGATGGACGTGCAGACCTACTTCTTCCGCCGCAAGAACATCAACGCGCTGGGCCAGGCGCGCTCGTGGACCGACCACCTGCTGTGGCACCACTCGGCGCACACCGTGGATCTCTTCGCCTACCAGACCGGCGGCCGGATCGTCGCCGCCAACGCGGTGCAGGGACCGATCCATCCCGAGCTCGGCATCGCGATGGACATGTCGATCCAGCTGAAGAGCAGCACCGGCGCGATCTGCACGCTGTCGCTGTCGTTCAACAACGACGGTCCGCTCGGCACGTTCTTCCGCTACATCTGCGACAACGGCACCTACATCGCGCGCTACGACGATCTCGTCGACGGCAAGGAAACGAAGATCGACGTGTCGAAGGTCGACGTGTCGATGAACGGCATCGAGCTGCAGGACCGCGAGTTCTTCGCCGCGATCCGCGAAGGCCGCGAGCCGAACGCGAGCGTCGCGCAGGTGCTGCCGTGCTACCGGATCCTCGACCAGCTCGAGCGGCAGCTCGCCGCGGCGGCCTGACATGCGCGGCATGCGAACGGAACGAAGGGCGAGCGCGGCCGGAAGTCGGAACGGATCGGGAAAGGACACGGGATGAGCGGCGAGCGGCGGGACTACGGAATACCCGGCACGACGGTGTTCGACGGCTGGCTCGCGCAGAAGGGCTACGCGCTCAACCGCATGTGCTATTCGTTCAACTCGGCCGAGAACCGGGCCGAATTCAAGCGCGACGAGGCGGCCTACTGCGACGAGGTACGGGCTCACCGCCGAGCAGCGGAGCGCCATCGCGAGCCGCAACGTGCTCCAGCTGATCGCCGCCGGCGGCAACATCTACTATCTCGCCAAGTTCGCCGGCATCCTGGGCCTCGACGTGCAGGACATCGGCGCCCAGCAGACGGGGATGACCAAGGACGCGTTCAAGGCCATGCTGGCCGCGGCGGGAAAGTAAGGAGCAGGACATGGCAACCGTCGTCGGCGCAATCACGAGCTCGCACGTCCCGGCCATCGGCCGCGCGATCGCGAAGAACCTGCAGCAGGAACCCTACTGGCAGCCGTTCTTCGCCGGCTACCCGCCCGTGCACGCGTGGCTCGCGAACGCGCGGCCCGACGTCGCGGTGATCTTCTACAACGATCACGGCCTCAACTTCTTCCTCGACAAGATGCCGACGTTCGCCGTCGGCGCCGCGCCGGAATACCGCAACGCCGACGAGGGCTGGGGCATCCCGACGGTGCGGCCGTTCGCGGGCGATCCGGCGCTGTCGTGGCACCTGATCGAATCGCTCGTGGCGGACGAGTTCGACATCACGACCTGCCAGGAGATGCTGGTCGACCACGCGGCAACGCTGCCGATGGCGCTCTTCTGGCCCGGCGGCGGCGAGTGGCCGGTGCGGATCGTGCCGATCGCGATGAACCACGTCCAGCATCCGTTGCCCTCGCCGAAGCGCTGCCTCGCGCTGGGACGAGCGGTCGGCCGCGCGCTCGACGCGTGGGACGGCAACGCCCGGGTCGTCGTGATCGGCACCGGCGGGCTCTCGCACCAGCTGGACGGCCAGCGCGCGGGCTTCATCAACAAGGCATTCGACCTCATGTGCATGGACGCGATCGTGGATGCGCCCGAGCGGCTCGCGCGGTACTCGACGCTCGACATCATCCGCGAGGCAGGCGCGCAGGGCACCGAGCTCATGACGTGGATCGCCGCCCGCGGCGCGCTGACCGGCCGCGTGACGAAGGTGCACGCCAATTACCACGTCCCGATCTCCAACACGGCGACCGGCGTGATGGTGCTGGGGAACGAGCCGCCGACCGCACCGCAGATGCGGGCCGCCTGATCCCATCCGTGCCTGCAGCCGCCGGACGCGCCAACCCTCGACCCACCCGGAACGAACGATGATCATCGACTGTCACGGACACTACACGACGGCGCCGGCGGCGCTCGAGGCCTGGCGCAAGCAGCAGATCGCCGCGATCGGCGACCCGGGCAAGGCGCCCTCCCGCGCCTCGCTCGTCATCGGCGACGACGAGATCCGGCAAAGCCTCGAGGGCGCGCAGCTCAGGATGCAGCGCGAGCGCGGCACCGACGTCACGTTCTTCTCGCCGCGGGCGAGCTTCATGGCGCACCACATCGGCAACGAAGCCACGAGCCTCGAGTGGGCGCGCGTGTGCAACGACCTCATCCGCCGCGTGTGCACGCTCTACCCCGACAACTTCGTCGGCGTCTGCCAGCTGCCCCAGTCGCCGGGCGTGCGCCCCGAGAATTGCATTCCCGAGCTCGAGCGCTGCATCAACGAGCTGGGGTTCATCGGCTGCAACCTCAATCCCGATCCGTCGGGCGGGCACTGGAAGGAGCCGCCGCTCACCGACCGCTGGTGGTATCCGCTGTACGAGAAGATCGTCGAGCTCGACGTGCCGGCGATGGTGCACGTCAGCACGTCGTGCAACCCGTGCTTCCACGCCACCGGCGCGCACTACATCAACGCCGACACGACGGCCTTCATGCAGTTCCTGCTGTCGGACCTCTTCAAGGACTTTCCCGACGCTCAAGTTCATCATCCCGCACGGCGGCGGCGCCGCGCCGTACCACTGGGGACGCTACCGCGGGATCGCGCAGGACCTGAAGCGCCCGCCGTTTTCCGAGCTGCTGCTGAAGAACGTGTTCTTCGACACCTGCGTCTACCATCGGCCCGGCATCGAGCTCCTGCTGAAGGTGGTGCCCGCCGACAACATCCTGTTCGCCTCGGAGATGGTCGGCGCGGTGCGCGGCATCGATCCGGACACCGGCCATCACTACGACGACACGCGCCGCTACCTCGAGCCGATCGAATGGCTGAGCGCCGCGGATCGCGCCAAGATCTTCGAGGGCAACGCCCGCCGCGTGTTCTCCCGCTTCGGCTCGCGCACGGCGCGCGCCGTGAATGCCTCCGCCCGCGGCGCCTGAAGGACGCGCGCCGGTTCGACTCGATCATGCGCCCGGAACCGCCGCCCCGCTCCTTCGCGCCGCCGACGCGCGGACGGCGTGCTGCTGCTGCTGCCGGGCCTCGTCTGCGACCGCGCGGCGTGGGAGCCGGTGCTCCCCCGCCTTTCGCGCGTTCGTCGAATGCCGGGTCCAGGAAACCGGCCCGGAGTCGAGCCTCGGAGCGATGGCCGAGCGCGTCCTGGCGAGCGCGCCGCCGTCCTTCGCGCTCGCCGGGCACTCGATGGGCGGACGGGTCGCCCTCGAAGATGGTCCGCCGGGCGCCGCAGCGCGTGGAGCGCCTCGCGCTGCTCGACACCGGCTGGCGCGCCCGGCCGGCAGAGCGTGCCGGCGAGGACGAACGCGCGGCGCGTCTGGCGCTCCTGGCGCTCGCGCGGGAGCAAGGCATGCGCGCGATGGGCCGGGTCTGGGTCGAGCCCATGGTGCATCCGTCGCGCGCTCGCGGACGACGCCCTGATGACGCCGATCCTCGACATGATCGAGCGCCACACGCCCGACCGGTTCGCCGCGCAGATCGAGGCGCTCCTCGCGCGCCCGGATGCCGGCGGCGTGTTGCGCGCAATCCGATGCCCGACCCTGGTGCTCTGCGGCCGCCAGGACGCGTGGAGCCCGCTCGCGCAGCACGAGGAGATGGCGGCCATGATCCCGGGCGCCGTGCTCGAAGTGATCGACGATTGCGGTCACATGGCGACGATGGAACGGCCCGAACGGGTGGCCGACGCGATGGTGCGACTGGCTGCGTGCCCCGATCGCGGACCGCGACAGGAGAGCGCCGATGGGCGAGCTGAGCGTTCGCGTGCAGGCGGTCCGCGACGAGGCGCAGGACGTGCGCTCCTTCACGCTCGTGGCGGCGGATGCCCGCCCGCTGCCGGCGTTTGCCGCGGGCTCGCACATCGACGTGCACGTCGCCCCCGGCCTCGTGCGGCAATACTCGCTGTGCAACGACCCGGCCGACACCGGCCGTTACCAGATCGCCGTCAAGCGCGAGCCCGCCTCCCGCGGCGGCTCGCAGGCGATGCACGAACGCGTGCGCGAAGGCGACCTCCTCACGATCAGCGCGCCGCGCAACAACTTCGCGCTCGTGCCCTCGGCGAAGCATCATCTGCTCGATCGCCGGCGGGATCGGCATCACGCCGCTGCTCGGCATGGCGCGGCAGCTCGCACGCGCAGGCGCCGAGTTCTCCCTCGTCTATTTCTCCCGGTCGATCGCGCACACCGCGTTCCATGAGCTCCTGTCGACGCCGGAGTATCGGGGCCGCGTCGACGTTCCACTACGCCCTCGAGCCCGAGCAGGTGCGCGCCTATCTGCGCAAGATGCTGTGGACCCGGCCCGCCGGACGGGCATCTCTATCTGTGCGGCCCGCGTCCGTTCATGGACCTGGTCGAGACGACCGCCGCCCCCACGTGGCCGCCGGACGCCGTGCATCTCGAGTACTTCTCCGCGGACCCGGCCTCGCTCGCGGGGCCGAAGGAGAGCTTCGTCGTCAAGCTCGCGCGCCACGGCGGCGAGTTCGAGATCGCCGAGGGTCGGACGATCATCGAGGTGCTGGCAGAGCACGGCGTGACTGGTCGACACGTCGTGCGAACAGGGCGTATGCGGCACGTGCCTCACCGGCGTGCTGGAAGGCGAGCCGGACCATCGCGACGTGTTCCTGACCGACGCGGAAAAACGCGCCAACGACCGGATGACCGTCTGCGTCTCGCGCGCGAAGAGCCCGCGGCTGGTGCTGGATCTGTAAGGAGCGACCATGTGGCTACGTAACTGCTGGCAGGTGGCGGCATTCGCGCACGAAGTGATCGGCGGGCAGCTCCTCGCGCGGCGCATCTGCGACGAGCCCGATCGTGCTGTTCCGCGCGTCGGACAGCCGGGCGGTCGCGTTCGAGGATCGCTGCCCGCACCGCTACGCGCCGCTGTCGAAGGGCACGCTCGTCGGCGACGTGCTGCGCTGCGGGTACCACGGGCTCTGCTACGACACCACGGGCAAGTGCGTGCAGATTCCAGGGCAGGAACACATCCCGTCGAAGGCGCGCGTGCGCACCTTTCCCATCGCCGAACGCCACCGCCTGGTCTGGATCTGGATGGGCGACCCGGAGCGCGCCGACCCGGCGCTCGTCCCGGACGTGCACTGGCTGGACGATCCCGCGTGGGTGGCGAGCGAGGGCTATCATCGCATCGAGGCGAACTACCGGCTCCTGAACGACAACCTGCTCGATCTCTCGCACGAGACCTACGTGCACACGCGCACCATCGGCCACGAGGCGGTGGCCGAGTCGCCGATCGCCATCCGGGTCGGCGAGCGATCGGTGCACATCGACAAGGAGATGCCCGGCTGCACGCCGCCGCCGTTCTACCAGTTTCTCGGGCGCCTCAAGGCCACCGATCGCATCGACCGCTGGCAGCGCACGGTGTACGAGCCGCCGGGGTTCATCGTGATCGACGTCGGCGTGCAGGCGCTCGCCGAAGTGCCCGGCTCGAACCGGGTCGAGGGGCGGGTCATCAACCTGATGACGCCGGAATCCGCGACGACCACGCACTATTTCTGGGCCTTCGCCCGCAACTTCCGCCTCGACGAGCCCGGCGTCACGGAGTTCCTGCGCGCCAACGTCGGCCGCACGTTCGACGAGGACAAGGACATGCTCGAGGGTCAGCAGCGCAATCTCGGCGGCGCGGCGGAGCACGTGTTCCAGCTGACCGTCAAGGCCGATGCCGGCCCGACGCAGGGCCGGCGGCTCCTGGCCTCGCTCATCGAAGCCGAAACCCGCGGCGGCTGATGTGCCCGCCCGTTGCCCGACTCTGTCCATCGCAACCGCACCACTTCCCACGATGTTGCGAACCGCAGCGTTCACCCCGAAGGAGGCAACCATGCATCACCGCTTTGTCCGCCACCCGCCGTCGCGTCATCCAGGGCCTCGCCGCCATTGCCGCCGCGACGGCATTCTCGAGCCCCGGCGTTCGCCGCCGATCCGCTGAAGATCGGCCTCATCCTGCCGCTCACGGGTCCGTTCGCGTCGACCGGCAAGCAGATCGAGGCCGCGTGCCGGCTCTACATCGCGAAGAACGGCGACACGGTCGCCGGGCGCAAGGTCGAGCTCATCGTCAAGGACGACACGGGCCTGGCGCCCGAGACCACCAAGCGCATCGCGCAGGAGATGGTCGTGCAGGACAAGGTGAGCGTGCTCGCCGGGTTCGGCCTGACGCCGCTCGCGCTCGCCGCGGCGCCGGTCGCGACCGAAGCCAAGGTGCCGATGATCGTGATGGCGGCCGCCACCGGCATGATCCCGACGCGCTCGCCGTTCATCGTGCGCGCGAACTTCACGCTGCCGCAGGTCACGGCGCCGATCGCCGAGTGGGCGCTCAAGAACAAGATCAAGCGCGTGGTCACCATGGTCACCGACTACGGCCCCGGCCTCGACGCCGAGAAGACGTTCGCAGTCGGTGTTCAAGGCGGGCGGCGGCGAGATCGTCGAGGCGATCAAGACGCCGCTGCGCAATCCCGACTACGCGCCGTTCCTGCAGCGCGCGAAGGACGCCAAGCCCGACGCGCTGTTCGTGTTCGTGCCCTCCGGCGAGGGCCTCGCGGTGATGAAGCAGTTCGACGAGCGCGGCTTGAAGCAGGCCGGCATCCGGCTGATCGGCACCGGCGACGTCACCGACGACGACCTGCTCGAGAGCATGGGCGCCCCGGCGGTGGGCGTCATCACGTCGTTCCACTACTCCGCGGCGCACGACTCGCCGGAGAACAAGGCGTACGTCGATGCCTTCATGAAGGCCAACAACGGGATGCGGCCGAACTTCCACTCGCTCGGCGGCTACGACGGGATGCATCTCATCTACGAAGCGGTCAAGAAGGCGGGCCCGAATGCCACGGGCGAGCAGCTGGTCGAGGCGATGAAGGGCCTGAAGTGGGTGAGCCCGCGCGGGCCGATGTCGATCGACCCGGCGACGCGCCAGCCGATCCAGAACGTCTACCTGCGCGAAGTGAAGATGGTCAACGGCAAGCCGTGGAACGTCGAGTTCGACAAGTTCGAGAACGTCAAGGATCCCGGCTAGGCCGACTGATGGGCCCCCAAGCTCCCTGCGGTCGCCTCCCCCGAGGGGGGTGCGGGCCTCCCTTGGGGCGGCCCGGCGGGAGGCCCGGGGCTCACCTGCCATGATCGGCAACCTGATCGGGGTGCTGTTCGACGGCATCGCCTACGGCAGCCTGCTGTTCGTCATCAGCATCGGGCTGTCGGTGACGATGGGGTTGATGAACTTCATCAACCTCGCGCACGGCGCGTTCGCGATGCTGGGCGGCTACGCCTGCGTCGTGCTGATGACGCGCGCGGGCGTGCCGTTCCTCGCGACGCTGCCGGTCGCCTTCCTGGTGCCGGCCGTCGCGGGCATCGTGCTCGAGCGCACGCTCTACCAGCGGCTCTACAAGGCGACGCACCTCGACCAGGTGATGTTCTCGATCGGCCTCGTGTTCATGTCCGTGGCCGCGGCGACGTGGTTCTTCGGGCCGTCGCAGCAGCCGGTGCGGCTGCCCGACTGGCTGCGCGGCCAGGTGCACGTCCTCGGGCTCGACCTCGGCGCCTACCGGATCTTCCTGATCGGCGTGGTGGTCGTCATCACGGTCGTCCTCACCATGCTGCTCGTGAAGACGCGCTTCGGCGCGCAGGTGCGGGCGTCCGTCGACAACGCGGTCGCCGCCGCCGGGCTCGGCATCGACGTCAACCGCGTGTTCGGCGTGACCTTCGCGCTGGGATCGGGCCTCGCCGGTCTCGGCGGCGGCCTCGGCATCGACGTGCTGGGACTCGACCCGACGTTCCCGCTCAAGTACATGGTGTACTTCCTGCTCGTCGTGGCGATCGGCGGCGCCGGCACGATCAAGGGCGGCCTCGTCGCCGCGATGATCCTCGGCATCTGCGACGTCGCCGGCAAGTACTACGTGCCGCAGATCGGCTCGTTCATCATCTACTTCCTGATGGTCGCGCTGATGATCCTGTTCCCGGCCGGTCTGTATCGGGCGAACGGCGCATGAGCGCGACGGTTTCCCACCTTCCCGCCGATCGCTGGCGCGCGATCGAGATCGTGTTCTGGCTCGTCGCGCTCGCGGCGTTCTTCGTCTTTCCGACGCACCGGGTGCTCGGCAGCCAGATCCTCATCACCGGGCTCTTCGCGGTGACGCTCGACCTCATCCTGGGCTACGCCGGCATCGTCTCGCTCGGCCACGCGGCCTTCTTCGGCGTCGGCGCCTACGCCGCGGGCGTGCTCGCCGTGCACGGCTGGGGCGAGCCGCTTTCCGGGCTCGTCGTCGCCGGCGCGGCCGGCGCGATCGTGGGCTACGCGACGAGCTTCCTCGTCGTGCGCGGCACGGACCTCGCGCGGCTGATGGTCACGCTCGGCATCGGCCTCATGCTGTTCGAGGCCGCCAACCAGGCGGCTTTCATCACCGGCGGCGCCGACGGCCTGTCCGGCGTGACGATGTGGAAGCTCCTCGGCCTCTTCTCGTTCGACCTCACCGGCAGCACCGCGTACCTCTACAGCCTCGCCGTCCTGTTCGTGCTGTTCGTGATCGCGCGCCGCATCGTCAACTCGCCGTTCGGACTGTCGCTGCGCGGCGTGCGCGAGAACGTGAAGCGGATGCCGGCGATCGGCGCGCCGGTGACGCGCCGGCTGATCGCGATCTACACGGTCAGCGCGGCGATGGCCGGCGTCGCCGGCGGGCTGCTCGCGCAGACCACGCAGTTCGTCGGCCTCGACGTGTTCGGCTTTCCGCGCTCGGCCGATCTCATGATCATGGTGGTGCTGGGCGGCGCCGGACGGCTGTACGGAGGGCTCGTCGGCACGACCGTGTTCATGATCGCCCACCACTACCTGTCGGACCTGAACCCCATCTACTGGCAGTTCTGGCTGGGGCTGCTGCTGGTCGTCGTCGTGCTCTTCGCGCGCGGCGGCATCCTCGGCGCGCTCGACGACGCTTCCGCGAGCGCGTGAAAGCGACAAACAGAGCATGAGTGCCGCGCTGCACACCGAAGGCCTGTCGAAGCAGTTCGGCGAGTTCAAGGCGAACACCGACGTCGCGCTCGCGCTCCGCGCCGGGCGCGCGGCACGCGCTCATCGGCCCGAACGGCGCGGGCAAGACCACGCTCATCAACCTGCTGACCGGCGTCTTCCCGCCGAGCGCCGGCGACGTGTTCCTCGGCGGCGAGCGCATCACCGGCTTGCCGCAGCACGAGCGCGTCAAGCGCGGCGTGACGCGGACGTTCCAGATCAACACGCTGTTCCCGGGCCTGACCGTGCTGGAATCGGTCGTGCTCGCGATCTGCGAGCGCAAGGGCCGCGCCGCCGTCTGGTACCGCACCGTCGCGAAGCTCACGCGAGGAGATCGACGAAGCGCGCGCGCTGCTGCGTCGCTGCGGCTCGACGCCGACGCGGACACGCTCACGCGCAATCTGCCCTACGGGCGGCAGCGGCTCGTCGAGATCGCGCTGGCGCTCGCGACCCGCCCGCGGATCCTGCTGCTCGACGAGCCGGCGGCCGGCATCCCGTCCGCCGAGAGCGCGGAGCTCTTCGGCGTGATCGCCGCGCTGCCGAAGGACGTCACGATCCTGTTCATCGAGCACGACATGGAGCTCGTGTTCCGCTTCGCCGAGCGCATCACCGTGCTGGTCGGCGGCAAGGTGCTGACCGAAGGCACGCCTGCGGAGATCGCCGCCGACCCGCGCGTGCGCGAGGTCTACCTGGGCGAGGCCCAGCATGGCTGAGCTCCTCGCGGTCGAAGGTCTCACCGCCGGCTACGGCGAGGCCGTCGTGCTCGAGGACGTCGCCCTCTCGCTCGAGGAAGGCGACAGTCTCGCGCTCCTCGGCCGCAACGGCATGGGCAAGACCACGCTGCTCGTGACGCTGATGGGCTTGACGCGGATGCGCGGCGGAACGCTGCGCTGGCGCGGCCGCGATCTCGCGGCGATGCCGACGCACCGCGCGCAGCCGGGCCGGCATCGGCTGGGTGCCGCAGGAGCGCTACATGTTCGCCTCGCTCACCGTCGAGGAGCACCTGACCGCGGTCGCGCGGCCCGGGCCCGTGGAACGTCGCGCGGGTCTACGAGATCATTCCCGCGTCTCGCCGACCGGCGCACGAATTTCGGCAACCAGCTCTCCGGCGGCGAGCAGCAGATGCTCGCGATCGCCCGCGCGCTGATGGTGAATCCCGCGCTGCTCCTGCTGGACGAGCCGATGGAAGGCCTCGCGCCGATCATCGTGCAGGAGCTGATGGGCGTGATCCGCGCGCTGGTCGCAGGACAGCGGCATGGCCGTGATCGTCGTCGAGCAGCACGCCAAGCTCGCGCTGTCGCTCACGCGGCAGGCGATCGTGCTGGAGCGCGGACGCGTCGTCCACCGCGCGCCGAGCGAGACGCTGCTGCGCGATCCGGACACGCTGCACCGTCTGGTCGCGGTCGCGTGAGCGGAATGAACGCATACGCAGGTCGCCATCATCGGCGCGGGGCCGTCCGGCCTCCTGCTGGGACAGCTGCTGCAGCGCGCGGGGATCGACAACGTGATCCTCGAACGGCACACCGGCGACTACGTGCTCGGGCGCATCCGCGCGGGCGTCCTCGAGCAGGGCATGGTCGCGATGCTCGACGAAGCGGGCGTCGGCGCGCGCGTGCATGCCGCGGGTCTCGTGCATCGCGGCATCGAGATCGGCTGGAGCGGCGGACGCCGGCGCATCGACTTCGACGGCCTCACCGGCGGCAAGCACGTCGTCGTCTACGGCCAGACCGAGGTCACGCGGGACCTGATGGAAGCGCGTGCGGCGAGCGGCGGCGTCTCGGTCTACGAAGCGGAGGACGTGAGCGTGCACGGGTTCGACGGCAGCCGTCCGACCGTGCGCTACCGGCACGGCGGCACGGAGCACGAGCTCGCGTGCGATTTCATCGCGGGCTGCGACGGCTTCCACGGCATCTGCCGCAAGAGCGTCGCCGCCAGCCGCGCTGACGGTGTACGAGCGCGAGTATCCGTTCGGCTGGCTGGGACTCCTGTCCGACACGCCGCCGGTGTCGGACGAGCTGATCTACGTCTCGCACGAGCGCGGCTTCGCCCTCTGCAGCATGCGGAGCCACACGCGGAGCCGCTACTACCTCCAGTGTCCGCTCGACGAACGCGTCGAGGCGTGGCCGGACGAGCGGTTCTGGACGGAGCTCAAGTGCCGGCTCGACGAGCGCGCCGTCGCGAATCTCGTCACGGGCCCGTCGATCGAGAAGAGCATCGCGCCGCTGCGGAGCTTCGTCGCCGAGCCGATGCGCTTCGGCCGCCTGTTCCTCGCCGGCGACGCGGCGCACATCGTGCCGCCGACGGGCGCCAAGGGGCTGAACCTCGCGGCGAGCGACGTGCGCTATCTCTTCGACGCGCTCGTCGAACACTATCGCGACGGCAGCTCGACGCGGCCTCGACGCCTACTCCGAACGCGCGCTGAAGCGGGTCTGGAAGGCCGAGCGGTTCTCGTGGTGGATGACGATGCTGCTGCATCGCCTGCCCGACCACGGCGCGTTCGGCGACAGGATCCAGGAGGCCGAGCTCGAGTACCTCTTCAGCTCGAAGGCGGCGATGACGGCGCTGGCCGAGAACTACGTGGGGCTGCCGTACTGAGAGCGGGCGCCGCCGGTGCGCCCGGGGCGTCACTGCTTGATGAACGTGACATCGCAGGGGCGGAGCTGCATTCGGCGGCCCGTTCCGCGCGAGCCGTCGAATCGTGCGGCCACGTCGAAACCGTACGGCGTACCCTTCGGCAAGCCCTTGAGGGTGAACTTTGGATCGGCGGTGAGACCCTTGGCGACGAGATTCGCGATGCCGTCGGGCTGAATGTTTCCCTGCAGCAGGAGCCAGCTGGGCGTTCCTTCGGTGAGCCGCTCCCCACGCAGGTATCCATCCTTCACCTGCACCACGAACTCGTTTGAGTAGCCAAGGGTGCCGTCCGCGCCCTTCGGACAATCCACGCTGACGTTCCACGTGCCGTCGAAGCGGCCCGTGCCCGCCTGGCGCGCGGCGCGCGCGCCTTTGTCGCGCAACGGCGGGCGCGGACGCGACGCGCCGGTGGCATCGCGGGTCTTGGCCGCCTGCGCTTCGGCCGCTTTCGCAGCCGCCTCGGCGTCGCTCTTGGTGCGCGCGGCGGCCGCCTCGGCGTCGGCGCGAATCCGCGCCGCGTCGGCTTCGGCCTGCGCGCGGAGGCGCGCCGCCGCGGCATCGGCGTCCGCCTTGGCCCTGGCCGCCCGGCTCGATTCCGCGTCGGAGCGCGCACGCGCCAGCTCCGCGTCCGCCTGCCGCTTCGTCGCCTCGGCATCGGCGCGCAGCTTCTGCGCGTCGGCCTCCGCCTTGCGCGCGTGTCGCGTTGGCATCGGCGGCCGCCGGAGCGCCCTTGTCCGCGGCGGGCGCCGGGACCGGCGTTGCGGCAGGGGCCGCCGTCGCAGTCGTCTTCGCGGGTTCGCTCGCACCGAAACGCAGCCATCCGCCCTGCCACGCGACCGCGGCGCCGATCGCCGCCACGACGACGATGCCGATCGTCGTCCACGGCATCGGCTTGCGCGCGGGCGGCGGCGGAACTGCCGGCGGCGCGGGCGGGGGCGGACGCACCGGCGCCGAGGCGCCCGACACGCGATAGACGCGGATCGGCCGCGAGATGTTCTTGAGGTTCTGCTCGCCGATGTCCTGGAAGCCGAGGTCGAGCTTGCCGGTGATCTGGTCGTAGACCGACGACGAGATGCAGATGCCGCCGGGCTCGGCCATCGTCTCGAGGCGCGCGGCGACGTTGACGCCGTCGCCCAGCAGATCCTCGTTCTTGACCACGACGTCGCCGAGATTGACGCCGACGCGGAAGTGCATCTGCCGATGCTCCGGCAGCGAATCGTTGCGGGTCTTGAGCGCCTCCTGGATCTCGACGGCGCAACGCACCGCCTCCACCACGCTCGAGAACTCGGCCAGCACCGAATCGCCCGCGGTGCTCACGATGCGGCCCTGATGGAAGGTGAGGATGCCGTCGATGACCGCGCGATGGGCGGAGAGCACGCGGATCGTGCCCTCCTCGTCCTGGCCCATCTGCTTCGAGTACCCGACGGCATCCGCCGCGAGGATGCACGTCAGCCGGCGCTTGACGCTCGATGGGTCCACGGTTGCTTTCCGATGTCGACGCGCCGCGCGACGCGCGACGTCACGCCAATGATGCCCCGATCGATCGACCGAGGCAATGTCGCGCGCCTATTGCTCCGTGCCGCGAGCCGCGCTTCCGCCTGCGCGACCAGCGCCTGGTAGCGCGGGTCGTCGCGGATCGGATCGAGGCTCGTGTCGGACTGCGAACCAGAGCAGGTTCTGCCGCTGCGCGCGCGCTGATGATGGGCGCGAGGAGCTCGAGCGCCGTGTCGAACTCGCCCAGCGTCACCATGTTGCAGGCGAGGTTGAAATTGAGGTTCGTGTTGTCGGGGTCGAGCAGCCGTGCACGTGCCGTCCATTCCTTGGCGCGGTCGACCTCGTGCAGCGCGACCAGCGCGCTCACGCCCCATCCGATCGCGAGGCCATGATCGGGTTCGGCGACGATCGCCTTCTCCACGCGCTCGAGACAGCGCCGGGCCGCCGACTTCACGCCCTCGCCGTCGCCCACCGCTTCGTAGCACTGAACGGCCATGCCGAGCGCCCAGAAATCCGTCTCGATCGCGGCCGCCGCCTTTTCCAGGCATCCGATGGCGTCCTGGTTTCGCCGCATGCCGATGTAGCAGCGCGCGGCCGCGCAATTGACCTCGTAGCCGTCCGGGTCGAGCCGCAAGGCCGTCGCGTGCTCCGCCGAGCGCTTCGTCGTAGCGCCCCGCGTCGCCGAGAATGCGCCCCTTGGCCGCATGCGCTTCGGCGAGATCGGGCTGCAGCGCCAGCGCGCGCTCCGCCGCGCGCCATCCGGTGTCTCCGGTGTCGACGTTCACCAGCCGCTTGTTGGCCTGGGAGATCGCCAGCAGCGCCCACGCGCGGGCGTACTCGGGATCGATCTCGACGGCGCGCTGGCACAGCCGGACGGTGATCTCGCGATGCCGCGTATTGCCGGTCGCGTTGTACTGCCGCGCCATCAGGTAGAGCTTGTACGCTTCCGGATTGGTCGTCGAGCGCTGCTCGATCGCCTGCTTCTCGGCCGGCAGCAGTTGCAGCTTCAACGCCTTGACGATGGCTTCGGCGATCTCGTCCTGCAGCGCGAAGATGTCGTCCAGATTCCGGTCGAAGCGCTCGGCCCAGAGGTGGCTGTCGGTCGCGCCGTCGATGAGCTGCGCGGTGATGCGCACGCGGTTGCCCGACTTGCGCACGCTCCCCTCGAGCACGTGGCTCACCTTCAGCTGGCGCGCCACCTGCGCGACGTCGATGTGCTTCGCCCTTGAACGTGAACGCCGTGTTGCGCGAGACGACCGACGAGCGCGGACACCTTGGACAGATCGGTGATGATGTCCTCGGTGATGCCGTCGCTGAAGTATTCCTGCTCGGGATCGCCGCTCATGTTGGCGAACGGCAGCACGCAGATCGACAGGCGTTGCCGCTCGCGCGGCGCCGCCGATGCCGCCCTGGCGGCGGCCGCGCGCAAGGCGAAGACGTGCACCGGGCGCGAGATGTTCTTGACCGTGTGCTCGCCCAGGTCGTCGAACTCGGCCGCGACCTTGCCCGCGACCTGGTCGCGCACGGTGCGCGACAGCGCGACGCCGCCGGGATCGGCCAGCGCCTGCAGCCGCGCCGCCACGTTCACGCCGTCGCCGTAGATGTCGTCGCCTTCGACGATGACTTCGCCGAGATTGATGCCGATCCGGTAGCGGATGCGCTCGGCTGCCGGCAGCGCATCCTCGGCTTCGGTCGCCTGCTGGATCTCGTGCGCGCAGTTGACCGCGGACACCACGCTGGCGAACTCGACCAGCGCGCCGTCGCCCATCAGCTTGAAGAGGCGACCGCCATGCGCGGCGACGCGCGGATCGAAAATCGCCTTCCGGTTCGCCTTGAGCCGCTCGAGCGTGCCCGCCTCGTCGCGCTCCATGAGGCCGCTGTAGCCGACGACGTCGGCGGAGAGGATGACGGTCAGTTTGCGCTGCATCGTCGCGCGCTGCCGCTAGTCCCCAGACCTGCCGGGCGACGCGCATCATGTTGCCGCCCATGACCAGGGCCGCCTCGTCGGCCGGTCATGCCCGTGCGCTGCAGCGCCGCGGCGAGCAACTCCCAGGTCTCGATGGGCGTGTAGGTCATCCGCTGGATCGCGCGATCGTAGCCGGCGCTCTTCGGCCACCAGTAGGTCGCGTCGAAATCGCCCGGCGGCGTGTCGTCGATCCCGTCCTGGTGGAAGCTGATGTCGAGGCCGACACCGGCATGCTCGACGCCGACCTGATCGGCCACGTACGCCGCATGCCGCGCGACGTCGTCGGCCGTGGGCGTGCGCGTGCCGAGAAAGCCCGACACTCCCGACACGCACACCACACCGCCGGTCGCCGCGCACGCGCGGATCTGCTCGTCGGTGACGTTGCGCCCGTGCTCGACCAGCGCCAGCGGGTTGGAATGGCTGAAGATCACCGGCTGCACGGAGGCGTCCATGATCTCGAGGCTCGCGCGCCGACCCGTATGCGAGCAGTCCATCAGCACCCCCGCCTCGTTGACCGCCGCGACCATGCGCCGCCCGAGGGGCGTCAGTCCCTGCTCCTCGTCGTGGCAGCCGCCGGCCACGCTGTTGTTGCGGTTGTACGCGAAATGCATCTGGCGCACGCCGAGATCGCGGTAGAGCGCCACCATCGCCGGCTGCTCCAGGAGCGGCATCGCGCCTTCGAGATCGAAACCGATGGCGAGCTTGCCGGCGGCCGCCGCGCGCTCGATGTCGTCGGCATGGGAGACCAGGACGTAGCGATCCGGATGCGCCGCGATGGTCGAGCGAAAGCCGCCGATCACCGACATCACCTGCGACAGCGGATTCATGTCCATGCCGATGTTGATCGAGACGTAATTGACGCCGGCCGCGTGCAGCCGGTCGATGGGCGCGAAATCGGCCCGCGGGTGCAGCGGCAGGCAGGCGTGGGCTTCCCAGAGGATCATCGATTCGCTCGTGTGTTCGACGCAGCAGCGTCATGCGCGGTCGAGGCGGCATGCGCCATTTGTAGTCGCCAGCAACGCCCTTGTCATGCGCCACCCACCGGCAACGACACTGGAATCGCCAGCCGACCCTATCGAGGAAGGGACAAGGGCTCATGCAAGGATATCCCATTTTTGTGCCGATTCCTGGCAGGTTTCCCACCTCTGCAGGACTGCACCTGCATCAGCGTTTTCGTCCGAGGAGGCGAATTATTCGCAGGAATACGTTGAGTACATCCATATAGATCGCCGCGGCACTATCCACCGCATTGTCGACGGTCTTTGGAATTTGGTTCGCTCTCTCCCAGTCATATCCAATGTATCCGCAGAAGATCCCCACGACCACCCAGCAAGTCCAATGGCGATCGACGTGCATTACATGATGCTGGAACAGCTCTATGCACAGCACCAACATGAGCGCCGCTACAAGTCCCGCGTAACTCGTCTCGAATAGTTCCGGAAACACGACCCCGAGAATCATCATGACAATCGTCACCAAGGCCGTGATCTGCACAGCCTGCAAGACCAGATTTGGCTCATATTGGCTGACGACCAGATTGGCGACAAATCCAAAGGGCACGACCACGAAGTTATAGCCGATGAAGCTGACGGCGGGATCAGTGGAGGTGTTAAAGAGGTAGACGCCGAAAAGGCAGGAGGAGAAATAGGCGACAAGAAACACCCAGTGCTCAACGTCGGATAGCCACGCCGTGTTCACGTGTTGCACGATCAACCAGTTGATCAGGAATCCCCAGCAGAGCACCAGGCCGATGACCAGGTTGTAGGTAGCATTACTTACAACATCATCCTCTGGACTCTCCCTGTCGAATACATCCGATTCGAGCATCGATGCTCTCCGTTCGAAGTTCGGGGCGAGCCGGCCTAGGAGCGGGCAAAGCGGGACATACGTGAGCAGTCCTGACTTGCCGCTAACGATCGGGATGCCTGTGGACTGCGGCCACGATGTTCGCGCGCGCGACGAAAGCCCGTCGAGGCCTCCATCAGGCTGCGCGTGTAGCCATGGGCGACCCGGTTGGCCGCAAGATCGGCGGACGACACGAGCTCGACCGTCTCGCCTCGCTGCATCACCATCAGCCGGTCGCACATGTGGGTGACCACCGCGAGGTCATGACTCACCATGATAAAGGTAAGGCCGCGGCGCCGGCGCAATTCCTCGAGCAGGTTCAGCACTTCGGCCTGCACCGAGGCGTCGAGCGACGACGTGGGCTCGTCCAGGAGCAGGATCTGCGGCTCCAGGATGAGCGCTCGGGCCACCGCGATGCGCTGGCGCTGCCCTCCCGACAACTGGTGCGGGTAGCGAAACCGGAAACCGGTGCCGAGGCCCACCTCGTCCAGCGCCCGCTCGATCCGGAGTTCGGCGTCCGCGATGCCGTGAATCGCCAGCGGCTCCGCCAGGATGCGGTCGACCGTCTGCCGCGGATGCAGCGAACCGTACGGATCCTGGAACACCATCTGCACGAGCCGGCGGAAGGCCTTCGTGCCCGGCAGCGGCAGCGGCTCGTCGACCTGCGCGGGCCCATCCCGGCCGGCCGCCGTCTTCCCGCCAGGCGAATCGTCCCGGCGCCGACGGGCACGAGCCCGCAGAGCGCGCGCAGCACCGTCGACTTGCCGGAACCCGATTCGCCGACGATGCCGAAGCTCTCGCCCGCGCCGACGGACAAGCGTCGTATCGGCCACGGCGACGAAACGGCCGTAGGTCACGCGCAGATGGTTCGCGCCTCGATGCCCCGACGCCGGCGCTCACTGGGCCCACTCCGGCTGGCGATCGAGCGTCGGCAGCGGATGGCGGTCCTCGCCCAGGCGCGGCAGGCAGTCGAGGAGCCCGCGCGTGTACGGATGCGCTGGCCGCGGCGAGGTTGCCGGCCTCGACCTCCTCCACCACGCGACCCGCGTACATGACGAGGATCCGGTCGCAGAAGGTCGAGACCAGCCGCAGGTCGTGCGACACGAAGATGAGGCCCATGCCGCGCCGCGCGACCAGTTCGTCCAGGATCGCGAGCACCTGCAGTTGCACCGTCACGTCGAGCGCGGAGGTCGGCTCGTCCGCGATCAGCAGGTCGGGATTGGCGATCAGCATCATCGCGATCATCGCCCGCTGGCCCATGCCGCCCGACACTTCGTGCGGGAAGAGCCTGTACACGCGATCCGGGTCGTCGATCCGCACGGCCTCGAGCGCGGCGAGCGCGCGGGTGCGCGCCTCGCGCGCCGATACCCGCGAATGCGCGCGCAGCGTCTCGACGATCTGCTCGCCGATGCACATGACCGGATTCAGCGAGAACTTCGGATCCTGCAGCACCATCGCGATGCGCCCGCCCCGCAGCTCGCGGCGCTGCCGCGGCGGGCAATGCAGGAGATCGACGCCGTTGAACGCGAGGCGTCGCGCGGACACGCGGCCCTCCGGCGCCGTGAGGCCGAGGATGGCGCGTCCCGTCTGCGTCTTGCCGGACCCCGATTCGCCGACGATGCCGAGACGCTCGCGGGAGAGCGTGAACGACACGCCGCGCACGGCCTCGGTCCGGCCGCCGTCGCGATTGGGGAACGAGACGCGAAGGTCGTCGACCACCAGCATCGGCTCACGGTTCGCAGGCGGCACGACATTCATTTCGACGCCTTCGGATCGAGCGCGTCGCGCAGGCCGTCGCCCAGCAGGTTGAAGGCGAGGCTCACCACGAAGATCGCGGCGCCCGGCGCCGCGGCGACCCACCACTGATCGAGCACGTAGAGGCGGCCGTTGGCGATCATCGCGCCCCACTCCGGCATCGGCGGCTGCGCGCCGAGGCCGAGGAAACCCAGACCCGCCGCGGTGAGGATGATGCCCGCCATGTCGAGCGTGACGCGCACGATCACCGACGACACGCACAGCGGCATGATGTGCCGCCACACGATGCGCCACGGCGACGCGCCGATCAGGCGCACCGCGGAGATGTAGTCCGCCTGCCGGAGCGTGAGCGTCTCGGCGCGCGCGATCCGCGCGTACGGCGGCCACGACGTGAGGGCGATGGCGAGCACCGCGTTCCCGATGCCGGGGCCGAGCGCGGCGACGAACGCCAGGGCCAGGATGAGGCGCGGGAACGCGAGGAAGATATCGGTGATCCGCATCAGCGCGGCGTCGACGAGACCGCCCGAATAGCCGGCGATCGTGCCCACGGCGAGCCCGATCGGCGCGGCCAGCACGGCCACCAGCACCACGACGAACAGCGTGATGCGCGAGCCGTGGATGAGCCGCGAGAGGATGTCGCGGCCCTGGTCGTCCGTGCCGAACCAGTGCGCCGCCGACGGCGGCAGGAGGCGCGTGGTGCGCAAATCGCCCGTGAACGGCGAGTACGGCGCGAGCACATCGGCGAGCGCGGCGGTCAGCACGAGCCCGAGCACGATCGCGAGCCCCACCATCGCGAGGCGATTGCGCGCGAACGTGCGCCAGGTGCCGTACGCCCGCCCGAAGGCCGCCTGCCGGCGCGAGCGCGGCCGGTCGGACATGCAGCCAGTCGTGCAGGCTCTCGGCCTCGCCGCGTGCCGCCGCGCCCGAGCGCTCATCGCGCCTGCGCCATCGCGCGCGTCCGCGGATCGAGCATCGTGTACAGCAGGTCGGAAAGCAGGTTGAGACCGACGAAGATCGAGCCGACGACGATGGTCGCGCCCAGCACCGCGTTCATGTCGGCGTTCTGCAGCGAATTCGTGAGATAGAGCCCGAGTCCCGGCCACGCGAACACCGTCTCCGTGAGCACCGAGCCCTCCAGCAGTCCGGCGTACGACAGCGCGATCACGGTGACGAGCGGCACCATCGCGTTGCGCAGCGCGTGGCGCCAGATGATCCGCGCCTCGGAGAGTCCTTTGGCGCGCGCGGCGACGATGTATTCCTGCGCGAGCTCGTTCAGCATGAACGAGCGGGTCATGCGGCTGATGTACGCCAGCGAGAAGTAGCCGAGCAGCGACGCCGGCAGGATGAGATGCGACAGCGCGTTGCCGAACGCCTGCCATTCGCCCGCGCGCGCGGAATCGAGGAGCAGGAGGCCCGTCACGGGCACCAGCGTGTACTCGTAGACGATGTCGATGCGCCCCGGACCGCCCACCCAGCCCAGGCGCGCGTAGAACACCACCAGCGCCATCAGCCCGAGCCAGAAGATCGGGATCGAATAGCCGATGAGGCCCATGACGCGCACGATCTGGTCGACGAGACCGCCCCGCCGCACCGCCGCCCAGACGCCCAGCGGAACGCCGATCCCGGCGCCGATGATGATGCCCAGCGTGGCGAGCTCGAAGGTCGCCGGAAACGTGCGCCGGATGTCCTGCATCACGGGGTTCGACGTCAGCACCGACGTGCCGAAATCGCCGTGCACGCACCTTGCTCACGTAGATGTAGAACTGCTCCCACAGCGGCTTGTTGAGGCCGAGCTCCTCGCGCACGCGGGCGACGACGTGCTCCGGCGCGCGGTCGCCGACGATGGCGAGGACGGGATCGATCGGGATCACCCGGCCGATGAAGAACGTGACGGCCAGGAGACCCAGGTAGGTCAGCAGGATGACGACGAGGAAACGTCCGACGACGTTCGCACGCCCGCACGGCGTTCAAGGCCGGGTTACGGCCAGGCTACTTTTTCGACACCCTGAACATGTACGTGGTATCGGACGTCGGGCCGAGCTTCAGGCCGTCGACGTCGCTGCGCAGCGCCGCCACTTCGGTCTGCTGGTAGAGCATCACGAACGGGCTGTTCTTGCGGAAGTCGGCCTGCATCTCCTCGTACATCGCCTTCCGCTTGGCCGGGTCGCGCTCCAGCACCGCCGCATCGGCCTTCTTCGTGAGCTCGGGAATCGCCCACGCGTTGCGCCACGCGAGCGGCTTCGACTTGGCGTCGTCCGCGTTGTCGGGATTGCGCGCGAACGTGTCGGCGTTCGTGTGCGGATCCCAGTAGTCCGCGCCCCACTGGCCGATGTAGATGTCGTGCGTGCGGGCGCGGTACTTGGTCAGCGTCTGCTTGCCGTCGCCCGGCAGGATCTCGACGTCGATGCCCGCGCGCTTGGCGGTCTGCTGGAACGCTTCGGTGATGCCCTGCACCGGCTGCACCGTGCGCATGTCGATCGTGACCTTGAAGCCGTTCGGGTAGCCGGCCTTGGCGAGCAGCGCCTTCGCGCGGTCGACGTCGAGCTTGTACGGATTCTCCGTGCTCGCGCCGAGCAGGCCGACCGGCAGGAAGTTCTGGTGCACGACGCCGATGTTCTTGATCAGCGTGTCGCCGATGGCCGCGTAGTCCACGAGCCACTTCATCGCCTCGCGGACTTCCGGCTTGGCGAGCGTCGGATTCTTCTGGTTGAGGCTGAAATAGTAGACGGTGCCCTTGGGCGTGGACGTGGTCTTGATGTCCTTGTTGGCGGCGAGCGCGGCGAGATCCTGCGGCGTCAGGTTGCGCGCGACGTCGGCGTCGCCCTTTTCCAGCAGCAGGCGCTGGGTCGCGGCCTCCTTCACGTGCCGGTAGATGACGCGCGGCAGCTTCGACTTTCTCGCCGTAGTAGTTGTCGTTGCGCTCGAGCGCCACGATCTCGTTGGCGCGCCACTCGCGGAGCTTCAGCGGACCGGAGCCGGCGTAGTTGGTCTTGAGCCAGCCGTAGCCGAGATCGCCGTTCGCCTCCTTCGACAGCACGAGCTTCTTGTCGACGATGGCCGCGACGTTCGCCGTGAGGCAGTTGAGCACGAAGGACGGCGCGAACGATTTCTCCGTCTCGATCGTCAGCGTCAGCGGACCCGTCTGCTTGATCCGGCTCCTTCACGTTGTCCTTGGTGAAGCCGAACTGGGTCAGGATGAAGGCGGGCGTCTTGTCGAGCAGCACGGCGCGCTGCAGCGAGAACACGACGTCCTCGGCCGTCAACGCATTGCCCGACGCGAACTTCAATCCCGGCTTCAACTCGAACGCGTACGTCTTGCCGTCGGCCCCGACCGTCCACGACTTGGCGACGTCGCCGTAGAGCTTGGACGGGTCGGCGACGTCGAAGCGGACGAGCCGGTCGTACGTATTGCCCATGATTTCGCCCGCGGAGATCTCGAACGCTTCGGCGGGGTCCATGGTGATGATGTCGTCGAAGGCGAAGGCGACCACCAGCGTGTCCCGCGGCGTCGCCGCGTGCGGCCGGCGCGATGCCGGCCAGGACCAGCGCCGTGACGGCGGTTGCGAGCGATCGGCGGAGGATCGGCAGCGGGGAACGTTTCATCGGAAATCCAATCGAAGTGGGTCGGCGCGAAAAGTACCGCGGGCAGTGTATACCTGTCCCGATTCCGGCATCAACACACACGCGATTCGCGCGGATCGCCACGGCAAGGCGCCAGCCGCTTTGCAGCGCGCGGGATGCCGTGTTACGTTCCGTGAGCACAACCTTCCTGGAGTCCGCAGAACATGATCCTTACCAGCGCCGTCGTGGCGGCACTGACCTTCGCCGCAACCACCGCCACCGCCGCCGACCCAGCCGCCCAGGAGCGGGCCGCCTCCCATTCCCGCGGAATCGTCACCCTTTCCGCCCCCGAAAGCGGCCGGCACCGCTGCGCCGCCGTATCGCGCCCGGCAGCGCCGCGACGCACCGGCACGGCCACCGTTCGGACCCGAATCGGCCGACGGCTCCGATACGCTCACGACGCGCGGCAAGCGACTCGTCGACAGCCACGATTGCCACGCGTGCCACACGCCGATGAAGATGGGCCCCAAGGGTCCGGAGCCCGATATGACCATGGCGCTGTCCGGCCATCCCGAGAAGCTCGTGATGCCGCCGCCGCCGAAGCTCGACGGCCCGTGGGGCTGGGTGGGATCGAGCAGCAATACGGCCTTCGCCGGCCCCTGGGGCATCACCTACGCGATCAACCTGACGTCCGACCCCGACACCGGCATCGGCAAGTGGCGCGAGGAGGATTTCGTGCTGGCGATCAAGACGGGCAAGCACCTGGGCGTCGGTCGCCCGATCATGCCGCCGATGCCCTGGCCTGCCTACAAGAATCTTTCCGACACCGCAGCTCAGGGCGATGTTCGCCTATCTCAAGACCGTTCCGCCCGTGAAGAACCGCGTGCCCGATTACGCGCCGCCGAAATGACGATGAAGCTCCTCACCGCCTCGGCGTCCCCGTTCGGGCGCAAGGTCAAGATCGTCGCGATCGAGAAAGGGCTGATGGACCGGATCGAGCTCGTCATGATGGCCACGGTCCCGTCGACGCCGAACGAGCAACTGGCGCGCGACAATCCGCTGATCAAGATTCCCACGCTGGTGCCGGAGGGCGGTCGCCCGATCCCCGATTCCCTCGTCATCTGCGATTACCTCGATACCCTCCACGGCGGCGAACGCGTCGATTCCCGCCTCCGGCCCGAGGCGCTGGGAAGTGCTGACGGTGCACACGCTGGGGAGCGGCATCTGCGACGCGGCCATCCTTTGCCGGTACGAGAACGTGCTGCGTCCCGGAGGAGCGGCGCTGGCCCGGCTGGATCGAAGGCCAGATGAAGAAGATCGACGGCAGTCTCGACTGGCTCGAGGCCAACATCGCTGCGGTGGGCAACGCCGGGGCCGCGAATGTCGATCTCGGGCAGATCGCCGTCGGCTGCGCGCTGGGCTACCTCGACTTCCGGTTCGCCGATGTCGACTGGCGCGCGACGCGCCCTCGCCTTGCCGGCTGGTTCGACGTGTTCGCGCAGCGAGCCTCGATGCAGCGGACGGTGCCGACCGCCTGACGGCCGGACCATGCGGGCCGCGCCATTCGCCAGAACGCTTCCGCGCATGGCCGCCGCCGCGCTCCTGTTCGTCGCACTGCTCGTCGCCATTCCGCTGCTGACGCTGGCGTTCGGACGGGTCGGCACCGCCACCGACTGGCGCACGGCCACCCATCGCTCCATCGGCGTCGCGCCGGATCCGGCGAGCCATCCGGACGCCGTGGTCCAGGTCTACGCCAGCCACACGTTCGGCTGGCGCGGCGCCTTCGCCGTGCACACCTGGCTCGCCGCGAAACCGGCCGGCGCCGACCGCTACACGCGCTACGAGGTCATCGGCTGGTACGCGCGCGCCGGTCGTTCGGCCGTATCGATCACCAACCCCGCACGCGCCGGACACCGAATGGTTCGGCTCGGCGCCGCGGCTCGTCCGCGATCTGCGCGGCGCCGACGCCGAGGCGGTCATCGCCAAGCTCGACGGCGCCGTCGCCTCGTATCCGCACCCGGACGTCTACCGCGCGTGGCCCGGTCCGAACAGCAACACGTTTCTCGCGCACCTGGGCCGCGCGATTCCGGAGTTGCGGCTCGCGCTCCCTTCGACGGCGATCGGCAAGGACTACCTGCCCGACGGGCCAATTCTTCGCCCGCACGCCCAGCGGAACGGGCCATCAGGCGTCGCTCGCGGGTCTCTTCGGCGTGAGCGTCGGCGGCGACGAAGGTTTCGAGCTCAACGTGCTCGGTCTCGTCGCCGGCATCGATTTCGTCCGGCCCGCGCTCAAGCTGCCGGGCATCGGGCGCGTCCCCGGCGGCGACTGAACGACAAGCCGCAGGCCGCGGCATCGGCGGAGCGAGATCGACATGCTGAAGGCGGAGGTGGCAAGAGGCGAGCGCGGCCGCGTCATCATCATGGACTCGATTACGCAGGTTACGCCAGAGGATGCCGGCGCGATCGTGGTGTGCGCATCGCACGGCGGATCGAGCTCGGCAGAGTGTGCGCTCGACGTGCCGCTCGCGGCGGTGTTCTTCAACGATGCCGGAGTCGGCAAGGAAAGCGCCGGCATTGCCGCGCTCGACATGCTGCAGTCCAAGGACGTCGCCGCAGGTACGGTTGCACATACCACCGCGAAGATCGGGGATTCACGGGACATGTGGGAACACGGAGTGATCTCTTACGTCAATCCCGCCGCGCGTGTACTCGGCCTCGCGCCCGGTGTGCATCTGTGCGCCGCGCTGACCGCGCTGGTCGCGCGATAATCCAACCTCCGGACCCGCTCCCTGCGATCTCAGCGATGTTCCTGTCACCCGCCCAAGCGGACGCCATCGCCGCACGAATCGCCGACGTCGAGGCCTGCACCGGCGTGCAGGTCGTCGTGGCCATCGTCGGTCGCGCAGCCCGCTACCCCGAGGCGCGCTGGAAAGCGTTCGCGCTCGGGGTTTCCGTCGCCGCGCTCATCGTCGGCGGGCTGGGGCTCGGTGCGCCCCGATTGGAGCACAGCGGGCTCGGTGCTCGGCGCGATCGTCGTCGTCATGGCTGCGGGGATTTCGAATGCCCTGGTCGCGACCTGGGTCGACGGCTACGCGCAACTCTTCGTGCGGCACAACCGCGCCGACAGTCGAGGTGCGCCAGTACGCGGAGGGACTCTTTCTCGCGCGGGGGCTGTTCGCGACGCCGGCCCGCACGGCGGTGCTGATCGTCGTCAGCTTGCTGGAGCGCGTCGTGGTCGTCCACGCCGACCGTGGCTACGGCGACCGGATCGCCGCGACCGAATGGGAAGGCGTCGTTGCCCCGATGAAAGTCGCCGCTGCGCGCGGGCGACCGCGCCGGTGCGGTGGAGGCGGGACTCGGCGCGCTCCAGGCGCTCCTGGTGCGCAGCGGGTTCGTCGGGACCGGTCCGACGCCGAACGCCCTGCCCGACCGGCCTCTCGAGGAGCGCGGCGCGTGAGTCTCGTCGATCGTCGTCGCGCGCTCGGCCCTGTTCGCTGTGCTGTGGCTCGGCGCCGCGGCGGTCCCGGCCGCCGATGTCCCTTACCTGTCGGGGCGCGTCGTCGACGAGGCGGAGATCCTGTCGCCGGCCGCGCGGGAGCGGATCGTCGCGACGTCGAAAGCCCACGAGGACAGGACCACCAACCAGGTGGTCGTGCTGACCGTGCCCACGATCGGCGGCGAGAGCATCGAGGAGTACGCCACCCGCGTCTTCGACGCATGGAAGCTCGGGCAGAAGGGCAAGGACAACGGCGTCCTCGTGCTGGTCGTGCCGAACGACCGCAAGATGCGCATCGAGGTCGGATACGGGCTCGAAGGCACGCTGCCCGACGTCGAAGCCGCCCGGATCATCCGCGACCGGATCACGCCGAAGTTCAAGGCCGGCGACTTCGACGGCGGCGTCACCGACGGTGTCGATGCGATCGTCGCGCAGCTCGAAGGTCGCGGCGGCACGACCGGCGATGCCGGCGCGACGACCTCCCCTCCGGCCGGCAAGGGCATCTTCGACTCGCCGCAGATAGCGGAGTTCGAGGGGCAGCTTCCGCCGTGGCCGATGCGCATCCTGCTCGGCGCCTTCATCTTCGGGATCATCGGCATCTTCACGATCGTCGGCGTGGTGACGCCCGGCATGGGCTGGTTCCTCTACGTGTTCCTGATCCCGTTCTGGGCGATGTTCCCCATCATCGTCGTCGGGGTGAAGGGTGCGCTCGTCCTCCTCGGGACCTACGTCGTGGGTTTCCCGCTCGCCAAGCTCATCGTCAGCTCGCGTCCCGGATACGCCAAGGCCGCCGCGGATCTGAAGCGCACCGGCCACGCGACATTCGGCGGCATGGTGATCACCAGCGGCGGCAGCAGCTCGAGCGGAAGCTCGGGGGGAAGCTCGGGCGGCGGTTTCTCCGGCGGGGGCGGCAGCTCCGGCGGCGGCGGGGCGTCCGGCAGCTGGTAGGCACGCGCCCGATGTCGATCGCGGCGGATTCACGAATCGTCGCGCAGCGCGAGCATCGCCTCAACGAGTTCGGGTTCGTCCCACGGCACGTCCACCGGATGATTGCGCAGCCAGTCGCTCCCGGGATTGCGCAGCCACTCCTGGGGAAAATGCACGCAAGTGTGCTCTTCGCCCGGATCGAGGCACGATCGCGTCGTCTGCGGAATGCCATGCAGCGCGGCATGAAGCGCCGCGCAGTGATCGACGTCGATGTAGCTGCCGCGATGGTGGCTGGACACCATCCTCCGGTTGATTTCGAGCAAATACGCCGCGCCCGTGCGCTCGTCCACGACGCACTCCGGACCGAAAAAGCCGGTCATGCCGAAACCCCGCGTCAGCTTGACCGCGATTTCCTCTATGTCGGCATCGTGGTGGTAGCGCTGGACCGTCGACGGTCCGGTGCGAGAGGGGTTCCTCTCGAGCTTTTCCGCGGCGTAGCCGGTCAGCAAACTCCCCTTCCATGCCGCCATGTGGTAACTCTTGATGCGACCGACAATGTATTCCTGCACGAGCAGCTCGCGGCCGGGTCTTCCGAAATCCGTGACGCGGGGACGCTGGAGCGCGCCGAATGCTCCGGCCAGCTCGGTCGGGTCCGCACAGATCCTGACACCGTCACCCGCGCAGGAGTGATTGCGTTTCAGCACGACCGGGTAGCGGTGAACGGCGGCAAATTCCCTCGCGGCCTCCGGCTCACCCGTGACCATGAATGCGGGAACGCGCACGCCCAACGCTTCTGCGGCCGCGGGCAACAGGGTCTTCTGTACGCTGGTCTCGAACCAGGCCGGATCGCCCAGCGAATCCCGAATGAGCGCTCGAAGCTGCAATGCCTGCGGCAGCCCTTCCGGGGGTGACGCCGCAAGCATCTGCATCAGCCAGAATGCGGCGTCGTCGCCCGGCACCACGAGGCGCGGATGGGTGGCTTCCACCATGGCCACGAAGGCGTAAACCCACTGCAGTGGCGTGGCGCCGTCGGGCAGGTGCGCGACCCTCGTGACGAATCGGCTCTTTTCGATCAGCGAATTCTTCGGCGCCAGCAACGATACGTCGAAACCTGCCTTGGCAAGCGGTCGCGGAATGCGTGCGGCACCCAGCCAGCGTGTCGCCACCGCGACCAGCAACAATGGCGTTTTCACGGGAAGTCAGTCGGCGGAACCCAAATCGGCGATCTTCCGCTCAGACCAGCTTCACCAGCTGCTTGCCGAAGTTCTCGCCGCGCAAGAGTCCGATCAATCCTTGCGGCGCGTTGTCGATGCCGACGACGACCGATTCGCGATACTTGAGCTTGCCCGCGGCGAAGCGTTCGGCGAGTCCCTGCAAGCGCCTCGCCGTAGCGATCCTTCCAGTCGAACACGATCATCCCCTGCATGCGGATGCGGTTGACCAGCACCGAGCGCAGCCGCGTGTAGGCGTACGGCGTCGTCGCGTTGTACTCGGCGACGAGACCGCAGACGACGACGCGCGAGTGGCGGTTCATCAGCGCCAGCATCGTGTCGAGCACCACGCCGCCGACGTTCTCGAAATTCACGTCGACGCCGTCCGGGCAGGCAGCGCGCAGGTCGCCGTGGAGCGAACCCGCCTTGTAGTCGACGCACGCGTCGAATCCCAGCTCCTGCACGACGTAGTCGCACTTCGCCTTGCCGCCCGCGATGCCGACGGCGCGGCAGCCGTGGCTCTTCGCGAGCTGGCCGACCACGCTGCCCACGGCGCCCGACGCGGCCGACACGACGACCGTTTCGCCGGGCTTGGGCATGCCGATGTCGAAGAGCCCGAACCACGCGGTGATCCCCGGCATGCCGAGCACGCCGAGGTAGCACGATGCCGGCGCGCGCCGGGTATCGACCTTGTGCAGGTCGTCCGCCTCGAGGACGGCGTGCGTCTGCCAGCCCGCCTGCGTCAGCACGTGGTCGCCCGGCGCGAAGCGCGCGTCGCGCGACGACACCACCTCCCCGACCGTCTGGCCCACCATCACCTCGCCGATCTGCACCGACGGGACGTAGGATTTCACGTCGTTCATCCGGCCGCGCATGTACGGATCGAGCGACAGCCATTCGTTCCTCACCAGCACCTCGCCGTCGCCCGGCTCGCCGAGCGGCGCGTCGACGATGCGGAAATTGGCCTCGGTCACCTCGCCTTGCGGCCGGCTCGCGAGCAGCACCTGTCGATTGTTCATGATGTCGACGCTCCCGTTAATGTCGGATTTCTATCACGACTCGCCGCGGGACGCGATGGCCATCGCCCTCGCGACCGGCGGGCACGCCGCGGATCGGTGATAACCTTTGCGCATGCACGATTGCGCCGGCGCGCCCTTCTGGGCGCCTGCCCGTGCGCGCCCTGCTGGGCGCCCTCGCCATGCGCGCCCTGCTGGGCGCCCTCCTTGTCCTCGCGGGCTGCGCGAATTCGCTGGCCGCATCGCAAGCGCCCGTCGGAGCGCGCGACGGCATGGTCGTCACCAGCCAGCATCTCGCCACCAAAGCCGGCGTCGACATCCTGAAGCAAGGCGGCAACGCGGTCGACGCCGCGGTGGCCGTCGGCTACGCGCTCGGCGTGGTGTTCCCCGCGGCCGGCAGCCTGGGCGGCGGCGGATTCATGACGATCCAGCTCGCCGACGGGCGCAAGACGTTCATCGATTTCCGCGAGACCGCCCCCCTCGCCGCGACGGCGAACATGTACCTCGACCGCGACGGCAACGTCATCCGCGGGTCGAGCACCAAGGGCTATCTCGCGGCCGGCGTGCCCGGCAACGTCGCGGGGTTCGAACTGGCGCTCGCCAGGTACGGCACGATGAAGCGCGCCGCGGTCATGGCGCCGGCCATCCGCCTCGCGCGGCGGGGATTCGATCTGGAGCAAGGCGACGCCGACCTCCTCGCCTTCGCCGCGCGGGATTTTCAGGACGATGCCGGCGCCCGCGCGATCTTTCTCGACCACGGGCAGCCGTATCGGGCGGGACAGCGCCTCGTCCAGAAGGAGCTCGCGCGCACGCTCGAGCGCATCGCGAAACAGCGGGCACGCCGGCTTTTACGAAGGGCCGGTCGCCGACGCCATCGTGGCGGCGAGCACGCGCGGCGGCGGCATCATCACCAAGGCCGACCTCGCCCGCTACCGGGCGAAGGAACGCGCGCCGATAGAATGCGACTATCGAGGCTACAGGATCGTGTCGGCCCCGCCGCCCAGCTCCGGCGGCGTGATCGTCTGCGAAATCCTGGGCGTGCTCGAAGGCTATCCGCTGCGGGAATGGGGATTCCGTTCCGCGCAGGCCGTGCATCATCAGATCGAAGCGATGCGCCACGCGTACGTGGATCGCAACAGCTACCTGGGCGACCCCGATTTCGTCCGCAACCCGATCGAGCGCTTGCTGGACAAGGCCTACGCCGCGCAGATCCGCGCCGCCATCGATCCCGCCAAGGCCGGCGTATCCGAGCGACCTGAAGGCCGGCGTCGCGCCGCACGAAGGCACGAACACCACGCACTACTCGATCGTCGACAAGGCCGGCAATGCGGTGGCGGTCACCTACACGCTGAACGAATGGTTCGGCGCCCGCGTGATGCCGCCTGTCGACCGGCATCGTCATGAACAACGAGATGGACGACTTCGCCGTCAAGCCGGGCGTGGCCAACATCTACGGCCTGGTGCAAGGCGAAGCCAACGCGATCGCGCCCGGCAAGCGACCGCTGAGCTCGATGTCGCCCACCATCGTGTCGCGCGACGGCAAGCCGGTGCTCGTCATCGGCGCGCCCGGCGGCAGCCGCATCATCACGGTCGTCGTGCACCTCATCCTCAACACGGTCGACTACGGAATGAACCTGCAGGAAGCCATCGAGGCGACGCGCTTCCATCAGCAGTGGCAGCCGGAGGCCACCTTCGTCGAGCCGTTCGCGTTGAGTCCCGACACGCGCCGCATCCTCACCGACATGGGGCACCGGTTCGTCGAGAACTCGCCCTGGAGCCAGGCGACGGGAATCATGGTCGGCGCGCCGTCGCTCGGCGGCGCGCCGCGCGGCGGCAACCGGTTCTATGGCGCGATCGATCCGCGCCGCACCACGGGCCTCGCGTTGGGGTTCTGAACTTGCGCGGAAGCTATCGGTGCTCGGTCGCCCCGTCCTTCGTTGCGCCTTCGCAGAGTGCGAGAGCGCGGTCGACCGCCGTGGCGAGGTCAAGCTCGCGCCCTCGCTCGCGACTGGTGAGCCTGTCGTGCACCGAAAGCGTGGCCACCGCCGGCGCCATTTGCTCCCTGATCTCCTCCTCGAGCGACGGTGCCCGCGGCGCGCCGATCGCCTGGCGCGACGCGTCGGCGGCGCCTAGGAGCTCGAGCGCCGATCGGGCGTCCCCGTCCAGTGCGGCAAGGATGCCGATGTCCTCGAGCAGGAAAGCGAGCGACCACCGGTCGTCGTAGGCGTGGTAGGCGCGGAGGCTGTCGGCGTAATGCCGGCGAGCCGAGGCGTACTCGCCCAGGCCCCGGGTCGCGTTGCCGAGATTGTTGTGGCAGACGGCGACCATCCAGGCGTCGCCAACCTCACGGCTCAAGAGCATCGACTTCTGGAACCAGTCCCGCGCTTCGGCGTATTGTTTCTGCAGGACGGCGATCATTCCGAGATTGTTCGTCGAGTTGCCGATGCCGCGCCGGTCGTCGATTTCCGTGCGTAATGCAAGCGCGCGCTCGTGGAACCCGCGCGAGCGCCCGTAGTCGCCGCGATACTCCGCGATGATGCCGAGATTCGACAACAGGCCGGCCATGCTCGCCTTGTCGCCTATCCGTTCGCGGATTTGGAGGCTTGCCTCGTAGTTCTCGATCGCCTTCGCATAGTCGCCACGTTGGGCCGCCACGGTGCCGACCAGGTGCAGCACCTGCCCGACGCCCGCCTCCTCGCCCAGCGACTGGAAACCCTGCGCCGCGCGATCGAGGCGCTCGAACGCCTCGTCGTAGCGACCCTGCTTGCGCGCCACTTCGGCCAACGCCGCCTCGCACGCGGCCCGCGAGTGGTCGTCTCCGGCACCCTGCGCCAAGGCGAGCGCTTCGATGTCGACTTGCTCCGCACGAGGCCAATTGCCGACGAGCTCGAGCACCTTTCCAAGCTTCAGCAGGACGTCGACGCGCGCACCCTGCTCCAACAGGGGCACCAGACGCTCGAAGTAGTCGATCGCCACGGCGTTCGCGTAGGAAGCCTGCGCGGCATCGCCGGCGCGCCCGAGGTATTCGCGCTTCTTCGCGGAGTTCCCGCTGCGCCAATAGTGGTGCGCCAGCAAGTCGAGGTTGCGCTCGATCGTGTCGGACTCGGTGGTCTCGATGAAGCGGCCGCAACGCTCGTGCAGCATGGAGCGGAACGCGAACGGCAGGCTTTCGTACGCGACCTCCTGGGTGACGACCTGCTTGAAGAGATACGTCTGCTCCACCTCCCGGTCGACATCGACGAGGTCGGCCTCCACGAGCCTCCGCAGATGATCGCCCACCTCGGTCGCTGCACCGAGCTCCGGGTAGACGCCCGGGAGCATTGGTGCGCGAAACACGCGGCCGACGACGCTCGCCACCTTGAGTGTGCGCCGTGGGGATTCGTCGAGCGTATCGATGCGGCTCAGGATCAGGCTGTGCAGGCTCTCGGGCAGCTCGAGGCTCTTCAGCGCCCGCCCGTCCTGCGGATCGACGCCCCGGCTCGCGCAGGAAGTTGAGCAGCTCCTCGATGTAGAACGGGTTGCCCTGCGCCTTGGCGGTGACAAGTCGACGAGGGCGGCAGGCGTACCGCCTTCATTCGGCGCGGCGCGGGACAGCGTCGATCGAATCAACTGCGCAGCGGCCCCGTCGTCGAGCTCGGCGAGCGCGATTTCGGTGAAATGTGCGAGGTTTCCGAGTCCGAGCCTGCCACCGACGTTCGCGCCTGGACGGTACGCCAGCACGATGCAGCACCGGAAGGCCGCCAGCGCGCGGCCGAGCACCTCGAGCGAGATCGCGCGACAGCGGGTCGAGCCAATGGCAATCCTCGAGCACGAGCACATGCGGCGCCTCGCTCGCCCGCGCCCGGAGGCATTCGACGAGGAGCCCTTCGAGCGAGGTCTTGCGCAGCTTCGCGTCGAATTGGGCAGTGAGTGCGTTGTCGGGAATCGGCAGGTCGAGCAGAGCAGCGAGCAACGGCGCACGAGGCACGAGTCCGGGATCGATCGCCGCGAGTTCCGCCTCGAGCGCCTGCACCTGCTGCGTCTCGGGCTGGGCGGCGTCGAGGCGGAACAGCGTCGACCAGACCGTCGCGCCAGGCGAAGTAGGCCGTGTTGGTGCCGTACGACTGGCACTCCCCGAGTGCGACGACCGAGTCCCGCTCGCTCGCCATCCGGGTGAATTCCATCGCGAGCCGCGACTTGCCCATGCCGGCCTCGGCGGAAATGCCGACGATCTGCCCGCGGCCCGCGAGCGCCTCGTCGAGCTTCGCTTCGAAACCGTCGAGCTCCGCCTGGCGGCCGACCATCGGCAGCTCGTAGGCTGCACGGCCACGCGAGGCGTGACGTCTCGATCCGGTCAGCACGAATACCGCGACGCGCTTCGCCCTTTCCCTTCAGCGCCAACGCGGAGAGCGGCTGCCACGCGAAGACGTCCCCGGCCGCTCGCCGCACGTCCTCAGCGACGTAGATCCGTCCGGGCGGGGCCTTGGCCATCAGTCGCGCCGCGAGATTCACCGCGCCTCCGATGCAGGTGAATGTCTGCCGGTCGCTTGTGGCCATAGGTACCGCTGCGCAGCCGACCGTACGTGATGCCGATCTGGATGTTCCTCGCGGCGGTCGTGGCCTGGAGCGCTCGCAGCTCGAGCGCCGCGGCTGCCGCGCGCGCCGCGTCGTCCTCGTGACCGCGCGGGGAGCCGAACACGGCGTACAGATACGCGCCCTTGTCGCCCAGCGTCAGATGCAGCAGGTTGCCGCCGTACGACGCCAGAATCCGCTGTACCGCGCGGATGAAGCCGTCGAGCTTCTCGACCGCATCGTCGCTCGTCGTCGTAATCGATGCCGCCGAAGCGCAGAAAGACCGGGTACGCCGGACGCAACTCGGCCAGGAACTCGCCGTGCCCGGCGCGCAGTCGCTCGAAGATGTCGGGCAGCAGCCACTCCCTCGCGACGGCCTCCGGCAGCGGGTTGTCCTGCGCCGGCGCCGGCGCAACCTCCACCGGCACGGTGAGCCGGTCGACGACACCGAATTCGCGCCAGCCGTCTTCCTCGACGCGCATTTCGCGGATCTCGACGCGGTCGCCCAGCGCTTCGAGCGCCGACCGGTCGAGCACGACCTCGCCCTTCTCCGCCTGGTGCTCGGCGCCCGCCAGTTCGTCGATGAGACGTCCCGCAAGCACGTCGATCCGCTGCACGCTCGGGTCGCCGACCAGAAAGCGCCGCGCCGCCCCCACGGAGACGGCGACCTTCATCGCGAGCCGCACCTTCATGCCGGCGGGCGTCACCACGTCCCCGAACTGTCCGATCGTCGCCTGCATGGCCAGCGCACAGGCCGTGGCGCGCAGGCCGTCGTCGCCGTCGATCCAGCAGGTGATCGCGTCGCCGCTGAAGTAGATGACGTGGCCGCCGTAGCGCGCGAGGTCCGTGATGAGCGCGTGGAAGACGCGGTTCAGCTGGGCGGTCAACTCCTCGGCCCCGCGCTGCGGCCCGAGCTCCTTCGCCAGCGCTTCCGTCAGTGGCGTAAATCCGGAAATATCCGCGAACAGCGCCGCGCCGCGCACGCGGTCGGGCATCGGCGTGCCCTGGGCGAGCGCGCGACGGCGGTCGCCCGGGATGTAGGCCCCGAGATTGTGGAACGGATCGCCCGGCGTGGCCGCCGCTGCATCGTCGACAACGCTTTGCGCCGCGGACATCTCCAGCCTTGCGTTAGTGGCGACGGTATCGCCGCGCACCATTGTTCACGTCCGCCGCCCGTCGCGCAAGCCAATGGCGACCGCTCCGGAGCGCGCACGGGGCCGACGCAAGCAACGGCCTCAGGGTTATTGGCCCACCGTCACCGTCACCGTGCGCGGATTCGGATAGCTGCCCCCAGTGGACTGCACGAAGCCGCCGGCCGTCGCCCCTATCGCCACACTGCCCGCCCCCACCGGCCGCACGTATGCCGCCGCCGTCCCCGACGTCGGCGTGTTCTGCGACCGCTCGGCAATGCTCGTCGTCGCCGTCGCCCCCGCCACACCGTTCACCACCATCTGCGCCACCGCCGGGTTGGCACTGCCGAAGCTCACACTCAGCGCCCCACCCCCCTTGCGCACCGCCTGGGTGTTCGCCAGCACCGTCGGCGTGGTCGGGCTGCCGATGCCCACGTACGCGTAGCTGAGCCCGTCCCCGCTCTGCGTCGTCGGCGCCAGGTCCTGCACGACCAACCCAATCACCGGCTGCAACACGCTCACCGCGCGCGTCCCGCTGCCAAACCCGCTCGCACTCACCGTCAACGTCGCCGTCGCCCCCGCCTGCCCCGCCACCCCCCCCACACAGAAGTACGCATAGTAACTACCCGCCCCAATCGTCACCGTCGTGCTCGCCCCACCCACCGTGGTCGCGTCGTTCGGCGACACCACCACCGCCGCACCATTGCTGCTCCCAAGCGTGACCGCGGTACTCGCCGATACGGTCGCCACCTGGCCGGTCGCCGGGTTGTACGACTCCACCCACATCGAGCTGCCGCATTCCTCCAGCCCCGCCCCCACCCGTATCGGATCCCCCGCCGAAGACGCAAAGCGCAGGCTCGTCCCCGTCACCGTCACCGTGCGCGGATTCGGATAGCTGCCCCCAGTGGACTGCGCGAAGCCACTCGCCGTCGCCCCTATCGCCACGCTGCCCGCCCCCACCGGCCGCACGTATGCCGCCGCCGTCCCCGACGTCGGCGTGTTCTGCGACCGCTCGGCAATGCTCGTCGTCGCCGTCGCCCCCGCCACACCGTTCACCACCATCTGCGCCACCGCCGGGTTGGCACTGCCGAAGCTCACACTCAGCGCCCCACCCCCCTTGCGCACCGCCTGGGTGTTCGCCAGCACCGTCGGCGTGGTCGGGCTGCCGATGCCCACGTACGCGTAGCTGAGCCCGTCCCCGCTCTGCGTCGTCGGCGCCAGGTCCTGCACGACCAACCCAATCACCGGCTGCAACACGCTCACCGCGCGCGTCCCGCTGCCAAACCCGCTCGCACTCACCGTCAACGTCGCCGTCGCCCCCGCCTGCCCCGCCACCCCCCCCACACAGAAGTACGCATAGTAACTACCCGCCCCAATCGTCACCGTCGTGCTCGCCCCACCCACCGTGGTCGCGTCGTTCGGCGACACCACCACCGCCGCACCATTGCTGCTCCCAAGCGTGACCGCGGTACTCGCCGATACGGTCGCCACCTGGCCGGTCGCCGGGTTGTACGACTCCACCCACATCGAGCTGCCGCATTCCTCCAGCCCCGCCCCCACCCGTATCGGATCCCCCGCCGAAGACGCAAAGCGCAGGCTCGTCCCCGTCACCGTCACCGTGCGCGGATTCGGATAGCTGCCCCCAGTGGACTGCGCGAAGCCACTCGCCGTCGCCCCTATCGCCACGCTGCCCGCCCCCACCGGCCGCACGTATGCCGCCGCCGTCCCCGACGTCGGCGTGTTCTGCGACCGCTCGGCAATGCTCGTCGTCGCCGTCGCCCCCGCCACACCGTTCACCACCATCTGCGCCACCGCCGGGTTGGCACTGCCGAAGCTCACACTCAGCGCCCCACCCCCCTTGCGCACCGCCTGGGTGTTCGCCAGCACCGTCGGCGTGGTCGGGCTGCCGATGCCCACGTACGCGTAGCTGAGCCCGTCCCCGCTCTGCGTCGTCGGCGCCAGGTCCTGCACGACCAACCCAATCACCGGCTGCAACACGCTCACCGCGCGCGTCCCGCTGCCAAACCCGCTCGCACTCACCGTCAACGTCGCCGTCGCCCCCGCCTGCCCCGCCACCCCCCCCACACAGAAGTACGCATAGTAACTACCCGCCCCAATCGTCACCGTCGTGCTCGCCCCACCCACCGTGGTCGCGTCGTTCGGCGACACCACCACCGCCGCACCATTGCTGCTCCCAAGCGTGACCGCGGTGCTCGCCGATACGGTCGCCACCTGGCCGGTCGCCGGGTTGTACGACTCCACCCACATCGAGCTGCCGCATTCCTCCAGCCCCGCCCCCACCCGTATCGGATCCCCCGCCGAAGACGCAAAGCGCAGGCTCGTCCCCGTCACCGTCACCGTGCGCGGATTCGGATAGCTGCCCCCAGTGGACTGCGCGAAGCCACTCGCCGTCGCCCCTATCGCCACGCTGCCCGCCCCCACCGGCCGCACGTATGCCGCCGCCGTCCCCGACGTCGGCGTGTTCTGCGACCGCTCGGCAATGCTCGTCGTCGCCGTCGCCCCCGCCACACCGTTCACCACCATCTGCGCCACCGCCGGGTTGGCACTGCCGAAGCTCACGCTCAGCGCCCCACCCCCCTTGCGCACCGCCTGGAAGGCCGCCAGCACCGTCGGCGTGGTCGGGCTGCCGATGCCCACGTACGCGTAACTGAGCCCGTCCCCGCTCTGCGTCGTCGGCGCCAGGTCCTGCACGATCAACCCAATCACCGGCTGCAACACGCTCACCGCGCGCGTCCCGCTGCCAAACCCGCTCGCACTCACCGTCAACGTCGCCGTCGCCCCCGCCTGCCCCGCCACCCCCCCCACACAGAAGTACGCATAGTAACTACCCGCCCCAATCGTCACCGTCGTGCTCGCCCCACCCACCGTGGTCGCGTCGTTCGGCGACACCACCACCGCCGCACCATTGCTGCTCCCAAGCGTGACCGCGGTGCTCGCCGATACGGTCGCCACCTGGCCGGTCGCCGGGTTGTACGACTCCACCCACATCGAACTGCCGCATTCCTCCAGCCCCGCCCCCACCCGTATCGGATCCCCCGCCGAAGACGCAAAGCGCAGGCTCGTCCCCGTCACCGTCACGGCCACGGTGTCCGAAGTCGTGCCGGCCGGCCCGCTCGCCGTCACCGTCGACGTGCAGGGCAACGCGCCGCCGCCATAGGTCAGGGTCGTCGTCGTCGATTCCTGGCCTGCGGGAACGGTCACCGACGGTGCGATCACGCAGGTCGAGTCGCTCGACGCGAGCGTCAGCGGAAGGCCCCCCGGCGGCGCGACCGCCGGGTTCCCACCGCTCTTGAGCGCGATGGTGATGACGCTGCTTTCGTGGCTTCGGAACGTCACGGAGGCCACGGTGATGTCGAGGGTCACACCGACGGACGCCTGCGCGTTGCCGCTCGCGTAACCGGCGCCCTGCGCAGTAACCGTCACGTTGCCCGGGAAATTCCCGCGCAGCGTCGCGTTGACGGAACTCTGCCCCTGCGGAATCGTGACCGAGGGCGTCACCACCGAGATGACCGCCGGATCGCTGCTGCTCACGGTCAGGTTCAGGCCGCCGGCCGGCGCGGGCTGCGAGATCGTGATCGCCACCGAGGCCGTGGCATTGAGCACGATATTCGTCGGCCCGCCGACGGTGATGACATTGTTGCTCACCGTCACCGGGAGGCTGCCCGGTGCGTATCCGCTCGCGCTGGCGCGCAGAGTCGTACTTCCGGCCGCCACGCCGCTGACGGTACCGGTGCCTTCCGTTCCCGCCTGCGGAATCGTCACGGTGCCGACACCGACTATGCCCAGCACACCCGTGTTGTCCGACGAGAGTGTCACCACCAGGCCACCGGTCGGTGCCGGATTCGACAGCGTTACGCGAACTCCGGCCGTAAGCCCGACCCCTACCAGCTGCGTATTCACCAGTGTGATAGAAAGCGCTCCCCCAGCCACGGTGACGTTCGTTGTTGCCGGGGCGCTGCCCACCATGCCGTCATTGCAGATCAACTGTGCCGCGTAGGCCCCCGGCTGGTCCGGCACGAACGAGGGCGCCGCCGTCGTGGAATTGGCAAGCGTCGCATTGCTGTTTGGCGGTATCTGACTGAGCGTCCACCCATAGGTGAGCGTCGAGTTGACATCCGGATCCGTACACGAACCGGACAGATTCACGGTCTGCCCAATCTGTCCAGTCTGGTCTGGGCCCACACTGGCGACGGGCGGCTGGTTGAGCAGATCACCCAGCTCATACGCTCCCATGTCCGGTGCCGCGCCAAATGCGCGAGCGAACCCCGTGCCCCGCTGATCCGTCGTGAGCGCCGAGCGGGTTGCTGCCCGCGTCGATCGCCGGGCTGCCCGCGAGCAGCGCATGCGTGCGCGTCGTGCCACCGTTGAATGCGAGCGGGCCGAGCAGCGGATCGGGGCCGAGCACTGCACCGACCTGAACCAGATTGCCGGGACCCGACACGGAAATCGCGCAGGTCGGACAGATCTTCTCGATCAGCGAGTTGGCAGCATTGATCGCGAACGCGGGAATCGTGGCCGTATTGGTCGCAACGTCATTTCCCGTAAGGCTGTTCGCCAGGATGGACGAAACGACCGTCAGCGTGGGCCGGACCGTATTGTTGCCGGAGACGGGATAGGTATCTCCCGAGCTCATGATGATCCCGCCCGTACGGGTCGGGGCCGCGACGTTGTCGCTGACCGTCGAGTTGTCGAGCTCGAGGGCGACATTGCCGAACGCCACCATCGCGCCCGCGGTCGCGCTCGAAACGTTGCCCGAAATCGTCGAATTGATGATCTTGACCGCCATCGTATCGACCGGCCCTTGCCGATCGACCGCATTCTTGTACAGGTGCAACCCACCGCTCCGAGTGACGTCGCCTCCCGGGTTCGTCATTGGCAGTATTCTCGGCGATCTCGGACCGCTCGATTCGCAACGACTTGGCCGTCCCGTCGAAGCCGCCCCCGTGATAGTTCTTGCCCGCGCACCGGCGGATCGGGAGCGTCGACATGGTTGTCGACAATGATCGTGTCGGAAATCGTGATGTCCGCGAGCGAATACGAGCGGATGGCCCCGCCACGACCAAAGAGTGTGACCGGCTGGGAGCTGTTGCCGCGGAATTCGCTGTTGGCGATGGTGACGGTGACCGGCTCGACTGTCGGCAAATCCGTAACGGTGTCGACCGGGCCCAGGCACCTTTCCTGAACCGACAGGCCACCGCCGGCCGCGACAACGGAGTTCGTCGGGGGCAACAGTTCAGTCGCAGTGTTGTTGAGGAAGCGCGAATTGGTAATGCTCAGACATTGCCCGGGATACTGTATCCAGTAGGCAACGCCGCCGCCACTGCGGGCCACGCTGTCCTCGATGATGACCGTCATCGAGCGCGAGGCTGTGCTCGGTGTAAATCGCCCCGCCGGAGCTGTCGCCCGGGGTCCGAAGTCCGTTGACGAGACGCAGGCCGGAAATGACACGAGGTAATCCGGTCCATCCAGCGCCGGGCAAGTCGGGAAGGTCACGCCAACATTGAAAATTCGATTGGTGGCGTTGCCGTCGATCGTGAGTTGGTCCGCACCCGGGCCGACGATCACCGTCGGGCCGGTAATCTGGATCGACCCCGACGTCAGGACCATGGTGCCCGACAGTCCGGAGAGATCGACGATGTCGGGACCGGCGTGGGCATTGGCCTGCGCGATCGCGTCACGCAAGCTACCGGCTCCGCCATCGTCCAGGTTGGTGACCGTGAAGGTGGATGGAGGCGGACCCGCTGCACCCACCGTGAAGCTCAGCGTCTGACTGGCTGCAACGTAATTGCCATCGCCCGTCTGGGTCGCGGCGATCGTGCATTGACCCGCGGCAACGAGCGTCAGAGTGGCGCCGTTGACACCTGCGGTCGTGCAGATCGACGTCGTCAGCGACGAGAACACGATCGGGATCGTCGACGGTGCGGTCGAGCTTCCGCTCGTCGCGCTGATCATGACCAGCGGCTGCCCAACGGTGACGCTCACCGGTGCCGGAGCGAAGAGAATCGTCTGGTTCGCCGGACCAACTGCGAATGTCCGCGGCTGCGGCGTCGCCGCCAGGTAAGTCGCGTCGCCGTCCTGGCTCGCGGTGATCGTGCAGCTGCCCACACCGGTGAGCTGCACCGAATTGCCCGCGACCGAGCAGACTCCAACTCCCGCTCGCCGCGTAAGTCACCGTCAATCCCGAGCTCGCCGTGGCGGACAACCGAAGACGTCGCCGTACGTCCGATCGGGAAGCGGGTCGAACGTGAGGGTCTGGGGAACCGAGGGACCGGCGAGCGTGCCGGAGAGCTCGACCACGTACGACTTCTTCACGCCGTCCGCCGGATCCTGGATCGGAGGCCGGTGACGATATTGCCGCTGGAGGTGACTGCGACGCGCGTGGGCGTGCCGAAACTGCTGATGTGCGAGCACGCCGCCGGTGCCGAAGCCGGGATCCAGCGCCCCTGTCGGCAGCAGGCGCAGCGAACGTCGCCGTACGACACGTCGCCCACATGGTCGTTGCCCACGACCACCAGCTTGCCGTCCGACTGCTGGTTGACAGTGAAGCATCCGCCGGACAGGCCCACGAGCACCCGCCCGCCCGTGCCGAAGCCGGGATCGAGCACGCCGTCGGTGTCGAACCGCGCGATGCCGCACTGGTTCGCGCGCGCCGACCGTGACGGAGCCGACCAGCACGATCTTGCCATCCGGTTGCAGCACGAGCCTGCGGCCGAGATTGGTTCCCGTCGACCCGGGGAAGCGGGTCGTCGCGACGCCGTTGGTCCCGAAGGACGGATCGAGCGCTCCGGTGTCGTCGAGCCGCATCAGCAAGAAGTCGTAGCCGAGGCCGGCGGTCACCTTGGTCCGCCCACCGACCACGATCTTGCCGTCGGGCTGGACATCGAAGCGTCGTTGCCGCGATCGCTGCGATCGCCGACGTTGCGAGAGTCGCGAACTGCGCGACACCATTGGTACCGAAGGTGGTGTCGGTCGCTCCGGCACTCGTCAGGCGGGTGACGAAGATGTCCTCGCGTTCACCGGTCCCGGTGTTCGAGCGTCGGTACCCACAATGAGAAAGCGATCGCCCAGATCGGGTCCGATCCGACGATGCCGAAGCCCGAGCGGCAACGAATTCAGCGTGACGACACCGTTCGTCCCGAACGACGGGTCGGGCAGCACCGGCGCTCGTGAACTTGGCCACGAACGGCACGTCGTGGGTCCCGTTGAAGCGGATGCCCGCTCACGAAGAACGTGCCATCTGCCATTGACGAAGAGTTCACCAGTCCGACCTGACGCTCGTGACTGCCGTCACGATGCGACCGTTGGTCCCGAACGAGGCATCCGGCAGCACCGCTCGCCGAGTATCGCGCGAGCTGCAGAGTGCAGTACTCGCCCCGGCTGGTTCGGATTGACATTGACAGCGCACGCGATTCCGCCGGCCGCCAGAATGCGTCCATCCGCGAGCACCCGTACGCGTCCCGGCGGTGGCGGGTCGGACGTCGCCGAACAACGCATAGCCGCCGTTGCCGAAGCCGCTCACCAGCTGGCCCTGGCCGGTACCGACGACCGTGCCGCCCTTGTCGATGTCGTAGGTTTCCCCGGTGAACGGCGTTCCGGTGAGCGGCGTGCCCCCGGTGTTGGTGATGCCGGCGCCGTTGGCGACGTCGAGGTGCAGCGATCCCGTGCCGCGGCCGGTGTTCACCGTCACCGTCCACGTCGTGTCCGACGCCGCTGACCCCGGCGACCGACGCGGCGGTGATGCCGCTGGTGGCGACCGCGAAGTTGCCCGCCGTGACGCCCGTGACCGCTTCGCTGAAGGTCAGCGTGTACGTCACGCTGTCGACCATCGTCGGACTCGGCACCGCGCGCACCAGCGACACCACCGTCGGCGCGGCGACCGGCGTGCCGATCGAGAAGCCCTGCGTCGCCGTCGCCGCGGCGTTGAAGGTCGCGTCGCCGGCCTGGTCGGCCGTGAGGGTGCAGCTGCCAACCCCGGTCAGGTGGACCGTGCTCCCAGCGACCGTGCAGTTGCCGCTCGCCCCGTACGACACGACGAGGCCCGAGCTCGCGCGGCCGGAAGCAGTGAAGTCCGGATCGCCGAAGGTCTTGGCGGCCAGCGGCGGGTCGAAGACGATGCCCTGGTTCAACTTCGGGATCGAGATCTGCAGCGGCGTCGGGAAGGTGATCGTGGTCGGCGCGTAGGTCCCGTCCCCGTTGAACGATGCCTGGGTCACCGTGTAGCTTCCCGGGGGAAGTCCCGAGGGCGGCGGGAACGTCGCATTGCCCAGATAGTCGGTGATCGCGTACACCGTGGTCGGGCCGCTCGGTCCGGCCACGGTGTACGCCACCGCCACCTGTTGCAGACCGGCGTTGGTGCTGCCCAGCGCGCCCGAGATGTTGATGCCGGCGCTCGCCGCGCTCGCCGGCAATAGCGTCGGCGTCGCGGCGGCCCGGTTGATCGTCAACGGGGTAGAGGCGGACGACGGCTGGTAGACATCGTCGCCGGCAAAGGCCGCGGTGATCAGGTAGTTGCCGGGATCGGCCACCACCGGCATCTTGACGGTGACGCTCCCATCGCTGCCGGTCGTGCCCAGCCGCGCGGCGCCACCCGCCCCCACCGCGACCAGCTTGCCGGCCAGCCCTACGCCCGCGGCATAGGTCAGCTTGGCCGTGACGGTGGGACTGTCGCCGACGATCGCACTCGACGGCGCCGAGATGAGCGCGAGTGTCGTCGCCGTCGGGGTGAGGCTGCCCAGCCCGAAATACGCGCCGACATTGTCGTTACGCGCCACCAGACCCACCCCGTTCACTGCCTGCACGAAATACTTCAGGTTGGCCGGCGCACTCGCCAGGCGCCCCTTCCACAGCCGCGAGTCTTCGCTCGCGCCGCACACCACCGGCAGCGGCGCCACGCACTGGCTCAAGTCGACCGAAGTCCAGGCATTGGTGCCCCCACCCGTGTAGGTGACCCACACCTGATAGATCGCCGCCGCCGGGTCACCGACCACCTGCGCCGCAAAGGTGACCCCGCCGGTGGCATCCTGTTGTGCGTCCACGGCAACGATGGTCGGCGCGTCCGACAGCGCCGCCTGACTCAGGTTGCCGCTGTAGAACAGGCGCAGATTCATGCCGGTATGCCGGCGCTGCGTGCTCGTCCCGTCGACCACATTGGCGGCCCGGTACTGCGCCGGGGTGACCAGCAGCTGGGTGCCCCCATTGCCGGCCAGGGCCCCGAAGTAATTCGGCGTCCACATCGTGCTCGGGTAGAACACCGGCGACAGGAACGGCACGTGCACCCCGCGCGACTCCGTCGTCGCCGCGCCGGTGAACGGCACCACCGGCCCGGAGTCGACGAACGTGCCGCCGCGATAGCCGATGCCACGCAACACCAGCCCCGGATCGTTCGGCGTCACATTGATCACCGCCAGCGGCAGCGCCGGCTCGCCCGGCTTCGTCACCACGCCGTCGGGCCCACTCAACCAGCTGGCGGTGATGGCGGGACCACCATCCAGATTGGTGAGACTTTGCGTGCGCGCCGTGAGGCCCGGCGCGACACCCAAGTCGAAGGTCTCCAGCCCGAGCGCCGCGGCGGGTCCCGCCCCGACCACCGCCGGATCGATCGCGGCCGTCGTGCCGGGAATCGCGCCGCGGCCCGCCGGCATGTTCACGCCGAGCATCGGCAGCCCGAACAGGGTCGCCTGCAGCAGCGCCTTCTCGTGCAGCCCGCGAATGTCCGGCGTGGCCGCCAGGTACGCGAGCTTCGCCTGCACCAGCGCCTCGCCCACCGCGACCGGCGTCCCGGCGACACCCGCACGCAGCTGCCGCGCGAAGTTGTGGTACAGCCGCTCGCTGTACTCCAGGAAGTCGGTGTCGCCGTACTGATAGCCGGTGCCCGCGATCAGCGTCACCTTCTTCCGGGCGAACGCCTGCGCCCAGTCGAGCGGCAGCGTCACCCCGGGAATGGCGTCGCCGTCGACCAGGTTGTAACCCGAGTGACAGCCCGCGCTGAACACGATCGAGTTGGTGAAGTCCGTGGTCGAGGCCGCCAGGTCGGTCGTGAGCACGCTGGTCTTGAAGTCCGCCGCCAGCGCACTGTTGGCGCTGAAGTGCCCGGCCAGGAAGATGACGTCGTGGCGCGACGCCGAACAGCTTCGCCCCCAGTTGGGCCGCCGTCCACGACGCCGCATCCTGCGGTGACGTGCCGTTCGGCGTGATCAGCGCCTCGCCGGCGCTTCCAGTGCCCGCGTCGAGCTCGCTCTTGACCGCGATCGCCGCATCCTCCAGGAAGTCGTAGCCGGTCACCAGCGACGATTGCGGCGACACCACCGCGTCCGCCGCCACATACGCATCGAGCAGCCCCGCGATCTCGCCCGCCGTCTCGACCAGCCGGCCCACCGCCAGCCCCGGCACCGGAAAGTCGTTCCACGGCAAGGCGATGCTGGTCTTCGAGCCATACCGGTCCTGGCTCAGCACGAAGTCGCGCCGCAGGCTCGCCTCCGACGCCGAGTTGCTCTGCACCGGCGGCACGTAACCCGATTCCGGACCGATCGCGCTCTGGTCGGGCGACCGGAAGAACGGGATCGCCTCGTCGTTGCCCACCAGCACCACGTACTGCAGCGGGTTCGCGCGGTAGGAATCCACGATCCCCTTGATCTCCTCCGCCACCAGGTTCTTCGCGTACGGGCACGCCGGATTGTTCGCCGCCTGCTGCTTGAGCGCGCCGACCCGGCCATCACCGGCCACGTCGACGACCACCCCACTGATCTCGCTGCGCGCGGCGAACGCGGCGAGCCTCTCGCGCAGCGTCCCGCCGGCCGGGTCAGGCAGCGCGGCGTCGAGCGCCACCTTCGACGAGTCGGTCAAGAGCACCGTCTTCAGGCCCGAGGCCGCCACCGCCGGCCGCGACGTCAGCACCGTGTCGGTCACCCCCACGCAGGTGGTCACCCCCTTCGTCACCGTCAGCGTGAACGGCAGGCTCGTGTCGAAGGCCCCGCCGCGACCCGTCACCCGGACGTAGAAATGGCCGGTCCGGTTCCAGGTGTTCACCACCGTCGCCTCGTCGCTCAAGCCCGCCGTGGCGGAGATCGCCACGATGCTGCGCGTCTGCGCCGTCGAGAACGCCTGCGCGATCTCGGTCGCGCTGAACACCGACGGACTGAACACCGATGGACTGAACACCGATGGACTGAACACCGACGGACTGAACACCGACGGACTGAACACCGACGGACTGAACACCGACGGACTGAACACCGACGGACTGAACACCGACGGACTGAACACCGACGGACTGAACACGCTCGGGCTGAACACCGACGGGCTGTACGCGTCCGGACTGAACACGCTCGGACTGAACACCGATGGACTGAACACGCTCGGACTGAACACCGACGGCGCGTACTCGGCCGTGAGCTTCAGCAGGTCGCCGGGTCCCGCGCTCGCCGGACTGAACTGCTCCGCGAACACCTGGCCGATGTCCTTGAACGCCGCCAGGTCGTAGTCCGCCGCCAACCCGCTCAGCTTGACGTCGATCCGCTGGCCCGGCGTCACCGCGAACTTGTACCAGCGCGCCTTGCCCGGCGCGTCGATGAAATCGGCCACCACCGGCGCCGGTCCCTCCAGCAGGAACGCCTTCGGCCACGAATCGTTGGCGCGCGCGTTCACCTGGCACAGCGACAACGGACTCCCCGCCGCGCCATTCTGCAACGCCAAGAACGTGCCCGGATTGACCCCCGCCACGTCCAGCTGGAAGTAGCCGGCGTCGTCCGTTCTCGTCGTGATCGGCCCGCCCACGCCCGCACCGTTGACCAGTGTGCCCGCGATGCACGTGCTGGCCGCCATCACCTGCAACGTGACATCCTGGTTCGCCGCACCGTCCACGCGCCCGATCACATGCGCATTGCTGCCAGCGGTCGCCACCACACCGAGGAGGCTCGGCGCATTCGCCGGCGCCACTTCCACCGTCCGCAGGATCTGCAGCGTGCTGGTGAAGGCTACCCGCGACGGATTGGCGAACTTCAGCACGAACGACTGCGTCGCCCCGCTTTGCAACAGCGCGCCCGCGACCAGCGGACTCACGTACGGCCGCCCGTCCGGCTGGTCGCCCGCCTTGTTGGCGAGCGTGATCCCGGCGGGAAGCCCCCCGACGGCGACGGCGATCGGCGCGAGCACCGGAGCGTCCGACGAATTCCTGAGCGTGACCGTCGAGTCGAACGTGTTGGTCGTTCGATTGAGCACGAGCCCCGAGCGCGTGATCGCGAACTGGCCCGTGATGTCCTGCGTCAGCGCCTGCGCAGCCGCGCTCAGCGCCAGGCTCAGCGCAACCACCGCCCATCGAACGAGATGGAGCCCCATCTGCCGGCGTACGTCGCGCATGCGTCCCCTTAGACGACAACTTTCAAAGTCCACGACCGCCGGCCCGATGTCAATCGACACAAGCCTGGCGAGCGACCATTGTGATTCTGGGACAGCAGGCAGATGCAGAATGTTGAAGAATTGGCATACGCGATATGCACCACGTTCAACGTTCCGTCACTTCCCGCGCTTCGCCTCCAATTGTCGGCGTGCGATGTGGCACATCTCCCTGCTAAGCGGTCAGGTCATTGCGCAGTGACCGCTGTCCCGACGAGCGCGCAACGCCGAGCGCGAGCAGACCCGCGATAGCGAGCGCGAGCGCGCCGGGTTCCGGAACGTCCGAGTCTTCCGGGACGGGCGTAGCCGTGACACAGTCGAGACCCGGCGGACAGAACAAGAGCAGCTCATCGTCGCTGCCGATGCCGAACACGAACAGGGCGCCCGTCGGGTCCGCCGTCGTAAATGGCAGACCGGTGACCGGGTCAATGAAGAAAAAGGAAAATGTATCCGGATCGGCCCCCGAGTCCATGTTTCCCGTGAATTCCAGGACGAAGGCGATTGCAGTTCCGAGCTTCGCGTTATGGATGTATTCGTTGAAGAAGGACTGAGCGGGGGAATAGTCGTTCAGGGTTACGGTGCCGGGAGGAACCGAGAGGTCGCCGGTGACATTTCCCCAGATCGGGTAGAACGTGGCGGCATCGGTGAGGCCGCCGCCGGTGATGGCAAAGCCGGAAATCGTCACCGCGTTAGGCTGCGGATTGCCGTCGATGAGGTCGAACGCCAGATCCCAATCAAGCCCATCGAGTCCGAGGCCGGCGGTATCGATGTCGATCTGGATCGACACCGCTTGCGCCGGCATCCCCACCAGCAGTGCCGACGCCAGGACCAAAGCCGAAAAGGCGTTTCGTACGGTCGTCATCGCTGGTGCTCCCCCTTGCCGTCCGCCGAAGGCGCGCGCGGCTAACTATACGCCAGAATGCAAGAAGCAAGCCCAGTTAATTAAGTTTATAATAATCATATGGTTAGGAAAAGTCAGAATACCTGGCTGTAAATTCTTCCGACAAGGGTCTGTCGGGAGCTCAAGCTGCGCGCGCACGTTTCTTTGCGAAGCCGCCACGGAACGCCGGCTTGGAGAACCCCGGCCGCGGCGCGGTGCGTGGCTCGCGACGGCGCGGCTCGAGCCCGGGAATTTCGTGCGTCGGAATCGCGGCGCCGGTGAAGCGCTCGATCTGGCGCAGCGCCCCGCGTTCGGCGTGGTTCGCGATCGACACGGCGATGCCGGCCGCGCCGGCGCGGCCGGTGCGGCCGATCCGGTGAACGTAGTCGCCGGCCTGCCGCGGCAGGTCGAAATTGATCACGTGGCTGATGCCGGCGACGTCGATGCCGCGCGCGGCGACGTCGGTCGCCACCAGCGTGCGCACGCGGCCGCGCCGCATGTCCGTCAACGTGCGCGTGCGCTCGTGCTGATTCATGTCGCCGTGCAGCGCCGCCGCGGCGTGGCCTTCGCCTTTCAGCCGCTGCGCGAGGGATTCCGCGTCGCGCTTCGTCGCGATGAAGACGATGCTCTGCGTGATGGCGATGTCGGCCAGGAGGTGATCGAGGATCCGATGCTTGTGCGAGTGGTCGTCGGCGAAATGGACGCGCTGCTCGATCGCGAGCGGCGCCGCCTTGTCCGGTTGCACGTCGATGCGCACCGCGTCGCGCATCAGCCGCGCGGAGAGCCGTGCGATCGCGCCGTCGAACGTCGCCGAGAACAGCACCGTCTGGCGCGTCTTCGGAGCGAGCAGCGCGATGCGCTCGACGTCGTCGACGAAGCCCATGTCGAGCATCCGGTCCGCTTCGTCCAGCACCAGCACCTGGAGCGTGGACAGATCGATGCGGCCGCGCTCGAGATGGTCGATGAGGCGGCCGGGCGTGGCGACGATGATGTCGGCGCCGCGGGCGAGTTCCCGGTTCTGGATCGGGTACGGCGCTCCGCCGTAGATGCAGACCGTGTTGACGCGGAGGCTGCGTCCGTAGCGAACGGCCTGCTCGGCCACCTGCTGCGCGAGCTCGCGCGTCGGCGCCAGCACGAGGATGGACGGCGAGGCGACGCCGTTGCGCCCCGCGCGGGCGCGAAGGCCCGACGCCGCCAGCCGCTGCAGCGCCGGCAGCACGAAGGCGGCCGTCTTGCCGGTACCGGTCTGGGCCGAGCCGATCAGGTCGCGCCCGGCGAGAAGATGCGGGATCGCCTGCGCCTGGATCGGCGTGGGCTCGGTGTAGCCGCAGCGCGGTGAGCGTCGCGAGCAACTCGGGCGCGAGGTTCAGTTCTTCGAATGTCATTTCCATTTCCTTCCGTTCGCTCCGTCGCGCCGGTGAAGGCGCGCGAGAGCACGGGCAAGAATCGGGCACCGCCGAAAAGTGGCGGCCCGTGCCCAGAAATCCGGAATGGCGGGAAGCGGCGCCTGGCGCCGGCCGAGAGCGGAAACCGCCGTCAGCAGGGACGTATCAGGCGCGCGCAGCGAGCCGCAACCGGGTCGACAGACTGCAAAGCCATCGTCGCTAACCGGATGCTGCCGCTCAGACTCGTGCCGCGAGAGAATGAACCGAGAGATTAGAAACCGATGATCCGGTTGCCTGGGTCTGGTGACGCATGCGGCGGGCAACCGTCGAAACTCGCAGGACGCCGCATCCGGTTATTGTACCACGAATTTGTGCGGTGCAGCGACGATTGCCGCCGACGGAACCCGAGCGCACTGCAGCGGCTCCTCGTCCTCGTCATCCTCGTCGTCGCTCGTCGTAACCTTCGTCGTCGTCGGGATCGATATTGCCGCCGCTGCCGCCCCCGGAGCCTGTCGTCGTCGTCGTCATCGTCGTCGTCGGGCCCCGGGCCGTCGGGCGACGAGCAACCCGTCGATGGGCTCGATCGAAGTCCGCCCGCATTCGCCATCGTTCATCACCACCCCCGCGCCGACGTCAACCACGTTCCGGCAGACACCACGTTACCTCAGATCCGGGCCGAGGCCTAACCCGCTTCGATTCCCATTGACCCCGGTCAAGCGCCACGATCGACGAAGGGCCACACTGGGACCCGCGGCATCCGATGCGTCAAGCGAACGTGTGCGACCCCCATGAACGACAGCCCTGCATCGCACGCCCCGCCCGCTTCTGCTGCGGGGATTCGTGACGGCGCGCTCGCGCGCAGGTTCGCGGCGATCGGCGCAGGAACCAAAGTTCCCTTTGCTGTCGTCCTCGCCGACGGCACGACGCTGCGCCACGGCGAGGCGGATGCGGCGTTCACACTTGCGTTCAGGACTCCGCACGCGCAACGCCGCGTCCTCCTGTACGGCTACGTCGGCCTGCTCGAATCCTACTTCGACGGCAGCGTCGACGTCGACGGCGACCTCGCGCTCGCCTTTCGCGCTGGCATCGACAGCGGCCAGGATCGCATCGGGAATCCCCCGGTCGCGCTGCGCAACCGCTGGCACGAGTGGCGACGCTCGAACCGGTCGATTGCGCAGGCGAAGGCGAACGCCCGGTTCCACTACGGCCTCGGCAAGGCCTTCTACGAGCCCTGGCTCGATGCGCCGGCGATGATGTACACGTGCGCCTACTGGAGCGAGGGCACCACCACGCTCGAGGAGGCGCAGCGCAACAAGATGGATCACGTCTGTCGCAAGGTGCGGCTGCAACCCGGCGAGACCTTCGTCGACGTCGGCTGCGGCTGGGGCGGTCTCCTGTTCCACGCGTGGGAGCACTATGGCGCCCTCGGCACCGGCATCAACACCACGACCGAGCAGGTCGTGGAAGTGCGGGCCGAGATCGCACGACGCGGTCTCGACGCGACGCTGTGCGTGGTCGAAGCGGACTTCCGCGAAATGCCGGGGCAGTACGACAAGCTGCTGTCGATCGGCACGCTCGAGCACGCGGGACCCGACCAGCTCCCTGCCGTGGTCCAGGCGCACGCCGACGCGATGAAACCGGGCGCCCTCGGCGTCATCCACTTCATCGGCCACGTCGGAGCGCGCGACACCGAGTTCTTCATTCGCAACTACATCTTTCCCGGCGGCTGGATACCGAGCCTCGCGCAGGCACTCGACGCCATGGAGCGCTGCGGACTCGAGGTGCTCGACGTCGAAAACCTGCGGCGCCACTACGCGCTGACGCTCGACTGCTGGGCAGAGCGCTTCGACCGCAACTGGGAGCGCATCCACGCGCTCGACCCGGTTCGTTTCGACGAGCGATTGCGCCGCATCTGGCGCACGTATCTGTGGTCGTGCGCCGAAGTCTTTCGCGGCAAGGACGTCCAGCTCAATCTGTTCCAGGTGACCGTCAGCAAGGGCAACGTCGGCAACCGGTACCCGATGAGCCGCTCGTTCCTGTACGGACCTGCGAAAGGAACGCCGCGGGGCGAAGCGTGAGCCCGTGATCGCCTACGCCGACAAGAAGGCACGCCTCCGCACGGACCTCGAGCGCACCGGGGGCTTCGGCGCGGCCGGGTTGGCGAAGCGGACGTCGAACCTCTTCCGCGACCGGGTGCCGAAACGGCCGCCGCGCATCGACCTCTCGTCCTTCGACGACGTCATCCGGATCGACGCCGCTGCCGGCGTCGTCGAAGCCGAGGGCATGATCACGTACGCCGCGCTCGTCGACGCGACGCTCGCCGAGGGCGTGATGCCGGCGGTCGTCCCGCAGCTCAAGTCGATCACGCTCGGCGGCGCCGTCGCCGGGGTCGGGATCGAGGCATCGGCCTTCCGGCGCGGACTCGTGCACGACACGGTCACCGCGCTCGACGTATTGACGGCCGGCGGGCGCGTCGTTCGCTGCACGCCGGACAACGAGCATCGCGATCTGTTCTTCGGGTTTCCCAACTCTTACGGGACGCTCGGTTACGCGCTGTCGGTCACGGCAAGGGTCGTCCCGGTGAAGCGCTACGTCGAGGTCACGCACGTCCGCCATTCCGATTCCACCGCATGCTTTGCCGAGATCGAACGGCATTGCGCCGAAGGCCGTCTCGATTTCCTGGACGGTACCGTGTTCGGGCCTGCGGAAATGTACCTGACCCTGGGCCGCTTCGTGGACGAGGCGCCGTGGACGAGCGACTACACGCTCGAACGCATCTACTACCGGTCGATCCGCGAGCGCGAAAGCGACTTCCTCACGACGCGCGACTACCTGTGGCGATGGGACACCGACTGGTTCTGGTGTTCGAAGAACGTCCACGCGCAGCATCCGCTGGTGCGCCGCCTGCTGGGCCGCAAGCGGCTCAATTCGATCACCTACCAGAAGATCATGCGGTGGAACAGCCGCTGGGGCGTCACCCGTGCACTCGACCGCCTGCGCGGTCGGCACGCCGAGGCGGTGATCCAGGACGTCGACATCCCGCTCGCTCATGCTGCCGAGTTCCTCGCGTTCCTGTTCCGCGAGATCGGCATCCTGCCAGTGTGGCTGTGCCCGATCCGGCCGCCCTGCCCGGCGCGGCGTTTTCCGCTCTATCCGCTGCGACCGGACGTCGTCTACGTCAATTTCGGATTCTGGGACGTCGTGGGCGGCGGCGAAGCGCGCCCTCCGGGCTTCCTCAATCGCAGGATCGAGCGCAAGGTCACGGAGCTCTCCGGCATCAAGTCGCTCTATTCCGACTCGTTCTACACCGAGGACGAATTCTGGTCGATCTACGACGGCGGCGCGTATCGGGCATTGAAGGCCCGCTACGATCCCTCGGGGTCGCTGCCCGATCTCTACGCGAAGTGTGTGCAGGGCGCCACGGCGGCGCGGCATTGAACGGGCGGCAACCGCGCGGGAGCTTGAGGGCGGTCAAGTCACGCGCTGCCCCACCGTGCTAGGTTGAATGTGGCTCGCTTCGAAGCCGTACCATGAAAGGGGCGGAATGACACGCGCCACTACAACACCCCCGTCGCTCGCGCCCGCTGGCAGCGACCGGCGGTATCGCGACCGGAGCTACGACGACCCGCGCCACGACCCGTACCAGGCGAAGGGCAAGGCCGCGGAACCCGCAGTCTGCAGCGGCTGCGGCGCGGTGCTCCACCACGGCCGATGGACGTGGGCTGCGGCACCCGCCGGTGCCGCAACCGTCGAATGCCCTGCCTGCCATCGGATACGCGACCAGCAGCCCGCCGGCTTCGTCACGCTCGCCGGCATCCGCACGGCGGACGAACGCGAGGCGATCGTGCATCTCGTGACGAACGTGGAAAAGCACGAGAAAGCCGAACACCCGCTGCACCGGATCATCGCGATCGAGCAGGACGCCGACGCCGTCCGGGTGACGACGACGGACGCGCACCTGCCGCAGCGGATCGGCGCGAGCGTCAAGCACGCGCACAAGGGAAAGCTCGAGATCGTCTACGCGCACGACGAGTACGCCGTGCGCGTGCACTGGCAAGGCTAGGCGCTTGCTTCCGCGCGGCCGGCGGCGCGCAACTCGGCGATGACTTCGCCATCCTCGACCTGGCGGAAGTCCCGGTAGTACTGGCCCACCGCATGAAATCCCTCGGGCGTGTCGAGACAGACGACCTCGTCGGCGTAGGGCCGCACCTTGGCGACGGCTTCGCGCGAGGCGACGGGCACCGCGCAGATCAGTCGGCCCGGACCGCGCGACCGCAGCGCATGCAGGGCGGCGATCATCGTTGCGCCAGTCGCGAGCCCGTCGTCCACGACGATCGCCACGCGCCCGGCCGGATCGAGCGGGGAGCGCGCGGGCGTGTACTCGGCGCGCCGGCGGCGCATCGTCTGCATTTCGGCGGCGATCGCGGCGTCGAGGTAGGCCTTCGTGGCGCCCGCGTCGGAGGCATAGTCGGCCACATAGCTCCATCCGGACTCGTCCACGGACCCCAGCGCGAACTCGGGGTTGCCCGGCGCGCCGAGCTTGCGTGTCAGTACGACGTCGAGCTCGCCGCCCAGCGCATCCGCGACGATCCGGCCCATCGGAACGGCACCGCGAGGAATGGCATACACGATGGGCCGTTTGCCGCGCCAGGCGTCGAGGGCGCGCGCGAGCTGCCGGCCCGCGTCGGCACGGTCGCGGAAGACCATCCGGTCCGTCAGAGCGGCGGAATGCGCAGCACCTGCCCCGGATAGATCTTGTCCGGATGCTTCAGCATCGGGGTGTTCGCCTCGTAGATCTTCATGTACTTGTTCGGATCGCCGTACTGCGCCTTGGAGATCTTCGACAGATTGTCGCCCGACACGACGGTGTAGTACGTCGCCTCCGGCTCGCTGCGGTCGACGCTCATCATGTTGTTGACGGACGTGACGCCCGCGACGTTGCCGCAGCAGAGCACGATCTTTTCCATCGTCGCCTGGTCGGCGCGACGCCGTAGACGGTGACCGTCGACGTGGCCCCGTCGAAGCTCACGACCATCCCGGTCGCCTTCAGGTTCTGCGAGCCGATGTACGCCGTGATCGCGTCGGCCGCCGCGTCGTTCGCGGCCTTGATCTTTGCCTCGTCGGCCGGCGCAGCCGCCGCCTCCTGCATCGTGGCCTTCGCCTTGCCCGACACCGAACAGCTTTTCCCCTGCGTCCTTGACGAAATCGAGTAATCCCATCGTGATGCTCCTTGGAATGTGCCCGATCGCGTCGCGGATCGCTCGCGACGGACATGCTACAGTGTACGCGCTCTGTCCTCGGCGCGCCGGACTTCCGAACTTGAGTGGAGGATGCCGCCGTGCACGCCTACATTCTGCATACCAACCAGCGAATCAGCCCGTTCGACGAATCTCCGGGCGAGATGCGGATCCACAATCGGCTCCTGCGCGACGTGCAGGAAGAAACGCTGTTGGCCGGCGGCTGTTCGACCGTGGAGCACATCGACGACGTCAGCGCCATCCGCCGCCACCCTTGCGTGGTCGTGCACGACGACCTGTATTTCACGCGCGCGGCCTTGAGCGGGTTCCTGCGGCTCGCGCGCGACGGGACGCGCGCCGCAACGTCCGCGAGCGGCGGACGACGGAGGCGCTCCGGACCAATGGCGCAACGCCCGCGCCGCGCTGGTGGCTTCGGAGCTGACGGAGACCATGCTGCCCGGGTTTCAAGGCGAGCGAATCGAACGCCCCGATGCCCCGGCGGTCCGCGCGTTCGACCTCTACTACCTGGAGGATTTCGATCCGCAGCGGCCGCTCGCCCGACAGTCGCGGCTGGTCGAGATCCCCTATCGGCTGCGCTTGCGTCACTCGCGGGCCCACAGGATCTTTGCCCCCTCCGGCCGCTACACGGTCCCGCTGTCGACCGTGTTCCTGCATCCGGTCCGGCACTGGGCCGCGCTGCTGACGGTGAACATGCTCGGAATGCCTGCGGAAATCGCGCGCCGCGCACGCGCCGATTGGGCCACGATGGCCACGCTGCCCTGGCGGCTGATCTGGAGGTCCGGGAGCCTCCGTCCCTCGCTCCTGCTGGGCAAGACCTATCTGGCCGGGCGCCGCTGCCGAATTCACCCCACGGCTCACGTGGAAGCGTCCTTGCTGGGCGACCGCGTGCGGATAGGACCCGGTGCGTTTGTCCGTGGAGCGGTCCTCGGCGATCGCGCGGAGATCGGCCCCGGAGCGATCGTGGAAGGCTCGACCGTCGGACGCAACGTCCTGGTGAACGGCAACGTCATGCTGCGCGGGTGCGTGGTCCTGGACGATGCCGCCGTGGCCACGTTCGCCCTTCAGTTGTCGGTCGTGGGACGCGGCGCCGTGGTGTGTCCCCAGGCCGGCACGCACGACTTCTCGCTGCGCCGCAAGATCAGTGTGATGAACAGCGACGGGCGCTCGCAAAGCTCCGGCTCGAAGCTCCTGGGAAGCTGCTTCGGGCACGGGGCGTTCCTCGGCCCGGATGTCTCGTTCACGGCGGGGCAGGCAATTCCCAACGAGTGCATCCTGGTCCGCGATCCGCGAACCATGATCAGCAGCGTCGAGTCGGGGCTCCCCGCCGGAGTCGTTCGGCTCGACCGCGGCCGTCCGCGGCGCGGCGACCCGGCCGGCAGTGCCGCAGGTCGAGCCGCTGTCCACCGGCGTCGACCCGCCGCCGCAGCATGCGGCGCGTGATCCGGCGAGCCAGGCTAGAGACTCAACGCGACTTCGGTGCCCTGCGCGATCGCGCGACGCGCGTCGAGCTCGGCGGCGACGTCGGCGCCGCCGATCAGCGTCACCGGCCGTCCCGCCTGACGCAACGGTTCGAGGAGTTCCCGCCGCGGCTCCTGCCCGGCGCAGACGACGATCGTGTCGACGTCGAGGACGCGCGGTTGCCCGTCCACGCGGATGTGCAGTCCGGCGTCGTCGATCCTGTCGTACTCGACGCCGGGAAGCATCGTCACACCGCGCTTCTTGAGGAGCGTGCGCCGGATCCAGCCGGTGGTCTTCGCGAGACCTTCGCCGACCTTGGTCGCCTTGCGTTGCAGCAGCCACACCTGGCGCGGCGCGGACTCGCTATCGACGGGGGCGATGCCGCCCCGCTCGCGATACTGCGTGTCGATGCCCCACTCGGCGCAGTACTCCTCCGTCTCGTCGTGGCCGCCGTGATGCGTGAGGAACTCGCCGACGTCGAAGCCGATGCCGCCGGCGCCGATGATCGCGACGCGGCTGCCCGCCACGCGGCGACCCATGACGATGTCGGTGTAGCCGGCGACCTTCGGATGATCGATGCCGGGGATCGCCGGCGTGCGCGGAACGATGCCGGTGGCGAGCACGACGTGATCGAAATCCGCGAGATCGCCCGCTCTCGGCGCGGCGTCCGAGACGGACCTCGACGCCCGTGCGCTCGAGCATGCGGTTGTAGTACCGGAGCGTCTCGGCGAACTCGTCCTTGCCCGGAATGCGGCGCGCCAGATTGAACTGGCCGCCGATCTCGGCGGCGGCATCGAACAGCGTGACCCGATGGCCGGCTTCCGCAGCCGTGACGGCGCACGCGAGGCCGGCGGGGCCGGCGCCGACGACCGCGATGCGCTTCTTGCGCGCCGCGGGCTTCATGACGATCAGCGTCTCGTGGCAGGCGCGCGGATTGACGAGGCAGGAGGCGATCTGGCGCGTGAAGATCTGGTCGAGACAGGCCTGGTTGCAGGCGATGCACGTGTTGATCTCGTCGGCGCGACCCGCCGCCGCCTTGTTGACGAACTCCGCATCCGCGAGGAACGGCCGCGCCATCGACACCATGTCGCCGTCGCCCCGCGCGAGCACGGCTTCGGCCACCGCCGGGTCGTTGATCCGGTTGGTGGCGATGAGCGGCAGCCTCGACCTCGCTCTTGAGTCGCCTCGTCACCCACGCGAACGCCGCGCGCGGCACCATCGTCGCGATCGTCGGCACGCGGGCCTCGTGCCAGCCGATGCCCGTGTTGATGATCGTGGCGCCGGCCGCCTCGACCGCCTTGGCGAGCGCCACGACCTCGTCCCACGTGCTCCCGCCTTCGACGAGATCGAGCATCGACAGCCGGAAGATGAGGATGAAGTCCGGACCGACTTCCGCGCGCGTGCGGCGCACGATCTCGACCGGAAAGCGGATCCGGTTCTCGAAAGCGCCGCCCCAGTCGTCGGTGCGATGGTTCGTGCGCGGCGCCACGAACTCGTTGATGAGATAGCCTTCCGAGCCCATGATCTCGACGCCGTCGTAGCCGGCGCGCTGCGCGAGCCGCGCGCAACGGACGTAGTCCGCGATCGTCTTCGCAACCCCCCAGCGCGTCAGCGCGCGCGGCCGGAACGGCGTGATCGGCGAGCGGATGGCCGAAGGCGCCACGGAAAGCGGGTGATACGCGTAGCGCCCCGCGTGCAGGATCTGCATCGCGATCTTGCCGCCGGCGGCGTGCACGGCGTCGGTGATGAGGCGATGCTTGCCCACCTGCCAGGGAAACGACAGCTGCGACGCCCGCGGCTCGACGCGGCCGGCGAAATTCGGCGCGATGCCGCCGGTGACGATGAGCCCGACGCCGCCGCGGGCGCGCTCCGCATAGAACGCCGCCATGCGCGCGTAGCCGTCCGCCGCCTCCTCGAGGCCCGTGTGCATGGACCCCATCAGCACGCGATTGCGAAGCGTGGTGAAGCCGAGATCGAGCGGCGCGAGCAGGTGGGGATACGACGCGGTCACGGGGATTGCCTTGGGCGGGAATCACGGCGCAGTTGCTGCGATCAGCGCTTCGCCGGTGAGCTTGACTTCGCCCGCCTCGTTCGCGGTGGCGACGGCGACCCGGACGAGACGCTCGCCGTCGCGCTCGAGCTTTTCGGTGACGCGGCCCGTGCAGACGATGCGCTCGCCGACGTGCGTCATCGCCGAGAAGCGCACGCTGAACTCCCGCAGGTCGCGCTGCGGCACCCACAGCGTCAGCAGCCGGCCGAGCCACGCCATCGACAGCATGCCATGCGCGAACACGTCGGGCATGCCCGCGGCCCGCGCGAAGTCGATGTCGATGTGCATCGGATTGTGGTCGCCGGACGCGCCGGCGTAGAGCGCGAGCGTGGTCCGCGTCAGCGGCGGCAGCGTCAGGGGCGGCAATGTGTCCCCGACATCTATGGCCTCGTACGAGAGGCTCGCTGCGGTCAGCGCCCGCACGGCCCCGGGCGCTGTGCTCCCCTCGGGGGGCAGCGAACGAGTGAGCGTGGGCCATCAGCTGCCCCAGGCCGCCCGAGGGCGCTGGCTCCCCCTCGGGGGGCAGCGAACGGAGTGAGCGTGGGGGCTCATCAGCTGCGCGTACCACGATGGTCGAGCGAACTTCGAGCACGCGAACGCCGGACTGGTTGGTGACGTCGGTCGCCTTGATGATGAACGTCAGCGTGCCCCGCCGTTTCCGGAAGACATCCTCGATGCGGGAGGCGAACGTGAGCCGGTCGCCCGCGTAGACCGGCGCGAAATAGCGGAACGCCTGCGCGCCGTGCAGCACGCGCGCGAGATCGATGCCGAGTTCCCGGAACCAGAGGAACGGATCGGGCACGTCCATGTTGAGGCAGGCCGCAAAGGTCGGCGGGGCGGGCAGCGACGATGTCCGGCCGCGCGCGCGGCACTTTCGTCGCAGTACTCCGGCCGGGTCTCGCCGGTCGCCTTGGCGAAGAAGCGCAGGCGCCCCGCCTCGACGTCGGCCGAATGCGGGGGATACGTGCGTCCGATCAACGCGTCGTCGATCATCGGCTGAGCGTGGGGGCAGTGAGCGTGGGGGCTCATCAGCTGCCGCGATAAAGCGTGACGACGCAGGCCCCGCCCAGTCCGAGGTTGTGCTGCAGGCCGATCCTCGCGCCTTCGACCTGCCGCTTGTCCGCCGTTCCGCGCAATTGCTGCGTCAGCTCGTAGCACTGCGCGAGACCCGTCGCGCCGAGCGGATGCCCCTTCGACAGCAGCCCCCCCGAAGGATTGGTGACGAACCGGCCGCCGTACGTGTTGTCGCCGTCCGCGACGAACTTCTCCGCGCCGCCTTCGGGACAGAGCCCCAGCGCTTCGTAGCTGATGAGCTCGTTGTGCGCGAAACAGTCGTGCAGTTCGACGACGTCGACGTCCTCGGGTCCGATGCCTGCGGTCTCGAAGACCTGCTTCGCCGCCGCCTGCGTCATGCCGTAGCCGACGAGCTGCATCATGTCCCGGGCCGCGAACGTGTCCGGCGTGTCGGTGGTCATCGCCTGCGCCGCGATCGCGACCGTGGTATCGAGATGGTGCCGGCGCGCGAAGGCTTCCGAGACGAGCACGGCCGCCGCGGCACCGCAGGTCGGCGGACACGCCATCAGCCGCGTCATCACGCCGGCATCAGCACCGGCGACGCCAGGACCTCCTCGACGCTGACTTCCCGCCGGAACAGCGCCAGCGGATTGTTCGCCGCGTGGCGGCTCGCCTTGGCGCGTATCTGCGCGAACGTCTCGAGCGTGGTGCCGTATTTCTGCATGTGGGCAAGACCCGCCCCGCCGAAGTAGCGGATCGCGAGCGGGACATCCGGCGCGCCGACCAGCGCGTCCGTCGCGCGATTGAAGTCGTCGAAGGGCGTCGGCCGGTCGTTGAAATGCGTGCCGAGCGCACCCGGCATCATCTGCTCGAAGCCGAGCGCCAGCGCGCAGTCGACGACACCGCTCTCGACCGCCTGCCGCGCGAGAAAGAGCGCGGTCGATCCGGTCGAGCAGTTGTTGTTCACGTTGAAGACGGGAATGCCCGTCATGCCGACGCGGTAGAGCGCCTTCTGGCCGGCGGTGGAGTCGCCGTAGACGTACCCGACGTACGCCTGCTGCACGTCCGGAGTACGCGACCCCGGCATCGGCGAGCGCGTCGACGGCGGCGGCGGACCCCATCACGTCGTAGGGCTCGCTCGCGCCCGGCTTGGCGAACGGGACCATGCCGACCCCTGCCACGAAAACCTGCTGCTTCATCGACGATCCCTCGGGCGACGGCCCCAGAGTGCATTTTACCGGTTCCCGCGATGCTTTCGCTGCGGGGACGCGCTAAACTGACGAGCTGGTGCCGGCACTCGTGCTCCTGCCGATGTCGGGCACCGAGCGATCCACGGAGATGCCGTCATGAATGCCACGCCCGCCCTGCGCCAAGCCGATGTTCCCACGCTCGCCCATTGGATCGGCGGCAAGCGCACGCCGGGCACGTCGGGCCGATTCGGCGATGTCTACACGCCCGCCACGGGCGCGCTCGGCAGCCGCGTTCCGTTCGCCACCACGGCCGAAGTCGGGCGCGCGGTCGACGCCGCGCAGGCGGCCTTCGCCGGGCTGGGCCGCCACGACGCCGCTCTCGCGTGCCCGCGTCATGTTCCGGTTCAAGGCGCTGCTCGAGCAGCGCGCCGACGAGATCGTCGCCGCGATCTCGCGCGAGCACGGCAAGGTGCTCTCGGACGCCGCCGGCGAGCTCGCGCGCGGCATCGAGATCGTCGAGTACGCGTGCGGCGCGCCGCAGCTCCTGAAGAGCGAGTTCACCGAGAACGTCGGCACCGGGCATCGACGCCTACACGCTGCGCCAGCCGCTCGGCGTGGTCGCCGGCATCACGCCGTTCAACTTTCCGGCGATGGTGCCGCTCTGGATGTTTCCGATGGCGCTCGTCTGCGGCAACACGTTCGTCCTGAAGCCGTCGGAGCGCGACCCGTCGACGTCGCTGATCCTCGCGTCGCTGCTGAAGGAAGCGGGCCTGCCCGACGGCGTGTTCAACGTGGTCAACGGCGACAAGGAGGCCGTCGACGCCCTCCTCGCGCATCCGGCGGTGCAGGCGGTCAGCTTCGTGGGCTCGACGCCGATCGCGAAGTACATCTTCGCCACCGGCACCGCGCACGGCAAACGCGTCCAGGCGCTGGGCGGCGCCAAGAATCACGCGGTGATCATGCCGGACGCCGATCCGGAAATGGCCGCCGACGCGCTCGTGGGCGCCGCGTACGGCTCCGCGGGCGAGCGCTGCATGGCCATTTCGGTGGCCGTGTTCGTCGGCGACGCGATCGCCGACAACGTGCTCGGCCGCGTGCAGAAGAAGATCGCGGTGATGAAGGTCGGCGCGTCCGACGACAAGAGCGCCGAGATGGGGCCGCTCGTCACCGCCACGCACCGGGACAAGGTGACGGGCTACATCGACAGCGGCGCCGCCGAAGGCGCGGAACTCGTCGTCGACGGCCGCACGCTGAAGGTGTCCGGACACGAAGACGGCTATTTCGTCGGCCCGACGCTGTTCGACCGCGTCGCCCCGCACATGCGCATCTACAAGGACGAGATCTTCGGTCCGGTGCTCTCGTCGCTGCGCGTCGGCAGCTACGACGAGGCGCTTGCCCTCGTCAACGCGCACGAGTTCGGCAACGGCGCCGCCATCTTCACGCGCGACGGCGACACCGCGCGCAATTTCGTCCAGCGCGTGCAGATCGGAATGGTCGGCGTCAACGTGCCGATCCCCGTTCCGGTCGCCTTCCACAGCTTCGGCGGCTGGAAATCCTCGCTCTTCGGCGACCACCACATCTACGGTCCCGAAAGCGTCCGCTTCTACACGCGGCAGAAGGCGGTGACGCAGCGCTGGCCGTCCGGCATCCGGGCCGGCGCCGAGTTCATGATGCCGACGACGAAATAGGCTCCACCGATTCGTCCGGCCATGACACCCCCGTCTTTCAATCGCCGCGATTTTCTGGCGAGCGTCGGCGGCACGGCGCTCGCCTGCGCGTTCGACGTATCCGCCCAGACTCCTCCGCGCACGAGCATCACGGTGCGCATCGACCGGGATCTCGCGAACCTCGATCCTGCCGCCCGCACGGGGCCGTGGGAAGGCAATGTCATGCGCGTGGTATTCCAGCGCCTGATGCGCCAGAAGCCGAACTCGTCCGAGCTCGAGCTCGACGCAGCGGCGCAAGTGCAGCAGATCTCGCCGACCGTCATCGAGTTTCGCCTGAAGCCCGGCCAGATGTTCACCGACGGCTTCGGCGAGATGACCGCCGACGACGTGAAGTTCTCGTTCGAGCGCATCGGCCTGCCGCCGAAGGATGGCGCCACGGAGTCCATCTACAAGAACGACTGGCTGTACCTGCAGGCGGTCGAGGTCAAGAGCAGGTACGAGGGCCGCATCGTGCTCACCAACCCCCGCGCCAACCTGTACGACGTCGTGATCGGCGACGGATCGGGCTGCATCGTCCCGCGCAGGGCGGTCGAACAGCGCGGCGCCGAGTTCGCGACCAGGCCGGTCGGCTCCGGCCCCTACCAGCTCGTGTCGATCGAGCGGCAGAAAGGCGCGACGCTGCGCCGCAATCCCGCCTATCCCGGCCGCAAGCCGCGCTACGAGGAAATCGCCATCCGCTTCATCTCCGATGCGCGCACGACCGACCTCGCGCTGCGCTCGGGTGAGCTCGACTTCGCCGTGCTGGCGCCCGCCTCCGCCGAGCCGCTGCGCAGCGTGGCCGGACTCACCGTGAACGAGCAACCGAGCATCGCCTACGTGTGGCTCGGCATGAACGTGGAGAAGGCGCCGCTGTCCGACCTCCGCGTGCGGCAGGCGATACGCTTGGCACTCGATGTCGACCAGATGCTGACGGCGGGCTACAACGGCCGGGCACCGCGACTCAACACGCTGTTGCCCCCGCAGATCCTCGGCCACTGGAAGGACGCGCCGATCTACAAGCGCAACGCGGCGGAAGCGAAGAGCCTGCTGGCGGCCGCTGGGGCGTCGAACCTCAAGCTCAAGCTGCTGATCCTGAACCAGGCGAACTACCAGAGCATGGCGCTGGTGGCGCGCGCGCTGCTGGCGGAAGTCGGCGTCACCATCGAAGTCGATGCCCAGGAGGGCGGCGCGTTCTGGAACTCCGGCAAGGGCGACACGGGCAAGAACATCGACCTCTTCATCACCCGCTTCAACGGCAAGCACGATCCGAATTTCATCATGCAATGGTTCGTCGCGGGCCAGATCGGAAACTGGAACTGGCAACGCTGGAACAGCCCGGAGTTCGACGCGCTTTACGCCCAATCGGCCGGCGAGCTCGATCCGGCCAAACGGCGGCAGCTGGTGATCGACGCGCAACGGCTGATGGACAAGAGCGGCGCCTTCGTCTGGCTCACGAACGAGGCGAACTCGCTCGTGTACAGGAGCTGGCTCAAGCCCGCCGCGGTGCCAGGCTGGATCGACTGGCAATACGACGAGTTCGGCAGCACGTCCTGACGTCGCCCTGACCGCCGGCGGTTGACGATGTTCGCGCGAGGCGCCACGCGCGCCGACGAATGGCGGCGCTATCTTGCGAGCCGTCTCGTCACGACGGTATTCATCGTGCTCGGCGCCATGCTGCTGCTGTTCGCGCTGTCGGCGGTGGTGCCCGGCGACCCGGCGACCACGCTGCTGGGACCGCAGGCCACCCCGGAGCTCTCGCAGCGCTTCATCACGGAGATGGGCCTCGACCGGCCGCTGCACGTCCGGCTCTGGCGGTTTTTCGCGAATGTCGCGACGGGCAATCTCGGCGTCGACGTGATTTCCGGCCGCCCGGTGGCGGGTCTCATTGTCGAAGTGCTTCCCTACACGCTGATCCTGACGTTTGCGTCGATCGGGCTCGCGATCCTGACCGGCGTCCCGCTCGGCGTTTTCGCCGCCACCCATCGCGGTTCGGTCCTCGACAACGTCCTCGCGTTCGTGTCGGTTGCGTTCATCGCGGTGCCGAGCTTCGTGATCGCCATCTTCCTGCTCCTGATCTTCGCGATCTGGCTCGACTGGCTGCCCGTGCTGGGCGCGAGCCGTTCCGGCGCGCTGGGCGACGAGGTGAAGCGGATGATCCTGCCCACGCTCGCCCTTTCGCTCGGGTGGATAGGCTTCATCGCGCGACTGGTGCGCACGTCGATGCTGGAAGTGATGGGCGAACCCTACATCCGCACGTCGCGCGCCTACGGCCTGCCCGCGCGCCTCGTGACCTACAAGTACGCGCTGAAGAACGCCTGCATTCCGACGATCACGATCCTCGGCATGGGCATCGGCCGGCTGCTGGGGGGCGCGGTGCTGGTCGAGATCGTGTTCGCGCGACCGGGGCTCGGGCGGCTCATCTACAACGCGATCTCCGAGCGCAATTATCCCGTCGTGCAGGGCGCCGTGCTCGTGGTCGTCGTCCTGTTCGTCGTCGTCAACCTGATCGTCGACCTGTCGTACTCGGCCATCGACCCGCGCATCCGGCCGGAAAGGCCGAACCCCGGAGCCGCCGGATGAGGGTGCTCGCCGGCGCGTTCCGCCTCCTGCGTCGCGTTTGCGCCACGTTCGCCGGAGCCACGGGCTTCGGCATCGTCGCGCTCGTGCTGGCGGCAGCGCTCTTCGCACCCTGGATCGCGACGGCCGACCCGGACCGGCTCGACGTGATGAATCGCTTCGCGGCGCCGTCGCTCGCGCACTGGCTCGGCACCGACCATCTGGGCCGCGACCTCTACTCGCGCCTCCTGCACGGCGCCACGGTGGCCATGGCCGTCGCCCTGTCGTCGATCGCGATCGCCCTCGGTGTCGGCACGTTCCTCGGCATCCTCGCCGCTTATCTTCCGGCCCGCCTCGAGCGGTTCGTGCTGATCGTCTTCGACGTCGTCTCGTCGTTTCCGAGCATGGTGCTGGCGCTGGCCATCGTCGCCGTGTTCGGCCCGTCGACCGCCATCGTCGTCGTCATCGTCGCGCTTACGCTGACGCCGCACTTCGGACGCGTGGCCCGGGCGCAGGTGCTGACGCTGAAGAGCGCGCCGTTCCTCGAAGCCGAGCGCATCCTGGGCGCGTCGTTCGGGCGCATCGTCGTCCATCACATCCTGCCGAACATCCTTGGTCCGCTGGTGATCCTCGCCTCGATGGACATTCCCGTGGTCATCACGATCGAGGCCGGCCTGTCGTTCCTGGGCCTGGGCGTGCGGCCGCCGCTTGCGAGCTGGGGGACGCTGATCCAGGACGGGTATCAGTTTCTCTCCAACAGCTGGGTGCCGGTGATCGTCACGAGCCTGGCACTCGCGGTGGCCACGCTGGGCTTCACGCTGTTTGGCGAGGCCCTGCGCGATGCGGTCGACCCGCGGACGCAGCAGGAACGCTGAAGGATGAGCGCTGCCGGGCCGCTGGTTTCGATCCGCAACCTCGTGCTCGAGGCGACGACGGCGCGCGGCACCGCGCGCATCCTGCGCGGCGTCGACCTCGACATCGGGCGCGGCCGCATCGTCGGCGTGGTGGGCGAGTCGGGGTCGGGCAAGTCGAGCCTCGCCGCGTGCCTCGTCCGCCTGCTGCCCGCGAACATGTCCAGGCTCGGCGGCGAAATCGAGTTCGACGGCACCGATCTCCTCGGACTTTCCGAAGCCGCAATGAACACCTGGCGCGGCACGCGGATCGCGATGATCTTCCAGGATCCGATGACGGCCCTGAATCCGCTGTTCACGATCCGGACGCACCTCGTGGACGTGCTCCGTCGCCGTCATCCCGGTGTCGATGCCGCGACGGCGACGGCGCGTGCGCTCGCCGCGCTCGAGAGCGTCGGCATCGCCGACGCGCGGCTGCGCCTCGCGTCCTATCCGCATCAGCTGTCCGGCGGCATGCGCCAGCGCGTGATGATCGCGATGGCGCTTCTGGTCGAGCCCGACCTGCTGCTCGCCGACGAGCCCACGACCGCCCTCGACGCGACGGTGGAGGCGCAGATCGTGGCCGTGCTGGCGCAGCTGCGCCATCGCTTCGCGGGCTCGATCGTCTTCATCTCGCACCATCTCGGTCTCGTCGCGGAGCTTTGCGACGATGTGTGCGTGATGTACGGCGGCACGCTCGTCGAGACCGGCCCGGTCGCCGAGGTGCTCCGGGCGCCGCGTCACCCGTATACCCGGGCGCTCCTCGCCTGCGAGATCGACGCCGATGCCCACGGCGGTCGCCTCGTCTCGATCCCGGGCGAGGTGCCGGATCCCGTGGTGGTGCCGGCCGGGTGCGTCTTTGCCCCGCGTTGCCCGCATGCGGCGGACGCTTGTCGCTCGTCGATGCCGGCGTTGCGCGAGGCGGGTCCGGCGCATCGCGCCGCCTGCCTGCGCATGGAAGAACTGCGATGAATCACGCCGTGCTCCGCGCTCAACACGACGGCAGTGCCGGTACGCAGGCGCTGGTCGAGTTCGCCGGCGTCAGTGTCGTCTTCGACGGCAACGTGCGCGCGCTCGACGACGTCACTTTCCGCATCGGGAAAGGCGAGATCGTGGGCCTCGTCGGCGAATCCGGTTCCGGCAAGAGCACGCTGTGCCGCGTGCTCGTGGGTCTCATACCGCCGACGGCGGGAAGCGTGAAGGTCGGCGGCGCGCCGGTGCGCGATCTGCTGGCGCACGGATCGCTTGCTTTCCGACGCCGGGTCCAGCTGCTGTTGCAGGATGCCGTGGCCTCGCTGTCGCCGCGAATGACCATCGGCAGGACGCTGGAGGAGCCTGTGGCCATCCACGCTCTCCCGCGCCCGCAGTCCATGGAACGGCTCGCCGCGATCATGCGCAAGCTGGGGCTGCCGCAGGACGTGCTCGCGAAGTATCCGCACCAGATATCGGGAGGCCAGGCGCGGCGCGTGGGCGTTGCACGGGCGCTGGTATTGGGCCCCGAGATCATCGTCGCCGACGAGCCGACCGCCGGGCTCGACGTGTCGGTGCAGGGCGATCTCCTCAACCTGCTCCTCGACCTGCAACGCGAGTTCGGCCTCACCTATCTCCTGGTGAGCCACAACCTCAACGTGATCCGCCGCGTCACCGGCCGCACCGCCGTGATGTATCTCGGGCAGATCGTCGAAACGGCCGCGACCCGCGAGCTCTTTCGCGCGCCCGCCCATCCGTATGCGGCCGCGCTGCTGTCGACAAACCCCGCCATCGACCCCGCCAAACGCTTCCCGCCTATCGTGCTGCAGGGCGAGATGCCCAGCGCGGTCGATCCTCCGTCGGGCTGCCGTTTCCACACGCGCTGCCCGGTGGCGCAGCCGCGTTGCGCGACGGAACCGCCGGCGCTCGTCGACCTCGAGCGCGATCGGCAGGTGCGCTGTCACTTCCCGTATTCGCTCGACCCGCGCCGACAGCGCTAGGGAGCCTCTGCACAAGTATTCGCGATTGCGACGGAGGGGTTTCGGGATGGGATGCCTCAGTTTGCAAAATGAGGCAAGGCGAAACGAAGGGCAGATCCCCTTCGCGAGGCTTGCGCCAAGGCAGACCGCCCGAAACGCCCCGTCCCTTCGGGCTGCGGCCCAATGCGGCGTCTGCAGCGCCGGGCTCCTCGGCCTCGTAGGCCGAGCTACGACCTTCGTCGCCCGTCTCGCATCCATCCACATTGGGCGAAGCAGCGCAATCGTGAATACTTGTGCAGAGGCTCCCTAGGCCTTGTCGGCCTGGACGTTGTACTCGCGCCCGCCCCAGTTCGTCGGCGTGCTGGAGCGAAGATCGCGAGCGGCTTCGTCGAGAAGGTTGGCCGTCAGCCACGCCCCGACAATGTGCAGTGGGGCCGTCCATCGCGGCGCGTGGGCCAGCCAGGCGATGCGGACGAGCGCGCCCAGCCAGACCGACAGCGCGATCAGACAGAGCACCACTACAGTCCACCCTCGCGCGGCGTCACGCGGGACAATCAGTGCGCCAAGCGGACCGGCAGCGAGCATCCACGCGGGGAATAGCGTGCCAAGCAAGCGAACCTGCCACGACCAGAACGACAGGCGTCTGGCCTTGCCGTTGGCCGCCCCGGTGAAGATGCGCTTCCAGCCGCGCCGGAACTGCATCCAATCGGCATACATGCGGCAACGGAACAGGCCGTCGGCCATGAACACGCCGCCCCGGCGCCGGCAGACATCGATGCGTTGCGCGAGGGCAACGTCCTCGAACAACGAATCCTTGACGGCCTCATGCCGGCCGATCGCCTCGTACGCATCGCGCCGGAACAGCATGAACTGACCGTTCGCGAACGCACGCCGGTCCGTAGGCCCGTTCGCGCGTGTCAGCGGAAACCGCCGCATCAGCTCCAGGGCCGCGGCCGTCTGCACCACGCGCTCGAACCACGAGTCGTGGGTCAATGTGCTGAGGAGGCTCAGGAGATCCAGCTTGCGCTCCCGCATCAGCGCGAGCGCCGCCGCAATGCAACCAGGGGTGAAGAGCGTGTCCGCGTCCGCGAAGAGCAGGTATTCGGCGTCCGCCGCGCCGCGTGATCCGCTGACGCCGGCGTGCAGTGCATGGACCTTCCCGACCCAGTCATTCGGACACGAGTCGATTTCGATGATCTCGAAGCGGTCGTCGCCCCCGATCGCGGCTGCGGCAATCGCCGCGGTGTCGTCCGTACATCGATCCAGCGCGAGCGCGTAGCGCGCGTGCGGATAGGTCTCGGCGCGCAACGACCCTACGAGCCCGGCGATGACGCGGGATTCGTTGTAGGCCGGAACCACCACGCACACGCGGCCGGTCGGCGGATCGGCTGCGGCAAGCGTCTGCCCGAAACGCAACGTGGGAACGAGCCGGATCGTGCGCTCGACGCGATACCAGATGAATCCCCACAGGAGCATCGTGGCCACGGGACCCACGCAGAGCAGCGTGGCGAAGACGACCAGCAGCCAATGCGGAATCGTCACGACGCTCAGGTCGCACGGGCGCCAGCATCCACGCGTGCGCCGGATCGTTGTGGAAGTGCCAGACGCGATGCGGGCCGGCCATCACGTTGAGGTAATACGACGTGTAACCGTGCGGGACGACCACCGGATGATAGCCGCGGGGCACCATCACGACGTCGCGGTCCTCGACGGTCATCGACTCGTCGAGCGAGCGATCGTCGGTGTAGACGCGCTGGAACGCGAAGCCCTGCGGCGGATCGAGGCGGTGATAATAGGTTTCTTCGAGGAAGCTCTCGGCGGGAATCGCGTCGGTGTCGTGCTTGTGCGGCGGATAGCTCGACGAGTGGCCAGGCGGGGTGATGACTTCGACGACCAGCAGCGCCTCCGCGGGGGCATCCTGCGGCAGGATGTCGCGCACGTAACGCGTGTTCGAGCCCTGCCCGCGCACGGTGCGCCGCATCGCCGCAGGGTCGATCCGTCGCGGCGCCACACCCCGCGCGGCGGGCGCGGTGCAGAGCGCGATCTCGGCGTCCGTCTCGCCGGTGATGCGCACGTCGCGCCCGGGAGGAAGATAGGCGGCGTGGGGCGCGACATTCTCGAACGGGCTCGCCCGCTCGCCGAGCCCGTGCCAGGCGACGTCGCCGCTTTCCACCGTCACGCGTCCCGCGACGACCACGATGCAGAGCTCGCACGCACCGGTCGTCCCGGCGTAGGCTTCGCCCGGCGCGAGCCAGAGTGCCTCGAAACCGACATAGTGCCAACCCGCCGACTGCGGCGTCACGCGCGCAATGGTGCGCCCGGTGCGCGCCGCCTTGACCAGCAACCTGTTGTTCATGCCACCCCCGCCGCCGCCCGCGCTTCGGCGTCGGACTTCCCGGCCACGAGCGCCGAAAGGAGGCGATACGCCATGTCCGCATAGCGGTACGCGGGGGCCACGGCCGGGTCCTGCTCGCCCTCGACGACGAGCCAGCCGCGATAACCCGCATCGCGGAGAATGGCGATCACCGCGGCGAAATCGACCGCGCCTTCGCCCGGCGTGCTGAACGCGCCATTGAGCACCGAATCGAGAAAGCTCCAGCCGCGATTGCGCGCCATCCGCGCCACCGCAGGACGCACGTCCTTGCAATGCACGTGACACACGCGTGCGATGTGCTTGCCAAGCTCGGTCGGCGCATCGCCCCCGGCGAACGTGACGTGGCCGGTGTCGTGCAGCAGGCCGACTTCGGGACCGGTGACCCGCATCAGGTGATCGACGTCCTCCGCCGTCTCGACATAGGCGCCCATGTGGTGATGGTACGCGAGGCGCACGCCGCGGGCGAGCGTGTGCCGCGCCAGCGCCGTGACGCGCTCGCCGTACGCCGACCACTCGGCGTCGGAGGCGAAAACGCGGCCGCCGCGACAGCGCCTCGGGCCGGCCCTGGATCGAATCCGCGACCTCGCCGTAGACCATCACCTGCGCGCCGTTGGCCGCGAGCAGCTCGAGATGCGCCGCGACCGCGACCAGCTCGGCCGCGACGGTTCCCGCGGGCGAGCCGCCCCGAATACCAGCCCGACACGCAGGCGAGCCCGTGCCGCCCGAGCACCTTGCGCAGCGCCTCGGGCTCGCGCGGAAACTTGTTGCCGAGCTCGAACCCCTCGTAGCCGATGGCCTTGCCTTCGGTCAGCGCGGTCTCGAGCGGCGTCTCGCCTCCCAGCGCGGGCAGGTCGTCGTTGGTCCACGAAATCGGGTTGATGCCGATGCGCACGTCGAGGCTCCTGTCAGAAACTGCGGGTGTCGGGCCGGAATCCGGTGAACCACGGTTCGCTCATCGCAATCGCGCGCGTCATTGGCGCTGCAGGCGCTTGCCGTGCTCGTACTCGATTCGCGCGGCGCGCACGCTGCCCGATTCGGAAACCTCGGGCACGCCGACTTCCCACCACCAGCCGCCGGCTTCCGTCGTGCGCAGCGGATCGGTGTCGATGACGACGACGTACGTGCGATCGGCCGCGCGGGCGCGAGCGAGCGCCGCCTCGAGCTCGGCGATCGAGCCCACGTGCTCGGCCAGCGCTCCCAGCGAGCGCGCATGCGCCGCGAAATCGATCGCCGGCATCCCCGGCCCGCCCTGCGCGCAATCGTCGAACAGGTTGTTGAACCCTTCGCCGCCCACCGCCTGCTGCAGCCGATGGATGCAGCCGTAACCGCGGTTGTCCTGCACGACGATGACGAGCTTCGTGCCCAGCATGACCGACGTCGCGATCTCCGAATTCAGCATCAGGTAGCTGCCGTCGCCGACCATCACGACGACCTCGCGGTCCGGATGCGCCATCTTGACGCCGATGCCGCCCGCGATCTCGTAGCCCATGCACGAGTAGCCGTATTCCATGTGGTAGCCGCCGGGGCGCGTGGCGCGCCAGAGCTTGTGCAGCTCGGCCGGGCAGCGTTCCCGCGGCGCAGACGACGATATCGTGCGCCGCCGACTGCGGGTGCGAGCGCTGGACGGCGCCGATCACCTCGCCGTCGTACGGCAATTGCGGCGGCTCGAGCTCGCGCACGCCGACGATGCCCGAGACGGTCGTGCGCCACTTGTCGCTTTCCCGCTTCGCCTTCTCCTGCCACGCCGTGCCGCTCCGCCATCCCGACGAGCCGCGAGGAGAGCGCGTCGAGCGTCGCGGCGGCGTCGCCGTGCACGGCGCATGGCGCGCCACTTCTGCGCATCGAACGCGTTGACGTTGATCGCGACGATCTTCGCCTGCGCGAACAGCGAGTGCGAGCCCGTCGTGAAGTCCGACAGCCGGCTGCCGACGGCGAGGACGAGATCGGCGTCGCGGGCGAGCGTGTTCGCCGCGGTGCCGCCGGTGACGCCGACCGGGCCCGCCTGCAGCGGATGGTCCCAGGGCAGCGCGCTCTTGCCCGCCTGCGTTTCGGCGACCGGCACGCGATGCGCCTCGGCGAACCGGCGCAACGCCTCGGGCCCGCCGTCGCTGTAGAGGACCCCGCCGCCGGCGACGATCACCGGATGCTTCGCCGCGCGCAGCAATCCCGCCGCGACATCGAGCTCGGCGACTTCCGGGCACCGGCGCGCGGATGCGCTGAAGCGTCGGCGCGAAGAACGCCTCCGGATAGTCGTACGCCTCGGCCTGCACGTCCTGCGGCAGCGCGAGCGTCACGGGACCGCACTGCGCGGGATCGGTCAGTATCGAAATCGCGCGGGGCAACGCGGTCAGGAGCTGCGACGGCGCGACGATGCGGTCGAAATAGCGCGACACGGGCTTGAAGCAATCGTTGGCGGAGATCCCGCCGTCGTGGAAGTCCTCGACCTGCTGCAGCACCGGGTCGGGCGCGCGCGAGACGAAGATGTCGCCGGGCAGGAACAGCACCGGCAGCCGATTCACGTGCGCGGTGGCCGCCGCCGTGATCAGGTTGGTGGCGCCGGGTCCGATCGACGTCGTGCACGCCATCATCCGCCGGCGAAAATGCGCCTTCGCGAACGCGATCGCCGCATGCGCCATCGCCTGCTCGTTGTGCGCGCGATACGTCGGCAGCGCAGCCCGGTGCCGGTAGAGCGCCTCGCCGACGCCGGCGACGTTGCCGTGGCCGAAGATCGCCCACACGCCGCCGAACAGCGGCACCTCGCGCCCGTCGCAGATCGTCCCCTGCGCCGCGAGAAAGCGGACCAGCGCCTGCGCCATCGTCAATCGCACCGTCGTCATCCGCCCCCCTCGGCCTGCCTTCCGGCCGCGTCGTGGTCAAACAATATCTATAAATAACAACAAGATAGACTTGATTCGGTGCCCGCAATGCATGTCCATCCGAAATTACGATTGGCTATTGCGGCCGCATCCCTATATTGCAATGGTGCAGCGCAACAAAGTGCTGCGTTACCTTCGAGAGAGAACCATGAATCCAGTCGAACGCCCCTTCACCATCGACGAGTTTTACCGCCGCATCGACGAGATGCCCATGAGCGCCCAGCGACCGCGAGCACGCGAAGGCGAACTGGCGCACGGCCGAGGCCTTCGCGGACGGACTGTCGCGCGTCGTCATGGCGATCCGCTCGGTCGCGGCGTCGATCGCGCTGCGGTCCACGCGTCGATCAACGCTTCGAAATTCGCCCGCACCCCGGTGACGAGCCCGGCGTCGTCGATGGCGCCCGCGAGCCACGCCCGCGCCGGATCGTGGAAGATCGTGCGCCCCACGGCAAAGCCGCGGCATGATCGGCTGGCCGCAGCCTCGGCGAAGCCGCGCGCGAGCGTGTCGATCGGCGCGCTCAAGCCCAGCAGCACGACGCCGCGACAATAGGGATCGCGCTCGGCGATCGAGCGCGTCGATGGCGGGCCACTGCCCGGCCGACGGCGGCGGCAGCTTCCACCACTCGGGATAGATGCCGAGGTTGTAGAGCCGCTTCATCGCGCGGAGCAGGATGTCCGGCTCCTTCGGCAGGCGCTTCGGCGGGACGATCTCGATCAGCAATTCGTGGCCGCTCGCCTGCACGGCGTCGTACAGCGCCTTGACCTGCGCCTCGTTCTCGAGCCGATTGCCGACGTCGTCGTCGGGATGGAACGGCACGAGGCACTTCACCACCTGCTCGACGGGCCACGCGATCAGCGCCGTGCCGATCGAGCGCCCCGCCTCGAACACGACCGGGTTCGAGCCCGGCAGCTCCACCGGTCGTCCGACCCACCAGCCGCGGCCGGTCGCGGCGTTGAGCGCGTCCTGGCCGTAGCGATCGTCGCACAGGAGGCCGATGCGCCCGTCGAGGCCGCGCGCCGTTTCCGTCCGCGCGACGGCTTCGACGAAGAGCTTCTTCAGCGCCGGGATGCGGCTCTCGCTGGCGCCCGTCGCGCGCGCCAGCTCGAAGAACTGGTCGCGGTGATCGAACGCGAACAGGAAGAGCTCGGGCCGCGGCGATGCGCGGCGCGGTCTTGCGATGCAGCCGCCGCAGCTCCTCGTCGCGGTCCGGCCGCGGAATGCTCTCCGTGTTGGCGAGATAGTGGTCGAGCTCGATGCGCGTGGGCATCGCCGGCGCGCACCCGTGCCGCGACACGACGATCGCGCCGCAGGCGTTCGCATACTTGCAGCATTGGTCGTAGAGCTCGCCCTTGACCCAGCCGGACAGGAAGCCCGCCGAGAACGCATCGCCCGCGCCCAGCACGTTCAGGACTTCGACCCGTGACACCATGGCCGTTGAAGGCGTCGTCCAGCGAACGGGGAATCGCGCCGTCGATCACGGCGCAGCCCATCGGTCCGCGCTTGACGACCAGGGTGGCCGGCGTCACCAGTCGCACGGCCGTCAGCGCCGCGATGATGTCGGTGTTGCCGCCGGCGATCGCGAACTCCTCCTCGGTGCCGATCACGAGGTCGAACAGCGGCAGGATGCCCTGCAGATGCGCGGTGACGGTGTCGCTCGCGATGAAGCGCGTCTCGCCGTCGCCGCGCTTCGTGAGTCCCCACAGCACGGGCCGGTAGTCGATGTCGAGCACCGTGCGCACGTCGTTGCGGCGCGCGCGCTCGAGCGCCGTCGTGCTCACCCTGTGCACGTGCGGCGTCGAAAAATGGGTGCCGGTGATGAGCAGCGCCCTCGACTGCGCGATGAAGTCCTCCGCGACGTCGTCCTCGGTCACCGCCATGTCGGCGCAATTCTCGCGGTAGAAAATCAGCGGGAACGTGTCGCGATCCTTGATGCCGAGCACGACGGCCGCAGTGAGGCGCGCGGGATCGATGCTGACATGCGACACGTCGCAGCCTTCGCGCGCGAGCGTCTCCGTGAGGAAGCGCCCCATCGCGTCGTCGCCGACGCGCGCCGCCATCGCGGCCTTCAAGTCCCAGCCGCGCGCAACCGAAGGCGGTGTTGGCCGACGAGCCGCCGAGGTACTTGGCGAAGCTCGTGACGTCCTCGAGGCGGGCGCCGATCTGCTGGGCGTAGAAATCGACGGCGAAGCGGCCGAGGCAGATGACATCGAAGCGCCGGCCGGCGGCAAAACGCGTGTTGTTCTTCATCGCAGGGAGAGAAGTTCCGGACGGCCGGTCGCGGGCCATCGGGCCACCGCGTTCCGGTAACATAGAATACCTCACCGGACGGCGCAACCCTGCGCTCGACACCAACAATCAAGGCGGAAGAACATGATCGACTGTGCACTTTTCGGGGCGGGCCGCATCGGCAAGATCCACGCGGGCAATGTGGCGCGCGAAGCCGGAGCGCGTCTCAAGTACGTGATCGACCCGAATGCCGAGGCCGCCGCGGCATTGGCGGCGGAGCACGGCGCGAAGACGGCGACGACCGCCGAGGTGTTCGCCGACCGCGCGGTCGGCGCCGTGCTGATCTGCTCGTACACCGACACGCACGCCGACCTGATCCTGGCCGCCGCCGCCGCCGGCAAATCGATCTTCTGCGAGAAGCCGATCGACCTCGCCATCGCGCGCGCGCAGGACCTGCGCCGAAGCGGTCGCGCGCGCCGGAGTGACGTGCATGATCGGCTTCCAGCGCCGGTTCGATCCCACGTTCGCCGCGGTCAAGGCGCGGCTCGCGGCCGGCGAGATCGGCACGCCGGAGATGCTGATCGTCACGAGCCGCGATCCCGGCGCGCCGCCCATTCCCTACATCAAGAGCTCGGGCGGCATCTTCAAGGACATGCTGATCCACGACTTCGACGTGTTCCGCTGGATTCTCGAAGACGAGGCGGAAACGGTGCACGCGAGCGCGTCGTGCCTCGTCGATCCCACGATCGCCGAAGCGGGCGACGTCGACTCCACCGCCGTGACGATCCGCACGAAGCGCGGGCGGCTCTGCCAGATCAACACCAGCCGCCGGGCGGCGTACGGGTACGACCAGCGCTTCGAGGTGCTCGGCAGCGGCGGCATGCTGCAGGCCGGCAATCACGCGGCCGACGGAAGTCATCGCGAGCACGAAGACGGCGTCAGCCGCGACCTGCCGCTCCACTTCTTCCTCGAGCGCTACCGCGCGGCGTATGCGGCCGAACTGGCGCAGTTCTTCGCGGCGCTCGCGGGCAAGGAGAAGGTGCGCACGACGATCGACGACGGCCTGAAGGCGCTCGAGCTCGCCGAGGCCGCGACGACCTCCTGGCGCGAGGGCCGCATCGTCAAGCTGAGCTAGGGTACGCGGTGTGGCCGCGAAGGGGTTCCCGTCGGGCGTCGTACCCCAGGGCCCGCGGGAACCCCTTCGCGCCCCACCTCGCATTCTGCTGACTCCGCAGTTCATACCCCACCGACGTCGCCCGCAGGGACGCCCCTTCGCGCCCCACCTCGCATTCTGCTGACTCCGCAGTTCCTCACCACCGCCACCGCGACGTCGCGCCGCAGGGCGGCGGAACTGGCACGACATGAGTGCAGTGCTTGGCAGTGCCCGCGGGCGCCTGGGGTATGAAGCCCGCGGGCACTGCCGAGCACTGCACGACGGCAGAAGCCCGAAGGCTTGTGCCGCCTGCGGCCCTGCGATGCGAAAGTTCCTCAGATCCGCAGCGGCGCACCGTAGCCGGTGAGCTCGAGGTAGCCGCGCCCCACCTCGCGGCCGGACGTCGCCACGCGCACGGCGCCTTCCCAGTAGATCGTGCCGGTGCTCGCACGCGAGTCCAGCTCCTGGTCGTCCATCAGCGGCTCGAGCGCGTACGCGACCCCGCCGGCATCGACCGTCATCCCGACCGGATACGTCACGCCCGTGCGCGGCGAGCGCCACGAGCGCACGGCCGTGAAGCGGATCTCGTCCGGCGCGAACGTGCGCACGCGGCCGTCGGCGCTGCGCAGCGTGCCGCCGGCCCACAGCGCGCGCCCCGCCTTGTCGCGCATCCGGAACGCCATCAGCGCGCCGCCGTCGGCGAGATTGATCCCCGCCCAGTCCCAGCCCGCGGCTTCCGGCGCCATCACCGTGCTCGACCATTCGTGATCGAGCCACGCGGTGCCCTTGACGGCGACCGCCGTGCCCGCGACGGTCACCGTGCCGGTCACGGCGAGCTGCGGCTCGCTGTAGTAGAAGCTCGCCTGCGCGGCGGCCGCGCCCTTGCGCGAAAATCCGCGCGTCGCCATGCGCGAGCAGCGCCTTGCGTGGGCGCGAACGCGAGATCGAGCGCGAACTCGCGCGCGACGATCGTTCGCCACGTAACGGCCGTCGACGCGCGCGAGCGACCAGTCGTCGACGAAGGCGCGCGTCGATGTCTTCGTCGGCGCCGGCGAGACCGAATCCCGCTCGCGCCGCGCGCTGGTCGTGATAGAGACGCCCGTGCCGCGGATCGGCCAGCGCCGCGTGCGCGAACACGAGCTGCCGCGGCGCGAACGCGCTCGGCATTCGCCTCGGCCACGCCCGGCCGATTGCGAAAGAACGTGACCTGCACGCCGTACTCGCGGCCGGCGGCGTCCGCCACCCAGCCCGTGACGTACCACCACTCGGTGCGGAACTCCGGGTGCGAGCCGTGATCGCGCGGAAACTGGAGCGCGCGCGGTTCCACGCGCGGGTAATCCACGTCGGCCAGCGACGCGGCGCGGCGATCGCCAGCGACGAGAGCGCGAGAAAGCGGCGCCGCTTCATCGGTCGCTCCGCCGTCTGCGCGGCGCGCTCACCAATCGTCCTTCACGCCGAGCACGACATCCTTGCCCAGCGCGTAGCGTCCGCTGCCGAGCGCCGTCAGCATCGACAGCGCGAGCAGCAGCAGCCCGAACCCGGCGAGCGCCGCCCACGGCAGCGACAGTTCCATGCCCCAGTGAAACGACTGCCGGTTGACCACGTGAATGAGAATGAGGCTGATCGCGAAGCCGAGCGCCGCAGCCGACGCCGAGCCCGATCGCGCTGACGGCGAGCCCTTCCGTCGCGAGCATCGCCCCGATCTGCCGCCGCGTCATGCCGAGATGGCGCAGCACGCCGAATTCGCGGCGGCGCGCGAGCACCAGCGCGCCGAACGACGACGAGAGGCCGGCGAGGCCGATCACCACCGCGGCCAACTCGAGCGCGTAGGTCACGGCGAACGTGCGATCGAACACCTTGAGCGACGCCTCGCGGATCTCCTCGGGCCGCGCGATCTCGAGCCGCTCGCCGCCGGGGATCGACCCGCGGACCGACGCCTCGAACGCGGACCGATCGACGCCGTCGGCGAGCCACAGCGCGCCGGTGGTGACCGTGCGATCGCCGGTCAGCGCGATGTAGCGCGACCGTTCCATCGCGATCACGCCCTGCTGGCGCCCGTAGTCGCGCCAGACGCCCGCCACCGTGAAGCGCTCGACCTTTCCGGCGAGCGGCAACTCGATCACGCGTCCCGGCGCGAAGCCGTAGAGATCGACGGCCGCCTCGCTCACCCACACCGGCGGCGGCGCATCGGTCGCCACGACGAGCGGCGTGCCGACGATGCGGCAGATTGCGCGCCGGGGCCGCGGGATCGACGGTGCGCGCCTGCAGCACGATCCGCGGCCGCGCGGGATCGAGCAGCAGTTGCTGCTCGCGCAGGAACTCGGCGCGCCGCACGCCCGGCAGCGCGGCGATCCTCGCCTGCATGTCCGGCGTGAGGTAGGCGGTGTCGCCGCCGCTCGCGGCGCGCAAGTAGACGTCGGCCGGCAGGATGCGCTCGAGCCACGCGTCGAGCGAATCGCGGAACGACGCGACCATGATCACCATCGACACCGTCAGGCTCACGCTCGCCACGATCGCCGCGAGACTGACGCGTCACCTGCCCGGGCGCGCCGCGCAGCTGCGCGAGTCGCGAGGCGCGGCGCGGGCGAGCGCGGCGGACGGCAGCCACGACAGCGCGATCACCGCCACGCGCGGCATCAGCATCAGCGTGCCGACGAGCAGCAGCGCGATCGCCGCGTAGCCGAAGAGCGGCAGGCCGGCCACCGGCGGCAAGGTCGTCGCGAGCGCGCCGAGCGCCATCACCGCGAGGCCCGGCGCGACCGGTCGCAGCCGCGCGTAGGCCCGCTCCTCGTCGCCCGCCTTCAGCGCCTGCGCGGGCGATGCGCGGGCCGCCTCGAACGCCGGCACGAAGCTGCCCGCCACGGCCGCCGCGACGCCCAGCGCGAAGAACACGCAGAGCCAGAGCGGCTCCGGCGCGAGCGTGGGAACGACGCCGCGAAAATACCCGGACCCGAGATCCGCGCCGACCCAGCGCACGGCCGCCTGCGCCAGCGCGAACCCCAGCCCGAGCCCCAGCGCGCTGCCGGCCACGCCGATCAGCGCGCCTTCCGCCACGATCAGCAGCGTGAGATGCCGGCGCGTGACGCCCAGCACGCGCAGCAGCGCGAACTGCGCGCGCCGGCGCACGACCGCATGCGCCTGCGTCGAGAACACGAGGAGGCCGCCGGTGAAGAGCGCGACCAGCGCGAGCACATTGAGATTGACGCGATACGAGCGCGACAGGCTCGCGCCCGCCGCGATGGCCGTCTCCGGGCGCAGCACCGCGAGTCCCGGCGGCAGCGATCGCGCGCAGGCGCTCGCCGAACGCCGTCGCGTCGACGCCGGGCCGCAGCCGCAGGTCGATCCGGCTCAGCAAGCCCGAGCCGATCGAACGCGGCCTGCGCGCCCGCGATGTCCATCACCGCGAAGCGCTGATTGCCGGCCGCTCCGAGTTCGCCCGCCACGCGCAACGCGACGTCGGCGAGCGCGACCTGCACGCGAACGGTGTCGCCCGTCGCAACGGCGAGCGAGCGCGCGGCCGCGGGACTCACGAACAGCGCCTCCGGGCGCAGCGTGTCGAGACGATCGGCCGCGGTGGGGATCAATCCGGGCTGGATGATAGCCGGCCCGAAACACGTCGAGGCCGACGATCCTGAGCGGCGCATCGCCGCCTTCGATCTTGGCGTCGACTTCGACGACGGGGCTCGCCACCGCCACCTCCGTCATCCGCGCGATGGCGGGATAGATCGCCTCGGCAAAGCCGCCGCGCGGCCCGCGGATCTCGAGGTCGGCGTCACCGGAGAGCGTCTGCACGCCTTGCGCGAGCTCGTTCACCGCGGCGGCGTTGATGAGCTGCACGGCGTAGCCCAGCGCCACGCCGAGCGCGATCGCGATCACGGCGAGCACGGTGCGCGTGCGATTCTGCGCGAGCGAGCCGCGCAGCACCATCGCCAGCGGGGCCCAAATCGGGGTCAGACCCGCATTGTCAATTCGGTAGACCACTTTATTACGGGTCTGACCCCGATTTGGGCCGCAGGCCGTCCCGCGAGAGCACGAGGACGCGATCGGCGGTCGCCGCCGCGGCCTGCGAATGGGTGACGAGGATGCCGGCGGCGCGATGGGCCTTCACCTGCTCGCGCAAGAGGCGCAGCACCTGCCCGGCGCTTTCGGGATCGAGATTGCCGGTGGGCTCGTCGGCCAGGACGATCTGCGGTCCGTGGACCAGGGCGCGGGCGATCGCGACCCGCTGCAGCTCGCCGCCGGAGAGCTCGCGCGGCATGCTCGCGCTGCGCTCGGCAAGTCCGACGGCGGCGAGCATCGCGCCCAGTTTCTGCTGCGCCGTCGCTTCCGGGACGCCGACGAGCGACAGCGGCAACGCGACGTTCTGCCCGACCGTCAGGTACGGCAAGCACGTGGAAGGCCTGGAAGACGAACCCCATCTTCACGCGCCGCAGCGCCGTGAGCGCGTCGTCGTCGAGCGAGGCCAGGTCGACGCCGTCGAGATGGATCGAACCGGCGTCGGGACGATCGAGCCCGGCGACGAGATTGAGGAGCGTGGACTTGCCGATCCCCGACTCGCCCATCACCGCGACGTAGTCACCCGGGACGAGCTCGAGGTCGATGCCGGTCAGGACGGTGCGTCGTTGCGGTCCTGCGTAGGTCTTCGCGAGCTGCCGGATCGAGAGCACGCCGCCGAGCGTAGCGGCGCCCGGTCACCGTGGCAAGCCGGAGGGAGGCCCCGCTGACGTGTCTAGCTGACGCGGCGCAGCGACGTCTTCTCGCGGGCCGGGCGCGCCCACGGCGACTCGCGCACCCACGCCGGCACGTCGTCGGCGGCGAGCGGCCGGCTCACGAGGAAGCCCTGCACCGCGTCGCAGCCGAGCTCGCGCAGCTGATTCAGCGTCGCGTCGTCCTCGACGCCGCCGGCGATCACGGTGAGGCCCAGCTTGTGCGCGAGCTCGATCGTCGAGCGGACGATGAGCGCATCGCTCGCGTCCGTCGACATGCCCATCGTGAACGACTTGTCGATCTTGAGCTCGTCGAGCGGCAACCGCCGCAGGTAGGCGAGCGACGAATAGCCCGTGCCGTAGTCGTCCAGTGCGAGCTTGCACCCCAGCTCGTGCAGGCGCTCGAGATTCTTGAGCGCGTGGCCGGGCTCGCCGACGATCGCGTTCTCGGTGACTTCGAGCGTCAGCCATTGCGCCGAGCACCCTTCCTTCTCGAACATCTGCTCGAGACGCGTCGGCAGTTCGCTGTCGATGAGGTCGCAGGCCGAAATGTTGACCGAGACGTTCATCGGCAGCCCGCGGTTGCGCCATTCCGCGCATTGGACGACGGCACGGCTCAGCACCCATTGCGTGATGATGCGGATGTAGCCGGTCTGCTCGGCGAGCGGGACGAACTCGGACGGCGGGACGAGCCCGCGCGTGGGATGCTGCCAGCGCACGAGCGCCTCGACGTAAGTGCTCGCCGCATTCGCCCAGCGCCACTCGCGGCTGATAGATGAGCGCGAGCTCGTCGTTGTCGACCGCCTTCTTGAGATCGCTCATCAGCGCGAGACGCTTCTCGCCGTTCTCGTCGTAGCGGTCGTCCCACATGACGATCCTGAGCTTGTCGTGCTTGGCGGCCCGCATCGCGACCTCGGCGCGCTGCAACAGCTTGCCCGGATCGTGGCCGTGGTCGGGACACACGGCCACGCCGATGCTGGCGCGGACGTCGACGACGTGCCCGTCGAGCGTCATCCGCACTTCGAGGGCGCGCACCACCGCCTCCGCGACGCGCTGGGCATCGCTGACGCGGCTGCCGGCCATCAGGATGGCGAACTCGTCGCCGCCGATGCGGGCGACGCTGTCGTTCGCGCGGCGGACGACCGAGCGCAGCCGGGCCGCGACCTCGCGCAGCAGCATGTCGCCGATCGGATGGCCGAGCGTTTCGTTGACATGGCCGAAGTGATCGAGATTGAGGATCAGCACGGCGACGGGCGTGCCCGCGCGCGAGCCGGAGGCGATCGCCTGGTCGAGGCGATCGGCGAACAGCACGCGCGTCGGCAGGCCCGTGAGCTGGTCGCGGTGAGCGAGCTCGGTCATCCGCGACACGTTGGCCGCGACGCCTGCCTGCATCGCGCGAAACGCCGCGACGAGGTCGCCGATCTCGTCCTTGCGCGCCGCCACGTCGATCGGCGTGTAGTCGCCGGCGCCCACGCGCCGGGCCGCGGCGGCGATGGCGCGCACCGGCTCGACGACGCCGCGCGCGAGCAGGAGCCCGACGAGCGACCGTGGCGGCGATGCCGAGGAGGAAGACGAGCGCCTGCCGCTCCTCCATCGTGCGGAGCGGCTCGAGCGCCGCCGGCAGCGACCCCTGCAGCACCGCGACGGCGCCGTCGTCGGCGCGCGGCGCGAGGTTGATCACCCGCGTGATCGTGTCGCTCGCCGAATTCCGCGTTGCCGTCGCTGCCGGTCGTCGCGTACCGGTTGGCGGCGAAGTCGCGGGCCAGCTCCGACCTGGCGGGACTCCGGCAGCGTGCTGGCGCGAACCTGCCATTCGCCTTCTTCCGGACGGCTCAGGAACGTGACGTCGAGCCCGGTCAGGCTCTTCATCTCCGCCACCATCGGCGTCGTCGATCCGTATCCCCGCGGCGATCCAGGCCACCGGCTGCGGCGACAGCACCGGCACCACCACGAGCTGGTAGAGCTGTCCGCCGAACGACACGAGCGCCGTCGCCTGCTGCGCCGCCGACGCCCGATCCAGGAGCTTCGACTGGCCGAAGCGCTTGCCGATCTCGGCGGCGAGCGTGCCCGCCACGATCCGTCGATCGCCGTCGATGAGCAGCATCAGCGCCGATCCGATGCGCTTGCCGTGCTTCGCCAGTGCAGGACCCAGCGTGCCGCGGTCGCCGCCGGCGGCGGTTTCCCTGAACGCGGGGTCCGAGGTCAGCAGGCGCGCGCCTTCGACCAGGCGCTGCGAATCGAGCTCGAGCAACCGCTCGAACGTGCGCGCCCCGGCGACCACTTCGGCGCTCACCGCCTTGCGCACGGCCAGCGTGGTGTTGACGTGGACCAGGACGAGGCTCGTCACCCCGACGGCGACCATCACCAGCGACGAACGCCAGCCAGGAGGCGCGTCTGGAGGTGATGGAGCGAAAACGAGTTGCGGGCAGGCGCATCGTGGGAAGTCCGCTTCAGCGGAGATGACGGAGTGAAGTCGGGATCGGCTGCCGCTGCGGGGCAGTCGACTGACCGCCGTTGCCGGCCGGCAATCGGCGACGCAACCGGTAGGCGCCTGCTCGCTCGGCCGCCCGGGCCGCGCAAGCGTCTCCATATCTGTTGTCAGAACAAGGATTTGCATGTCTTTTCGCCCGCCCGGCGCCACGCAGGCCGGGGAGGTTGCCCCGGCCCCCAGCGAATCGCGCGCCGCGGGTCCACGCGTCAACTAAGCAATATCCCTGCCGCGGCCGACCAGGCGGGCGAAAAATCCGGGCCGCTCGGTGGAGGACTCCTGGTTGCGCAACGCCGGTACCGGCATCACCTCGGCCGGCCGGCGATTGTCGAGAATCGCCTGCGGACGATCGACGACGAGGCGCTGCGCTTCCTCGGCGCCGACGCGCTTGGCCGCGGCTTCCCGCCCCTCGGCCAGAAGCGGCGCGCGGTGCCGCACGCTGTGGGCATCGGTGGCGAGGAGGTGGACGAGGCCCTCGTCCAGCATCTTCTCGCCGAAGTAGCGCGCCCCCTTGCCGAAGCGGCCGGTCAGGCTGCCCGCCGTCACCTGCATCCACACGCCGCTCTTCACCAGCGCGACGAAGACGTCGTAGTGCTGCTTGATCCACGTGAGCCGCTCGGGATGCGTCAGCACCGGCACGTACCCCGCGGCGACGAAATCGAACATCGCCTCGGCAAATCGCGGCGGCGCCACCGTGTGCGGCGGCTCGAGCAGGAAGTAGCGGCCGCCCGCGAGCGACGGCGCGGTGCCCGCGCGCAGGCGCCCCAGCAATTCCGGCGTGAGATGCGCGTCGGCGCCGAGCGTGAGCTTGAGCGCGATGCCCTCGTCGAACAGGCGCCGCTGCAGGGTCGACGACGCGGGACTTGATCCCGGCGGCGTCGTTCTCGTAGAGCCCGGGATAGATGTGCGGCGTGCAGGCGGTGGTGTGGATGCCGTCGGCGACCGCGATGCGCGCCATGGCGAGCGACGTCGCCTCGTCGGGCGAGCCGTCGTCGATGCCGGGCAGCAGGTGGCAGTGGAGGTCGATCATGGCTCGATTATCGTCTCATTCGCCCTGCCGTCGCGGCTGCGGGCGTTCGGCCGGCTTGCGGTCGATGCCCGGATGCAGCATCACGCCAGCCAAGGTCGCGTACCACATTGCGTTCGCCGGCATGTGCAGCGAGAAATCGAAGAGGCTGTGCACGATCAGCGGCAGCAGGCCGACGCCGGCCGCGATCTGCAGCACCGTGAAGCTGCGCCCGGCTCACGGCGGAGCAGCTCGACCATCCGGGCCACGTACGTCGACGAGCAGCAATGCCACGACGACAGGCGCCGCGAGCCCCAGCTCCATGAACAACTGCATGTAGTCGTTGTGCGCGTGGTCGATGTAGCCGCCGAACACGCTTCCCTGGAACCGCGGGAAGACGTGGCGAAGGTCGACAATCCGCTGCCGAACGGCAGGAACTCGATGGCGCCGCGCAATGTCGCCAGCGGAGATCGCGATGCGGCCTGCCGCCGGACAGACGCAGCTGGGTCGGGCTCGATCTTCTCGAGGATCGGCGCGATACCGATCAGCGACGGCGAGCACGAGGCCGAGACGTCACGATGCCGGCGACCATCAGGTTGGCGTATTTCCATCCGCCGCGTGCCCGCACCAACAAGATCGACGACAACGCGAGTCCGAGGAGCGCCGCCGCGATTCCGGCGCGCGATTTCGTGAACAACAGACACAGCAGCACCAGCACCGCCGACGCGAATACGAGCAGGCGTTGCGACATCGTCTCGGCATCCAGCGCACGGGCGGCGATGGACATGGTGATGCCTGGCGCGCAGGACGCTGTAGACGAGCAGGCCGACGATCACCGGCAGCATCATCGCCGAGCATCGCGGCAAAGTGGTTGCGGTTGACGAACGTGCCGGTCGCGGTGCCGTACGCCTGGTCGTTGCGCAGGTAGAAGATCGACTCGCCGCCCATGCCGACCTGCACCAGCCCCAGCAGACGCCTCGGCACCGGTGAAGATCGCCAGCAACAGCAGCAGTCGCACCACCTGTGCCGGTGCGAGCCACTGCACGGCGAGCAGGCAGGCGAGCGGCGGCAGCAGCGCCAGCCAGCCGTACTCGGTTGCCGTCGGGATCACCGAAATCGCCCGGTGCGCCACGCCCGCGCCGGGCGCGGCAAATCGCTCGAGCACCGAGGCGTACGGACGCATGTCCCGGCAGCGCGCGCCACAGCGCGTCGGGCAAAGGCAGGAGCTGCACCAGCGGGTAGACCAGCAGGACGCCGATGGCCGCCAGCAGCGGGCGCGGCAACCGCCGCCAAGCTCGGGCGCAACGCGCCGCGCGCAGCGAGCGTCACCAGGAGGCCGATGGCAGCGAGCTCGAGCAGCAGCAGCGGCAACGGCCGGTTGCCGGCCTTGTACAGCGGGGCCAGCAACAGCAGGAGAGCGAACGACCAAAAAAACGTGGAGCCCGCGGGCTCCACATTTTCGTCGACGGTTCGGGTATCGATGGCGGTCAGTTCGGGCTGACGTTGTTATTTTCCTTGAACACCATCGTACGCGCCGGCCACTCGACCGACAGCACCCAGAATAAAGGCCGCCCGCCGCCGCCGCGGAAACGCCCGCTGCACCGCCGGCCACTCCACCACCGCCGATCGCGCCGGCCGCCGGTCCGAGCGGCTCGACCGCCGCCAGCAACGCGGCGCAAGGGCCCGATGCTCACCGTGAAACGCTCGTTTTCCTTGAGGCGCACGTCGCAGCCGACATCGTAGCTGATCGTGACCTTGGCCCCGGACGTCGTCACGACCCTTGTGCCGACCGGGACGCGCTGATTGGCCGTGGTGCCGGCCACCATGGCGTCGCCCTGGCTCACGAGCACGTTGCCCTCGAGGTCCGCGAGCTCTGGCGACGGTGCTTTGTTGCGGCTGCTGCGCCAGTGCCGACCCGGCCAGACGCAGCGCAAGGCAAGACCGATCGAAATGCGCCGAATGTTCATGGATTCCCTTCGTCCCGGGCGCAACGCTCATGCCCGACAGTCATAGGGACCATTATGACCGGCTCCCGTCTAGTCAAGGCTGCGCACCCGGAAATCGTCGAACCAGACGGTTCCTCGCAGGCGGGCCGCGACATTGCCGGGCACGGTGGCATCCTGCCGCGGGATTGGCGAGCTCGAGCCGCAACACCTGCGCCGGACAGTCCTTCGGCACATTGAACTCCTGCTGAATGTCCTCCCATCCCGTCGTGCGCAGGTACCGGTCGCTGCGCGCAAGCTGCTGTTCCGCCCGCCCGGCGCCGGATACGCAATAAAGTCCCCACTGCACGCCGAGCCAGGTGTCGAGACCTTCGGCGCGACCGCGCCCCTCGAAGCGGTACTTGCCGGGAAACAGCATCAGGTACTGCTGTATCGGAATCCCGGACCAGCGCTTGCTGAAGAACTCGATCCGCAGCGCGTTCCGGCCGTTCGCTCCATCCGTCGGCTGTGCATCGACGTCGATGGCCTCCTGATCGGGGGTTGTCCAATCGAAGCCGAGGTTCGAAATCGGCGCTTCGAAATCGCCATTGAACACGTACGCGACGCGCTGGCGCCGTTCGAGCGGCAGTCCGTTGAGCCATGCCTGGTAGGCCTGCGCCCAACGATTGTCGCGCTGCAGGCGACCGATGATGTACCGGCGCTCGTCGTCCGTGGCAGTGCCCGCCGCGGCCCGGACGGCAAAAACACGCTCGCACCGCGTCGGAGTCGAATGGCGAATGGCAGGCGTCGCGGAAAACTCCGGCCACCACTCGGGATTGTCGCGGGCGACGCCGGCAAAGAAGTCGTCGCGCCGGCCGCTGCCGAGCGCGGCGACGAAGCACGGGCGCACACCTTGCCGCGCACCTCCGGATACAGATCCACGCGCGACGCAGGAGCGCCAGCGCCTGCGCTCCTCTCCCGCGCGCAGGTTGAAGGCGGCGGCCGCTTCGAGCAGCGTCTGCCGGTCGGCCGGCGCGAGCCGCAAGGCTTCGCGCATTGCATCCCGCGCGTCGGCGCGCTTGCCCTGCCGCTCGAGCTGCAACGCGAGCACGACCAGGGCCGGAAAGTCCGCCGGATTGCGCGCCACGCGGAGCGCGCCACGCCGAGTCGGCCGCGCCGGGATCCGTCGATGCCTCGGCCGAACCGGCATCCGTCGGCGCCGCTGCGTTCCCGGATCGCTCCCGCGCCACTGACGATGACCCGCCAGACGAGAACCAGTGCGACGAGAATCATCGACCACGCCAGAGCCTTCCGAGGCGGATGCGCGGCCGATGCGTCGGTCGCGCTCATGGCGTCTTGGGCTGATGCGAAAGCCGTGCGATCACCGCGCGCCCGTCGCGGCGCACGAGCTCCATCTCCACGGCGACGCGCTGCTCGACCTCGCGGCCGTCGCGCCAGCCGATCCGGACCGCGATTTCGCCTTTCGCGTAGGCCCTGTCGCCGGCGCGCCGCCAGTTGATGCGCGTCAGCTGCATGCGCCGCCAGTTCGACAGGCGGAACAGCTCGTCGTACTCGTTGCGGATCGCCGCGCGGCCATGGCGGAGATTGGTGTCGGCGTCGTCGTCGAACAGCGCGGCGAACGCGTCGAGACGGCCGCGCTCGTAGGTGTCGACGAATTCGGCGAACAGCGCCTCGATCTCCGGACTCGCGGGCGGCAGCGACGATTCGACCGGCGGCGGCGACGGCACGCTGCCGGCTCCGCACGAGGCGCGGGTATCGCCGTCCGCGCCATCGGCGCCTCCGGCTCCGCACGAGGCGCGGGTATCGCCGTCCGCGCCAACGACGCCTCGGCCGCGGCCGGCACGCTCGGAGACAGGAACCGGCGGCGACACCGCCGGCAGAGGCACCGGCAGCGGCGACGGCGACAGGATCGGTACCGTTGGCGCGACAGGTGACGGCAGGCACGACGGGTGGCACCGGACTGGCGACCGCCACCATCCCGGTGGCCGACCCACCGCCTGCCGGGTCGTCGCGAGTCGTGGTGTCCCGCTCCCTGGTTACATTGCCCTTCGGTGCGGGATCCTCGGTTCGCGCCGAGCAACGGAGTTGTCCCGGCGCTTGCGTCGGCAACCGTATCCGGCGACGCGCGCGATGCCGATGGAATCGCCGGGTCGTCGCGACGAGAGCCTCCCGGGCCTCGCGCGCCAGCATTGCATCCGAACCGTCGTGCACGGACATCACGACGACGAGCGCCGCGCCAACGAATCAGGATCCCGAACGCCACGACCGCCGGATGTGCCCGCACGTATCCGCCGACGCCCGCGGTCAGCCATTCGGGCAGCGCGACCCGCCCGAGACGGCGATCGGCGCCACCGGCCTCCCCAGCGGCCGCACCGGCACCGGCATCATCGACGCCTCCGCGGCCGCCGCGGCCCGTTGCACCGAGCGCAGCAAGCGGCGGCCCGGGCCTCCGCGTCGCGGTCGTAGGTGGCACGCGTCTCCGGATTCCGGAGATCGCGTAGGCCCGGTTGGCCAGCGCGGCAAACGAATCCGGCCAGCGTCGCCGGTCATCCTGCCGATCCGGATGCACGAGTTGCATGAGCAGCCGGAAACTCTCCTTGATCGCCTGCGGCCGACGCTCCCGGCGCGAGGCCCAGGATCTGATACGGCGTCGCGTCCGGGCGAAAGAACACGTGCCGCACGTACAGGCGGCCGCAATCTTCAGCGCGCTGGTCGCGCCCGCCTCGTTCAGCGCGGGATCGGCGAACTCGATCCGTCGTCCGAGCGCGAGCTTCAGAATGACGTCGCCGTCGCAGGAGGGGCATTGCGACGGCGGGCCTCGCCGCGGAAGCGCGACGGCTCGCGGTAGAACCGAAGGAGCAGCTCGGCAGTGAGGTCAGCGCCCATCCGAACCTAGGCGGCTCGTCACGACCGTCGTCACCTGTCAACGGCGCGGCGTCCCCGCGACGCTCAGGTGAGCTGCGGCACATCGTTGGTGCTCTTGTAGTAGTAGTACGCGCTCTCGTAGCCGTACATGCCGTCGCGCAGGTCGAGCTTGGTCATCAACGCGCCGATCGGCACGACGCCGGCCTGCCGCAGGCGCTTGAGCGCCGCCTTCGCATGGGCCTTGCGCGTGCCGCCGGCGGCGACCACGAACAGCACCGAGCCGACCTGGTTGCCGAGCACCAGCGCATCGGCGATGCCGAGCACCGGCGGCGCATCGATGATGACGTGCGCGAAGCGCGTCGCCCAGCTCCGACAGCAGCGCGAGCAGCTTGGGGCCGGACAGCAGTTCGACCGGATTCGGCGGCAGCGGACCCGCGGGAATCACATAGAGATTCGGGATCGTCGTCGTGCGCACGACGCCCAGCGCCGGCAGGTCGCTCGACAGGTAGTTCGACAGGCCGCGGCTGTTGTCCACGCCGAGGTGCTTGTGCAGCGACGGATTGCGCAGGTCCGCGTCGATCAGCAGCACCGATCTTGCCCGTCTGCGCGAAATTGATCGCCAGCGCCAGCGCCGTCGTCGACTTGCCCTCCTTCGCCGACGTGCTGGTGACGACGATCTGCCGCGGCGCGCCTTCGCGCGTCGAGAACTGCAGCGCCGTGCGCACCGACCGGTAAGCCTCGGCAAAGCTCGAGCGCGCGTCCGAGTGCGACGTCAGCGCGAGCGCCGCGACTGTCCTGCCCCTTCTTCACCTTGATCATCGGGATCACGCCCAGCACGGGCAGGTGCGTGATCCGCTCCATGTCCTCGGGGTGCGCAGCGTGTCGTCGAGGTACTCGAGGAAGAACGCGAGCCCGATGCCGAGCACCAGCCCCAACGCCGCAGCGATCTGCAGGTTCTGCGTCAGGTTCGGCTTGTACGGGCCGCCCGGCGTCAGCGCCGAGTCGACGACGGTCACGTTGTTGGTGCCCACGCCGGCCTCCACGCCCACTTCCTTCAGCCGCTGCAGCAGGCCGTCGTAGAGCGAGCGGTTGGTGTCGACCTCGCGCTTCAGGATGTTGTACTTGATGCTGCGGTCCTGCAGGTCGAGCACGTCCTTCTTCGACGAATCGAGCTTCGCCACGACGCTCGCTTCCTGCTGCACCGCCACGTTGTAGGCGCCCTCGATCGAACGCCGCACGATCTCGGTCTCTTCCTTGATCTTCTTGTCGATCTCGTCGATCGACGCCTTCAGCTGCTGCATCTTCGGGAAACGCCGGCTTGTAGATCCGCAGCAGGTCCTGGTACTCGACCTGCAGCTTCGTCCGCTGCTCGCGCAACTGCCCGATCGACTTGTTCTCGACCATCTGCGGCGCGGACTCGGGATTGTCCTTGAACTCCCGGTACAGCGCCTCGGCCCTGAGCCGCTCCTCGTTGGTCTTCGCGGCGGCGGCGTTGTACGCGCTCAACGTCTGCGCGAGCACGTTCTGCTTCTCGTCGACGTTGATGATCTGCTGCTCGCGCTGGAACTCGACCAGCGCGCGCTCGGAATCCTCGAGCTTCGCCTTCGTCTGCGCGAGCTTTTCCTCGAGGAAGGTCTTGGCGTACGCCGACGCGTCGTAGCGGCGCTCGAGATTGACGGCGATGAAGTTCTTGGCGAGCGCATTCAGCGCATCGGCGGCAAGCTTGGGGTCCGGCGAGTCGAAGTACACCCGCACCAGGCGTGAGTTGCGAATCGGCTCCACCGACAACGACCCGAGGAACGCGCCGGCGGCCGCCGTATTCGGCGCTGCGCGCATCCGGCGGTGGTGCCGCGGGGGCTCCCTTGTCCTCGTCCTTGCCCATCAACTCGCGCAGGAACCCGGACCACCAGGGCTTCGCCTCTTCCTTCTTCGCCGCCACCCGCTGCCGCAGATTCATCTGCTCGACGACGCGCTCCGCCAGCGTCCGGCTCTTCAGCAGTTCGTACTGCGTCCGGTAGAAGTCGAGGTCGCCGCTACTCCTCCGGCGCGACGAGGCTGCCCTTGAACTCGATGACCTTGGGCGCCTCGCGCTCGATCTTGAGCGTGATCGTCGGCGCGGTAGATCGGCGTTGCCATCATCGTCGCCACCAGCGCGGTGACGAGCACGATGAGAAACGCCGCGATCACCACCCACTTGCGCTTGACGACGACGCGCCAGAGGTCGCGGAAGTGGATGGCGTCGTCGTCCTCCGCCGACGGCGACGGGCGGCAGGACGAGCGTCGACAACGCCGTTCCCGGCCGAACCTGCACCGCCGTCGAAGCCTCGGGTGGCGGGACAGCAGGTCGGTCGTTGTCCGGCATGACTACGGACCGGGCGAGGTAGTTGAACGGGTTGATGATGTTGATGAGGTCGCCGAAGAACGAATCCCGGACCGCCACGCGGTCACCGCGAGCGCTGGACGACGACGACATCGTCGTTCGACAGCAACGGATCCTCCAGCTCGCCGCTGCGTATCTTGATCACGTCGTAGGTCAGCGCCTTCTTCTGCCCGCTCTCCACCCGGTAGACCTTGACTTCCTTCATGTCCGACAGCTGGCCCTGTCCGCCGGCAATCGCGATCGCCTGCAGCAGCGACGTCGGCCCGCGGATCGGGAAGATGCCCGGGATGATTGACCGCGCCCTCGACGCGTGATGCGCTGGCTGGTGAACTCCTTGATGAACACCGACACCTGCGGATCCTGCAGGTAATCCTTTTCGTACTTGGCCGCGATCAGCGTCTCGGCTTCCTGGTTCGTGAGTCCGGCGACCGTCACCGGGCCCACCAGCGGCAGCGAAATGATGCCCCGCGAATTGACGCGCACTTCCCGCTTGAGGTTGTCGATGCCGAAGACCTGGATCTCGATCAGGTCCTGCGGACCGATCCTGTAGTCGTCGCCGACCACCTGGCCGGCCGGAACGGGCACGACACGCGGCGCGTCCGGCGAGATTGGCACGCGGGCCGCCGTCGGGCCGGACCTGTTGCGGCGTCGGGCGCGGCGACCCCGGGGGCGTTCACGGCGACCGACTTGGGCGTCGAGGCTGGCCGGCGGGCTGAGTCTGTCCCAGGCGGGCGCCATCAGCGCAATACCGACAATCCCGCAGGCAAGCGCCAACTCCAGCCAGGGCCCGGCACAATCGAGCGCATCGACCAGGGCCGCGACGCGCGGGAAGCAAGTAATGCCGGAACCTTGATGAGTCAAGTCGGATCGCCGAAAAACGTCGATAAATCAATTGGAAGGCACCGCAAAACATACCATTTTCGTAGGGTACAGCGCAAGTCGGGAGAACGAGGCTGCGGGCGGGCTCACAAGCGACTCCGGTACCAGCAGAATTGGAACTCCGCATTGCTGCCCTCTTTCACCAGGAAATCGGCGGCGTCGAGCAACGCTTCCTTCATTCCCGGGGCCACGTACACCAGCCAAAGCGGCCTGGGATGTTCGCGCAGCGAGCGCTCTATCCTGGCGAGAACGTGCGCAAACAGCGCTGGCGTGCACGGATCGAAAAAGAAGAGGACTGACGGTTCCGGCGGGAGGACGGCGTCGAGAAAATCGGTGCAGACGGATTCGACCGTGCCGCAACCCTTGGCGCCGGGCTGCCAATCCCGGATGTTCCGCTGCGCGACGGCGTGCAGCTCCGGCGAGAACTCGAAGCCGGTCACCCGGCGAAATGGAAATTCCGATGCCAGGAGCAGCGCGCGGCCCTTGCCCGAACCGAAGTCGATGAACGTGAAGTCTTCGTGCTTCAGGGCAAGGCTCGACATGACCGCCGCGAAGCGCTCGGGCTCGATGCCGGCATAGTTGTTGCCGTGAATCCAGTTCGGGCTGGCGATGTTCGAGGTCGCTGAGATACGTCCAGCCGTCGAACTGCCCATCGGTATCGACGCCGCGTGCCACGTCGAAGGCGCTGCGCGGTCCATCCGAAGACAGGCTCCTTGCCGCGCGGTACTCCCGCACGAGGTGGACGGGCAGCAGCAGGCTGCGGAAGAGGCTTGTCACGATGCCCCGTTGCGCGATGGACGCGCGAATGCGAGGCAGAACGGTGCGCAGTACGCGCGGCACGAGGACCCGCTGAATCGCTCAGCGCGGCGCACCCGGCGCTGCTACTTGTGGGCCACCCACTTTATCGGTTCGTAGGCCGGCGTCGGACGCGGTCCGGTGGCATCGGAAACGCGCGCCGGTGCGGCAACGGCGGCCCTGTGCTTCTGCAGATTCCACGACGGCACGCCCGTGCGCGCGAAGGACTTCTCGCAGTCCTGGATCGACGGTCCGCGCATGTTGCCTTCCATGTACGCGAGTCCGGGGCAGCGCGTGCAACTGCTGCCGTGCACGCACGTCGAGCACCCCTGCAGGTCGCTCACCGTGATCGACCGCACTTCCTTCAGCTGCGGCGAGTCGCGCCAGATGTCGATGAACTTCGTTTGCCGCACGTTGCCGCTGGGCAGCGGAAACTGCACGCACGGATAGACGTCGCCGTACGGCGAGACGTAGCAGGCGGTGTGTCCGGCGCTGCAGGGCAGCGTGTCGAGCGCGTCGGCTTCGTCGAGCGGCCCGGACGGCGGAGCGCAGAACTCCTCGGCATTGCCGACCAGCGTCGAGTCGTGGAAGACCTCGCCCAGCGTCTCGGCGTCGATGTTGAGGTCGAGTATCGAGCGGTCGCCGTCCATCATCGGCGTGATCGTGGCATCGACGTGGTAGTGCGCGCCGATTCGCTCCGCGAGCGCCCGCACCTCGGGGTAGTCGTCGGCGTTGTGCTTCATCAGCACGTTGGCGAAGCTCACCTTCACGCCGTTCGCGCGCAGCAGTCGCGCGCCCTCGATCGTGCGCCGGAACGATCCGGGGAGCTTGGTGATCGCATCGTGAACGTCCGCCCGGTGCGAGTAGACGCTGATCTGCACCGACTCGACGCCGAGCGCCGCGATGCGCTCCGCCTTGGCCTTCCGGATCATCACGGCGTTGGTCTTGAGCTTGACCGAGAACAGTCAGCTTGCGCGCGTGCTCGACGATCTCGAACAGATCCTTGCGCAGGAAGATCTCGCCGCCGCTCAGGATCAGGAAGAAGACCCCGGCGTCGGCCAGCTGATCGAGCAGGTCCTTGATCTCCGCCGTCGTCATCTCGCCATGGTCGTCGTGGTCGAGATAGCAATGCACGCAGCGCTCGTTGCAGCGGTAGGTGAGATCGAGCTGCACGCTGAGCGGGATCCCCAGCTTCAGCGCCTTGGCGCCCATTTCCTGCATCAGGCTGCTCATGGCGATTCCCTTGGGCGGCGCAGCGGGTTCCGGCATCGGCGAATCCGACAATCGAGGATGCCGTGGCGCGCGAGGTCCGCGACGAGCTCCTCGGCATCGCGCAGCGCCTCGGCGGGTTCGACCTCGAACTCGCGCGCAGATGCGCTGCTCGACGATGTCCGCGAGCGGCGTCACGCCATCGGCCGCCTGCCAGAGAATCGACGCGGTGGCGTTGAGCGTGAACAACGACGAGTCGAGCCCGGACATGATCATCATCTCGCCGCCGATCATGCGCGCGGCGACGTTGGCGGCGCGGGCGATGTAGCGTCTGCCAGCTGCCATGGGTTCGGTGTCCACTCGTTAGATTACCCGATTACGAATCAGCTCCCAGACGCGCGCATCGGGCACGAACGTCAGCCGGCGCACGGGCACCCGCTCGACGAATTCGAGCGCCGAACGAAACACCGCCTGCACCAGTTCGGCGTCCTCCGCGAAGAAGAGGATGTTCGTCAGCAGACCGCGCGCCGCCTCGGCCGCGCCCAGGTCCTCGATCCGGTTCTCCGGGCCCTGCGCGAGCAGATACACCGCGCCGAGCGGCGCCCTCAGGTTTTCGCCGGCCTTGGCCAGTTCGCCCGCGAACGGCGTGCCGTAGGCGAAATAGCCGTCGGCCTCCTTGCGCACGTACGAGATCTCGTCGGTGAGCAGATCGGCATCGGGCGGCGCCAGGCGCGAGATCGTCGTCTTGCCCGCGCCCGAAACGCCGGCGAACAGATAGGCCTTGCCGTTGCGCACGGCGCTCGCGGCGTGCACCAGGAACCCGCCCTCCCGCGCCAGCACCAGCGTGTGCACGATGCGCAGCACCGTGTCGATCGAGTACGGATTGGCCGACTGGCGAATGCGCCCGCGCCGCGTGACGGGGTCCCACTCGGCGCGGAAATCGCCGCGCTCGAGCCGCCATTGGCGACCGTCCCGGAACACGCGGACGTCGGCATCGGCGGAAATCCCCACCGGGGAGCGTCAGCTCGACGTCGAATTCGTAGTCGGGTGGATCCGCGGAACCGATGAATCCGGCGTAGCGGTCCTCGAGCATGCGCAGAAACGCATCATCCGTCGTGTGGACGCCCACGACCATCCCGCCGATCGCGATATCGGCGCGTCGACGCACGCCGCCCACGGTCAACGGTTGGCTCGGTATTTCAGGTGCAGGCGGGTGAGCAGCCGGGCGGCAAGCGGGGAGCGGCGAACCAGCCCGGCCGTCATGCGCCCGGCAAGTGTCATTGCGGACGCGACCGGGACGGACCGCCCTCGGCGCACCACGCCATGGACCCTGCCTAGCAATTCGGATGCGGCGACCGGACCATCGCGCGCGTCGATGCCGTCGCCCTGCGTGACGAGATGATTTGCGGTACGAGACACAACCCGGTGCGCGAATAGCCGGCGGTGGCGCTTGAAGAGAACGACGTCGCCCACTAGAGCTGTACGAAAGCCGCCGCGGCGAATCAACAGGACATCGCCCGGCCAGATCGTCGGGAGCATGCTGGAGCCAGTCACGCGAAGGCTGAGCTCTCCGAACGACTCGAGAGCCTCCGCGGCCAGATCGATCTTCGAGGCGTCGCCGGAAACTTCCATCCCCATTGGCGGGGCGGCTACGACGCTTTCCGGCTGGTGCGGCACTGGGCCTGCGTCGCGTTGATCTTGCCGCACGCCAGCGCCATGGTCTCGAACACCTTTTCGTGGCGAAAGGAGGGCTTGGAGTAGCGGGCCTTGCCCAGGCTCCTGGCATCGGCCGCCGCGGAATCCATGTTCAGTTGCGACGATGTTTTGTCCATTGCGCTTCCGCGCCCCCCAAGACGGGTGTCCGAGCTGTTCACCCTTTGCGGCACTCTATAGGTTTCACGCCTTTCTATCAAGAACATACGTCGGCTGTTGGGGAACTGCCACAGCGACCGCCGCGCGCGGGGTCGATTCCCCGAAAATGCCGACTGCACGGGATCACCGGTGCTAGAGTGATTCGGCAAACATGGGGAAGTCGGTCTGCGACCGAGCCTGGAGGCTTTGACGATGATAACGCGAACCTTGTTCTTCCCTTGCGCGAGAGCATTCACGCTGCTTGCGACGTGTGCGCTCCTGGCCATCGTCGCCTCCGTCGCAAGTCCGGCGTTCGGTCAGGAACCGGGCGCGGCGGCAGAACCCCTTGCCGTGCCAAGGGATTGGAGCTCGAGACACGTCATCCACACCCGCGGCATCACGCGCGAGCAAGTGGACAGGCTGCCGCACGAGCCCAGGCTTCTCGGCGCATGGCTCGCGCACGGTCAGGGCGCCAAGGAGGAGGCTCTCCAGGCGTCCGTGAATCGCCCGGCGAGCGCCCTGGAGAATCTGAAAAACGCGAGGAAGAAGCCTGCGGAGCGGCCGGATTGGAATGTTCCCCTGGGACCGGTGGGTGTGGCCAAGAACATGTATCCGGCGAAGTTTGGCTTCGACGTGACCACGGCGGCCAGTTGTACGAGCGACTTCGTGGTGTTCGCGCTCAACAGCACCGGCAGCGCCACGCAGGCCAATCTCGTCGCCTACGAAAACCTGTACTCCGGCACGGGGCCCGGTCTCTGCGGCCTGGCTCCCACCGTGAAATTTGCGTACCGCATCAACCAGGGCCTGATCGACCTCCACGGGGGCCAGGGCGCGCTTTCCGTGTCTCCCGTTCTCTCCTTGACCGGTGACAAGATCGCGTTCGTGGAGAGCGACATTCTTGGAACCCATCACGAGACCTACCTCCATATCCTGAAATGGAGGAACGGCGATGGATCCGTGGGCGCGCCCGTGACCCCGACGCAAGCGACCGACATAACTACCTGCGCGGCCCCCTGCGTGGTCAGTCTTCTGCTGGATGCGATCATCAACGTTGCCGACAACACCATCGATGCCGGCGACTCCAATTCCTCGCCCTTCTACGACTACGGCACCGACACGCTGTACGTCGGCAACGATCGGGGCCGACTGTTCAAGGTCACGCCGGTTTTCAACGGCAGCCCCGCGGCCTCCTCGACGAACGGATTCGGGAACTGCGGCGGTTTGGCTGCGGGCTGCAAGTCGGTGGGGGCGAACACCATGCTCACCTCGCCCGTGCTCGATCCCTTCACCGGCCAACTGTTCGTCGGCGGTGCAAACGGCACGCTGTACCGGGTCGACCTCACGAACAACGCCGCCGTCACGTCGATCGTGGTCGGTGCAGCGGGAGGAATCATCGACCCGCCCATCGTCGACGTGACCAACGGCCGGGTTTACGCCTTCAGCCGCTCGAACGGGACGAATGCCGTGGTCGTGCAGACCGATGAAACATTGGGTTCCGTGCGCACGGCCACCGTCGGCGCAGCGTCCACCGCCGTCCATACGCATGGCGGAGCGTTCGACGACGATTACTACAATTGGGATGGAATCACGGCCAACGAGGGCAAGCTGTACGTGTGCGGCAACCCGACCGGCCAGCCGACGCTGTATGGCATACCGTTCAGCCCCGTGACGTCCGTGAACGTCACCACCCAGGGCGCCGGCTACAGCTCGATCCCGACATCCGTCTTTACGGCGGGAGGCGGAACCGGAGCGGCCGGTGCTACGGCGGTGGGCGTGTCATCCATCGCGGTGAATCCCGGCGGGTTCTTTTGCACCAACGGCACGCAGGCTTTGACGTTCACGGGGTTTGCGGGAGGGTCGGGACTTGCGGGTACCGCCACGGTAACGGGGGGCCAGGTGCAGTCGGTCACCTTGACCAACGGTGGCAGCGGATACACGACCGCGGGAACGACGTATACGGTCAACACTTGCTTCCTTCAGCCGGGGGGCAGGACTCTGACGCTCAAGGTTACCGGGGTGAGCCTTTCATCCGGCGGCGGCGGCTACGATCCATCGTTCCCGGTCACGTTTTCCGGCGGCGGCAGTCCGTCCGTAGCTGCCGCGGCTACCGCCACCTCGACCGGCAGTTTGATGGCGTCGGGCACGCCTGCGATGACCAAGGTATTGACCGGTTCGCAGACCGCCGGCGAATGCTCGCCCGTCAGCGAGTTCGTGACCGGCGGGGGCGCCGACCTCCTGTTCGTCGGTTCCGGCAAGACGGCCGCGACCGCATTCGGCCAGGTGCAGAGTCTCAATGTCACCGACGGGACGCTCAATGCCGCCTTTACCACCCTGGCGCAGCCGAACGCGCTCGGCGGCACCAGCGGCATCATCGTCGACAACATCAGCAATGCCGCCCAGGCATCCAGCATCTATTTCGGCACGCTGGCGCAGGGCCCGCATATCGTCAACATCGCGTCGGCCACCCGCGCCGGTACGACGGCCACCATTACCACGCAGGGACCCCATAACCTGTGGACCGGCCAATCGGCCACGGTTGCGGGCGTAGGGGGTAACGCGGCTTTCAACATCACCGCCACGATCACGGTCACCGGCGCCACGACGTTCACCTACACGATGGCCGCTTCCGGAGGCAGTGGAACGGTGAATACGGGCACGGCGTCCGTGACCTCGTTCCTGGCCATCAAGCTGACACAAGTCGGCCTGAACTGAGTCGTCCCCTCGGGGGCGCGACCGCGCGAGCCCCGCGCGTTCCGGGCAGGCGCCTCGCTGGCTTGCCAGTAGCACCAACTGCAATCAAACGTCCTCCGGCGACGGCACCGGGTGGAAATCCCAACGACTTCAAAAAGTATATGAACGCGGCAATTCGGCGCGCTTGTAGTACGCAATAACGTTGTATTGCAACAGAATATCAAGCGATCCAAAGTTCAGGTACTCAGAACAATACTTCGCGGGGTCCGCCGATCAGCGTTCAAACTCGTACCTTGCTGGAACACTTCTTGCATTGACGTGATGCACATGCCGGTATAGGCTGGCCGCAATGGCCCGTAAGCTGTCGTAGATGCCTTTGCATACGTGGTTTTCGTCGTCGTTGTATTTATCAATTGGATTTCTCAAAGTTATGACACACGACAATTGGATATTGGGTCCGCTCTACGCACTGGTTGCTGTCGCGGTCACGGCCGGACCGGCGTTTGCGCAACAGGACCCCCAGAAAACTGCGCCTGCGCCCGTGCACGCCACCTCCGATTGGAGCGATCGCCACGTTATCTTCTCCCCTGCACCCGATCTCGGTGCGTCCCAGAACCAGCAGGACAAGCGCTTTTGGCAGGACGAGCGCTACTGGCGCCAAGAGCAGCGCCGCTCGGCGCCAGCGCAGGGACTTGCGGACCGCAAGGGTCGTCTAGGACTCGACAGCAAGAAGAGCAATTCGGATGCGAATGGCAATGCGGATGGCGGCTCGGTCACGCCGACCGCCGGCGGCGCGCCCGTTTTCAACACTGCTTCCGCGTTCGCCGCGGCAAGAAACAAACTAGATCGCAGACCGCCCAAGGTAACGGCCCCCGGGGGCGACTGGAACCTGTCGCTCGGTCCGAATGCCGCCTCCCGAGTGGCCCCCGGCATGTTCCCCGCCAAGTTCAGCTTTGACATTTCCCAACCGGCGAGTTGTACCGATGACTATGTGATCTTCGCGGAGAACCGGGCGGAAGCGGCAGCAACCAGCTCAGTCTGGGTCATCACTTTCGTGGCGGACAATCAGCCGAACGCGGGTACGCTGACGATTGGAACCGTCTCATACATCTATGGCACCAACAGCACTCTCCCGACCCCGGTGTCTAACACTTGTCAGGTCTTTACTCAAGGTGGGGCTGCCACTACGGCAAGGAGGCAAACCGCGCAATCCAATCTTTACAACGCCATCACCTCGGCCGGGAGTTCCAGTGGGGCTTGGGCATGCAACGCCGATGTCGCAGCGAACGCAGACGGTCAGATTACGAACCCAAGCACCGTGAACACTACGGGCACCGGAACGATCACGTTCACTTCAGCTGCCCCGGGCACCGTCGGTCAATCCTTGGTGTCCGAAGCCATTACGGACCTTTCTGTAGCGCAGACCACGATAGGCAACGACGGTCAGCCGAGCATCGTCGGCCTCAACAATCTTTACGCTGGCCCTGCGACGACTGCCAGCGTAACGGGTACGTTCACTGGTAACGCAAATTCTCAACCAGTCACAATCACAAACGGGGCGAATGCACTTGTGTTGACGGGCACCGCAAACACGGGAACGGCGAGGATTTCGTTTGGCGGAACCGCCAATAGCGGCAGTTCGATCAGTGTCGGGGGCAAGACCTACCTTTACGCGGCATCCTGCACTACCACGGCAAACTGCGTGGACAACGGCGGGAATTCCACCGAAAGCGCCGCGAGTCTCACCGCCGCGATCATGGCAGACTCCGGGTTGTGCATCGTGGCGAATTGCTTCGGGAGCTTGACTACTGCCAACACAAGCGTGACCGCATCGAGGAGCGGCACGACGGTGACATTACAAAACATCACCGCCGGCACACTCAGTATTACGGAAAGCGACCCCGGCGGCGATTTCAGCTACCCGGATGGCACGAGCATTGCCGTGGGTGGAAACCTTTGTTCGAGCGCAACCGTCGGTACCGTCATAAACAACGCAACCGCCAGCACCCAGGCCGCAAACCTTGCGGCAGCGATTGCCGCTTGCGGAACCCGATTCCCGGCCACGGGAGTTACGGCAACCGCTAACGCGGCCGTCGTAACCGTATCCGCACTTGCTGCGGGTTTGGCGGGGAATAGCATCACTGTGGGCGACAGCATGACGAATTTCTCATGGAACTTCGCCAGCCTCACCGGCGGCACTGATGCTGGCGTGTGCACCGGCCCGACCGTTGCCTGGTCCTATCGCACCAGCGGAGGAGGCGCCGTCACGACATCGCCGATTCTTTATTCGGATGGAACGAAGGTAGCGTTCATCGAAAGCCTTGCCGGCGGCTCGGTCCTTCGCGTGATCCGCCTTGCCCGCGACGGCAGCGACCACCCGGCGACCGAAGGCACGATCGTCAGTCCGGCAAGCCCGCTGACGAGCGTCGCCAGTTGGTCGAGCTGCCCGAACGATAACAACTCCTGCATGGTGAGCTTTCAATTCAACAGCACCACCGTGACGAATTCGTCACCCTACTATGACTATACGGTCGGCAGCGACACTCTGTATGTGGGGGACGACAACGGGATCCTTTGGAAGATAACGGGCGTATTCAACGGTACCCCGGCGACGGCGACTGGATGGACATCCGGTGTAACCGTGTCCGGCGCCGGTGCCGATCTTACGGGGCCGGTTCTCGATCTAACGACCATGAATATTTTCGTCGGAGACAGTGCCGGCGGAATGAGCTATGTGCGTGACACTGGAAGCACGAAGGGAACCTGCATCCGGGCTCCCCGCCATGCCTGGGGCTGCGAAGCACGGGTATCACAGCGCCAGCCCTCACCAGTATTGTCGACCCGCCGATCGTCGATTCGAGCGCAGGCTATGTGACCTTCTTCGGCCAAAGTGGCAACGGAGCACGCGTGGCGCAGTGGCCCACGGGCACGGCCCCTGCAACGACGGTATTCGGCAGCGAAGTGAACGTCGCGGTTGGGACTGGAACCACAAACGCGATTCGCACCGGAATGTTCGATGACGATTACTTCAGCACTGGCACTGGCGTGCTGTACGTGTGCGGCAACAACAACAGCAACACGTCCACCAGGCTCTTCGGCCTCGCGATGACCTCCGGCGTACTGGGTACGTCTACCGGACTCTTTAACCTGGGAAGCAGCACTGGGCAATGCTCGCCGCTCACCGAGATCGTGAACGGCGCGACGGAGTGGCTGTTTGTTGGTGTTCCCGGAACGTGTGCCTTCGGCGGCAGCACCACGGGATGCATCATGTCGTTCGACATCACGAATCCGCTCACCTCCACCTCCACACCCGTCAGTACCGCAGTATCGGCCGGAGGAACCAGTGGCATCGTGGTCGATAACGTGAGCGCGGACGGCCACGCATCCAGCCTGTACTATTCGACACAAGGCGCTGCCACGTGTACCACCGAAACCGGTGGCAGCAGCAGTGCCGGAGGCTGTGCGGTGCAGCGTACGCAGTCCGGCCTGCAGTAACGGACCGATAGGGATGGGCGCGCGCGGCAACCGCGCGCCTCCCTGAAACTGGAGCTCCCGCCGCAGGTGTCCAGGGCGTGGTTGCGAACGCTGACCCAGCGTACCTAGCCAATACTTCGTGCGCAATGGCGTGCCGCACTTTGCGCACCGCTTCGCTTCGGACCGCTCGGTGGACCGTAACTGCATCCGAATCTCCCGAAGGCACGATGGGAGCCTTTGGTGCAAATAGCGAACTCTGAGCGTCTCATCTGCGCCGTTCTCCGCGGCGATGAACCGGTATTGGGCCGACGATTCCGATTCCGGAGCGATCGCGCATCTCCTCGAAGCCGGCCGCTACCATGGCGTGCTTCCCCTGTTCGACGCGGCGTTTCGGGACAGCAAGCGCTTCGAGTCCTGGCCGGAGGAGATTCTTCGTGCCGGTCACGAAGCCTTTCTCGCCCAGGCAGGGTTCGAAGTCGCCCACGGCGCCGAGATCGATCGCGTCCTGGCCGAACTCGCGCGCGCGTCCATCACGCCGTTGCTGCTCAAAGGCACGGGGCTCGCCTACGGCCTCTACGCGAGCCCCGTGCTGCGGCCCCGTTCGGACACGGACCTGCTGGTCGCGCCGGAAATGCGCGATACAGCGTGGCAGACGCTGCAGCAACTGGGCTATCGCCGCGTGAGTGGACCGGCGGGCACGTTTGTCGGTTACCAGCTGCAGGCGCAACGGGTCGACGCTCGCGGCATTGCCCACAACATCGACCTCCACTGGCGGATCAGCGATCAGCAATCGTTCGCCTGGTTGTTCTCCTTTTCCGAACTGGCTGCCGCGGCGGTGCCCGTGCCGGGTCTCAATCGCGAGGCAATGCGGCTGGGCAACGCCCATGCGCTGCTCCTCGGCCTGCTGCATCGCGCCGGCAACAACCTGTTCCAGTCGCCGGGCTACGGCGACCGGCTGATCTGGCTCTATGACATCCATCTGCTCGTCGGAGCGATGTCCGGCGCGGAGCGGGACGACTTTCGCGCGATGGTCGAGACGAAGCGTCTCGGTGCGGTCGCTCTCGAAGGTCTGCGCGCGTGCGCCGAACGATTTCCGTCGCCGCCGCTTGCCGCTCTGATCGATGCGCTCGCCCGGAGTCCGCAAGCGCAATCGGGTGCTGAACTCCTCAAGGCAGGACGGCTGCGCCGCGAATGGATCGAATGGCGAGCGATCCCGGGCGTCCGCGCCCGGCTTGGCTATCTCGCCGCACGTGCATTCCCGGCCGCCGAATACATGCGCGAGCGGTATCCGGAGTCGACTGCCACCTCCCTTCCAATGCTGTACGCCCGACGCGGATGGACCGGATTGCGGCGGCTTTTCTAGATGGGGACAGACCACCGAGATGGGGACAGACCACGTTCGGCGACCCGGTCGCCGAACCGAGATGGGGACAGACCACGTTCGGCGACCCGGTCGCCGAACGTGGTCTGTCCCATCTCGCTTACCCGCGAAGGATCTCCCAGAATTGGCGGGGCGATACGACCCTGAGCGCGCCGATGGCAACAAGCCGCAGCAATGCGGCGTCACCGGTGACGAACAACTCAGCTCCGCCGGTGAGTGCTTCACCAAGGACCACCGCGTCGGCCGCATCGACGCTAACGTCCGCGGGCTTCGCCTTGTCAACGATATGGGCGGCCTCGCCCGAGAGGAAATCGACAATCTCGGCCGAACGGGCGACGGATAGTTTGACCTTCCCGCGCAACGCCCGGTCGAGCTCGCGCAGGACGTTCCTTCCAAGTACCAAGTCGTGATCCAGCAGCACCAATTCGAGCACTTCCGCACACAATCCGCGCGAGGCAAAGGCGCTGACCAGGACATTCGTGTCGAGAAATACCTTCACGAAATCTGTCGATACACATCCTCGTCAGTCACCAGTCCTTGCGCTTCGGAGAACGGCAGCGTCTTCCGCCGAAGCTCTCGAAAGCGCGCGACGGCGACCTGGCGCCTGAGAGCTTCGCGGGCGATCTCACTCTTGGTCCGCCCGGTACTCTTGGCAACCCGATTGAGCGCCTTCTCCAGCTTTGGGTCGAGACGAATGGTCAGCGTAGTCATCATCGATCTCCGCAATGTACGACATTGTAGCACAGGGACAGACTACGATTTCGGCGCTGGCGTACCTGCGTAGATGCGTAGATGGGGACAGACCACGATTTCGGCGACCGAATCGTGGTCTGTCCCCATCTAGACCGTCAGGCTGATTGAGCCCGAATCGCCGCGGGAGGGAGACTCCGCCAATTGTCGCTCGACCTTGTTCACCACTCGCCAACATGCCCCGCCGCGCGCGCATCGTGCTTGCTGGCGTACCTGCGCATCTGATCCAGCGTGGCAACAACCGTGGCGCTTGTTTCTTTGCGCTGGATGATTACCGATTCTATCTGCACCACCTGCATGCGCAGGCGCTCGAAGCAGGGTGCGCCATCCACGCATATTGCCTCATGACCAACCACGTGCATCTGCTGTTGACGCCCGACCGCGCCGATGGCTGCGGTCGACTCATGAAAGGACTTGGACAACGATACGTCCAGTACGTCAACCGCACCTATGGTCGCAGCGGCACGCTGTGGGAGGGACGCTTCCGGTCGTGCCTTGCGCAGACTGAAGACTATCTCCTTGCCTGCTACCGCTACATCGAGCTGAACCCGGTTCGCGCGGCGATGGTCTCCCACCCGCGCGAATATCGGTGGTCGAGTTATCGCGTCAACGCGGAAGGGAAAGCGTCGAATCTGATTGTTCCGCACGAACAATATCGGTGGCTCGGCCGGAGCGCCGAGGAGCGCCGCCAGGCCTACCGTGACCTGTTCAAGGCCGCCCTCGATCCGGACATGATGAGCGCCATCCGGCAAGCAACCAACGGCAACTACGCTCTGGGGTCAAACCGCTTTCAGGCCGAGATCGAAGCGGCACTGGGCCGGCGCGCGCATCGCGGCAAACCGGGCCGGGTGGGGACAGACCACGTTTCCCCGGTCAAGCAGGGATGCTTGGAATAGCGATAATGTCGGAAGCGGCCACGCGAAGTTTCGCATCGGGACTACACCAAACGATGTGAGGCTGCGCGAGAATGAAGGTGTCAGGCTCGCAACTTGCGACGAGCTGCGGAAATGATTATTGACCGGCATCACGAGTGTCTGGCTGGTTGGAGAAAATATCATGGCGACTGAAAGGCAGATTGCGCGCGCCGTCGACCTCCCCCTTGATCGGGGACAGACCACGTTTGCCGTGTCGCGTAGGCAGGCAGGACGTTGACGGAAATCGTGGTCTGTCCCCTGCTCGCCTACGCCGCGCCGCATCGCGCGGCCTTGGCGCTCGGTGTCGGCCTGATGCTGCTGGAAAGCGCCGCGGCACTGGCCGTGCCCTGGCTCGGCGGCAAGCTCACCGGGGCCTTTCTGCGAGGGCGATGGCGCAACCGCGATGGACCGTCCCGGCCGTACTGGTCGCGATGCTGGCGCTGTTCGGCGCGCAGGCGCTGCTCAAGTTCGGCAACACCTACCTGCTCGGCAACGCCGGCGAGAAGATCGTCGCCGACCTCAAGATTCGCGTCTACGACCACCTGCAGGCGCTGCCGCTGTCGTTCTTCCACCAGCGGCGCCAGGGCGACACGCTGGCGCTGCTGACGCGCGACGTCTACGTCGTCAGCGGCGTACATCAGCGGCACCGCGCTCGCGGTCGTGCCGCTGCTGTTCACGGTGGCGGGCGCGGTGTTCTTCATGTTCCGGCTGGAGCCGGTGCTCGCGCTGCTCGCGGCCATTCCTGATCCCGCTCTTCTTTCTGCTGCTCAAGATCTTCGGCCGCCGGATCCGGCCGCTGGCGACGCAGTTGAGCGAGGAGCACGCCACGGCGATCGCGATCGCCGAAGAGAACCTCGGCATGCTGCCGGCGATCAAGACCTTCACGCGCGAAGCGCAGGAGTCGGCGCGCCATCGCGAGCAAATCGACCGCATCCGGGTGCTGACGGCGCAGCAGCTCAAGATCGAGGCCGCGCTGGGACCCGCGATCCAGTTCATCGCCGCAGCCGGCATCGTGCTGGTGCTGTGGCTCGCGAGCGGCGCGATCACCGGCGGCAAGCTCGGTCCCGCCGAGCTCGTGAGCTTCCTGCTCTATGCGCAGCTGCTGACGCGGCCCGTCGCCGGGCTCGCGGACGTCTATGGCCAGACGCAAACGGTGCGCGCGCGCGATGACGCGGCTCACGTACGCGCTCGACCAGACGCCCGAGCCGCCCGGCGCATGTCGGCGCGACGCTGCCTCCGGTCAAGGGAGCCATCGCACTTCGAGGGCGTGAGCTTCGGCTATCCCGGCCGGCCGCCGGCCGTGCGACAGCGTCGATCTCTCCATCGCCGCCGGCGAAACCGTCGCGATCGTCGGGCCCAACGGCGCCGGCAAGAGCACCCTCGCCCACCTCCTCATGCGCCTGCACGAACCCGGCTCGGGCAGGATCACGATCGACGGCATCGACATCGCCACCGTGTCGCTCGACAGCCTGCGCCGCCAGATCGGCGTCGTGCCGCAGCACGTGCTGCTGTTCAACGCCACCGTGCGCGACAACATCGCCTACGGCCGGCCCGAGCCGACCACGGCAGCAGATCGAGGCCGCGGCGCGCGCGGCGCGCGCGCACGACTTCATCGTCGAGCTGCCGCAGGGCTACGACACGCTGATCGGCGACCGCGGCGTGCGCCTGTCGGGCGGCCAGCAGCAGCGCGTCGCCCTCGCGCGCGCGCTGCTCAAGGATCCGCCGATCCTGATCCTGGACGAGGCGACGGCGATGTTCGATCCGCAGGGCGAAATCGAATTTCTCGAGGAATGCCGCGACGTGTTCCGGGAACGCACCGTGCTGCTGATCACGCACCGGCCGGCGAGCCTGGCGGTCGCGGACCGGATCGTCCGGATGGAGGATGGGCACATCGTCATGTCCAATTCATCCGGTTAGCTTTTCTTCCAGCCACACCTTGATCAGCGATTGGTAGGGCACGTCGCGCGCGTTGGCCGCGGCTTTGATTCGCTCGAGAGTGTGAATCGGCAGGCGCAGCGAGATGCTCCTGGTCGACGGCTTCAAATTAGGCAGGCGGACGCGCTTCGCCTTTGACCAGTCGACCAGCGTCGCGCTGTCATTCGCTTCCCAGAATTTGCGCTCTTTCGCCTCCGAATCGAATTTTGGAATTCTAGTCTTTGCGGTCATAAATCTGCCTTTCCTTCCTGTGCATGTCGCGCGCGGAAATCGACCCGGATTCGGCTTCCGTCCGCCCGTAGCGTGAACGTGCACATGTAGACGCCGTCCTGCCGATCGTGACGCCCAATGCGTGGAACCGCATCTCTCCCGCCGAGTGACCTGAATCGGCAACCACCAGCAACCTCGGGTCGAAAAACACCTGTTCGGCCTCGTTCTGCGCAACACCGTGTTTCTCGTTCTTGCGCGCGTTGCCTGCATCCCATTCGAATCCGACGATGCGCTCAAGATCCATTGCGTATGTATATTACCATGATATACGCTAAACGGCGAAGGGACCACCCGCGCGACCGGGATCCCACTGTCGAGGCTACGGCGGTTCTTGCTCGACTTGACAGAGCTGATGCGTGATGCATTAGCATCTGATGCATGCGCACCACCCTCGACATCGCCGACGACGTGCTTCACGCGGCCAAGGAACGCGCCCGGCGGGAGAAGAAGACCGCGGGCGAGATCATTTCCGAGCTCGCGCGGAGCGCTTTGACGACGCTCGCCCGCTACGCCGCAGGACCGTCCGCCGAAGGCGCGCTACGGATTTCGCCCGTTTCCCAAACGCGGTGGCATTGTGACCAATGAGCTGATCGACAAGCTGCGCGAAGACGACGCGTACTGATGCGCGCGCTGCTGGACGTCAACGTGCTGATCGCGTTGCTGGATGGCGATCATTCGTTGCATGCCGCGGGCCACGAAGTGGTTTGCGGGCCAGGCCAGGGCCGGTTGGGCCTCCTGCCCGATCACCGAAAACGGATGCGCCCGAATCATGTCGCATCCCGCGTATCCGAATGCATTGCCCGTGCGAGCGGTGATGGAACGACTCGCCGAGGCGAGCGCCAGCGGCTTCCACGAGTTCTGGGCCGACGACATCAGCCTGCTGGACGCGCATGTGGCGAACTGCGCGCGAATCCACGGGCCGCGCCAGATCACCGATGTCTATCTGCTCGCGCTTGCCGTCCACCACGGCGGGCAGTTCGTTACACTTCGACACCACGGTAGCGCGCGACGCCGTGATCGGCGCCGAAGAGCATTCACGCTTCCTCGTGCTGTGATGTCACGGATCGGATCCCGCAACCAATGGCCAAAACCGCACTCATCACCGGCATCACCGGCCAGGACGGCGCGTATCTCGCCGAGTTCCTGCTCGGCAAGGGTTACGTCGTCCACGGCATCAAGCGCCGGACGTCGCTCTTCAACACCGACCGCATCGATCACCTGTACGAGGAGCCGCACGTCCGCGATCGTCACCTCGTCCTGCATCACGGCGACCTCACCGATTCGTCGAGCCTCGTCCATGTGATGCAGCAGGTGCAGCCGGACGAGGTCTACAACCTGGGCGCGCAGAGCCATGTCGCGGTGTCGTTCGAGGAACCCGAGTACACGGCCAATTCGGACGCCATGGGCACGCTGCGTCTGCTGGAGGCCATTCGCATCCTCGGCGCTCGCGGACAAGACGCGCTTCTACCAGGCATCGACCTCCGAGATGTTCGGGCTGATCGCCGAGACGCCGCAGAACGAAACGACGCCGTTCCATCCGCGCTCGCCGTACGGCGTCGCGAAGCTCTACGCGCACTGGATCACCGTCAACTATCGCGAGGCGTACGGGATGTACGCCTGCAACGGCATCCTGTTCAACCACGAATCGCCGGTGCGCGGCGAGACCTTCGTCACCCGCAAGATCACCCGCGCGCTGGCGCGCATCGCGCTCGGATTTCAGGATTGCCTGTTCCTCGGCAACCTCGATGCCCGGCGCGACTGGGGCCATGCCAAGGACTATGTGCGCGCGATGTGGCTGATGCTGCAGCAGTCCGCGCCCGAGGACTACGTGATCGCCACCGGAGCAGCAGCACAGCGTCCGCGAATTCGTCGACGCGGCGGCGCGCGAGATCGGCATCGCGTTGGCCTGGGAAGGCAGCGGCGCCGACGAAGTGGGACGCGTGCGGTCCGTCGATCGGGCGCCTGGCGTCGCAAGCTCACGCCTGGCGAGACGATCGTCCGCGTCGATCGCCGCTACTTTCGGCCGGCGGAAGTGGACACGCTGCTCGGCGACGCCGCCAAGGCCCGGGCCCAGCTGGGCTGGACGCCCGAAGTGTCGATTCCCGCAGCTCGTCGCGGAAATGATGCGCGAGGACCTGCGCGACGGCGCAGCGCGACGAGCTCGTCATGCAGCACGGTCACGCGGTTCACGACGCGCAACTCCGGATAGCCTCGAGCCGTCCGCGCGACGATCAGCGCTTGACCATGTAGTAGGCGAGCTTGATGTACTCCATGATGACGAACGAACCCGACAACTCGTCGCGCCACCACTCTCCCGGCGTCCACCACTCGGCCGTCGACGGGACCAGAACGTAATGCAATCCCGAGCCCTTGAAGACGCGGTTCCAGGTCCAGGCAGAGGCGCCGCATGTGCGGCGGATCGCTGACGACGATCACGCTCTGCCATTTCTGCTTTTGCATCAGCGCCGAGGATCTTGGTCGCTTCCTCGTAGCTGTTGCGTCGATGCGACCTCGAAGCGCAACGCCGATCGGGGGACGCCGTGCGCGGCGAGGAAGTCGGCGCGCCACGTGAGACGCGCCGGCGGCGTGGCGCTCCCCTTTTCGAGACCCGTCAGCACGATGATCGGCGCGTAGCCGTCGTGGTAGAGCGCCTGCGCGCGCGAGCGAGCGCTCGCCGTTGTCGCCGCCGAGGACGACGATGGCGTTGGCCTTTTCCGGAGCCTGTCCGGCCGCCTCCAGCCAGTAGCCCGCCTTCGATCCTCCGTACGCCAGGAAGGCGGCGGCGACGAGCGTCACGACCGGCAAAGGCCGCACAGAATCCAGAGGAGCGTGTGCTTGACTTTGTGGGAGGGCATGCGCGGCGTGAAGCGATTCGTTGCGAAAGTGGGCGCGGTCGGTGCGCCGTTGCGGCCGCGTATTGTAGGCCCTCGGCCGGGCGAACCCGCGATGACACCCGACAGCCGAATCTACGTCGCCGGCCACGCCGGCCTTGCCGGCTCGGCGCTGATGCGCGCGTTGCGGGCTCGCGGGCTACACGAATCTGCTCGTCCGCACCCACGCGGAGCTCGATCTCACCGATGCGCAAGGCGGTCGCGGCGTTCTTCGCCGCCGAGCGTCCGGACGTCGTGTTCCTCGCCGCCGCCAAGGTCGGCGGCATCCTCGCCAACGACACCTACCCCGCCGATTTCATCCGCGACAACCTCGCCATCCAGACCAACGTGATCCACGAGGCGTGGCGCGCCGGCGTGAAGCGGCTGCTGTTCCTCGGCTCGTCGTGCATCTACCCGCGCGACTGCCCGCAGCCGATCCGCGAGGACTACCTGCTCACCGGGCCGCTCGAGCCCACCAACCGCCCCTACGCGATCGCCAAGATCGCCGGCATCGAGATGTGCTGGTCGTACAACCGGCAGTACGGCACGCAGTACCTCTGCGCGATGCCGACCAACCTCTACGGCCCCGGCGACAACTACGACCTGCAGACGAGCCACGTGCTGCCGGCGCTGATCCGCCGCTTCCACGAGGCGAAGGAGCGCGGCGACAAGACCGTGACGCTCTGGGGGACCGGCGCGCCGCGCCGCGAGTTCCTCTACAGCGACGACATGGCCGCCGCGTGCGTGCACCTGATGACGCTGCCGCGAGGATCGACTGGCGACGATCGTCAACGACCGACGAGCCGCCGCTCGTCAACGTCGGCTGCGGTGAGGACCTGTCGATCCGCGAGCTCGCCGAGCTCATCCGGAAGGTCGTCGGCACCGATGTGGCGATCGAATGGGATCGACCAAGCCGGACGGCACGCCGCGAAAGCTGCTCGACGTCGGCAGGTTGTCGGCGCTGGGGTGGCGGCAGGCGATCGGACTGGAAGATGGGATCCGGCGCGCCTATGCCGATTTCCTGGAGCGGCCCGGACTCTCCATGGCCTAATGACGACGCTCACGCACCTGCAGCGCCTGGAGGCCGAGAGCATCCACATCATGCGCGAAGTCGTGGCCGAGTTGGCCAACCCGGTCATGCTCTACTCGATCGGCAAGGACAGCTCGGTCATGCTGCATCTGGCCAGGAAAGCGTTCTACCCTGCGCCGCCGCCGTTTCCGCTCCTGCACGTCGACACCACCTGGAAGTTCCGGGAGATGTACACGATGCGCACCCGGATGGCCAGGGAAACGGGAATGGAGCTGATCGTCCATGCCAATCCCGAGGCGAGGGAAATGGGCATCAATCCATTCACCCACGGTTCGGCGGTGCACACCGATGTCTGGAAGACGCAGGGCCTCCTTCAGGCCCTCGCAAAACACGGCTTCGATGCGGCGTTCGGCGGCGCACGCCGTGACGAGGAAAAGTCCCGCGCCAAGGAGCGGATATTTTCGTTCCGCTCGGCGCAACACCGCTGGGATCCCAAGAATCAGCGCCCCGAGCTCTGGCGCCTCTACAACACGCGCATCCGCCCGGGCGAGAGCATCCGGGTCTTTCCCATCTCCAACTGGACCGAGCTCGACGTCTGGCAGTACATCCATCTCGAGAAGATCCCCATCGTGTCGCTCTACCTCTCCGCCGTGCGGCCGGTGGTCGCGCGCGACGGGACGCTGATCATGGTCGACGACGAGCGCATGCCCTTGCGCCCCGGAGAGGTCCCGCTGATGAAGAAGGTCCGCTTCCGCACCCTGGGCTGCTATCCGCTGACCGGGGCGATCGAGTCCGAGGCCGACACGCTCGTCGGCGTGATCCAGGAAATGCTGCTGGCCGCGACCTCCGAGCGCCAGGGCCGGGTCATCGATCACGATTCGGCCGGATCGATGGAAAAGAAGAAACAGGAAGGCTACTTCTGATGGCGCACGTCTCGGACTTGATCGCCAGGGACATCGAGGAGTATCTGCAGGTTCACGAACGCAAGAGCCTGCTGCGTTTCATCACCTGCGGCAGCGTGGACGACGGCAAGAGCACGCTGATCGGACGCCTGCTCTTCGAGTCCAGGATGATCTTCGAAGACCATCTCGCGGCGCTGAAGGCCGACTCGAAGAAGGTCGGCACGCGCGGCGACGAGATCGACTACGCGCTGCTGCTCGACGGCCTCGCGGCGGAGCGCGAGCAAGGCATCACCATCGACGTCGCGTATCGCTTCTTCTCGACCGACAAGCGCAAGTTCATCGTCGCGGACACGCCCGGTCACGAGCAGTACACGCGCAACATGGTCACCGGAGCCTCGACCGCGGATTTGGCCATCATCCTCATCGACGCCCGCAAGGGCGTGCTCACCCAGACCAGGCGCCACAGCTACCTCGTCTCGCTGCTCGGCATCCGGCGCATCGTGCTCGCCATCAACAAGATGGACCTCGTCGACTACTCGCAGCAGGCCTACGCGAGGATCGAAGCGGAATATCGCGAGTTCGCCCGCCGCATCGGGCTCGAGGACATCACATGCATTCCGCTGTCGGCGGTCGAAGGGGACAACGTCGTGGAGCCGCGCGGGAACACGCCGTGGTATTCCGGCCCGGCGCTGATGAGCCACCTGGAGAACGTCCCGGTCGACGACGACTTGCAGGCCAAGCCCTTCCGCCTGCCGGTGCAGTGGGTCAATCGTCCGCATCCCGATTTCCGCGGCTTCGCCGGAACGATCGCGAGCGGTGTGGTGAGACCCGGCGATCCGATTCGGGTGCAGCCTTCCGGACGTGAAAGCCGGGTCGCGCGAATCGTCGCGGCCGACGGAGACCTCGCGCTGGCCGTCGCCAACCAGTCGATAACGCTGACGCTGGAGGACGAGATCGACATCAGCCGCGGCGACGTCATCTCCGCCAGGGTGGCTCCCCTCGGCATCGCCGACCAGTTCGAGGCGAGCATCGTCTGGATGGGCGACGCGCCGATGCTCCGCGGTCGCGACTATCTGATGAAGATCTGCACCAAGACCGTGACCGCGACCATTGCGCCGCTCAAGTACAAGGTCAACGTCAACACGCTGGAACACGTCGCCGCCGAAAAGCTGGAACTCAACGAGATCGGCGTATGCGAGATCGAATTGGATCGAGCCATCCCCTTCGAGAGTTACCAGGACAACCGTGAACTGGGCGGGTTCATCCTGATCGATCGCCTGACCAACCACACCGTCGGCGCGGGTCAACTCAACTTCGCGTTGCGCCGCTCGCAGAACATCCATTGGCAGGCGATCGACATCGACAAGCAGGCTCGCGCCGCCATCAAGCGTCAAAAGCCCTGCGTGATCTGGTTCACCGGTCTTTCCGGCTCCGGCAAGTCCACCATCGCCAACCTGGTCGAGAAGAGGCTCTACACTCTCGGGTGCCACACTTGCCTGCTCGATGGCGACAACGTGCGGCACGGCCTCAACAAGGACCTCGGCTTCACGGAAGCCGACCGGGTCGAGAACATCCGCCGGGTGGCGGAAGTGGCGAAGCTGATGGCGGAAGCGGGGCTCATCGTGCTGACGGCCTTCATTTCCCCGTTTCGCAGCGAGCGGCGGATGGCCCGTGCGCGGGTCGAGGCAGGAGAGTTCATCGAAGTGTTCGTCGATACGCCGCTTGCCGTGGCCGAACTGCGGGACACGAAGGGACTCTACAAGAAGGCCCGCCGCGGTGAGCTCAGGAATTTCACGGGCATCGATTCGCCCTACGAGCCCCCGGAGAGCCCGGAGATCCGGCTCGACAGCGCCGCCGTGCCTCCTGACGAGGCTGCCGAGCGCATTGTCGAGGAGCTGCGGCGAAGAGGGATCGTGGCCGGGTGAGCCCGATCGCTAGTCTAGAATGCGAGCGAATCGCCCCCGCATTTTGCCGACTGTCCAGTGAGCCGAAGCAAATGGCCGTCAATGTCAAATCCCTGGTTTCGCGCGTCATTGGCCGGTTCGGGCGAATGATCGGGGGACAGCGCGCGGACGACGGATGGGTACCGGCGGCGCGCAGGTCCGTCGACATGGCCATGTACGAAAGGATATCGGCGGATTGGCGCGAGAGGGGGGCGCGGATCGGGCGCAACGTGCGCATCACCGGCGACCTGGACATGGTCAATCCGCACCTGATCACGATCGGCGACAACTGCGTCATCGGAGGTGCCGTCCTGGTACACGGCCCGCGACGGCGGCTCGAGCCGTCGGTCATCGGCAGCAATGTCTACATGGGGCGCGGCGCCATCGTGCTCTCGGGCGTATCCGTCGGCGACAACTGCATCATCGGGGCCGGAGCCGTGGTCACCCGCGACATGCCGCCCAATGCGATTGTCGCGGGCAATCCCGCCAGGATCGTCGGACAGCGGGATCCGGACGAAGTCACGCAATTTGTCGCCGACATGGAACGTGGCGCCTACATCGGCGCGCAGGTCCCGGGCGACGGGAATCCCGGGTGACCATGTTTGGCGCATCCTTTGCGAATCCCCCGCGGGATTGGCGGTCGCGTTCTGGATGAAACCCGAAGAACAGACCGCGGTGGCAACCCGCATCGGTGGTCAAGGGACGGTGTTCCTCGCGGGCAATGTATTCACGCTCGTCGTCGGCTTCCCGCTGCAGATCTTTGTCGCACGGGTGCTCGGTGCGAAGGACCTGGGCGTCTTCAGCCTGCTCGAAGCCGCCGTGGGCATCGCCAGTGGCCTCCTCGCGTTCGGATTGGCGCCCACTCTCGTCAAGTTCATACCGGAATATCTCGAACAGCACCGTTACGGCAATCTGCGGACCCTCGTCCGTAACGGCGTCTTGATCCTGCTGGCGAGCGGCGGGCTCGCCATCGGGATCGCGCTGCTGGCGATCCCCTTGGGCGAGCGCCATTGGCCGGAGCTGGCGGTACGCAATGACGCGATGCGTCTGATGGCATTGTTGATTCCCCTTGGAATGCTGGCCTTCTTCCTGCAGCAAGGACTTCGCGGCTTCCAGGAAATTCGCTACATGGTGCTGGGCTCCTCGATCGTTCAATTGACCGCAAAGGCCATCTTGACCGTCGCGTTTCTAGGCCTTGGGCTGGAGCTTGTCGGTTACATCGGCGCGGTCGTACTCTCGGTTGCGCTCGCTGTTGTCTGGATGGCGGTCGGCCTGTGGCGCAGGATCGCCGCATTGCCTCGCGGAGACGCTGTCGATGCAGGTGCCATCCGGACTTGGCGGAGGTTTGCGTCGATACAATATGCCGGTTCCCTCGTAGGGATGGGGGCCTCGCATCTCGATCGGTTCCTGCTCGGTTTCCTCGGCGGCGTCGAGCTCGTGGGGGTCCTGGCCATCGTCAGGCAGCTTCAGCAGCTACCCGTCATGTTCCTGCAGATGTTCCTGTCGGTCGTCAGTCCCATGTTTTCGGCCGCGCACGCGCGAGGTGATTGGCGCGAGGCGCAGCACATCTATCACTTGACGACCGATTGGGTGATGCGCTTGTCGGCACCTCTCCTCATCTTCCTGTCCGTTTTCGCGAGTCCGTTGCTTGCCCTCTACGGGGTCGAATTCGCGGAGAAAGGCACTCGGGTTCTGGTGATTCTCGTTGCAGCCCAGTTCGCCAACCTCGCGGCCGGCCCCGTGGGCAATCTTCTCAACATGAGCGGCATGGAAAAACCTCTGCTCAGACTGTCGATCTGGGCTGCGGTGCTCGAAATCGTCGGCTTGGTGTTGCTCGTTCCCGGCCTCGGCCTCGAAGGGGTGGCGCTGACACTTGCCGCCAGCGTGGTGTTCAACAATGGCCTGGCGCTCTGGATTGCACGTCAGCGCCTGGGTCTGCGTTGGGCCGATGCTCGTTACCGGCGCTGGATTGCCCCGGCACTTGCCGCCTCGGTGGTGGCGATTGGGTTCCGTGCATTTGCTCCCGATGCAGGGGCGGTCATGCTGCTTGCGGCGCTGATCCTGCTCTATGCAGCGTTTCATGGGGTCTCGCTGCTGCAGGGATTGCACAAGGATGACCGCGAGTTGCTTGGCTACGTGTGGGCAAGGCTCCGCCCGGCGCAGGTCGGCTAGCTCAGGCGGACGCACCATGAACGACGCCGTTGGCACCGCAGGTCTGAAACGCTGGATTCCCATGGGCCTGCGCTATCGCATTGCGGACCTCCGTGGCCGCGGCGAATACAGCCACTTCGCGGACGAATATCAGTGCATCTTCATCCACATTCCGAAGGCCGCCGGCACCAGCGTCGCGCGCGCGCTCTTCGGTCGGGACTCGCGGCATGTCCCCTACTTCGAATACGAGAGGACCAATCCCCGCAAATTTCAGCGCTATTTCAAGTTCACATTCGTGCGCAACCCCTGGGATCGTCTGGTCTCCGCGTTTTTCTTCTTGCGCGCGGGAGGCATGAGCGCGCGGGAGCGCGCGTGGGGACGCGAACATCTGGATCCGTTCACGGACTTCGACAGCTTCGTCCGCGGCTGGGTCAACGAAGACAACATCTGGACCTGGCCGCACTTCGTGCCCCAGCATCATTTCATCTGCGACAAGGAGCTGCGCATCAAAGTCGATTTCGTCGGGCGCGTGGAGAATCTCCAGCAGGACTTTGCCTACGTCGCGAACAGGCTGCGCTGCGACCGCCGGCTCGAGCGGACGAATGCGAGTGCCCACGACCACTACAGTGCGTATTACAACGACGATACCCGGGACATCGTGCGCCGGGTCTACGCCCATGATGCCGAGATATTCGGCTACCGTTTCGAAAGCGCGGCGGACGCACAATCGACACGTCTGGACTAGCCCTGCGGGTCCACTCCGCAACCGGCCTCGCCGAGACATCGTCGCCACGCCTGCAGTGCGAGCGCCTTGTCGAACCGCGCCGTGAGCAGCTGCCGCGCGTTGCCACCCATCTCCCCGCGCTGCCCGGACTCGCTCCTGAGCCTTGCGATCGCCGCCGCCAGACCGGCGCCGTCGCCCTGCTCCACGCAAAGGCCGCACCCGGCTGCACGAACGATCGCTCCGACTTCGCCATCCGCTGCGCCGACCATGATGACCGGCCGGCCCGCCGCAAGAATGCCGTAGAGCTTGCTCGGCACGACCAGCCCCTCGAGCTCGGGGCGCAGCGACAACCAGTGCACGTCGGGCACGCCCAGGCTCTCGCGCAGCTCCTCACGCGGCTGGTAGGGCAGAAACATGAAGCGATCCGTCAGCCCGCGGCTTGCGATGTCCCGGCGCATCGCATCCAGTTGATGCCCGCCCCCAATGAAGAGAAAGACAATGTCGCTGTCGCTCCGCAGTCGGTCGGCAGCGTCGATCAGTGTCTTCGAGTCGTGCACGCGGCCGAGATTGCCGGAGTAGCCGACGACGAACTTCCCGGCCAAACCCCACCGGCCGCGAAGGCTGTTCGATTCCGAATCGACCGGCGTCACGGCATCGCCGTCCGCCCAATTGTGGATGATCGCAATCCGGGTTCGCGGAGTCCCCTGCGCTTCGAGGTGCCTCGCCATCCGCTCGCCGATTGCCACATTCATCGTCGCGCGCCGTAGCGATCCATTGCGGAGCGCGCGAGCCGTCGTGCCGAGCATTCCGACGAATCCACGCACGCCCAACGCTGTCGCGACCTCCGGGAAGACGTCCTGCCACCAGTTCACGACGAAGGCGCCACGCATCCGCGCAACGGGTCCGATCACGACGGAAAGCAACGGCGGATCGGTCTTGACGACGACGACGTCGCCGCGCCGAACGATTCGCAGCACCGCGATCGCCGCGCTCGCATAGAACGTAAGGTAATCCAACGCGCGCCCGGCCATCCGTCCGCGGCCGAAGCGACTGGTCCAGATGCGGCAAATGGCAACGCCATCGACCGTTTCGCTCGCGGGCAACTCGGCGCCCGGATCGTCGTAGCGCTGGCGGCTGGTGATTACGCCGACGCCATAACCAGTCCGGGCCAGGCCAAAGGCCAGATCCGACAACATCTGGCTGGTCGCCGAGTGATCCGGCCAGGCGAAGCGGTTGACGAAGACAATCTTCATCGGCGGTCACCTGCCGCGCCATGCGAGGCGCTCACCCAACGCGCTGCACCAGCCGCAATTCGACGTGCTTACGGAGCAAGCTCGCCGACAATCATGGATTGAGCCGCAAAGCGTGCCGCATAGCGCGCTTTGCCGCGTGGCGCCTCGGCTCCTGTGTGCGCGTCTCCTGCTTGACCAGGCGGACTTCCACCCGATAGCCGAGCGCCCGCGCATACCGCTGAAGCGTGGCAATCGAGGGTGAGTGCTTCGACGTGGCGGATTCGAGACGCGCGATCGCCGATTGCGTCGTACCGACGCGTTCGGCGACCTCCGCCTGTGTCAGTCCCGCCTCGGCCCGCGCCTTCAGTACCTCGTCGAGAAACGCGAACTCGTCGGCAAGGGCGTCGTATGCCTTCCTGACAGCGGGCCGCGCAAGGGCTTTCTTTCGAAGCTGCTGCAGCGAGCTAGCCATTAGTAATCTCCTTCAAGCGCGTTACCCATCGCCCATTGCGCGCGTATGCGGCATGCCCAGATCCGGACCAAGAGCCTCCATCCGCTCAGCATAGCGCAGGAACCGGGCGAGCAAGCCGGCAGGCAGGGCGAGAATCTCGGTCTCGACCCGGCTGCTGAAGAACGTAACCGTCCAACGCATTGCGGACTATAGCAAATACGCTATGACTTTACAACGCTCGTGAAGGAGAACACCGAGAGACGACCACTTTTCGAGCATCGGCTCAGTTGCGCCTTCCCCCGAGACGCGAGGGGCTGCTAGCACCGCGCATCACTTTGCTACCACCACCGACATCAGCCAATCGTCCATCCGGCCAATACCGGTCCGGGTCGATATCAATCTGCGACGAAGACGACCCGCCGCGTCAAGGTCTTCTCGCCACCGCAATCATCGATTTCGCCAGCGGCTTGATTCGACCAACGAGGGTGAATTCCACGTCTACGAACCCGGCCTCCTCGAGCAGGGCACGCAGCGTCCTGATGGACCAGAACTTGATGTGTCCGCCGTCCCAGAGCGCGGTGAAGTGGTCGTCGAGCTTCCCCGTGACTGCCAGCGCGAGGTTCTTGAAGTAGCCATGATATGGCGTTGAAACTACAAGCGTTCCGCCTGGCTGGAGGATTTCAAATGCCCGCTGCGCAAACATGCGCGGGAAGTACAGGTGCTCGACAACCTCCAGACTCAGCACAATGGGAAACTGCCCAAAGCGAGTCTGCAAATCATCATAAGCCGACCCCTGCTCGATACGTAAAGCAGGAAACGCCCGGCGGGCGTTCTCGACGCCGGAGCCGGAATGCTCGATTCCGACGACTTCATGGCCCTTGCTCGCGAGAGCGTTCGCAACGACGCCATTGCCCGCGCCGATCTCGAATATCCTCGACGCGGTCCCTCGCGTGGCACGGTCGATCAGGTCGAAAACCGGCGATAGCAAATACGCATGCGCGTCGGTGAAATTCGCATCCGCGTATGGATACTCAGGTACACCGTCGCTCATGCTATTCCGCGCCTCCGCTCGCGCGGCTGATCAGACACTCCCCCATCACCAGCACATCCATCTTCGTCCGCAGGAAGCAATCCAGCGCCTCTTCCGGCTTGCACACCACCGGCTCATTCTCGTTGAACGACGTGTTGAGCACCATCGGCACGCCGGTCAGATCCCGGAACGCTTCGATCAGGCGGTAGTACCGCGGATTCGTCGCCCGAGTCACCGTCTGCAGCCGGCCCGATCCATCCACATGAGTCACGGCAGGGATGCGGGAGCGTTGCTCCACTCGTATAGGGTAGACCTGCATCATGAACGGCACGTCGCCGTCCAGTTCGAACCACTCGGAGACCGCTTCACGCAGGATCGATGGTGCGAACGGGCGAAACGATTCGCGCCGCTTGATCTTGAGATTGAGGATGTCCTTCATGTCGGCGCGCCGCGGGTCACAGACGATGGAGCGATTGCCGAGTGCCCGCGGCCCCCACTCCATGCGGCCCTGGAACCAGCCGACCACTTGGCCGTCCGCCACGGCCTGGCCGTACGGCGGCAGAGCTCGCCTTCATCGGCAATGTGCTCGACCTTGCACGCCGCGGCACCAATGTCCGCGGCGCGCCCTTCGAGCAACTTTCGTATCTCGCTGTCACTCGCCGCCGGCCCCCAGTACGCGTGGTCCATCACGAATCTGCGTTTGCCACCGAGCCCATGCCACACGCTGAATGCCGCGCCGATCGCCCCGCCCGCATCGCCGGCCGCCGACTGGACGTAGACCTCGCGAAACGGCGAGCGCAATGTCACCTTGCCGTTGGCCACCGAATTCATGCCGCAGCCCCCGGCGATCGCGAGCCGGTCGATCCGGTGCCGCGCGTGGAGCGACGCGAGCAGATGGAAGAACGCCTCTTCGTACATCGCCTGCACGGATCGGGCGATGTCCTTGTGGCGCTGTCCCAATGGCTCGTCTTCCTTCCGCGCAGGCCCGAGCAAGCGCTTCGAGCGCCGGCGCCCATAGCGCACCCACGATCGGCGACCCGTCTTCCCATTCGTAGTCGATCTTCTCCCGGTGGTGCCGGAAGTAATCGAGGTTCGAGGCGAAACGACCCGTCGCCCTGCAGCAGGACGATGCTCCGCATGGCGTCCAGAAAGCGCGGCTCGCCATAGGGGGCGAGCCCCATCACCTTGTACTCGTCGCCATACTGCGGAAAGCCGATGAACTGCGTGAGCGCCTGGTAGAAGATTCCCAGCGAATGCGGGAAATAGACGCGGTCTTCGACGTCGATCTGCGTTCCACGGCCCACGCCCCAGGCCGCGCTCGCGAAGTCGCCGAAGCCGTCCACCGACACGACCACCGCCTCGTCGAAGGGCGACACGTGAAACGCCGACGACAGGTGCGCAACGTGGTGCTCGACGGGATGCACGCGACCGCGAAACGCCGGTCCCGGGAATGCGCGTTCCAGGTGCGTCTCGACGCCCGCCCGCTCGCGCTTGTTGCGAATGCGGTCCAGCACCATCCCGAGGTCGGGTCGCTTGGCCAGCGCATACGCAAGCTTCTTGCCCAGATTGGCCTTGGAGTCCTGGTTCAGCGCCACGTGATCCACGGCGTCCAAGGCGATACCGCCTTGGTCCAGGCAGTACCGAATGGCCTCGCTGGGGAAACCCGCCCAGTGTTTGATCCGGCGGAAGCGCTCCTCCTCCGCCGCGGCGACCAGATGTCCATCGCGCACGAGGCATGCGGCAGCGTCGCCATGGAACGCATTGATGCCCAGGATCGTTACCAACGGACGCTCCTCATGGCCCCGGATCGGCCGCCCTCCCTCCTCGGCCGACGGCTACGGATTCGCATAGCGGCGCAGCACTTCGGCAATCATTCCGATCATCGCGGGAGCTTCGTGCGATGGCGCAGCGCTTCGTTGGCGCCGAAGCGCGTCCTCCACCGCCCGCATCAGATCTTCCGGCTCCTCGGCGACGACGATGCGTCCGGCGCGTCCGAGCTCGCGCGCGAACTCGACCTGGTGATCGTCGACATGCTCGCCATGGCGTGCCAATCGCGGCATCACGACCGGCACCTTACCCGCGTGCACCGCGTGGATCACCGAACCCGCGCCGGCGTGCAGGACCAGAAGCTCGGAGCCTGCTACATGGCGTTCGAAATCGGCCATCGCGAGCCACGGCGTGCTCTGACAATCCTCGGAGTGGAATGGCGTGCTTCCGGACTGCACGAGCACCGGCTGCGGCAGCTCGCGGGCGATGGCGCCAATCCCGTCGAGAAGGCGCGAGAACGGCTGGGTCGCATTGCCCACGGAGACGAAAGTGCTCATATCAATACTCCGCCGTAGCGCGCCTTCGGAAAGAAGCGCCGCAGACCTTCCCATTGATAGAAGAAGTCGTGCGCCAGGTGATACATGATCCGCCCGGTCAGCGACGGCCGATCGATGCGCGTGATCGTTTCGATAAAGACGACGCGCGTGCCGAAAAACAGGCGCCCGACGAGCGCGAAGGGCACGACCGGCCCGGCACCGGTGCTGAGGATGATCGTGGGGCGCTCCCGCGCGAGGATCACTGCCGCTTCCCACAGGTTCCTCAGAACGCGCCAATCGCGCTCCGCATGCGTGATGAAGAAAGTCTTCCCTTGCATGTCGGGCGGCAGCAGCGCCTTGTCGTTCAGCACGTAGAAATGCTCGTACTGCGCGTACGCGGACATGAGCGCCCGCACCTCGGTCAAGTGGCCCCCGCACGACGAGACGACGCAGATCTTCAACTATCGATCGAGCGCATGGCGCCGCGTCCTAGTGCGATTGCCCGCGCTTGCGGAAAGACGAACGCATGCACATTGCCCACCGCGGGATCGTAATCGAGCAGGTCGAGGCCCTCCGCGCGCCCCCAGTCCACGATCTCTGCCTTCGAATGGAACGAAGCGCGCGGCGTGATGATGTAATCGTAGAAGAAATGGCGAGCGCCGCGCCATGTGCGCTTGCCGCGGGACTTGAGCAGGTGGACAAGGTAATAGATCGGGAGCAGGGTCGCATGCACGAGCTGGCGGCCCCACGCTCGCTTCTCCAGCCAGCGGATGGGCACGCCCGCATACGTGTAGAGGTAGTAGTAGTAGCCCTCCCGATTGTAAACCCCGAGGTAGAGGTATCCGCCGGCCCTGAGCACCCGGGCGTTCTCGCGCAGCGCGCGCCGGGGATCGGGAGTGTGATGAATGACGCCGTCCGAGACCACCGCATCGAAGACGCCGTCGGGTATCGGCAGCTGCAGATTCGTCGCAACCACATACGCGGCCGCTGCACGTCGGCGCGCGAGCAGCACTGAACCGAAGCTGAGGTCGATCGCCGTGACGGCGAGGCCGCGCCGGATCATGTAGAGCGTTGCCCGGCCCGGGCCGCAGCCGACCTCCCCGACTCTTTGGTCGGGCTGGAGATAGCTTTCGACGAACTGGCGAAACGGCCGCGGCTGCCAGTCCTCGATCCGGGCCTCGTCCTCGGCAGTCAGGAAGTCGAACGGATGCGAATCGTAGTGGTCGGCGGTGCGGCCCTGCAGTTCCGCCGTTCCATCGGATCGTTTCGCGATGCCCGTCTTCCACGCCGACTATCCTCGGACCGTGCGCTCGATGGCGTCGAGCGTGCCGACCGCCGCGCGGTCCCACGAGAATCGCTGCGCCGAGGCGAGACTGCGACTCGATTGCGCCTCGTACGCCGCCCCATCGGTCATTACCGACACGACGGCATGCGCCAGGCCGCGCCAATCGCCCGGCGTGAACGCCGGCACGCCGTCGCCGGCGACCTCGACGTTGCTCGCGGTGCGCGCGACCACGGCGGGCACGCCTCGCGCCATGGCTTCCACGAGGGGGAAGCCGAAGGACTCGCAAAGCGATGGAAACACGAAGATGTCGAGGCCATCGTAGAGCGCCTGCATCGCCGCGGCATCGAGCTCGCCGTGATTCTCGACCTTCGCACCCGTGCCGAGCTGGTCGGCGAGCTGCAGGATGCCCGTCACGCCGGGCGCCCCGTGATCCAGCGTCAGGACGAAGGTCACGTCATGGCCCAGGGCAAGCAGCTCGCGATGCGCGCGCAGCGCCGTTTCGAAGTCTTTCTGCACGCCGAATTTGGTGACATAGCCCATGCGCCAGGGCTTGCGCTGCGGCGGCGTCCTCGGCCGGTCGGCCTGCGCGACGAGCCCCGGACCATGCGGGACGACGTCGATCCGGTCGTTCGGGACATCCGCCTGCAGGTGGATCTCGTTGGCGAGCGCCGCCGTTTGCACGGTAACGCGCGTGGCCATGCGCACCGAGTGCCGCACCCAGGCATCCTTCCGTCGCCAGGCCCAGATCGCCGGCCGCCGGCCGAGATGTCGCTCCATCCGCTGCCGGAAGTCCTCCGAAAAATGGCCGGCGTGCTGCTCCAGCAGAAGCGACGGGCATCCCACCGCGCGCCGCGGAAGGTAGTTGGTCTGGGAGAACAGGACGTCGGCATGGAGCCGGCGGACGAGGCGAGGCAATGCGATCTCGTACCAGAGGACGAGGTGCAACGGCGAGCGTTCCATCCAGGGAAAGCGCATGGAACCACTGCCGGCGGCAGCAACGAATCCCGCGCCACGCCCGGGTGGACGGCGGCGTGCCATTCGATGTCGGGTCTTCGGGCCGCCATCGCGTGCAGCAGGCGCGTCAGGACGACGAGCGAGCCGCCTTCCTTGATCGAGATCGCGTTGATCAGCACTCTCACGTACGCAACGCCTTCGCGCGCTGCAGCCAGCCGAGATAGTCCCAGTCTCCCCGCACGACGGCCTTGAAGTCGTCCAGCGAATAGTCGCGCGATACATTGATCCGAGGAAAATTCATCGGCTCGAAACCGGGACGGATCGGGCCGTGCACCCCGCCGGCCGCGGACCGATATCCGCATTGCGAGACGAGTGCACGCAAGCGAGCGTTGCTCCGACCCCACGTATAGGCGAAGTGCTTGCACCCTGCGCCCAGCCGGCGATCGATCTCCTCACGCGACTCGACGAGTTGCTGCGTGCAAACGTCCGGCGCCGCGCGCGTGAGGTCCAGATGGTCGACACCATGCGATCCCACCGTCCAGCCGGCTCGCGCCAGCGCCTCGACGTCGGTCCAGCGCATGAACGTCTCGCCGAGATAGTGGCCATGCGTCCGGCTCCGACGGACGCGCGACGCCTCGCCGATCCATCCGGTATTGACGTAGACGGTTGCCGGAAGATCAAAAGTCTTCAAGACGGGAAACGCACCGTCATGGACGCTGGAATAACCGTCGTCGAAAGTGATCGACACTTCAAGTCCGCGCGTGGCCTCCGCGCGCAGCAGCGCGTCCAGCGGCATCACCTTGGCGGCGCCTGCGAGCCACTCCATCTGGCGCCGAAATTGGTCCGGACGCATCGCCCACGGACCAGCGCCCACGGCGTGATAGAGCAACACGACCTTGCGAGAGGGGGGCTGCGGAATCCAGCTGAGCGCGGTGCCGATGCGCCTTTTCCAGACAAGACGGTCGGACATTGCGCCGGCTCAGCTCCCGCCGCGATGGGCGTCGAGTCGTTGCGAGAGAGTGATCGGACGCAGAGCAGCGCCACCTCACGACGACGCGCGACCGTTCGTTTTCGGCTCTCGACGCTCAATCCCAACGCTACGCCGCTCATGGCCCAGAAATAGGCGGCCTCCGGAGAGCCCGGCGCGACGAACCAGGCCTCGAAAACCGACTGCACAATCTGGCCGCCCAGGGACCCGAGCACCAACGCACCCAGGATGCGCATGTCCCGATCGTGCGATTGCAGAATCGGCAGCGTCGCCCGTCGAAACAAGGTCACCAGAAAGGCAAAGTACAAGGCCAGGCCGATGAGGCCGGTTTCTTCCACGATGGCCAGTTGCGAGTTGCCTTTTTCCCGGCCATAGCCGACCGCCGTCAATCCGCCCGAAAAATCGGTTTCGCCGATAGTGACCCCGTACCCTCCACCGACGAAGCCCCCTTTGACGGCCTGGTCATAGGACTCTTCCCACACCTCCTGTCTGGAGAAATTGGCCTCCTCGTCGGAATCCTGGGCGCCTTGCGGACGTACCGCTGTTCGAGCATCTCGAAGACATCCGGAATCGCGATGACCGCGGCCGCGACGGCGATTCCGGCAATCGCCAATAGCGCGGCATTGCGTCGGATGCCGACGGCGGCGAGAAATGCGAAACAAGTCACGATGAAAGGCTCCCAGCATCGAGGCCCGAGAAACGGACAACAGCAACACACCGACGACGAGCGCCAGCAATGCAAGGCAAATGCCAAGACCCTTCCGCGATTCCCGGTATCGGTAGGCCTGCCAGAGCAGGCAAGGCAGCGCCATGTTCATGAGGGAACCGAGCATGTTGGAATTGCCCGTCAGGCCACGATAAAGATCGAATTCTCCGGTCGACACCACGCTCTCCTGCCCTCGCAACGCTGCAAAGAGCGCCAAAGCCACAACCGGGAACAAGTAATCCGTGGACCGTTGCCAACCGAGTCGCGAAATCCAATACTGTCCGCCTGCAAGGAAGCCGAAGGAGACAAGCGCAAGGGCAAACGACTTCATCAACGTCAGGTCAGGAACCTCCGACCAGAAGTACGTCGATATGCACCAGCCCACGTAGACCGCAAGAACCAGGCCCACGTCGTATCGCAAGACCGTCAAATATTCGTCCGGTCAAGATGAGCCCGAGCGCAAGGGCGCCTGCAAATGCCCATCGAACGTTCGTCGTGAAGACCATCTCGACGTACTGGATCGCAGGCGCCAGAAAGGCGAACAGGGCAGCGGGAAACAGAAAGATCCAGAGGCCCTTCTTCATGTCGCAAGCACCTTTCGCCATGCCGCGATCACCGCCGTCGCTTCCGCTCCAGAGTCCACGGTGCAATCCGCCGGCGTGCCGCCCGGCTCATCGCCCGTCGAAGCCCAATGTCGTCAGCAAGTCTCGCCATGGAGGTCGCCAACTCCGAGGACGAACCCGCTTCGATCAGCACTCCCGTCTCACCGTCGACAATCAGATCGTCGGCGCAGCCGACGGCCGCGGACGCGATGACGGGCAGGCCTGCCGCCATCGCTTCGTTCACGACCAAGCCCCATGGCTCGAAGGTCGATGGCAATACGAAAACATCCGCTGCCGCATAAGCGTTCAACAATGCGTCCCCTTCCAGTCTCCCGTCCACCTTCACTCCGGGCAGGTCGATTTGCGCCTCTGCACCATGTCGCCGAGTGTACCGTCGCCGACGATCAGAAGACAGACGTCGTCGCGAATCGCGGTCAGGTTGGAAAATGCCTGCAGCAGGACGGCGATGCCCTTGACCATCTCCAGCCGCCCCACGTAGAGGAAGACGCACGGCATCGTCGGCCAGCCCCATCCCTTCGCGCAGGTCACGTCGCGCGTCCGAGGAGATCGCGTCGACATGCCTGCTGATCGCGCCGACATCCACTGTCATTCGCGCGACGACGATCCTGTCGGTCCGCGACCCCGTAGTACTGGAGATATCGCTTTTGCCGCGTACCCCCGGCGAGGAAGATCGATGGAATCGCCAGCATCAGCGGATACAGGACTCGCTTGATTACACGCTTCGGCCATGACTGTCCCAACGCAAGGGGAGTGTCCGTCTCCACCGCGACCGGGAGACCCCGCAGGCGTGAAAACACCATGGCGAGCAGCAGCAGCGGATGTCCCCAGCCAGCGAGATGCACGATCCCGTAGTCTCCGGAGCGAATTCGATGCAACAACCTGGGCGCGGCGACACTTCGCCTGGTTCGGCAGAATTTCCCAGCCCCGTTCCTCGAGCGGAAATTTCCACTGCTGCGAGAGGTTCGAGCCGAGGAAGACCACGTCGAGGCCATCCGGCCAGGCCGCGGCGAGTCGGTCGACAAGGCCCGCGATATAGGGCGTGGGCTCGATATAGACCAGCAGCGCCTTCGAACCCGGTCGGGCGGCCATCACCCGCAGGGAAAGTAAAGGGGAAGAAGGATGCCCGTCGTCATCGCTATCGTGCCGGGATAGAATCCATGCCTATCGCTCGCCCGAATTTCCCGAAAGCTTGCGATCCCCTGGGACTTGGTGAAAGTGCTGCCCTATCCCCGTCGTCGTGAATTCGACCTTGCGCCATTCCAGGCCGCCACGGGACCTCACGGCGCGTTGTATGGCTTGCCCGACCGGGTTCGCTGTCGTCGCTGCGTCATTTCCAACCAGCGCCCCAATTCTTCCGTCGAATTCGAGCACACGAAAGCCAGCAAGAAGAAGACCATTCACTTCGATGAGCATGAGATTTGCGATGCCTGTCGAGTCACCGAGCAAAAGCATCAGATCGATTGGGAAGGTCGAGACCGCCAGTTGCGTGAATTGTGTGACCGACATCGCAGCAAAGCGGCAACTACGATTGCGTCGTTCCAGGATCCGGTGGCAAAGACAGCTTCTATGCGGCGCACATGCTGAAATACAAGTATGGCATGCATCCCCTAACCGTCACCTGGGCGCCGCATATCTATACCACATGGGGTTGGAAGAACTTCCAGGGCTGGATTCACGCCGGCTTTGACAACTATCTCCACACGCCGAATGGCCGGGTGCACAGGCTGCTGACCCGACTCGCGGTCGAAAACCTGTTTCATCCCTTTCAGCCGTTCGTGCTGGGCAAAAATGCGAGAACTCATCGAGCGGATAGGTTTCTGGCGGCACGCAGACCGGCTGGGGCCGGACATTCCCTGGACTCACTGGCGGCTGCATTGCAAGAGCACGATGCGCAAACTGTGCCGGCAACAGTTTCGTTCGTTTGGCGAGCATGCGGATTTCCGCCCGGGCGCCTATGCCGTGGCCTGTTCGAAGATTTCCATTGGCGCACGAGTGGTACATTCGTCCCGGGACGATGCTGTTTGCCGACCCGGGAGGCAACGGACCCGGAATTGTCATTGAAGACAATGTAATGCTTGGCGCGGGTGTGCACATCTATGTAACCAGCCACAGATTCGACGATCCGCAGATCCCGATTATCGACCAAGGCTTCTCGCCGTCCGCCCCGGTTGTACTGCGAAGGGGATGTTGGATAGGGGCCCACTCCATCATTCTCCCTGGTGTGGAGATCGGCGAGAACTCGGTGATCGGTGCCGGCAGCGTGGTAACCAAGTCTGTCCCCGCACGTGTTCTGGCGGCAGGCAATCCGCACAAGGTGATACGAACAATCGATCCGCTCGAAAGCTGAACTTGGCCCGCTCGCGTCAAATCCCGGCAACCCCATCGCCCATTTCACGTCCAGCAGCGGCACTGCAAGAATTGCCTTCCCGGTACCATTGGGCATTGGCCGACGAAGGACTGCTGCGCGCGATCGCCGAAGGTGAACCGCTTGTCCGCGGCTCCCGCGGGCGACGTCTCGGCGCCTTGGTCCGATTGTCTAGACGGGTTGGCTTGGTATGGCCATTGCTCGGGCTGGTGGGAGCCGTGGAACTTGTCCGCCTATTGTTGAGGCAACGCATCCCAAGACCCGGGGCTCGGGCCTTCCGTGACTATCCTTCGCGCTTTTTCGTCGGTTTCGGCGCAGGCCCGGAGGAATACTTATTCAACGATATTCCGCGGCGCACTTCGAAGAAGTGGGAAGGTTGGACCAGATAGACGTGGGAACACTCGCAGTCTGGCATCGCGTCGGTCGTCGTGTCAGGCGTTCGATCCTTGGCGCGCGCGCTATATGTGGCGAGGAAGGCAGTAGCCGCTTCCCCCCGAATTGAGTTCGTGGCACACGGATTTCTTGACGTTTATCGGAATACGCGCTGCCCATTTCGCCTATCTTCGCACGTGGTTTGGAATTCTGAAGGTCAGGACGGGTGCTCGTTTAGAGGAAGTTGCGTTTCTAGCGGGAGACATGCGGCGTTTGCCGCCGTCGACGCGATGTTGCCGACCGTTATCTCCAACATGGAATCATGTCATACCTCATTCTTGCCGGGCTTTGCCAGAATCGAAGCGGTGTCTGCGGATGAGGCTGCCTTCATGCGCAGGAAATTGCCGAACGCGCAAATCAGCATGCGTCCCGTGCCAGGGCCTCAACTCGACCCTTCACAATTGGCGAAGCTGATACTAGTTGCATCCATATACGCGGATCCAGAATATCTGTCGCAAGTCATCCCCATCATTCTCTGGGCCAACACATTATCCTTGCCCGTTCTTGTACGACGCCATCCAAGGGAGAACGGCGCCTTCTGGATTGATTCTGCGTCGGCCGGTCGGATTACTTATGCAGTTGGCGATTCCGACATCTTTCAAGCATTGAATAGGCTACGTCCTCGCATTGTGGTCTCCTGGTATTCGACCGCCTTGGTAGATGCATTGGAATACGGTGTCATCCCGGTCACAGTGTGCGCTGACGATGACCGCAATGTCCTCAACATCATTTATCCGCTGTTCAAGCGGTGCCTGCGTTGGCCACAGGATTCCGAGTCCATTATGCGATTGCTGGATGACGACGAATATTACTCGATTGTGTTGTCCGGACTACGAGGGAGACCCGGCGAGGTTGGCGCATGACACGCGTGGTTTTCGTGCCGACTCTGGTGGACGCCGAAAACCTCAATGCACAAATCGGCAATGCCCGCGCCATACTGGCAGGATGGAACATGCCGGGCTGGCGGGTGGCCGCACACTCCTACCACAAGCCGGATCAACGGGTTGCCGCCAATTCGCAAGTTGCAGTGACCAAGCTCTGGCGTCGTCATGCCTGGATGGCACACCTTTTCTTGCGCTACCTGAAGCCATATGACCTGATCTTTTACCCCGGCGCTTTTCCGATGGACACCGCGGGACTACGCTGGCGACGGCGCCTTGGGTTTTCAGCGCCAGTAATCGTGACACTAGAAGGCCTGTCTCGGAAACGAGGCAAGGGAATACGAGTACACGAAATTTGCCGGGCACCAGGTTTTCTGCCAGCGCGTTCCAAGCGAGACCCTGATGCGAGTCGACGCACGCAATCGGCAGGCAGACCATATCATCGCCATTAGCCCCTTCCTGGCAAAGATGGGGGAAAGGCGATTTGGGGACAAGTTCAGCGTACTGCCACTTGGGATCGACAGTAGCCACTACTATTCCAACGCTCAGAGGAATAACCGTCGTCCACGCGTAGTTTCCGCCGGCGGCGTCAGGGCTAACAAACGCCCGGATCTGTTCCTTGAACTGGCCCGTCGCTATCCCCAAGCGGATTTTATCTGGTACGGCGAGGGAGAAATGCGCACTGCACTAATTGCGCGAACCGCGCAATCGGGGATGGATAACCTCACCTTTCCCGGAGCGTTAACACCGCCCTTGTTGGGCGAAGTCTTTCGCGCGGCGGACATCTTCGTCATGCCCTCACAAAGCGAAGGTGTGCCCAAAGTGACCCAGGAGGCTGCGGCATGTGGATTGGCGCAGGTAATTTTCGGCTATTACGAAGCGCCTTCCGTCGTGGACGGGCAAAATGGTTTTGTAGTGTGGGATGACGAATCGTTCTTTCAGCGAGTCGGGCAGCTCATTGATGATCCCGCTCTCGTCACCGCCTTCGGCGAGGCCGGGGCTGAGATGGCGCGCGCGTGGGACTGGGGCCTCGTATCGCGCCGATGGCGAGATCGCCTGATCGAGATCGCCGAGAAACGGCGATGAATCGATACTTATGATCACCACGTGCCACTTATGTAGAGCGGAATCCTTGCATCCAATGTTTCGCACGCGAAACCGCCGCGACGAGGAACCCGAGCCGATCGAACAGCACTATTGTCGATGCAAGAATTGCGGTCTGATTCAGTTGCGTCCGCTGCTTTCCGCTGAGCTCCTTGCACGGCGGTACTCGAATGCAGGACTCGTCGCCGGCGCGGATCACGAGGTCGCATTCGAGGCTGCGCGCGAAGAGATTTCCCTGCTCAGGACGCGCGAAAGGCCATCGCGACACAGATACTGGCGGCTGGCCGCGTCCATTTACGATGCAGAGCTCGGGACTGTTCGACCCGGCAGGATCCTGGACATCGGGTGCGGAATCGGTGCGGAGCTTCTGCAACTCGACAAGAAGGGCTGGGACATATACGGCACGGATCTGAACACAGTGGCCATTGCGGCGCTCAACGAGTTCTTTCCGGAGCATTTCAGAATCGCCGTCGATCCGCCTGGCGACTGGGCCCACCGGTTTGACGTAGTCATGATGAATCAGGTGCTCGAGCACCTTGTATCACCTCGCGACATGCTCGAGCTAATTTCGAAATTGCTCTCCAACACAGGGCGGCTAATCGTCGTCACTCCGAATGCCGCGTCTTGGGCACGCCTGCTGTTTCGGTCGGCCTGGGTGCAATATTGGCCTCCGGAGCATGTGGCGCTTGTATGGACCTACGCAAATCACGAAGTTGCTCGCCGATTCCGGTTGGCGCGTGCAAGCGCGTTCGGACCTACGCGGCGCCGGGCACCGACTATGCGCTCAGTGCGCGGCAATGGCTTCACCTTCCGCCTGAACCTCGCACCTGGGAGAAAGCGATGTGGTTCCCGCTTGTCCTGGGCGAGCACGTTCCTCGGACCACGGGTCCGAATTGGTCGCCGTGGCACGCCCGGCCGACCTTGAAGATTCTCTGCGTCATCGAAAGCGGCACGTGGGTCGAACCGCACATCGTCGGCTCCCTGCGGCAGGCCGGGCACGCAGGTCGACGTCTTCTTCTACGGGTCGCAGGTCGGCGAATTCTACGGTCGCAACCGCCACGCGGAGAGGGCCGAGAAGAACCGGGCGCTTCTCGACAAGGCTAGGGAGTTGCATCGAGGACCCGGGCTCGACCTGATCTTCTGTTACGTCTACGACGACTTCCTGCTGCAGGAGACGGCCTTGGCGCTTTCTCGGCTGGATGTGCCCATGGTCAATTACAACGTGGACATGGTCAACCAGTGGTATCGCCAGACGCGTGACTGCGAGCTATTTTTCACGAATGCTCTGTGCGCAGCGCGACAACATGGACTTATTGGCGCGCTACAATCCGCGCGTGCTGCACTTTCCGATGGCGGCACGATTGCCGCCGATCGGAGAAGGACGCCGCGTCCGAATTCCCGCTCGCCGCGCCGGTGACCTTTGTCGGTACGCCGATGCCGTATCAGGCTGCGGTACTTGCCCGGCTGCATCGGGCCGGCGTTCCGCTGGCCATCTACGGAAAGATACTGGCAGGAGGGCTCCCATGCGACGGCAGCAGCCGGCGCAGAGAAGGCGCTTAGCGACCTCTGGCACTATCCGCTGCCGAAGCTGCGGGCCGAGGGAATCTCGGGGCTATTCCATGCGCATCGGCGGCGCATGGCGCCGCATTCCGACGACTTCAAGAGCGAGCCTCCCGGCGACGATCCTTTCACGGTTTCGTCCCGGACAGGGATCGTGCAGTCGGCTCTTTGCATGCAGCAAGATCAATCTCGGCTTTACCCGGATGGCCGGAGCCGATCCGGATGCGATGGGACTCAACCAGGTCAAGCTGCGCGATTTCGAGGTGCCAATGGCCGGTGGCTTCTACCTTGTGGAGCGAGCGACAGGAATACGACGAATACTTCACCGCGGGGTCGGAAGTCGAGACCTGGAAGACGCCAGACGAGCTCATGGACAAGATTCGGTATTACCTCGAGCACGAGTCCGAGCGGAAAGCGATTGCCGAAGCCGGCAGAAAGCGAGCGAGGTCGGACCACACGTGGGAGAAGCGATTCGACATGCTATTTGCGGATCTCGGCTGAACCAAGCATTGGCCGAGCGGTTGGGATCTCAACGCGTATCCGCAACTAGCTCTTGGTGACGCCACGAAACAAATTATCAACCTAGAGAGGCAATTGAATGGGAGTGAGAGGAATTGCGAAACGCGCCTGCGACGCCCTGGGCATTCCGCGATACTGGATCTTGAACAATGTGCAGGAACTGCGCATGCTGTTGGTGCGCGCCTACGCCCTGCTTCCAATGCAGCGGCTAAAGGTGGAGCGCCTCGGAGCGACGCCCGCAGCTCAACTTGCTTTTCGGATGCGGAGAAACGTCCTACCCGGACTGGGTAGGTATCGACTGCCTGTTCCAGGACAACGTCCACCTCAAGCTCGACCTGCGGCGGCCGCTGCCCTTCTCGGACGGCTGTGTGGACCATTGCTATTCGGAGCATGTCCTGGAGCACCTCTACCCTGATGAGGGCCTTCGGCACCTGCGGGAGGTCTGGCGCGTCCTCAAGCCTGGAGGGGTGTACCGCGTCGTCGTGCCGCATGCGGCTCGGTTCTTTCAGCGCTACCTGGATGGGGACGAGGCCTTCTTTCGTCTTGCCTTTCCTTGGGCCGAAAGGCCGATGAAGCGCTATCTGGCACATTGTCAATTGGGGCGGCGCCCATCGCAACGTTCTCGACTTTGCGGAGATCGAGCACATGGCAAGAGAGGCGGCTTCGCCGAAATTCGGTCAAGCGAAGCCAATGGAAGCAGCATCCCCGTATTGCGAATCGACAAGCCGGATCCCCAGCGTGTGGCCGAGAGCCTTTATGTCGAGCTCGTGAAGTCACCCTGACGGCGGCGTGAATCGATGCCTCGGCTTGCTCATCGACGGCACGGCCCTGAGTCGGGAGAGCAAAGGCGTCGGTCGCTACTCCTATCAACTTGTGCCTGCAGGTGGCGACCAGATTGCCGCCGGAATGGCAGATCGCGATTGCGGTATTTCCGCAGGAATTGCCGACATTTCCCGCTGACTTTCGCGCGTCATTCGTGACCCTGCCCAACGCCAGCGACCTACGGAAGGGTATGTACCTGTTCCCCAGGCTGCTGCGGCAAGCTCGAGCCGACGTAATACTTCGACCGATGGAGGGCACCGGCTACGATTATGGGGTGCCGATGATAACCGTGTGCCACGACATTCCCGAATTGATTCGCCATGCGGCGCGCCAGCCGCGTGGCTTGTGGCGTCGGCTGGTCGACAAGGCAAACGACCGCTTGAGTGTCCACGCCATGAGAAAGAGCGCGATCGTCGTCTGCAACTCGGCCTTCATCCGCGACGACGTGACCACCCGGTACGGAATTGCTCCCGGCGAAACTTCAATCGGCTACTGCGGGGTGGATCCACGATTCTACGATGAGTCGTCGAAGGTGCGCTCGGACTCGATTCGGCTCAAGTATGGCGTCGCCGGTATGTGCTGACATTTCGCCACCGGCGACCTACCGCGAAGGATTCGACCTGCTGCCGGAAATTGGGCGTGAGCTCAAGGCGCGCAAGCTCGGGAACCTGCCTGCTGGTTGCCGGGGTTAGAGCAGGTGCACCCTACGCAGAGGCGCTCCGGCGGCGCTTCCTGGCGCTTGGGGCTTACGAGGGCCAGGATTTCGTGATCGAGGGTTTCCTCGGCGGAGGATCGCTTCGCCGAGTCTGGCCGCCCTCTATACGGCCGCCGATTTCTACCTGGAGCTGTCGCAGGCACGAGGGCTTCGGCATGCAGCTGGCAGAAGCCATGGCCTGCGGTACCACCTGTATTTCAACTGGTCAGGGCGCGTTGAGGGAGGTTGCCGGAACGTTTGCGATCGACGTCGAAATGGATAGTGTCGAAAGCGTCGTATCGGCAATACTGTACATGGATACGACCACGGAAGCCACGTCAGAGATAATCGGGATCAGGTCGAATACACGCGCCGCTTCAATTGGGAAAGCGTCGGAAGCCTGGTAACACCCTGCATAGTGGAACTAGGCAAATCCGATTAGTCCAACGGTGAAAGTTGGCATCCTCGTCATCTTTGCTTAGGCTCCGATTCATGCGAGATACCTCAAATGATCAGGTACTTACAGTATGGTTAGAAAGTGGCTGCGCGGACTCGTAATTCGCGACGGCCGCCCGACCCCGATAGTTTTCGGTCCGAATCGAGGGTTGCGAATGATGGGGGCCTCCCGTATCCCATGTCGTGTCCACGGTTGAGCCGCACCTACAGCAGGCAATCCATCAACACGTGCATCCCGGCATGACGGTGCTCGATATCGGTGCGAATGTGGGGTTTTTTTACCTTAGTACTTTCGCGAGCGGTTGGCCCGACGGGAAAGGTATATTCGTTTGAGCCGATACCGACGACATTCGCCATCTTGAAGCAGAATCTATCGCTGAATGCAATTGCCAATGTAGTTGCAATGAACGTCGCCGCATCTGATCACGACGGTGACGTGGAGTTTCGCGTTCCAATCGGTGGCGCTTCCATGGCGAGTTCGCGCTGGCACAAGCATTCCGTCGATGTCATCCACGTGTTCGTCCATGGCGTAATACTCGACGGACTTAACGAGCTTAGCAGAACAGCGTGTTGATTTTGTCAAAATCGACGTGGAGGGGGCCGAGGGTGACGTAATTCGCGGTATGCAGGCGAATCCTCAGCGTACATCGTCCTACGGTCTTTGTGGAGTGTTCTGACTTCGGCCGCGAGGCGACCTGGGACGTGTTTGACTGGCCTTGGATATCAATGTTTTCTTGCGCGAAAGCCAGCGTTAGGCGGTATCTCATTTTCTGAGTACCGTCACAATGATTTCCTCTGGCTTCCCAAGATCAGCCGCCATGTCTCGATCGTTGCACTATTACGGACAACTAATTCGTCAATGCACGTGCGGAGCGCAGCGATCCTTCACGCTGATACTCATAGAACAGGCTGTCTTAGCTACGCACTTTGAAATTTGCAATCGGGCTTTCATCGTCTGGTTGTCATTCGCTCGATGCCTTTCTGCCTGCTATGACCATCATGCGAGAAAAGTACCGAGCCGCACCGGCAGAAGTGCCGCAAACCGATCCGCGACCACTCCATGGAATATGTTCATCGGCTCGACCAAGTCGATCAACGCTTGTCTCGGGAACAGCTTCAGTACCTCCTTGTACAACAGCCGCTCATATCCGGATTGCACCGTCCGCAAAGTGCCCCCTGAGGTCGCCCTTGAGGTAGTTCTTGATGTTGAAATTGAAAAAGCTGAGGTAGAAGTAACCTCCCGGGGCGAGCCAACTGAATGCCTTTGAAAGAAACGCGCTGCGCGCCTCATGTCCTCCCAGATGCTGCAGGAAGTCGCACATGAGCAGTGAAATTGGTGGACTCCTCGACCATCGACAGTGTGTTGACATCGGCGTCTCACAAAGCGGACCCGTGACGGATCGTCGATGTTGGAGTCCCTGTTGACTTTGAGGGACTTCTTCCGAGAAGTCAAATGCAAGCACTCTGTACGATGCATCGAGCAACATGCGCGTATAGGGGCCGGAACCGCAGCCCAACTCGAGGACAGGCTTTGCCGCGACGAAGCCGGGAAGCCCGCCAGAAACTGGTTGACTCGAGCGATCTGTGTCGGAAACTTGGCGTGTTGAAGGTATCCCGCCGCTTGCCTGTCCCGGGCCTCAATCTCCGCAATGTGCGCCAATGAATCGGAGTCGGAGTAAATGGCGATTCCGTTGCGGACGATTACCTCGTTGCCGCATTCGCATGCATCTCGGTCCGCCACTTGCGTTGAGTTGCAGGCCGCGGTCACAGCGCCGGCATTTCAACAATGTCAGCAATTCCAACCCGCAAGGCTTCTGCCCGTTCACCCAATGCCGAGTCGATCGCTTTGGAGCATGCTGAGGACACGGCGGACGACGCGACCCCGCATGCCCAAAGACTGGGCCCTTCGTCCGCGCAGCACGATCTCTTCGCCACCCAGCTTCTTCTTGAAGGCGTAGACGCCAGGGTTGTTCCGCGGATCGATTCCCTCGAGGTCGAATCGCTCGATCCCGCGGTCTGCCGCCCACTCCAGAACCGCCCATTGCGTGGCCTCGCCCAGGGCAAGCTTGGGGGCGCTCCGATCGGTAGCTCCCCACATGTAATGAATGCTGGTCCCGCAGCGCAGGATGAACGCGCCTGCCGCCACCGCGGTGCCGATTCGTGCGACGAACAAGTGGGCGCCCGTGCCTCCCGCCGTTGATCCATCCAACAGTGTCCGCATCAGATTCAGGGACGCGGGCAGTCGGAACTCCTTCGCTCGGCTTACACCGATGCAGAGTTGAAAGAATGCCTCCAGGTCCGCGTCGGAGCGCGTTTCCTCGACGACGGCACCCTCTCGCCGGGCGCGTCCGATTCCCCAGCGCACCTTCTTGTCCAGGTTGGCCCACAAGCGATCTCTGCCGACGCCTACATCGATCCATATCGTGCGTGGCCTCCTCTCGATCATCGCCCGCTGCAGCACCATCCACGCCAACCACCTTTTCCCAGGGATCGACGACGCAAAGAATGTAGTTCTCCCTGCGCAGCAACCGCAGGCATTGCCGCAGGCATTCGTCCGCGGCAGCACCGGGACTCGCAGTCGGTCCCTTCGGTATCCATGCGACCTTTCCCACCAACGGAATCCGGCGAGCCTCGACCCGCGCCGTCCAGATGACCCTGCCATCCAGTACCGCTGCGAAGGGCTCGCTGCGTATTCCGTCCGCGACCAGGCGGGCATTTCCCCACAAGGCGGTCTGCAAGGGATGGCCGTGCAGTCGCGCGATCTCGACGTCCCATTCGGCAGGGGCGAAGTTTCGTTCCCACTGGATAGCGGACGGATGAGCGGCCACCTCATTGCCAGACAAATGGTGGACCTCGCTCACGGGATTCAGATGTTGTAGCGACCTGCCTTGTAGCCACGCGAGGTTGGCCGGCTCGGCGAACCACTTCGTCGTTTCCTGCAAGCCGCGCTTGAAGCCTTCGCGCCCGCCGTAGGCCGGTTCCCAGCCGAACAGCGCCTTGCGCCTTGCGGTTGTCGGCCCAAAGGCGCTCCACTTCGGAATTGGCGGGACGCACGCGCTGTTCATCGGTGACAACTTCGATCTCGTGCTCCCATGACCTCGGCAATGAGCTGCGCCGTCTCGCCGATCGAGATTTCGAAGTTGCTGCCGAAGTTCACGACCTCACCGACGCCGGCCGGCGATTCCAGCGCCGCGATGAACGCGGCGACCGTGTCTTGCACGTAGCTGAAGTCGCGCGTCGGCGTCACCGCGCCGAGCTGAATCTTGCGCGCTCGCCACTGGCGATCTGCGTGATGATGGTCGGAATCACCGCGCGGGCCGACTGGCGCGGGCCATAGGTATTGAACGGCCGGGCGATGACGACGGGCGTCTCGAACGACGCGAAGAACGAATACGCCATTTGATCCGCGCCGATCTTGGAGGCGGAATAGGGAGACTGCCCTTGCAGCGGATGCTCCTCGGTGATCGGCACGAACCGGGCCGTGCCGTAGACCTCGCTGGTGGACGTGTGGATCACCCGCGACACGCTCCAACTCGCGCGCCGCCTGGAGCACGTTCAGCGTGCCCTTGATGTTCGTGTCGACGTAGGTGTCCGGCGAGTGATACGAGTACGGAATCGCGATCAGCGCCGCCAGGTGCAGGACGGCATCGCAGCCCTTCATGGCGGCCTTCACGCCGTGCGGGTCGCGAATGTCGCCGGCAAAGACGTCGAGGTTATCGCGAACGGACTGCGGCGACATGGTCGAGCCAGCCCCAGGAGTTGAACGAGTTGTAGAGCACGAAGGCGCGCACGTCATGACCCGGCCTCGACCAAGGCTTCGGTGAGATGCGAACCAATGAAGCCGTCGGCGCCGGTGACCAGCACTTTCATTCTTGAGCTTGACCTTCGGTTGCCCACTCGACGATCGAAACTCACCACACCGTCCAGCCACCGTCCACGATCAGGTTCTGCCCGGTAACGTAGGCCGGACAGGTCCGAAGCCAGGTACGCCACCGCGCCCTTGAAATCCTCTTCGCGTCCCATCCGACGCATCGGCGTGCGCTCGACGTAACGCGCCACGAAGACTTCCGGCTGATTGCGAAAAACACCGCCCGGGCTGATGCAGTTGACCCGAATTTCGGGCGCCAGCACCGTGGACAACCACCGCGTAAGCTGGATCAGCCCGCCCTTGCTCGCGGCGTAGGCGGCGGGTTGCCCATCTGCGTGCCGGCATAGAGCCCGAGGTCGGGGCCGACGACGCCGTAAATCGAGCCGATGTTGACGATCGAACCCTTGCCGCTGGCTCGCAGCATCGGTGACAGTATCTGGCTCAGATGGAATACCGCCGTCAGGTTGACCTCCATCGCACGGCGCCAGGTATCGATCCGTTGCTCGTCGAGCGGGACCGCCCAACCTTGCAGCTCGGCTGTCGCCGACGAATCCAGCATTGTTGACGAGGATGTCCAGGCGCCCGAAACGCTCCTGCATCCATGCGGGCACGGCGGCGCGCCCCGCCTCGTCCTCGAGATCCAGAACAAGCGTCTCGACCCGCACGTTCCAGTCGGCCCTGCAGACGGTCCGCCGTCAGGGCCAGCGTGTCTTCGTGGCGATCGAGCAGACAGACCGCACAACCGAGCTCGGCCAACGCATCGGCCATTGCCTTGCCGATGTGGCCCGCCCCGCCCGTAATCAAGGCAACGCGGTCACGCAGGTCCATGAGTTCCGAAAGCCGTGTCATCGAATTCCCATGCTCTCATACCGTCCAACGGTCGTGTCACACGCGTTCCCTGGCGTTGGCGATGCATTCCGCGAGCATGAAGTCGTAGGCCGTGTCGATGTCCAGCGCACGCTCGGCGGATACCTCTACCGCCCGAACCTTTCCCTCGAACAGTCCCTTGGCGCGCATGACGAATTCCGGTCGGGCTACGTAGGCCACGGTGGTGACGTCGTAGATGGTCGGTACGTCCTGCCGTCGGACCACGGCCGATTCGGGCTCGATCACCAACCGCACGAACCCGTCGGCATCCTGTTTCACCATGTTGAAATAGGGGCTCCGTTCCGCCTTCCGAACGGTGATCACCAGATCCGTATCGAGATTGGCGTCCATGACCGCCAGACATCGCTCGACGTCTTCGCAATTTCGGAATGGCGCCGTGGCCGGCAGGCTCACGAACCTGTCGAAGTTCCCTCTGTGGCGTCGAAACCACGCGATGGCATGCTGCCACGCCAGCCATTCGGGACTGTCGTCGGCAGCCAGTTCCGATGGGCGCGTGAAAGGCACCTCGGCGCCGAAGGCGAGAGCGACTTCGGCAATTTCGCGATCATCCGTCGAGACGATCACCGTTTCCAACGCGGGGCACGCCTTCGCGACCTCGATGGCATGGGCAATCAGAGGCTTGCCGGCCAACAGCTTGACATTCTTTCGCGGAACTCCCTTCGACCCGCCACGGGCAAATATGAAGGCGATGTTGCGCGGGGTCTCAGGCGGCTGCATAGGCGCTCACGGCTACGGCCCTGCCCTCTGCGACCGACCTCTTGGCGGCGGTGACCATTGCCAGGACATTGTAGCCGTCCACCCCGCCGACGAGCGGGGCTTTCCCGTGGTCGACGCAGTCCAGAAAATGCGCCAGCTCGTCGAGATACATCCGGTTGCGGTCCTCCATGCGGGGGGTCGACTCGCCCTCGATCGCGCTCGAAGTCCCGCCGGAGATTTCGATTCGATCGGTGATTCCGTCCCATTCGAGCGTGCCCGTCCCGCCGACAAACCGGCACCGTCTCACGGGCACTCGCTGCAACATGTCGAGGTGGATGCTGATCAATCGGGCCGGATTCTCGTACTCCATGGTGACCTCTGCCAAGGTCTCCACATCGACTTCGAGGTCGCCGTAGCGTCCCGCCATGGCCGCTATGCTAACCGGCATCCCGAACAGGCCGTAGATGTAGTCGAACTCGTGGCTCAATTCCAGAAGGACGCCGCCACCGAGCGATCGTCGCGCGGACACGCCTTGGCGATAATCGGAACCGGCGCGCCAATCGGGAAGATACTGACCCGACTTCCGCATGCGCCGAAATGACCGCCCCAATGGCGCCCTGAAGCAACAACTCCTGAGCACGGCGAAGCGACGGCAGAAAGCGCAGATTGTAGGCAGTCATGAGCACGAGGCGCTGCTGCCCGCAATACGCAATGAACTCGCTCAACCCGTCCAGGCTCGGCGGCAATGGGCTTTTCCACCATCAGGTGCACGCCCGCCTTGGCCAATGGCCATCCGGCCGTCAGGTGATGCGGTGAAGGACCCGCGATTATCGCGGCGCGAGGGCCGAAGGCCAGCGCATCGTCCATCGTGAAGAATTGAACATCGGCTTCATCGGGCTTCGAAGCATCGGACTCGCGCGCATGTTGCCGCAACACCGCAATCGATGCGTGGGGTCGCAGTGACCGCAGATTGCGCAGATGCCGCCGGCCGATGCTGCCCAGGCTGACGATGAGATAGCGCTCCTCGCCGTTCATCTGTCCGCGGTGGCATCGTCGTCGAGCAACGTCGAGTAGTCCAGCTGCGCACGTTCGAAATCGGTCATCCGCCCGATGTCCAGCCAATATTCGCTGATGGGATAGGCGGCCGTCGCCTCGCCGGCGGCGATGAGGCGCTCGAACAGGGTTGGCATGTCGAAGAACTCATTCCTGGGTATGCGGCTCAGAACGCGGGGCGACAGGACATAGATTCCCGCGTTGATGAAATGGCGCTGAACCGGCTTCTCTTCGATCTGTCGGATCCTCGGCCCATCGGCGCGCACGACACCATAGGGAACCTGAAAATCGTACTCCCGGACGCCCATCGTAGCCGCGGCGCCATGTTGGGCATGAAAATCGAGCATCCCCTGGAAGCTGGCGCGGGTCAGCAAGTCGCCATTCATGACGATCAAAGGCACTTCGGGTGTCTTCCGGCAGCAGGCTGAGCGCGCCCGCCGTCCCGAGTCGGGTGCGCTCCTCCAGATAGTCGATCTGCGCGCCCCACCGCGCCCCGTCACCAAAATGATCGCGGATCAATTCGGCCTTGTAATTCACGGCGAGAAAGAACCGCCGGAATCCCTGTTCCAGGAAACTCTCGACGATATTTTCGAGAATCGGCTTGCCGCCCACGGCGAGCAACGGCTTGGGCCGCTCATTGGTAAGGGGCTGCAGCCGCGTGCCACGTCCCCCGGCCATGAGCACCACCCAGTTCGGCCGCTCGGCCGCGCCGATGAGTTCATCGAGCGTGACCAAGCCCACGACGTGACCCTCGTCATCCACCAGCGGCAGATGATGAAAGACCTTCTGCCGCATGAGCCTGAGCATGTCGTCGCGCGGCATGGACGCTGGAGCCGTCGTGGGGGTCCGGTTCATCGCTTCCGAAACCGGAATCTTCAAGCCCTTGCCATCCAGAATTGCGCGGCGAATGTCTCCGTCGGTGAGTACGCCCGCCAACGTACTGTCAGGATTCAGCACCAACGCGACCTGCAGTGCGGACGCGTCGATCTTCGCAATCGCCTCGTCCAGAGGCGCATCGGGCGAAACGACAACGTCCTTCCAATTGGCGATCATGCGTTGGTTCCGATCTTGACCGCTGGGTTGCCCGCCACGATCCATCCCGCGGATACCGGCTTGGTGACCATGGCTCCCGCGCCAACCACGGCACTTTCGCCGATGCTGACCCCCGGCAGGATCACCGCGCCCGCACCGACAAATGCGCATTCAGCAACGGTCACATCCCCGCACAAGATCGCACCTGGCGAGATGAAGGCATGGGAACCGATCGTGCAGTCATGGTCCACGCTGGCACGCGTGTTGATGACTGCGTTGTTGCCCAATCTGACTCGGCACTGCAAAACGACCCCCGCCATCATCTGGCAACCTTCCCCCAGCTCGCATTCGCGTCCCGTGATTGCCGAGCGGTGCCGAACCGAGCCGAAGGCAAAGCCGCGCGCTTTCATCGCGTTGAAAAGACCTGCCCGGCCGGACGTCTCCGGATTCGCGCCCAAGCCGTTTACCAGCAGTATGTCCTTGGCCGACAAGCCGACCAGGTAATCGTCGCCGCCCAGGACGGGGATTCCGAATAGGCGCTCACCTGGGGTCAGGTTCGGATCGAGAATGCCGGCAACCTGCACGCCGTCCGAAAGCAGCGCATCCAGGACGACATGTGCATGACCTCCGCCCGCCAGCAAGTACACGGCTTCAGGTGCCAAGTGTTTCATCGGGAACGTAACTCTTCGTGCTCACCTGACCGAGCATCGTCCAATAGTCGAATGGCGACTGGCCGGTCGCGGGCCGCTTGCAGGTCAGGTTTTCCTCGGTGAACGGCTCGCCGGCTTTGATTGCCTTCGCAGCCACCAGGCTCTTGCGCGCGATATCGCGGTTCTTCCACTCGGAGGCCGTCGGTCGTTTGACGCCATCGCCAAGCGCCTGCTCGATGTCGCGTATTCCTCGTACGAGCTGGCGCAACTCATCCGGCTCGAGCGAGGCTTCGTGATCCGGGCCGGGGAGCTCGCGATCGAGGGTGAAGTGTTTTTCGATCACCTGGGCACCACGGGCCACCGCGGCGAGCGAAACATGAATTCCCGGCGTGTGGTCGGAGTAGCCGACCGGCAGACCGAAGGTCGTGGCCATCGTGTCCATGGCCCGCAGGTTGACCTCGTCAAATGGCGCAGGGTATTCGGTCGTGCAGTGGAGAAGAGTCACACGGTCGTGCAATGCTCGCTGTCCCGCGTCCGAGGCGAAGGCCCGTTCGAAGTCACCCTGCTTCGGCATGGCGGCAGCGCTCGCGGTAAACCCGAAGGCCAGCACGCCCAACGCGGCCTCGACCTCGGCCAGCGTGCTCATGCCGGTGGACAGGATTACGCGCGGCGCGACGCGGGCGATCGCCAGGAGGAAGGGAGCGTTGGTGATCTCTCCCGAGGGGACCTTTATCGTCTGCAGCCCGAAGTGCGCCGTGAGCAGACGCAAGCTCTGCAGATCGAAAGGTGACGAAAGGAACGTGATCCTTCGTGCGGTCGCATGCGCGATCAGCGCCTCGTGATCGGCCTCGGTCAACTCGAGTCGTCGAATCATCTCGAACTGGCTTTCGCCCTGATCGGTAGTGCGGTTCTGATACTCGGCCTTCGGCGCGTGACGGCTCACCAGCTGCTCGGCCCTGAACGTCTGGAATTTGACGGCATCCGCGCCGGCATCGGCCGCAACATCGATCAGTTGCTCTGGCGAGACTCATGTCGCCGTTATGATTGACCCCGGCTTCGGCGATGATGTAAGTCGCGCATCTCAGAACCCGTGCTCGATGTCGAAGAAAGATTTTCGCGAATCGAGATCGACGGACTTGATGGTGTCCTTGATCCGCATGCTGACGCCTCCCGAGCCGTAAAGCGATTCGGTACTCGCCAATCGTGTCCGAAACTCGCCGGAGAGCGCCTGACGAATCGCGGCGGAAATCTCGGTCCGGCGTTCTCCAGTATCGATCACCGACGAAGCCTTGAGCCGCCCCTTCTGCCGATCGCCGATATTCACCGTTGCCTGCTTGAGCGCAGGGGCCTCGATCAGCCCGCTCGACGAGTTGCCGATGACGACGTCGGCCTCGCGCATCAGGCTCAGGTAGCGCTGCTGGCCCAGCGAGGCGAATGCGCGGGCGCGATGTTTGTTGGCATCCACCCACCGATCCAATCGCTCGATCAGGGCCCGCCCCCCCGTATCCGCATTCGGGTAGGTAAAGATCACGGTCGCTTCCGGAAATGAGTCCAGCGCAGCGAGCAACTCTTCCATCGCGACAACGGGAGCGTGGTGACCCAGGGTCGCGGGGTGGTAGGTCACCAGAAACAGCGGAGACTTGAGTGGGATGCCCAGGGATGCGGCAAGCGCTTCCCGGTCCAACGCGTCCAGATGCTGCAGTTGGTCCAGCCCGGGCGCACCATGGCTGAACACCCGTTCGGGTGCCTCTCCCAGTTGAATCACGCGTTTGCGATACGGCTCGGCGGCCACGAAGTGCCAGTGCGCGAACTTGGTGATGGCGTGTCGGATGGCCTTCGTCGAAGGCTCCCTCGGTAGTTTCGCCGCCATGGATGTGCGCGATGGGAATTCGAGCCACCATGGCCGCCTGCGCCGCCGCCAGGATCTCGAAGCGATCGCCCAGCACCACGAGGAGATCCGGCTTCAAGCGGTCGAGCACATCGGCAAAGCCGATCACGCCGAGCCCGATGGACTTGGCAATGCCCACTGCCGTATCGGACGACAGCAGCATCTCCACCTTGGCGTCGATGGCAAAGCCATCGGCCTCGATCTGGCGGTAGGTCAGGCCGAACTCGGGGGACAGATGCATCCCGGTGACGATGACCTGAAGCCGCAAGTCGGCGTCCGCGGCAATCTCCTTCATCAACCAGTAAAGGAGGCCGTATTCGGCGCGGCTACCGGTGACGACACCGATTGTTCTTGGGCGCTTCATGCACGCGGGTGAGCCAACGCAGCAGCACTCGGCAGATTGATCAGGCTCGCTTCGAGCGCTTCGGCCATTGGCAGTGGCGAACGCGGCGAGTCCAGGTACATGGGCAGCTTGTGCAGCAGCGTCCAGGTCGGGCGGCAATGGTAGCCGGCATCGTTGGCAGCCGAGAGCAGCGCATCACGGGCAACCCTGTCCGGCGTGGCGAGACGAACCGCGTTGAGCCAGTAGTTGCTGCGGCTGTTCGCCCGGCTCGGTGACGAAGGCAAGTCCGGCGACCGACGCGAAGCTCTCGCGATAGCGCTCTGCGACGAGGCGCTTCCGACCGAGCATGTCCGGCAGGCGTTCGAGCTGGGCGCAGCCCAGCGCCGCATTGAGGTTGGGCATTCGATAGTTCCACGCGACTTCGTCGTGAACGAACTCCCAGCGATGCGGCAGCTTGGCGGTCGTCGTCAGGTGCTTGGCGTGGCGCGCCAACTCCGCGTCATCGGTGAGAATGGCCCCGCCGCCGCCGGTGGTGACGATCTTGTTGCCGTTGAAGCTCAATGCGCCCAGTTTCCCGAACGTTCCCGTGTGCCGGCCACGATAGGAGCTGCCGAGCGATTCGGCGGCGTCTTCCACCACGGGCAGAGCGAAGCGCCCTGCCACCTCGAGCAACGCGTCCAGCTCGACCGGGTGGCCGAAGGTGTGCATCGGGACGATGGCGGCAATGCGGCGTCCTGTTTGGACATTGCGCAGTCCGGTCGACGACTTCTCGGCGATGCGCGAAAGGTAGTCGGCCAAGGCACGTGGATCGAGGCCCAGCGTCGTGTCACTGCTGTCGACGAAGTGCGGAATGCGCACCGCAATGGGCCACGGCGTTCGCCGTAGCGACAAACGACAGCGCCGGGACCAGGACCTCGTCGCCGGGTTTCACGCCCGCCAGTTGAACTGCTATCTGCAGCGCGGCGGTGCCATTGACGACCGCCACGGCATGGCGCGCGCCGGTGTAGGCCGCCAGCATGGCTTCGAACTGATCGACGTACTTTCCGATCGAGGAAACGAACGTCGAATCGAGGCAGTCCTTGAGATAGATCCACTCGTTGCCTGCGAATTCGGGTTCGTGCAAGGCGATCGGGCGCGTGGCCGGGCCCAGAGTCCGATGCAGGGCCGCGAGGAAGGCGTCCTCTTCGGACGGCAACGGTACGCCCCTTTCCAGTGTCTTGACGAAAGGCCCGGGAGACAAGAGGTTCGCACTGCAGCGACTAGGCTGCAGCCTGCGCCGATAACAGCTGTTCGAAGAACAGGACGGTGCGTGGCAGTCCTTTAGGGATGGGGGTCACAGGACATTGGAGCGCTTTACGCGGGACTCCCCCTTGTGCGCCGCTGCCGCCATGCGCCGCGCGCGCTTGCCGCGAAACAGCGCGAGCTCCCGGTACCGGTGAACGTAGAAGGCCATGTACACGGCGAACGCCAGCCACAGCCCGGGTGTGTTGTCGTGGAAGACCACGGCCAGCGCCAGACAAAGCACACTGTGGAGCCACAGCCGCGGGGCGACGCGGGCATTGGCGCGAACGAGGTTCATGGTGCCCTGCCGGCGCTCGATCGGCATCGCGATCCGACGGAACACCAGCGAATGCAGGTGCAATGCGTCGGGCGCCATCAGCGGCCTGCGGCGCAGGAAGCCGCGCCGGTACATCGCGAACAGCGTGTCGACGATCGGAAAGCCGGCCAGCATGATCACGTACCACGCCGAGATGCCGCTGTTGCGCGCGATGAGCTGGATCGAGAGCTCCGCGTACATGAAGCCGATGAAATACGCGCCGGCGTCACCCAGGAAGACGTGGCCCCGCGGGTAGTTCCAGCACAGGAAGCCGACGAGGGCGCCCATCACGACGAGCGCTTCGGCCAGCGTCACCGGATCGCCCGACCAGCCCGCCGCGAGCGCGATGCCGCCGAACATGATCAACGCCGTGCCGCCGGCAAGTCCGTGGGCGCCGTCGATGAGGTTCATCGCATTGCATGCACCGGCGACCATGAACCACGTCAGCGGCAAGACGAACCAGGTGTGGGTCAGCAGATCGTCGACGAACGGCAGGTCGAGGCGAGGGACGACGCCGCCCGAATACGCGCTCGCGATGACCGCGGAGACGATGGCGGCGGCCATCCGGTACCGCGGGCGGACCTGGCGGGTCAGGTCCTCGGCGAGGCCGAACAGGACGACGGGCACCACGGCCAGCACCAGCGGCAGCCCGACGAATCCCGCGTCCCGCCCATACGACAGGACCATGGCGAGGGTGATGGCGCACGCCACGACGACGACGATGCCGCCCAGGCGCGACGTCGGGACCTCGTGCAGCCGCTGAACGCCCACGAACTCGTCGCTGCCAATCGCTCTTGCGTGAATGGCCAGCGGCATGAGCATGCCGGCGCAGGCAGCGGAAACGACGAAGGGCCACCAGTCCATCAAGTTTGCCGCATTGCAATAAACATGGGACCTCGGAGGCGGGATTTTACCGCGAATTCGACCGCAGATCGGTCCGGAACCAACAGACCGCCCTACAAATACGACCGAAAGGCGCAAAAGTCGGGGAGATCGTCGGTTTTCACCGCTCGCGTTTTGCCCCACCTTCCGGCGGGAGGTAGTCCACTTGCCCGATGGAACGAGGCGACCGCGGCCCGTAGTTTCTTATCTACCGGGAGTCTCATGCCCGGGCTGGCGGCATTCCGGCTTGCCGGCTATCGTTTGACTTCAATTCGCTTTTAAGCGAATAATCGCGGGCGGGATGTGCGCAAGATCGAGCACTATCTAACACCGGATGGGCGCGATCCGATGAGTGAATGGATAGCGAAATTGCGCGATAAGCGGGCCCGGGCTACCGTGCTTCGGCGTCTTGACCGACTGGCCGCCGGTAATTTCGGCGACTACGATTATTGCCGTGACGGGGTTTGGGAATTGCGAATTGATGTAGGTCCGGGTTACCGCGTCTACTATGCCTTGGGCAACCGGACTATCATTTTCCTGCTCTGCGGCGGCGACAAACGAAAACAGCAAGCGGACATCGAGCGGGCAGTAGGTATTGGCGGGATGTTCAAAGCGAAGGGGAACGATGATGGGCACTCGATCGCATGAAGAGGCTACCGTCGAGAGTTTCCGCGAGGATCCGGAATTTGCTGCGGAGTATCTCAACCAAGTACTGGAAGACGGCGACCAGGACGAACTGATGGTTGCGCTTCGTCGCCTGGCGGGTGCGTTTGGAGGTGTAGGTGAGATTGCGGAAGCTGCCGATCTCAACGCGACGACGCTCTACCGCACGCTTTCACAGCGGGGAAATCCGGAACTGAAGAGTCTGACCGCAATCCTGAAGGCTATGGGTTTGCGAATTGCGGTACAGCCACTTTAGGTTGGTCCTTGCGTCAGATACCCGTGGATCGCGTCGGCTATCTCGTGCCGACTGCGAATTTCGACGGTACCGTGCACAGCGTGTTTGCACGGGCGTCCAACATCGCCTGCGGCGACGCGCTGTTCACCCTTGTGTCCCACGAACTGGCCGACGGGCCCACGACGCTTCGACTTGGCGGCGGCGCCAACGGCGACCTGCGCATCCTGTTTCGGCCGGGTATCCGCCTGTGTTGCCGAAACGGTGTCGCCTCCGCGCCCGGCGTGGCGCTGCGCCTGACCGGCGCCGCGATCTGGCGCCCGGCCCCGCCGCGCTTGGCCGTTTCCATGCGGGAGCGGGACGCCAATCTGCGGTTCGCGGCCACCGCCCTGACCCGATTTCGCCGCACGCACTCGAGCGTCATCGATCGCGAAGGAAGCGCGACGCTCGCCGGACTGGGGGCGGCCTGCCGCGACCTCGATGCCGGACGGGCCGCGCACCACGTCGAGCGGCTGATCGGCTGGGGCGAGGGCCTGACGCCGGCCGGCGACGATGTGCTTGTCGGCGTGCTCGCGGCGCTCGATGCGCTGGCGGGCGAGCGACCGGACCGGGCGAGCTTCCTGCGCGGACTCGCGGGCGCGATCCTGGCGCGGACGGCGCGGACGACGCCGATCGCCGCGCACAGCCTGCGGCTCGCGGCGCAGGGCCACTTCAACGCCGACGTGGCGGGGCTGCGCAACGCGCTCACGGACGAGCGCGATGGCGCGGTCGTCGCGCATGCCCTTGGCCTTGCGCTCGACGCCGGCGCGACGTCCGGGGCGGACATGGTGACAGGCCTCCTCTGCGGGTTCTCGGCCTGGAGTCGGGTAGGCGCGGACACGGTAGCGACGCACCTCCCGCAATGACCGTCGCGGCCAAGTTCAGGGTGTTCCCGAATCTCTACAAGGATTCGGTGTCGCTGATGCAACTCGGCGCGAAGCTCCGGACGCGGGACGGCATCGCGGAAGCCTCCTGCATCATGGCCACGCCCTCCAACCTCGCGCAATTGCAGGACGCCGATCTCTCGATCGATGTCGCAGTCGCCCCGTCCGATCTGCTCGTGGTCGTCCGCGGGGAGCCGGCCGCCTGCGACGACGCCATCGCGGCGGCGGCAACGCTCTTGCAGTCGCGCGCGGTCGCGGGCGACGGCGATGCACACGCGTTCCGCTTGCCGCTGACCAGCATCGCGCTCGGCCTCGGGCAGGCGGCGGACGCGGACCTTGCGCTGATCTCGGTGCCCGGGGACTACGCGGCCGCCGAGGCGCGGAAGGCCCTCGCCCTGGGGCTCCACGTCATGCTCTTCTCCGACAACGTCAGCATCGCCGACGAGCGGACGATCAAGACCTATGCGCGCGAGCGCGATCTCCTCGTCATGGGCCCCGACTGCGGAACCGCCATCGTCAACGGCATACCGCTGGGCTTCGCCAATGTCGTGCGGCGCGGCGACATCGGGCTGGTCGCCGCGTCGGGCACAGGCCTGCAGGAAGTGACCTGCCGCATCCACAACGCGGGCGGTGGGATCTCGCAGGCGCTGGGCACCGGCGGCCGCGACCTCAAGGACGACATCGGCGGCATCACGATGCTGCAAGGATTGCGTGCGCTGGCCGACGATCCGCGCACGCGCGTGATCGTGCTGATCTCGAAGCCGCCGGCGGCGGCGATCGCGCGGAAGATCCTCGATGTCGCCGCCGCGGCGGGCAAGCCCGTCGTCGTGCATTTCCTCGGGGCCGCGCCCGATTCCGTCCGCGGTTCCGGCCTCGTCGCGGCCACATCGCTGCAGCATGCAGGCGATGTGGCGGTCGCACTCGCATCGGGGAAGGCACCGCCTGCCGACAGCGCCGAGCCGACTTGCGCACAGCTTGCGGCCGTCGCGGAAGCCGCCGCGCGCATGGCGCCGTCGCAGCGCTTCGTGCGCGGGCTCTTCACCGGCGGCACGTTCTGCTACGAGGCGCAGCTCGCGTTTCGTGGCCACGATCTGCCCTGCCGCTCCAATGCGCCGGCCGAAGGGGTGCTGCCGCTCGACGGCACGACCGGCAGTCACACGTTCATCGACATGGGCGACGACGACTACACTCGCGGCCGCCCGCACCCGATGATCGATCCGTCGCTGCGCAATGCGGCGATCGCGAAGGACGCCGCGGACCCGACCACGGCGGCGATCCTGGTCGACGTCGTGCTGGGCTACGGCTCGCACGCGGATCCCGCGCACGGCCTCGCGGCGGCGCTCGCCGAGGGAGCGCATGACGCACGCGCGGGCGGACGCACGCTTGCGCTGATCGCCCACGTCTGCGGCACCGACGGCGATCCGCAGGATCTCGCCGCGCAGATTCGGCAACTCGAGGCTGCGGGCGCGATCGTCGCCTCCAGCAACTACCAGGCGGCGGCGCTGGCGGCAGCGCTGGCAACCGACCTGGCCGTGCGGCGCGTGAGACGCTAGGAATGACCGTGTTGGATCTGTTGACAACACCCCCCCAGTGTTGGCATCATTGCCAACATGAAGGCTGTTGAGCTTGTACGAACACGCGTCATCTTCGCGGAGACCGCGTTCGCCGAGGTGGTGCTGTGGGAGGTTCCCAAGCCGCTTGCCGGTTCAAAGCACAGGTACAAGTATCGATTGGCGTACGTGGTCGATGGCGCATGCGTCGTGCGCTACGACAACGAGGTTGGCAAGGGCGATCACCGGCACTTCGGCGGGAAGGAAAGTGCCTACGCCTTCACAACCCCGGACAAGCTCGTCGCCGACTTCCAACGTGGCATTGCGAGGTGGAACCGTGAAAACCGTAACGCTTGATGTTCGCGCTCCGAGCGAATCGATGGGGGACTTTGTTCGCGTGTGGAAGACCGCCAAGGCGGAGAAGTCGGCCCGAATCAGCTTTGCGACGCCGGAACTTCTCTGGAAGGTACTCACCGCCAAGCGGTGGGAGCTGCTAAAGGTACTTTGCGGCGCGGGCCCGGTCTCGATCCGCGAAGCATCGCGCCGCGTTGGACGCGACATAAAGGCGGTGCACAGTGACGTCACTGCGCTGCTGAACGCCGGAGTGCTCGACCGCGTGGAAGGAGGAGGGATCATCTTCCCGTTCGAGGCCGTGAAGGTCGAATTCCTGCTGGAAGCTGCGTAGCCAAACTCACGGCGATATCGTCGAAGAGGGCATCCGCGAAATGAGCACCTTGTTCAAGGATTCGCTGTCGGTGATCAACGTCGGCCTCGCCGGATTCGCCGACAACGTCGTCGCGGCGGGCGGCGCCTGCGTCGCGCTCGAGTGGCAGCCGCCGGCGCAGGGCGACCGCGACGCGGCGTGGGCGCTCGCGGAGATCGTGAACGATCCGCGCGTCGAGCGTGCCAATGCCGAAGCGTTCGGCCGCTTCGCGTCGGCGCAGCCGGTGCTGGTCGACATCGTCCCGGCGCGCGACGCGCTTCCCGGCATGGCCGGCGGGCGCCGCGTGATCCTGCACGCCGGACCGCCGATCGCATGGGCGAACATGTGCGGCCCGATGCAGGGCGCGATTCTCGGCGCCGCCGTCCTCGAGGGCTGGGCGGATTCGGTGGAGACCGCGACGCGCCTCGTCGCGGCCGGCGGGATCGATCTCGAACCCTGCCATCACCACGGTGCCGTGGGGCCGATGGCGGGCATCGTGAGCCCGTCGATGCCCTTGTGGGTGGTCCTGAACAAAGGCCACGGCAACCGGGCGTACAGCAACTTCAACGAGGGGCTCGGCAAGGTGCTGCGCTTCGGCGCCAACGGGCCCGACGTCATCGCCCGCCTCCGCTGGATCGCCGCGGAGCTCGCGCCGGTGCTCGCCGCCACGCTGGCGCACACCGGCCCCATCGAGCTCATGCCGCTGATGGCGCAGGCACTCAACATGGGCGACGAGGTGCACAACCGCAACGCCGCCGCCACCGCGCTCATGTTCAAGCGTCTCGCGCCGGCGCTGTTCGAGACGTCGGTGCCGCGCGAAGCGGCGGCCAAGGCGCTCGCGTTCGTCGCCGGCAACGACCACTTCTTCCTCAACCTGTCGATGGCCGCGTGCAAGGCGATGCTCGACGCGGCTTCGAACGTGCCGGGCAGCTCGATGGTGACGGCGATGGCGAGGAACGGCGTCAATTTCGGCATCCGCCTCGCGGGGACCGGCGACGCATGGTTCGAGGCGCCGGCCAACCCGGTCGACGGCCTCTACTTCCCCGGCTACTCGATGGCCGACGCGGCCGCCGATCTCGGCGATTCGGCGATCACCGAGACGGCCGGCGTCGGCGGCTTCGCGATGGCTGCCGCGCCCGCCATCGTCAAGTTCGTCGGCGGCACGCCGGCCGATGCGACGCACCACAGCCTGCGGATGCGGGCGATCACGCTCGGCGTCAATGCTTCGTTCACGCTGCCGGCGCTCGATTTCGCCGCTGCGGCGGCGGGCATCGACGCGCGCAAGGTGGTCGACAGCGGCATCCTGCCGGTGATCAACAGCGGCATCGCGCACCGGGAGGCGGGGGTCGGGCAGATCGGCGCCGGCGTCACCTACGCGCCGATGCAATGCTTCACCGCGGCCGTGAAGGCGCTCGCGCAACAGATGGGCGCGGACGGAAAATGAAGGCACCCCCCATTGCGGTAGTTGCAGTGGGCGGCAACGCGCTGATCCGCGACGCGCAGCATACGTCGCTCGACGACCAGTACGACGCGGTTTGCGCCACGGCGGTGCACGTCGTCGACATGATCGCCGCCGGCTGGAACGTCGTGCTCACGCATGGCAACGGCCCGCAGGTGGGCTTCATCCTCCGGCGCTCGGAAATCGCCACGGGCAAGGTTCCGACGGTGCCGATCCGCTACGCGGTCGCCGATACCCAGGGCGCGATCGGCTTCATGTTCCAGAACGCGATGGTGAATGCGCTCAAGCGGCGCGGCATCGACAAGCCGGTCGTCACGCTCGTCACGCAGACCGTCGTCGACGTCAACGATCCGGCCTTCGCGCGCCCGGACAAGCCGGTCGGATCGTTCCTCGCCGAGGACGTCGCGCGACAGCTCGCGGCGGAGCTCGGCTGGACGGTGAAGCAGGATGGCGATCGCGGCTGGCGGCGGGTGATCGCCTCGCCGCAGCCGGTGCGGGTGATCGAGGCGCCGATCATCGAGCGCCTCGCGCGCGAGGGCGTGATGATCATCGCGCTCGGCGGCGGCGGCATCGCGGTCGAGGAGACGGCGGCGGGCGAGCTCCTGGGCGTCGAGGCGGTGATCGACAAGGACCGCGCCGCGGCGCTGCTCGCGATCGAAATGAAGGCCGACCTGCTGATGATCCCGACCGGCGTCGAGCGCGTCGCGATCCGCTTCGGCAAGCCGGACGAGCGCTGGCTCGACACGCTGACGGTCGCCGACGCGGAGCGCTACGCGGCGGAAGGGCATTTCGGCGCCGGCAGCATGGGGCCGAAGATCGAGGCGATCGTCCGCTTCGTGAAGGGCCGGCCCGGCGCGCGCGGCGTCATCACCAATGCCGAGAACATCGGGCGCGCGCTCACCGGCGCGACCGGCACGTGGATCCAGGGCTGAACTTTCGCGGGAACGACGATGGAAATGGCACTGCTCGCGGTGAACGGGACGCTGATGCGGGGGCTCGAGCTCAACCCCAATCTGCTCGCGGTCGGCGCGACGTTCGTGCGCGAGGACGCGACCGAGCCCTGCTATCGGCTCTGGTCGATCGACGACCGCCACCCCGCAATGATGCGCACGCCCGGCCAGGGCGCCGCCATCGCGGTCGAGCTGTGGGACGTCCCGCTGGCGGGACTCGCCAAGGTGTTGCTGAGCGAGCCGCCGGGCCTCGCCATCGGCAAGGTCGCGCTGGCGGACGGAACCATCGTGCTCGGCGTGCTGGGCGAGCCGTTCCTGTGCGCCGGGCGGCGCGAGATCACCGAATTCGGCGGGTGGCGCGCCTATACTGCCTCCGGTAAGTGATGACTCAGGGAGGGGGAATCATGAACACGACGGCTGGGACGGGGGAAGTCAGGTTCTGGGTGGCGGGCGACTGGAACGGCTTTTTCGGGCTGTTCACCAACGTCCTGCTCAATGTGATCGTGCTGACCGGGCTCTGCCTCGGCGTCGTGCAGCTGCCGGCGGACACGGTGTTCGGCCGCATCCTGCCGGCGCTCGGCATCGCCCTGCCGCTCGGCAACCTCTTCTACGCGTATCTCGCGTGGCAGCTCGGCAAGAAGGAAGGCCGCGGCGACGTCACCGCGATGCCGTACGGCCCCAGCGTGCCGCACATGTTCATCGTCGTGTTCCTGATCATGCTGCCCGTGTACCTGAAGACCAAGGACCCGGTCCTCGCATGGCACGCGGGACTCGCGTGGTGCTTCATCATCGGCGTGATCGTCCTCATCGGCGCGTTCGTCGGTCCGGCGATCCGCGCGATGACGCCGCGCGCGGCGATGCTCGGCACGCTCGCGGGCATCTCGGTCGCGTTCATCTCGATGCGCCCGGCGTTCCAGATGTGGGAAGTGCCGTGGATCGGCCTCGTGTGCTTCGCGATCGTGCTGATCGCCTGGACCGCGAACGTCCGGCTGCCCGGCGGGCTGCCCGGCGGGCTCGTCGCCGTGATCGTCGGCTCGGCGATCGGCTGGGGCGTCTCGCTCCTCGGCTATTCCGACTACATGCAGGGCGCGGCGGTCACCAAGTCGATGGACCAGTTCGGCATTCGCTTTCCGGTCTTCTCGACCGACGTCTGGCAGGGGCTCGCGCAGGTCGCGCCGCTCCTCGTGACCGCGATACCGCTCGGCATCTACAACTTCACCGAGGCGATGAACAACGTCGAGAGCGCTTCCGCCGCGGGCGACAACTACAACCTGCGCAAGGTCCTCCTCGCGGACGGCCTCGGCGCGATCGTCGGCTCGATGCTGGGCAGCCCGTTCCCGCCCGCCGTGTACATCGGTCACCCCGGCTGGAAGGCGGTCGGCGGACGCATCGGCTATTCGCTCGCCACCGGTGTCGCCATCGCGCTCGTCTGCTTCCTCGGCCTGACCGCGCTCCTGCTCGCGCTCATTCCGCTGGTCGCGATCCTGCCGATCCTGCTCTACATCGGCCTCGTCATCGGTGCGCAGGCGTTCCAGGCGTCGCCTTCGAAGCATGCGCCGGCGGTCGTGCTGGCGCTCATTCCGAACATCGCCGAATGGGCGAAGACGCAGATCGACGGCGCGCTCGCGGCGGCGGGCACGTCGGCGGCGGCGGTCGGGATGGGCAAGCTCGCCGGCACCGGCGTCCTCTACTCCGGGCTCGAATCGCTGGGCGGCGGCTCGGTGCTGGCCGGCATGGTGCTCGGCGCGATGGCCGTGTTCATCATCGAGAACCAGATGCGCCGTGCCGCCGCATGGGCGTTCGCCGGCGCCATCCTCGCGTACGTCGGCCTGATCCACGGCGCGCAGCTCGGCTGGAACGTCTCGCCGATGGTCGCGCTGGGCTACGCGCTGTTCGGCGTCACCTGCCTCGTGCTCTCGCGCGGGCAGGCCGATGCGCCGGCTCGCGCCTGAACGTTTGCCGGGTGCCGGGAGTCCCAGACGATGGAATAATCCCGGCGGGCCGATGTTGACATTCGGCCGGTCCTCGCCCTGACAACCGAAGGAGGCACGTTCCGTGGAACGACTCAAAGCAACCGATTTCCCGCCCGAAGTCCTGAAGCTCTTCGACGGCTACGTTCACGGCTGGCTGTCGCGCCGCGACTTCCTCGACAAGGCGGGCAAGTACGCGGTCGGCGGTTTCACGGCGACAGCGATGCTGGAGAGCCTGCGGCCCAACTACGCGTTCGCCCAGCAGATCCCGAAGAACGACCCGCGGATCGCGACCGAGTACGCTCACGTATCCGTCGCCGCAGGGCTCGGGCACGATGAAGGGCTACCTCGCCCGGCCGGCAGGCGCGGGCAAGTGGCCCGGCGTCGTGGTGATCCACGAGAACCGCGGCCTCAATCCGTACATCGAGGATGTCGCGCGACGGCTCGCGGTGGACGGTTTCGTCGCCTTCGCGCCGGATGCGCTCACGCCGCTCGGCGGCTATCCCGGCGACGAGGAAAAGGCGGCGCAGATGTTCGGCACGCTCGACGCCGCCAAGCGCGCCGACGACCTCGTCGCCGCCGTCGGCGTTCCTCAAGTCGCGTCCCGAATGCACGGGCAAGATCGGCGCCGTCGGCTTCTGCTTCGGCGGCGGCGATCGTCAATCAGATGGCCGTGCGCTTCCCGGACCTCGCGGCCGGCGGTGCCGTTCTACGGCGGGCAGCCGAGCGCCGCCGACGCCGCCAAGATCAAGGCGCCGCTGCTGCATCCACTACGCGGGCAACGACGAGCGCATCAACGCCGGCTGGCCCGCCTACGAGGCCGCGCTCAAGGCGAACAACGTCAAGTACCAGGCGTTCATCTACCCGAACACCAACCACGGCTTCCACAACGACACCACGCCGCGCTACGACGAGGCCGCGGCCAAGCTCGCGTGGTCGCGCACGGTCGCCTTCTTCAAGGAAAACCTGAAGAGCTGACGCCCTAGCCCCAGTGCAGCGCGAGCGGGTTCAACTCGCTCGCGAGCTCCAGCAATCCGGCCCTGGTCTTCGGGTGCAGGGCCTCGAGCGGATGCCGCACGGCGTCGCTCGCGATCACGCCGCCCGCGGCCATCACGGTCTTCGTCGCGCGGAGCCCGCACTGGCGGTTCTCGAAATTGATGAGCGGAAGGATCCGCGCATAGGCCGCGGCCGCCTCCTTCCGGCGTCCGGCGCGATGGTGCTCGAGCACCGGCTTGATCAGGTCGGGCAGCAGCGCGCTCGGCATCGTGCCGGTCGCGCCGGCGTCGAGGTCCGCCATCAGCGTGATCGATTCCTCGCCGTCGAACGGGTCCGACGATCGCGTCGCCGCCCGCCTCGATCAGGCTCCGCAGCTTGCCGGCCGCGCCGGGCACCTCGATCTTGAAATAGCAGACCGCCGGCACCTCGCGCGCGAGCCGCACCAGGAACGGCACGGACAGGTTGGCGCCGCTCAGCGGCGCGTCCTGGACCATGATCGGCACGCCGGCGGCTTCCGCCACCCGCGCGAAATGCTCGAGAGTGCCCTTCTCGTCCGCGCGCAGCGTGGCGCCATGGTAGGGCGGCATCAGCATCAGCATCGCCGCGCCGGCCGCGGCCGCCGCGCGCCCGCGCTCGCACGCGATCCGCGTGCTGAAGTGGCTGCACGTCGCGATGACCGGCACGCGGTCGCCCACGTGCGTCAGGCAGACGTCGAGGAGCGTCGCGCGCTCCTCGTCGGTCAGCAGGAACTGCTCCGAATAGTTCGCCAGGATGCAGATCCCGTCCACGCCCTGGTCGATCATGCAGTCGAGAACGCGGCGCTGCCCCTCGAGGTCGACCTCCCCGGATTCGGTGAACGGCGTCGGGGCGATCGGAAAGATACCGGTGAACGGCTTGGCGGCAGAGGGACGTCACAAGGGGGGACACGAGCGGAGCCTCCTGCGAGTTGAGTGACCCGGGCGAATGGTCCCGGGGATCGGATGCGCTCAGCCGATCGCGACGTCGCGCGTCGTCCAGCCGACGCGGCAGGAGCCGATCCGCAGGCTGACCGTGCCGCGGCCGCGCACGACCCACGAGACGGTGCGCGCGCCGGTGGTGCCGCGCGTGCGCGTGTAGTAGAGCGCGCCGGAACCGTCGAAGAGGCCGCGGCCCCAGCCGTCGAGGTGCCCGATCTCGCGATGCGCGAGATCGGGATCGGCGAGCTCGCAACCGGTGCAGCGTGACGTCGGCCCACAGCGCCTCGTTGTGCGTGAGCGCCTTGGCGGACGCCAGGATGTAGGTGGGCAGGTACCCGTGATTGGCGACGGTGACGGTGACGCGCGTCAGCTCCGGCGACAGCGTCGCGGTCTCGACGGCGTCCACCGCCACGGCGGGCGCGAGCGCCGCCGCCCGCAGGTAATGCGCGGCCTGCTCCGTGCAGATCCGCGGCATCTCCTCGGGCGGCGGATTCCACATCCCGACGCGCGGATCGATGCCGCCGACTTCGACGTCGCCCAGCTGCGGATGCGCGAACGCGCGCCACGGGCGCACCACGCGGCCGGCGTTCTTGTCGCGGTCCCAGACGGCGATGCGGTGCATGTCCGCGCGCGTCAGCTGCACGTAGTGGTCGACGAAGCGCTTCTTGCGCTCGAAGCCGACCTGCTTGAAGAGATCCCACAGCTCGACGACGTAGGCGACGGCGCCGCGCTGGTGATAGGCGAAGTCCGTGAGATCGCCGTGGAGCGGCGTGTCGGGCTCGTAGAGGAACTCCTCGCAGCCCGACACCATCGGATAGCCGGTCAGCTCCTCGGCCCAGGCGCCGAGCTGGCGATAGAGCGCGAGGTCCTCCGGGTTCATCTTGGTGTCGGGCTTGTCGCCCAGCGGCCGGATGAACACGCCGCCGAACGTGTGCAGGTTGAGCCAGAGGAAGATCTCGGGATGCTGCGTGGCGAACTCGACCACGGCGCGCGACTCGATCTCGCTCAGCGGAAACGCGCCGGCGCCCTCCTGCTTCGAGTCCGGCGCCCAGTAGAACGGAAAGTTGCGATTGAGGTCGGTCTGGTTGTCCGACAGGAAATGCGGCGTCGGCACGTTGCTGCCGTCGAAATTCTCGATGACGCCTTCCGGATAGACCTTGTAGTACGGCGGCGGGTCGTCGATCGTGCGCGGCAGCAGCAGTCCCGGGAAATCGGGCGATTCGACCATCTCGCCGCCGGGGTCGCGCACCCGCATCGTCAGCGCGAGCCCGTCGCCGTCGACGTCGTCGCAGCGCCAGTAGGCGTGGGCGCGCGCGGGCCGCTGGTCGCGCGGCACCGAGCGCACGTAGCGGCCGTTCGCGAGGACCGCCTCCGCGCCGTCGGGCGACATCCGCGGCAGCACGTAGAAGCGGACGTCGCGCAGGCGCGCCGCCGCCACCGCGGACGAGGCAGCGCTCGACGCGGCGCCGTCCGGCGCGAGGTGCAGCCGGAGCACGTCCTCGGCGATGGCGAGCGCGACGCTCGACCCGCAGAGCTCGCTCGCGTGCATGTTGCCGTCGACCCAGGCGGACGGGCGCGCGCGATCGGGATCGGGCCCGAGCGTCAGCAGCCACAGCTCGCGTCCCTCCGGCGTGCGGCCGATCGACGTCGCACGGCACAGTTGCGGAAAGGCATCGGCCCACGCGCGCACCTGCCGCGTGAGCTCGTCGTAGGTCAGGAAGCGCCCGCGGAATCCGAGCGAAAGCGCGTCCAGCTTCGCGATCTCGGCGGCGCTCATGATTGAAACGCTGCAAGCGCGCGCTTCGAATCCGACACCCAGCCGAAGATGCCGCCCTGCGCCTTGATCATCTCCAGCGCGACGCGCTGGAACTCCGGGAAATACGAGCCGACGCAATCGGCGAGCACGACGCATTCGTAGCCGCGGTCGTTCGCCTCGCGCACCGTCGTGTTCACGCACACTTCCGTCGTCACGCCGCAGACGATCAGCGACTTGATGCCCGCGGTTGTGCAGGATGAGGTCGAGATCCGTCGCGCAGAACGCGCCCTTGCCCGGGCTTGTCGATCACCACCTCGCCCGGCGCCGGATACGAGCTCGGGGACGATGTCGTGGCCGCGCTCGCCGCGGACGAGAATGCGTCCCATGGGACCGGGATCGCCGATGCGGATCGCGCCCCGTCCGCGCACGATCTTGGTCGGCGGGCAGTCCGCGAGATCGGGACTGTGCCCCTCGCGCGTGTGGATCACCAGCATGCCGGCGCGCCGCGCGGCGTCGAGCACGCGCTTGCAGGGCGCGATGACGGCCTGGAGCGGCGTGACATCGTTGCCGAGGGCCTCGCCGAAGCCGCCCGGCTCCACGAAATCGCGCTGCATGTCGATGATGAGAAGCGCCGTCGAACCCGGATCGAAGGTGAATTCGTAGGGCTCGGCCGCGATGGTCTTCTGCGTCATGGCTGTTTCCGTTTTGGCGGGTTCGGGGCGGTCGCGCGACGACCTGCGGGGTCGCCATTTCCGCGAGGCGACATGATACGCGTCGACCCGCCATTCATTTGGCATTGGGGGGCGGCGGTTGTAGAGTGCCGAGGGAGAATCGAGGGCCGCGGAGGGCAACGGATTGGAAGTGTCGTCGAGCGTCATCACCATCCTGTTCACGGACATCGAGGGGAGCACCCGTCTGTGGGAGCAGGAGGGCGAGCGCATGGCCGGCGCCCTGGCGCAGCACGATGCCCGCGCCCGGCTCGGCCGTCGACGGCAACCACGGCGTCATCGTCAAGACCACCGGCGACGGGCTGTTCGCCGCCTTCCACGACCCGCTCGACGCCGTGAAGGCGACGGTGATGTTCCAGCAATCGCTGGCCGATCCCGCGGTCACCAACGGCATCCCGATCCGCGTGCGCTGCGGCCTGCACCTCGGCGTGCTCGAGCGGCGCGACAACGATTACTTCGGCACGCCCGTCAACCGCACGGCGCGGATCATGAGCGTCGCCCACGGCGGCCAGATCCTGATCTCGCAGGCAGTCGTCGACGAGGTCGGCACCCGCCTGCCCGCGCCGATCACGCTCCTCGATCTCGGCAGCGTCCGACTGAAGGACCTGGCGTCACCCGAGCACGTCTACCAGATCGTCCATCCCGACCTGCGGGGGGACTTCCCCGCGCTGCGCTCGCTCGAAGCCACGCCCAACAACCTGCCCGAGCAGCTCACGTCCTTCGTCGGGCGCGAGCGCGAGCTGGAGGAGGCCACCCAGCTCCTCAAGGGCAACCGCCTGCTCACGCTCCTCGGCATGGGCGGTCTCGGCAAGACCCGGCTGTCGCTGCAGATCGCGGCCGACATGCTCGACGCGTATCCCGACGGCATCTGGTTCATGGATCTCGCGCCGATCCGCGATCCCACCTTCGTTCCCAACGAGGTTGCCCAGGTGCTCGCCGTGCGCGAAGAGCCGGGCAAGCCGATCGCGAACACGCTGTGCGCGCACCTCAAGTCCCGCAAGACGCTGCTCATCTTCGACAACTGCGAGCAGGTGGTGAGCGCATGCGCGTCGCTCGCCAACGCGATCCTGAAAGCGGCGCCCGACGTGCGGATCATCGCCTCGAGCCGCGAAGCGCTGCGCGTTCCCGGCGAGCAGATCTATCCGGTACTGCCGCTGGCGTTGCCCTCTTCCACCGCGAGCGTCGAGACCCTGTCGCGATCGGAAGCCGTGCAACTATTCATGGCGCGCGCGCAATTGCAGAAGCCCGGTTTCACGCTGACCGACGCGCGAAGCGCCCGCGGTCGCCGAGCTCGTCAATCGGGTCGAGGGCATCCCGCTTGCGCTGGAACTCGCCGCTGCGCGGATGCGCTCGCTGTCCATCCAGGAAATCAACAAGCGGCTGCACAACCGGTTCACGCTGCTGACGGGCGGCGGACGGGTGCTGCTCGAGCGCCAGCAGACGCTGCGCGCGCTGGTCGCCTGGTCGTACGATCTGCTGACGGACAACGAGAAGCTGCTGTTCGAGCGCCTGGGCGTCTTCGTCGGCGGCTTCGATCTGCCGGCCGCCGAAGCGGTCTGCGGCGCCGATCCGCTCACGCCGGAGGATGTCCTCGACCTCGTGCTATCGCTGGTCGACAAGTCGCTGGTCATGGTCCGCGAGACGGACGGCGAATCGCGTTACCGGATGCTGGAAACGCTCCGCGAGTTCGGGCACGAAGCATTGGGCAAGCGCGGCGAGCAGGTCGAAAACGCGAAGCGGCATTGCGACCACTATCTCGTCATCGCGAAGGCGGGCAATCCGGGATTGCAGGGGCCCGATCAGGCGCAATGGACTCGCCGGCTCGAAGCCGAGCTCGACAACATGCGTGCCGCCATCGCGCTGGCGTTGGGAGGGGGAACCGACCCGATCCTCGCCGTAAAATTCGAGGTCGCGCTGATGGGGTTCCGCACACTCCGGGGCTATTCGACCGAAGGGCGCAAGTACGTGCATGCGGCGCTGGCACTGCCTGCCGTACAGGCATCCGCAGTCGCCCACGCACATGCGTTATACGTCGGCGCTTCGCTCGCGGACAACCAGAGCGACTATGCCGAGGCCGGCCGGATGCTGGAAGCGTGCCTCGTGCTGCGTCGTGGGCTCGGCAATCCGGTCGATATCGCGGCAACCTTGTCCACCCTCTCCCAGGTCCGCCTGCACGAAGGCGACGCCGTGAGAGCACGCGAAGGCGAAGAAGAGGCCTTGAGTATCTTTCGGCAGATCGGGCAGCGGGTCGGCGAGGCAATCGGCCTCAGTCACCTCGGCGAGATCTGCATGTACGTGTCCGACGATGTCGGCGCCCGAGCACACTTTGAGCAGTGCCTTGTCATCGCCCGCGATCTCGACAACCTGGAGATCATTGGCGAATGCGAGCGAGTCCTGGGAGAACTGTCGCTGGAAGCCGGCGACCTCGATGCGGCGCGCGCGCGGTTCACCCGCTCGCTGGAGGTGTGCAGCGGTACCGAGAACAAACGCGGCGAAGCGATGGCGTTGTGGTGGATGGGGAAGGCGGATGTCGCAGCCGGTGAAATCGATGCCGCGCGAGCCAAACTGGCGACAGCGTTGAGCGCCTTGCAGGCATTCGAGATGAACGCCGAATTGCTGTGCTGTCTCGAGGACCATGCAGCACTTCTTCAGTCCGCGAACATCGCCGATGAGGCGGTCCGGCTGTTCGCGGCGGTTGAAAGCTTGCGCGCGCGGCTCTTGCTGCGGGGCCCGCCGCGTGGCGAAGCGCGGCGTCGCGCCGCCATCGCCGCCGCGCGTACCGCACTCGGTGACGCGGCGTTCGACCGGGCGTGGTCGGACGGACGGGGATGGGAACTGGAGCAAGCGATCCGCCGCGCGGGCATGCGCAAAGCCGGATCGGCGGTCACCGCCTGATCGCGGAGCCGTGGAGTACACCACCGCCCCACCGCGGTGCGTCGCGGCGGGGGGCAGCTGTTTGACGGAAGTTCAGTCCGGCGATCTCTTCTTGCGCCGTCGCGCGAGGTAGCCGCCGCCGAGCGCACCCAGCAGAAGACTGAGCGTCCCCGGTTCCGGGACGACGTCCACCTGCCTGATGCTCGTGAAAACCGCGGTGGCGTCTGGTTCACCCACGCATGGGTCGACATTCGTGTACAGCGTCACGCCAGCGGGAAGCGGGTTACCACAGGTATAGGGGTCGTCCATGGCGCCCGACGTGAACTTGATGTACATGCTGCCGTCGAAGCCAAAATCCGAGCTGACCCAGGAAAGAAGTTCGGTGTCGAAGGCGTCGAGTGCAACGGTTCCACTGACGACGTTTACTCCGAGAACTTGGGGAAGCCCCAGCGCGGGCGGAGCAAATGTCACGTTCCCGCTGAAGACGGGGTCTGGAAATGTCGACGTTACGAAGGCCGAGGCGCTTTCCAACACGATCGAGCAGATCGAGTCGCCGGGATTGATCGGACCGCCTGCGTTCGCCTTCCACCCGTCGCTGGACAGACAATCAGGGTCGACGTCGATATCGTAGGCGCCGCTGAAGGACACCGGGTCGAAGGTACCCACGAAACGGAGCGCGTCCGCGGAACTTGCCGCAAGGCCCAGCGCAGCCGCAACCGCAGAATAGGCCAACCGTCGACGAACATTCAAAGTACCCATGGCAATGCTCTCCAAGATGATCGAGTTACCGGCCAAACAATGCAGGCGCCGTCGTTCGCGGCCAGAAAAGACGCAAGAAGCAGACCATACTCGGCTCTCGCAGATAATTGCTTGAATTTACAGACGTACTTCAACCGCCGCTATGACGCCCGCATCGTTTGTCTACAAGAATGTAAATTTTTTCGACAGTTCTGCCCGCCAGATTTCTGCTCGGCACCGTGCGTCGGATAGAAGTGCGAGCTGCTTCGGTGTTTGCCGGCCCGCCGGGGCCGATCCGATAGAATCGCGCCGTGGCGCGCATCCTCCTTGCATGGGAGCTCGGTGGAGATTACGGGCATCTAATGCGGTTCCTCACTCTCGCGCGCGAATTGGCGCGCCGCGGGCACGAGCCGATATTCGCGCTGCGGGAACTCACGTTCGTCGACACGATTCTGCGCGACGAGCCGTTCACGGTATTCCAGGCACCGATCTGGGCTGCGAATGTGCGCGGTCTACCGGCAGCGATTGGTTTCGCCGAAACCTTGATGCGCCTGGGTTTCGTGCACCCCTCGTCGCTGACCGGTCTTTGCCGCGGATGGCGTGCGCTGGTGAGCGCAGTCGGGCCGCAGCTCATGCTTTTCGACTACGCGCCGACGGCGTTGCTCGCGACTCGGGGTCTTGGCCTTCGGCGCGCGATGTTCGGAGCATCATTCTCGATTCCGCCGCGCACGGAGCCCATGCCCACGTATCGCTGGTGGCAGGCCGAGCCGGCGGCGCGCGTCCTCGCGGGCGAGCGCCTCGTTCTGGCCTGCGCCAATAAGGTGCTTGCGCGCTTTTCGCAGCCTCCGCTGAGCCGACTTGCCGACCTCCTCGAGACCGACGAGGACATCATCACCGCTTGGGAAGAATTCGACCAGTATCCCGGACGTACGGGCGCGCGCTACTGGGGCCCGGTGACGAACCTCGATCAAGGCGTGCCGCCCCAATGGCCGATTGTGGGCACGAAGCGCGTCTTTGCCTACGTCAAGCCTCACTTCCGGGACTTGGACAAGCTACTGGCTGCGCTGCGCAAGATTGACGCTGCCGTCGTGGTACACGCACCCGGGGTCTCGGAGGCGACGGTGCAGATGCACACGGCCGCGAACGTAGCGTTCAGCCACGACCCGGTTCGCATGGCTGATGTCATCCGGGAGTGCCACCTCGGCATATGCCACGCAGGCGGCACGGCGCAGGCGCTGGTGACCGCGGGCAAGCCGGTGCTGCTGCTGCCGCAGCATCTCGAACAGATGATGACTTCCAAATGCGTTGAGGCGCTCGGTGCGGGCCTGGTCGTGGACTTCGAGAGGCCTTCCCCCTACTACGGGGGCCTGCTGCGGCGGCTCCTGGAACAGCCGTCGTTCACGGCGGCGGCGCAGGCCATGGCGAACAGGCACGCCGGCGATGATCCTTCCCTACGCGTCGCGCACATCGCGGACCGGTGCGAGGAGCTGATCGCACGCCAGGAGCCCGCCTGACCGTCGGACCGATGCACCGTCGAAGCACGCCAGTACTATGCCCTGGCATTCGGCTACGCGCATTGGGATGTCCAATTTGTAAAAAATCCCGACGGCAGGGTGCTCAAGTGCTTGAAATATCTACCGATCCAGCGAAAATCAATCCGAGGCGGACGTGAAGTTGCGAGGCGCGGTTCAGGTTCTGTACCAATGTCGCCTCGGCAACAACCTCGCTCAGTATTGCATCGGCCGGATCCTTGCCGAAGAGCTTGGGTTCGACCTGCAGGCTCCGTCGATTCCCGGCTTTCCAAACGTCCAGACACTCGGAGGGGGTGTCTCCGTGCCCGGGCCGCGCCAGGTCATCGAAGGGCACCGAATGGATCTCGACGGAATACTTGCCGATTGCACGCCGCGTCGAATCATCGTCAATGGTTTTTTTCAACGCTACGAATACTACCAGCCGTACAAGAGCCAAATTCGCGATTCATGGCTCATCGGCGATGCGTACGAACATTCCGCGCCGGACGACCTCACCATACACGTCCGTGCGGGCGACGTCTGGCAAAGCAACTGCCTCCTGGAACGGGTTCATCCCGATTATCACACCCTGCCTTTCTCGTTCTACGACACCATCATCCGATCGCGACGCTGGGGCAGGGTTACCGTGGTGACAGAGGATCGCTACGACCCAATGGTGCAAAAGCTCGTTGCCCGCTTCGACGCAGAAGTGCGATCGGGCAATGCCCTCGAAGACTTCAACATCCTCCGTGCGAGCTCCAACCTGGTCCTGTCGGTGAGTTCCTACTCGTGGTGGGCTGGCTGGCTCTCCGACGCGAGACAGATTTATTTCCCGGTGGCCGGTTTCTTCGATCAGGAACGCGCGCGACGAAGACCCGTCGCATGGCAGCAGGACCTCTGGGTCGATGACGAACCCCGCTATATCGCGACTCGACCCTCTGGAGTCAGTAACATCTGGACCGGGACGGAAGCGGAGCGCCAGCGCTTGCTCAACTCCTAGTGTTCGCGAGCGCCCCCACCACTGCTACGTCGCGCGCATCGAAAGACCGCATGATGGTTTCAAGGCCAGGCCTCGCGCAGCAGGCTGGCACTCACTTCTTGCCTGCACGTTGCTTCCGCGCGAGATCGATGTCCATGTACTTCCACGTGAAGCCGAACTGCGACGGGTAATAGCCCAGGAGCCACGGTTGCGCGAACGCGTTGCCCACCGGATAGACCTGCATCACGATCGGCACGTACGCGTTGACCACTTCGGACATCCTGCGCGCGAGTCCGACGCGTTCCGGCCCGTCCGGCGTGCGCAGGAACTGCTCGAACGCCGCGTCGTAGTCGGCGTTGCGAAAGCGCGGCAGGTTGATGTCCTGCGGCGACTTGCCCCACAGGGTCGACAGGAAGCTGTACCCCGACGGTTCGGACGCCCGGTACCCGAGGTTGAACATCATCAGCTGGCCGGCCTTGCTCTGGCGCAGGAGGTCGTTGAACTGCTGCGTGTTGACCGTCATCTTCGGAGACCGATCGCCGTCATGTTCTTGAGCCACAGCGTGTCGCCTTCGCGGCTCAGGCTGTCCGGCAGCGAGCTTTGCACCAGCGTGAGCGGCTTGCCGTCGGGCGTTTCGCGGAAGCCGTCGCCGTCGCGATCCTTGTAGCCGAAGCGGTCGAGGAGCGCGCGCGCGGCGGCGGGATCGTACGCCGATTTCTGCGGCAGCTTCGGATCGAAGCCGCTCGTGCCCGGCGGCAGCAGCTGATTCGCGGGCAGCCCCTGGCCGCCGTAGAACACCTTGATGAATTCGTCGCTGTTGAAGCCCATCCCGATCGCGCGCCGCAGCGCGACCCGCTCCGGCGCGTTGCCGCCCACGACCGGGTCGTCCTGGTTGAGATAGGTGTAGATGAGCGCCGGGATGGCGTAGCGGTGGTGAGGGATGCCGCGCCGTCCGTACTCGGGCTTGAGCTTGCCGTTGTCGAGGAGCCGCGACAGGATGGTGCCGGTCAGCGCAGATGTAGTCGAGGCTGCCCTGATCGAACGCGAGGAGCTCGGGCACCATCTCTTCGATGATCGAAATCTCGATCCGCGACAGCGCGGGGAGCTTGCGCCCCTTCATCGCCTGGATCATCGGCTGCAACGCCGGATCGTCGCTGCCGGGAAACGCGAATGGTCCGATAGCCGGGATTGGCCTCGAGGACCACGCGCGACCCGCGTACCCACTCGCCCAACCGGAACGGTCCCGTGCCCACGGGCTTGTTCACGACGATCGTCGCCCGCCGCTTCGACCACTTCGCGCGCGACGGCGAACGTGCTGAGCTGCGCGAGCCGCTCGAGGATCGTGTAGTCGACCGAAGTCAGCTTGAGGCGCAGCGTGTGGCGATCGATCGCCTGCAGGCCTTCGATCTTCGCGTCGTAGTCGAGCTTGCCGGATTTCTTCGCCGCATCGATGACCGGCCGCGCGCCCTCCAGCAGGTTCGTGAACGCGGGATCGCCGCCGCGCTTGAGATTGGGGTCGAGCAGTCGCGTGATCGAATACACGTAGTCCTGCGCGACGAGTTCGCGCGGCTTGCCCTTGAAGGCCGGCGCGCTCGCGAACAGGATTCCGGGCTGGATCCGGATCGTCCACGTGCGGCCGTTGTCCGAAATCTCGGGCATCGCCACGGCGGTGTTCGGCACCACGCGCGCCGGCGTCGCCAGGTAATCGAACTGGTAGAGCCCCTCGAAGATGACGTTCGCGACGCGCGTCGAGTAGAGGTCGGTGATCTGCTGCGGATCGAGGTACGCGATGTCCGACAACGCGAGGCGCAGCACCTTCGCTTCGTCGGCGCAGCGGCCGGTGCGACCGGCGCCAGCGCGACGGCCAGCAGCAGGCACACGCAGCGGACGCGACGTGCGATCATAGGTCGCAATCTCCCAATGTGGCCCCGGCGAGCGGGGCGAGCGCCGATTAGAGCACAAGGCCGTGCAACAGAGGGAGATCCGCGGGCCGGCGGATAGACGGACACCGAACGAGATGCCTATCACGTTTCCCCTGCGCGATCCCGGGATCATGCGCGCATGCCTGCGCCCGAGCGCGGACGATCTCAGCGGACGAGTCGCGCGCGGCGCAGCATGGATGGTCACGCTGATCGTCGTGCGCACCGTCCTGACGCTGGGCTCGACCGCGATTCTCGCCCGCCTGCTGACGCCGACCGATTACGGGTTCGTGGCCATGGCGACGGTCGTGACGGAATTCGGCGCGATGCTGTGCGTCTTCGGCCTGCCGGCGATCATCGTCCGGGCGCGGGACCTGACACGACTCGATCTCGACTCCGGGTTCTGGTTCAGCGTGGCGCTGGGCACGACCATCGTGTCCGCTAATCGTCGGAGCTTCGAGCCTCATCGCCGGGCTCTTCCACGAGCCGCGGCTTGCGCCGATCCTGTGGGCCATGTCCAGCATCATCCTCTTCGAGGAGTTCTCCGCGATCCACCAGTCGATCGCCTATCGCCTGCTGCTGTTCCGCTACGAGTTCGTCAGCCAGCTGGCGAACCTGCTCGTGCGGATCGCGACGAGCATTGCGCTCGCATTCGCCGGATTCGGCGTGTGGAGCCTCGTCTGGGGAACCGTCGCCGGGCGCGCCGCGCAGTTCATCGTGATCTGTTATCTGATTCCCTATGTTCCCCGGCTGCGCTTCGACCCGGGTTTCATCCGCCGCCACCGACGCTTCGGAGGAAGCTTCTTCGGCTCCGCCGCGCTCACGTACGTCGCCTCGAATGTGGATTTCGCGACGGTGGGCCGCATCTTCGGCGCCACCCAGCTCGGCTATTACCAGACCGCGTTCGCACTGCCCGAGGAGCTGCGCAGCCGGCTGTCGATGTCGGTGCAGCGCGTGCTGTTCCCGGCGTTCGCGCTCGTCCAGACCGACCATGCCGCGTTCCAGGAAAGTGTTCTCAAGAGCCTTCGATTGCTGGCAACGATCGCCATGCCGATGGGCGTCGGGATGGCCGTGCTCGCCATGCCGATCGTGCGCACGCTCTACGGCGAGCAATGGCTTCCCGTCGTGCCGCTGTTGCAGATCGTCGCCGGCATCGGGATCGTCCGCGCGCTGCAGGGGCTGCTCGGCAACATCTACGCGGTCAAGGGTCGACCGGATCTCGAATTCAAGATCGGCCTCGTTCTCGTGCCGTTCCTGCTGCTCGCAGTCGTACTCGGAAGCCGCTTCGGCACGGCCGGCGTGGCCGTCGGCGTCCTGCTCTTCCACGTCGCGCTGCTCGTATCGACCTACTGGGCGCTGCGACTCATCGACCTCGATCCCATCCGCACGCTCGCGGCGCTCGCGCCGCCGGCGATCGCGACGGCGATCATGGGAGGTGGATTGATCGCGCTCGACGCCGCGCGCGCCCTGCCCCCCTTGACCGTCGTCGTCGAACTCACTGCGAACGTCTTCCTGGGGGCGCTGCTGTTCCTGGCGGCGCTCTGCCTCGTTTCACGCCGCACGGTCGCGGACCTGTGGTCGGTTTGGCGGTACCTCCGCGCGCGACGATGACGTCCGCGCGGCGCCGAGACCGGCGTCCATCGGCTCAGCGATACAGCGGGCACGCCGCGACGCGCCGCTCGATGTCCTGCATCATGCGTTGGTACGCGCGGCGCTCCGACGCCGCCGAAGCGACGCTTGAACTCGGCTTCGGGCATGAACTCCGGCAGGTCGGCGACCTCCGGCATCAGATCGGTCTCCTTGATTCCGGCGGCGATCCGCTGCTGCAGCTGGCGCGCGCTCGCCGGCCGATCGCGGTGGCGAGTCTCGCCGAACCGCGTGCCCGCGCGGTCCGCCGCGATATCGTTGAAGCTGAAGCCGCTGCCGCGCCGCGAATCGTCCACCTCGCGGTAAAGACCGATCGCGTCGGACAGCGGTCCGCCGGCATGGGCCGCGAGCGCCGCCGAAACGCTGAAGTGCTGCGGCGAATCCGTGCGGCCGTTGAGCGTCACCGTTCGCGGCACCGGGCGCGGCCAGTCTTTCGCGCCGGGCACGATCGCCGCGAGTCCCTTGCCGTTGACGTAGAACGCGAGCACGACGATGACCGCGCGGCTCTCGGCCTGCGGATCGGCGGCGCGCTCGACGGCGAGCCGCATCAGCGGCGCGAGCAGATCGTCGACCGACAGGCTGCGCGGCGTCGCGGCGTCGCGCGTCACCTGCACGAGTCGCTCCTGGTAGACCTTGAGCCGCTCGCGCTCCGCGGGCGAGAGCAGAACGTTGCCCAGGCGGGCCGGCAGATCGTCGCGCCACTCGTAGACGATCCGCACGCTGCCGTCGGCGATGCTCACGCTGCGGATCGTGTCGGCGGCGACCTGGTACTCCCGCGGTCTGGTCGAGGCTCGTGCATCGCGCGGGCGAGCGCCCAGTCGGCGAGCACGCCGGGCACCGGCAGGCGGCCGATGCGCAACTCGTCGACGGCCGGCAGGCCCGCCGGTCTCGCGCAGCAGCGCCTGCACGTTCACGTAGCGCCCGAACGGGTTCGCCGGCACCTCGACGCTCGCCGAGAGCGCCAGCACGCCGGGACGGAGCACGAGCCGCGTGCTGCCCTTGCCGAACCGGTTGGCGAGATAGTTGACGACGAGATCGAGCTCGTCGGCGCGGATCGTCATCGTGCGCAACGTGCCGCTCTTCATCCGTCGCGGATCGTGCTTCTCGAGAACCCGCATGGCGCGCTCGACGTCGTCCGGGCGTGAACGCCACGGTGCGGCGGACGAGCGGCTGGTCCTGGAAGCACAGGTAGAACGCGACGCCGAGCGCCAGCGGCACGCCGAGAAACACGATCCCGCAGAGCCAGGCGAGCAGCGTTCTTCATGCGGCCGTGCAGTCGAACGAGCGCGCGACGTGATGGAATCCATCGTCGCCACCGTAACACGCGACGATTCGACGGACAATGTTGTATATTGACTCGCGACCGACGCGGCGTTCGATGGTTCGTTCGCCACCCCCCGACTCGCGGGCGATCGACCTGCCTCCAGAGGCCCCATGGCGATCACACAGGCACGCGCGGCGATCGGCCGCATCTTCTACCAGCGCTGCTTCTACCTCTTTCTCGTGCTGCTGGCGCTCATCGTCGGCGTGCCGTTCGTCGAGCCGACGCCGTTCGGGCGGTTCGCGGTCAATCTCATGGGGATCGGCGTCGATCATCGCCGCGGTCGCGGCCATCGGTCGCACGGTGATCTCGTTCGTCATCGCGCTGCTCCTCGCCGTGCCGGCCGCGATCTATCACTGGCTGGGCGTCACGACCGCGGATCCGCAGTGGACGCTGCTGTCGGGTGCTTCGCCGCGGCCCTCTACGCGACGACGCTCGCCTACCTCCTGCGCTACGTGTTCCAGCGGGACGTGATGACGGCCGACCGGCTGTTCGGCGCCGCGGCCGCCTATCTCCTGATCGGCGTGCTGTGGAGCTACCTCTACGCCATCGTCGGGTACGTCTACCCGGGCTCGTTCGGCTCGAGCGGCAGCGTCGTCGCGCTGACGACCTACGACTATCTCTACTTCAGCTTCACCGTGCTCACGAGCACCGGCTTCGGCGACATCACGCCGCTCCTGCGCCAGGCCCGCTCGCTCTGCGTCTTCGAGCAGCTCGTCGGCACGCTGTTCCTCGCGATCCTGATCGCCCGGCTCGCGGGCGTCTATCCGCCGGAGGACGTCAGAGATACGCGATGAGGCGGCCGCAGCAGATCACGCCGAGCCAGATCGCGAGCGAAACGCCGGCCGCGACGCGGCACGAACGCGGCGGCGCAACCCGTGGTGTTCCAGTCCGCCACCGAGCGGAACGACGTCCGGTGAAAGACGATCGCGTTGATCGCCGCGGCGGTCAGCAGCACGAGCTTCATCCGAAAGGCCGTGTTGTCGGCGAACTCGGTGGCGTGCGCCGCGAACATCGCGAAGCCGGACGGCACGACCAGCACGAGGCTCGCGAGCGACCAGCGCAGCAGATGCCGCGCCATGCCCGCGACCGGCAGGTTCGGCGACAGCCCGAGGAGGCGCAGGTCGAACATCGCGACGCTGCCCACGAGCGTCACGAAGCCGACGATGTGGACGATCTCGACGATGGGATAGAGCCACTGCGACTGGCGCATGAGCGTCGCCAGCCCGCTGGTCTCGAGCCAGACCAGGATCTCGGGTCCGACCGGCGGGTGCATCAGCGAAGTTCGATCGTCTTGCCGTCGATCGTGATCCGCTCGGCCCGCATTTCGATCGGGATCGTCCCGGGCCGACATAGCCTTCGACCATCGCCTTCACGCCGGGCCGGAGCGCGCCCCGCGGAAGGCCGCGGCTCTCCATGCGCGAAGGCGGCGCCAGCACCACGTTCCAGACCTTGCCGGGCACTTCGAGGCGCACGTAGCCGTGGGGATGCTCGTAGCCCGCCTCCTTGATGACGCCGTCGAGGCGCAGCGGCTTGTCCGTCTCGTAGCCGCTCCAGCCGTGATGCGCGAGCGCGCCCGTGGCCGCCGATGGCGACCGCTGCCGTCACGACCAACGACCGCGCGATGTGTGTGGTACCCGCATGCCGTTCCTCCCGGAAAGCCGCTCGACCGGACCGCCGCCGGCCGACGTGGAGTTTACACCGCGCCGTTCTTGCGCGAGCATTGGCATCGTGCGTGCCGGTGCCGCGCCGGATGTGCGCCGGCCATGCGCTCGCTCCCGGCAGGAGCCGTTCATGCGCATCTTCGCCGCTGCCATCGTCGTCGCTGTCGCTGCTGCCGGCCTGCGCCGGCGGCCGAGCTGCCGATCTTCGACGCGCACGTGCATTACAGCCACGACGCATGGGACAACCTGCCGCCGAAGGAGGCGATCGCCATCCTGCGCCGCGCGGGCGTCGCGCGCGCCCTGGTGTCGAGCTCCGGCGACGAGGGGACGCAGCGTCTCGTCGCGGAGGCGCCGGACCTCGTGCTGCCGTCGCTTCGTCCGTATCGCACCCGCGGCGACACTCGCGACCTGGGTCCGCGACGAATCGGTCGTGCCGTTTCTCGAGGATCGCCTCGCGCGGCATCGCTACGTCGCCGTCGGCGAGTTTCATCTGTACGGCGCCGATGCCGACCTGCCGGTGCCGCGGCGCATGGTGGCGCTCGCCAGGCAGCACGGTCTCGTGCTCCACGCGCATTCCGATCCCGGACGCGATCGAGCGCCTGTTCCGCCAGGATCCCGCGGCCCGCATCCTCTGGGCGCACTCGGGATTCGAGCGTCCCGAGTCGGTCCGCGCGTTGCTCGCCAAGCACCGCAACCTGTGGTGCGACCTCGCGTTTCGCAGCGAGCAGGGCGCGGGCGGCAAGGTGCCGGCCGAGTGGCGCGCGATGTTCAACGAATTTCCCGACCGTTTCATGGTGGGCACGGACACCTACACGCCCGAGCGCTGGCACTACATCGTCGAGCATGCCGCCTGGTCCCGCGCGTGGCTCGCCGACCTTCCGCCGCCGCTCGCCGAGCGCATTGCCTGGCGCAACGCCGACGCGCTGTTCCCCGGATCGACTCCCGCGCGCAGTCAATGAAGGGCGTCCTCGCCGCGGGCCTTCTCGTGACGTGCCTGCCGCTTGCGCGCCGGCGTCGGCCGACGGCTGTGCGGCGAGGCGCTCGGCGAGACGCGCACGGATCGAAGGCGCGAACTACACCGTGGCGTACAAGACGGTGCCCGACCCGATCGGCGTCGGAGCGCACTTCGCGCTCGACTTCGCCGTGTGCCCGCGCGCCGCGGCCGGCAGCTCCGCGCGCGGTGCGCGTGGACGCCACGATGCCCGAGCATCGGCACGGAATGAACTATCGGCCCGTCGTCACCGCACGGCCCGGCGGCGCTTGCCCTCTACCGCGCCGAAGGGTTGCTGTTCCACATGCCCGGCCGCTGGGATCTCACGTTCGATGTCGACGCCGACGGCCGCACCGAACGACTCACCGGCGTGCTGCTGCTCGAGTGACGCGCTCGCTCCGCCCGGTGGTCCTGGCGCTCGGCGCGCTGATGACCTTCGGCGCCATCGGCGGAACCCGATTCGGCGCCCGCATTTTCCGAGGCGGAGATACGCCGCATCGTGTCGCACGGGCCCTGGCCGCCGCCGGCCGCAGCGCGATCCTTCCAATCGCGTTTCCGGCAAGGAGGCCGCCATTGCGTGGGGCGCGAAACTCTTCCGCGACCCGCGGCTTTCGGGCAACGGAGCGTCTCCTGCGCGAGCTGCCATCGGGCCGACCTGGGCTTTCGCCGACGGCTTGCCCAAGGCCCGGGGCCTCGCGACGCGTGGACCGCAATACGCCGAGCGTCGCGAACATGCGCCTGCAACGCTGGTACGGCTGGGACGGTGCGGGCGACAGCCTGTGGGCGCAAAGCCTGCGGCCGATGGTCGACCCGCGCGAGATGGGCGGCGACTTCGCGCGCCTCGCGGACGCGGTGCGCGGCAATGCCGATCTCGAGGCGGGCTATCGCCGCGCCTTCGGCGCGCCGCCCCCTGCCGACGACGAGGCCGTCGCCGTGGATGTCGCGAAGGCGCTCGCCGCGTTCCAGGAGACGATCGAGACCGGCCGGACGCCGTTCGACGACTTCCGCGACGCGCTGGCCCGCGGCGACCGCGTGGCCGCGGCGCGCTATCCGCCGGCGGCGCAGCGCGGACTCGCGATCTTCATCGGCAAGGGCAGCTGCGACGTCTGCCACGTCGGCCCGCGCTTTTCCAACGGCGAGTTCCACGACATCGGCATCCCGCACTTCGTCGCGCCGGGTCGCGTGGATGCCGGACGCCACGAAGGCATCCGCCGGCTGCAGGCGAGCCGCTACAACCTGCTCGGGCCCTACAACGACGACCCGACGCGCGCCACGGCGATCAGCACGCGCCATGTCGCCTCCGAGCACCGCAACTTCGGCGAGTTCAAGGTGCCGTCGCTGCGCAACGTGGCGCGCACCGCGCCCTACATGCACAACGGCAGCCTCGCCACGCTCGCGGACGTCGTCCGGCACTATTCCGAGATCGACGAGGATCGCCTGCACGCGGACGGCGAGCGCATCCTGAAGCCGCTGCATCTGACCGCCGCGGAGACGGCCGACCTGATCGCGTTCCTCGAAAGCCTCAGCGACCGCGGCCGATGAGGAGCACCAGCAGCAGCACGAGCGCCCAGCCGACGACGCCCAGGATGATCAAGGATGGGTCCATGCCACGTCTTGTGCCGGCCGCATGACCCGGAGGAGCGCGGACCGCCGGCAAACCTATGGATTTCGCGCACGGGATTGCGTGCGTTTCCGTTATCCTAAGGCAGCGCGCGTCATGAATCCTGCTGAAGATATTGCATGAGTGATATGCACCATGCTCAACCTGCGCGGCGTTGACCTCAACCTCCTGCCGGTGTTCGAGGCGGCGTACGAGGAGCGCAACCTGTCGCGCGCCGCGCACCGGCTGGCGATGACGCAGTCGGCCGTGAGCCACGCGCTGTCGCGGCTGCGGTCGGTGTTCCGCGACGAACTCTTCGTCCGGCAGGCGCAGGGGGTCATCCCGACGCCGGTCGCGGACCTGATCTACGGGAAGCTGCGCGGCGCGCTGGGAGCGGTGCGCGACTCGGTCGCCGAAACGCGAGGCTTCGATCCCGGAGACCTCGGCACGACAGTTCTTCGTCGGCCTGTCGCACCCGCTCGGTCCGATGATCGCGGTGCGGCTGCGCGAACGGCTCGGCCGGGCGGCGCCGAAGGTCGAAGTGGCCTTCAGCACCCGGTCGCGGCCGATCGAGCTTGCGCGCGCGATGCGCGAAGGGCGGGTCGACGCGGCCGTGGACTGGCTCATGCCCGAGCGCGGCCGGTTCAACGAAATCACGCTGTTCGAGGATGCGGTCGTGGCGGTGGTGCGCAGCGGGCACCCGGCGTTGCGGCGGCCGCAAACGATCGGCGAACTCAGGAAGGGAGCTTTCGTCTCCCTGCGTCCGCGCGTCGAGGGCGAGCATCCCGTGGCGGGCATTCGAGAGTGGCAGCGGCTCGAGTTGAACTGCGTCCTCGAAGTGTCGGAATTCCTCGAGGTGTTCATGGTGGCCGGACAATCGGATCTCTTCGGCCTGATACCGACGAGCATGCTCGCGTTCGCCCGCGAAGCCTTCGGCCTCAGGTCTTTGCGTGCGGGCCCGAAGCGGATACCGGTGCCGATCAAGCTGCTGTGGCACGCAACCCGGGAGGCCGACCCCGCCCACGCGTTCTTGCGCAAGCAGATACAGCTTGCGTCGCGCGACATCGTTCCGCGGGGGTCGCGGTAAGCGGTGCGATCATGATCAAGAGGATGCGACTGATCGTATTCGATTGCGTGATGATCAATCCGTCGCGGGCGCTCGCCCAGACCGTGACTTCGCGATAGTCGGCCCTTCCCGAGGCCACGGCGTCGGGCCCCTTCCCGCTATCCCGTCAGCGATTTGCCTTCCGCCGCCAGCCGCTGCAAGAGCGGCGCCGGCTGCCAGAATGCGACGTCGGCGCGCGGCGCCGCCGCGAAGCGCTGCATCCTGCTCAACACCTCGGGCAGCCCCAGCAGGTCGGCGTAGAACATCGGGCCGCCGCGGATACCGCGGGAAAGCCGTAGCCGGCGACGTAGACGACGTCGATGTCCGACGCGCGAAGCGCGATGCCCTCCTCCAGGATGCGCGCGCCTTCGTTCACCAGGGCGAGAATGCAGCGACCGACGATCTCGGCGTCGTCGATGGAGCGCGGCGCCACCCCGATCTCCGCGCGATAGTCGGCGATCAGCGCGTCGACGGCCGGATCGGGGATGGCGTCGCGCCGGCCGGACTCGTAGCGGTACCAGCCCATTCCGGTCTTCTGCCCGAAGCGGCCAGCCTCGCACAGACGATCGGCGATCCGCGAATACACGACGTGCGGCTTCTCGACGTAGCGGCGCTTGCGGATGCGCCAGCCGACGTCGTTGCCGGCGAGGTCGCTCATGCGGAACGGTCCCATCGCCATGCCGAATCCTTCCAGCGCCGCGTCCACCTGCTCGCGGCGAGGCGCCCTCCTCCAGCAGGAACATCGCCTGCCGCAGATACTGCTCGACCATCCGGTTGCCGATGAAGCCGTCGCAAACGCCCGAGACCACGGCGATCTTGCCGATCTTCTTCGCGAAGCGCATCACGGTCGTCAGCACGTCGTCGCCGGTCCGCGCGCCCCGCACCACCTCCAGCAGCTTCATCACGTTGGCGGGACTGAAGAAGTGCATGCCGATCACGTCCTGCGGCCGGTTCGTGGCGGCGGCGATCCTGTTCACGTCGAGCGTCGACGTGTTGGTGGCGAGAATGGCGCCGGCCTTCGCCACGCGATCGAGCGTCGCGAACACGTCGCGCTTGATGTCCATCTCCTCGAACACCGCCTCGATGACGAGATCGGCGTCGCCGAGATCGTCGTAGGACAGCGTCGGCCGCAGGAGCGCCATGTTCTGCTCCAGCTGTTCGCGCGTGAGCCTGCCGCGCTCGACGGAGGCCTCGTAATTCCGGCGGATCGTCGCGACGCCCGTTGTCGAGCGCAGCCCCGGTTCATTTCGAGCAGCACGACCGGAAGGCCGGCGGAGAGGCCGTTCATCGCGATGCCGGTTCCCATCGTGCCGGCGCCGATGACTCCGATCGTCCCGATCGTGCGCGTCGGCGTGTCGTCGGGCACGCCGGGGATGCGCGCCGCGGCCCGCTCGGCGAAGAACACGTGGCGCAGCGCGCGCGACTCGGGTGTCGCCACCAGCTCCAGGAACGCCTTGCGCTCGAACGCGAGGCCCTGGTCGAACGGCATGCTCACCGCGGCCGCCACCGCTTCGATGCACTTTTGCGGCGCCGGGTAGTGTCGCGACTCGCGCGCCGCCCGCGCTCGCGCGGCAACGAGGATCCGCGCCGTGTCGGGACGATCCATTTCGATGTCGCGCACGCGCTTGCGCCGGCCGCTTTCTGGGCGAGCGCTTTCCGGGCGAAGGCGAGCGCGCCGTCCAGGAGCTCGCCGTCGATGATGGCGTCGAAGATCCTGCTGCCGCGCAAGTCGCGGGCGGCGACGCTCGCGCCGCTGACGATCATCTGCAGCGCGGTCTCGACCCCGACCACGCGCGGCAGCCGCTGCGTTCCGCCGGCGCCGGGCAGGATTCCCAGCTTCACCTCCGGCAAGGCGATCGCGGCGTCCGGCTTCGCCACGCGCCAATGACAGCCCAGCGCGAGCTCGAGTCCGCCGCCCATGCACGTCCCGGCGATCGCGGCGATCACCGGCTTGCCGCTCGCCTCGACCGTGCGAATGACCGTGCCCAGCGTCGGCTCCGCCGTCGACTTGGGCGTGTTGAATTCGCGGATGTCGGCACCGCCCGAGAACAGCTTGCCGGCGCCGATGAGAACGATGGCGGCGACGGCGGGATCGGCATTCGCCCGCTCGATGGCCTCCACGACGCCGGTGCGCGTCGCGTGACCGAGACCGTTCACCGGCGGATTGTCGAGCGCGATCGACGGCCACGGAATCGCGCAATTCGTATCGGACGCTCATCGCCAGTCCCTCATTCCTGCATGGCGCGCATCTCCGGGCGAGTGCCTCGGCCCGGCAGCACCGCGCCCAACCGCGCGCCGACTTCAAATCTCGAGCCATTCCTTGCGCACCGCGTCGTTGCCCGCAACTGTTCCGCCGTTCCCTCGAACACGATGCGGCCCTGCCCCATCACGTACAGCCGATGCGAGATCGCGAGCGCGATCGTCAGCTTCTGCTCGATCAGCAGGATCGACACGCCACGGCTCGCGATCTTCTCCAGCAGGCCGCGCACGCGCTCCACCACCATCGGCGCCAGGCCCTCGGTCGGCTCGTCCACCATGATGAGGTCGGGATTGCCCATCAGCGTCCGGCAGATCGTCAGGAGCTGCTGCTCGCCGCCCGACAGCACGCCGCCGGGAGCGTCGACGCGCTCGCGCAGCATCGGAAAGAGCGCGAACACGTCGTCCTGCGACCACCGTCCGGTCCCGCCGCCCGGCTTCATGCCGAGCGTCAGGTTCTCGCGGACGGTGAGCGTCGGAAAGATCGCCCGATCCTCCGGCACGTACCCGAGTCCCCGGCGCGCGATCTCGTGCGTCTTGAGCTGGTCGATGCGCTCGCCCTTGAACCGGATGCTCCCGACGGCCGGAACGTGGCCCATGATCGTCTTGATCGCCGTCGTGCGGCCGGCGCCGTTGCGGCCGAGGAGACTGACGATCTCGCCTTCGCCGACGCGAAACGAGATGCCCTGCAGGATGTGGCTCTTGCCGTAGTACGCATGGAGGTCGTCGACTTCAAGCATGCGCCGATCCCAGGTAGGCCGATCTGCACCGCGTCGTTCTGCCGGATGCGGGCGGGGACGTCGGTCGCGATGATCTCGCCGTACACGAGGACCGAGATCCGATCCGCGAGGTCGAAGACCACGCCCATGTCGTGCTCGACCATCACGAGCGTGCGCCCCTGCGTGACCGCGCGGATCAGCTCGACCGCGTGATCGGCTTCGCTGCGGCTCATCCCGGCGGTGGGCTCGTCGAGCAGGATCGACGCCGGCATCGCCCGCGATGGTGATGCCGATCTCGAGCGCCCGCTGCTCGGCATAGGTGAGCACGCCGGCGGGCGTGTCCCGGCGCGCGGTCATGCGGATCTGCTCCAGCGTTCGTTCGGTCCGCTCGTTCGCATCGCGCAGCCTTTCCGCGCGGCGCCAGAAATTGTATTTGTAGCCCAGCGACCACAACACGCTGCAACGGATGTTCTCGAAGACCGAAAGCCGCGGAAAGATGTTCGTCACCTGGAAGCTCCGCGCGAGTCCGCGCCGGTTCACCCGATACGGCGGAGAACCCGCGATCTCCTCGCCGTTGAGACGGATCGAACCCTTCGTCGGACGGAGCCGCCCGCTGATCAAGTTGAACAGCGTCGACTTGCCGGCGCCGTTCGGCCCGATGATGGCAAGGCGCTCGCCCCGATGCACGTCGAGCGAAACGCCGCGGATGATCTCCGTCGCGCCGAAGCGCTTCTCGACTTCGCGCAGCTCCAGCGCGGGCCCTCCCGGGCCGGTCGCGACCTCCGCCGCCCTCGTGTTCAAGCGGGCCTCCGTTCGGCGGCGACCGCTCGGCTCGCGGCGACCTCGTCGCTGGCCCGGGCCCAGGCAGCGGCTACGCGGGGCCACGTCGCGCGAAAGGCAACGAACCCGGCGACGAGCAGCAGCGGAGCGCCGATCCACGGCCAAGGCGTCGCCGCATCCAGCGCGATGCCAGCGAAGCGCATGCGCGTCCCCAGCTCAGGCTGGGTCGACACGCGGAAGCTCATCTCGATCAGCACCACCGCACCGGCTCCCATGACGAGCGCCGGCGGGAGCGCGATGGCATAGGCCGCCAGCACCGAGCCCAGCGCCCTGGTGCGCAGAATGGCGCCGTGCATCACGATGAGACCGGCGAGTCCGGAAGGCGCGAACAGAATGATCGCCATGAAGAACAGGCCGAGATAGAGGAGCCAGGCACCGGTGAACCCGCTCAGGCTGATCTGCAGCCACGTCAGCGTGACGGCGCCGACGACGGGGCCGATGAAGTGCGTGACGCCGCCGATGTAGGCCATCAGCAGCACGGTGCCGGAGCGCTGCGCACCGACGGATTCGGCCGCCACGATCTCGTAATTGACGGCGTGGAGCCCGCCCGCGAGACCGGCGAAGAGGCCGGCCACGGCAAAGGCGAAGAAGCGCACGTGCTGCGTGTTGTAGCCGATGAATTCCGCGCGTTCGGGATTGTCCCGCACCGCGTTGCACATGCGTCCCAGCGGCGTGCGCAGGAAGGCGTGCATCGAGCATCGCCGCCACGAGCGCCCAGGCGGCGATGACGTAATAGACCTGCAGCTGCGAACCGAAATTGAGTCCGAAGACGTTCGGCGCCCGGGTGCGATTCGCCGTGATGCCCTCCTCGCCGCCGAAATATCCCGGCAGCATGAACGTCGCCGCATAGACGAGCTCGCCCACGCCGAGCGAGATCAGCGCGAAGATCGTGCCGGACCGGCGCGTCGACACCGATCCGAACAGGAGGCCGGACAGGAGCCCCGCTGCCGCGCCGGCAAGCGGCACCAGTGGCATCGGAATCGGCAAACCGTGATTGATGGCCCGCATGAAGTGGATCGCGGCGTATCCGCCGAGACCGAAATAGACGGCATGGCCGAAGGACAGGAGTCCCGTCTGGCCCAGCAGCACGTTGAACGACAGCGCGAACACCGCGGCGATGCCCATCTGGCTCAGCATCGAATGGCCGAAATCCGAACCGAGACCCGGCAGATGCGGCAGCACCGCGAGCACGCCCGCGGCGATGAGCCAGGCCTTGTAGCCGTTCGCGATCCGCGCCGCGGGGAGCGTCGACGGAATCGTGGCGAGCGCGCTGGCGGCGCTTGCATGTTCCCCCCGAACGGCGCTGCGCGCCGCCCCCCCCAGGGGGCGAGTGCCCTCATTGTCCAATGCTGGCGGCCCTGCGGCACTCATGCGTCGCGCGTGCCGAGGAGGCCCCGCGGCCGCACGATGAGCATCAGCACCAGCAGCAGATAGGGAACGATCGGCGCGGCCGTCGCCACCTTGATCGCATAGAACTCGTAGACCGGCGACGCGCGGTCGACGGCGATCCCGAGCGTGCGGAACAGATCCAGCAGCGAATAGTCGACCGCGACGGCGAAGGTCTGCAGGATGCCGATGAACATCGACGCGATCAGCGCGCCGGCGAGCGATCCCAGCCCGCCGACCACGACGACGACGAACACGATCGGACCGACGAAGTGCGCCAGCGTGGGCTGCGTGAGCCACATGAAGCCGCCGATCACCCCCGCCAATCCCGCGAGCGCGCTGCCGACGGCGAACACCAGCACGAAGAGGCCGGGGACGTCGTGTCCGAGCGCGCCCACCATCTGCGGATGGGTCAGCGCGGCCTGGATGATGAGACCGATGCGCGTGCGCTTGAGCGCCAGGTAGAGGAACACGAACATGGCGACGGAAATCGCCATCATGAGTCCCTTGTAGGCCGGGAAGCTCGTGCCGAACAGCGAGAACAGCGAGAAATCGATGCTCTCCGGCACGGTGCTCGCGACGGCGTTGCGACCCCAGATCATGGTGACGATCTCTTCGATCAGGTACGCGAGTCCGAACGTGAACAGAATCTCGGCGACGTGCCCCTTGCCGTGCACGTGGCGCAGGCCGTAGCGCTCGATGGCGGCGCCGATCAGGCCGCACGCCAGGGGCGCCAGCACGAGCGCGGGCCAGAACCCGACCCAGCGTCCGAACTGAAACGAGAAGTACGCGCCGAGCATGAACACGCTCGCATGCGCGAAGTTGAGCACGCCCATCATGCTGAAGATCAGCGTGAGGCCGCTCGTCAGCATGAACAGCAGCAGGCCGTAGACGACGCCGTTCAGCAGCGAAACGGCGGTCAGTTCAAGCATGCCAACGGCGCACTGTGGATTGCGGCGAGGAGCGATGGGCTGCTTGCCCCGGGCTTAGGTGCCGCAAAGCGCGTCGGCAGGGGGCGTGGGACGGTTCGCGAGGCGGACGGTCAACCCACGACCATCCGCCGCGAACCGCACGCACCGGGCCGACTGCGGCACATGCGCCCTCGCCAAGCAGCTCACTCCGCGCCTGTAGCGCCGGTGGCCTGCGTGCGGGATCCCGGCAGGATGCGTCGAGGCGTGGCGGGAGGGTTGGCGGCGGGCGCCTGTGCCGCGGTCCGCCGTCGCGGGTGGTACGGCCGCGTGGGGGCCGTGGGTGGCCACCCGCCGGCCGCACCGGGTACCCGCAGGCGGACGTGCCTCGCGGCACCGAAGCCCGGAGGCAATCCTCCCGCCGCGCCACGTGCCACAGCGCACGAATCTGAAGACAATCCCCCGCCGCGCCATGCAGGCAATGAGTGACCGCCGGAAATGATTCGCGGCACCGGTTTGACCGCGCGGCCTACTCGCGCCGCCTCACTTCGGACGATCCATCTGGCAAGTGGTCGCCAACGCGGTGGCCTTGCCGTCCACCTTCGCGTCGGTCTTCCAGCCGAGGCTCGTGCCTTCGGCGTCGTACTTCACGCCTTTCGACAGCGTCGAGACGTAGAGCGGCATCAGGATCTGGTGATTGTCGGCGCGCATCTCGACGTCGCCGAGCGAAGTCTGAATCTTCATTCCTTCCAGCGCCCTGCGCCATCTTGACCGGATCGTTCGATTGCGCCTTCTTCGCGGCCGCCGCGAACATCTCCCACATGTTCCTCGCGCGCCAGTAAGCGTATTCGTTCTCCTTGCCGGGGAAGCGCTTGTCGAAGGCGACCACCGTGGCGTCGAGCTCGGGCATCGCGTTCTTGTGCCACTCGGACACCTGCTTCAGCGTGTCCACGCCGGCCTCGCCGACGGCGGTCACGGTGCCGGGGCTGCCGCCGTAGTAGGTTTGCCAGCCGACCTTGAGCCCGGCGTCCTTGCCCGCCTTGATCAGGAGCACCATGTCGTTGCTCCAGTTGCCGGTGATGACGGTGTCGGCGCCGGACGCCTTGATCTTCGCGACGTACGGGGAGAAGTCCTGGACCTTCTGCAGCGGGTGCAGCTCGTCGCCCACGATCTTGATGTCGGGACGCTTGTCGGTCAGCATCTTGCGCGCCGCCGCGGCGACCGCCTTGCCGAACGAGTAGTCCTGGTTGATGAGGTAGACCGCCTTGACCTTGGAATCCTTGGCGATGACGTCGGTCATCGCGGCCATCTTCATGTCCGCATCGGCGTCGAAGCGGAAGTGCCAGAAATTGCATTTCTCGTTGGTCAGCGCCGGATCGACGGCGGCATAATTCAGGAACAGCACTTCCTTGCCGGGATTGCGCTCGTTGTGCTTCTGCACGGCCTCCGTGATGGCGAGCGCGACGGCGCTGCCGTTGCCCTGGACGACGAAGCGCGCGCCGTCGTCCAGCGCCTTCTTGAGCTGGATCAGCGATTCCTGCGGGTTGACCTTGTTGTCGAACGAGAGGAGCTGGATCTTTTCGCCGTTGATGCCGCCGGCCGCGTTGATCGCGTCGATGTAGAACTGATGGGTCTTCTGCGCCAGAATGCCGGTGCTGGCGGCGCCACCGGAGAGCGGATCGATGAAGGCGATCTTCACGTCCGCCATCGCCGGTGCGCGGCAAGCGTACCGACCACGGCGAACCAGACCATGCTGCGCGCGCGTCGAACCATGGCTCCTCCTCGCATGTGTTCTTGTCCACGGGTCGTCGCCCGTGGTGGCGAACGCCGGTCCGCGTGGCCGATGCCGCCGGACGCGCCCGCCGAAGCGCAGATGCTAATGGCCCGGTTACCACAACACAAGCGGCGTGCGCGGGATCGGATTTCGGCATACTGCACTGCATCATTTCCGTCGTTCGCGAGGCCACGACCATGCTCGGTCTGATGATGAACCGCCCGCTGCTGATCTCGTCGCTCATCCGCCACGCGGACCGCTGCCACGGCGACACCGAAATCGTGTCGCGCACGATCGAAGGACCCATTCACCGCTACACGTACCGCGACGCCCACACCCGGTCGCGCCGGCTCGCGCGCGCCCTCCGCCGCCTCGGCGTCGTGCCCGGCGAGCGCGTCGGCACGCTCGCCTGGAACGGGTACCGCCACTTCGAGCTCTACTACGCCGTGTCGGGGATGGAAGCGATCATCCACACGATCAACCCGCGGCTCTTCTTCGACCAGCTCACGTACATCGTCCACCACGCGGAAGACCGGCTGATCTTCTTCGACCTGACGTTTCTGCCGCTCGTCGAGAAGCTCGCGCCGCATTGCGCCGGCGTGACGACGTGGATCGCGCTGACGGACCGCGCGCATCATGCCGCCCTCGGCGCTGCCCAATCTCCTCTGCTACGAAGACCTGCTCGCGGCGGAGACCGACGATTTCGATTGGCCCGACTTCGACGAGAACACCGCAGCCGGCCTCTGCTACACCTCGGGCACCACGGGCCACCCGAAGGGCGTCCTCTTCAGCCATCGCTCGTCGGTCCTGCACGCGTACGCGGTGTCGCTGCCCGACGCCAAGGGCTATTCCGCGCACAGCGTGGTGCTGCCGGTCGTGCCGATGTTCCACGTCAACGCGTGGGGCATTCCGTACGCCGCGGCGCTCACCGGGGCGAAACTCGTGCTTCCCGGCGCCGGCATGGACGGCGCGAGCCTGTACGAGCTCTTCGAGACCGGAGAAGGTCGAGAGCTCGGCGGGCGTGCCGACGGTCTGGCTCAATCTCATCGCGTCACATGCAGGAGCATCGACTCAAGTTCTCGACGCTCAAATACGCGACGATCGGCGGCGCGGCGGTTCCGCCGGCGATGGTGAGGACGCTCACGGACGAATTCGGCCTCAAGGTGCTGCACGGCTGGGGGATGACCGAAATGAGTCCGGTCGGCACCATCAACACCGACAAGGCGAAACATCGCAAGTCTGTCGAGCGACCGACCGGTTCGCGCTGTCGCTGAAGCAGGGACGGCCGCTTCCCGGCGTGGAAATGAAGATCGTCGACGGCAACGGCGCCGAGCTGCCGTGGGACGGCAAGTCCGCGGGCGATCTGCTGGTGCGGGGTCCGTGGATCCTGCGCGAGTACTACCGCGACGAAGGTGGCTCGCCGCTGACGGCCGACGGCTGGCTGCCCACCGGCGACGTCGGGACGATCGACGCCGACGGCTACCTGCAGATCACCGACCGCTCCAAGGACATGATCAAGTCCGGCGGCGAATGGATCAGCTCGATCGAGCTCGAGAACATCGCCATCGGCCATCCCGGACGTTGCCGAGGCCGCCGTCATCGGCGTCAAGCATCCGCGCTGGAGCGAGCGGCCGCTGCTGCTCGTCGTGCGCAAGGCGGGCGGCCGTGCGTCGACCGCGCGTCGATGCTCGGCTTCTACGAGGGCAAGATCGCCAAGTGGTCCACGCCCGACGACGTCGTGTTCGTCGACGAGCTGCCGCACACGGCCACCGGCAAGCTGTCGAAGCGCACGCTGCGCGAGCAGTTCAAGGACTACCGGCTGCCGACCGCCTGATGCGCGCCGGCGCCGCGGACGATCACTTCCCGGGCGTGAAGCTCGCGAGCTCGTAGTACGCGTTGAGCACGGGCATCCTGCCCTGCATGTCGCCGATCTGGATGTATTGCGCCCAGCGCTGCTCGCGCACCGTGCCGCGCACCGCCGGCGAGTACCAGTAGGTGAAGTTGCAGGTGGTCGCTTCGCGAAACGGCGTGGAATCGTCGAGCACCATAGTGCGTTTCGACGCGGATGGCGTCGAAGGTCCCGGCAGGCACCGTCTGCTTCTCCCAGCTTCCGGTGCGAAAGAAATAATTGATCTGCCCTTGTTGCCGCCGGGCTCCGCGATCACGTCGACCCACTTCGACGATCTCTGTCCCGGCGCGACCGGGAACGCCACTCGCTGCAGCGGCGTCGGAAAGCGATACGCCTCGTCGGCGCAAGGCGCGCCCGACCGCAAGGCGCCGGAGGCCGAATACTCGTCGACCCGCGTGAAGTCCTTGTTGTCGGACGTCTTGCCGGTCACCGTGAGCTTGAAGCCGCCGCCGCCGACCGCCGTGACCTCGCGGGTCTCCTGATAGGTCACGACCCCCAGGCCGAAACCGGACTTCACGTTGTAGACCCAGCGGTCGCCGACCTTCATCGCCGGCGCCGGCGCCGACTGCGCCTGTGCCGCGTTCACGGCCCCGCCCGCCAGCACCAAGCCGCCGCCAGCATCGAGCCTCGCGCAATCATCGTCGCTTTCATCGCATCTCTCCGGGGTTGGCCGGCCGTTCTCCGGCGGTTGCGCGCCGATCACTTGCCGGGCGTGAAGCTCGCGAGCTCGTAGAACGCGTCGAGCACGCGGTATTCCGCCTGCTGGTCGAGCTGCGTGTACTGCGCCGTGCGCCGCTCCCGCACCGTGCCGCGCGCGGCCGGCGAGTACCAGTACGTGAAGTTGCAGTTGGTCGCATTGCGGAAAGGCGGTGGAATCGTCGAGCACCATGAGCACGTCCACGCGGATCGCGTCGAACGCGCCGGCGGGCATGGTCAGCTTCTCCCAGCCGCGCGTGCGGAAGAAATAGTTGATCTGCCCCTTCGTGCCGGCCGGTTCGGCGATCACGTCGACCCACTTCGACGAGCGCTGGCCGGGCGCGACCGGAAACGTGACGCGCGCGAGCGGCGTGGGAAAGCGATACATCTCGTCGAAGCAGAGCGCGCCGGACTTGAGGACGCCGGGCGACGCGATATTCCTCGACGCGGGTGAAGTCCTTGCCGTCCGCGGTCTTGCCGGTCACCTTGACCTTGCCGCCCTTGCCGCCGACGGAGACGACCTCGCGCGTCTCCTGGTAGGTGATCGTCGACAAGGCCGACGCCCGACTTCACGTTGTAGACCCAGCGGTCGCCCGACCTTCATCGCCGGAGCCGGCGCCGATTGGGCATTCGTCGCCGTCGCCGTGCCGCCCGCCACCGCCGCGACGGCGAGGATCGACACGGCGCGCACGATTGTTCTTGGGTTCATCTCGGGTACCTCCGAAGGTTGGGATGCCGCGGGCATTCGACGGGCCGCAGGTCTCGATCGATCATTCTGACATAGATCGCCGTGCGCATCGGCCGGAGCGACGATAAACCTCTGATGCGCAAAGAGAATCATGGGCCGGATCGCATGACGCGCGGACGCGATCGAACCCGGGTCCGCAATGCTGTGCGAACAGCCGTCGCGCCGAAGCCATTCCGGCCGGCGCGCCAGGAAATCGCAGGGAAAGGATGCCGCCGACGATCCACTATGCGATGATTCCGTGGCGGTACAATTCATCGGACCCATCGCCGCGCCGGACGCATCGTGGAAATCTCGAGCCGCCAATTCGCCGACGTCATCGTGGCCGTGCCCGTCGGCCGCATCGATCACCATAGCGCCGGCGACCTCGAGACGGCGCTCGCCCCGCTCGTGACGGATGCGAGCGGCAGCGAAAGGCGTGCTCGTGCTGGACTTCGCCGGCGTCGAGTACATCAGCAGCGTCGGCTTGCGGATCCTGATGATCGCCGCGAAGCAGTTGCGCGCGAGCGACGCCAAGATCGCCGTCGCGAACCTGCAGCCGGTCGTCGCGGAGATCTTCGCGATCAGCCGCTTCGATCGCGTGCTCGGCGTGTTTCCGACGGTGCGCGGCGCCATCGAGCAGTTTTCCGCGTCGGCGCTCGCCGCCTTCGACGCGGCGCGCCCGCCCGTCGCGCGATGAAGCGGATTCGCTTCTGGGGCACGCGCGGCTCGCTTCCGGTCGCGCTCACCGCGACCGGCGTGCGCCAGAAGATCGTCGCGGCGCTGCGCGGCGCTTCCGGGCGCACCTTCGCGTCGAACGACGAAGCCGAGCGCTACGTCGACGGCCTCGCGTTCGCCGACGCGGGCACCTACGGCGGCCACACGTCGTGCGTCGAAATCGAGACCGGCGGACCGGAGTACGTCATCTGCGATCTCGGCAGCGGCGTGCGCCCGTTCGGACCAGGCGGCGCTCGCGCGCCACGGCCCGGCGTCGCCGCAGACGTATCACATCTTCCTGTCCCATGTGCACTGGGATCACATCATGGGGCTGCCGTTCTTCACGCCGGCCTACATCCCGGGCAACCGCGTGCGCATCTACGGCAGCCACCCCTGGCTCGAGTCGGCGCTGCGCCGCCAGCAGGACGAGCCGTCGTTTCCGGTGGACTTCTCCTTCCTGCGCGCCGACATCGAGTTCGTGCACCTCGAGCCGGACCGGCCCCATGCCGTCGCCGGCATGACGGTCACGACGATGCTCCAGCGGCACGCCGGCGATTCGTACGGCTATCGCTTCGAGGCGAACGGCCGGTCCGTCATCTACACGACCGACTCCGAGCACAAGCTCGACGACCCGCTGGAGACCGAGAGCTACGTGGCGTTCTTCCGCAACGCCGACGTCGTGATCTTCGATGCGATGTATTCGCTCGCCGACGCCATCTCGGTCCGGGCCGACTGGGGACATTCCAGCAACGTCGTCGGCGTCGAGCTCTGCCAGATGGCGGGCGCGCGGCACCTTTGCCTGTTCCACCACGAGCCGGCCTACAGCGACCAGGCGATCGACGCGGTGCTCGCCGACACGCGGCGCCTCGAGGAAATCACGCGGACCGGCGAGCCGCTCGCCATCACCGCCGCGTACGACGGCATGGAAATCGAGTTGTGAAGCCGCCGGCGGCGTCCGGTCCGGACGCGCGCCGGACCGGACGCATCCGCCTCGCCGGCATTGCCGTCCTCGTCGCGCTCGCCGCCCTCATCTGGCGCGAATCGCCCGTCACGTCGCCCCTCGCATCCGCGTGGTTCGATGGCTACCAGGGCATCTCGCCCAGGATCCCGAAATCGATGCCGGTGACCATCGTCGAAATCGACGAGAAGAGCCTGGCGGCGATCGGCCAGTGGCCGTGGCCGCGCACCGTGATGGCGGAACTGGTGGATGCGATCCGCCGCGAGCGGCCGGCGGCGATCGCGCTCGACATCCTCATGCCCGAAGCCGATCGCGTTGTCGCCGGAACGCCTGCTCGCGCGCGCGGACGCGAAGGACACCGCCTTGATCGGCGCGCTCTCCGGACGGCCGTCCAACGACGCGGTGCTGGCGCGCGCGCTCGCGGCCGCCGGCGCCGTGCTCGTCGTCGCCGGCACGACCGGGCCGACCGGCATGCCGCTGCGCGCGCCGCCGTTCACCGTGCGCGACACCGCGAAGAGCGATCCGGTCGCGAAGCCCGTGGCGCCGAGGCTCCCGCAGTATCCCGGCGTGCTGACGAGCATCGACCCGCTCGACCGCGCGGCGTCCGGACGCGGCCTCATCTCGGTCGACCCCGAAGGCGGCGTCATCCGGCGCATTCCGCTCGCGGCCAACGTCAACGGCACGCTCGTGCCGGCGCTCGCCATCGAAATGCTGCGCGCTGCGATCGGCGCGCCGTCGGTGCGCCTGCACGTCTCGGGTTCCCGGGTGGAGCGATGTCGCGACCGGCGACTTCGTCGTGCCCACCGAGGCCGACGGCGCCGTCCGCGTCTACTATTCGCTGCGCAACGCCGGTCGCTTCGTGTCGGCCATCGACGTCCTCGACGGCAAGGTCGACCCGGCGCGCCTCGCGCAGAAGCTCGTGCTGATCGGCGTCACCGGGCTCGGCCTGCTCGAATACCAGAACACTCCGGTGGGCGAGCGCATGCCCGGCAGCGAAATCCACGCGCAGCTCCTCGAAAACCTCTACGACGGAACGCTGCTGCGCCGGCCGGACTGGGCGCCATGGCTCGAGACGGCGCTCTTCCTCCTGCTCGGCGGATGGCTCGTGTATGCCACGCCGCGCTGGAAGCCGCGCAATGCGGCGCTGCTGCTGGCGCTCGGCGTCGTGCTGCCCGCCGGCGTCGCCTTCGCCGCCTTTCGGATGCAGCGGACACTGTTCGACGCCGCGACGCCTGCCGTCGGTCTCATGCTGCTCTTCGGCGTGCTGCTCGTGCTGACGCTCACGGAGGCGACACGCCAAAGGAGGTTGCTCGAAGCGCATCGTGCAGGTCGAGCGCGAGCAGACGGCCCGCATCGCCGGCGAGCTCGAAGCCGCGCGCCGGATCCAGACCGCGACGCTGCCGCGCGCCGACCTCCTCGCCGGCGACGACCGGATCGACATCGCGGCGACTATGATCCCGGCCCGCGAAACCGGCGGCGACCTCTACGACTATTTCCGCCTCGACGAGCGCCGCCTGTTCTTCCTCGCGGGCGACGTCGCCGGCAAGGGACTGTCGGCCAGCATCTTCATGGCCGTCAGCAAGGCGCTGTACAAGAGCGCCACGCTGCGCGCCGAGAACGGCGACGTCGGCGAGCTCATGTCGGCGGCCAATGCCGAAGTGTCGCGCGACAATCCCGAAATGCTCTTCGTCACCGCCTTCGCCGGCATCCTCGACCTCGAAACCGGTCAACTCCAGTACTGCAACGCCGGGCACGAGAACCCGTGGCTGATCCACGCGGCCGACGCGACGATTCGCCGCATCGAGGACGGCGACGGCCCCCCGCTCTGCGCGATGGGCGACTTCGCCTATCGGGCGGCGCGGTACGCGATGCGACCGGGCGAGCTCCTGTGCGCGGTGAGCGACGGCGTGACGGAAGCCGTGAATCGCGCGGGCGCGCTGTACGGCAGTGCGCGCGTGGAAGCGAGTCCTGCCGGCGCTTGTGCCGCGGACCGCGCCACCGCGCGCGCGCGTGGTCGACGCGCTGTCGCGCCGACGTGGAAGCCTTCGCCGCCGGCGCGGAACCGGCGGACGACCTCACGATCCTGGCGTTGCGGTGGCGCGGTCCCGGCGCCGGCGTTTGATCCCACGACCGCCACGCGAGGCCGCGGCGAACATCAGCGCACGATGATCTCGACTCGCCGATTGCGAGGCTCCGAGACGCCGTCGGCGGTCGGTACCGCGAGCTCCCGTTTCCCGCGGCCCACGGCGACGATGTTCTCGGGTGCGATTCCGTTCGTGATCATGCTGGACCGGATGACTTCGGCGCGCTGCCGCGACAGCGCGTCGTTGTATTGGTCGCTGCCGACCGAGTCGGTGTGTCCGACGACCAGGACGTCGGGCACGGGACGCTTCTTGATTTCCGCGAACACCGCATCGACCGCCTGCCTGGACTCTTCCGTCAATTCGTCCTTGCCTTCGATGAATTGAAGGGTGAACCGGACCGGGCGGGCCGGCTGCGCCTTGAGCGCCGCGCCGAACTGCGCCTCCACTTCCTGCGGCGTCGCCTTGTAGGCCTGCGGTCCCGCCGTCGTGAGTCTCGCCGCGGCATACGGCTCGGTCAGCACCACCTGGCCGTCCTTCTGCTTCACGACCACCGCGGTGTCCTTGCCGTCCTTTTCCGGCAGCAGCACGACCGTTCCCGTCTGGGTGACGCAGCTCGCGACGAGCGCCGCGAGCGCGACGACGAGCAGCGCGCGGACGAGACTCCTAGTCATTCGCGGACAGCACGAATTCCGTTCCGCGCACGCCGAGGATCGCCGACGGCGTGCGCACCGTCATCGCCTCGGGCGATTGCTTCGCCATGCGCCCCGAAATGACGGCGAGCGAGCCCTTCTGCAGCTGCGCGTCGAAGCGGCCCTGGTTGCTCGTCGGATCGAAGTCGAACCGCTCGAGCGACAGGATGCTGTTCGGTCCGGCCGACAGCAGCGAATTGTCGGCCATCGTGATGCCGACCGAGCCGTCGGCACCGGTCTTGAGCACGTCGGCGGGCTCGAGGCGCACGCCGACGCGGCCCGGCAGCGCCTCGCCCTTGCGCTCGACCGTCACCTGGCCCGTTCGACACCTTGATCTGGCCGATCTCCGCCGCGCCGGCGGACGCGGCGAATAGCGCGGCGAGCGCGACGCGCAAGCAGGCGGCGGACACTTCGGGAAAGGAACGTCATCGCTGCCTCCTCGCGTTTCGTCGAACGCCCCGACGGGACGGAATTACTTCGCGGCGATCCGCGTGATCTTGTTGCCCTGGAGGCCGATGCCGGCCATCAATCCGCGCTGCCCGAACACGAAGGCGTAGATGTCGTCCTTCATCGTCGTCGTGGTCAGGTTCTTCGCCATGCCCTCGTCCACCACCACCACGCTCGGTCCGACGCCCACCTCGAATCCTTCCGCCTTGTCGAGCTGCGCGAGCGCGTTGGCGTTCATGAAGAACATCGCGTAGCCGAACTCCTGCGCGCCGGCCTGCAATCCGTAGGACAACCCCGCCGTGCTGTAGTACGCGGCGGGCTTGCCGCCCTTGAACAGCGTGCCTTCGCCATATTGGCCGCCGACGATGAAGCCCGCTTTCTTGATGCTCGGGAAACACGAGGATGGCCGTCGCCTTGTCGCCGAGCGCCTTGGCCGTCGAAGACTTGGCGTAGAGCCGGTTGAGCGCGTTGCGCGCGAATCGCGGCTCAACGCGGTGGCCGGCGCCTTGGCGGCCGGCGGCTGCCGACGAGGGCTGCTGCGCCTGCGCGGCAGGCTCGAAACAGAGGATCGCCGCGACGACGACGGTGGAAAGGATCGGCTTGACGTTCAACATTGAGGTCTCCGGTTTGGGAGCGCCATACTATACGGCTTTCCCCACGCAGGCGTCAGCATGATGCGACGGACCTACCAGCGGAACGCGACTCCCAGCATTGGCCCATTGATCGTGAGGTCGTCGACCTTGCTGCTCGACTTGAAGTTGTAATCGAGATAGCGCCACGTCGCGATCACGTCGCCCCAAGGGTACGCGTAGCCGATGCCCGACGGAGCCCTGCCACGTGAAGTCCGAGTCGCCGGTTCCGATGTCCGACGTAGTACGGGATGAACCATTCGCGGTTCGCGCCGAAGCCGACGCGGCCCTTGACGCCGACGATGGCATCCCAGTTCGTTTCCTTGACCGTGCGGCTTCCCGCGCGGTTCGGGCCCGACGAACGGCCCCACGTCGACGTTGAAATTGCAGGTGAGCCGCGGCTCGATCGTGAGCATGCGCGCGCCCGCGAACACATCCATTTCCGAATCCGCGGTGGATTGCACGCGATAGCTGCCCGCCAGCGTCCATATCCAGGACTTGAGATCCACTCCCGTGTTCGCGGTCACCCCCACCGGCAGCGGCACGCCGTCGATCGTGCCGTCGCGCGTCCTCGTCTTCGTGCCGCCGAGGTTCATGTAGACGACGTCCGTGAACGCGCCCCAGCGACCCTTCTGCGCTTCGAGCGTGCCCATGCCCGCCATCTTGAGATGGTCGAGGATGGTCGTGGAATTTCATGTACGCTGTCCGCGGTATTCCCACCGGGAAACGTCACGGTGCCGGTGATTTGCGGGGCCCACATGTAGACGAACGCGCGGAACCGCCATTCGTCCGAGAGCGTGGACTGCGCCGCGGCGCTGCCGGACGCCAGCGCGCCGGCGCCGAACAACGTCGCGGCCGCGGCGATCGCTGCGCGCTCGATCGGCTGCGCATCTTCATGTCGTACATCTCCGTTGCAAGGCGAGACGGTCGTCCCGGGGCTCCGAGCGTCGTGCAGTCGACATTTTGCCACAGCGCGCTTCGCCCGCGCCGTTGACGGGCGATGCCGCGCTGTGGCATGATTCCGGCAACGCGGAAATCGCCGCGAGCGCTCGTGCCTACGACGCCCTTCACCGAGCAGCACACGTTCATCCTGGCGACGGGCATCACCGTCGTGCTGGCGGTGGCGTCCGCGATCGGGTTCGGCCTCAAGCTCACGGTGGCGAAGCGCCAGCCGCACGGCGGCATCGACAACCTCAACACGCGCGTCAACGCGTGGTGGGCGATGGCGATCATCGTCGGCCTCGCGCTGCTGGCGGGGCGCACCGGAGTCACGCTGCTGTTCGCGTTCGCGTCGTTCGTGGCGCTGCGCGAATTCGTGGCGCCGGCGCCCGGCCGTCGCGGCGATCGCGCGTTGCTGCTGACGTGCGCCTGCGTCGTCCTGCCGCTCCAGTATTTCTTCGTCGCGCGCGGCGCCCTCGCTTTCTACACGCTGTTCATCCCGCTCTTCGCGATCCTCGCGGTGCCTGCTCGTCGCGGCGAGGCTCGTGCGAGCCGCGCCGACGCTGCGCGAGCGCACGGCGAACATGCAATGGGGCCTCGTGCTCTGCGTGTGGTGCATCTCGCACGTGCCGGCGCTCCTCGCGCTGGACATTCCGGGCTACGAAGGCCGCAACGCCTTCCTGCTCGTGTTCTTCATCCTGGTCGTGCAATCGAGCGACGTGCTCCAGTACCTCTGGGGCAAGCTCGCCGGCCGCCGCCAGATCGCGCCCAGGCTGTCGCCGTCGAAGACCGTCGAAGGGCTGGTGGGCGGCGTCGGCAGCGCGACCGCGCTGGGCGCCGTGCTGTCGCCGATCACGCCGTTCTCGGTCGCCGAGGCCGCGCTCATCTCGCTCGTGCATCACGCTGCTCGGATTTGCCGGCGGCCTCGTCCTGTCGGCGCTGAAGAGCGCCGGCGCGGCATCAAGGACTGGGGCACGATGATCCGCGGCCACGGCGGCATGCTCGACCGCCTCGATTCCGTGTGCCTCTCGGCGCCGGTCTTCCTGCACGTCGTGCGCCTCGGCTGGGCCGCCTGACGCCGCGCGCGACGCCCTCGACCGGCGGCGGGACCGGGGCTACTTCCGCCGGCGCATCCGGGCCATGAACCAGCCGAGCATGAAGCCGCCCGCGAGGCAGCCCGTCGCCGCGTACCAGACGGCCGATTTCGCTTCGTCCATGCAGCGGGTTCGTGAACACGTTGGACGACAGGTGCAAGCCGACGACCTTCCACTGGCCGTCGATCTTCGCGGACGTCGACGTCCAGCTGGGAGCTCAGCCGGAACGGCCCGCGCGCCACCGGAAAGAATTCGTCCTCCGTCGTGCCGTCGGCGACCGCGACCTCGCCGTTGCCGAAGAATCGCGCCGGCGCGCCGACCTTGGCCGCCGTCGATGTACTTGTCGAGGATGCGCTTCTCGCCCTTGACCATGCGGTCGTAGTACGCCTTGATCTCGGCGTGACCGCGCGAGACCTCGCCGTTCAGCCACGTGACGGTCGCGTCCGGGCGCCATCTGCTGCACCATGCGGTCGACGTTCTGCGCGTTGATGCTGGCCTCGATCTCGCGGAACACCTTGACGAGCTCCTTGCGATCGTCGGCCCGCGGATCGGCATCGGCCGCGTCCGCGCGCCCGGCCGCGAGCAGCAGAAGGAAGAGCGTGCAAAGAAGCGCGGGCAACGGCTGCATGGAACCTCCGGTCGAGTGACATTCGAAAGCACGAGGACGGGACATCTCGCTGCGCGGCGCGTCGTGGCGCGCTCTGACTTTCACGCGGCGGCCGGCCGCGACACCATCGCGGCAATCTGGGCACGATCCGCATCGCCGAGCACGATCTGGGGTCGCGCCGCGCGCACGCGAGCGAGCGCCGCCTCGGCGTCCGGCGCGCGGCCGGTGGCCACGAGCCACGCGGCGACGGCGACGGCGCTCCGCGACACGCCGAGCGCGCAGCAGACGAGCACGCGCCCTTCGAGTCGCAGCCGCTCGATCGCCTCCACCGCGGCGTCCAGCGCGGCGCGATCCGGCAGCGTGAGATCGAGCACCGGCGACATTGACGTAGGCGCGCCGGCCCGGATCGAACGGCATCTCGCACGTGAGATCGACCACGCCCTCGAATCCGCCGCGGTCGAGCTCGGCGGGCGTCGGCATGCGCCCGAGCCACACGTCGTCCGCCACCGGGTCGAACGCCGAACGTCCGTGGGTCCACGCCCGCGCATTGACGATGGCGCCCGCGAGGTACGGCGCGAGCAGCACCGCCGCCGCGGGCGAAAGGCGTCCGTCGCGCTTCTGGAATCCGGCCGGCCCTGTCCACGCATAGTTGAGCGCCACCAGTGCCAGCGCCACCGCGACCCAGAGGAGCCACAGCGCCGCGCCTCCGATCGCGAAGCGCAACGGTCGCTGCACGCCGCCGCGCCGAGCGCATACCGCGCGGCCAGCGCGAGGCGGCGCGGGTCGCGTGTCGCGGCGCGCGGCGGCAAGCGGCGACGGCTCGCCCTGCGGCCACAGCCAGAGACAGAAGAAGCCGAGCAGCGCGCCCGTCGGCAGATCGATGAAATGATGCTGCCAGGTGGTCAGCACCGACACGCCGATCAGCGCGAACCAGGCGTGGAGCAGCGATGCGCGCGACGCCACGGAGCCTTCGCGCGAAGAGCGCCCAGAGGATCACCAGCAGCGCGATGTGCAGCGACGGCGCCTGGTTGAACGGCTGGTCGAACGCGGCCAGCACGCGGAAGAGGTCGCCGAACACGCCGCCGGTCTCGGGTCGGTCGAACGTGAAGCGCAGCGGGAACGCGATGAACGACGCGACGGCCACGACCTGCGCGGTCAGCAGCCGCTTCGCGTGCGTGTCGAGCTCGCGCCGGTCGGCGCAGACGAAGAGCGACAGGCCGTAGAAGACGTCGATCGTCCAGTACGGCACGATCGTCCAGGGCACGAAACGGGATCGCGTGCTCCCACGCGAAGACGACCGACCCCACTTCCGGGCGCTGCGCGGTGAGCCACGTCGCGAGACCGTAGGTGGCGAAGAAGAACGGGCCGAGGAACAGGAGCCACAGCGGCCGCCCGGCCCCAGGGCCGGCCCGCCGGAGGTCCGACGCGGCGGCAGCGGCCGTCATGCCGCCACGCGCTCGGCGAGCGACACGGTGAAGATGCCCCACTCGTCGATGCGCTCCGCGACCTTGCGAAAGCCCGCCGCTTCGACGAGCTGGTCCAGTTCGCCTTGCGTGCGCCGGCGCATCACCCAGGCCGCGCCGCCGCGATGGCTCGTGAGCGCGCGCGCGATCAGCTCGAGCTGCGGATGCCACGGCTGGCCGGTGTAGACGAGATAGCCGCCCGGGGCGATCGCGTCGCCGAGCCCGCCGAGCGACGTCGCCACCGCGTCGTTGTCGGGGAAGAGCTCGTAGAGTCCGGAGACGACGCCGATCGTCGGCCGCGGCTGCAAGCGCCGCGAGGCTCGCGCGGTCGAAGGCGTCGGCTTCGACGAAGCGGGCGATGTCGCCCTGCCCTCTCTCGCGCGATCAGCGCCTCGCCGTCGCGCACGTTGCGCTCGGAATAGTCGCGCAGCAGGATCGATTCGGGGCGCTCGACGCCGCCGGCGCAATGCATCGAACACGTAGCGGCCGCGGCCGGCCGCGATGTCGACGATGCGCACCGCCTCGCCGCGCGCGCGCAGGCGCCGCATCGCTTCGCGCAGCAGCTCCTCGACGTGGAGCTTCCGTCGCCGGATGCCGCGCCAGCCGATCGATTCGAGATAGATGCGGTCGATGAGCCGGCCGAGCGGCGTGCGCCCCCGCGCTTCGTTCCGGTAGACGTAGTCGAGCGTGCTGCCGGAATCGAAGCCGGTCTCGTGGCCCGAGGCGGATGCCCTCCGAGAGCAGCCCGCCGAAGCGCAGCCCCGCGCGCGTCGCGCTCCAGTAAAGACCGCGCGGAGAGAACGCAGGCAGCGGCCGCGCCAGGGCGTCGGCCTCGTCCCTGGTGAATCCCTGCCGGTGGGCCTCGCGCAGGTCGGCGCGCGCCGGCGGGGCGTCGAACAGGTCGAGCGAGGAAGCGACGCACCTTGGCGAGCGGCTCCGCCCGATCCTTCTCGCCGAGCGTGTCGTGGAAGAACCCGGGCAGCACGTGCTTCTCTTTGCGCGTCGCGCCGAGACGATCGAAGAACGCGTGCTGCGGCGCGTGTTGCACCACCCAGTCCGAGCCCGAGATCAGGAGCTGGGTCGGCAGCGTGATCGCCGCGGCGTCGGCGACGATCCGCGCGGACGCGTCGTAGAGGCCGAGCAGGATGTCGACGGAAATGGCGCGCGCCAGCAGCGGATCGGCGTCGTAGGACGCGATGCGCTCCGGATCGTGCGTCAGGAACTTCGCCTTGACGTAGCTCGTGACGAAGAAATTGCCGCGGAGCGCCCGCATCAGGCGCAAGCCCGCCAGCGCGAACGGCACGTAGAGCTTCACCTCGAACGCCGGCGAGGCGAGGACGAGGCCGCGGATGCGAGGGGCGTAGTCGTGAGCCCACGTCGCGACGACGACCGCGCCGACACTCTGCGCGATGACGGCGATCGCCTCGGGCGCGAAGCCGTGGCGCGCTCCGATGTGGTCGATGAACGTCTGCACATCGCGCACCGACGTGCCGAAACTCGGCGCATGGCCGCGCGGCCCCGGCGAACGGCCGTGCCCGCGCGCATCCCAGGCGAAGAAATCGAAATCGGGCAGGTCGAGCTCGGCGGGCAGGTGGGCCATGCGGCCCGAGTGCTCGTGGCCGCGGTGGAAGATCACGATCGCGCCGCGCGACGTGCCCGCGGTCGCCGCCCAGTGGCGATAGAAGAGCGGCACGTGGTCGTGCGTCTCGAACGTGTGCTCGGTCGCCGTCCGCGGGCCGCCGACGGCGAGCGCCTCGGCCGGAGGCGTGAACCGATCGTTCATCGCGGGGAGCTCCGTCGCGGCCGCCGACGCCCCGGCGCACGCGGACGACGATGTTGCAGCCGATCAGCACCAGCAGTGTCGGCATCAGCCACCAGGCGAGCTCGGGAAGCGCGGCGCCGAGACCCACGTAGAGGCCCAGCGCGCCGAACACGAGCGCGCGATCGCTCTTGCCCATCGGCCCGTCGTAGCGCCGCGGCGGCGCCCACCATCGGGCCGAGCGCTCCGGCCATTTCCGACACGCACGACGCCACGATGACGGCGCCGACCGACCAGGGGCCGAACGGCGCGACGAAGGCAAACGGCAGGTAGAGCGCGATGTCGGAGACGACGTCGCCGAGCTCGTTGAGATAGGCGCCCAGCGCCGACTGCTGCCCGAATTCGCGCGCGAGCATGCCGTCGACGGCATTCATCGTCATGCGCAGCAGGAACGCGATCGGCAGCAGCAGGAACGGCCAGGTTGCCGCGCGCCTCCAGCGTGACGAACGCGCCGGTCGCGACCGACATCGCCGCCGCCAGCACCGTGACCTGATTGGCGGTCAGGCCCGCGCCGGCGCGAGCGCGGCCCACGAGCGGTCGCAGCAACCCCTGGAAACGCGGCTTCAGTGCGTAAAGCGTGATGGCCATGCGGGCGGGCGCCTACCGGGGAGTCCGCCGGAGCATACGGAATCCCCCGCATCTGCCAAGCGCGGGAAGGAGCGAGCCGTCTACCGGGACGATCTGACCCCGGATGTGTCCGCCGGAGGAGCGCACGGCAGTGGAGCGCGACTCGAAGCAGCTCTTGGCGGAAACGAAACGGTTGCGTTGCGTTAATTTGGGTGCTAGGCTGCCCTCGGTCGGATGCCCCCGTGTCCGCGCAGGTTCGTTGCTACCCTCGAAGGAGCCAGACGATGACCCGATACAAAATGGCAGCGGTGGGCGCATTGACGGCCGCGCTCGTGATGGCGCCGGTCGCGTCGGCGATCGCCGGACGGCAACGGATCGCACCACGGCCACGGGCACTACTACGGCAACCCGCTCTATCCGATCGTCGGGCTGGCTGCCGCCGTCGTCGGCACCGCCGCCGCGATCGTGACGTTGCCCTTCCAGATCATCGGCGCCGCCGCCCAGGCGCCCGTACTATCCGCAGGCGCAAGGTTATGGCGCGCCCGGCTACGCCGCGCCGCCCGCGTACTACCCGGCCCCCGCAGTGGCCTATGCACCGCCGGCGCCGGCGTACTATTACGGGCCGCCCGCGCCCTACTATGCGCCGCGGCCGGTCGTCTACGGCGGCGGCGGCGATACAACGGCTATCGCGGATACAACGGCTACGCCGCGAATGGCGGATACGATCGACCGAATGGCGGGGGCGGGCACTATCGCGGGCACAATGGCGACAACTACGCGCCGCGGCCGGCGCCGTACGGTCCCCCGAATGGCAACTACAACTCGCCCCACCAGCGTTCCAACGACTACAACACGCGCTAGGCTATTCCGGCGCGTCGTCGCCTGACGTGCCGCCTGCGGTCAAGCGCAAGGCGGCGCCCCTGCCCGATCGCAAGCCCGCCGCGCCGGTCCGCCGCCGCGGCGGTCGCCCGTCGCGCGACGAGGCCGCGCGGCTCTCCGATCGCATCCTCGACGCCGCCACCGACCTCTTCTTCCAGCGCGGTTACGGCGCGACCAGCATCGAGGCCGTCGCCCGCAGCGCGCGCATCTCGAAGCGGACGTTCTATCACCGCTACGCGACAAGGCGGCGCTCTTCGGCGCCGTCCTCCACCGCATCATCGAGGGACTGCGGCCTCCCGCCACCATGCCGCTCGTCACCGGCGCGGATCTCCCGCAGCTCCTGCGGCGTCTCGCCGGGCTCATCCTCCACGCGGCGCTGACGCCCCAGGCGGTCGCGCTGCACCGGCTCATCGTCGGCGAGTCCGCGCGGTTTCCGAAACTGGCGGCCGCGGTGACGAGCGAGGGCGCGACCCAGGAAGCGATCGCGCTCATCGGCGGCCTCCTGCAGCACGAAACGCGTGCCGGACGCCTCGCGCTCGACGACCCCCTGCTGGCGGCGGAGACAGTTCCTGCAATTGGTCCTGAGCGTTCCGCAGCGGCGCGCGCTGGGGCTCGGCAAGCCGATGACGCCGAAGGAGCTCGAGCGATGGGCGAACGCCGTCGTCGATCTCTTCCTCAACGGTTGTCGCGCGCGCCCGGCGACGTCTAGGCGACCTGCCTCGACTGCGCCGAATCGGGGAACGGAACGCGCTCGGCGAGCCACGCGAGCCGGTCGGCGGGCACGCCGAGCTTGCGCCATGATCGCCATCGCGACCTCGTAACGCTGCGGCGTGAACATGTAGTGATAGTGGACGTGCACCGGCGGCCGGGCGCACCAGTCGGCGCCGATTTCGCCCGCCGAGGCGACGAGATGCAGCGGCACGTTGTAGCTCGCCGGGTAATGCACGACGCGGTCGGTGGTGGCCCAGATCGCGATCGCGAGCACGGCCTGGCTCGACCCCCAGAACTCGCTGCCTGCTTTGCCGACGGCTCCGGTCGACGCGTAGATGTCGATGCCGCTGCCCCGGTACGGCCACATTCCGGCCTCGAGCGAGTCCGAGAACAGCTCGGCCCCGCGCGTGAATATTCCCTTGTCGCGGCGAGCGACGATCAGGCCCGCGTTGTACGAGGCCCGGATTCGCTGGCCGTCGATCGTCGCGCGGATGTAGGGCAGCCGGTCGATCGTGGTGCCGCACATTTGCGCGAGGGCGACCCAATAGTCCTCGAAGGCGTCGCCCGGGCCGCGCGTCGCGCTGCCCTTCGAATCGACCGGCCTCACCGCGACATCGCCTGCCGGCATCTCCGGCTCTTGCAGGTAGACGGTGTCGCTGTCCAGAACGACCATGAAATCGGTGTTGGCGCGCTTTTCCGCCCACGCGCCCGCGAACACGCGGTTGGCCGGACCGTACTCGCGGCAGGTGGTGTTGATCGGCTCGTCCACATACTCGACGCCCATCCCCGCCAGCACGCGGCGCGTCTCGCCGTCGACGGCCAGTCCGGCGCGAGGCGAAAAGGCCATGATCGGCGAGGCGCGGTATTTCCCTCCGAACTGGCGGATGCTCTCGCACAGCAGCAGCGCCTGGTCCCGGATCGCGTTGTTCTCGATGCAAAGCACGAAGGTCGCGGTGGTCGCCCGTGCGGGCGCAACGCGCTCGACGATCTCGATGCGGCTGCGCGCCATGGCAACCGACGCCTGCGGAACCTCCGCATCCGCGGCGCAACGCGCCAGCGCCGTTGCGTAGAGCGCGCGTACTTCGACGTTGACGGGCCCGTCCGGCAAGGCGTCGAGCGCACCCGCATCCCTCCGTTGCCGGTGCAGGCCACGCTCCAGGAACCGATCGACTTCTCCAGCGCGGGCTCTCGACGTCGAGCGCGAGGTCGAGACGGCCGCCGACCCGGCCCACCAGGCCGCGCCAGTCGTCGAGGAGGTCGGTGTAGCGCACGTACACGACCCCCTCGACCGAGTCCGCGAATTCGACGATGCGCTTCATGTAGATCGCCCACAACGCCAGGCCCTCCGCCACCGTCATGTCGCCTCGGGCGTGCAGCGATTGCGCGACCTCGATCGGATCGCGGATCGGCACCACGTAGACGGCCCGATACCCCGCACTCACCAACGCCCGCTGCCACAACGGGGCAAGCACGCAGAGGCTCGGGTCCTTGATCAGGATCGTCGACTGGTCGCCGTACTCCGACGCCAGCAGCGCGCGGGCGTCGTGGACGAACTCGTCGACGAATTCGCCTTCCGGCAGGCGAACCCGACGTTGTTCCACGCGCCGCCCAGCTGGCGCAGCACGCGCTCGTTGAGATTGATGACTTCCTGCGGCTCCCACGACCCCTTCGGATTGTTGCGCAGCTTCGGAGGCCGCAGATTGGCCGGAAGGTACGCTCCGCAAAGATTGAGCGCGCGCGCCAGCGCCGAGGTCCCGCTGCGGTGCATGCCGAGTACGACGACGGCCGTGCGACCTGCCAGAGTCTCCGATGTGTCGGCGCTCTTCCCCAGTCGACACGTCGGTGCGCGCCACCGTAACGGCGATCTCGTCGCTCGCAACGAGCGACGAGCGCGCCGTAGCAAGTGCGGACCTGGTCGTTGACGGCGTTGCGCGCCAGCGCGTCGAGCGCTGCCTGATCCGACCGCTGCCGGCGCAGGCTCGGCAGCAGAAACTGATCGACCTCCTCGGCCCGCCCTTCGACGTCGAACGCGACGTCGAGTTGCTTGGCGATCCGGCCGACCACGCCGCGCCAGTCGTCGAAAAGATCGGTGAATCGCACGTGCGCCACTTCCGGGATCGCCTCCGAGAATGCGGCGATCCGGTTCATGTAATCGAGCCACAGCGCGAGCCCTTCCGGCACGGTCATGTCGCCGCGCGCTTCGAGCGAACGCGCAACTTCGAGCGGATCACGCAGCGGCACGACGTAGACCGCCCGGAAGCCTGCCTCCGTCAATGCCCGGTGCCACAACGGCGCCAGCAGGCCGATGCGCGGGTCCTTGATCAGAATCGTCGGCTCGTCGCCGTACGCCGCGGCGAGCATCGCGCGCAGATCGTCCACGACCTCGTCGGCCGCGCTCCCTTCGGGCAGCGCAATGCCGACGCGATTCCAGGCGCCGCCAAGCTGGCGCAGCACGCGGTCGTCGAATGTGACGACCGCTTCCGGCTCCCAGAATCCGGTCTTGTTGTGGTACACGTTCCGGGCCATCAACTCGTCGGGCAGGAAGGCTCCGCAAAGATTCAGCACGCGCGCGAGCGCCGACGTCCCGCTCCGGTGCATCCCGAGCACCACGACGGCCGTGCGCCGTGTCGTCGCGCCCGCCGAGTCGACGGCCGCCGGAGATTCCTGTGTCGTGCTGCCGTCCCGAAGTGCCAGCGCGAGCTCGCGCAGCACGGGGATGGCGACCAGTCCTCCCTGGCCGGCTCCCAGGATTCGCGCCAGCAGGAGCATTCGGTTTTCGGGCCATTGCGGCGCAAGCGGATTGGTGCCGGGCGACGTGCCCGACAGCATCGTCGCGACGAGATCACTCAGCACCCCATCTGCCTCAACCGAGGCCCGCGCCGGCGCCTCGCGGATCGTGTTGCCGTCGTGCAGACGATAGAAGTAGAGCGGGCGCCGCACGACCATGGGCTCAGCCAGTGCCGAGGCGCGCAGGCAGAAGTCCCAGTCGTGATTGAAGCGCACTTCCCGGAATCCGCCGAGCGACAGGAAGAACTCGCGCTCGACAAAGAGATTGCCGGTGGACACCGCAACGTTGGATTGCACGAGCGCGAAACTGTTCGAGGCGCTGCCGAGGAGAGTGCGCTGAAGCTGCCAGTACCCCCCCGCGGGCACGTCACGGGCGCTCGTCGCGTCAGCCACGCCCTTCCCGACCTGAGCAACCAGCGAAAAACCCCAGCAGAGCCCGGCGCGCGCTATCCCATCCACCATCGCCGCCACGCGGTCGGGCGCGTAATAGTCGTCCGAGTTGAGGAACGACAGATACTTGCCGCTCGCCATCGCGGCGCCCTCGTTCAGGGTCGATGGTGCACCTCGATTGGATCGAGCGACGAATCGTACCGGGAAGGACAGGCCTTCGATCTGTCGGGCGATGACGTCCGCGGTCCCGTCCGTCGAACCGTCGTCGATGATAACGAGTTCGAGGTGGGGATAGCCCTGCGCTGCGACCGAGGCGATCGCCTCCCCGACGTAGCGCGCATGGTTGTACGTCGGCATGACGACGGAAACGAGAGGCGTCGCGGGGGGCCGCGGGCCACTGTGGGACTCCTCCCACGCGACGAACGCCTCGACGAGGGCAGTCTGCCTGTCGTTCACCTCGCGACCCAGAAACTTGGCGAGCACCAGCCCCAGATTGTGGCGAATCTGCGGCTGCGCCCAACCGGTTCGCTCCGCCGCGTCGAAGATGAGTTCGAGGGCTTCGCGGTACCGCAGCCGTTCGAGCTCGACGACGCCGAGCATGTGGAGCACATCGACGTCGTTCGGGTTCTCGTCGAGCGCGCGCCGGTAGAGAGATTCGGCCAGCTTGAGCGAGCCCGCCCGGTGCGCGGCGAGTGCTTCGGCGCGCGTGGGCAAGGCCGCCGGTTGACCCTCGCGGCCGCAGCAGTGCTTGAATCGCTTGCCGCTACCGCAGGCGCAGGGCGCGTTGCGACTCATCGGATTCTGTCCCCATCGCCGTCTAGAACTCGTAACCGAAGCGGGCGATGTCCCGCTCGAACCGGCGGGCGACGATCGCCTTCGTCTCTGCGGTGTAATAGTCGCGATAAACGCTGTGCGAAGACGCGTTGGTATGCGACAAGGCGTGGGTGAGGCCGAGCCTGGCCCTTACGACCGCGTAATCGTCCGCGAGATTCTCGAAACGGCCGACAAAATCGACGATGATGCCGCCGTCACTGTCGGTCAGGTAGTCCAGCTGATTGTAAGTAGTGCGTTCCGCCATCCCGGTGTTGGTCCTGGTCACGAAGTCGGTAAACGTCGGCGCGTTCTCCCTCACATACTTCGCGAATTTGTTGGGCACGGTGTTTCGCATGCACATGCTGTACCACGACACCAGCCGATCCCAGGGGTTGCGCACGAAGGAGAAGCGGTAATGCGTGGCCCACAGGTCCGGCGCGACCATGGCCTTCACCTCGCGGGCGAAGACGTGCCTCCTGCCGGCGAAACGATCGGTTTCGAGCGCCGGGTCCTCCTTGCGCATTGCCGCTTCGATCGCATCTCCGGCCGTCTTCTGGATGTGGATGAAAATGGATTTGGTCCGGGGCGAGATGAACATGGAACGGAGCTTTCGCAGCGATCGGAGAGCATTGTAACGGCCGGCTCCCCGCGTGCAAACCGTCGCTCGCGGACCCGGCACGGGCCGCGCCGGATCAATCCCCTATACTTCCCCTGATTCACATGAACAGACTCCGTATCGCCGTGGCCGGAGCGGGCTACATCGGCCTCGCGCACATCGCGGTGGCGCAAGAGAGCCCGACCTGCGCGCTGTCGGCCGTCGTCGATCCGGCGCCGGCCGCCGCAGCGGTGGCCGCCAAGGCCGGCGTGCCGTTTTACACATCGCTCGACGAGCTGCTGGACCGGGATCGCCCCGATGCGGTGATCCTGGCCACGCCCAATCAGCTCCACGTGCCTCAGGCGCTGCAATGTGTCGAGGCTGGGTTGCCGATGCTGCTCGAGAAGCCGATCGCGCCGACGGTCGAGGAAGGCCTCAGGCTCGTGCGGGCGGCGGACGCGGCGGGGGCGAAGATCCTGATCGGCCACCACCGCGCGCACAGTCCCATCATGGCGAAGGCGAAGGAGATCGTCGACCGCGGCATGCTCGGATCGCTCGTCGCGGTGATGGGTAGCGCGGTGTTCTTCAAGCCCGAAGAGTATTTTGCCGACGCTCCATGGCGCCGCGAGCCCGGCGCAGGGCCGATCCTGCTCAACATGATCCACGAAGTGCACAACCTGCGGATGCTCTGCGGCGACATCGTCGCCGTGCAGGCGTTCGCATCGCATGCGACGCGCGGCTTTCCGGTGGAAGACACGGTCGCCATCAACCTTCGCTTCGCCAACGGCGCGCTGGGCTCGTTCCTGCTCTCCGACACCGCCGCCTGCGCACGGAGCTGGGAGCAGACGTCGCGGGAGAACAAGGCATATTCGACCTATCCCGACGAGGACTGCTACGTGCTGATGGGCACCTCCGGTTCGCTGTCGATTCCCACGATGCGTCTCAAGACGTACGAGCGCGCCGAGGACCGCTCGTGGTGGAAGCCGTTCCGGACGAGCGTCGCCGAAATGGTGCGCGATGATCCCCTCGTGCACCAGCTCGAGCACTTCGGTGCGGTGGTCCGCGGCGAGGCGCCGCCGCTCGTCAGCGCGCGCGACGGCCTGGCCAATCTGCGCGTCACCGAGGGTATCGCACAGGCAGTGAAAAGCGGGCAAGCTGTCGACTTGTCCACTCACTGAATCCGTTACCGATCGCCGCCGCGGGCGGCACGTCAACCCGGACCCTCGGCATGAGACGGTCGATCCTTTGCGCGGCGGTCCTGCTCGCCTCGGCGAGCGTTCGGGCCGCTTCGGTCGAGAGCGTCAGCCCGCAGGGCGAAGTCGCGCAAGTGCGGCAGGTGACGGTGCGTTTCTCCGAGGCGGTGGTACCGCTCGGCGACCTGCGGCTGCCCGACCCCGTCAGCGTGCAGTGCGCCGGCACCGGCGCCCGCGGGCACGGGTCGCTGGGTCGACGACCGGAGCTGGCTGTACGACTTTCGCGAGTCGCTGCCGCCCGGCGTGCGCTGTGCCGTGAAGGTCCGGGCAGAGTGGAAGCCCCTCGGTCCGGCGGCGAGCGCTGCGAAGCCGCTGTCCGGACGCGACCGAGTGGAGCTTTGCCACCGGCGGCCCGGCGATCGTCTCGACGCAACCCTGGGAAGGCGCGCAGATCGAGGAGGACCAGCATTTCCTGCTCACGCTCACCGGCCCGGCGGACGCGGCCACCGTCGCCGCGAACGCGTGGTGCGAAGTCGAAGGGATCGGCGAGCGGCTGCCGGTGGTCGTGGTGAGCGGGCCCGGCCCGCGACGCGCTGCTGAAGGCGCGCCGCATCGACGCGAAGCGTGCCGCGCGAATGCTGCTCGTGGCGTGCCCGCGCCCGCTGCCGGCCGACGCCGCGGTGCGCCTGGTCTGGGGCAAGGGCATCGCTGCGGCGGGCAATCCGCAGGTGCGTCACCCGCGTCGAGCAACGCTACGGCTACAAGGTGCGCAAGGCCTTCGGCGCCGAGTTCAGTTGCGAGCGCGAGCGCGCGAATGCGGCGTGCCTGCCCGTGCGTCCGATGGTGCTGCGGTTCTCGGCGCCCGTGGCGCGGAAGCTCGGCCGAGCAGGTGGAGCTGCGGCCCGCCACCGGTGCGCCGATGAAACCGGTCTTCGACAAGGACGACAGCGCCGACGAGGTGAGCGAAGTCACGTTCGCCGCGCCGCTGCCGGAGAACACGGCGTTCACCATCGAGCTGCCGCGCGAGTCTCAAGGACAACGTCGGCCGCCCGCTCGCCAACGCCGGCGCCTTCCCGCTCAAAGTCGCGACGGGCGACACGCCGCCGCTCGCCAAGTTCGCCGCCGCGCCGTTCGGCATCGTCGAGCTCGATGCCGATTCGATGCTGCCCGTCACCTTGCGGCACGTGCAAGGCGACCTGCGCAGCTCGGCGGACGGCAAGCCAAGCACCGGCGGCGTGCGCGTGAAACGTGTCGACAGCGACGCCGACATCCTGTCGTGGTACGCGCGAGTGTCCCGCTACCACGAGCGAAGCGTGACGGCGCGCGAAGCGGGTCTGCCGCAGGCGGAGTGGTTCACCGTCGAAGACGCGGTGAACGCGAAGGGCCGTCCCGTGAAGCGCCGCGTCGAGCGGTTCGTGGAGCACGCGCGAAGTCTCGTTGCTCAACTGCGGCGTCCGACGTGAAGCGGCTCGATCTGCCGCAGCTCGCAGGGCGGCGATCCGCGGCCGTTCGAGGTCGTCGGCATTCCGCTCGCCGGCCCCGGGTACTACGTGGTCGAGATCGAATCGGCGCGGCTCGGCGCGTCGCTCCTCGACCGGAAGGCCCCGATGTACGTGCGCACCGGCGTGCTCGTCACCAATCTCGGCGTCCACTTCAAGCGCAGCCGCGAGAACAGCCTGGTCTGGGTGACCACGCTCGACAAGGGCAAGCCCGTCGAAGGCGCCGACGTGGCGGTCAACGACTGCCGCGGCCGGCAGCTCTGGGCGGGACGCACCGATGCGCAGGGCCTCGCCCGCATCAACGGTCCGCTCGCGTCGCATGCCGAGCGACTGCCTCGTCGACCAGGGTTACTTCGTCACCGCGCGCAAAGCCATCGCCGACGGGACCGTCGAAGGGCGTCGTCGATACGAGCTTCGTCTTCAGCCAGTGGCAGAAAGGCATCGAGTCCTGGCGCTTCAACCTGCCGACCGATTTCCAGCCGGAGCCCGAAGCGCGCGCCCACACCGTGTTCGATCGCACGCTGCTGCGGGCGGGCGAAACCGTCTCGATGAAGCACTTCGTCCGCATCGAAACCACGAAGGGGCTTGCGTACGTCGAATGCGGACGAGCTGCCCGCCCGCGTGAAGATCGTGCACCAGGGCAGCGGGCAGGAGTACGTGCAGCCGCTGCAGTGGAACGGGCAGCGGAGTGCCGTGTCGAGCTGGAGCATTCCCCCCGCCGCGAAGCTCGGCGTCGTACACGGTGTCGCTCGAGCGCGACGTTCCTGCCGGCGCGGCCGGCGATCGGCGCGCTGCCGCGAAGTGTCGCGAGCGGCGAATTCCGCGTCGAGGAATTTCGCGTGCCGCTGGTCGATGCGCGCGTCAGCGGCCCCAAGGCCGTGCAGGTCGCGCCCCGCGAGCTCCCGCTGAACGTGCAATTGAATTACCTGTCCGGCGGCGCGCATGGCGCAGGCGCCGGCCCGCGTTTCGGCCTTGCTCAGGAGCCGCGCGCTCAACTTCCCCGGTCACGACGAGTTCTCGTTCGAGCCTCCGCGCGATCCCGCGAAGGCGGGCGCCCGCGACGAGTCGGGCGACGAGTCCGAGCGCGAGGCGACGCCAAGCTCGTGGCCGACAAGCTGCCGCTCACGACCGACGGCAACGGTGCGGCCACGGTCACGCTCAAGGACCTGCCCAAGCTCGCGCGCCTCGAGCGATCTCGTCGCCGAAGTCACGTTCAACGATCCCAACGGCGAGGTGCAGACCGTCTCGACGCGCATCCCGCTGTGGCCGAGCGCGACGGTGCTCGGCATCCAGGCGGGCGCGTGGGCGAGCAATCGCGGGCAGGTGAAATTCACCGCCCTCGCGCTCGACACCGCGGGCAAGCCGATCAAGGGCCAGAGCGTCGAAGTCCGCGGCCGATTGACGCAGGTGATCAGCACGCGCAAGCGCATGGTCGGCGGCCTCTACGCCTACGACAACCGCACCGACGTGCGCGACCTGGGCGTGCTGTGCAGCGGCAGCACCGACGAGCGCGGCCTGCTGCTGTGCGATGCGTCGCTGTCCACCGCCGGACAGGTGGAGTTGATCGCGCAAGGCAAGGACAGCGCGGGCAATCCGGCCGAGGCCGCCACCAGCGTCTGGGTCACGAGGCAGGGCGAGCTGTGGTTCGCGCAGGACAACGACGATCGGATCGACGTGCTGCCGGAGAAGAAATCCTACGAGCCCGGCGAAACCGCGAAGCTGCAGGTGCGCATGCCCTTTCGCGAGGCCACGGCGCTCGTGAGCGTCGAGCGCGAAGGCGTGATCGACACGCGGGTCGTGAGCCTGCGCGGCAACGACCCGACGGTCGAGCTCAAGATCGACAAGGCGTGGGGTCCCAACGTCTACGTCAGCGTGCTCGCGCTGCGCGGACGCATTCGCGACGTGCCGTGGTACTCGTTCTTCACCTGGGGCTGGAAAGAGCCGCTCGCGTGGGCGCGGAGCTTCTGGTACGAAGGACGCGAGTACCAGGCGCCGACGGCGATGGTCGATCTCGCCAAGCCCTCGTTCAAGCTCGGCGTGGCGGCGCTCAAGGTCGGCATCGCCGAGCACGCGCTGCAGGTGAGCGTGACGGCGACAAGCCGCAGTACTCGATCCGCCAGAAGGCGATCGGTGCGCATCAAGGTCACGCAGGGCGGCAAGCCGGTCGCGGGAACCGAGGTGGCGTTCGCCGCGGTCGACGAAGGCCTGCTGCTGCTGCGCAACAACGGCTCGTGGGACTTGCTCGACGCGATGTTTCGCGATCGCGCGTGGGGCGTGGAAACGAGCACCGCGCAGAGCGAGATCATCGGCCGCCGGCACTACGGCCGCAAGGCCGTGGCGGCAGGCGGCGGCGGTGGCCGGGGCGGCGCCCGTGAGCTCTTCGACACGCTGCTCCTGTGGAAGGCGCAGGTCGTGCCGGACGCCAACGGCGAGGCCGTCGTCGAGGTGCCGCTCAACGATTCGCTGACGAGCTTCAGGCTCGTGGCCGTCGCCGACGAAGGCGTCGCAGCGCTTCGGCACCGGCAGCGCCACGCATTCGCGTCACGCAGGACCTGCAGGTGCTCTCGGGACTGCCGCCGCTGGTGCGCGACGGCGACCAGTTCAGCGCGATGCTGACGTTGCGCAACACGACGGCGCGCGAGATGAAGATGCGCGTCACGCTGGCGGGCAGCGCGAGCGCAGACGCGGCGGCGCGGACGTGCGGTCCCGCGGCGCCGATCGCGTTGCCGCCGCAGGAGATCGCGATTGCCGGCCGGCGGCGCCAAGGAGGTGGCTGGCCGGTGAGCGTGCCCGCCGACGTCGTCGGCATCGGCTGGGAAGCGACGCGCCGAGGAAATCGGCAATGCGAATGCGACCGAGCGCGCCAGGGATCGGATGAAGGTGAAGCAGCTCGTCTCGACGCGCCGTCCCCGTTCGCGTGCTGCAGGCGACGCTGTCGCAACTCGACGGCACGTTCACGCGTGCCGGTGGCCGCGCCCGGCGATGCGTTGCCGCCGACCGGCATCAAGCGCGGCGGCCTCGACGTCGGCGTGCAACCGCGGTTGACCGGTGCGCTGCCGGGGCTGCGCCGCTACTTCGAGACCTACCCGTTCACCTGCCTCGAGCAGATGGCGTCGAAGGCCATCGGGCTGCGCGACGCGCAAGCTCTGGGCGACGGTCGCCAACGCCCTGCCCACCTACCTCGACGCCGACGGCCTCGCCAACTACTTTCCGCCGCGCGCCGACGACAAGGCCAACGGCAGCGATCGCCTCACCGCCTACCTGCTCGCTGCGTCGCACGAGTCCGGCTTCGAGCTGCCCGCCGCCGCGCGCGACCAGATGCTCTCCGGGCTCGCCGCGTTCGCCGAAGGCCGCATCGAGCGCAAATTCTGGTCGCCGCGGCAGGACCTCGACGTGCGCAAGATCGCCGCCATCGAAGCCCTCTCCCGCTACGGCCGCGCGCAGGCGAGGATGCTCGGCTCCGTGAACCTCACGCCGAACCTCTGGCCGACGGCCGCGGTGATCGACTGGCTCAACATCCTGCGTCGCGTCGACGGCATTCCCGAGCAGGCGAGGCGGCAGGAAGAGGTCCAGCAGATCCTGCGGAGCCGCCTCACCTACGCCGGCACGACGCTGAAATTCAGCACCGAGGGCGACGACTTCTGGTGGTGGCTGATGGACAGCGCCGACGCCAACGCGGCGCGACTCATCCTCGCCGTGCTGGACGATCCCGCGCTGGCGCGACGACATGCCGCGCATGGTCGTGGGCAGCCTCGGCCGTCAGCGCAACGGCGCGTGGTCGACGACGACGGCCAACCTGTGGGGCTCGCTCGCGCTCGACAAGTTCTCGGCGAAGTTCGAGTCGGCGAAGATCGCCGGCACGACCACCGCGAGCGCTTCGCCCTCGAGCGCCGCCCGCCGCTCGCTCGATTGGGCCAAGGACGCGAACGGCGGCGTGCTGAAGCTGCCGTGGCCCGACAAGCCGGGAACGCTGAGCGTCACCCAGGTCGGCGGCGGCAAGCCGTGGCTCACCGTGCAAAGCCTGGCCGCGGTGCCGCTGAAGGCGCCGATCGCGCCGGCTACGCGCATCACGCGCAGCGTGTCCGCCGTCGAGCAGAAGGACAAGGCCAAATGGTCGCGCGGCGACGTGATGCGCGTGCGGCTCGAGATCGACGCGCAATCCGACATGACGTGGGTCGTCGTGAACGACCCGGTGCCCGGCGGCGCGACGCTGCTCGGCTCGGGGCTCGGGCGCGACAGCGCGATCGCCACGAGCACCGAGAAGCGCGACGGCACGCGCGTGGGCCGCGTACGAGGAGCGCAGCTTCGAGGCGTTTCGCAGCTACTACGGCTATCTGCCGCGCGGCAAGCACGTCATCGAATACACGCTGCGCCTCTCCAACGCCGGGCCGCTTCACGCTGCCGCCGACGCGGGTCGAAGCGCTGTACGCCCCGGAGACGTTCGGCGAGCTGCCCAATGCCGCGCTCGAGGTCGCGCCATGAAGCGGATGCTCCGCGCGTTGATGCTGCTCGTCGCCGGCGACCTGTCACGCCACCGGCGCTGGCGCTGCCGACGTTCAACGACGTCAAGGCCGCGCTACCGGCCGTCGGACGTCGTGCTGCTCGACCGGCACGGCGTGCCGCTCCAGACCGTGCGCGTCGACAAGACGGTGCGCCGCCTGCCGTGGGTGCCGCTGCAGGAGATGTCGCCCGCGTTGCTGCACGCGCTGGTGCTGAGCGAGGACCGCAACTTCTACGAGCATGCCGGCGTCGACTGGGGCGCGCTGGCGAAGAGCGCGTGGAGCAATGCCTGGAACACGCGCACGCGCGGCGCGTCGACGCTGACGATGCAGCTCGCGGGCCTGCTCGACGACGAGCTCGCCCGTCCTGAAGGCGGGCGCAGCGTGACGCAGAAAGTGCAGCAGGCGCTGAGCGCCAGGGAGCTCGAAGCGCAGTGGAAGAAGAGCGAGATCCTCGAGGCGTACCTCAATCTCGTGGCGTTTCGCGGCGAGATCGTCGGCATCAACGCGCTGGCGCAGACGATGTTCGGCAAGCACCCGACGGGTCTCGACTGGGACGAGGCGGCCATCGCCGCGGCGCTCGTGCGCGGGCCCAACGCCAACGCCGCCACCGTCGCGCAACGCGCCTGCGGCATCCTGAAGCTGCAGTCGCTGGCATGCGACGGCATCGCTGCCCGCGCCGGGATCGGCTCTCGTTCGCGAAGGGCACGATGCCGCTGGGCGAGCAGCTCGCGCCCCACTTCGCCCGGCAGGTGCTGCGTCCGGACGCGGCGGCCAGGATCGCGCGTCGCTCGCGCACGACGCTCGATGCCCGCCTGCAACGCGTCGCGATCGATGCGCTGCGAAGCCAGCTCGCCGAATTGCGCGGCCGCCACGTCGAGGACGGCGCCGTGCTGGTGCTCGACAACGCGAGCGGCGACGTGCTGGCGTGGGTCGGCTCGTCCGGTCGACTTCTCGGGTGCGGCGGAGGTCGACGGCGTGCTCGCGCGCCGCCAGCCCGGCTCGACGCTGAAGCCCTTCGTCTACGAGCTCGCCTTCGAGCAGCGGTTCATCACGCCCGCCACGCTCCTCGACGATTCGCCGGCGCAGCTCGCCACGGCCAGCGGCCTGTACCTGCCGCAGAACTACGATCGCCACTTCAAGGGCTGGGTCAGCGCGCGCACGGCGCTGGGCGCGAGCCTCAACGTGCCGGCCGTGCGCGTCGGCGCGATGCTCGGCGCCGACGCGCTGTTCGCGCGACTCAATGCCTTCGGCCTGGCGCTGCCGGAAAGCGGCGGCTACTACGGCGCGTCGCTGGCGCTCGGCAGCGCCGACGTCACCCTGCTCGCGTTGACCAACGCCTATCGCGCGCTCGCCAACGGCGGCGTCTACCGCGACGTCAACCTGAACGGCCGCGCCGGCGGCGGCGACCCGGGTCGCCGATGCGCGAGCGGTCTACCTCACGACCGACATCCTGGCCGACAACACGGCCCGCGCGCGCACCTTCGGGCTCGCCAACACGCTCATGACCCGCGGGTTCGCGGCCGTGAAGACCGGCACCAGCAAGGACATGCGCGACAACTGGTGCATCGGCTTCACCGACCGCTACACCATCGGCGTGTGGATCGGCAACGCCGGCGGCGAGGCGATGCACGACGTCAGCGGCGTGAGCGGCGCCGCGCCGATCTGGCAGGCGCTGGTGCGCCATCTGCACGCGAATTCGCCGTCGCGCAGCCCGGCCGCGCCGCCCGGAGTCGTGCGCGCGCGCGCCGAGTTCGAAAGCGCGCTCGAGCCGCCGCGTCCGGAGGTGTTCATCGCGGGCACGGAGGCGAGCCGCAAGCGCGAGCGATCCGCAGCGGCTGCGCGCGTCGCGCTTTCGGAATCGCGAGTCCGCTCGACGGGAGCCTCTTCGCGCTCGATCCCGACATGCCGCCGGCCGCGCAGAAGATCACCTTCGAAGGCGAGCACGGCACCTGGGTGCTCGACGGCAAGCGGGTGGGAACAGGACGCATCGCTGCGCTGGGCGCCGTGGCCGGGGCGGCACGAGCTCACGCTGGTGAGCGCCAACGGCAAGCGCGTGCAGAGCGTGCGCTTCGAGGTACGGGGAGCGGGCGTGAAGGCCGCCGCCAGCAACTCGTACGAGCGCCGCCGCGCGGCGGGATCGAAGGTCCACGTGTTGACACGAGCTCCGACAGTTCGAGGCGCTGCGCCAGCGCCGTGAGGCTCGCGGCCACTTGCTCTCCCGTGCCGACGAAGGCCTTGCGGCGCAATTCGTCGATCCGCGCCCGCTCCGGTGCGGTATACGGATGGGCGATCGCCTGCTCGGGAGGCACGAGCGGATTGCGAAGGCCCTGCTCGAAACCCACGCGCCAGAATTCGCGCGTCGTGAAGAGCCGGCGGGCTTCGGCCTCGGTGTCCGCGGCCAGCGCCCACACGCAGATCGTCGCGATCGGTGCGGGGAAGCGCGTGCTGGGACGGTAGTTTCGCCGGTAGAGCGCGAGCGCCTCGTCCACGCCCACTCCGTCGCTGAAGAAATAGGCGAACGCATACGGCAGGCCGAAATGCGCGGCGAGCCGCGCGCCGTAGTCGGAGCTGCCGAGAATCCAGATCTCGGGACTGGTCGGCCCCTGCGGCTGCGCCGCGATGCTGCGAAAGGGATGGTCGTCCGGCAGCGCAATCCCCGCGACCCAGCACGAGAGCTCGTGCACCTGCCGCGGAAACTCGTCGGCCGCATTGGCGTGCGGATTCAGCGCAAACGCCGTCAGCCGATCCGACCCCGGCGCGCGGCCCACGCCGAGGTCGATCCGCCCGGGCGCAAGCGCTTCCAGCACGCGGAACTGCTCGGCCACCTTGAGCGCCGAGTAATGCGGCAGCATGACGCCGGCGCTGCCGATCCGGATGTGCCGTGTCGTGGCCGCGATGGCGGCCATCAGGATCTCCGGTGCCGTGCCGACGATGCTCCCGCTGTTGTGGTGCTCCGACACCCAGTAGCGGTGATAGCCCAGGTCGTCGGCAAGGCGCGCCAGCGCGAGCGATTCGCGAATGGCGACGTCCTGCGTCTGCCCCTGCGCCACCGTGGACTGGTCGAGCACCGACAGCTTCATGTCGACAACTCCGAACGAGAACGCGGCGGGACGAATCGATTTGCTCGCACGCATGGGCAAGGTCATCCCCTCTAGAAGTCCGGGCCCATGCCGAGGCGGCGCTCGGCCAGGATTTCGATGACCAGATTCGCCTTCAGCGCTTCGGGCATCGCCGTAGCCGCGACGTCGTCGCGGCCGGCCGTCGTACTGAAATCGGCACTCGACCGGAACGTCTCCGCGAGAAAGGGAGCGAGCGCGACGCCGAACGAGTCGTGAAAGACCACGGCATCGACGTTGCCGGGCGCATCGCAGCGCGTGAAGTACGCCGGCGCGGTCAATCTCGATTGCAGGGCGGCGGGGATCGGGACCGGCAGAGGATGGCGTTCCGCGCAGGCGCTTCGAGCAAGCTCGAAATCGGGCTCCGCAGACGCGATCCGCCGAGTCCGATCATCCTGGCGATGTCCATCCCCTGGCGCTCGATGGGCTTCGGCTGGAAGCTCGCCCACGGTCTTCGCGACGAGACCCGGAAACTCGGGCGCAAGAACCCGCATGATCTCCCGATACGCTGCATAAGCACCGCGCGCGTTCCAGTGCGTGTCCGTCTTGAAGTACAGCGGCGCCACGCCCTTGTCCGCGATCACGCTCGATCGCAGATCGATCACGGTCAGATCCGGGACGGCTTTCACGTCGGCCATCAGTTGCTCCAGACGGGTCGGCCCTGCCTTGGGTCCGACCCAGCCGGGCAAATGCTCCGGGTAGACGCTCTCCTTGTTGGGGGCGACGACGAACACGTACCTCGCGCCGATGCTCCGAAAGCGCTGGCTCCGCTCGACCAGCTTCCTGCGACAGAGCGCGAGCTCTTCCGGCGCGAAGGGCGCGCGTCCTCGAACGTGGCGGTCGAGCAGCCTCTCATGGACCGGTCCCATGTAGTAGAGCCAGCCGTCGGTTCCCAACACGGCCTCGGGGACGGGCGACATGCCCAGCCAGTCGATGTAAACGCTGCGGGACAAGGTGGCGATCGTTTCGCGAGAAGGCAGCGCCGCATTGAACTGCTGCTCGAACCGCGACGGATAGCGCTTGAGCTCCCCGACCCTCCACGACCACTCCGGATAGGCGGGCGCCCTCGAACTGGTCAAGGCACGCAGGAACGGAGTCGACATGATCGCGAGCGGCGACGAACAGCGCCACGAAGAAAAGGGCGACGCGCAGGCGGACCCAGGGCTTGCAGGAATCGGGGCTGGGCACGGCTAGAACCGGAAATAGATGAACGGATTGTAGGCGCCCATCGCGACGAACGACACGCACGCCCCGAACAATGCGGTAAAGCAGACGTCGTCAGCAGGAGCTCGTACGCGACGCGGCCCGCCCCGCGCCCGTGCACCCGCGGCTGGCAGCGTCGATGCAGCGAACGCACGCCGGCGTCGCCGCGATGACGGCCACGCCGAGCACGACGAGCGAACGCCGGCGAGAACCCGGCTCGCCGCACGCCGCGTCGCGGTTCATGCCGAACATGGCGCGGTAATACTGCGCGGCGGCGTCCAGGCTTTCGGCTCCTGAACAGCACCCAACCCAGCGCGACGACCAGCAGCAGATAGGCGTGACGGCCGACTCTGCCGACGGCATCGAGCAAGGTCTGGACCGCACTCAGCCGCTCGAGCGACGAGGAACGCGCCGTGATAAAGGCCCCAGAGGACGAAATTCCAGTGGGCGCCGTGCCAGAGGCCGCACAGCAGGAACACGATGAACAGATTGGCGATCGTCCGGCGCGCGCCGAGCCGGTTGCCGCCGAGCGGGATGTACAGGTAATCGCGGAACCAGTTCGACAGCGAGATGTGCCAGCGGCGCCAGAACTCCTGGACCGACTGGGCCACGTAGGGATAATTGAAATTGTTGAGGATGCGAAAGCCGAACAGCCGGCAGAGTCCTCTCGCCATGTCCGAGTAACCCGAGAAATCGAAATAGATCTGACCCATGTAGCAGAGGACGCCGAGCCATGCCGCGGCGGCGGACATCTCGCGGGCATCCGCCGCAAACGCCTGGTCGGCGTAGAGGGCGAGGACGTTGGCGAGCAGCAGCTTCTTCGACGAGGCCGACGATGAAGAGGCCGATTCCTTCGGTCAGGTCCGCCACGGTCACCCGCCTTTCGGTCAGCTGATCGGCGATGTCCCGATAGCGGATGATCGGCCCGGCGATCAGCTGGGGAAACAGCGCGATGTAGAGCCCGTAGTTGACGACGCCTTCCTGCGCCGCCGCTCGCCTGCGGTAGATGTCGACGAGATAGGAGATGGCGTGGAAGGTGAAGAAGGAAATGCCGAGGATCAGCCCGAACGGCTCGCACCTCGATTCGTGCCCGCCCAGCGCGCCGAGCAGCCAGTTCAGGTTGTCCAGCGCGAAGAACGTGTACTTGGCGGTGCCGAGCAGCAGAAGATTGAAGGCGATGCCTATCCGGAGCGGCCCGATCCCGGACTCGTTTCGCCTTCTGCGCGCGGTCGATGCCGCGACCGACCAGATAATTGACGCCGATGGAAAACGGCAGGAGGAGCAGTCCCGACAGCTGACCCCACGCGTAGAAGAAGAGGCTGGCGACGAGCAGGACGAACATTTCGGCAGCGGCGCGGTACCAGGTAATAGACGACCAGCAGAATCGGCAGGAACCCGAACAGGAATACGCTGGACGTAAACAGCATGCGGCTCTTCTGATGGCTTGGCCTGATGCCGTCATAATAGCGACACCGGATCGGCGAGAGGAAGCCGCATGAAGTACAAGGACTATTACGCGATTCTCGACGTCAAGCGCGATGCGACGGCCGACGACATCAAGACCGCCTATCGACGGCTCGCGCGCAAGTATCATCCCGGACGTCTCCAAGGAAAAGGACGCCGAGGAGAAGTTCAAGGAGATGGCCGAGGCCTACGAAACGCTCAAGGATCCGGAGAAGCGCGCCGCGTACGACCAGCTCGGCCGCCACGCGCCGGGCCAGGACTTCCGCCCGCCGCCCGATTGGGAGCAGCAGTTCGCGCAGGGGCGGGGCGGCTTCGACGACCTCGATCTCGAGAGCCTGTTCGCCGGACTCGGCCGGCGGCAGGGCCGCGCGCGGCGCGCGGGGCGCGGACTTCCCGATGGCCGGCAGCGACTACGAGGCCGTCGTGCGCCTTTCCTTCATGCAGGCGTTCCACGGCACGGAAGTCGACCTCGAACTGTCGGTGCTCGAATGGGGCCCGGACGGCAGCGCGCGGCGAGTGCCGCATCGCGTCAAGACGCGCATTCCGCGCGGCGTCGCCAACGGCGAAAAGCTGCGCGTCCCCGGCAAAGGCGGCAAAGGTGCCAATGGCGGACCGGACGGCGATCTCTATCTCGACATCGAAGTGGCCGAGCATCCGCTGTATCGCGTCGTCCGGCAAGGACATCTACATCGATCTGCCGCTCGCGCCCTGGGAGGCGATTCTCGGCACGAGCGTGAAATTGCCCACGCCCGCCGGCGCCGTCACGCTCAAGGTGCCGCCTGCCACCCGGTCCGGACAGCAGCTGCGCCTGACCGGCCGCGGCATGACGCGCGGCAGCGGCGCCGCGGGCCACATGCACGCCGTCGTACGCATCGAAGTGCCGACCGTTCTGGACGACAGGCAGAAGGCGCTCTACCAGGAGCTCGCCGAGATCTCGAACTTCGATCCGCGTGCCCATTTCGAACAGGAGGCTGCCGCATGATCGCTCCCATCGAAGACGCGACCTGGCTCGACTCGATCGTCGACGTGACGTGGACCGAACTCGTGAGCGCGTCGGGCCTTCCCGAAAGCGAGCTCGTCGAGCTCGTGCGTTTCGGCGCGCTGGTACCGCTCGATCCCCGGGGCCACGACCTGGACGTTCGAGGCCCGCTGGCTGGCGGTCGCGAGGAGGGCCTCGCGCATTCGCCGCGATTTCGAGCTCGATCCGCACGGCGTCAGCGTCGTCCTGAGCTATGTCGAGCGGATCGAGCATCTCGAGGCGGAAATCCGCGCGCTTCGCGCGCGAAACTGGGCTGACCTCGCTGCCGATGATCGTCGCCACGTCACCGACGGAGCCGCTGACGCATGTGCGGCATCGCCGGTTGGTACCGCAGGGGCGAACGCCCGGTCGCGCGCGAGACCATCGCCGCGCAGTGCGACCGGATCATCCATCGCGGGCCGGACGACAGCGGTCACCTCGTGGACCGCGATTTCGGCTTCGGCATGCGCCGGCTGTCCATCATCGATGTCGCCGGCGGCCATCAGCCGATCACCACACCGGACGGCCGCTATTCGATCGTCTTCAACGGCGAGATCTACAACCACCTCGACCTGCGCGACGAGCTCGGCCGCGCCGGGTTCGTCTTCCGCACGAGGAGCGACACCGAGACGCTCCTCGCCTGCTTCGTCCACTGGCGGGACGACGCCTGGCTCCGCCTCGAGGGCATGTACGCCGTCGCGATCTGGAACCACGTGGCGCGCACGCTGACGCTGGCGCGGGACCCCGTCGGCATCAAGCCGCTGTACCTCACACAGCAGAACGACGGCATCGCGTTCGCCTCCGAGATCCGGGCGCTCAAAGTCCTGCCCGACCATCGCTTCGACATCGACGAGCGCGCGGTCCACGACTTCTTCAGCTTCGGCCACGTGCAGAAGCCGCGTTCGATCTACCGGCAAGTGGCGAGTCTCGAACCGGGGCACGTCCTGCATCTCGGCCCCACGGGCGCGCCGGTACGCCGCGCCTTCTGGCAACCGCGCTTCCGGATCCGCGAAGGGGTGTCGGAGGACGACTGGATCGAGGAGACACGCGACGCGCGTCCTGCAGACCGTCAAGCAGCACATGCTGGCGGACGTACCCGTCGGCGCGTTTCTCTCGGGGGGTGTGGACTCCGGCGCGGTGACCGCCGCGATGACGCGATCCACGAATCATCGGATCAAGGCGTTCACGATCGGCTTTCCACACTCCGCCATCGACGAGACGGACGCGGCGCGACGATTCGCCGAGCACCTGGGCTGCGAGCACATCGTGCTGCCGATGCAGCCGATGGCGCCGGCGGAGATCTTTCCCGCCGTGCAGCGCTCCTTCGACGAGCCGTGCGCGGCGACCGCGGCGGTGCCGATCTGGTTCCTGTCGCGGCTGGCCGCGCAGCACGTGAAGGTCGTGCTGTGCGGCGAAGGCGGCGACGAGCTCTTCGCCGGCTACAAGCGCCAGCGCACGGCGCAGCTGATGCAGCGCTGGCGTCCGCTGATCCGGGCGATGGGTCCCGTGGCGCGGCTCATCGACCGCCTGCCGCGCACGTCATCGCGCAAGTGGAACTACCTGCGGCAGAACGCCATGCGGTTCCGCGACGCGGCGCTTCTCGACAGCGGCTTCCAGCGCTTCTTCGCCGGCACGCAGATCACCTCGCCCGCGCTCCGGGCGCGCATCTACGATCCGGCATTCTGGCGCCGGCAGGACGGGCCCGATGGCTACGCGAGACTCGAAGCCGAGTACTTCGGCGCTCCCGGATCTGCGCGCGCTCGCACCGCTGCAGCAGTTCCTCCTCGCCGATCTCACCGTGCACATGCCGGGCTCGCTCCTCAATCGCCTCGATCGCGCCAGCATGGCGCACTCGCTCGAAGCTCGCGTACCGTTCCTGTCGCGCTCGTTCGTCGACTGGAGCCTCACGATCCCGCTCGGCATGAAGCTCAAGGGCAAGGTCGGCAAGTATGTGCTGCGCAAGGCGGCCGCACCCTGGCTGCCTCCCGGGGCGCTCAACAAGCGCAAGCTGGGCTTCCAGTTGCCGTTCGCGGAATGGTTTCGCGGCGACTTCGGCGACTTCGCGCGCGACGCCTGGCATTCGAGCGGCGCCGACGGCTCGGGATATCTCGAAGCGGCGGAGGTCGAGGCGATCGCCCGGGAGCATCGCGACGGCAAGGCCAATCACGGCCGCATTCTCTACGCGATCACGATGTTCAGTTGCTGGTGGCAGGACCAGAAGGACCAGCGGACCGCACGCCACCGGACGCCAGCGTGACGCCCCCGCTCCGGCCACCGCGATGCTGATCGATCTGCGCGAACACGGTGACGCCGCCCTCGAGGAATGCGACGTCTGCATCGTCGGCGCCGGCGTCGCCGGCATCACGCTGGCGCGACGGCTGATGCAGCTCGGGCACGGCGTCTGCCTGCTCGAAAGCGGCGGCCTCGACTTCGAGCAGCCGACGCAGGACCTGTACCGCGGCGCGAACGTCGGCATGACCTACTACGACCTCGACCAGTCGCGCCTGCGCTTCTTCGGCGGCACGCTGGGCATCTGGGGCGGTCGCTGCGCCCTGCTCGATCCCATCGATTTCGAGCGCCGCGACTGGGTGCCGCACAGCGGATGGCCGATCGGTCGCACGGATCTCGATCCGTACTACCGCGTCGCGCACACCCAGTTCGAGCTGGGCGAGTTCAACTACGAGCACGAGATCTGGTCCATGCTGCGTATCGCGCCCTGCGACTTCGATCCCGATCGGCTCACCACGGGCTCTGTGGCGCTTCGACGAAAAGAGCGAGCGCTTCGGCACCTCGCGCTGCAAGGACCTGTTCGATGCGCCCAACGTGCGGATCGTCCTGCACGCCAATGCCGTGCATCTGCAAGCCGACCCCACCGCGCGCACGCTGCGGCACATCGTCGTGCGCCCGCTCGACGGCAAAGCCCGCGAAGTGAAGGCACGCCACTACGTGCTCGCCTGCGGGGCGATCGAGAACGCGCGACTCCTGCTCGCGTCGAACGACGTCGAGGCTCACGGCATCGGCAACCGGCACGACCAGGTCGGCCGCTATTTCATGGAGCATCCCACCGGCCGCATCGGCCGCGTGCACACGGCGCGGCCGTACGAGATGTGGGACGCGTTCCAGAAGCGCTTCATGCCGTCCGGTCCCCCGCTCGCTCCGGTGCTGCGCCTCGGTGACGCCACGCAACGCGCCACCCGCGCGCTCAACAGCGTCGCGACCTTCAAGCTGCAGCGCCCTCCGGCGCTCGGCGTGCCGCTCGGCAACCGGATCTACCAGAACCTGAAGCACGGCATCGCTCCGGATCGGCGCGGACGCGCGCTGGATCACGCCTACCGCGGCGTGCGGGCCTGGTTTCACCGCGAGATCCGCGGCGCGTTCGAGCGGCTGCGCGCCCGCATGGGCAAGAGCGGCCTCTACCTGATCGTGCGCGGCGAGCAGGCGCCGAATCCCGACAGCCGCGTGCGCCTGTCGAGCGAGCGCGACGCGCTGGGCCAATTTCGCGCCGACCTCGACTGGCAACTGTGCGATGCCGACAAGCACAGCGCGCGGGTGTTCGCCGAGACCTTCGACGCCGAGCTGCGGCGCCTCGGTCTGGGCGACGGTACAGCCGAGCGAGTGGCTCGCGAGTCCCGGCCCGCAGTGGCCGGTGGATCCGACCGTCGGCAATCATCCGATCGCCGGCTACCATCAGATGGGCACGACGCGCATGAGCGACGACCCGACGGAAGGCGTGGTCACCGCCGACTGCAACGTGTTCGGCTACGACAATCTGTTCGTCGCGGGCAGCTCGGTGTTCGCCACCAGCGGCTGGGCCAATCCGACGCTCACGATCGCCGCCCTGTCGCTGCGACTTGGCCGACCATCTCGACAGCAGGCTCAAGGCTTCGCGCCCGACGCCATAACGAAGAAGTGACGGATAAGCGCGGCCGGCTGCGACGACTCATCTGGATGCCAGCCGCCGAGTGATCGACGCGCCCCAGGCGCGGAATCGCTCCAAGGGCGGCGTCGATCCGTCCACGACGTTGTTGTCCACGACGTCGTTGCTGCGTCGGAACACGACACCGAACGGACGCCGCACCGCCTCTCTGTCCGTCACGATGCGGACGACGATGAATGAGCTCAGCGCATTCAACGCCTCCAGGATCTGGCGCAGCGCTTCCTCCTTGCTCGGCGATGGCGTCGCATCCGGCGGGCGCGCCTCGCGCCGCCGCCCCACGATCAGCGACAGCGAAAGTTCCGGCAACTGCTCGCGCTGACTCATGTAGCTGCCCGACACCGCAACCATCTTGATGTGGTACGGATTCAACACCCAATCGGCATTGATGCTCGCGGCGAGCGCGCACACGCGATCGATCAGGGCCTTGGCCCGCGCGCGCGGCAACGGCGCAACCACGCACGCGAGCGCGTACTGGCGAAAATGCCGGGTCGGAAGGTAGCCGCCCGCTCCATCCGGTTGCAGCAGTCCGCCCATGAGCAACGCCTTCTGCAGCACCAGGCTGGCCGGAGCATCGAGCTGAAAATCCTCACCCAGGCTCTTCGCGTCGATCCGCGCCTCCTCCGCCGGATTGGCGGACAGGCGCGCGAGCGAGCGCTCGGCGCCGGCGCGAAGCGCGTGCGCCTCGAGCCCGAAATACCTTCGGTCCGCGACCAGCCGCGGGAGTCTGGTGGCGCCTTGACACGCGATCGACCTATCGGGCGCACCGAGGATGACCGTGGCGCGAAATCCGACTGCCTCGTCTGCCGCGGACGGTGAGGGACGCGACTTCGTGCTTCGCGCGGGAGCGTTCGACGAACCGAGATTGATCAATTCCACGTCTGACCCCTCCGGAAGGAGGTCGCAGGACAATGACGTGGTTTCGATGCCGCGCGGCAGGCCGCGCGCCATCCTGCTTGACGGCGGTATTCCGCCGGCAACCCCGCTACCCACGGATACGCGCCGGGGCCGGAGGCTTTGCGTCACTGCCTTACGACAGTTTTGCCAAGAATGCTTCTCGCTCGGACACGCGGACATCGCGAGCCGCGAACCAGCAGAAATTACGGAGTCAGTCTAACGCAAAGGTCCGGGATGTCAAGATTGCGGCGAGCTGTCGTGACTGGTCCATCAGTGTCTGTGGTGACTGGTCCATCGATATCAGACCTGTCAGCTACATGCTGTGGCATCAAGCGACCGGTCAGGGGATGTCCAGCACCTCTCCCGCGGGGCCCTCGTGGCGCGGATGGAGCTCGTGCGGCGGGTGGGCCGGCGTGCCGCCGACCGGCACGACGCGCGACAGGAAGGCAATGGCAGCGTTGCCGAAAACGTCATTGCGGTCTCCGGCCACCATGTGGGCGGCGTCAGGGACGCTGACGTACTCGCAGTGCGGACACAGCCGAAGGAACTCGCGCGCCCCGTCTTCGGTCAGGACATCCGACATGCCGCCGCGCACGAGCAGCGTCGGCAGCGTCAACTTGCGGGCACACGCCTCGAGGCGCAGCTGACGCTTCGCGAGATCGTATTGCGGGGATCGCCTGAATTGCGGGTCCCAATGCCATCGATATCTGCCGTCCGCTCCCAGGCGGACGTTCTTGCCCAGCCCCTCCAGATTTCGCGGGCGACGGCGCTGCGGCTGATAGCGGGCGATGGCCTGGGCGACCTCTTCCAGCGAGCCGAAGCCGTCGGGATGCTCGCTCATGAAAGTGTGGATCCTGGTGACGCCTTCCTGCTCGAGACGCGGCGCCACGTCGACCAGCACCAGGGCGGTGGCGTCCACATGATCTTCGCCCACGGCCACCAGGCTCGTACCCCCGCCCATCGATGCGCCCACGAGCGCGGGCCGTCGATTCCCCAGGGCGGAGAGGACGCACTTAAGGTCGTCCACCATGATGTCCTGGTCGTAACGTCCGTCGCGATCCCAGTCCGAGTCGCCGTGCCCCCGCGCATCGAACGCGACGGCACGATAGCCGGCGGTCGCCAGCCTTTCGCCGGCACCCTTCCAGGCGTGGCGCGTCTGCCCGCCGCCGTGTTGCAGAATTACCAGCGGCGCGTCCGGGTCACCCCACGAATCGCCGGCGAGCTTGAGGCCGGTCGCCCCCGTCCAGAAATGCCGCGGCGCCGACCATCCAGGCAGCTTTTCTCCGGCGCTCATGCGGCACACTTTATCCGATGCGGGCGCCTGGACCATCAGTCACGACCGGTGTGTTCGGTGCGCGTTGCTGCCTGGAAGCGCGCGAGATGGTGTGCGGTGTCGCCGAGGACGAAATCGATCATCGTGAGTCGCTTCGCATAGTGCGCGGCCGGCAGCTCGTTGCTCATGCCCATGCCGCCGTGCAGCTGGATCGCTTCCTGCGCGATGCGGCGTCCCGAGCGGCCGACATGCACCTTGGCCGCCGAAACCGCGCGCCGGCGCTCCGCATCGTTCGCGACACTGCCGCTGACGGGCGCCATCAGCACGGCGAGCCACGCGATGGACTTCGACTGCTCGGCATGGATGAACATGTCCACCGCGCGATGCTGCAGTGCCTGAAACGTGCCGATGGGCTGGCCGAACTGCTTGCGCTCCTTGAGATAGTCGAGCGTCTGCCGGTTGACGGTTTCCATCACGCCGATCGCTTCCGCGCACAGCGCCGCCGTTGCGGCGTCGGCGACGGCCTCGATCACCGGCAACGCCGCGTCGCGCTCACCCAGCAGCGCAGAGGCCGGCACGCGCACCTTGTCGAACGTCACGTCCGCCGCGCGCAGGCCGTCGATGGTGCGGTAGTCGCGCACCGTGACGCCGGCGTCGCTCCGGTCGATGACGAAGAGGCTCACGCCGTCCGGATCGTCCTTCGCGCCCGAGGTACGCGCCGACACCACCAGCGTGTCCGCCTGGCCGCCGTGGACCACGACCGCCTTTCGTCCGCTGATCACGTACTCGCCGCCATCCTGCCTCGCGGTGGTGGCGACGCTGCCGAGATCGTAGCCGGCGCCCGGCTCCGCGAAGGCCGCGGCGGCGATCAGCTTGCCCTCGCCGATGGCCCCCAGCAGTTCCGCCTTTTGCGCGGCGTTGCCGGCACGACCGATCGCACCGCCCGCCATGACGACGGTCTGGCAGGTACGGCTCGACGACCAGCCCGTTGCCGATGGCCGTCATCGTCACCAGCATCTCGGCCGCACCTCCGCCCAGGCCGCCGTCCGTCTCGGCAAACGGCAGCGCCAGCAGGCCCATCTCGGCGAACTGCGCCCAGATGTCGCGGCTGAAACCTTCGGCAGGGCCTGGTATGCACGACGATGCTCGAACGTGTATTCGCGCTGGATGAATTTCGCGAGCGCGTCCTGCAACTGCAATTGTTCGTCGTTGAAACTGAGATCCATGGCGCTGCACGGGTTCGGCGGGCGCTCAGAGCCCCAGCACCGCCTTGGCAATGATGTTGCGCTGGATCTCGTTGGAGCCGCCGAAGATGGAGACCTTGCGCGAGTTGAAATATCTCGCCGCGAGCGGCGCCGCGTGCGGTTGTCCGAGACCTTCGTCGACATGCTCGAGCAGGAAGGCCTGCGGCACGAACGGCAGTGCGTAGGGACCCACCGCCTCCATCATCAGCTCCGCCAGCATCTGCTGCAGCTCGGTGCCCTTGATCTTGAGGATGGACGCTTCCGGACCGGGCGCCTTGCCGCGGTCGGACAACACGCGCATCACGGTCATGTCGAGCGCCATCAGCTCGATCTCCGCCAGCGCGATCCTGGCCGCGAAATGCGGATCCTCGGCCAGCGGACGCCCGCCGCGCAGCTCGGACCGCGCGATCTTCTTCAGCGACGCGAGCTCGCGCTTGGACCCGCCCAGACCTGCGACCACCGTGCGCTCGAAGCCCAGCAGGAACTTCGCGTAGGTCCAGCCCTTGCCCTCCTCGCCGATGCGATCGTCGACCGGCACGCGCACGTCGTCGAAGAACACGTCGTTGACCGAATGATCCTCGTCCAGCGTGAGCAACGGGCGCACCGTGATCCCCGCGCTCTTCATGTCGATCAGCAGGAACGTGATGCCCTCCTGCCTGCGGGTCTCCTTCGACGTGCGCACGAGGCAGAACATCATGTCGGCATAGTGCGCCTGCGTGGTCCAGGTCTTCTGGCCGTTGACGATGTAATGCGTGCCGTCGTCTGCTGAAGTCGGCGCGGGTCTGGAGCGACGCCAGATCGGATCCGGCGCCGGGCTCCGAATAGCCCTGGCACCACCAGTGCTTGTTGGTGCGGATCGCCGTCAGGTACTTCTCGCTGCTGGGCGGGCGTGCCGAAGGCGATGAGGACGGACGCCACCAGGTTGACGCCGAACGGAACGACGCGCGGCGCGCCGGCCAGCGACGCCTCTTCGTCGAAGATGTGGATCTGGGCCGGCGTCCAGTCGTGACCGCCGAATGCCTTCGGCCAATGGCCGACGAGCCAGCCCTTCGCGCTGAGAATGTCCTGCCAGCGCATGTAGTCGGCCTTGACCAGCGTGCGGTGCTCGAGCACCTTGCGCGACAGGTCCGGGGGCAGGTTGTCGCGCAGAAAGGCACGGACCTCGTCGCGGAACGCGACGTCTTCCGCCGAATGAAGGATGTTCATCCGGGGCGCTTTCGCATGCAGGTCGTTCGCTGTGCGCCTCCGCCTACTGTATCCGATCCGTCCCATGGGCGGCGGACGGATCGTGTCGAGACGATCGATCCGCGCGAGCTGCGGGAACGCGCGCAGGGAGAACGCGACGGCGAGCAGCGTGCCGACGCCGCCCAGCACCACCGAGGCCACCACGCCGAACCATGCGGCGGTCACGCCCGATTCGAACTCGCCCAGCTGGTTGGACGTGCCGATGAACATCGCGTTGACGGCGCCGACGCGGCCGCGCATGTGATCGGGCGTGGCGAGCTGAATGAGCGACGAGCGCACGACGACGCTCACCATGTCGGCGGCGCCCATCGCCACCAGCAGCAGCAGCGACAGCGGCAGCCAGTGCGACAGGCCGAAGCCCACGGTGGCCGCTCCGAAAATCGCGACGGCGATGAACATCGTCCGCCCGGCATGGCGCTGCAACGGATGGCGCGCGAGGTAGAGCGCCATCGTCAACGCGCCGACGGCCGGGGCCGAGCGCAGGAGGCCGAGCCCCCAGGGGCCCGTCCCGAAGATCTCCTTCGCGAAGATCGGCAACAGCGCCGTGGCGCCGCCCAGCAGCACGGCCACCATGTCGAGCGTGATCGCCCCCAGCAGCGCCTGGCGGCTGCGGATGAACGACAGGCCCGCGAAGACCGAGGTGAGCGTGGCCGGCGCGCGGACCGCGGGCTTCCGCTCGTAGCGGATCATGCCCACCAACGTCGCGGCCACGAGATAGGCCGCTGCGCACGCCGCATAGGTCCACGCGGGTCCGGCGATATACAGCAGGCCGCCGACCATGGGCCCGAGAATGATGGCGGTCTGCGCCTGCCGATGCGCTGGAGGCCACTGCGCGCGGCAGCAACCGCACCGGCACCAGCGCCGGCAACAGCGCCTGCATCGTGGGCATTTCGAACGCGCGCGCGCAGCCGACGACGAACACCAGCGCGAAGATCGCGTGCTCCGTGATCCAGCCCATGACGTTCCCGGCGGCGAGCGCGACCACGACCACGGTCGCGACGATCTGGCAGATGCACAGCACGCGCCGGCGATCGAAGCGATCCGCGACGTGCCCGACCATCAGCACCAGCGCGAAGGCCGGCAGGAACTGCACCAGGCCGACGAGACCCAGGTCCAGAGCGCTGCCCGTCAAGGCATAGACCTGCCAGCCGACCGCGACGGTCAGCATCTGGTACGCCATGATCGTCGCGACCCGCGCGAACCAGAAGTACGCGAACGACCGGTGCGCGAAGACGGACTCGTGCGGCGGTGACGGGAACGTGCTCAAGCGGACGTCGACAGGACGGCCGAAGCCACGCGTCAATCGACCGGTGGCACGAGAGGTTCACGCATTTCCATGCCCTTCGACGTAGCGCGCCAGTGCCGCGTCGGTGCGGGCGAGATAGTCGGCGGCATGCGCGCGGTAGTCCGCACCGGGCGCGGCCAGGTGGATCGCGGACACCATCGCCCACGCCGCCTCGCGCAATGCGCTCGCCACCTTCATCGCGTCGAACGAGCGCAGGATCTCGTCGCGCACGAGGTCGCCCGAAATACGCTTCGAGCAGGAGGCGATCATCGGCGGGTGAGAAATTGCCGTTGGTGGCAGAGGTTCGCGAGATCGAACATCGCCGTTCCGAAGCCCCCATATTCCCAGTCGATCAGCCAGAGGCGCTTGCCGTCGTCGAGGAAGTTGCCTGGCAAGGAGATCGTGGTGGCCGAAGACGATCGGCAGCGGCACCTGCGCAGCCTCGAGCGAGTCGACCAGCGGCAGGTATCGCGACAACGCGTCGTCACCGTCGTCCCGCGCGGCTCCGAGCGCGCGTGCGTAATCGCGGATGACGTGAAACACCCAGAACGTGTTCGCCGGACCCCTGAGATGGCGCGCAAGCTCGCGGTGGCAGGTCACGAGGACCGTGACGACTCGCTCGATGTTTGCCCGCAGGTCGGCTTCCGTGAAGGTGGCGCCGTCGATGTACCGAAGGACCATGACGCCCGGCTCGGCGTAGATCACTTCCGGCGACAGCCCCGCCGCGTGCGCGGCGATACTGGCCGCGCGCTCGCGGTCGCGGAAAACGTGATGGACCGGCAGGTCGTGTCCGCAGCGCGCGACGAAGCGATCGCGTCCAGCAGGACGACGAACGCCGTGTTGGACAGTCCACCGCGCAGCGGTTCGAGCGTTACCTTGCCGCGCCAGCACGGTAGCGCGGCGACGCGCGCCTCGAGATCGAAGGTCGTTCGAGTCACGACCCGTGGCGGGTCGTTTGAGCGTTGCCGCGAACCTCGCATCCTCACGCCGCCAGATTGGCCTTCACCGCCCCTTCGTTCCACTCGAGACCGACACCGGGTACGTCCGGGATGTGCAGGTGCCCATCCCTGATGTCGTAGGGCCGCTGCAGGATGGGGTCGGCCCAGTCCTGCCATTCGAGCCAGTGCGCGGTCTCGGTGACCCGCATGACATGCGCGGCCACTTCCGGATAGAGGTGCGTGGACATCGGCACGCCCGCGGTGCCGGCGATGGCGGCTGCCTTCATCCAGCCGGTGACGCCGCCGATGCGCATGAAATCGGGCATCACGAAGTCGCACGCCTTGCCCTGCAGTGCCCGATACAGGTCGCGTGGGCCGTAGAAGTTCTCGCCGATCTGGATCGGTGTCTTCAACTCGGCCGCGAGCTGGGCGTGGCCCTCGAAGTTGTCGTAGACGAGCGGCTCCTCGATCCAGTCGAGGCCGTGGTCGTCGATCCGGTGGCAGCGCTCCAGCGCTTCGCCGAGATTCAAGCCCTGGTTGAAATCGACCATGAGGTGCATGTCGGCCCCGACCGCCTTGCGCACGGCCTCGACCGTCGCCACGTCGTCGCGCAGGCGGTCGCGTCCCAACCGCAGCTTGAGGCCGGTGAATCCGCCTTCGTCGCGCAGTTCAGGAGCTTCCGCGGCCACCGCGGCCGGCTCCTTCAGCCACAGGCCGTTGCTGTTGTACGCCTTCACCGGGCCGACCGTGCCGCCCAGGAGGACGCAAAGCGGCACGCCAGCAGCCTTGGCCAGCGCATCCCAGGCGGCCATGTCGAGTCCCGCGACGGCGATCATCGACATGCCCTGGTAGCCCACGAAATGCAGCGACTTCGACGCGAGGGCATGGAGTTCCAGCGGCGCCAACCGGCGCCCCTTCAGCATGTCACCCAGGTCATGCAGCGCCGGGATCAGGTACTTCATGGTCTTGATCGTGTACGGCTCGAGATAGCTCCGGCCGACGATGCCTTCGTCGGTATGGAGGTCGATCAGGATGAGGGGCCATTCGGTGATCGTGGCAATGCGGGCCACGACGGGGCGCTTGAGTTTCAGCACGACCGGTCGCGCGCGCAAATCCTTGACCGTCAATGCCGCACCGGACACGCCGACGTTCCGCTCGCTGTCATTCATGGGACCTCCCCGCGCGACGACGATGAGATTGCTGCGATTCCCGGCCTCGTCAGGCGGCGACGGCGCGTACCGACTGCACCTTGTTCGGCAGGGCCGCGTACGCGTGGTAGGCGGCTGCTTCGGCGGCGCCGAATTCCACCTTCATGCCGAGATCCGCAAATACGGTTTCCAGCGCGCACAGCGAGAGCATCACGTTCTCCATCTTGCAGGAGTAGCCCATGATGCCGAAGCGCCAGATCTTGCCGGCAAGATCGCCCAGGCCGGCCCCGATCTCCAGGTTGTAGTCCAGCAGCAGCCGGCGACGTACTTCCTTCTCGTCCACCCCCGGCAGCACGCTCACCGCGTTCATCTGCGGCAGCCGGTAGGGCTCGTCGACCAGGTACTTCAGCCCCAGCGTCTCCAGGCCGGCCTTGAGCGCCTTGTGATTGCGCTGGTGGCGGGCCCACGCATTCTCCAGACCTTCCTCGCGCAGCATCAGCAGGGCTTCGTGCAGCGCATACAGCGCATTGGTCGGCGCCGTATGGTGATAAGTGCGATTGGCCGCGCCCCAGTATCCCAGGAGCAGGTTCATGTCCATGAACCAGCTGTGCACCTTTTCCTTGCGGTTCTTCACCATCTCGACCACGCGGTCGCTGAAGCTGATCGGCGACAGCCCCGGGGTGCAGGACAGGCATTTCTGGCTGGCGGAGTAGACCGCATCGATGCCCCATTCGTCGGTGAGCACCGGAGTGCCGCCGAGCGAGGTGACCGCATCCATGATCGTGAGCACACCGTGCTTCCGGGCGAGAGCGGCGAGGACCTTCGCGTCGGATTGCACGCCGGTCGAGGTTTCGGCGTGGACGAAGGCGAGGATCTTGGCGTCCGCGTTGGCCTTGAGCGCGTCCTCGACCTTTTGCGGATCCACCGGCGTGCCCCATCGATCTTCCACGACGACGGCGACGCCGCCGCACCGTTGCACGTTCTCGATCATCCGGCCGCCGAATACGCCGTTGCGGCAGACAATCACCTTGTCGCCCGGATTGATCATGTTGACGAAGCACATCTCCATGCCCACCGAACCGGGGCCGGAGACCGGGAAGGTCAGTGCGTTATGGGTCTGGAAGGCGTAGCGGAGCGACTCCTTCAGCTCCTCCATCATTTCCACGAACACGGGGTCGAGGTAGCCGATGGTCGGCTTGCCCATCGCCGAGAACACCCGCGGATGGATCTCCGAGGGGCCCGGTCCCATCAAATGACGTTGCGGGGGATAGAACGAGGCGATCTTCTTCTTCGGTGCAAAGTCTTGGCTGGACATGGAGTTACCCGGGGTGGAAGTCAGGAAAGTTGCGTGCGGGCACGTGGATGCGCGCGCAGGATGACCTTGGAGTTTAGCAAGGTCCCCGGCTAACGGCCACCGCCGGCGACCCGGCGTCTTTGATATTGTGCGACATCGCCCTGCCAACGGCCGAAAGCCCGCCATGACGAGGATACCCATTGCCGTGATCGGCGCCGGCTTGATCGGCCGATCGCACGTCGATCGCGCGCTGAAGGAGCCAGGGATCGACCTGGTCGGCGTTGCCGATCCATCGGACGACGGTCGTCGCGTCGCGGAGTCCGCCGGTGTCGCCTGGTTCTCCGATTTCGAGCGGATGCTCACCACGGTCAAGCCAGCCGCCGTCGTCGTTGCCACGCCGAACGCAACGCACGCGGACATCGCCGTCCACTGCCTCGGCTGCGGCGCCGCGGTGCTGGTGGAAAAGCCGATCGCCGACACGCTTGCTGATGCCGGGCGCATCTGCGACGCGGCCGCGACCGCCGGTTTACCCGCTCTGGTGGGTCATCAACGGCGTTACAACCCGATCATGAGGCGCGCGAAGCAGATCGTCGACGAGGGCAGGCTCGGGCGCCCCGTTTGCCTGACCGCGATGTCCACCTGGTACAAGCCCGCCGACTACTTCGAGACGCAGTGGCGGCGGCGCAAGGGCGGCGGGCCCATTCTCATCAACCTCATCCACGACATCGATCAGCTTCGGTTCCTGTTCGGCGATGTCGAGACCGTGCAGGCGATGACGTCGAACAACATCCGCGGATTCGAAGTCGAGGACACCGCGGTCGTCCTGCTCAGGTTCCGCAACGGCGCACTCGGGACGGTCACAGTGTCGGACACGGCGACCGCGCCGTGGAACTGGGATCTTGCCGCCGGCGAAGCCGAGCGTTTCCCGCGGCAGGACGTCAACTCGCACTTCCTGTCCGGAACCGACGCCTCGCTGACACTGCCCCGCCTCGACTACTGGCACTACCGGTCAGGCAAGGGCTGGCACGACGAGATCACCGAGGAGCGCAGCACGTTGCACATCGGCGATCCCTATGCCGAGCAGCTGCGCCACTTCGTGGCCGTGATCGCGGGCAAGGAGCAGCCTGTCTGCTCCGCAACCGATGCCACGCGGTCCCTCGCAACGACGCTGGCAGTCGCGGAGGCCGCGCAGTCCGGCCGACCCGTTGCGCTCGACAGAACTCAATGATCGATCTGGCCGCGTACTTCCCCGCCCCCTGCCACGCTGGTGTGCACGTTGGCGTACGCCTTGCCGGCACGGATGGCCCTCATCACGTCGGCAAACGCCCCAGCGGGCACCCCCTGCCCCGCGGGGCCAACCACACTGTCGGCGGTCAGTGTGTTCGAAACCGTCCCGGCAGTCGGACCGGGGCATTGCTTCGTCGTGGCGGCGACCGCCGGAGGTACATTGGCCGCAACCGCAGGCGTCTGGCAGAGCCAGAGCGCGATGCCGCCATTCGCGTTCCTCTGGCCGATGTGGATGTGGGCCTGGGTGACGTTGCCCTCCAAGCCCTCGTAGCTCAGTTCAAAGGCGATCGTTCCCGCGGCCTCGTTGATGTCCAGCTCGAGCGTTCCGGACGCCCCGGTGATGACGACCGGCACCTCTTCGAACCCTTTCATATGCACCCTGATGCTGTCGTGACCCTTACCCTTGCCCTTGGAGCCGTTGGCGACCGCATTCGCCCCGAACAGCAGGCTCGTAGCGAACAGGGATAGTGCGCAGACCAATGTAGTGCGACGCATGAATTCCTCCTTGCGGTTGGCGGCCGGCGGGAAACATCGGAGCGAACGACCGGCCGTGGTCCGCATACAGCAAGCGCCGAGCCTTTATTCCCTCGCGCCGAGATTGACCTCCTCCCCACGTCCGGCAGAGAATCGCCGAACCTCCGCGCGCGCGCCGAAGGCCCGACCCAACGTCGCAATCCCTCCGGGAGACCGCCATGTCCGTTCTGGATCCCAAGGAAATCGAAGCGTTGCTGCCCGCGGAATCCGCGTCGTTCCCCTCGCCCATCCCGACCCGGTTCGTGTCGAGCGACGAGTTCCTCCCGGGCGCGCAGACCGACCGGCAGCGGCAGGTGGAAGCCCGCATCAAGCAACTCGGCGGCGAGCTCGCCCGGCGGCAGGGGATGTCGCGCCGTCGCTTCTTCAAGACCGCGTCCGGCATGGCGGCGGCGTTCGTCGCGATGAACGACGTGTACGGGCCGCTGTTCGGTGCGAGCCTCGCCGAAGCCGCGACTCCGGAGCTCGCCAACGAGCTCGCGCGCGGGCTGTCCGGGCAATTCATCATGGACATGCATACGCACTTCCTGCGCGACGACACCCGGCTCGAAGGCTTTGTCCGCAGCCGCGAAGCCGTCGGCAAGGCGGGCTGGAATCCGGCGCTCGCCGGCAAGCCGCAGACTCTCGATGACCTCAAGTTCGCGAACTACTTCAAGGAAGTCTATTTCGACAGCGACACCAAGGTCGCGTTGATCTCGGGGTCGGGGTCCGAGGATCCGCGCGACTGGTTTCTCACCAATGAAATGAAGGCCGACGCGCGGGCGAAGGTCAACCGGCTGACAGGCTCGAAGCGGATGTTCGCGCACGCGATCTTCATGCCCGGCATGGACGGCTGGCTCGACGACGTCGATCGCGCCATTGCGGTTCTCAAGCCGGACTCGTTCAAGGGCTACACCGTCGGCGACAACACCAACAAGCAGCTGGCGCGGCATCCGTGGCGCCTCGACGACGAGAAGCTGCTCTATCCGTTCTACGAGAAGATCGCCAAGGCCGGACTCGTCAACGTTTGCGTCCACAAGGGATTGTTTCCGCCCGAGACCAGCGCGCGCTATCCGCACCTGCTGCCCTACGCGGACGTGCGCGACGTGGCGAAAGCGGCGAAGGATTGGCCGCAGCTCAACTTCATCGTCTATCACTCGGCGTTCCGCTACACGGGAGGCGCCCAGATCGTGGGCATGGAGCAATTCGACCGAACCGGGCGCGTCGACTGGGTGAGCGATCTCGCCGAAATCCCCGGGAAGCACGGCGTGACCAACGTCTATGCCGATCTGGGCCAGATCTTTGCGCAGAGCACGGTGGCCGAACCGCGGCTGTGCGCCGCGATGATGGGCACGCTGGTGAAAGGATTAGGCGCCGATCACGTGGTGTGGGGCACCGATGCGGTGTGGACCGGATCGCCGCAGTGGCAGATCGAGGCCCTGCGCAGGCTCGAGATTCCGGACGCGATGCAGAAGCAATACGGCTATGCGCCCCTCGGGCCCGCCGATGGCGACGTCAAGCGCGCCATCTTCGGCGGCAACTCGGCCCGACTGTACAAGTACGACCAGCGCGCGGCGCTCGCGACCGATCGCATTGCGCTTGCGAGGACGACCTACGAACGCGAAGGACCGTGGCGCACCAACCTGCGTTACGGCTACGTAGAGCGCGACTCTGCCGGCTGAGCGCGCGACACGCGCGCAGCGATGATGCTCGCCCCAACCCGTCATCACCGATGGCGCCGAGTCGTGCCGGCAAGACCGTGGCGCCCCGCGCTGGCGTTCAATGCGCTAGAACGATCCCGGCCCAAACGGCGTCCCAGCAGCAATAGTGATCGACGCCGGGCACCTTCACGAAATTCGCCCTGCCCTGGCGCATGACAAATGGCTCGATGAGGTAGTCGGGAACCACGCTGTCGTCAGCGCCTGCCAGATGCAGCTGGATCACGCTATCCGGCAACGGGGATTGACGTGACGGGTCGATCGAGCCTTCCAGTGGCGAGTAATGATGGAGCCTGGCCCATGCATCCAGATCGAGCGGCGCGGCAACTGTCACCAATCGTCGTGTCATGGGGAAGGCGCCTGCCATCAATGCTGCCACCACGCCACCACCGCTATAGCCGAGGAATTGAACGGATCGGTACTCCGGATGCGCACCTAGAAATCCGCTCAACGCGGCTTCCATGCTCCGTATCACTTGCGCCGAGAACCGCCGGTGTGTCCACCAGACAGCTTCACAGGGTGGCGTATCTGCGAACCCGAAATAGCACGGTCGGCCGAGGTACAACGCCGGCGCTGGATCGCCCGCCATGAGGTTGAGCATCACGAGGCGTCGCGGCGTCGGATCGTCGGCGGGACGTTCCGGCGTAATCCATGGCACGCCATCGTGCTCGATGTAGACATTCAATGTCGTTCCGACGTTGCCCGGCTTGAAGTACGCAACGTGACGGAAGGTTGCTCCCTCGAGCTGCAACCTTTGATAGCCGTGCGCGAGCGCCACGCGATCCGCGCGATCGGCAAGGGTCCCGCATCCTGCGCTCAAGGCGGCGGCGAGCGCCATCGCAACGACCCATCCCAGCGCTCGGCTCTGGGCCGCTTGCCGCCGGCATCGTGCCTGGAGTGGGACCACCGGTCCCAGTGCCAAGGCGGCCGTCTGGCGACGATAGTTCAGAAATCGACCCGGATGCCCAGCGTGTAACGATTTTCGTCGAATTGTCCGTTACCGAACACGTACTCGTAGTTGAAGTAGCCGCTCACGCCACGGGGCAGCACGGCCGTCGCTCCCACCGCCAGGTTGCCGTAGTGCTTGTCGGCTCCGTTCAGCTGCAGAATGAGCCCGGAGGTGGGGACCGCAACCAGTTGCGCGGTCACGGGCTTGTCGCTCGCCTGCGTGGCGTACTGAAACTCCGCCCGCGCATACGGTACCAACACGCCCCACGCCATGCTCCACGCGTACTGAACCTGCCCCCCCGCGGTCAGCACCGTACGCTTGTAGCGCTGGCTGCTGACCTGTAGCGCTCCAGCGCCCCCACTCTCCTGGAACGAGTCGATGCTGGCGTTGACATATTCGATGCGCCCGTACGGGTTCAGCGTCCATGCCTGTTGGTAGAACTGGTATCCCGCCGAAAATGCCGCGGCGAACTGGTTGCCGTGCGGGCTGCTTGCGAACTCGATCGCCGGCGACGGCTGCACCGCACCCACGACGCGACGGGTGGTGTCGTATTGATTTCTGCCATAGTTCACGATGAGGTCGAGGTAGGCATTTTCGACCGGCACGTATTCGCCGAACACGGAAATGCTCCAGCCCTTGGTGTTCTGGTCCCCCGCGTTGTCGTTGAGATCCGTGTTCGCCTTGACCAGTCCCAGCGCAGCTCCCAGCACATGGTTGCCCGTGAACCGGTAGTCGGTACCGAGCGTGAGGCCCCAGGTGTGGATGTCGAATCCCGTTTGCGTACTCGATCCCGCGACTTTGCCTATATCGAGATCGCCCTGAACGAAGCCGCCCCAGCGCTCGAACGGGTCTGGCTCCGCGCTCGCCCCGCCTCCCGTCTGAGGAACCGGTTTTCCGTCCTTGGCTGTCGGCGCGAGCGCGAACGCGCTCATCGGAGGCAAGGCCTGGCCGTCGATGCTGACCTTGAGTCCCTGCGTCACGGTCGGATTGCGCAGCGTGCGATGAATGTTCAGCCATTTGTTGAGGTTGCTCAATTGCTGCGTCGCCGACGTCAACGCCGCCAGCTCCTGGGGTGCAATCAATTGCTTCGCCGGCCGCTCGACGACCTCCTGCCTCGTCGAGACGGTGAACGCCGCGCATTGATTGGGCGTCACCGACAAACAGACCTTGATGGTTCGCGTCGCTGTGCTCGTTCCCAATGCGACGGAATACGAGTACTGCCCCGGCCGGCCCACCACATCGCTCGGCGCCGAAATCACGTCTGACGAGACGGTCGAGCTCGCCACGAGCTGGGAGCCAGCGCCGGCGATCGGGTTGCCGTGGGCATCCTGAACGAGCACGATCAATGGGTCGGCCAACGGCTGCCCTGGATTACCGAATTGCGGCGTCCCCGATACGGCGCTCACGTTTGAAGGGACCACGACGATTACGCTTTGCGGCACCGCCGACGTTCCGCTGGCGTTGGATGCCGTGACGGTGTACGTCGTCGTTTGGGCCGGCGTCACCGGCAGGGTCGGTACCGTCGTTGTCCCAGCCGGGAGGCCATTGGCCGTCCATGTGAAGGTCGTCGGATTGTTTGAGCAGCTGGCGGTCAGCGTCACTGAAGTTCCGGCAGCGACGGGATTGGGCGGACTCGCCAGGAGCGACAGACACGCCGGAGGGTTTAGGACCACCACGATCACGCTTTGTGGCACCGCCGACGTTCCGCTGGCGTTGGATGCCCTGACGGCGTACGTCGTCGTTTGGGTCGGCGCCACCGACAGGCTCGGTACCGTCGTGGTCCCAGCCGGAAGACCATTGGCCGTCCATGTGTAGGTCGTCGGATTGTTTGAGCAGCTGGCGGTCAGCGTCACTGAAGTTCCGGCAGCGACGGGATTGGGCGGACTCGCCAGGAGCGACAGACACACCGGAGGTCCGGGAATCACTTGCATGGCAAAACCGGCCGTCGCAGAAGGTATGCAGCTTGCATAGGTCGCCTGGACCGTCACGGTGGCAATGCCCACGGTAGGAAACGTGCAGCCAACCGTAGAGGTGACGGAGGATGCGCAACTGGCAAGACAGGAACTCCATTGGTACGATATCGGCGTACCGGTGCATGTCGCAGTCAGCGTCGAAGACGATCCGACCTGGACCGGGCTCGGTGGACTGGAACTGACGCTGCAGGACTGGACCTGACCGGATGCAATTTCCGGTATGGCAATCCCCAATAGACATCCAAGCAACCCCAACGATCCATACCGGCGGTGGACACACCTCGTCTTTCTCATTGTTTGCCCCCCTGGATTGCTTGTGTCGCGGCTCCAAAAAGATCCGCCAGTCACAATACTTTGTCAAGCAACGTTCTCCTGCCATGGGTTTTGTGCCTGACGGAACGCCCTCCGAGTGGCTTCACGGCCGACACGCGACCACGTTCGGTACTGTGAAAACCGAATGACCGCCTTGACGTCGCGCTACAACCGCAGGCACGGGTCGGCCTCGAACGCCGCAAAACAGAAGGTCGATCGCGTGTTGCGTCAGCTGCAGGAGGCGCAAAGGACGGGCCGTCTGCAGCGGGCCTGGACGCTGTGCGAAACCGCGCTCCGACTCGCTCCGGAGAACGTCGACCTGTTGTGCACCTGCGGATCGCTCGCAGTTCAAGTCGGATTTCCGGAGATCGGTGTGGACGTGGCGCGGCGGGCGACGACATTGCGTCCCGACCATGCCCTGGCCCACCACTGCCTGGGGGTCGCCTTGCGACAGCGTGGACAAATCCAGGACGCGATTGCGAGCCTGACCCGGGCCATCGAGCTGCAACCTGATCGTTTCGACACTCTGCTCGAGCTCGCCGCGTCCCTCCTCGACGCCGGCGACCCGGCTGCTGCGAAACCCTTCCTCGACAGGGGAGTCGAGATCGATTCGGACTCGCCGCTCGCGCAGGCTACGCTGGGAAGGTTCCATATCGAGCAAGGCCGACCGGACGCTGCCATCGCTGCGTACCGGCGCGCAATCGCAGTGGATGGAGACCAGTGGACGGCTCAGAACCACCTTGGCACCATCCTGCGCGACGCCGGTGACCTGGTTGGCTCGATCGCGGCGCTCCGCCAAGCCGTCGCGCTCGCGCCGGATCGGCCTGAATTGTGGAGCGATCTGCTGTTGACGTTGCAGTGTTCGGATGCCTACTCCGCGCAGGACATTGCCGAACAGCATCGCGCGTTCGGCCGGCATTTCAGCGGTCTGATCCTGCCTCTGCCGGCGCCGCCACGGACGCCACGCTCCGGGCATCGGTTGCGGATCGGTTACATCTCATCGCACTTCCGCCGCCACGCGGTCGCCAAGTTCTTCGAGCCGCTGATCGCGTCGCACGACAGGAGCCGCTTCGAGATTCATTGCTACTACAACGGCATGGTCCCGGATGACGTCACGCAGCGGATAGGCGAGCAGGCGGAGCACTTTTCGACCGTGCGCGGGATGCGTGACGGTTACGTGGCAGCGCAGATCCGACGTGACGGGATCGACATCCTTGTCGACCTCGATGGCCATACCGTCCCCAACCGGCTGCCGGTGTTCTTCCTGCGGGCGGCTCCGGTTCAGGTAACTTGGCTCGGCTATCTCTCGACGACGGGAATTGGCGCGATCGATTACCGGTTGACGGACGATCGAGCCGATCCGCCAGGACTCACCGACGCGTTGCACACGGAGGCCCTGTGGCGACTTCCGGCCACTGCGTGGTGCTACCAACACTATCTCGAAGCACCCCCGCCCGGACCGTCGCCCGTCGCGACAAACGGGGTCGTGACCTTCGTCTGCCTGAACAATCCCGCCAAGGTGACTCGGACAGTGCTGGAACTGTGGGCCGCCATCATGCGCGCAACCCCGATGTCCCGTCTCAACCTGCACGTCAGTCCGGTGCAAAGCCGGATTGCCGAACTGCAGAATTTCTTCGAGACGCATGGTATCGCCGCGAACCGTGTGGCGCTCTTCGAACGGCAGTCGATCGATCGGTACTTTTCGCTCTACAACGCCAGCGACATTGCATTGGATACGTGGCCATGCGCCGGGGGAACTACAACCTGCGATGCATTGTGGATGGGAGTCCCCGTCGTGACGCTCACGGGCGAGCGTTCCTTTTCGCGCACCGGAAGCAGTCTGCTCGAAAGCGTCGGGCTCCGCGAATTCGTCGCGGCAACGCCTGATGCCTATGTCGCCAAGGCGATCGCCCTGGCGCAGGACCGTCAGCGGCTGAAATCGATCCGCGCCGACCTTCGCCGGACAATGGAATCGTCCTGCCTCGCCGATGGACCGGGGTTTGCTCGCGCGATCGAATCGTCATTCACCGCAATGTGGGAGCGCCACCTCGCCCGGAGTGGCGACAGGCGGCGATAACAGCAGCATCGGGCATGCGGCCGACTCCCGCCTGCCGGTATTGGCCTGGAATTACCGCGCGGTTGGAACGAAGATCCAGTCCGCCCCCTGGTGTCCCGCATGCTGTATGGCCGCGTACAAGGGGGTTTGATCGCTTTCCAGGCCCGGCTTGCGCCCAAGCTTTTCCTCCTGCTCCCTTATTTTCCGGCTGTCGCGAATCACGCGGGCTTCAATGGACTCGTACAGGCGATATCCCTCCAGTATCGAATCGTTTGCCCCCAGCACATCCAGAAACGCCTTGGCGAAAAGCGAGTGACCGCCGATTCCGACATCCCAGACCGGCTGCAGCGCCCCGGACGTCAAGATGGTTCGCGACTGAACGTCCGAGAACTGCTTCGCGATCTCCGAGCGTGTCTCGTCCGAAATGCCGTTCAGGATTGTCGGGATCGCGCCATTCTCGGCCGCCGTCAACGCGCCCGAGTAGCACGAATCCGAAATGACGAGGATCTTGCGGGCACTCATCTTGAGAAGGAGGTCCGTGATCTGCACGTTCAGGATCCATCGCGTGTTTCGCTCGGTTTCGGCATCGACCGGGATCCAATATCCGCGCTTTCCGAGATCGAAGGTTCCGTGGCCGGCGTAGTAGACAAGCAGGTTGTCGTTCGGACCGAGGGTCCTTGCGAAATCGTTCAACGCATTGAGCGTCTGCTCGAACGTGGCGTTGACGAGGACCCGTACCTTGAATCCATACTTGCTCTGGAGTAAGTCGGCGACCGCCTTGGCGTCATCGACCGGGGTCTTGAGCACGGGCCAATTCTGATAGGCATTGTTGCCGATCACCAGTGCATGGTAGGTCCCGAACGCACTGACCGGTCCGGTCAGCGCTGGCCTGCTTTCGGGCGCCGCAAGCCCCGGCTTCAGACTGACCGACACTTCGTCGCGTTCGCCCGACCGATCGATCGCGACGATGTGAACCGGCGTTCGATCCGGCCCCAACGAGATGCTGGTTTCGAAGAAACCGAATCGATCGAGCTGCACCTCCTTGTCGTTGACCGTGAATGACGCCAATCCGTTGCGGGTGCGCACCCTTCCGACGACCGCCTGGCTCTTGATGTCCGCCCCGTATCGACACGTCGGCGCTGCCGCGGGTCAGGACGAGATTTGGATCGATCAGCTGAATGCTCGGCTTGCTTCCGGCCCTGTCACCCACATCGACGACGAGTCCGAGCGGTACGCGTTTGCCTCCCAGGATCTCGCTCTACCTGCGCGCGCACCGCCTTCAGTTCCGACTCCTTTTGGCTGGTGGGCGCTCCTGATTGCCGCAAGCGGCGTATCTCTGCCTCCAGCTCACTGACCTGGCCCTGGGCTCGTCTTCAGGGATTCCTGCAGCGTGCTCACCTGCTTGCCCGAAACGAGATCGTTGGGTAGGCCCTGCGCCTTGCGATACAGATTCAGAGCGGCCAAAGGATCCTGCTTCACGCCAAGGCCCTTTTCGTAAAGGACCGCAAGGTTGATCGCAGCCGGACCATTCCCCTGGTCGGCGGCCTTCTTGTACCAGCCGGCTGCCGTCGCGTAGTCCGGTGCTGCCCCCAAACCCATCTCGTAGATCTGACCGACACGAAATTGCGCGACGGCATCGCCCTGCTCGGCAGCATTCCGCCAGATCTTCAGCGCCGTCGCCGGGTCGGCGCGGTCGAACAGCACATACTCTCCGCCGCGAACTTCGCATTCTTTCACCGCAGTCGTGATCACCCTGCCCGGCATCAGGTACATCGCGCCGGAGCCGAGCTTGCGTGTGGCCCCCGGCAGGCGGCAGTCGACGACTGCATTGGGATCATTGACGACACCGATTTGGCTGATGCCCTGCCCGAACGCCCCGGGCACCAGTGTCGCCACTACCAATGCAGCGACCGCCGCGAGCAATGAAGCCAAGCGGGTTGCCCGGCGGGTCAACCAGGCTTCCGCGGGAGTAGCCATCAACAGTGCGTCGCAACATAGGTGAACCCCCGTTCGTGGGCCCAAGGTGGAGCATTCCTGCCGGCCGGCGCCCGACAATCCTGCGTGGGCGCCCTGACCGGTGTCGGACCGGTGCACAGCTCTGAGGCAATGCAGCCGTTGATTGCTAACTTTCCCATTCTACGATTAAATAGGAAAAACCGCAGCCACGGCCTCAAATCGTCGCTATTTGCAACGTTCCACGGGAGATATGGCGCTATGGAACCGACATTGCGTTGCGTTCGATCGTTGTTTCCCGCGCTCGTCCTGACAGGTTTGTTCGCCTGCGCGTCCAAACCTCCGCCACCGCCTCCCCCCACGATTCTCCAGACCACCATCAACGTATTGCCGAACGTCAATCCGGATGCGCGAGGCAGGTCGTCGCCGGTCGTCTTCCGGTTCTATGAGCTCGAGTCGCTGGCCGCGTTCACGTCCGCCGACTTCTTCGCGCTCCTCGAAAAGGACAAGGAAGTTCTTGGCGCCGAATTGGTCGCGCGTGAGGAGTTTCAGCTGACCCCCGGCGACCAGAAGAAATTCGAGCGCAAAGTGCAGCCCGAGACTCGCTATGTCGGCGCCATTGCGGCTTTCCGTGACCTCGAACGTGCCCAATGGCGCGCGACGATGGCTGTCGTGCCCAACCGCACGTCGACGATCGAGATCAAACTCGATGCGAGCAAGGTGACGATCGAGGGCCGGTAGCGCGCCAGCGTCCGAGCGCAATGCCGGCGGCGGCCGGGTACTCGAAGTGATCTCGAGAAAGTGCGGACATGTCTTGGGACGATAAGGTCATCTGGTCTGAGGGGATGTTCCTTCAGCCGCAGCATTTCCAGCAGCATGATCGCTACCTCGAGCGGCTGCTGGAGGCGCGAATGCGGCCGTCGCAGGGCAACTACTGGGGATTCGCGACCCTCGAGCTCGATCAGGCGGCCGCCGCGCTGGGAAAGATCCAGCTTGCGGCGGCGCGGGGCATCCTTCCCGATGGCACGCCCTTCGATTTTCCGCATTCCGATCCGCCACCGGTCGCCCTGGACATAGGTGCTGATGTCCGGGACGAGCTGATCGTGCTGGCGTTGCCCATGCGGCGCTCGGGGGCCGAAGAGACGGGCGAAGGTGATGACGAGTATCGCAAGCTGACCCGCTTTTCCGTCGGCGACGCGGAGGTGAGGGATTCGAACGCGGCCAATCCGGGAACCGCATCGATACAGGTCGGCCGGTTGCGCCTGCGTCTGGCGCGCAAGCGGGACACCGCCGATGCCTTTGCCACTTTGGGCATCGCCAAGGTCAAGGAGCGCCGCGCCGACAATCAGCTGGTATTTCAGACCTCTTACATACCGCCGACGCTGAACGTTGCCTGCGACCCCATCCTCGCAGGCTACTTGCGGGACATTCATGGCCTCCTGCACCAGCGCGGCGAGGCGCTGGCAGTGCGGCACACGAATCCGGGACGCGGCGGAGTAGCCGAAATCGCCGATTTCCTCTACCTCCAGACCATCAACCGTTACGAACCGCTGTTCGCGCATCTTGGCGGCACTATGGTCGTTCATCCCGAGCGCTTGTTCGCGATCTGCCTGGAGCTTGCCGGCGATCTCGCCACGTTCAGCCATGCGAGCCGGCGTCCCGACGCCTTTCCGGAATACGAGCACGATGACCTGGAGGGGTGCTTCAAGCCGCTGATCGCCGACCTGAAACGGTCCTTCAGCATGGTGCTCGAGCAGAACGCGGTGCCCATCGAGTTGCAGGATCGCAAGTTCGGCGTCAAGGTCGCGATCATCCCCGACCTCGACCTGCTGAAGTCCGCGACCTTTGTCTTCGCCGTGAACGCGCAGCTGCCGCCCGACGCGCTGCGGACGCGCTTCACGACCCAGGCGACCGTCGCGCCGGCCGAGCGCATTGGCGCCCTGGTGAATTCCCACCTGCCGGGAATCCCCATGCGCCCCCTTCCGATCGCGCCGCGCCAGATTCCCTACCATGCCGGATCCAATTACTTCGAACTCGAACGTGGTGGCGAGTTGTGGAAACAGCTCGAACGCACCGGCGGGATCGCCATCCACATTGCAGGTGAATTTCCAGGGCTGGAAATGGAATTCTGGGCCATTCGGGGATAGGCATGAGCCAGGACGATCCATTCGCCCCGCAGGGTTCCGATCGCACGCTCATGGTTCCGTCGCCCGGCGCGCGTGGCGCGGGACAGGCACGCGTTCCCCCAACGGTTCGCACCATAGTTCCGACATGGGAAGAGCGAAGCCCTTTCATCTCGGGAATGAATCCGCTGCTCGCTGCCGCCAACAGCCTGCTTGGGACAGTGCCGCGATTGCGTACCACCCTGCAGCATCCGGACCCGGCATCGCTGCGGGAATCGCTGGCGCGCGATATCAAGGAGTTCGAACGCCGGGCCCAGGCAGCACATATCCCGAGTCAAAAGATCATCGCCGCGCGCTACGCGCTGTGCACCCTGCTCGACGAAGCCGCATCATCCACGCCATGGGGCGGTTCCGGAATCTGGCAGCGCAACAGCCTGCTCATCATGTTCCACAACGAGGCCTCGGGCGGTGAAAAGTTCTTTCAGCTGCTCTCGAAGCTCGCGGAGAATCCGGCCGAGAATCTCGACCTCCTGCAACTGATGGACGTTTGCCTGGCACTGGGATTCGAGGGTCGCTACCGGATGCTCGACAACGGCAAGTCCCAGCTCGAAGCGGTGCGCGAGCGGCTCACCCAGATCCTGCGGAGGCAAACGGGCGAGTATGAACGCGATCTTTCGCCGCACTGGCGACCGGCCACGGGGAAGCGCCACTCCGCGCTGTTCGCGGTCCCGATCTGGGTCACGCTCGCCATCCTCGCGCTCGTCCTGCTGGGGGTCTACGCCGGGTTCAGCTATCTCCTCAACACCACGTCCGATCCGGTATTCGCGGGCATCCAGGCCATTCGCGTCAAGACGGCCCCGGCCCCGCCGAAACCCGCCGCAGAAGCGAGGCTCGCAAAATTCCTGGCGAAGGAGATCGCGGAAGGCCTGGTTGCCGTGCGCGACGAGGATGCGCGCAGCGTAGTGACGATTCGCGGCGATGGCCTGTTCGCGCCCGGCAGCGCCACCATCGCAGCCACCTACGAGCCGCTCATCGCGCGAATCGCAACCGCCTTGAATTCGGTGGCGGGACAAGTCGTCGTCAGCGGCCACACCGACAACCAGCCGATTCGCTCCGCCCGGTTTCCCTCCAATTGGCACCTGTCACAGGAGCGCGCGCGCTCGGTGACGCAGATGCTTTCCACAACGGTGGCTCCCGCCCGCATCACCGCCGAGGGCCGCGCCGAATCCGAGCCTATCGCCGCGAACGACACGGTCGAAGGTCGCAGTCGCAACCGGCGGGTCGAAGTGACCCTCGTCCTCGGTCGAAGCACCGATGCGCCCAAGTAGCGCGCGAGAATCACGAACCTGTCGGCCCCCAGGCGCACCAACCTCCATCGCGACATGAGCACCATCTTCTCATTTGTCTTCAATCGCTGGATCGCGTCGCTGTGCGGCTTCGGCGCCATCGGCCTGCTGATCTGGTACGTAGGGCCGCTCATCGCCGTCGCCGATTACCAACCGCTCGAGTCCGAGCGCTCGCGCTACATCTGCATCGGCGTCGTCGTGCTGCTCTTCGTCGGCTATCTGCTGTGGCGATTGATCAAGGCGGTGCGCTCGAATTCCCAGTTGATGAGCGGTCTCTCAAAGCCGGCCGCGGGAGAGGCGCCGCCCGGGGACGCCGCCGCGGCGCAGGAAGTCGCCAAGCTGCAAAAGCGCTTCGAGGAAGCGGTTGCGTTGCTGAAGCGGGGCAAGGATGGAACCTCCACCGGCCTTCGCTCGCTGCTGCCGGGCCGGCAATATCTCTACGACCTCCCCTGGTACATCTTCATCGGCGCGCCGGGCTCGGGCAAGACGACCGCGCTGGTCAATTGCGGCATTCGCTTCCCGCTCAGTGAACGCATCGGGCAGGAGAAGATCCGCGGTGTCGGCGGGACGCGCAACTGCGACTGGTGGTTCTCCGACGAAGCGGTGTTCCTCGACACCGCCGGGCGCTACACGACGCAGGAAAGCGACCAGCAGGTCGACCGCACGGCGTGGAACGGCTTCCTCAAGCTGCTGAAGAAGTATCGACCGCGGCGGCCGATCAACGGCGTCATCGTCACCGTCAGCGTCGCCGATCTCCTGGAGCAGAACAAGGCTTCGCTCGAAACGCAGGCCGTCGCAGTGAGGAGCCGCATCCAGGAGCTCCACGAGCATCTGGGAATCCGCTTTCCAGTCTACGTGCTCGTCACCAAAGCCGATCTGATGGCTGGCTTCATGGAATTCTTCAGCGAGTACGGACGCGAGGAACGCGCCCAGGTCTGGGGCGTGACCTTCCCTCTGACGGAAACCGACGCCAATCCCCTGCCTGGAATCACCGACGAGCTGGCCGCGCTGGAGCAGCGCCTCAACGATCGGCTCGTCGATCGCCTCCAGCAGGAGCCCGATCTCCAGAAGCGTGCATTGATCTACAGCTTTCCGCAACAGTTCGCCGCACTGCGCGACCCGTTGGTCGAGTTCCTGGCCCAGATATTCGAGCCGTCCAGTTTCGAGGTCCGGCCGATGGTGCGCGGCGTGTACTTCACGAGTGGCACGCAGGAGGGCAGCCCCATCGACCGCATCATGGGGCAACTCGCGCGCGCCTTCGGTCTGGAAGCGTTGGTACTGGCGCCCAGCAAGCCTACCGGCATGTCGTATTTCCTCACCAGGCTCATCAAGGACGTGATGTTGGCCGAAGCCGGGATTGCCGGAACCAATCTCCGCTGGGAAAGACGCCGCTCGATCCTGCGGTGGGTGGTACTTTCCGTTGCCGGGCTCGCTGCCATTGGTGCGATCGCGGCGTGGTCGATCAGCTATTCGCTCAACAAGGCCTACGTTGCCGATGTCGAGAGCAATCTGGCGGCAGCTTCGAAGCAGTTCGAGGCGCTCCAAGGTAGCTCGAGCTCGGACGTTGTGGCCCTGCTGCCAACGTTGCGCACGGTGCGCAATCTCGCGGTCACCGCACAAGCGACCGAAACCGACGAGCCAATGTCCATGACATTCGGCCTTTACCAGGGTGACAAGCTTGGCTCGGCGGCGGCGGCCGCCTATCGCCGGCTGCTGCAGGACGCCTTCCTGCCACGCCTGCAGGCGCGCCTCGAGCAACAACTTGGCACTGGTGGACAGCAAAGTCCCGAGATGCTCTACGAGGGGCTGAAGGCGTACCTCATGCTGAGCGACGCCCAGCACTTCGATCCGGACACGCTGAAGCTCTTCATCACCACGGACTGGGAGTCCAGCTTGCCACGCGAGGTAACGGTTGAGCAGCGCAAGGAGCTGGTGTCGCACCTCAATGCGTTGCTGAGCCGGGGTGCCGTTTCATCGCCCATTCCGCCGGACGTCCAGTTGATCGCATCCACGCGCGACAACCTGGCCCGGACCCCGATTCCGCAGCGAATCTACAACCGACTCAAGCGGCAGAATCTGGGCGGTGATCTGCCGCAATTCACGGTCGCGCGCGCGGGTGGGCCCTCGGCCGCTCTGGTGTTCGTCATGGCAAGCGGACAACCGCTGACCAAGGGCGTTCCCGGAATCTTCAGCTACGACGGCTATTACAAGGTCTTCATACCAGCATCCGAGCAGGTGGCGCGCCAATTGGCGGACGAAGAAGACTGGGTCCTCGGCACGACCGCCAAGGAGCGCAGCAAGCTGCTCGACCTCCCGGAGCGCAATCGCCTCAATGTCGAGGTTCGCCGTCTGTATCTGGAAGAGTATGCACGGACGTGGGAACAGTTCGTCAACGACATCAAGTTGATCCGCGCAGGCAATCTCGAGCAGTCGATCCAGTCCGCACGTATCCTCTCCATGCCCGACTCACCGCTGCCGTTGTTGCTGAGGGCGATCGTCAAGGAGGTGACGCTCATAAAGTCCGACACTCCTGAAAAGGACTTGATCGACAAGGCGTCCGACGCCGTCTCGAAACGGCGCGACGACCTGAAGAAGCTGCTGAAACAGGAGCGCGGCCAGTCGCCACCCCCGGCGGATCCGTCGCGCCTCGAGGCCATCGTCGACGATCGATTCGACAATCTGCGAAGGCTGGTGCGCGGCACGGGCTCGGGCCAGCCGCCGGTGGACGCCACGGTAGCGTTGATCGGCGAGCTCTACACTCTGCTGACTGCGACGCAGACGGCGCTCAAGTCCGCGAGCACGCCGCCGCCCAGCGACATTCCGACGCGGGTCAAGGCCGAGGCGGGAAGGCTTCCCGAGCCGCTTCGCTCGATGCTGATCACGCTCACCCAGGGCGGCGCCAATCAGGCGCTTGGAGCCACGCGGGAGAACATCAGCCGCGCGATTCCCGCGGGAATCGGCAAGTTCTGCGAGGACGCCACTGCGGGGCGCTATCCCTTCGTCCGATCCAGCAACCGCGACGTGACTCAGGATGACTTTGCCCGTCTCTTTGCGCCGGGCGGAATCATCGACGAGTTCTTTCAGAAGAACCTCGTGCAGTACGTCGATACGGCGTCTCGACCCTGGAAATTCCGCCAGGTCGGGGATTCGACCATCACCACATCGTCGGGAACGCTCCTGCAGTTCCAGCGGGCGCAGGCCATCCGCGACATTTTCTTCCGGGGGGCGCGCACGGCGGGTTTTCGGCTCGATTTCAAGCCGCTGGAGATGGATGCCTCGATTACCCAGCTCATCCTCGACGTCGACGGCCAGCTCGTCAATTACAGTCACGGTCCGCAGGTGCGCACCGCGGTGCAATGGCCGGGGCCACGCGGAAGCACGCAGACGCGCCTGCAGTTCTCACCGCCCTTGGCGGGGGGAACCTCCGCACAGATCTTCGATGGCCCGTGGGCATTGTTCCGGATGTTCGATCGCGCCAAGATCGAGACCACGCCACAGGCGGAGCGCTTTCTGGTCACCTTCAGCATCGACGGGCGCAAGGCGCAGTTCGAAGTGACCACGAGCAGCGTGCAGAATCCTTTCCGGCTGCCTGAGCTCGAGCAGTTCAGTTGCCCCGAAAAATTGTGACCTTGCTGCCCACGTTTCTTGCGCGAGCCGCGGCGCCCTAGGGCCTCGTCAAGATGCCTGCGAGCGTGCCGCCGGCACCTGCCGGCATCCGTCGACGGGGAGCCCCTTGCACATGAATCTCGCCGCCGGCTGGTATGGAAAGATTCCGTCGCTGGGCGACTTTGCGTCGCGCCGGCTTCCCGCAGACTTCATCGGCGCATGGGATTTGTGGCTGCAGCATTCGATGGCGGCAAGCCGCGCGACGCTGGGCGACCGCTGGCTCGACACCTACCTCACCAGCCCGATCTGGCGATTCGCCTTGATGCCCAACGTGCTGGATTCCAGCCCCTGGGCCGGCGTGCTTATGCCGAGCGTCGACAAGGTGGGCAGGCATTTTCCGTTGACCCTCGCGCTCAAGCTCGAGCGCGATCACCGCATCGACACCATGACGATGATACTTTCGGCCGAGCCCTGGTTCTCCGAGCTCGAAAAAGTGGCGCTCTCCGCGCTCAATTCCGAATTCTCGGTCGGCGATCTCGAGCGCGACCTCGAGCGATGTCCCTTCGCAATGAACGCCGGATTCGAATCGGAGATCGCCCCTGCGATCGATGCAGTGGCCGAATGGTGGCGCCAGCCGACTCCCGCTTCGCGGGCATTGCGACTTGCCCGGTTCGCGATCTGCGCTTGATGCGTTGAAGAGCGCGGCCATGCGTGTCGTCGACGCGAATTCATCGGGCAAGACGATCTGGTGGTCCTTTGCCAGCGCCTCCGAAACGACCGAGGTCAACCTGTTTGCAGGCTTGCCTTCGGAAGATCACTTTTCGGAATTGCTCCTTGGCATGGAGGATGGCGATCCGCCAAATCTCGCGCAATGGATTTGATGCAAGACCCGTTCGACGTTCTCACTTGATCGGCATCCGATGAGCCTTGTGCCCCCTGCGGAGGACGACGAACGCACATTGATGCCGGGCGCGGTGCCCGCAGCCGGGACGGTGCCCGAGCAGCAGGCGGCATCGAACTATTCGCGCAACAGCCTTCCGATCGGCACGCTGCTGGGCGAATTCGAGATCTCCAGCCTCATCGGGGAAGGCGGCTTCGGGATCGTGTACCTGGTCTACGATCATTCCCTGCAGCGCAATGTGGCGCTCAAGGAATACATGCCCTCGTCGTTTGCCGGCCGCACGGACGGTCTGACCGTCGCGGTGCGATCCGAGCGGCACGCGGACACGTTCGCGGCCGGGCTTCGAAGCTTCATCAACGAAGCTCGCCTGCTGGCGCAGTTCGACCATCCGTCCCTGCTGAAGGTCTACCGGTTCTGGGAATCGAACGGCACCGGCTACTTCGTCATGCCGTATCTACGAAGGCAGCATTACGCTGAAGCAGGCACTGGTCGCGCAGCCGGGACTGGCAAGCGAAGAGTGGCTCAAGAACCTCCTGGCTCAGGTCCTGGACGCGCTCGATGTGCTGCACCAGGCACATTGTTATCACCGGGACATCTCACCGGACAACATCCTTCTGCTGAAGGACGGACGGCCGCTGCTGCTCGATTTCGGCTCTGCGCGACGCGTCATCGGCGACATGACGCAGGCGCTGACCGTCTTCCTGAAACCGGGCTATGCGCCGATGGAGCAGTACGCGGAAGAGCCGTCGATGAAGCAGGGCCCATGGACCGACCTCTACGCGCTCGCGGCGGTGGTCTATTTCGCGATCACCGGCCGCCCGCCCATACCATCGGTGGCCCGCATCATGTCGGATACGATGGTGCCCGCCGCCAAGGTCGGCGCCGGGCGCTACAGCCCGGAGTTTCTGCGCGCGATCGATACTCGCGCTATCCGTGCGACCGGAGGATCGGCCGCAAAGCGCCGCGGCGTTTCGCGACCTCCTGGGGTTGAGCAATGCCGGGCAACGCCCGGATGGATCGTCTGGCACGTTGCACGCCGACACGCGGCACGTGTCCGTTGAACACGAACCACGCACCCGACCGTGGTTGATGCGGGCAGCGATCGCAGCTGGGCTGGGCGCGGTCATCGTCGGCGGCGCCGTCTGGTGGGGTGTCGGCCAAAAGAAAACGGTGCCCCCCCCTCCCGCACAGATATCCGCAGCCACTTCGCCACCCGCAGCGGCTCCCGCCCAAAGCATTCCGGTCGCGCCGCCTGCCGCAAGTGTTCCCGTGTCCCCTCCCGCGACAATGCCGCCGGCCGTCGTTCAGCCGCCTGCGAGCAGTCCGAGTTCGTCGTCCGCCGGCCCCTCGACGAGCGGGCCGGCCGAGATCGTCCCGCCGGCGCCTCCGGCGAAGGTCTACGACGCGCGCAAGGCGCTTGCGGAGGTTTACGCAGCGCGCAACCGGGGCCACACCGTCGCTGTCACGGTCGAACGGGCCAAGGTGAATTTCAACCGTGGCGAGTCGATCGGTTTCAGCGTCTCCTCCTCGAAGCCCGGCTTCGTCTACGTGCTCGAGGTCGGTGTCGAAGCCGGCGGAAAGGCGTCGTTGCTGCTGCTCTTTCCGAACGCCGTGGATCGCAACAACCGCATTGGCGCGGACGCGGCCATGAGCCTGCCGCGGGCGTCATGGCCGCTCGTCGCCGGCGGCCCCGCCGGAACCGATCATTTTCTGGTGATCGTCTCGGATAGCGAGCGCGATTTCACCGGATTGGGCATGCGGATGGTCGGCCGCGAAGGGTACGGGGAATTTCCGCGCGGCACAGCCGCGCAGCTCTATCGGACCTACACCGGCGCCACACCGCTCTTCGCCGGCAAGGCGAAATGCCCGGCGGACGGACAGACGTGCTCGGACGCCTATGGCGCGGCGGAATTCACCATCGAGGAAGTTGCCCGCTGACCTCCCGCGTTCGGGCGCGGACCTATTGCACGATGGTGACGATGGTCACGCGCCGATTTTCGACCGCGGCCGGGCGCTCCGTGTTCAGCGGCTCACGATCCCCCTTCCCCACCGGCTTCAGTCGATCCGGAGTGACGTTCTGGGCCTGCACCAGGTACTGGCGCACGGCGTCAGCCCGCTCCTGCGAGAGTCGGAGATTCCAGTCCGGTGTTCCACGCGGATCGGCATGACCTTCCACCTGAAAGCTGAACGAGGCGAGCTTGTCGGTATTGAGCGCCTTCCCGACGATGTCGAGCTTCTGCTTGCCGTCCGCGGTCAGTTCCGCCGAATTCGTTTCGAAGACGATCATGAGGCCCTGTGCCGGCGGCTTCTCGGCGCTCGCCGGAGCGCCTCCCGGGCGGATGCTGCGCGTCCCCGCAGGCGGCACCAACGCCTCGATCAAGGCCTGTCTCCGTGATCTGATTCCCTTTGAGTACCTTCGTGGACTGCGCCATCGAAGGCCCGAAGGACGCCGCCAACACCAACGCCACGACAATGCTGCTAGCCCGCATATCCGCCTCCGTGCCCCGTTTCAAGAATATCCCAACGCGTTACCGGCGGTCCCGCCTTCGACTGCTGCCATCGGTGGGCCCCGAACGACGACGGTACGCCAATTCCCATCCCGCATCAATTTGTGATGCCGATCGGCAGTACGGGTCCCGGCGGGGATTCAGCGCTTCGGCGCCCGCTCTTCCTGCTCGAGCTTCGCAATCTGTTCCTCGTAGGCCCGCATGAATTCCCGCCCGAACAGACTCTGAAAGTTGTCCTCCGCCTCCGCTGATATCTCGGTATAGAGCTCCTCGAACAAGGCCCACAGCTTCGCTTGCCGGTTCATCGGCAACAGCGAGTCGAGCACGGACTTGCTGGTCAGTCTCTTTTCGAGCGTGGCCGGGTTGAATCGCGCCAGAACCCCGGAAAGGGCGGCACGCATTCCGGCGACGAACCCGACCTCATGCGAGCGCAGGTCGTTGTAGGCATCCTTGATGGCTCGCACGGGCGTCATGAAGCCGCGCCCCTGCGGTGCCAGCAGATGCGCCATCGCGCCTTCGATTGTCGGCGAGAACTTGAGAGGATTGTTCTCCCGCGCGACGATCATCGTCATCTCGGCCCGCAGCTGCCGCTTGGCCATCGCGCGCGCATGCAGGAGGTCAACGGTCCCCTGCGTACTTTCGCGAAGCAGCTGGCCGAGAATGTGCATCAATTCCGGCGTCAGTCCGCCCGGCACTTCGACGTCCGGGACGCCGGCACCCTTGAAGGTAGGCCTTCAACAATTCATCGCTGGATGCCTGGCCGGCGTGGGCGGCCGTCGGGGACCGCTCGCGGACCGCAGGTTGGGCCGGCGCGATTCCGGGCGGAGGCGGGTCGATCTTCCGCGCGGCGTGTCACAGGGGGCGCGGCGCGGACCGGCGGACGGGAGGCGGCTCGACTGCCGCCGGCGCTTTCCGAACCGGCGCCGGATCCACATTGGGCATTGCGTCGGTGATGGGTCGCTCGGCCGTGGCCTCACCATCAAAACCGGAAGAGACGTCGGTCGGAAGTTCCTTTCGCTCGGCCTGGGGCGCTGCGACACCGGCAAGCGGATCCGATTCCCGTGTCGGGATGCGGGTCCGCAACCGGGCTGTCGAACGTGGCCGTCGGAAAGCGATAGGAACCGGAAACCTCCGGGGTGTTATCCCGCTGCGGCTGGAAAGGCGCCGGCTTCGTAGCCGGGACAAGACCCATCGCAACCAACGGATCGAGCGACGCCGAATTGCCGCCAGGACCAAGCGGTTCGCCCAACGGAGCGTCCGACTTGAAGGGGTCGTGCACTGCGCCCGGCGCCAGGCCGTAGAGATCGTCAATTTTCTGGTTGTTGTCGATGGAACCCAGGCCGAGGTCGAGGTCACCTGGCAGCCGCACAGGCGGCGGTCGGGCCGCCGGAGTCGAATCGGCGAACGGATCGAAATCCTCCGGAATCGCGCTTGGCGCCGAGCTGGTCGTAGCTGACCTTGGCGGCGAGCTGGTTGGAGCCGGCCTTGCAGTCGCGGCCGGTCGAATCCGAGCGGGCGGACGGACCTCCGGCGCAGCCGGCGCAACCGGTGGGCTCGGCGCGAAGGATTCGTGCTCGGGCAATCGTTGGGGTGGAGGAATCAGATCGCGCGAACGGGTCGCCATGGGAGACTCCACCCCCGAAGGCAGCAAGCGGATCGTCCTTCACCGAACCCGAGGCAGCGACGACCGGCACATCGACCGGCAAACTCGGCGCCGGCGCCTCGTGCATCTTGTCCACGATGACCCGTACCGAATAACCCGCAATCCGGATCTCGTCGCCGTGGCCGATCGGCGCCTCTTGGCCGGTGCCCAGTTGCCAATCGTTCACGAACACCGGACTCGAGGTGCCGACGCACTTGATCAGATAAAGACCCGCACGAAAGAAAACCAGGGCGTGCGTCCGCGAAATGTAGCGCTGCGCGTCGGGCAGGACCAGCGTGTTGCCGCTGGAGCGCCCGATGTTTCCACCCTGTTCGGTGAACTCCGCCGCGACCGGACTTCCCAGAGGCTGGCCGTTGCACGTCGTGACCATTAATTTGAGCATGGCGGACGACCTTTCCGAAGCCGGGCATCGCCCCCGGCGCAGGCGCCAAATGATACCCCGCGGCGGAGGGCGTTAGGAACCGGCCCGTCGGGACCCGGGCCGATTCAGCCTTGGGACCTCGACCAACCGGCCACGACGGCAAAGATCCCGCGCCGGCCAAACGCGTGAGCTTGTCGTCCACCAGCTGCTTGATGAGCCAAGGCACGCAATACGGATCGTCGACGACCCCGACACCCCAGTGCGGAATGATGTTGCGTTGACAGAACCGGGGGTCGCTCGTATCTTCGCTGATCGCGACAACTTGACGGGGTCGTCCCATGAGCACTGATTTCGACATCGCGCGCCTGCTGGAACTGCGAAAGCTCACGACCGCGCTCGCCCGCATTTTCTCTCGGCAGCTGGAAGAATATCTGGCCAGTCTCGCGCCGCTGCTTCAACCGCGAGCTCTGCTCGGGGACCTGGTTCGATTCGAGAAATGCCCGGTCAAAGACCAGGACGTCGCGCTGCAACAGTTGGCAAAACTCTACGAGCCGCTCGCGCGCGCCAGCGCGCTGAATGTCCAGACCGAGCTCAAGACCCCGCTCGACGTGTACACGACAAAGCTTGACATCGTCCCCGCGACCTACAGCTACACGCCCCAAGGGAGCAGCAGCGCGATCACCATCGTCAGACCGCTCAAGTGGGTGCTGATCTACAAGGACCAGCGTCCGGAGCGGCTGCGCGAGCTCATCTCCACCCACGCCCGCAGCGGCGGAGGTGATCTGCAATCCTGCGTGCTGCACTATCTGGTGATGCACATGCTTGTGCAGCGGCGGCCCGGCGTCGCTCCGATCCTCGAGGCGTTGCGGTTTCCGATGACGTCGACACCCAATCCCGAATTCGCCGGTCTGCCGTTCTCGTACGTCTCGGCACCGCTTTCCACGGTTCGGGCGTCGGATACCGTGATCATGCAGAGCACGCAGATATCCGGGACAAGCACGTTTGAGGAGGTCGTCAACTTCGACGACGTTGCGCAGTTGAGCGATCCCCTAAAGGAGAAGGTGCTCGCGGTCGTGCAAGAACATGGCGGGAGAATGGGACAATCGTAGGTGGGGCCGTTTCGGATTGCCATGGACACCGATTCAACCTTGGTACCAAAGCCAAGCTGCCACGATCACAAAGATCCCGCCGGTGAGCAGCCACGTCTTGGCGGCAGGACCTACCTTCCCGCCGTCGCGCACCAGACGCAGCGTCGCGGCAATCAGAAACACGAGGGCAAGGACCGCAAGGATGTACTTGGCGGCCATCTGGATCAGGCGGGATTGGCGAGCCAGCGCTGCTGGCGCCACGCCGGTGCGCTGGTGGGGAACAGCGGCGTGCCCGGCTGCAAGAGTGACAGGTAGAACGACGCGGCGATGCGCTGGCGCTGGAAGCCCTCGCGCAATACGCGCCGGCAGTTGTCCGCATTGACCGGCTCGCCCATGAAATGGCGCGTGCCTGGCGGATAGCGCGAGCCGTTGGCATTCCACCACTCCTGCACCTTGGCGACATCCGGCCACGGCAGGCTGTCGTCGGGATCCATGTCGACATTGCCGTCGTCCGGGTTGTCGTTCGGCCCGAAGTCCACGCCTCCCGGCGGCTTGCGATCGAGATCGAGATAAGACAGATCGAGGCCGGTGATGAACGTGAACGCCTCGCCTGCCAAACGCGTCAGCTTGTCGTCCGCCATCTGCTTGATGAGCCAGGGCACGTAATACGGATCGCCGACGATCCCGACACCCTCGATCACCAGGCGCAAATTCGTCGTGTCCTGCGCCAACTTCTTGAGCAGACCGTGGGCCAGCGCGATGTCGCACAACTTGAGCAGGCATTGAAGCGCAGCTCTTTGACAGGGGCCCGCCTGCAGCGCCATGTCGTGCAATACAGCGAGGGCAGCGTCGCGATCGCCCAGCAGCACCGCGGAGCGGGCGGCCCAGAAACGACAGATCGCATCCTCGTCCGTCAGCGCCGCCATGCACGCAGCCTTTCGATCGCGGCGTCCGCACTCGCCCGCGACACGCAGGGCGCGCGCGCGAAGCTCGGCGTTGGCATCGGTCATCGCGGTATCCAGCGCTGCGGCCGGATCGACCCGATGCATCGCGCAGGCGGCAATTCCGACCTGACGTCGGAACGCATTCCCTGAGGCGAGCAGATCCTTGGTGGTGCCTTTCAGGCGCTCCGACGATACCCAACCGAAGGCGGAGATCAGGCCGCGCAGCGACTCCGGAACGGCTTCGGCCACGGCGAACAACTTGTCGAGCCCTGCTGCACTCTTGTCCTCGATCGCTCGCACCGCTGCGGAGAACACTTCGCCGACACCGGGATTCGACCAGTGCGGTTTCGCACAACTTCCAGCCATGTTCTCCCGCCACCGCCAAGCCATCGAGAGTGCCCGGCGATCCGGTCATCCAGACGGCGCAATTGGTGTCAGTTTGACGTGCGGCGCGCTCACCAGGAACGAGCGCGTGTTGCGCAGGATGGCCGAGTCTTCGGCGTGCTGGTGCAGAACGCGAGATATCGGAGCGGCCGAGACACCTAGCACTTCTGGACCTCGATGTCGGCACTAAACCTTGGCAACTGCGTCACGGCTCATTCTTCATGGTCAGGAGTTCACGGATCGTATTCGTATTGGCATCAACTCGGATCTCAAGAAGGGAGAGAAATGAAGGATAGATCGAGGTATCGCCGGGGTCCCCTTCGAAGACTACCGGCTCGCCGGCAGTTAGCTGCTCATGGCCGAAGTCCATGAAGACCCGCGTGGTCGTTTCCTCGTTGCACCCCACCAGCAATGGCGGAAGGCTCTCGTCATAGGAGTAGCCAATGCCGTCCTTGAGCACATTTCGCCAGCGCGCCTCGTAGGCCGGATCCAAGATGTCCTGGGCACCTAGCAGATCGAATGAAATGCTGAAGTTTTCGATGCCATCACATGTCTGCAGAAAGTCACGGTACGCGGAACCGAGATAGAAGCCCCACCCCGTGAACTGGGATTCAATCTGCTGAAGCAATGACGCTGAGATCGGAGCGCGTGGTCGTGGCCGCTTCTCCAGTTCCATAATCCCGAATATCTCCGATTGCTGCTCGATAAGCTTGTCCAGCAACGATCGCATGTGTGTTGCCACAGGAGACTCCGCCATTGCCAGCTGTTGCGAAAGAATTCCTAGGCGCAGCCGGAAGTTTCGAATCGCGTTACCACCTTCGGGCCTTTGCTCATCTGACTTCCCAGGGATTGATTTACAGATTTGTCGAGCATCTTGAACGGGCCATTGGCGTTTCCGCCAAATTGCAAGTCCTGGACATGGTCCGCACTCCACGAGTCAATTGCCTTTGGATTGGCGTTCAATTCCTTCTCCATGCACGGATCCATGAGGTCCGAGCTGTCCCCCTTCGGTGCGTTGTTTCTCGTGATCCACTCACTGCGGCTCGTCTTCCCCTGACGCATTGCTTTCGCGTGCGACTTGAATCCGGCCGCGAAGGCGTTGCCGAGTTCACGCGTGCTCGCATCGAGTCCATTGGCAGCGGAAATGCCCGGCTTTCGTTTGAGTGGACACTTCTTGTTCATTGCCTCGACCTTGGCCTTTGCCTGCGCCTTTTGACAAGGAGTCCAATCGCTCTTGCAGTTGACGACGATCACCCCTACTGCCATTCCTTCAATTTCCGGAAAGGGCGGCGTTTGCCCGGGAGGTGACGCGTGATTATGGGTCGTCAGGTCGAAATGGCGATCTACGTTTTCGCCCTCGACCTTGACATCCATCGACCAGGCGTTGAAATACACCTTGCCCATGTTCGTGCTGGTGATGATCCCCTTTTTCGGCGCGCATCCTGCTTCGTCGCCGCTGCTCCGCTTGAAGTACGACTTGTTCTTGAGCATCACTTCTTGGCCGGAGATCTTGACCGTGGTCGATCCGTTGGTACAGTCCGACGCCATACCTGTGTTGGGATACGGGATCGGCACGCCGGGAGGCGTAGCGGGCGTCTGCGGCGGCGTGAAGCAGACGTCGGGAAATGCGCAAATGGTCTTTCCGGCTCGCTGCCTTGCACGAGACCTCCATCATGTTGGCGTAGACCTCGTTGCTCACAAGGCGCCGCCGAACTTGCAGCACGGCAGCCGCGCGACGACCCTTGTCGTTGGCCAGGTGCGCGAGGATATTCGGATCCCGCGGCGTACGCCTTGCGGCAGGCGGCGTTGGCATCGGCAAGGACGGCTATCCCCGCCGCTGCACCAGCTTCGCCGATGCACTCGGCCGGGTGCCAGATGTCGAACTCCTCTTTGCGCTGACGCAGAATGCGACTGAGCGCGAGCGCCGCCTCCTTGAAGTAGTACTGCTCGCCGGAGACATCGGTGATGCGGAAATCGAGGTCGTGCATCTGGCAGCCGGCATCGGTGAGCGCACCGTTGATTGCGGTCGTAAGGCCGTCGGCACGCAACGGTTCCCCGGAATCGATGTGCGCCATTTCCGTGCCGAAGCCAATGCCGATGCACAGACAGCTCCGCTTCCTTGCCCGGGCCGGCCGACCAGCACTGCGCCGCCAGCTTCTCCCGGCATGAAACCGTTGGAATTCTGTGCCGTGAGCAGCCGGTCCTTCTCGCTCATAGAGCGCTGAGCGTGGGCCAGGTGAGCATGCTGTCGGTCGCGGCGATCACCACGCGCGGTCATGTTGCGCTTCGTAAATCAGCTTGCGCGCCTGAGCAAGCGCTATGGCTGCGCTCACGCGTCCATGCGGGACGATGCCGGATTCGGGCGCAAACGTAGCATCTAGTTCCTGCTGGATGTCGAGGAACAGTTGATCCTCGAGTCCGTCGATCCGCCCCGGACGTTCGCGCTCGGCCACGCACAGCAACAGCGGAATCGTCGGCCACTCCTCGCGCGGAATCGCTTCGAGGCACTCGGCGATCGCCATCGCCGCCATCTTGGCGAGCTTGGTGCGGCCGCGCCACGGCTGCTCCAGCGTCACCTGGTGCGCCATGATCCATTCGCCGCCTGAATCGATGAAGCGCGTTTCGGTCGGGTTGCTGATCTTGGCCCGAATCGCGGCGCAAGTTGCAGGAGCCGAGAGACCGACGCTGGTGACGAGGCCGGTGCTCTTGATGGCGATGGGTTGCCCAGGCATAGGCTATTGCGCCGGGGGCGACTCGGCTGAATCGGCGGGCGCCGCCACAACGGGGATGGGAAAGGCAACTTCCTCCCGCTGTTGCCACCAGTCCTTGCCCTTCTTGCCCACCAGCACCTGGGCAATCTCGAACATGTTCTTTTTTAGCGGTCGCGCCACCCGCCAGGTCATCGTCAGACGCTCCTGGTCGGGCTCGAGCACGAGCGTGTCCAGTCTTGCCACGAAATCCTCGCGTTCGCCCTTCTTGGGGAAAGATATTCACCGGAGCTTCGAAGGCCGGAATCGTGAAGCCGCGGCGCCCGTCCGGTGTCAGGTTGACGAGCACGACCTCGTGTCCACCCAGCGGACCATCGAACTGCTGATCGAGCGGTGCGGCCTGGTAGTACTGCTCGTCGAAATCCGGCGGCAGGAACGGGAAGTGATCGTCGAGCCACTTCTGATCGTAGGTGCCCGCGTAGCGGTAACGGGGCTCCCAACCGCGGCCGATCGGTCCAAATGCCATCGGGAGGTAGTCGTCATCCGGCTTCTCCACCGGGCGATTCAATTCTTCGGTGTTGGGCAGCGGCGCGCCGTCCACCCATTCGTCGCGCAACTCCTTGTGAAAGCCCTTCCCCACCGGATTGCGCATGAAGGCGGCGTGCTTGGCGGCATCTTCGTGTCGATTGTCGACCCCACCGAACGCGCAATCGTAGGAAATCGGCATGACGGCAAAGGGCTCCGGTTCACTGGCGCTGACGCCCGAGGCTCCCGTTTCCCAGCGCCGGTTGCCGACCACGGCGAACGACTTGGTGATGCCATTCACGCGCATGCCGACCGGCACCCGCGTCGCCGGTCGACCCTCGGGCGCATAGGCGCTACCGACCAGCAGCACGTCGACGCGCTTCTTGCGGGGCGCGAAGTCCACCTCACTGACTGGCGCGGACAAGCCCGGCGCGCCCGTGAACGTATCCGCCATGACCAGGGGCAACTGCGTCTCGGCGAGGCGCAGCGAATCCTGCGCCGTACGCGGCAGGCTGAAGGTCCCTTTGATCACCACGACCAGAAGTTCGCGGCCACTGGGCTCGAGACCCATCGTGTAGCCGGCGACCATCCGTGTGGCATTGATGAGTTCCACTGCTCCGTACTCCGTCGTGAATCAGGAGAGATTGCGGATTTGAGTGATCCACAACGGGTTCTTGACCGGAAAGTAGTATTGCCTGGCCCCACCCGCCAATAGCCGGTTACCGCCTTTCGTGAGCGGGATCGAACCGAATAACGACTGCGGCGCCCCGATTCCACTGAACGCCACCAGCCGCTGGCCGGCCGGCAACTGAAGCGCCCAGATCGTTCCGATCGAATTCCAATCCTGAGCAATCGCAAGAGCTTCGCGGAGCATTGTCCGAAGCGCCTGCTTGAGTTCGCCATCGTTGAAATAGATTCGGGAATAGGCGTGATCGAGCTTGCCCAACAGGGCTGCATCGAACCACCACTCACCGGAAAAGACACGGTTCGCCGCGCCCGCCACACGCAGAAACGTCCTGGGGCCGACGAACTCTTCCTTCAGGGGCGTCCCGATCAGGCCGCTCCGGAGTTCCCGAAGCTTCTGCCCCACTTCGTCCTCGGGCGCCAACCCGTCCTTGCGAAGGCGAACCACGTTGTGTGGCAGCGAACAAATGCTCCGTAGCGTCGACTCGATTTCCGCCCAGGTGCCACCAGCCATGATTGTCTCGGGCTTCCAGCGATCTCAGTTGAGTTGGACCGAACCGCCCTTGATGCGATTCACGCCTGACGATCGACTCAGGACGTACGCGCCTTGAATGAGCACCTTGCCTGACTTCGTAAGCGTGATGCTGGCCTTGCCGCACTGAAGAACAAGTTGTTCCTTCGCGCTCACGATCATCCGCTCGCCGTCGGCGTCGACCTCGACTTGGCCGGGCGGTTGATCGTGCGCCGTACCGGCGCCATCGCGCAGCACGCCCATGACGATCGGCCGCGCCGCGTTGCCTTCCTCGAACATCAGCACGACGCTGCGGCCGATGTGGACCGCGTGCAGATCGACTACGGACCGCGCCGCGAGAGCGGCCGTTCCGGGCTGACGCGGGTAACGCACGAGCGGGGTGCGACCGTCATCCTTCATGGCGATCAGTTCGCCGATGACAACCACTCCGCTTGGCGTGGGTGGCGAGCGCCCCGGCAGCGCATCGATCAACGGGCGCAGCAGATCGGCTCCGCTCGGCGCCTCCGACGCCGCAACCGCTTCCAACTCGTCTACATCTCTGTCGCTCATTCGGCACCTCCGAACACGACCGGTGGTTATCAGTTCTGCAGAATCTTCGAGCCCTTCATCGTGATGTTGCTGCCCGCCTTGACGTTGATCTTGCCCGAGCCCTCGACCGTGATGTCCTTGCCCTTGATGACGATCGTGCCGTCCTTCTTCATCGTGATGCTGGCGCTGCCGGTCGTGATCGTGATCGAGTCGCCGGCGTTGATGGACAGGTTCTTGCCGACCGTCAGCGAATCGTCCTTGCCGACGCTGCGTGCGATCTCCGATTCGACGCCGATCGTTCGACGCGATTCGGTCGATCGCCGACCGATCGACCGCTTCGTCCGACGCTGGTCGACCGATCGACCTCCTGCGCTCGCGCCGACGGTCGATGCGTCTCGTTGGCGCCGACCGTCGTGCGTCCGGTGCAGCGCCAACCGTGATGCGTCTCGCTGGCGCCGACGGCGATGCTGCGGTTGACGCCGACGGTGATGTCTCGTTGGCGCCGACCGTGCTCGGTGCGGTTGGCGCCGATCGTGATGTTCTCGTTGGCGCCGACCGTCTCGGTGCGATTGACGTCGATCGTGATCGTCTCGTTGGTGCCCACCGTCTCCGTGCGATTGACGCCGATCGTGATCGTCTCGTTGTTGTCGACCGTCTCCGTGCGGTCGTGCTTGACGTGACTGGTCTCGTCGTGGTCGATCGTCTTCGTGCGGTCGTGGCCGACCCAGTGCGTCTCGTCGTTCTCGACCTCGATGTCCTGGTTCTTCTCGGCGTGGATCCAGAGCTGCTCGGAGCCCTTCTTGTCCTCGAAGCGGATCGCGTTGGCGTTGGCGCCGGCGCCGCCCTTGCTGCGAGCGCGTCAGGATGCCGCTCTGCGTCTTGTTGGCCGGCAGCTCCCACGGCGGCATCTGCTCGGCGTTGTAGACGCGGCCGGTGATGAGCGGCTGGTCGGGGTCGCCCTCGAGGAAGTCGACGACCACCTCCTGGCCGATGCGCGGGATGTGCGACGCATGCCCCAGTTCTTGCCGGCCCACGGGTGCGACACGCGCACCCAGCACGAGCTCTTCTCGTCGTTCTTGCCGTCGCGGTCCCAGTGGAACTGCACCTTCACGCGGCCGTACTTGTCGGTGATAGATCTCCTCGCCGCCGGGCCCGACCACGACCGCGGTCTGCGGCCCCTGCACGAAGGGCTTGTAGCGTGCGTGCGCTGCGGCCGGAACTGCTGCTTGCTGTCGAGGCCGGTGAAGCGTGCAGCGACACTTGGTCGCCGGTCGTCCTCGAGCGCCTCGTACTGGCGTGTATCTCGAGCTCGTACTCGCGAGCGACGCACCAGGTACTCGCAGTTCTGGTCGTTGCGCGGGTGCCCGCGTCAGCTTGAACAGGCTGCCGACGGTGACGCCGCGGGCATTGGCACTGCCGCGCACGAGCTCGAATTGGCACTGCCAGCTCGTCCATGCGGGTCCGCGACGAAGTGATCGCCGTCGTCGTTTTTGAAGTACTCGCCCGGATAGTCGTAGACCTCGAAGTCCGCATGCTCGTGGTTGCGCTTGCGCTTGGTCTCGACCTTGAGGTCGACGACTGGGCGTCTCGAAGTCGAAATCGTCGAGCGCCAGCGTGCCCGGCTGCACCTCGCGCTGCAGCGTCCACTCGTGGACGAACTCCTGGCTCGAGTCGCGTCGAGCGTCCCTGCGGGATGATAGGGCATCTCCGCGTAGCCGTCGAAAGGCGTGTGCGCGCTGCTGCGAGTCGACGAGGATCATCGTGTGCCGGCCGTCGACGTGCTTGAAGTAGTAGTAGATGCCCTCGTCTTCCATCAGGCGCGAGACGAAGTTGAAGTCGGTCTCGCGGTACTGCACGCAGTAGGTGCGCTTGCGCGTAGGTCTCCGACAGCTCGATCTTGAAATCGGCGATCGTGTGATCGCTCGAACACCTTCTTGACGATGTCCGGTACGCTCATTTCCTGGAAGATGCGGCAGTTGGTCGTGCGCGTCAGGAACCACAGCCACGGCCGCACCGTCGCGTGGTAGAGGTGGTACTTGCCGTGCATCCCCACCTGGACGAAGCGCGTGACGAACCCGTTGAAATACCGCGTCTTGCCCTCGGGCAACTCGAGCTTGACGGTGACATGCTTGGCGAGGATCTGGTCGAGATCGATGTCGCTCTTCTTGCTCAGCAGATCGATCTCGTATTCGCCGAGGCGGCTCACTTCCTCGTCTGCGCGCATGCGGTGAAAGAGGAGATCCTCGCCCAGCGGGGTGACGATTTCCATCACTCGGGCCATTGGAGCCTCCTCGAGCGCCTGAGGGCCGGCGGGCGCGGCCTCATGGCATTTCGCGTGCTGCGATCGGAGCCACGGGCTTGCGCGCCGTCACGACCAATCCTTCCACCGGGGCTCCGCCCTCGAGACGCAGTATCGCGGAATCGATGGTTTCGACGTGGAAGCCGGCATCCGACAGTGTCCTCGCCACATAGCTTCGACAATGACTGTACCGCCCATGCGGATTGATGCGGAATCCTTCATCCGGGCAGTCTGCAGCAGCCTCCTCGACGGTGAAAGCGAGCACGCCCCCGGAGCGCATGGCACCCGCCGCAGCCCGCATCACCTCGTCGAGCCGGCCAAAATAGACCAGTGTGTCAGCGGAGACTATCAGATCGAAGGACGCGTGGCATGCGCGGAGGTATTCGGTCAACTCTCCTTTCACCAGGTCGGAATAGACGCCTCGATGGCGTGCGCGATCGAGCATTCTCGCCGACAGGTCCACCCCGGTGAGGTGACGCAGGTAGGGCCCGATCAACGGGCCGCACAAACCTGTGCCGCAGCCGGCATCAAGTCCGTCGAGCGTTGCCGGCAGGATCGCCGCAAGCGCGCGCGAGCGCCGCTGCGACCAATTCCGGAGCCTTGTAATCCAGGCGCCCCAGTTTGGCGTCGAAACTGTCGGCAAAACCATCGAAGGTCGACTCGACGTAGGCGTCCGCCGCGCGTTCCGGTACGTCGCGCCCGGAACACGCGGCCAGCAGGTGCTTCGCCACCGGATTGTCCGGCTCGTCGGACAGCCAGGTCCGAAACACTTCGGCAGCGGCCTCGACTTGGCCGAGCGTGTAGTAGGCCACACCGAGCAATTTTTTGGCCTCGCGATGACCGGGGGTCAACGTTATGGCCATGCAATAGTAGGCGACGGCCTCCTTGACCTGACCCCGCGCGGAAAGCAGGTTGCCCATGTTGGTGCACGCATCCGCGTGCTGGGGATTCAGTTCGATGGCCTTCTGGTAGGCCGCCGCCGCCTCGCCAAACCGACCCTGCGCGCGCAAGGCGGCGCCCAGGTTGTTGCAGGCATCGGCATGATTGGGTTGCAGCGCGAGGACTCTCTGATAGGCTTCGGCCGCCTCGGCCGCGCGACCGCATTCGACCAGAACGTTGCCGAGGTTGTTGTGGCGATCCGCGACATCCGGCGATCAGCACGATCGACCGCCGGATGAGGTCGACCGCCTCTTCGCTGTGTCCCTGGTGATGGGTCAGCACGCCGAGAAAATGCAGGGCATCCGGATGGTCGGGTGAGGCCTCGAGGACGCTCCGGTAGAGGCACTCCGCGTCTGCCAATTCGCCCAGACGATGGGCATGAACGGCAAGCGCCAGCGCGTCGGCTACGTCCAGGTGCCTGGGCGCACCCTCCTTGTTCCGACTAGTCGTCGCCATCCCGGACTCGCCGTGAAGCTCCATTCGTTGGCCGTTCTCGTCTAGGCGTGTCGATCACTCGAATCCGTACGCGAAATCCCCGCCGTCCACCCGGACGTTCACCCGCTCGATCGGCTTGCCTTCCATCATGCGCTTCAGGAATTCCTCGCTGATGCGCGGCAGCACGGTATTGGTCAGGATCGCATCGATCATGCGCCCGCCGCTTTCCAGCTCCGTGCAGCGACTGGCGATCAGCTTGACCACGTCGTCGTCGTAGGTGAACGGCACCTTGTGGTTGTCGCGCACGCGCTTCTGCGATGCGGCCGAGCTGCAGCCGCGCGATCGCGCCGATCATCTCGTCGTTCAGCGGATAGTACGGGATCACCACCAGGCGGCCCAGCAACGCCGGCGGGAAAACCTTGAGCAGCGGCTCGCGCAGCGCCTTGGCGATGCCGTCCGGCGTCCGGCATGAGCTCGGGATCCTTGCACAGGCTCATGATGAGATCGGTGCCGGCGTTCGTCGTCAGCAGGATGAGCGTGTTCTTGAAATCGATGACGCGACCCTCGCCGTCTTCCATCCAGCCCTTGTCGAACACCTGGAAGAAGATCTCGTGCACATCCGGATGCGCCTTCTCGACCTCGTCCAGCAGCACGACGCTGTAGGGCCGGCGCCGCACCGCTTCGGTCAGCACGCCGCCTTCGCCGTAGCCCACGTAACCCGGCGGCGCACCCTTGAGCGTCGACACGGTGTGCGCCTCCTGGTACTCGCTCATGTTGATGGTGATCACGTTCTGCTCGCCGCCGTAGAGCGATTCGGCCAGCGCCAGCGCCGTCTCGGTCTTGCCGACGCCCGAAGTGCCGGCGAGCATGAACACGCCGATCGGCTTGTTCGGGTTGTCGAGCTTGGCCCGCGAAGTCTGGATGCGCCGCGCGATCATCTCGAGCGCATGCCGCTGCCCGATGATGCGCTGGTCGAGCGTGTCGGCCAGCTTGAGCATCGCCTCGACCTCGTTCTTCACCATGCGACCGACGGGAATGCCGGTCCAGTCGGCGACGACGCTCGCGACGGCCTGCTCGTCGACCGTCGGCATGATGAGCGGCGTCTCGCCTTGCAGCGCCTGCAGTTTCGTTTGCAGGGCCTTGAGCTCGCCGAGCAGCTTCGCGCGTTCTTCGGGGGCCAGCGGCGGCGGCGCTTCGGAACCGGGAGTTTGCGGCGCGGCCACGGCAACGGGTGCCGGTTGGGAGGCCCCTGCAACCGGCGCCGGCGGTGCGCCTGCCGGGGGCAGCGGTCGCTGCGGAGGGTTGCGGCGTCGCCGTCTCGGGCGCCTTCACGTCGACCGGTTTGCCTCCGGCGCGCAATTGGCTGCGCAACTCGAGAATCTGATCGACCATCGTCTTCTCCTCGTTCCACCGCGCTTCGAGCACGCCAAGCCGCTCCTGCTCGGCGGCAAGCTTCTCGGCCGCGCTCGTCCGGCGGCCCCCGACGTCCACGCCGATCGCCTCCTCGCGGCCGATGATCTCGAGCTCGGTGTCGAGTCCTTCGATGCGCCGCCGGCAGTCTTCGACCTCGGGCGGCGTCGCATGCTGGCTGATGGCGACCCGCGCGCAGGAGGTGTCGAGCAGGCTCACCGCCTTGTCGGGCAGCTGGCGCGCGGGAATATAGCGATGCGAGAGCTTCACCGCCGCCTCCAGCGCTTCGTCCAGCAGCTGCACGCGATGATGCTTTTCCAGCGTCGAGGCGACGCCCCGCACCATGAGGATCGCCTTGGCTTCGTCGGGCTCGGGCACCTGCACGACCTGGAAGCGCCGCGTCAGCGCCGGATCCTTCTCGATGTACTTCTTGTATTCGGCCCACGTCGTTGCGCCGATCGTGCGCAACGTGCCGCGCGCGAGCGCCGGCTTGAGCAGATTCGCCGCATCGCCCGTGCCGGCGGCGCCGCCGGCGCCGACCAGGGTGTGCACCTCGTCGATGAACAGGATGATCGGCTTGGGACTCGCCTGCACTTCGTCGATGACCTGGCGCAGCCGTTGCTCGAATTCGCCCTTCATCGACGCGCCGGCCTGCAGCAGCCCGAGGTCGAGCGAGAGCAGGCTCACGTCCTTCAGCATGCGGAGGGATGTCGCCCTTGGCGATGCGCTGCGCGAAGCCTTCGACCACCGACGGTCTTGCCCACGCCCGCCTCGCCGGTGAGGATCGGGATTGTTCTGGCGGCGACGCATGAGAATGTCCACGATCTGGCGGATTTCCTCGTCGCGGCCCGTGACCGGGTCCATCTTGCCTTCGCGGGCACGCGCCGTCAGATCGACCGTGAAGCGCTTCAGCGCCTCCTGCTTGCCGAGCTGCGCCGGCGCCATCGCGCCGCTCGCTTCTCCCGGCTCGGCGCCCGCCTACCGATGAGCCGTCGGTCGAGCCGAGATTGTCTTCGGGCGAGCCGGCGACGATGTTCGGCAGCTCGTCGGAGAGGTCGTCGGGCTTCACCTTCTCGAACTGGCGCGAAATCGCGAACAGGGCATTGCGCAAATAGGAGGTCTTGAGCGATGCCGAGCAGCACGTATCCGGTGCGCACCGAGCGATCGCCGAACATCAGCGAGCCATAGACCCAGCCGCGCTCGACGGCATTGGTGATGTGATCCGAAAGGTCGGAAATCGACGTCGCGCCGCGCGGCAGCCGATCGAGCGCGGCGGTGATGTCCTTCGCGAGCACCGAAATGTCGAGCCCGTAATGCTTGATGATGCGATGCCAGTCCGAATCCTGCGTCTGCACGATCTGCGCCACCCAATGCTCGAGTTCGACATAGGGATTGCCGCGCAACTTGCAGAAGACGGTTGCGCCCTCGATGGCCTTGTAGGCAACGGTGTTCAGCTTGCCGAACAGGGCGACACGGCTGATCTCTCCCACTGCGTTCTCCTCTTCTAGGCGGTGGCGCCGACTGGCGTCACCGCATCGATGCTCGAGCCACCCGCTTCCGGCACACTCGCAAAGATCCGCTCCGGATCCAGACTCAAGTCGTCGGCATCGCGCTCCGCGCCCCGCGAGCTCAACCACGTCGTCCAGCCCAGCCGACCGTAGCGGCCGAGCTGCGCTGCGCGGGACTTCGCTCGCCAGCAGGACCAGACGCGCGTCCCATTCCAGCTCGAAGCAGAGATACTGGCGGACCAGCGACATCAGCGCCTTGATTGCCTTCCCGCCCGGCAGGAACGACTCGTACCGCGCCAGGCTGAGCGGGCCGATCCAGAGGCGAATCTTGTGCTGGCGGTCCCAGACGCGCGCGCCGAGAACGGCGCCGACTCCAAGCTGACGCGCTGGGGCCGCGGTCGCCGGCACGCGTGCGCTCGACGGCACGCAGCCTCATCCAGTGTCCGACGAACTGCTCGACGCGAATCGACAGGCGGAAGTAGCCGCGCAGCAACGCCTGCAGTCCGTCCGCGTTGCGAATCTGGCGAACCAGCAGCCCCGAGTAATACAGCTTCGCGTGATCGGGAACGTCGTCGCGCCCGCGCAACCGGGCGCTTCCGATTCCGATCAGCGACCCGATGAATCCGGCGAACCGGTCGTCCTTCGGCCGATCGAGGCTGACCGTCGGCTGCGCCTGCGCCCAGGCGCGATAGAACAAGCAGCAGGATGCGGTGGTGAAACATGTCGGCAAAGCGCGCGAAGGTCGCGTCGCCGCCATGCTTGATCCGCTCGCGCGCATAGTCGGTAAGATGCAGCGGCAACGGTCCGTTGGGTCCGAACAACCCGAGAAAACGTACCTCGACGCGGGGCGGGCGGCCGTCGTTGCCCGGATGCAGGCCCGAAATCGCGGCGGGCGCAAAATCCATCGCCGGCTCCTGGCCAAGGCGCAGCGGCTCGTCCGCCGGGCGCATCCCCGTGCCCAGACGGGGCAGGTCGGCGTGCAGGCACTCGATTCGTCGCATCGCCTGGAAGAAGTCGAAGCGATACGGCTCCGCCTCGAGCGCGACGGAAATAATTTACACGATCGGGCGTTGTCCGCATCGCGGCACCCAGCGCATGATTTCGCCGCGACTCGACGAGCGCAGCACGGTCTCGGCAAACGAGTTGATCGAGACATAACGGGCGAAGAACTGCTCCATCACGGCGCCGAAGAGAAACGCGCTGCCGCCGGCGAATGCCAATTCGTCGACCTCGAGCTCGATCTCGAGCCCGCGCCCGAAGGTGATCAATCCCGGCAGCGGAAATCGTCGCACGGTTCGCTTGCACGTGAATGGAGCGCAGACCGTCGATCTGCTTGCGAGTCGCGCTGTCACCGTTGCCGGCGTGCAACTGAAGCATGTCCCGCAGCACGGCGACGCTCTTCTGCCGCTTGCGTATCGAACAGCGAAAGATAGTTGAGCGACAGCTGGTTGATCATCTTCCACGCGACATTCCCCTCGCGTACCGCCGAGGACGGCTTCGATGGCCCGGCGATGACGCGGATGCCTTCCACCGGCGCCGCGATGTCGAGCGTGAAGTCGGTCTTGCCCGAGACCAAGGGGCATCTGCAGGGGCAGGTCGCGATTCGTGCAGAGCGCCGCGACACCCAGTTGCCGCAGGTCGGCGGAAAACGGCGCCTCCCGGCGGTCGACCAGCGACAGGAAGACCTCGCTGCCGACATAGGACGAACGCGGCCCGGTCAGCTTCTGCGCGGCGGACAGCAGCCTCGGCTCGCGCTGTATCGTGTAATACGCGTCGTGCTCGACGTCCTCGGTGTGGAACGCGGCGTAGAACGGCAGAAATGTCGCGTTCGCTGTCCGTTCCGACGCCGTAGCCCGTAACACTCGTGACCTCGAACACCTCGAAGTCCATGGGCTTGGTGCGATCCGGCACGACATGATAGTTGTAGGTGCCGTCGCTCAGGTGGATGCGGTCGCAGCGGCGGTCGAAGAGGTTGATTGCCGGCGTGCAATTGAGCGCGAAATTGCCGCTGTCGACGACACTTTCGAGTGCCGCGTCGCCCTTGTCGAAGAGCAGGACGAGTTCCAGCTCGCTGACCGGTGTTTCGCCAGCACCGCCTTCAGCCCGTCGACGTCGAAGAACAGGAAGCGCTGCGGAAACGCGAAGTACTCGTGCAGCAGTCGATAGCCCTGAAAACTGCGCAGCGTCGCCGGCAGCAGTGCCTGGTCATCGCTGAAGCCGACGGGTCGCACGCAGCCGGCGGGCAGGACTTCGATCCAGGGTGCCGGCTTCGACAACGGCATGACAAGCGCGCCGACACAGCGTCCGAGCAGAAGCTCATACAGCTTGAAGGCGACGTCCTCGCTGCCGGACAGGTAGATCCGCAGACGGTCGATGTGCGATCCGGGTGAAGTCGAGACCGGCCGTCGCACGCAGTTTCAGGCGTACGCCGCCCTTCACCTTCGGACCGACGGGAATGGCTTTCAGCGGCAAATCGGGCGCAAACGAGAAGTACTCGGCGGATGGCGATCTCGAGCGGCCACAACGTCACGTCGTGGGCCGTCCGAAACTGACAGGCGGCGGTGTCGCCCTTTCCGAGCTGGCCGCGGATGCCGCTGCCGCGGGGAATGGAGAATCCACGCGCGAGATTGGCGTCGGACAGGTCGGGGCGAAACTGCGCAATCAGCATCGCCGGCGTGGGCCCCAGATAGTCCGGGTAGACGATCTCGAGCAGGCGTTCGGTGAAGCGCGGGAACTCGGCGTCGATCTTGAGCTGGACCCGCGCCGCGAGGAAGGCGAAGCCCTCCATGAGCCGTTCGACATAGGGATCCGCTACGGCGATCCCGCTCATTCCCAGGCGTTCGGCGATCTTCGGAAACTGGAGCGCGAACTCGCTTCCCATCTCGCGCAGGTGCTGCAGTTCCTGGTCGTAGTAACGCAGCAATCGCGGGTCCATGGCGCGCTACCTGGTCAGGTCCTGAATCTCGACCTCGCCCGTCTCCAGATCCACATTCGTTCGCAACAGCAACTCCAGCGGAACCGGCTGCGCCCAGAGGTCGCCGCGAATCTGCATGCTCACCACGTTGTGGTGGTCGAGCTGCATGTCGGAAATCAGCGCCTCGACCTGGAGCGTGGACGCAATGATTCGCGGCTCGAAGTCGAGGATGGCCTGCCGAACCTCGTTCTCGAGTTCGACGACATCCAGCGTCGATGCCGTCTCTCCCGACAACGACGGCAAGCCGAAGTTGACGACCGAATGGCGGGCATGGGGATAAGCGGCCCAACTGGCGACATCGGACATCTGCACGCTGTTGAAGAGCCAGGCCAGATCCCGCAGGACGGCCTGACGGAGACGGGCCTTGTTGACCACGCGCGCTTCGGTCGGTTCCTGTCGTTTCGCCGGTTCATCGTCCATCAACCGATCGAGCAGGGCTGGTTGCAATCGCTCCTGGGGAATGAGGTCGACCATGGAGTCATTACGCGGCAGAAGCGTCCGCCACCGTCTCCGACGATTCCAGATCGATCGACCGCAGATCCATCAAGGGGAACTCGTCCGCGTCGGTTGCGAGCACGCGCTGGCCGAGACCGGCGAACGCCTGTGGCGCGAGTTCCTGCCAGATCGTCTTGCGCGAAAGCACCACCTGAGGGTCGGCGCTGGATGCCGACCCAGGGTAACGCGCGGGAATCGAGGGCGACCGACTCGCCGCCATTCTCGAACCGGAGGTGCGCCGGCATCCAGACCGAATCGCGCAGATCCGCCGGGGCGTCGATCTTGACCAGACTCAATCGGGCAAACGGAACCCAATAATATCGGCCATTGACGATCGCCTCGAGCACGGGGCCGAGACGCGTGTCGGCGTCGGCTATCCACTCGAATCGAATGCCCGGATCGTCCGGCCCGTGCGACCCAGTCCTGAGCGATCCGGTCGTCGCCGGCGCCTGCTCGAACGCCGTCTCGCGAAGCCGCAATCCCTCTGCCGCATCGCCGCGCCCGCTGCGAAGCAGCGCTTCGATCAGCAGCGCGAGCCATGCATCCGGTTGCCCGAAAACCATCGGCGTCTTGCGACCGCCGAACACCTCATCGCGCAAGAGCTCGCACCTGATCGCTTCGCGGTACGTCTGGGCCATCGGCAGCGCCGACACATCGAGCTTTGCAACGACGTCCAGCTGGGCCAGCGCCCGTTCCCATTGGCCGAGCACACACAACAGTTGAAAGAGAAAGACACGCAACTTGCCGTCGCCGGGCGCGGCCCGCACCTGGTCCTGGAGCACGGTCAGTGCTCGTGCCGGATCGCCGGCACGGACGAGCTCTTCGGCGTTGTGGACGGGGTCCATGGTCGAGATAGGTAGCGTCTGGGCCCGCCCGGTCGCAGCGGGCCGATTGCGCGATCCGACTAATCGGAATGAATCTCGTGATTGAACATGCCGGACCCCTGCAATTGGCCATCCTTGCTCTGTGCCTTGCACTCGACCTCGATCTTCTGGAAGGCAAAGCTGACGGTTTCCAGTATCTCCGGGCCGCTCGTCTGCAGATCGATGGCCGTAATGCGGCCCTTCTCGATCGTGAGCTTGAAGTACTCCTGCTGGGTTGTTCCGGCTTTGCGAACCGCGAGTACCGCTTTCGTGACGACATCGTTGGTGGCGGCGACGCTCATCAACGCGGTGGAAGCCTTGTCGACGTGCTTGACCACGCTGAGCTCCCTCATCGTGGCCTTCCCGGCAACGCCTCCCCCCGCCATCTCCTTGCGCGCACTGATGCCCCACGACCAGTCGACGACGTCGATCTCACCTTTGTGCGCTTGATCTTCCGACTCGCCCTTGATGGCGCCCCCCCTCTGGCTCACCACGCTCAGGAACATGTCGCCTTTGCTCATATCGCCCCATCAGATCGTGCCGTCGAAGTATGCCGCCCGGCGCGAAGGGAACGCCCGTCCCTTCGCCCTGTCGCGCGTTACGCAATTGCTTATCGGACAAAAGCCGCTTGGGTCACACTTTCACGTTCTTGGCGATGTTGTATGACGCCTCTATGGCGGCGCCCGGTTTGCCCGTGGGATCCTGCGGCGTGTACTCCGTCTTGAACTCGGCAAAATTGAGCGAGAACGTTTCGGTCGTCCGGTCATCGCCCCCACTGCCCCCCGAGTGATAGGACGACACGAGCACTTCCTTCATCGTGATCTTGAGATACTCCACCGGTTTCTCGCCGGCTTTGCGGACCGTCAGCAACGCCTTGTCATAGTGCTTGCCATTGCAGCACGCGAGCATGCAGGTTGGGAGACGCCGCATCGACGAACTTCGTAAACGTCGCGTCCTGCACCGCAACCTTGCCGGCACCACCGCCGCTTCCGAGGTGGGTAGTGCCCGTCTGCGACATGCCCCAGCTCCATGAAAGCACATCGATCGAGTCCTTGTGCTTGTCGTCCCTCGACTCGCCCTTGATGTCACCCAACTTCAGAAACATGTCGACAGCCATGGTGCGCTCCTTTCCAGGAAGGTTTCACGGATGCGAAAAATCAGGCCGCCTTGATCGACGGCAACTTCGATACCAATCGCAGCGATACGGTAAGGCCTTCCAGCTGGTAATGCGGGCGCAGGAAGATCTTCGAATTGTAGTAGCCCGGATTGCCCTCGACCTCCTCGACGACGACTTCGGCCGCCGCCAGCGGCTTGCGCGCCTTCGTACTTTCGGACGAATGCGCCGGATCGCCGTCCACGTAGTTCATGATCCAGTTCTGCAGCCATGTCTGCATGTCGTCGCGTTCCTTGAACGAGCCGATCTTGTCGCGCACGATGCACTTCAGGTAATGCGCGAAGCGGCAGCGTGGCGAACAGATAGGGCAGGCGCGCGGAGAGGTTGGCATTGGCGGTGGCGTCCGGGATCGTCGTACTCGAACGGCTTCTGCAGCGACTGCGCGCCGATGAACGCCGCGAAGTCGGAGTTCTTGCGGTGGATGAGCGGCATGAACCCGTTCTTGGCGAGCTCGGCCTCGCGCCGATCGCTGATGGCGATCTCGGTCGGGCACTTCATGTCCACGCCGCCGTCGTCGGTCGGGAAGGTGTGCGTCGGCAGGCCCTCCACCGCGCCGCCGGATTCGACACCGCGGATGCGCGAGCACCAGCCGTATTCCTTGAACGACCGGTTGATGTTCGTCGCCATCGCGTACGCCGCGTTCGCCCAGGCGTACTTGCTGTGGTCCGCGGCGCCGGTGTCTTCCTCGAAGTCGAACTCCTCGACCGGATTGGTCTTGGCGCCATAGGGAAGGCGCGCGAGGACGCGCGGCATGGCGAGGCCGATGTAGCGCGAATCCTCGGATTCGCGCAACGATCGCCAGGCGGCGTACTCCGGCGTGGCGAAGATCTTCGTCAGATCGCGCGGATTGGCCAGTTCCTGCCACGAATCCATTTGCATCACGTTAGGCGAGGCGCCGGCGATGAACGGTGCATGCGCGGCAGCGGCGACCTTCGCCATCTCGCCGAGCAGCTCGACGTCCGGCGGACTCTGGTCGAAGTAGTAGTCGCCGACGAGACAGCCGAACGGGCTCGCCGCCGAACTGGCCGTACTCCTCCTCGTAGATCTTCTTGAAGAGCGGGCTCTGATCCCAGGCCGTGCCCTTGTAGCGGCTGCAGCGTCTTGCCCAGATCCGTCTTCGAGATGTTCATCACGCGGATCTTCAGCATCTCGTCGGTTTCGGTGTTGTTGACCAGGTGGTGCAGCCCGCGCCAGGCGCCCTCCAGCTTCTGGAAATCGGGATGGTGCATGATCAGGTTGATCTGCTCGGAGAGCTTCTTGTCGAGCGCGGCGATGATCGCTTCGATCGATTTGACGACATCGCCCGAGATCAGCTTGGTCTGCGAAAGCGCCTGTTCCGCAAGCGTGCGCACCGCCCGTTCGACGGCCTCCTTCGCCTCGTCGCTCTTGGGCTTGAACTCCTTCTGCAGCAGGGACGCGAACTCGCTCTTCGCCTAGCGCGGCACCTTCGGGTCGTGCAGGTTGTACACCTTGCGATTTTGCGATCAGCCATAACGGCAACTCCTTAGCGAATATCTCGTGACCGGGGCTACGATTCCGAGCTTGCATCGGGCTTCTTGCTGGCCGCCAGCGTCTTGAGCAAAGCCGGATCCTGCAGGACCTGGTTGATCAATTCTTCGGCGCCGGTCTTGCCGTCCATGTAGGTGATCAGGTTGGACAGCTGCTGGCGCGCCTCCAGCAGCTTGTTGAGCGAGTCGACCTTCCGCGCGACCGCCGCCGGCGAGAAGTCGTCCATGCTCTCGAACGTGATCTCGACATTGAGATTGCCATCGCCGGTCAGCGTGTTGGGCACCTGGAAGGCGATCCGCGGCTTCATCGCCTTCATCCGGCTGTCGAAGTTATCGACGTCGATCTCGAGAAACTTGCGATCCATGACGGCCGGCAGCGGCTCGGCCGGCTTGCCCGAGAGGTCGGCGAGAACGCCCATCACGAACGGCAGCTGGATCTTCTTTTCCGCTCCGTACAGCTCGACGTCGTATTCGATCTGCACCCGCGGAGCACGATTGCGGGCGATGAATTTCTGACTGCTCTGCTTTGCCATGATCTACCCCCTTATCCCGGAATTCGTGAACTCTCGGCCCGCAAGCAATTCCCTCTTCATCCGCCCATCGTCACACAAATACCATCGACCGTCCACGCCATCCGCCGCCGCTGACAAAGGGGGATGCGAAAAGCTACCCTGTCTACTTGTTCTCGAGACCCGCGATCTTCTGCACCTCGCTCAAGCCTCCCGGCGCGAGATCCTCGATGATTTCCACGAAGTTTTTCGTCATCAAGCGTTGCGCTCGCCGTATCAGGAGCGGCGCCGGATGGGCGGGCTCGGTGCGCTGGAGGAATTCGCATACCCGCTCCAGATGGCGTACTGCGTCGTCGCGGCTGCGGATCTCCCCCAACGATCCGATCGTCGCCTGGCCGGTTCCAGGGTCGCCGGCGACCTCCGCCGCCCCGGATTCCCCTTGAAACGCTCGCGCCGCCGCACTGAGCGCCTCCTGCAGGAGCTGCATGTCGGGAATCGTCGCGTTGGCCGCCTTCTCGTTCAGCAAGGCGGCGATCGACTTCAATGCTTCGCCAGACTGGAGTATCGCGGCAGAGAGCGCAGGCGTCCCCGAGCTCTGCGAACGGATGATCTCGACCAATTGGCTGAACTCCGGCACCACACTGCCCGTGGTCGGCGGAACCTTTTTGAGTGCGACCAGAACGTCACGCACCGTAACACGACCGCGCGCCCCCGCGTCCACCAACTGCAGATTCCGTACGTCACGCAACAGGGTGTCCGGATCGGTAAGCGGCCCGGGGTCGGCGAGCGGCGACAGCGCATTGAGGCGCATGGTCGGATCGCGGTCATCGGAATCGAGCGCCGGATGCAAATGGTCCCAATAGCGCGAAAGCAATTCCGCGATCAAGCCCAGCCCGGTCGCAAGTCCCTCGAAACCTTCGGTTCGGACCAGCGCCCGGTTCAGAAGAACCGCGACACGCAGATCCTTTGTGCGCAGCAACAACGTCTCGGCACGCTGCCGCACATCCGGCCACTCGGGCTCCTTGGCGGGTACCACTCCGTCGCCCTTCTGCTGCTCGGGCTTTCCGCGCGCGGCTTGATCAAGTGCCAGGAAATCCGGGTCGTACTCCAGATTGGGGCCACAGGGCGGATCTTGGGCAGTCTCGGCAACGAGAGTCTCTAGCGCAATCAATGCGAAAGCCCCCTCTGTGAACACGCCGCGGAAGGTCGGGCGTGTGGCGTGCAACCCGCTCTATCAGGAATGGACGAGCGACGCCATGGATCGGCACCCTATATCAAGTCTTCTCTTGACGTTTCGCTCGCAGCGTACGCTGCCTCAATTTTCGACATACGTCAACAGGGAACGACCGCCAGACCGGCAAAGAAATCATGGAACTTCGGGCGCTCGATCGCCGGCGGCGGACGGCGTCGGACTCTGGCGAAAATCGCGAGTCGAGCGGACGGCGCGCCCTAGGAGTCAAGCGCGCTAATCACCGACCTGGATCTCGAACTCGCGGCGTCCGACGTTGCTCGCGTTGTCGCGGATCTCGAGCAGGAACCGGTGCGACCCCTTCGGGACCTGGGCCGACGGCACGTCGATGCCCTGACGCGTCACTTGCGTGGCTGCAAGAATCCGCGCTGTGACATCGAGCCCCAGCCGTCCATAGAGGATCTTCAGCGACGCCGGTTCGATCTCGCGACCCGGGGCGGCCACGAAACGCAGGTTGATCGCAAAGGGCACCACCAGCGGCCGGTCGGCCATTTCGGGCGCCAGGACATCAATGCGGGGAGCGTCGGGGTTTGACGCGGAAGGCCGTGGTCCCCGTGTGAGCGCCGGCGGCGGCGCTGCCCGGTCAGCGGCGACCTCCCCCTCGCTGACCAACATGATGACCTGCGCGCCGGCGGGCGCAGAAACCCACCCGATCTGAACCGCGACCGCGGCGATCGCGCATCCCGATGTCACCTTGATCATAGCCAGCCCCTCCCGCTATCGAGCCGAACCGTCCTACCATGTTGCCTGAACCCGGGGCGGCTCGTCCAAAGGTTCGATGGCGACCTGTTGTTTCGATTGCGACCTGTCGGCGGCGCAGTGAGCACCGTACGTCCGGCGTGCGCTCAGAAGGCGACATTGAGTCCCAAGGTGTAGAGACGATCCGACACGTTGCTCTTGCCGAACAGCTGCTGGTAGTTGAAGAACGCGCTCACGCCGCGCCCGAACAGCGCAGTCACCCCCACCGCAAAGTTCCCGAAACTCTTGTCGGGGCCCAGGATCTGAATTTGCGTCGGCGCACTGGTGGCAATGCGCGCGCTGACGTCGTTGGCGCTGGATTGCGCGAGATACTGGAATTCCAGGCGCGCGTTGGGCACCAGTACGCCCCACGACGTACCGATGGCGTAGCTGGCCGTACCACCCAGCGTCAGCGTCGTGGCCTTGATCCGCTGGTCGCCGATGATCAGCGCCTCGCTCGGATCGCCCGACTCCGTGAAGGCGTCCACTTTCGCGTCGACGTACTCCACCCGCCCGTAGGGGGTCAGCGCCAGCGCCCCGCGATTGACCGCATACCCCACGCTTAACGCCAGCCCCCATTGATTGCCGCTGGTCTGGCTGTCGAACGCCGCTGTCGGCGTCAGCCGCTGGCTGTCGTAACGATTGTGGCCCACGTTCACCATGCCATCGATGTAGGCGTTCTCGATCGGGACATAGGTGCCATAAACGGTGAAACTGTAGCCCTTGGCATCCTGATTGCCGGCGCCAGCGTCCAGATCGGCATCCCCGCGCAAGAAGCCCACCGCGGCTCCCAGCACGTTATTGCCGGCAAAACGGTAATCGGTGCCGATCGTAATGCCCTTGGTGTTCAACTTGAACCCGGTTTGATCCTCGACGGTCGACTGGCGCCCGATGTCGATGTTGCCGTTGACGAACACGCTCCACCGCTCGAAGGCATCCGGCGTGTCGGCCGCGCCACCGCCTCCGGTTTGCGGCCGGCCGGCCGTGCCCTCGCCGGCCCCCAACCGAGGCTTGCCTTCCTGATCCAAGGGCGCAAGCGCAAAAGCGCTCAGCGGTGGCAACGACTGGCCGTCGTAACTTACTCTGAGGCCCTGCGTCACCGTCGGATTGCCCCACAACCGGATCTGCTCCAGGCGCCGCCGCACGTTGTTCAATTGCACCGTCGGGGCGCCGACCGCGGTCGCGGCCTGTGGTCCGATCAGCTGCTTGGCCGGAATGGTGACGACTTGCTCGAACGTGCTTTCATGGAACACGACGCACAGCGATGGGTGGTCGGCCAGGCAAACGGTGACCGTTCGCGCCGTGGTTTCGGCGCCGAACCGGAAGCTGAACTGGTAGAGGCCGTCCGCCGGCTGGGGCGTCAGCAACGTCAACGTTCCCGAACCGCCGGTGACCTGGGAGACGAATTGCGCTGCCGGGAAAGGATTTCCTTGCCCGTTGACTACCTTGACCACCAGTGGATTGGGCAGCACAGCGCCGGCATTGCCGAGCTGATTGTCGCCGGATACGTACGAAATGCCCGTCGACTGGTTGACCTGAACCGTGATGCTCGACTGCGCCGGGCCGCCATCATTGCTTGCGGTAACCGCATAGGTGGTCGTTTGCGTCGGCGTGACGACGATCGATTGCGTCGTTCCGACCGTTACCCCATTGGCGGACCAAATGAAAGTCGTCGGATTGTTGGCGCAGTTCACCGTGAGCGCAACTGCCGTCCCCGGATTCACCGGCCCCGACGGACTCGGCGTAATCGTGCAATTCGACGGGGCGATGGCAACCGTCGTGATTGTCAGAGTCGTGACGCCCAGCCTCATGCTTCCGGCTGACGTCTGCACCTCGCTCAGCGTCGCACTGCCAACGTTCAGCGCGGCCAGTTCTGAGTCGGAGAAACCATGCTGCCAAAACGCCGGCAGACCATTGCCAAAACCGCACGCACGGTCATTGGACCCTACGCAGGACGCCACCTCAATCGCATTCAGGCGCAAGACGACGCCACCCGTCCCAAAGCACGGGCCGTCACAACCGGTTGGTCCGATGCTGCCTTCGATAGTGGCGGAACTGATGCGCTCGCCCGTCGGGATCACAAACGAACGCGTACCCAAGTTGATTTGAGGACGCGGAAAAGGACCGGAGTAAAAGTTGTTGTCGGTGAATGCCGGGAAGGTGACCGTGATTACGGTTGCGGTCGCGCAACCCGTCGCGAGCATTGCGAGACAAGCGCACGCCGTCTTGAATGCGCTGAAGACTTTCATCGTTGCCCCATCGCAATCAACGATAGCGCGCCAGATCCGGGACATGGAACGCTGTGTGAGTGTATTCGCCGCCTTTCACCCAGGAAGGCATCGCATCGTGCCCACGCGAAGTTTTGGATGTCGTCCACTGGCAGAACCTTCCCTGAGCCGTTGAGGACAACTTCATTCGCGACGTTGCGTCGCGCACGCTTTCCCAAACTCCGGGCAAGACATTCCGCTTGGGTGTCCCCACTGCAGGGCGACCCAGTCCAGCGTCTCAACCGATCCAGAGTATGCTATTCCACTCCACTCGACCGAGGCAAGCCCCCTATCGAGGCTGCCGACGTCCGGGGTCGCCGCGCTCGACCTGCCGCGTAGCGCGTTGGCGCCCCGTTGCACGACAAGCGAGATTGTGTTCTACGGATTATTGTTGCGACTTCCGGGAGGTCTTGATGACCGAGGCGCGTGATCCACAGAAGACACGGAAGCACATCGACAGTGCCCTGGGGCGTTACCTTGTCAAGACCGACATCGTAGAGCGCACCAAATACGCATGGGCATACTTGCGTGGCACAAGGCGCCTTGGCGATGACCCGCTATGTCGCCAACTTGGGATATCGCCGCCCATCGTGAATGGAGCGCCACGGGATCCCAATCTCGCCGACGCCGAGCACTACATGTACGCCCGATTTCTGGCAGGTTCGACGGGGGACGCCTCGGTACGAGTGCTGGTCGGTGGCTACGATCTGATGAAAGCGGTCATGTTCAAGACGAAGGGCGAGGCCGCGATGAGAACCGACCCTCGATTTCCGGTGTTGCCGCCCGCTATGGACTCGGTGACCTGGGGATTGCGCGGAGCAGAGGATGGCCTGAAGGACTACGCGGCCTTGAATGGCGGAAAGTCTGGTGAACTGGGATCGGCGTTTCGCGAAAATCGCGAAATCGTGAGCGGTAATTTCAGGAAACTCTATTGACCGGAAGACGCCGCTTGATGGCTCCGGCACGGCGTCAGAACGACCGCGGCAGGCCGAGGACGTGCTCCGCCACATAGGCAAGGATCATGTTCGTCGAGACCGGTGCCACCTGATACAGGCGCGTTTCGCGAAACTTGCGCTCGATGTCGTACTCGCTGGCGAAGCCGAAGCCGCCGTGGAACTGGAGACACGCATTGGCCGCCTCCCATGAGGCATCGGCGGCCAGCAGCTTCGCCATGTTGGCCTCGGCGCCGCAAGGACTGTTCGCATCGAAGAGCGCACAGGCCTTGAATCGCATGAGATCGGCCGCCTCGATGTTGATGTGGGCCCTCGCGATCGGAAACTGCACGCCTTGATTCTGGCCGATCGGCCGGCCGAACACGACGCGCTCCTTCGCGTAGCTCGTCACCTTGTCGATGAACCAATGGCCGTCGCCGATGCATTCGGCCGCGATCAGCGCGCGCTCGGCGTTGAGCCCGTCGAGAAGGTACCTGAACCCCTGACCTTCGGCGCCGATCAGGTTTTCCGCCGGAATTTCGAGGTCGTCGAGGAAGAGCTCGTTGGTTTCGTGGTTCACCATGTTGCGGATGGGTCGCACCGTGAGCCCGTGCCCGATGGCCTGACGCAAATCGACCAGGAAGAGCGACATTCCCAACGACTTCTTCCCCGCCTCTTCCAGCGGAGTCGTGCGCGCCAGCAGAATCATGAGATCGGAGTGCTGGACGCGCGAAATCCACACCTTCTGCCCATTCACGATGTAGCGGTCGCCCTTCCTGACCGCTGTCGTCCTGAGGCTTGTCGTGTCGGTGCCGGTGATCGGCTCCGTCACTCCCATCGATTGCAGGCGCAGCTCTCCGCTCGCGATCTTCGGCAGGTATCCGCGCTTCTGCCCAGCGGACCCATGGCGCACGAGCGTGCTCATGTTGTACATCTGGCCATGGCATGCGCCGGCGTTGCCACCCGCTCGATTGATCTCCTCCATGATCACGGAAGCCTCGGTCAACCCGAGGCCGGAGCCGCCGTACTCCTGCGGAATCAGGGCGGCCAGCCACCCGGCCCTCGTCAGTGCGTCGACGAAAGCCTCGGGATATCCGCGCGCCTCATCGATGCCACGGAAATATTCGGGCGGAAACTGCGCGCACAGATCGCGGATGGCATCCCGCAAGTCCTGGAACCGGTCAGGAGCACCGCTCATTGGCGTCGTGTTTTCCGCGTCGAAGGAGAAAGGCTCGATTCAGGCCAGCGTCGCCGTCGCCTCCATTGCCACCTCGTGCTGAGGTGTTTCGGCCCACAGGCGGAGGGTCCCGGGATTGTTGCCCACCCGGCCGCAAACCGAAAATGGGGCAGTATCGAAAAGCGGCTTGGCTGCGCGATAGGAGAAATGCGTCATCGATGCGCGGGGCAGATTGCGGCGCAGCAGGTCCACCAGAAGCGTGGCAACGAGCGGACCATGCACCACCAGACCGGGATATCCTTCGACACCCGTAGCGTACTGGCGATCGTAATGAATCCGATGGCTGTTGAGCGTCAATGCGGAGTAGCGGAAAAGCAGCACGGGGTCCGGATCGATGGTGCGCATCCAGGTCGGCTCACCCGGAGCTGCGTTGGGCGCGGATGCGGCATCGCCGGGCCCGGGATTCCCGCGATACACGATGTCGTGCTCCTCCGTCACTGCGACGAGATTGGCGGCGCTGATTTCGTGCCGCACCGTGACGAAGACCAGCGGCCCGGATCGGCCCGTCTTCACGGTCACGTCCCGTATGCGCGAGATCCGCGAGATCGCTTCCCCCACCCGGATCGGGCGTTGAAATTCCAGGCGGCCGCCGCCCCACATGCGGCGTGGCAGCGAGACCGGCGGCAGGAAATCGCCACGGGCGGGGTGACCGTCCGGGCCCGACGACGACAAGCGATGGATGGGCAGAAAATAGAGCCAATGCCAGAGCGGCGGCAGCATATCCCCGGGAACGGGGGCCGACTCGTCGCGATCGAGCGTCGCAGCGAGCGCGGCGATCGGCGTCGGCGTGACGACGTCATGCTGCGACGCGCTGCGGCCGATCCATCGCCGCAGTTCGTCGGTGCTGGCCGCATCTATCGGCAATTGGATCGCTTTCGCAATGGGCGGGATGTCATCGGCATGCGACGACCCTCACTTTACCTAATTTCCGAACGAGGTTCAGGCGGCCTTCCCCGCCCCGACCACGGACGCGCCGTCCATTGCCCGGCGTGTGCGCAAGAGCCTGACGTCGAGACGCCATGAGCCCGGACCCGATTTTCGACCATGTCGTCATTGGAGCCGGCATTGCGGGTGCCTCGATCGCTTACCAACTGAGCCTTGGCGGGCGGGACCGCGTGCTCGTGCTCGAGCGGGAGCCACAGCCCGGATATCATTCGACGGGCCGCTCGGCCGCGATGTTCATCGAGACCTACGGCACTCCGACGATCCGGGCGCTGACGCGAGCCAGTCGCGCGTTCTACGAGCATCCGCCGGAAGGTTTCAGCGAACACCCTCTGCTCACTTCGCGCGGCGCGCTCTACGTCGCCAGGGCGGGCCAGCAGGACCTGCTGGAGAGCGCCTGGCGGGAACTGTCGCACAACGCGCCTCGCACACGGCGCGTGCGTCCGGACGAAGCACTGGCGCTGGTGCCGATGCTGCGCGCTCCCGGGCTGCTCGGCGCCATCCTCGAAGAGGACGCGCAGGATATCGATGTGCACGCCTTGCACCAAGGCTACTTGCGCGGCCTCCGCCGCGCCGGCGGTGTGCTGCGCACGGAGGCGGAGCTCGCGGGTGCCGAGCGTTCGGGTGACGTGTGGGTGGTTGCGCTCGCCGACGGCCGCACCGTGCGCGCGCGTACCGTCATCAATGCCGCCGGGGCCTGGGCCGATGTCGTTGCCACTCGGTGCGGCGTGCGGCCCGTCGGTCTGGAGCCACGCCGCCGGAGTGCATTCCTCTTCGCGGCGCCGGACGGCATGGACTGCACGCGTTGGCCGGCCGTCGTCGGCATCGACGAGAGCTACTATTTCAAACCCGATGCCACGCTGTTGCTGGGCTCGCCGGCCAATGCCGATCTCGTGTCCCCGCACGACGTGGTGCCGGAGGATCTCGACATCGCGCTCGGCATTCATCGCATCCAGGAAGTCACCACCCTGACCATCCGCCGGCCCCGCCGCACGTGGGCGGGCCTGCGCTCGTTCGTCCGCGATGGCGAGTTCGCGATGGGTTGGGACGACGCGGGCGACGGCTTCTTCTGGTTGGCCGCACAGGGCGGATACGGCATCCAGACCGCCGCCGCAGCGGGCGAACTAGCCGCGGCGCTGGTGCGCGGCGAAACAGTGCCGGCAGGCTCCACGCGGCAGGGAGTGGAGCCTGGCCTGATGGCCCCCACTCGGCTGCGCTGACTCATTCCGCCCGTTGAGCCTTCAATCGGGTATCGAGCTCGGCCCGGAGCGTCGATCCGCCATATATGCCGAGCCGTTATTAGCTTAGAATCGGCGGCGATGTAATGCCCGGACCAGGGAGGAGACAGCCGCGATGTTCACGAAAAATCCATTTGCCGCGTTGACCGATGTGTTGCCGGCGAACGTCATGCAGATCTATGTCGTACTCATGGTCGTTGCGGTGTTCGCGGGAACCTTGTTCGACATCATTCACAAGGGAAGCGCCAGGTATTTCTTCGAGAACTGGCGGCGATCGAAGAACAAAGGGTCGCAAGCAGTCGGCGGGGGCGACATGGTGTCGCTCGCCATCAAGACCGGCCTGGTGGATGTCCTGACGTCCGGCGAATTCTGCAACGCGCGCCGCCGGGTCGCCCATCTGCTGACCATGTACGGGTTCGTGATCTACGTCGTCACCACCGCCTGCATGGTGTTCGGCTACGCGACGCCCGCGACTCCGACCCCCGCGCATCCTGCCGCTCCTCTGGTGGATCGGCGGATTGATGATCTGCGTCGGCGGATACTGGTTCTGGTTCTTCATCCGGGTCGATGTCGCCGCCGAGGGCCATTCGCCGCTGCGCCTCATGCGCGCGGATCTGTTCATCCTCTCGCTTCTCTGCAGCGTGACGCTGGGCCTGATCTGGGCCTGCCTGCAAGCGAGGGCGAGCTCCGGGGCCAACGTGTTCTTCGGCTTGTACATCATCGCCACGACGGTGCTGTTCGGATCGGTGCCGTGGTCCAAGTTCGCGCACATGTTCTTCAAGCCCGCGGCGGCGTTCGAGAAAAGGGTTTCCTACGCGAACGGCTCCAGGAGCAACCTGCCCGCCCCCTCCGACAAGCCCGAGCAGTTCGGCAGTGCTCGCAGAGCAGCCCCGGCACTACTGATCGGCCGACGATCGACTTTCACTTCGGAAGACCAGGACCGCCATGCCAACCTTCGTTTACATGACCCGGTGCGACGGCTGCGGGCACTGCGTCGACATTTGCCCGTCCGACATCATGCACATCGACAAGACCACTCGGCGGGCCTACAACATCGAGCCGAACATGTGCTGGGAGTGCTACTCCTGCGTGAAGGCCTGCCCGCAGAACGCCATCGATGCCCGCGGCTATGCCGACTTCGCCCCGCTCGGGCACAGTGTCCGGGTGCTGCGGGAAGAGGCCAAGGCGACCATTTCGTGGAAGCTCAAGTTCCGGGACGGCCGCGAGAAGAACTTCGAGTCCCCGATCCGGACGACGCCATGGGGATCGATCAAGGGGCCGGCCGAGTACGATGCGCCCCGCCCGGAGGATTTCGCCAGCCAGGAACTCGCCCACGAACCGGAAGCGCTCAAGATCAGCGGGGGATTGCCCGCGCTGCGTCCCGACCAACTCAAGCAGGGAGTCCTCTGATGGGTCTGTTCGGGGGCAGGAAGACCGTATTCGTCGACGCGGACATCCTCGTCATCGGCGGCGGCATGGCCGGCTGCGGAGCGACCTACGAGTCCCGCTACTGGGGACGCGACCTGAAGATCGTCTGCGTCGAGAAGGCGAACATCGAGCGCAGCGGCGCCGTCGCCCAGGGCCTCTACGCCATCAACTGCTACATGGGCATGCAATGGGGCGAGAACCAGCCCGAGGACCATGTCCGCTACGCCCGCAACGACCTGATGGGCCTGGTGCGCGAAGACCTGGGCTACGACATCGCCCGGCACGTCGATTCCACGGTGCACAAGTTCGAGGAATGGGGCCTGCCGATCATGCGGGACCCCAAGACCGGACGGTACCAGCGCGAAGGCAAGTGGCAGATCATGATCCACGGCGAGAGCTACAAGCCGATCGTTGCCGAAGCGGCGCGCAAGGCCGCGACCGAGGTCTACAACCGGATCATGGTCACCCACCTGCTGATGGACAAGAGCAAGGCCAACCGGGTCGCCGGCGCCGTCGGATTCAATGTCCGGACGGGCGACTTCCACGTGTTCCGCGCGAAGGCCGTCATCGTCGCCGCCGGTGGCGCGTCGCACATCTTCAAGCCGCGTGCCGTGGGCGAGGGAATGGGGCGGACCTGGTATGCGCCGTGGAGCAGCGCATCCGCGTACGCGTTGCCGATCCAGGTCGGCGCCAAGATGACGCAGATGGAAAACCGCATCGTCCTGACCCGATTCAAGGACGGCTATGGTCCCGTCGGCGCCTACTTCCTCCATCTGAAGACGTACACTCAGAACGGCTACGGCGAGGAGTACGAGTCCAAGTGGTACAACCACACCAAGGAATTGGTGGGCGACTACATCGACCGGCATCCGGTGCCGACGTGCCTGCGGAACCACGCGTTTCTCGAGGAGATGAAGGCCGGCCGCGGCCCCATCCGCATGGTGACCAAGGAGGCCTTCCAGGACCCGCACAAGGAGACCGTCGGCTGGGAGAACTTCCTCGGCATGACGATCGGGCAAGCGGTCGTCTGGGCGTCGCAGAACATCGACCCCAAGTACATCAATCCCGAGCTGACCACGTCCGAGCCTTACGTCATGGGCTCGCACGCCACCTGCTCCGGTGCGTGGGCGAGCGGACCGGAAGACTACGCCCCTGCGGAGTATCAGTGGGGCTACAACCGCATGATGACGGTCGACGGGCTGTTCGGCGCCGGCGACACCATCGGCGGCACCGCGCACAAGTTTTCTTCAGGGTCGTTCACGGAAGGCCGGATCGCCGCCAAGGCCGCGGTCAGGTACGTCAACGACATGGGGAAGGCGCAGCCGCAGGTCAGCGAACAGGAATATCGCGACCTCGAGAAGTGCGATCTATCAGCCGCTGGAGAACTACCGGGTCGGCCGCAACGAGATCGTGGCCGGGACCGTATCGCCGAGCTATCTCCTCCCGATCCACGGTCTGCAGCGTCTCGAGAAGATCATGGACGAATACGTCGGCGGCATCAGCGCCAACTACATGACGAACAGCCAGCTGCTCAGCCGAGGTCTCGAGCTGCTGGGGATGCTGAAGGAAGACATGAGCCACATGGGTGCCGAAGACCTGCACCAGCTGCAGCGCACGTGGGAGCTGCACCACCGGCTATTGGCCTCGGAGTCCGTGACCCATCACACGATGTTCCGCAAGGAAACGCGGTGGCCCGGGTATTACTATCGGGGCGATCACATGAAGCTCGATGACGAGAACTGGCATTGCTTCACGCTGTCCCGCTATGACCGGAACACCGGCAAGTGGGACATGGAGAAGGCGCCGGTCTACCACATCATCGACTGACGGGGCCACCCGAGCCCCCCGGGTTCGCGGACGGACGATCTCGCCGGTGACGCTCGTTCACGCCTTGTGCCAGTACGCCGCGCGAGCCGGGATGATCCACCGCACGCCTCCGCGCGGATCGGGAATGTCGCCGCGATAGCGCGGAATGAGGTGCAGGTGAAGGTGCGGCACCGATTGCCCCGCCGCGGGGCCATCGTTGATGCCGATATTGAATCCGTCCGGAGAGTGGCGCTCGACGAGCATCCGGCGCGCGTCGTCGGCGAGACGCAATATCTCCTCTCGCTCCGCGGTCGTCGAATCGAACCACGAGGCGACGTGTCGGCGGGGGACGATCAGCACATGGCCCGGGTTGAGAGGGTGGGTGTCCGTGAGCACCATCGCCACGGAGCCCTCGAGCAGCACCTGGTCCGGCGGCGGGGCGCAAAACGGACACGGTTTCGCGAGTGGGTTCACACTTCGCCTCGGCGTGGCGGCGACTTGCAATTCGGGTTTCGGGCTCAGGTTTTTCAGTGATTGTCCCTTGGCGTCCTCTTGCTCGTCGAAATCCGCTGATACTTGACCGCAGGCTTCAGTACCATGCCGCGCGAAAGCTCATCCACCATGCCGCGCTGAATCTCCTGCCAGGGAGTCTGGCTGTCGGGAATCTTGAAGCCGCCCTGCTTCGCCAGCACCTTCCGGCGACGGTCGTACTCCGCCTTGCTGATCAGGATGTTGGCAGTGCGCTTGTTCAAGTCGATGCGAATCCGGTCACCGGTCTGCAGGATCGCAAGGCCGCCGCCGGTCGCCGCTTCCGGGGATGCATTGAGGATTGAAGGAGAGCCCGATGTGCCCGATTGCCGTCCGTCACCGATGCATGGCAATTCGGTGACCCCGCGCTTGATCAGATCCGCAGGCGGTTGCATGTTCACCACTTCGGCGGCGCCGGGGTAGCCCACCGGGCCGGTTCCACGCACGAACAGCAGGCACGTGTCGTCGATCTTGAGCTTCGGATCATCGATGCGGTGGTGGTAGTCCTCCGGACCCTCGAACACGATCGCCCTGCCCTCGAAGGCGTCGGGGTCCTTCGGGTTGGAGAGGTAGCGCTTGCGGAAGGCGGCCGAGATCACGCTGGTCTTCATGATCGCGCTGTCGAACAGGTTGCCCTTGAGGTTCAGGAATCCGGCTCGCTCCTTCATCGGCTTGCCGTACGGCCAGATCACCTTCGCATCCTCGACGCGTGCCTTCCTGCAGTTCTCGAACAGCGTCTTGCCGTTGACGGTCATCGTATTCTTGCGAATCCTTCCGGCCCTGATCAGCTCGCCGACCACCGCCGGCACGCCGCCGGCGCGATGGTACTCCTCGCCGAGGTACTCGCCGGCGGGTTGCAGATTCACCAGCAACGGGATGTCGTAGCCGATCTTCTCCCAGTCGTCGTTGTCGAGCTGCACTCCGATGTGACGCGCGATGGCGTTGAAGTGTATGGGCGCGTTGGTCGAGCCGCCGATCGCCGAATTGACGACGATCACGTTCTCGAAGGCTTCACGCGTCATGATTTTCGAGGGACGCAGGTCTTCCCATACCATCTCGACGATGCGCTTGCCGGATTCGTAGGCGTTCACGGCGCGATCCTTGTGCGGCGCCGGGATTGCCGCGCTGCCGGGCAGCGACATGCCGAGCGCCTCGGCGAGCGAGTTCATGGTCGAGGCTGTGCCCATGGTGTTGCAATGTCCTGCCGACGGCGCGGAGGAAGCGACGAGCTCGATGAATTCCTCGTTGTTGATCTCCCCCGCCGCCAGCAGTTCGCGCGCCTTCCAGACGATCGTGCCCGAACCGGTACGTTCACCGCGGAACCAGCCGTTCAGCATCGGCCCGCCGGACAGTACGATGGCCGGGATGTCGACAGTGGCCGCTGCCATCAGTTGCGCCGGCGTGGTTTTGTCGCAGCCGGTCGTAAGCACCACGCCGTCGATGAAGTAGCCGTGAAGCGTTTCCACCAGTCCGAGGTAGCAGAGGTTGCGATCCAACGCGGCGGTCGGACGCTTGCCGGTTTCCTGGATCGGGTGCACGGGAAACTCGAACGCAATGCCGCCGGCCTCGCGAATGCCCTCTCGTACCCGGTGGGCAAGCTCGAGATGATGGCGGTTGCAGGGAGACAGGTCCGACCCCGATTGGGCGATGCCGATGATCGGCTTGCCGGCCTGCAGCTCCTCGCGCTTCAGGCCGAAGTTCATGTAGCGCTCGAGGTACAGCGCCGTCATGTTCGGATTGTCCGGATTCGCGAACCACTGGCGGGAGCGCAGGTTCGAAGGGTCTTTCTTGCTGGGTTTGCTTGCCACGGTCGGAATTCTCCTTGAGATGTCGTTTCACTCTGGCGGCCGACTTTTCGCCAACAGCTTTTTGAGATCGGCAAAGGGCGCGAAGGTCGAGGCGTTGGGATTGGCGCGGGACGCGTCGCCCCCGCCGGCCGCTTCCAGCTGCCGCTGATGCTCGTTGTCGTGGCAGTACAGGCACAGCAACTCCCAGTTGCTGCCATCGGTCGGATTGTTGTCGTGATTGTGGTCCCGATGGTGAACCGTCAATTCGCGAACATTGGCGCGCGTGAACTCGCGGGCGCAGCGCCCGCAGATCCAAGGGTAGATCTTCAGCGCCCGTTCCCGATAGCCGCGGTCACGGGTTTCGGCCGCCCGACGAGCGTCAGCCACGATGCGGTCCAGTTTGCTGGGGTCGCCAGTGCTCATCGTCCCTCGACGCTCAGCCCATCAGTTTGATCGCCAACCTCGAAACGATAACATGGGCTTCGGCCTCGGGTTCCGCAAGGTACCCGAAGCAGCAACACATGGCCCGGGTTGAGGGGGTTGCCCTCCCAGAGTACCATCGCGTCCGCACCCTTATCACACGTACGACAGTTGGGAAGGACGGCCGCGATGCTTCCGAAAACCGAGTCGGCCTGCTTCGTGATCGCCGACATCTCCGGCTACACGCGCTATCTCGCCGGCGTCGAGCTCGACCATGCGCACGACATCATCGCCGACGTGATGGACACGATGGTGAAGTGCCTGCGCCCGCCGCTCCGGCTCGCCAAGTTCGAGGGGGACGCGGCCTTCTTCTACGCGGTTACCGCCAAGGTCGACGGATCGGTCCTCCAGGACGCCATCGAATCCGCCTATTTTGCCTTCCGCAAGCGGTTACGCAACATCGAGCAGGCAACCTCCTGCGAATGCAACGCCTGCAGAAAGATGCAGAGCCTCGACCTCAAGTTCATCTGCCACCATGGCGAGTTCGTCAAGCACAAGATGGCCGGCCGCGAGGAGCTTGCCGGTCGCGACGTGATCGTCGTTCATCGCCTCCTGAAGAACGCGGTGAACGAGCGCCTCGGTGGCCATGCCTACGTGCTGTACTCCGACCCCTGCGTCCAGGCGATGGGCATCGATCCCTTCGCACAGAGTCTCGTCGAGCACCGGGAAGCGATCGACATCATCGGCGATGTCAAGTGCTGGGTGCGCGATCTCGAAGAGGCATGGCAGAAGGCGAGCCAGCGCGAGCGAAACGAGGTCACTCGCGCCAAGGCGGCCATGGTGATCGAGTTCGACATCGCCGCGGCGCGCCCGACCGTGTGGGAGTATTTCACCCAGCCCGGCCAACGGCCGAAGTGGCGAGGCGCCGACGAGGTACGCGAGATGGCCAAGGGCGGCCGTCGCGGGGTCGGCACCATCAACCACTGCATGCACGGCGCGCACGCCATCATCGAGGAAGTGCTCGACTGGCGCCCGTTCGATTATCTGACGCTGACCACGCTGCTGCCCATGCCAGACGCACCCAAGGTGCTCATGACCTACGCGTTCTCGGAAACCGTCGGCGGCGGCACGCACGTCGAGATTCGCGTGGCCAAGCCGAAGCCGAAAGACAAGGCTTTCCTCGAGCAAGTCGGACCAGAATTCCACAAGAACATCACCCGCGAATTTGCGACCCTTCGCGGAATGCTCGAGGGACGGCAGGAGGCGGCGGGCGTCGAAGAAGCCTCTCTGCCGTTGTCAGCGGAGCGCTTCCTGACGCAGCCGGTCCACGCGCGCTGATCTGTCGCACGGACGGGCGCTCCAATGCCTTGCCGCCGCGCGTTTCTCGCCTTGGGCGTTGACGCGCTCGTTGCGTCGGTCGCCGTGCACGCTGCGGGAGAATCGATCTCGAGCACGACAGACGGGGGAGCGGCCGAGGCCACTCCGCCGCGCCCGCCAGCGTCACCTCGATTCATCATCGGCGAAATTACCTACGCTACCTTGGCCGAGGCGCTCGCGGCATTGCAGGATGGACAGACGCTCGACATCGCTCCGGGCAATCACCCGGGAGAGGCCGGTTTCAGCCGGGCGTCCAACGTCACGATCCGCGCGAGCGCGGAGGCTGTGTTCGATTCAGTCTTTGGCGGCAAGTCGACGTTTGTGCTCGCAGGCAACAATGTGACGCTGCTGAATCTGGCTGGAGTAGGGATCACCAACGCCAGCCGCAACGGCGGGCTGATACGGTTCGAGGGCCGGCACCTGAGCGCCTCCGGAATCAGGATCGATCGTTGCGAAACCGGGATTCTTACCGGCAACGCGCACGTTGACAGCATCGTCAGGCTGAGTGATATCAAGGGAAAGGAAAATGGAACTCCGGGCGATGGGCAGAGCCATGCCATTTATGTCGGCGCCTGCGCTGAATTGCACGTTACCAATGCCGACTTGGCGGACACCTCCATCGGGCACCTCATCAAGTCGCGGGCAGCCAGGAACGTGATAGCCGGGTGCAGATTGATAGAGGGTAGAGCGTCGAGAGCCATCGACATTTGTAACGGCGGCGTGCTGGAAATTGCCAATACGTACGTCAAGCAGACGCAGGCGACGGACAATCCCGAACTCATCGGTTATGGCGCCGAGTGCGCGAGGAACGCGGCGGGTGTGCGGATACCAACCTATGCCGTCAACACGGTCACAATCGCAGCGGATGTTCTTTGCTTCGACGAGCGCGAACCTCAAGGTACGTTTTTCAGAGCGTTCATCACTCCGACCGTCTTCCATAACCTCGGGACATACAACGTCGGCATCGATCCGTTCCCCACATTGGAGCCTGCGGTGGCGCCGAGGTAGCTCGGATGGAGGCGCTCCCGGCAGATGTTGCATGCACCCCGTCCCCGCTTTCTGCGTCCAGGTGCACCGAACAGTTGAGGCCGCAATTCGAAGCAGTCACTGGCGCCGGCCGGCCGTAGCAGGGACAATGTAGCTCGGCTTCGTCAACAGCGGCTCGCGATGCGACACAACCGCCATCACTCCCTTGGGTCGGCCCGGGCCAATTCACAGCTCGGGGAAACATCGGACCGGGCCGATGCGCTACCTCCTGCCCCAATGCCCTGGATCAAGAGCCCGGCCTGGGACCTTGTCTGGGTCCTGAATGCGTTGTGGTTGGCCCCCTTGGTCGTTCTGCTGGCGCGGGGTCATGACGACGTGCGCGCCAGCCCGGTGGACGGACTGTTCTTCGCCCTTGCGGTACCTTTGTGGTTCGGCCACCGCCTCTCGTCGGCTTGGCTGGCCTACGCGACCCCGGCCTACCGCCCGCTGCTCACCACGCAGCGGCTGCGCTTCGTAGTGGCCCCCCTGGCCATTACCGTGGGTTGCTTCGCCCTGCTGCTGGCTCCCGAGAGCGTGGTTCCGATGCCGCTGACCGAGCGCGTGGTCTGGCTCGCCGTCCTGAATTACCCGCTGTTGAGTTACCATTTTGCCGCGCAGCACTTCGGGCTCCTCAGCCTTTACCGCGCGCGCGCGGGACGAGCGTCGGACGCGACCACGCGACGGCTGGATCGGTGGTACGCGCTCGTCGTGGGTGGCGGTTTTGTCGTGGTGGCGGAAGCTCTGGCTGGATCGATCGCCTTCCAGGATCGCTGGATCGACCCGCTGCTGGGACCTTACGGGTCGGACGTGTTCGCGCGCACGCTGCGCGATGGCGGCATCGCCGTCGTCGCGGTCCTGACCGCCCTGATGCTGCGCGCCGAACTGCGCTCGCAGCGCCCTTCGCTACCGCGCGTGGCCTACGTCCTCGGCGTCTCGGCGATGGTGCTCTTCGCCCTCCTCGCGCGCGACCCCTTCCTGTTCATCGTGCTGTGGAGCGTGCAACATTGGAGCGCCGCGATGGGACTCGCCTCGCTTGCGGCTTCCGGTGGGGCCGAGGCGCCAGGCGCGCGCTGGCAGCGGCTGCTGGCACCTATCAATCGGCGCGGCTGGGCAGTGCTGCTCGTGCTCGCCGTCGGCTCCACGCTGCTGCTGCCGGTGATGGAAGTGGAGGCCGTCACCGACGAATACGCCTATGCCGACCGCATCTTCGGCGATGCGGCGCGGTGGCTGCGTTCCTCGCCCTTCGTGCCTGCGCTGCTGGCACTGGGCTTCGCGACCGGCTTCATCCACTACCTGCTGGATCGCGCTGCCTTCCGCTTCTCCTCGCCCGACGTGAGGCGGGCCGCCCGCGGACTGTTGCAGTCAAGATCCACGGTACCGTGACGTCAAAGGCCAGCGCACCCGCCGCGACCGCCTGGCACTCGCTATTGCTCCGGAAACCCCGCCTTGCGCAGACCTTCGTGCCAGTATTCCTTGGCAATGCGTTGGTATTCAGGGTGCTCGGAGTAACGCTTCGCGCGCAATTGCGCGATGGTATAGCCCGGCACGATCCGCAGCGCGTCCGCCCTGATGATCGCAGCCTTCGCCAGATCGCCATGATTGGCGTAGGCGGCCGCAAGGAACAGAGCAATGAACAGGTCATCCTTGGTAAGGCCGCGGGCTCGCTCGCAGGCCGCGATTGCCTGTTCGGCCTGTCCAAGCAACAAGTGCGCCTCGCACGCGTTGCGAAGAGCAAAACCTGCCTCGGTCGAATTGGGATCCATCGCAAGCACACGGTCAACGAGCGGCAATGCTTCGCCAGGGCGTCCGGTCATGCTCATGAGCCAGGCTTTGCTGTCGTAGTGGTCGGGCTTGTGCGGAGCCAGCTTGATGGCGGTCGCATTGGCTTCGAGCGCGGCATCCCATCGTCCCAGATACATCAGCACGATGCCGCGGAAGTCCCAGGCGACCGGGTCGGTCGGATCAAGACCGATGGCCCGATTCGTGAAATCATCGAACTCCCGCAGAATGCGATCCCGATGGGAGGCATCGGGATCGACATCCAGTTCACGGTCCGCAATCGCGCTTCTGATCAGCAATGCGGGCACAAGATCGGGTCCGCGCCGCAATGCCTCGTCTGCCAGTTCGCGCGCTTTGATGGTCCCGGCCAGGGACTTGTCGCTGCGCCACAGGTCAATGACGCGAAGCACCAGCTCCATCGCGCCCAGTTCGGAGAGCGGCTTGGCCACGACGCGCCGGATTTCCGCTCCCTGGAGCGCGGCGCGCAGCTGCGCGGTGAGGTTGCGCAGCTTGGTCGATGACTCGGCCGACATTTCCGCTTCCTGCCACTCCTCGCGCTGTGACCAGACCTGTTCCAGCGTGGCCGCCTCCACGAGCCGGAGATTCGCCGTGTAGCGGTTGCCGCTCTTGAGCAATTCTCCCTGGAGGACGTAGCGCACATTGAAGTTGCGACTCAATTCGGTTGCCGTGACGGTGCGGCTGTCGCCCGCCGCAGCGGCGTCGACGAGAACCACGCGCGCGCGCGGCTCGCTGGCCCATCCCCCCTCCCGGATGAGTCGGGTCGCGATGTTGTGCGTGAGCACCTCGGCCAGGCGTGACGCGTCGGTATCGCCGCTCGTCGCGCCCAAGGGCGCGATCGCCACCGACATCGTGGGCGGCGCGGCTGCGGCGTCCACATCCCATAGGTTCGCCACGGTCCAGGCCACGCCGCCAACGACGCCGAGGACAAGGACCCCAGCGGCGAGCCATTGCCCCCGGAGAGCCAGCGTCAGGTGCCGCCACTGTCTGCTCCACCAGCTTTCCTGTTGCGGTGCCTCGTTCCGGAAGTCCACCCGGTACGCTCTGACCGGCCGAACGATATTCTTGACTTTCTGCGCGCCCAGATCCTCGAAGACGTAATTCAGCCGGTCCAACACGTGATCGCGCACGATGCGGCTGACGCAGATACTCCCGGGTTCCGCCAATGACTCCAGGCGCGCCGCCACGTTGACCCCGTTGCCGAAGATGTCGTCGCCGTGAATGATGATGTCGCCGACATTGATCCCGATGCGAAACTGGATCCGTTGTTCCTCCGGAACGGCAGCATTGCGCTCTTCCATGCCGCGCTGTATGTCGACAGCACAGCGCACTGCGTCAACGACACTGGGAAATTCCAGCAACAGCCCGTCGCCCATCGACTTGACCGTGCGCCCCGCGTATTCGGCGATCTTCGGTTCGATCAGCTCCCGGAGGTGACCCTGCAACGCTGCAAGGGTGCCGCTCTCGTCGCGACCCATCAGACGGGAGTAGCCCGCCACATCGGCGGCAACGATCGCCGTTAATCGTCGCTTGTCTCGTGCCAAGTTTCGGTCTGCGGCGGGTAGGGATCTCGTCCAACTATATTCAGAACCAGTGGTCACCCACACAGCGCCCGTCCCTGGGCAGGTCATCGAACGTGTCAAGTCCGTCGAAGTGGTCGATGGGCAGTTTCGCAATGGGCCCTGGTTCGGTCAGGCGCAGGTTGACGGCGATCCGGCGACGCCCCTGTTGATCCGCTGCCTGCGCCCGCCAGAACGCAACGCAACCGCAATTGGGGCAGAAGTGAAACTCAATGGCATTTCCACGGATGTAGGCCTTGGTTGGTCCTGAAGTGGTGATGCCCTCGCCTTCGTAGTCATAGGCCCACAGGACGCCGTAGCGACGGCATACCGTGCAGTTGCAGGCGGTGGCCGACTCGGGCAGCCCGTTGAACTGCCAGCCAACCGCACCGCAATGACACGTTCCGTGAATCACTTGGACCTCCCCTTAAGGCTGCCAAAGGTAGTTGGAGAAGATCAATCGCGCAACGAGGCGACGGGTGCTTCTGTGCGGCGCACCGGGATGTGGAAGGAATTCCCAGGATATTCGGTCCGAATCGGCGCTCGATCGCGTGAACGTCCGGATCAAGCCTTACAGCACCGCACCGAGCAGGCCCATTGTGACCGGATTAGACGCTTCATTATTTTCCTAGGCAAGAGCCACCTTCCTGGGGCTCGGAGACGCGCGATGTCGTGCGGAGGACGCGTGCGGACGCGCTGCACGCCGCGCGCGACGGCGAGTCGAAGTGCGATCCGAATCGAAGGCAGGGATCAGCGGCTACGGTTCGCAGCCTGGTGCCGTCGCGCCCTTGACGCACTTTGCGACCTTCCCGATCTCGGCGTCGCGCTTGGCGGCGCGCGCCGCCGTGATCGCGCGTTGCTCGTCCAGGCGGTCTTTCATGCGCGATCGCGCGAGGTATTGCGCGGTGGGATTGCCGTTCGGCGCCATCTGCCTCACTTCGTCACCGTTGAGGCACGGCTTGTCCGAGTAGATCGTCTTGCCTAGGTCGAGGCAGCGGTACATCGTTTGCGCGGATGCCGGTGACGCGATCGCGAGCGCCGCAATGACTATTCCGATTGTATGTTTCATGTTGTTGTGGGTCCGGGGCGAGCGTTGACCCCAGGTCAGATGCACTTTCCATGCCACGGATCCGGTTGGCCACGACGAACCCGGCTCCAATGGAAGGGGACGAATCCGGATACCGAACCTGCGCGTCCGACACCGAAGACCCGCTGCGCCGACAGGCGAACTCGACGCTTGACCGGCATCACCCACCTCACCACAATGAGCCATGGAGACGAACGTCAGTGCCGTCGACGCGTTCGAGTCCACGGTGGCGACCGTCGCGTTCGTCGATTTGGCAGGCTTCAGCGCGATTACGGATGTCCTGACCCGGCAACCGCCCTTCAGGTGCTCGGACGTCTGCTTCCAGCGTGCCGAGCCGAGCCACGAATTCCACTGACCAGGACCGGGCTCAACCACGGACCGGTACTCCGCCGATCGAACGACCTCTTTGGTTCGACGGTCAACATCGCAGCACGGGTCGCCGCGTTGGCGTCTCCGGGGCAATTGTTGGCGACCCAGTCGGTCGCCGACATTGCCATCGCATCCGGAATTGTTGCCCGGGACCTCGGGACGGTAGCGTTGCGATCGATTTCCGACCACGTGCCACTCTATTCCATCGAGCTGGCGCCGGCCTTCGATCCCGCCTGGATAGATCCAGTATGCAAGATGCACGCGCCCTATGAGGCATACCGCAGAACGATGCCGACGGGACCATGGTTCTGTTCCGAACGTTGCGCCGAGGCATATCGACGCTCACCCGAGGTTTACCCTATCAAATCGAAGGCTCAGGAAAGGCCCGAGATCTGAAGATGCGGCCCAGCGCGACTCGATGACGACGTCGCGCCCTTCGAGAGTCGATGGTTCATGCGACGCCTTGAGCCACATCAAGGATTCGCCCGGCTTTCCCCGTGGAGAATCGGCCATTCGACTGAGCCGAGGAGTCGCGATCGCATCCGGTCGCGAGGCACCGCGCATGCTGACCGAGCTGACGCCCCAGAAATACTATCGCCTGCCCTGGTCCCTGACCGACAACGGGATTTCCTGGCTCGAAGTCACCACGAGCTGCAACCTGGCGTGCAAGGGCTGCTACCGTCCCAAGACGGAGGGTCACAAGACGCTCGCGGAAATCGAGGCGGACCTGGCGGTCTTCAAGCGGGAGCGGCGGAGCGATTGCATGAGCATCGCCGGAGGCGATCCGCTCGTGCATCCGAAGATCGTGGACATCGTGCGCATGGTCAAGCATGGTGGATGGAAACCGATCATCAACACCAACGGCCTGGCGCTGACCCCGAAGCGGCTGAAGGATTTGAAGGCGGCCGGGGTCTTCGGATTCACGTTTCACATCGATGTCTCGCAGACGCGGCGAGACTCGAAGGGCACGGTCGAGAGCGACCACAATCCGCTGCGGCTGAAATTCGCGCGGATGCTGTCCGAGGAGGGAGGGCTGACCTGCTCGTTCAATCAGACGGTGACCAGCGAAACGCTCGACCAGGTTCCGGAGATCGTGCGGTGGGCGCAACGTCATCCCGACATCGTGAACACCGTCGTGTTCATCCTGTACCGGGAGCCGCGGCTCATGGGAGACTTCGATTTCTACGCGAACGGAGCAAAGGTGGATCTCTGTCAGACCTACGAGGAGTCGGATGCCTGGGCGGGATCGAGGGCGCTGAAGGCGGCCGAGGTCGTAGCGAAGATCCGCGAGGCCGACCCGACGTATGAACCGAGCGCCTATCTCAACGGGAGCGCGGATGCGAACAGCGTGAAATGGCTCATCGCGTCGAGAATCGCGAGTCGCAGGCGCGGGTTCGGGTACGTCACCCCCCGGTTCATGGAGCTGGTCCAGGACGGCAGCCACCTCTTCCGCAAGCGGTGGCTGAGCTATTCCAGTCCAAGGACACTGGGCTCCGGGCGCTCGGCGATGCTGGCGGCGTCGTTGTTCGACCCTGGCATGTGGACGGTCTCGAAGAACTTTCTCGGATCCATCTTCAGAAAGCCGGGCAGCGCCTTCGAGAAATCCTACGTGCAGACCATCACGATCATTCAGCCCGTCGATGCGTTGGAGGATGGTGGCTTCAACATGTGTGATGGCTGCCCGGATATGACCGTCTACCAAGGGAAGATGTACTGGAGTTGCCGGCTCGAGGAAGTGAAACAATTCGGCTGCTTCGTCAATGCCGTTCCGCGGCGACACTCGGCGCATTAGACGGGCAGAACCGCCGTAGCCTCGAGTTCGATCTTTCCCGGGCTGTCGAGCAGATCCGAGACAAAGATCATGCTCATCGCGGGATAGTGGTTGCCCACCTGATCGCGCCAGATGGCGCCGAGCTGACGTCGAGCGGCCAGATAGGCCGGCTTGTCGCAGCAGTAGACCGTCATCCGGCAGATATGCTGGGCTGTGGCGCCGGCCTCCTCGAGTACCGCGAGCACGTTTTTCAGCGCTTGCTCGAACTGGGGCGCGATGTCCTCCGAGTGGAAGCGCTGCTGTGCGTCCCATCCCACCTGTCCGGCAACAAATATGATCCGACCCGCACCGACGGCGATGCCATTGGCGTAGCCGACCGGCCGAGCCCATCCGTCTGGCAACAGAACTTGCATCGGCATCGCATCAATCCGTATAGCGTGGCGGATCGGGGTCGTCCGCCCAATCAGTGGCAGGCTTGGGCACCTTCTTCATCCACGCCTTCACGAGTGTCACATGCTCGCGTTCTTCGTCGCGCAACTCGCGCGCGGCCTTGCGAACCGTGGCCACCTTGGCAAGCGTCACGAGCCGCGCAAAGAATTGCTCGGCGCGCTGTTCGCCGGCCAATGCGAGCTGCAGCGCGTGGTACGGGTGCATCAGGTAGTGCACGTCCTCGCCGGGTGTCGTTTCGGGCGACTCGAAGCCGGACCAACTCTGCAGGCCGATCGGAACCGCCGGTGCAGTGCGCCACTTCATTTCCGTCATGATCTTTTGTGCGTGTTTGGCTTCGATGGCAGCCATTCGCCGGAAGAGTTCCGCAACGTCGCGATTGTTGTGCGTCTCCATCGCGTCGGCGAGTTCGGAGTATCGCTGCGCCGCTTCATTCTCCATCAGCAGCGCCAGCGCCATGAATTCATCCAACGTGCTCGGCGGGGCGGTGCCCGGCGTGGAGTGTTCCTTGCCTGGCGCAACGCTCTTGCGCGCCGCGCCCTCGGGCTTCATCCCGGTGGTCACAATTCAAACTCCCCCTCGAGATCCGTGGGCACGCATTTCGCCGTACCGGTGTTCGCCGGATACGCCTTGCGATCACCCTTGTAGAGAACGCCGATGTTGAAGCCGTCGTCGGTCATCACCCTTCGCGCGGCGCGCGCCGGGTCATCTGTCGGGGCGACCGGCGACGGGTGCGCCCGCTGCTTCCACTCGCGTTGCTCCGGGCGGAAAGTCACGCACGGACTCAGTACCTCTACAAACGAAAAGCCGGGATGCCGGATCGCCTCTGCAATGATTTCAGCGGTGCCGTTCGGATCGCCGGAGAATGCACGCGCAACGAAATTGGCCCCGGCCGCAAGCGCAATGACCAGCGGGTGGAACACGCGCAGTCCCGTCCCGCCGGGCGCCAGCTTGGAGTCCCAGTCCGGCTCCGTGGTCGGCGACGGCTGGCCTTTGGTCATCCCGTACACATGGTTGTCCATCACGATGTACGTGAGGTCGACGTTGCGCCGGCACGCGTGGAGGAAGTGGTTGCCGCCAATCGAATAGCCGTCACCATCACCGCCCGTGACCAGCACGGTGAGATCAGGGCGCGCAACCTTGAGCCCGGTGGCCGCCGCCAGTGCGCGGCCATGCACGCCATGGAAGCCGTAGCAGGTCGTGTACGCAGGGATGCGGGAGGAGCAGCCGATGCCGGAGACCACGACAATGTCCTCCGGTGGAACGGCAATCTTCGCGAGCGCCCTGGTCAGCGAACTCAGCACCGAGTAGTCGCCGCAGCCGGGACACCAGATCGGCTTGTAGCTCGACTTGTAGCTCTGCGCCGTGAGCGGCGCCCGAGCGATAGCTACGTCACTCATGACGGCTCCATTCGACGATCGCATTGGCCAATTCGCCGGGCCGCAACGGCAGTGGACCCGGGCGATGATAGCTCTCGGGCTTGCCCGGCAAGTCGTACATCGCGCGCAGGTAGCGGTAGAGTTGCGCGCCGTGATTCTGTTCGACGACGAGCACGCGCGTCGCGCCTTCGAGCGCGGCGGCAAGCCGTGCCGGTTGCACCGGCGCCAGCAGCCGCAGCGCAATCACCCGCACGTTGCAGCCACGCTCGGCCACGCGTGCCGCCGCTTCGCGTACGGGTCCCGTCGCCGAGCCGAAGGTGATGATGGCTGCGTCTCCTTCTCCGACGACATCTGCCCACCAATGGCCATAGTCGAAGTCGAGCAGCTTGCGCTGGCGCTTGTCGAGCTGCATTCGATGGTCGCGCGACTGGCTGCTCGGAATTCCGCCCTCGCTGTGTTCGAGACCATCCGCGGTGTAGACAACGCCCGGCGTGCCAGGAATCGCCATGGGCGACACGCCCGAATCGGTGTCGCGGTAGCGCTTGTAATCGGGCGCATTGGCCGCGGCCATGAGGCGCCGGGCGACGAAATCCGCGTCGACCGGCTTGTCGACGATGGCACGCGACTGGCCCATGAACTGGTCGGACAGCACGATGGCCGGCGCCTGCAGCGCCTCCGCAAGATGCACCGCCCATTGCGTGGTGCCGAGGCAGTCGGCGATCGACGTGGGCGCAAGCACGAGGCGCGGCGCATCGCCGTGCAGGCCGCTGACCGCGAAGGAGAGGTCGCTTTGCTCGCTCTTGGCGGGGATACCGGTGGATGGGCCGCCACGCATCACGTCGACAATGACAATCGGCACCTCGGCACTGACCGCAAGGCCGATGCCTTCCGCCATCAGCGCCAGCCCGGGTCCGGCGGTAGCGGTCAGCGAAGGCACACCACCGTAGGACGCGCCGATGATCATATTGATCGACGCCAGTTCGTCCTCGGCCTGCAAGAGGGTGCCGCCTACCTTGGTCAACGCCGGCGCCATCCACTCGAGGAGCTCGGTCGCCGGCGTGATCGGATAGCCCGCGACGAAGCGGACGCCGCCGCGCAACGCGCCATAGCCTGCTGCCTCGTTGCCGCTGATGAGCCAGCGCTTGCCACGCCGGGTCGCGGCCGCTGCGAGCCTGGGCATGCCTTCGATGGGACCGGCGGCGGCAATGCCCGCGCGGAGTGCGGCGAGATTGGCCTCCAGCGCAACGGGAGTACGTTTCCAGGAGTCGCGCAGCGCGGATTCCAGCGCGTCGGCCGGGATGTCCGCCAAGGCGCCCGCGACCCCCAGCGCCACCATGTTGGTCCAGCTTCCCGGAATCGCCTTCGCCATCTTCTTGAGCGGCAGCGGCACATGACGCGCACCCGTGCTCATGAAGACGTCGGGCACCTCGCCTTCATTCGGATCGCCGATCATCACGCTGAACGCATCCAGCGGGATCTCGTCGGCGAACCGGTTCACGTTCTGCCAATCGATCGCGAGCAGGAGATCGAAACCGTCATCGAGCGCGTCCACCGACCGGTGGGCCAGCCGCAGCAGCGCCGCAGCTTCGCCGCCACGGATCTGCGGGCCGCTGGTGCGCACCATGAGACCATAGAGCCCGGCCTTGGCGGCGGCGTCGAGCAACAGCGTGCCCGCCGTCATCACGCCGCTTCCGCCGCTGCCGGCGATCGCGATCGAGATGCTGGTGGCGCCATCGCCGGACGCCGCTCTCGCCGCGGGCGCGCCGGCCACCGCCGCCGTCCGTTCCGCCTTGCTCGTCACTGCTTGCACGTTGCACCCCCCACACGATGCGCCAAGTAAACCGGCTGCGCTTCCGCCTTGGATTGACGCAGATCAAGGCGATCGCAGGCGACGGGCCGGATCATCGCCTAAATCGGCATTGGAGTACCGATTTAGGGCAATGACCGTCCCGGGGGCGGATCCAACGCCCCCAAGGACAGGCCTCGCCGGCAGGCTGGCGAGACATGGGAATCGAGGCTGGAGGACCAGATACCGATGAGCATCCAGGGCCACCGTTGGTTGATGACAGCAGCAAACACGCCGCTCGTGCGCGCGGCATTCGGCGCCGAACCGGGTTCCGGGGAAGTGGTGGTGGCCATCGCCGGATGCGGCGTCTGCCACACCGACCTCGGCTATTTCTACGACGGCGTGCGGACCAACCAGTCGCTGCCGCTGGCGCTGGGACACGAAATCAGCGGCAACGTCGTCGCGACCGGCGCCGGCGCCGAGAGCTGGATGGGCAAGTCCGTAATCGTCCCTGCCGTCCTCCCGTGCGGCGAGTGCGATCTGTGCAAACGGGGCCTGGCGACCATCTGCCGACAACAGAAGATGCCGGGCAACGACATCCAGGGTGGATTCGCGACCCACATCGTGGTGCCCGGTCGGGGGCTGTGCGAAGTGGACTTGGCGCGCCTGGGACGCGCGGACCTCACGCTCGCCGACGTGTCGATCGTGGCCGACGCGCTCACGACCCCCTACCAGGCGGTGCGACGCGCTGGCGTCGCTCCGGGCAGTCTGGCGGTCGTGGTTGGCGCGGGCGGCGTCGGCGGCTATTGCGCGCAGATCGCGAATGCTCTCGGGGCGAACGTCGTGGCCATCGACGTCGACGACGACAAGCTTGAAGCGATTGCTCGTCACGGGGCGGCACTGACACTCAACAGCAGCACGCTCGATGCAAGAGCGATCAAGACCGCGATCATCGGATTTGCGAAGCAGCGCGACCTGCCCGCGACCGAGTGGCTGATCTTCGAATGCTCCGGCACGGCGGCCGGTCAACTCACGGCGTACGGCCTGCTGGTCCATGGCGCGACGCTGTCGGTGGTCGGCTTCACGATGGACAAGATCGAGATCCGCCTCTCCAACCTGATGGCCTACGACGCGCGCGCGATCGGCAACTGGGGCTGCCCGCCCGAATACTACCCGGCCGCCCTGGACCTCGTGCTCGACGGCAAGGTGAAGATCAGGCCGTTCGTCGAAGCGCATCCGCTCGATGACATCAACCACGTGTTCGCGGCGGTTCACCACCGCGAAATCAAGAAGCGTGCGGTACTCGTGCCAGCCTACCAGGACACTGCGATGAATGCACCCGACGTGCGCGCCCCGGTGCGCGAATTCAAGAACCATGACCTGGTCGACGACATCTCGAAGCCGGGAGTGGGCTTCGAAAAGCGAGCGGCGAAGATGCCGGACGGCACCGTCGTCCGCGGTCTCTACAACGCGTGGATCACGCTGGACAACCCGGGGCAGTTCAACTCCTACACGACCGACATGGTCAAGGGAGTGATCCTCGCATTCCGCGCCGCGTCGAACGCACGCGACGTCAACTGCGTCGTATTCACCGGCGCCGGCGACAAGGCCTTCTGCACCGGCGGCAACACCAAGGAATACGCCGAGTACTACGCCGGGCATCCGCAGGAGTACCGCCAGTACATGCGCCTGTTCAACGACATGGTGTCGGCGATCCTCGCCTGCGACAAGCCGGTCGTCTGCCGGGTCAACGGGATGCGCATCGGCGGCGGCCAGGAAATCGGCATGGCCTGCGACTTCTCCATCGCGCAGGACCTCGCGCGCTTCGGCCAGGCCGGGCCCGAAGCATGGCTCGGCGCCGATCGGCGGCGCCACCGACTTCCTTCCGCCGATGATCGGAAACGAGCGGTCCATGGTCGCCGGCGTGCTGTGCGAGCCGTTCTCGGCGCACAAGGCCTATCACTGGGGCATCCTCGCCGACGTCGTGCCCGCGCTCAAGGTCGACGGCACGTTCGTCGCCAATCCGCTCGTCGAGACGAAGCGCTTGCTCGACGATCATGGCCGCTTCGTTTTCGGCGATTTCAAGACCGGCGATGACGCCAAGGCCGGCAAGGCGCTGCTCGCGCGCGGCACGGTGGATCTCGCGCTGCTCGACGCCAAAGTGGACGAATTGTGCGCGAAACTGCTGCTGACCTTTCCCGACTGCACGACCAAGACGCTCGAAGAGCTGCGCAAGCCCAAGCTCGACGCCTGGAACCGCAACAAGGAGAACTCGCGCGCATGGCTCGCGCTCAACATGATGACCGAGGCGCGCGCCGGGTTCACCGCCTTCAACGAAGGCGCGCAAGAACGACCGCGAAGTGGACTTCGTGCTGCTGCGCCAGAAGCTCGCCGCCGGCGAGAGCTGGGTGGGCCCGCTGCACGACTCGATCCAGCCCAAGAACAAGGGCAAGGGCTGAGCGACGTGGCCGACGCGTCGCCGCTCAAGGACTGGATCGAGCGCGACGGCGCGTTGCTGCGCCTTCGCGCTCGCGCGGCCCAAGGCCAACCTCGTCGACGCGGCGATGATCGCGGCGCTGCTCGGGCGCGTTCGTCGCGCTATCGCGGGCCATCGCGGCGCTGCGCGGCGTGCTGCTCGATGCCGAAGGTCCGCACTTCAGCTTCGGCGCGAGCGTCGACGAGCACCTGCCCGATCGATGCGCGGCGATGCTCTCGTCGCTGCACGCGCTCGTGCTCGCGATGCTCGAGTTTCCGGTGCCGATCCTCGTCGCCGTGCGCGGCCAATGTCTGGGCGGCGGACTCGAGGTCGCGCTCGCGGGCGGCCCGATCTTCGCCGCGCCGGACGCGCAGCTCGGCCAGCCCGAAATGAAGCTCGGCGTGTTCGCGCCGGCAGCCTCGTGCCTGCTGCCGTACCGCGTCAACCAGCCGGCGCGCCGAGGACCTGCTGTTCTCCGGCCGCGTCGGTCGAGCGGCGACGAGGCGAAGGCGATGGGCCTCGTCGCACTTCGTCGCCGCCGATCCCGAGACGTCGCCGCGCTCGCCTACTTCGAGCCCATCTCGCCGGCAAGAGCGCCGCCGCGCTCGCCTGCGCGGTCGCCGCCGCGCGCGGCCCGATCGATCCCCGACGCTGCGCCGCCGGCTGGCGGAGGTCGAGCGGCTCTACCTCGACACGGCTCATGCAGACGCGCGACGCCAACGAGGGGCTCGTCGCGTTCCTCGCCAAACGCCAACCGCACTGGGAGCACCGCTGATGGCCACGATCCCGCCCGTCCTGCAGATCGTCGAGCGCTGCCAGGCGCTGTTCGACGATCTCGATCTGTCCGCCGTCAAGGAGTGGAAGGCGAAGGCGCCCGGACGCAAGGCGATCGGCTACATGCCGGTCTACGTGCCGCGCGAGCTGATCCACGCGGCGGGCATGCTGTCGGTCGGGATTCTCGGCGGCGGCGACCAGCTCGAGGTGATCCAGGGCGACGCCTACTACCAGAGCTACATCTGCCGGATTCCGCGCTCGACCATCGAATTGGGGCTCACCGGGCGCCTCGACTGCCTCGACGGCATGCTGTTCCCGTCGATCTGCGACGTGATCCGCAACCTGTCGGGCATGTGGCAGATCCTGTTCAAGGACAAGTACGTCCGCTACTTCGACGTGCCGCAGAACTACGTGGACGCGATCGGAGGCACGTTCTACATCCAGGAGCTCGAAGTGCTGCGCGAGGACCTGGGCAAGCTGCGCGGCGCGCCGATCACCGACGCCGACCTCAACGCGTCGATCCGCGTCTTCAACGACAACCGCGCGGCGGTGCGCGATCTCTACACCTACCGCGCCGCGAAGCCGTGGCAGGCGCCGACCTCCGAAGTCTACCTGGTGCTGCGCGCCGGAATGGTGCTGCCGCCGGAAGAGCACACGCAGCTCGTCCGCGACTACATCGCCGCCGCCGACGCGGTGCCGCGGCCGAAGCGCGACAACGCCCGCGTCGTGCTGACCGGCGCCTTCTGCGAGCAGCCGCCGCTGGGGCTGATCAAGTCGATCGAGATGTCGGGCTGCTACATCGTCGACGACGATTTCATGCTGGTGACCCGCTGGCTGATGGACGAAGTTCCGGCCGACGCCAATCCGCTCGACGAGCTGTCGAAGGCGTTCCTGCACCGCTCGGCGACCACCGCCGCGAAGTACGAGACGACGCGCGAGGAGAAGGGCGTGTTCCTGCTGAAGCAGGTCAAGACCCGCGCGGCCGAAGGCGTGATCTTCGCCGCGCCGTCGTTCTGCGACCCGGCGCTGCTCGAGCGGCCGATGCTGCAGGACGTCCTCGGCAAGCACAAGGTGCCGCACACCGCGTTCAAGTACGCCGAGAACACGGGCCAGATGGCCCCGATCCGGGAGCAGTCGGGAACGTTCGCCGATTCGATCAAACTCTGGAGCGCCGCATGACGACCACCGCCGCAATGCCCGCGAGCACGAAGAAGCCCGCCGCGCCCGTCCAGAAAGAGGACGCGATGTGGCTGCAGAAGGAGCTCATCAACAGCAATTACCACGATCTCGCCACCGCCCATCAGGCCGGGCGCAAGGTGTCGGCGACCTTCGTTCCCGGCAACCTCAACGAGCTCCTGATGTGCTTCGACTTCGCGCGCAGCCTGCCGGAGACGAACGCGCTGCAGAACGGCCTGCGCAAGAAGTCCGGCAAGATGATCATGGACGCCGAGCGCGACGGCCAGTCGGAGGACGTCTGCACCTACGTGAAGGCCGACCTCGGCATGATGATGGGCGGCGAGATCGGGCCCACCGGCGAGGTGCTGCCGAAGCCCGACATCCTGCTCCTGTCGTACACCGGCTGCTTCACGTTCATGAAGTGGTTCGAGCTCATCCGCCACAAGTACGGGTGCGAGACGGTGATGCTCCACGTGCCCTACCAGGGCGAAGGGAAGATCGCGCCGAACATGCGCGAGTACGTGGTGAAGCAGCTGAAGGAGACGGTCATCCCGACGCTCGAGCGCATCTCGGGCGTCAAGTTCGACATCGACCGGCTGCGCCAGTACATGAGGGAGTCGGCGAAGGCCGAGGACGATCTCGTCGCCGTGCTGCAATCGGCGAAGAACCGCCCGTCGCCGATCGACGGCTATTTCGGCGCCGTCTACTACATCGGCCCGATCTTCACCGCGTTCCGCGGCATGCCGGAGGCGACCGAGTACTACCGCGTGCTGCGCCAGGAGATCGAGCAGCGCGTGCGCGAAGGCAAGGGCCCGATCACGCCCGACGGCGAGATGGGCGAGGAGAAGTACCGCCTGGTCGTCGAGGGCCCGCCGAACTGGACCAGCTTCCGCGAGTTCTGGAAGATGTTCTACGACGAAGGCGCGGTCGTCGTCGCGTCGACGTACTCGAAGGTCGGCGGCGTCTACGACTTCGGCTTCCGCCACGATGCCGACCGTCCGCTCGAATCGCTCGCCGAGTACTGCCTCGGCTGCTACACCAACCTCAACCTGCCGTCGCGGATCGACATGATCTGCAAGTACATCGACGAATACCAGGCGGACGGGCTGCTGATCAACTCGATCAAGAGCTGCAACAGCTTCTCCGCCGGCCAGCTGCTGATCCTGCGCGAAGTCGAGAAGCGCACCGGCAAGCCGGCGGCGTTCATCGAGACCGACCTCGTCGATCCCGCGCTACTTTTCCGCGGCGAACGTCAAGAACCGGCTGGAGAGCTACTTCCAGATGGTCAAGGCGAAGCGCGTCGCGGCCGCGCGGCGCCGTTCACTGAAGGAGAACTGCATGCGCTGCTTCATCGGCATCGATCTCGGCTCGACCACCACCAAGGCGGTGGTCATGGACGAGCAGCGGAACGTCCTCGGGCGCGGCATCACGAACTCGCGCTCGAACTACGACACGGCCGCGGCGATCGCGAAGCAGGAGGCGCTCGTCAACGGCCGCTTCTTCCTGTTCCGGCAGGCGCTCGGGAAGACCGGGGCGCTCGAACGGCGCGCTCGACGGCTTCCTCGGGCAGCTCGAGCGCGATTTCCGCTCGGAGCAATACCTGGAGCAGCTCGCCGACCTCGAAGCGACCTGCCAGCGGAGCCTCGCCACCGCCAAGTTCGGCGACGCGACGAAGGCGGTCGGCGAAGCGCTGACCGAAGTGTTCAAGCGGCTCTCCGCCGAGGCGTGGACGCTGTTCGCGCCCGGTGCCAAGCGCAAGTCGGACTTCTTCCGCGACATCGCCGGCAGCCAGTACCTCGCGACCGGCGAGGCGGTGGCCAAGGAATCGGGGATCCGCTACGACTTCCTGCTCAACGTGTTCGACCGCTCGATCATCGAGGTCGAGAACCGCGTCTACGGCGACTCGATCAAGCGGCATCTGCTGGCGGCGCTCGAGCGCACGTTCATCGAGTTGCCGGACACCGCGAGCCGCAGGAACCAGGTGGAGGCGCCGATCAAGGGCATCCTCGACATGCCGATGGAGGAGACCTACGTCGTCGGCACCGGCTACGGCCGCGCGCGCCTGCCGTTCTCCAAGGAGCACGTCCGCTCGGAAATCCTTTGCCACGGCCTCGGCGCGCACGTGATGTATCCGGGCACCGCGACCGTGCTCGACATCGGCGGCCAGGACACGAAGGCGATCCAGGTCGACCCGAACGGCATCGTCGAGAGCTTCCAGATGAACGACCGCTGCGCGGCGGGCTGCGGACGCTACCTCGGCTACATCGCCGACGAGATGAACATGGGCCTGCACGAATTGGGACCGATGGCGATGAAGTCGACCAAGACCATCCGGATCAACTCGACCTGCACCGTGTTCGCCGGCGCCGAGCTGCGCGACCGGCTGTCGCTCGGCGACAAGCGCGAGGACATCATGGCCGGGCTGCACCGCGCGATCATCCTGCGCGCGATGTCGATCCTCGCCCGCTCCGGCGGCATCCGCAACGAGTTCACGTTCACCGGCGGCGTCGCGAAGAACGAGGCGGCGGTGAAGGCGCTGAAGGACCTCGTCCGCGAGAACTACGGCGACATCACGCTCAACATCAATCCCGACTCGATCTTCACGGGCGCGCTCGGCGGCGCGACGTTCGCCTGGCGCGCCGTGGTCGAGGAAGGCAAGCGCGCACGAGAGCGGTGCGCGGAGGCGAGCGCGACCGCCCGTCGACGCAACTGCACCGGCGCCGCATGATCCACACCATCGGCATCGACATCGGCTCGGGCGTGGTCAAGACGACGCTGTTCCGCACGGACGGCGACAAGCACGACTGGCTCGCCAAGCGCTGCGAGCGCATCCGCCGGCGCGACCCGATGACGCTCGCGCAGGAAGGATTCGACGGCGTGCTGGCGGACGCGCGGGCTGACGAAGGCCGACATCGAGTACACGGCGACCACCGGCGAAGGCGAGAACGTCAAGTTCGCCACGGGCCACTTCTACTCGATGACCACGCATGCGCGCGGCGGCGTGTTCCTGCATCCCGGCATCAAGGCCGTGGTCGACATCGGCGCGCTGAACGGCCGGGCGATCTACGTCGACGAGCGCGGCAAGGTGCTGTCGTACAAGATGACGAGCCAGTGCGCGTCGGGGTCCGGCCAGTTCCTCGAGAACATCGCCCGCTATCTCGGCGTCGCGGTCGAGGAGATCGGCTCGCTGTCGAAGACGTCGCAGAACCCCGAGAAGTGCAGCTCGATCTGCGCGGTGCTGGCCGAGACCGACGTGATCAACATGGTGTCGCGCGGCATCGCCACACCCGACATCCTGAAGGGCATTCACCTGTCGATGGCGTCGCGGATCGTCAAGCTGCTCAAGGTCACCGGGATCAAGGACGGCACCGCGCTCATCACCGGCGGCCTGGCGCTCGACGAAGGCCTGCTCGCGGCGATCCAGGAGGAGATGGTCAACGAAAAGGTCAACGTGACCGCCGTCAGCCACCCGGACTCGATCTACGCCGGCGCGATCGGCGCGGCACTGTGGGGCGCGTTCCGGCACGGTAAACTGCGCGAGCTCGAAGAGCGCGCCGCCGCCTGACCGACGAGGAGACAACCATGGCATTGCTGATCAACGACAACTGCACCGCCTGCGACGCCTGCAAGCCCGCCTGCCCCAACGAGGCGATCAGCGTCGGCGATCCGATCTACGTCATCGACCCGATGAAGTGCACCGAATGCGTCGGCGCCGAAGACGAGCCGCAATGCAAGCTCGTCTGCCCGGCCGACTGCATCGTCCCGAACCCGGACTTCCAGGAGACCCCGGAAGAGCTGATGGCGAAGTACGAGTCGCTGCATGGATAGTCGTGCATCCGATTCACCGGCATCGATGTCAGCGAGGATGCTTGGCATCACCACCCCCGCGCACTCGTAACGAACATCTTCATGGGTCGATCGCGCCAGGGCCCGGTAATCGTGCAGAAGTGGAGAAGAACGCATAGCTCATGAGGAGGCCGAATAGCAGCATGAGCCCCACGGCGGGTGTGGCCGCGTCGAACAGCGTTCGCTGTGCGCGGAAAGCGATGAAGGCGATCGCCGCGGGCAGCACGACGCCGACCGCCATCAGCAGTGCCACGTTGTGCGGCTTCCAGCGAAAGGTCGCGAAGACGAGCCATCCACCGAGCAACAGAAAGACCGCGGTCTCGAGCCACGGCGCCCAATCCGGACGGTGCAAGAGCGTTCCGTCGTAGAGATTCTCGAGGAGCTGCGCATGGATTTCGCTGCCGGGCATGCGCTCGCCGACCGGGGTGTTTGCGTATTCGAGCAGCCCGAGTCCGGTGACGCCGATCAGCACGAGCTTCTGCGCGAGGCGCGCCGGGTCGACCTTGCCGTCGAGGACGTCGACAGCCGATACGAAGCGCACGGCGTTGCGCAGCGAATAGTAGACGCGCACGGCGCCGTCGGCCTCGGTGGGCACGACGAAATCGCCGGTCGCGACATCCTCCACCCGGGAACCCGAGACGTGCAGGCGCACCGAAGGCGCGCCGATCGCAGCGCGCAGCATTTCGATGGCGAGCGCCGGAACGAGCTTGTCGTCTATGCTCGCGACGAGTGGGATGCGCCGGATGACGCCACCTTCCGGCTCGACCGAGATGAGGCCGTGCCCGGACGCCGCCCGGTCGAGCTCGTCGATGCTCGTCAGCACGCCCGCATAGCGTGCGACTTTCAGCGCGGCGTAGGTACCGGAGGCGTCACGCTCGCGACTGTCGCGCACGGTGAAGGGAGGCGCCCGCAGCGCCATGCCCGTCGGCCCGGACGTTCCCGCGACGGCGAGCACCGCGTTGGCAGCCGTCAGCGCGCGCGCCAGCACCGCGTCATTCGTCGGTCGGCCGGACAGCGCCTCGGCGAGCGCGGTGTCGCCGGGCCGCACGCGGCCAAGAAGCCGCTCCGGCGACAGCGCGTCGGCTTCCGGCATCAGGAGGTCGATGCCGATGGCGGCCGGCCGCTGGGCGTTGATCCTGTCCACGAGCTCCGCCATCACGGTACGCGGCCATGGCCATCTGCCGATCGCGGCGAGGCTCTTCTGGTCGATCTCGACGATGGTGACCGGCTGCGAGGCTGGAATCCGCGGCGCCGCGCGGTGGTAGGCATCGAAAACCAATGAGCGCAGGGGCAGAATCAGCCCGTTGGGTAGCAGCAACAGTGCTGCAAACAGGCCAGTGAACAAGAGGCCCAACGATAGCCCTGCGCGCTGCCTTTCCTTTTCGCGCTGCTTGAGTTCATCAAGTCCTACCCCTAGGAGACCAGCGAGAAGCTTCAGCTTGACGTCTAACCGGCCGTCCTTTCCGGGTCGCGCGTCTGCAGCGAGCGATTCCGATCTCTCCTGCCCGAGGAGCCCTTCGGCACTTACGCGGTATCGCACAGCGGGCGGGAAGCACTCCTGTTGTACAGAATCGCGCCGGTCACTAGCGTTAGGCTCGCCCTCAACTACAAGGCACAAGACTCGGTCTTCCCTGCCGAGCGCCTTGAATGCCCTTACCTCTTCGTTTACCCAACGCGATGCCGCGGCCTCGGGCGAGCAAATCACGATCAGAAATCGAGACTGCTTTAGCGCGTTGAGCAGGCTTTCGCCGAGGTTAGCAGAGGTGGGCAGCTCATCGCGATCGCGGAACACCGGATAGAGTCGCGTTGGGACGACGCCGTTGCGAGTAGATCTACCCACCAGCCGGCCGGGGACGCGGTATCCCTCAATAGCTCGATGAAGCCAACGCGCCCAATTCTCATCGCGGTGGCAATAACTGATGAACGCCCAATACTTCATCATTCGCGACAGAGCATGAGAATTCCCAATCTTGCGAAGTACCGCGACGTTAGCGTATCACCAATTGAAGCGAGCGGCCCATTGCGCGATTGAGTGATCGGGGGTGCCATCTCGAGAATTTGATCATTCTCGGCGACGACCGCCGGCCACAGTCGGTGGATCCTGCGCAAGTGCGATCTTCGCCCACGCGAGGCATTCAATCTGAGAAGATTGTTACGCATCGTCGCGCGCAACCTGGACGGCTGCTTCGACGGAGCTCAGGCGAAAGCGGGCGAACGTGGACGATGCCGGATGGCTGCGCTTCGATTGTTGCCAATTCAATGCCGCGTCAAGGCCGGCCCGCAGCCGAATTGGGCCGCAGCGCCGGAACACCAAACCGCTGGATTGGCACCAAATATTCAGTTACCGCCGGTCCCGGTCGTCCGCGCCCTCCGACTTGTGGGGTTCGATCACCATTCCGCGGCGCCGGCCTCGCGCGACGGCGGCCACGGTACTGAAGACGAAC
>CAVRVQ010000005.1:0-36672 GCA_963724685.1 uncultured beta proteobacterium | reverse complement strand
AGGTCAGGCGTCGCGGCGGTGAGCGCCATCGCCTGAGCGATGTCCTCGCGGCCGACGAGCTGGTTGGCGAGGATGATGCGCCGCAGGCCCATCCGCACGCCGAGACTCACCTGCTGCATCGTGGCGAACGTGATGCCCCACGCCCCGGCTTCGATCTGGCGCGCGAAGAGCTGCGGCGCCATCGTCGTCTTGCCGTGGGGGGCGAGCAGCACGCCCGTGGCCTGCGTGAAGTCCGCCATCCAACGCAGGTTGTGGGCGAGCGCACGTTCCTTCAGTAGCGCGACGGGAAACGGCAAGTCGCCCCGCATCACGTTCCAGCCCTGGCGGCCGACATCCTTGACCGCGCAGGGCGGAGCCTGATGCGGAAAGCCCTTGAGGCTCGGGTCGAGCGTCGACGCTTCGATCGCGTGCAGGTCGATCATGTCCGGCGTCGAGGGTGTCGGAGGCGTCAAGGGCGAGTCACACCGGCGCGTCCCACAAGCGCTGGTCGGCGAGCGCGTCGGCCACGTCGCGCGAGATGGCGGCGAGGAGCCGCTGCCCCTTCTCGGGGGTCGCCGCCCAGGCCTCGCCCAGGATGCCGATGGCCGACCGGGTCTTCAGATGCTGCCAGCGGAAGATCCCGGGGTTCACACCTGCGATGGCCGACATGCCCGGAACGAGCGCGCCGCGCATCGACTTGTCGAGCGGCCGCACCGTTTCCGGGGACAGCGCCTGCATGATCGACGTCTCCGCTTCACACGCGTGGAGGAGCTGCGGCTGGTGCTCCAGGATCTCGCGGATGGACGCCGCGGCGATGTGCCAATAGGTGCCGCCCGCGAGCGGCAGCTCGAGCTCGATCGTCAATTCCGTGAGGATGGTTTCGAGCGCGGCGATGTTGCCGCCATGCCCGTTCAGCACGAAGATCCGTCCGAAGCCGTGGCGCGCCGCCGAGCGCACGACGCAGCCGACGACGGCCGCCATCGTCGCATAGTCGAGCGTCAACGTGCCGCCTAGCGACATGTGATGCTCCGACATGCCGAACGGAATGGCCGGCGTCACGAGCGCCCGCTGCCGGCCCGCCATCAGGCGCGCGGCGGAGAGCGAGATCTCGTATGCGGAGCGCCAGTCGACCTGCACGGGCAGGTGCGGTCCGTGCTGCTCGGTCGCGCCGAGCGGAATGATGACGACGGTCTTGTCGCGCACCGCCTCGCGCAATGCCGGCGCCGTCAGCCGGTCCCAGCGAACTTCGATTTCAGTCGACATGAACGACTCTCCGCAGTGTGCTCGGGTTCATGCGAGATCGCCCGGGCGAGCGACCCCGTCTGCTCAAGGTTACGGCATTTGCCGCCAGTCCGAGCAATCCCATTTCAGCAGGCGCTCGAGCTCCTGGATTTCCGCCGCATAGGTGCCCGCGAGATACTCCCAGGCACCGGGATCGATCGGATTTTCGTATTGCCGCGCATTGGCCGTCTTCGGCGCAACGGGCGCGAAGGGCTGGAGCTCGAGGAAGTTCGCTATCCGGTTCAGTGTCGCCGTGGCGTCTTGCCGCAGCTCCGAACTGCGCAGGATCAGCACCTGGTCGGCCGCGAAGTGCCGCCACAAGTGACGCAGCTGACGGGAATAGAAGCCGCGGTCGACGTACGATGTTCTGCGGTTTTGCGCCGGCGCCGAGGCTGCGGCGCGTGCGGACTCGGCCTTCAGGGCCTCGCGAAACGGCAGCGTCTCGCGGCCTCGCTGCCACTCCTTGTTCCAGTGCGAATACGCGCGCGTGATGGGATTGCGCAGGATGACGATGATCTTCAGTTCCGGGTTGTAGCGCGCCATCCGCTCGGCCGCAGGCGTCCAGTACATGTAGCTCGGTGTCGTGTCGCCGCGCAGCGACCCCGGCGTGCGAGGCGGGAAATTCGCGTGGTAGGCCTGGAAGCTCCAGGGTTCGGCCCCGAAGTGCTCGTCATGGTCGAAGTAGTGCAGTTCCTTTCGCGTCCAGGGCATCGCGAAGCCGGGATGTTCGCGCAGATGCAAGTCGAGCGATGTCGTGCCGGCCCTTTGCGCGCCGGCGATGACGAAGTCGACCCTGTCGTCGGCGTCATCGCCCACCGCGCCCGGCAATTGCCCATGGCACTGCTTGAAGCGCCGGCCACTCCCGCATGGGCAGGGCGCGTTTCGCTGCGGCATCCGGTGTGAACGAGTCGTGATCACTGTTCGGCGCGATGAGCTTCCCGGTCCGACGAAGCCGGCGTCCGTTCCGCGGCGCCGCGAATGAGAGCGAGGCAACGCGCGAGGTGCGCGGCGAATTGGGCGTTTTGTGGATCCAGCACCTGCTTGTGGGACGTGGCGACTTCGAAGCGCTCGACCTCGCCCGTGAAGATGCTCGTCAAGTACCTGGAGTCCGCGCCGAGGAGGCGCTGGCGGCTCGCGAGCATGTAGGCGGGACCGCCGTAGGGCCGCGGCCGGTGCCTCGCGATCGCGTGTTCGAATGCCGTCACGGTCCGCACCACGGCCTTCATGTAACCCGGATCGTCGACCGGAGCGGCGATGCCCCCCATCGCCGCGCGCGACTTCATCTTGTCCACGAAGCGCTCCTCGGTCATCTGCAGGTAGCCGCCCTGCAGGGCATGACTCGGCGGATCGAGCAGCAACAGCGGAAGCACGGTTTCGCCCGACTCGCGCAGCGAGCGCGCCATTTCCGCCGCAATCAACACCCCCGCGCACAGCGCGCCGAGGAAATAGGGGCCGTGCGGGCGCACCTTCCGCAATTCGTCGACGTAGTCGGCCGCCATTGCTTCGATCGTACTGTGCGGCTCGCGCAACCCGTCGAGGCCGCGCGCCTGGAAGGCCCACACCGGTTGGTCATTTCCGAGCAAGCGCATGAAATGCGGGCTGACGAATGCCTGTCCGTGCCGCCCGTGGACCAGGAACAGCGGCAGCGCGGTGCCTTGGCGCCACAATGGCGTGAGCACCGGGAGGGCTCGGGACTGCGTCGCGGGCGCCTCGCCGATGCGCCGGACATTCGCGGCGATCGCGGCGACAGTCGCATCCTCGTGAAAATTCGAAAGGCTCACCCCGAACGCGTTGCGCAGCCGCGCCTGGAGCTCGACCGCCGCCAGGGAATCCCCGCCCAGCAGGAAAAAATCGTCGCCCCGGCCGACGGGCGTTACTCCCAGCAGCTGCCGAAAGATCTCGGCCACCGTTCGCTCGATGTCGTCACGGGGCGCTTCGATCTGCCGCGACGGGTCCGCCTCCAACGGCTGCATCAGCGCCAGCGCCTGGCGATCGATCTTGCCCGATGCAGTCTGCGGCAAGGCATCCACGAACACGAATCCGGTCGGGCACATGTAGGAAGGTATGAGCGTCGCCGCGTGCCGGCGGATCAGCAACGGATCGCGCGCTCCTTCGTTGCCGGTCGCGAGGTACGCGACCAGCCGGTCGGGCTCCGAGGGCCGCTCGCCGCCGACAGCCAATACGGCCACTTTGGTCACTCCCGGACACGCGGCGAGCGCCGCCTCGACCTCGGTAAGGTCCACCGAATGGCCGCGAAGCTTGATTCGACTGCCCCTGCGGCCGAGGAAATGCAGATTGCCCTCGTCATCGACGTGCCCGAAGTCGTTGCTGAAATAGCGTCGCCAGCCGGGACTGTGCGGATCGTCCCCGAACGCGGCCGCATTGAGCTCCGGCCGGCGCCAATACCCGGGGCTGACGTGAGGGCTGGAGACGATCATCTCGCCCACTTCATTGCGTTGCGCGGCGCTGCCGTCGTCGCGCCGGATCGCAACACGCAGCCCCTCGGGGCAACATCCCACCGGGATCATCGCGCCGGGGGCGTACGAACTGCCATGCCGGATCACGTGCTGCGCGATGACGCTGGCCTCGGTCGCCGCCAGATGGTTGACGAGGACGCAGTGCTCCGGCGTGTGCGCGCGGAAAAGGTCGACGTCGCTGCCGAACACCGCCTCGCCGCCGAGGTCGATCGCCCGCAGGTGAGGCAATCTGCGCCCTTGCGGGAGGCTCTCCGCGAGCTCCCGAAAGACCGTCGGAACCGCGTGCAGCACGGTGATCCGCTCGCGATCGAGCCAGCCTGCGAGACTGCGGATGCCGCCCCGCCGCAGCTCGTAGCCACAGAGGGTGGCGCCGTTCAGGAGCGCCCCGAAGATGTCCATGTTCGAAGCGCTGAAGCTGAGCGAGTAGAGCAATGAAACGCGATCCGCTGCCGCGATCTGCAACGCCCGCGCGTAGGCGTCCACGAAGAACAGGAGATTGCCGTGCGTCTGGCTGACCCCCTTCGGCTGGCCGGTCGAGCCCGATGTATAGAAGAGGTACGCCAGCGCGTCGGCCGCGACTGCGGGCAGCGCGCGCGTGTCGTCGCCCGGCCCGAGCTGCTCGACGTCGATCAGCGCGCATCCCGGCGGTGCGAGGGAGCGAGCGCGGTCGAGGAGCGCGCTTTCGGTGAGCAAGGCGATCGGTTCGCTGTCGTTGACGATGAAACGCAATCGCTCTTCCGGGTCCGCGGCGTCCAGGGGCACATAGGGGTGGGCGCTCCTGCCCGCGCCGAAGATCGCCTCGATCGCCGGAATCTTGCCGGCGAAGAGGAGACCGACGGTACCGGACCGGCTTTCCGTCGCGGCGACGATGCGCCGCGCGATGGCCGTGGCCGCGGCATCGAGCCGCCGGAAGTCGACCTCGGCTTCATCCTCGACCAGAGCGATCTTCTCCGGTAACCGCGCCGCGACGCCTGCAAGCCGAGTCCCGATGGTGTCGTGCCTGTGTATGGCTTCCATGGTTCACTCCCGCCGCGTTGTCGGCGTCCTCGTTCCAGCGACCAGCCCCCGCGCGCGTTGCCGAAGGGACGTCGCCGATTTCAAAGCTTCTCGAGCCTGGCCGCGACGACGAGCTCCTTCCATCTCGCGATTTCACTGCCCAGGATCGCCTTGAGGTCTTCGGGGCTTCCTCCCCGCGCGTCGATGCCGAGCTCCTGGAACCGCTGGCGGATCTCCGGCGCAGTCAATGCCGCATTGATCTCCTTGTTCAGCCGATCGATGATCGCCCGCGGTGTTTTCGCGGGAGCGGCGATTCCGTTCCAGGCCGTGACGTCGTAACCGGCGATGCCGGCCTCCTGCACCGTCGGGACGTCGGGCAGGCCCGCAAATCGCTTCCGGGACGACACGGCAAGCGCCTTCAGCTCCCCGCTCTTGACGAGCGACATCACCGGCGCGCCGATTTCGAAGGCGACCTGGACTTCGTTGCTCAGCAGCGCCGTCACGAGCGCTGGCGTGCTCTTGAAGGGCACGATGGTCATGTTCGCTCCCGCGCTCGCCTTGAACAGTTCGGCCGCCATGTGCTGGCCGCTGCCGATGCTGACCGTCCCGACGTTGAGCTTGTCCGGCGCAGCGTTCGCGGCAGCGACCACGTCCCGCACGCCGTTGAGGGTTGAGCTCTTGTTGACGAGGACGAGAACATCGAAGAATCCCATCGGCGAAACCGGAGCGAAATCGCGCTCGACGTCATAGGGAAGGGACTTGAACAGGGCGGCGCTCACCGCATTGCCGTAGTTGAGGTGGAGGAGCGTGTACCCGTCGGGGTCGGCCTTCGCCACGATTTCACCCGCGATGATGCCGCCCGCGCTGGGTCGGTTGTCGACGACGACCTGCTGGCCAAGCGCGGCGGACAGCTTTTGCGCAATCAGCCGTGCCGTGATGTCGCCCGCGCCTCCGGCGGCGTAGCCGACTACGAGCCTGATCGGCTTCGTCGGATAGCTTTGTCCCATCGCGGCGCCGGCTCCGGCCGCCAGGAGAACGGACGCGAGCAGCGCGCAGAGGACTCGATGGAACCTGGGCATCTTGGCGCGACTCCCTTGCGTGATCGAGCGGGTCACCGGAACAGCGTCAGCACCGCGACCTCGAGCCAGCGTACGGGAAGCATGAGCACGAGCTGGAGCGCGACAATCAGGATGAGGGGCGACAGGTCGAGCGTGCCGCCGAGCGGCGGCACCCGGCGCCGGATCGGGGCCAGGAACCGGAATGTCAGCGCATTGAGCACGCCGGCGAACGGACCATCCGGCGCGACCCACGACAGGATCGCCTGCGCGACGACGACGATGATGAGGAGCCAGATCAAGGCCTTGACGAGCTCGACCACCGCGAGCAGCGCGAACGTCGCCAGGATCGCGCCGCCGAACGTGCCCGGCCCCACGAGCAGCGCGAGCGATGCGAGCCACGCGAATTCGGCGACCCAGGCGAGGAGCAGCGTCGACCCGTCGATGCCCCGGAAGCCGGGCACCACACGGCGCACTGGCTTGACCGCCCAATCCGTGAGCGCCACGACCGCCTGTCCGAGCGGATTGCGGAACGGCGCGTGCAGCCACTGCATCGTGAAGCGCAGCAAGAAGGCGTAGGTGATGAGCCCGAACGCCGTGTCGAGCAGAAGGCGGAGCGCCGGTTCGAACACGCGTCAATCGCCCCTGCCGAACGCATCGCCCATTTCGGCGGCGCGCAGCGCAGCGGCCTTGACCGCCGCCACGATCGTCGACTTGACCGCGCCCGCTTCCATCGTGGCGATCGCGCGCTCGGTCGTGCCGCCTTTCGACGTCACCTGGGATCGCAGCGCGGCAGGCTCCTCCGGACTGGCCTCGCCGAGCGCCATCGCACCGGCGAACGTGGCATACGCGAGCTTGCGCGCGTCGGCCGGCGCGAAGCCCAGGTCACGAGCAGCGGCCTCCAGCGCCTCGAGAAAGTAGAACAGGTAGGCGGGACCGCTGCCGGAAACGGCCGTGACCGCGTCGAGCATCGCTTCGTCGTCCACCCAGATGTGCTCGCCCACCGCCGCCAGGACGGACGAAACGAGCGCGCGACCCGAGGCGTCGACGGAGGGGGCGGCGAACGCGCCCGACATGCCCTTGCCGATGAGGGCCGGCGTGTTGGGGATGGCGCGAACGAGTCGCCCATGGCCGTCGAGGAAGCGTGCGAGATCGTCTAACCTGATGCCGGCGGCGATCGACAGCACGACCGGCGCGGGCGCCACGGCAAGGTGCGGCGCAAGGGCGCGGGCGGCCTCTCGCATCTGCTGCGGCTTGACGGCAAGGACGACGAGCGCCGCGCCGGCGAGGGCTTCGCGTGCGCACTCGCCGTGCAGCGCGATGCCGGGAAACTGCGCCCCGAGGCGAGCCCGTGCCTCCGGATAGGGTTCCACGACCCGGAAATCGGCGACTGCGACGCCGCGCGCCCGCATGCCGCCAATGAGCGCATTCGCCATGTTGCCGCCACCGATGAAGGTCGTGGTCATCGCTTCGGGCTCCCGCCTTCCCGCGCGCCGAAGATCGCGGTCCCCACCCGCACCAGCGTTGCGCCTTCGGCGATCGCATCCTCGAAATCGGCCGACATGCCCATCGACAGCGTGTCCATGGCGAGGCCGGAGGCCCGGCACTCGTCGAAGCACTCCCGCAGCGCGCGAAAACGCGTCCGGCGCAACGCGGGGTCGGCCGTGGGCTCGGGGATCCCCATGACTCCGCGCAACCGGAGCCCGGGCAAGCCCGAAACCATCCTGCCGAGGTCGACGGCCGCACCGGGCGCCACGCCGCTCTTCGACACCTCCCCGCCGGCATTCACCTCGATGCAGACGTCGAGCGGCGCCCTCCCCGCGGGCCGCGCGGCCGACAGCCGCCGCGCGATCTTTTCCCGATCGATGGTCTGCACCCAGGAAAACGACGTCGCCGCGACCGCGGCCTTGTTGCTTTGCAGCGGCCCCACGAGGTGCCACGCAATGTCGGTGAGATCGGCGAGACCGGCCATCTTCCTGGCGCCTTCCTGAACGTAGTTTTCGCCGAATTCGCGTTGCCCGAGCGCGTGGACGGCCCGGACCGCGTCTGCCGGGAACGTCTTGCTGACGGCGACCAGCCGCACGGCGTCGGGGTCGCGCCGAGAGGCGTGCGCCGCACGGGCAATTCGCGCGCGCACGTCTTGCCACGACTTCTCGTAGTGGAACATAATCGAATGACGTCGGCATGCGCGAGCCGTTTTTGGCACGCGGTTTGCATGTCCCCTCAGCTCCAGTTCTGCACGCCGGCGCACCCGGGATTGCGGATCGCACCAGGGATTATAGATGGACATCACTGAACTTCTGGCCTTCGCCGTCAAGAACAAGGCGTCCGACCTCCACATGTCGGCGGGGCTGCCCCCGATGATCCGGGTCCACGGCGACGTCCGCCGGATCAACCTGCCGCCGATGGAGCACGAGGACGTGCACGCCATGGTGTACGACATCATGAGCGACGCGCAGCGCAAGAACTACGAGGAAAACCTCGAGTGCGACTTCAGCTTCGCGGTGCCCAACCTCGCCCGCTTCCGGGTCAATGCGTTCGTGCAATCGCGCGGCGCCGCCGCCGCGTTCCGGACCATTCCCTCGAAAGTGCTCTCGCTCGAGGAGCTCAACGCGCCGAAGGTCTTCGCCGAGATGGTGAACCGGCCTCGCGGCCTCATCCTGTGCACCGGCCCGACGGGCTCGGGCAAGTCGACCACGCTCGCGGCGATGGTGGACCAGGTGAACTCGACCATGTACGGGCACATCCTGACGATCGAGGACCCGATCGAGTTCATGCACGAGTCGAAGAAGTGCCTGATCAACCAGCGCGAGCTCGGCCCGCACACGCTGTCGTTCCCCAACGCGCTCCGCAGCGCGCTGCGGGAGGATCCTGACTACATCCTGGTCGGCGAAATGCGCGACCTCGAGACCATCCGCCTCGCCCTCACCGCTGCCGAGACGGGCCACCTCGTGTTCGCGACGCTGCACACGAGCTCCGCCGCCAAGACGATCGACCGGATCATCGACGTGTTCCCCGCCGCGGAAAAGGAAATGGTGCGCGCGATGCTGTCGGAGTCGCTCGTCTCGGTGATCTCGCAAACGCTGCTGAAGACCAAGGACGGCGAGGGCCGCGTTGCCGCGCACGAGATCATGATCGGCAATCCCGCGATCCGCAATCTGATCCGCGAAGGCAAAGTCGCGCAGATGTACTCGGCGATCCAGACGGGCCAGAATATCGGCATGCAGACGCTCGACCAGTGCCTCGTCGAGATGGTGCGTCGCAACATGGTCAATGTCGCCGAGGCGCGCAACCGGGCCGTCAACAAGGATCTGTTCCATTAGTAGCCCGCAAGAGTTCCCGCGCCAGCGGTTGCGGCCCGCGCAATGAGGAGACCCTAGGATGGAACGCGAACGCGCCACCACATTCATTCACGAGCTCCTCGAGCTCCTGGTCAAGCAGAAGGGCTCCGACCTCTTCATCACCGCCGGCTTTCCCCCCGCGATCAAGGTCGACGGCCGGATCCAGCCGGTGTCCAAGTCGGGCCTCTCGCCGCAGCACACGATGGAGCTCGTGCGGAGCGTGATGAACGACAAGCAGGCGGGCGAGTTCGAGTCGACGAAGGAGTGCAATTTCGCCATCGCGCCGCCGGGCGTGGGCCGTTTCCGGGTCAATGCCTTCGTCCAGCAGGGCCGCATCGGCATGGTGTTGCGCACGATCACCACCGACATTCCGAAGTTCGAGGAGCTCGGCCTGCCGCCGGTGCTGAAGGACGTCATCATGTCGAAGCGCGGCATCATGATGTTCGTCGGCGCGACGGGCAGCGGCAAGTCGACGTCCATGGCCTCGCTCCTCGGCTACCGCAACCAGAACAGCTACGGCCACATCATCACGATCGAGGACCCGATCGAGTTCGTCCACGAGCACCTGAACTGCGTGGTCACGCAGCGGGAAGTCGGTGTGGACACCGACGACTGGCAGATCGCGCTCAAGAACACCCTGCGCCAGGCCCCGGACGTCATCCTGATCGGCGAAGTGAGGGAGCGCGAGACGATGGACTACGCGATCTCGTTCGCGGAGACCGGCCATCTCTGTCTCGCCACGCTGCATGCGAACAGCACGAACCAGGCGCTCGACCGCGTCATCAACTTCTTCCCGGAGGATCGCCGCGCCCAACTGCTGATGGACCTGTCGCTCAACATCCGCGCGTTCGTCGCGCAGCGGCTGATTCCGCGCCGCGACGGCCGCGGCCGCGTGCCGGCGGTCGAGGTGATGCTGAACTCGCCGCTCATCTCCGACCTGATCTTCAAAGGCGACGTGTCCGGGATCAAGGAGATCATGAAGAAGTCCCGCGAGCTCGGCATGCAGACGTTCGACCAGTCGCTCTTCGGCCTGTACGAAGAGGGGCTCATCAGCTACGAGGACGCGCTGCGCAACGCGGACTCGCTCAACGACCTGCGCCTCGAGATCAAGCTGCACGGCAAGGAAGCCAAGGGCCGCAACGTCTTCTCCGGGATCGGCAACCTCGACATCGTGCCCGACGCGCCCACGCCGGGCCGGATGTAGCGCACTTCTCCCGCGCCCACGGGACCGGCGATGACGGTCGAGACCCACTTCGGCTACGAGCAGGTCCCGGTCGAGGACAAGGCGCGGCGCGTGCGCGGCGTGTTCGACTCGGTCGCCGGCAAGTACGATCTCATGAACGACCTCATGTCGGCGGGCCTCCACCGGCTGTGGAAGCGCTTCGCCGTCGAGGCGACCCGCGTGCGCCAGGGGATGCGCGTGCTCGACCTGGCCGGCGGCACCGGCGATCTCGCGGCCGAGTTCGCGCGCCGCGTCGGCGCGCAGGGCGAGGTGGTGCTGACCGACATCAACGGCACGATGCTGGCCGGCGGGCGCGACCGGCTCGTCAATGCCGGACTCATCCTGCCCGTGGTACAGTGCGACGCGGAGAAGCTGCCGTTTCCGGACGCGCATTTCGATTGCGTAAGCATCGGCTTCGGTTTGCGCAACGTGACCCGCAAGGAAGCCGCCTTGGCCGAAATGCGGCGCGTCGTGAAGCCGGGCGGTGTCGTCGCGGTGCTCGAGTTCTCCCGCGTCTGGCCGCCGTTCGCGCCGGTGTACGATTGGTACAGCTTCAAGGTGTTACCGCGGCTCGGACAATTTGCCGCCGGCGATGGGGCGAGTTATCGTTATCTCGCCGAATCGATCCGGATGCACCCGGACCAGGCGACGCTCAAGGCGGTGATGGAACAAGCCGGCTTCGACCGGGTCGAATTCCACAATCTCACGGCCGGTGTCGTCGCGCTGCACTTGGGTTATCGTTTTTGATCCGCATCTTCCTGCCGTCGCGGAAAAGGAGTACCACATGAAAATCTCAAGTGCGCTGGCCGTGGTGGTGTTGGCGCTGGCAGCGATGATTGTCCACGACGTGGCCGATGCGCGCGTCGGCGGCGGCAGGAGCCTGGGGGCGCAGCGCCCGAGCGTCGCGCCCCGCGCGGCGGCTCCCCCGGCAGCGACGCCGCCGGCGGCCGCATCGCAACCGGTGATGCCCGCGCAGCCCGGCGCAAGCCTCCCCGCCAAGCCGGCCATGCCGGCAGCGGCGGCGCCCTCGGGCGCCTCGCGCTGGCTCGGTCCGATCGCGGGCATTGCGGCCGGTCTCGGACTCGCCGCGCTGCTGTCGCATTTCGGCCTGCCCGAGGGCCTCGGAACGTTCCTGCTGCTCGCTCTGCTCGCAGTCGGAGTGGTGGTCGCGGTACGCCTCCTGTTCGCTCGCCGCGGGCAGGCGAAAGAGCCCCTCGCCTATGCGACGCCCCGCACGGGCACGGCTCCCGCTTTCGAGAAATCGCCGACTCCGCAATGGGGCGGCGCGCAGCGTATCGAGCCCGTCCTGGGCGCCGCGGGCGTCGCAGCCGGCGGCAGCGCATCGTTCCCGCCGGGATTCGACGCCGCGGGCTTCGTCCGGCACGCCAAACAGCAGTTCATCGCGTTGCAGGCCGCGCACGACGCCGGCGATCGCGGCGCGCTGCGGGATGTGCTCACACCCGAGATGTATTCGGAAGTGGTGCGCGACCTCGACAGCGGCCCCCGTCCGGCCACCGAAGTGGTCGACCTCGCCGGCGACGTGCTCGAAGTCACGACCGAAGGCGATCGGCATTGGGCGAGCGTGCGGTTCACGGGCTCGCTGCGCGAAGGCGGTGGCGCCCCCACGTCGTTCGACGAAGTCTGGAATCTGTCGAAGCCCGTCGACGGCAAGTCGGGCTGGCTGCTCGCCGGCATCCAGCAGTACGCTTGACACTCCGCGGGGCGGGTGATGCGCTTTGACCCCGAGGCCGTCCCGGCAGCGCTCGCCAACCGCGTGCTCGCGCGCGAGTCGTGGGCGCGCTCGTCGCTCGCCGCGCACGCCGGGCGCGTCTTCACCATTGCCGTCGGCCCCTTGTCGGCGTCGATGCGCATCGACGCCTCCGGCACGATCGAACCGGCACCGTCGTCGGGGGTCGCACCCGACCTCAAGCTCAAGCTCTCGCCGCTGGCAGTGCCGTCGTTCCTGGCGGACCCGACGCGCTGGGACGCCTTCGTGAGCGCCGACGGCGACGCCGCGCTCGCGGCCACGCTGAAGGGCCTCGCGGAGACGCTGCCGTGGTTCGTCGAGCGGGCGTTCGCGGAAGCCCTGGGCCCGATCGTAGGACAACACGTCGCCGACACCGGGCGCCGTTTGCTGGCCTTCCCCGGCTACGCGGGCGAGCGCGTCGGCGCAAGTGTGACGAGCTACCTTCGCGACGAAGCGCCGGTGGCCACCACGAAGGCAGAGGCGCGTTCGATCGGCGACGAGATCACTGCGGTTGCGAGCCGTGTCGATGCCCTCGCTGCGCGCATCGACGCGCTGGCCGCTCGATTGGCCGCGCCGTCGTCCACCAAGTAGTCGTGGCGCGCGGAGCGGCGAGGTTGGCCCGGGCTTCGGTGCCGCGAGGCACGTCCGCCTGCGGGTACCCGGTGCGGCCGGCGGGTGGCCACCCACGGCCCCCACGCGGCCGTACCACCCGCGACGGCGGACCGCGCCACAGGCGCCCTACGCCAACCCCGCCACTCCGCCGCCACCGATCGTGCCGATGCCATCAAGCGATGCGCGCGTCGTCGCTGGAGGTGGGACGAAGTGGATATCGTGTGGCCGCGGCGAGGGCTTCCGGGCGCATGGGTCACTAAGCCCGGAAGCCCTCGCCGCGGCCACACGACTCAACACGCGCAGCCTCACTAGCTACGCAGCGTAACCGAGGACGGCGAAGAAGTGGCAGCCCGTTCCGGCCAGCACGAACAAGTGCCAGATGAAGTGGCCGTAGCGCAGGCGTGAATCCAGCGTGAAGAACGCCACGCCGGCCATGTACGAGAGACCGCCGGCACCGAGCAGCAGCAGGCCCGGCAGCGGCACCCGTTGCAGCAGGGGCTCGATCACGATCACGCACAGCCAGCCCATCACGAGGTAGAGGCCGAGCGAGGCGACCGGATGCTCGATCCGGTCGAAGGCCTTCAGCGTCACGCCGATCAACGCGAGGCTCCAGATGACGGCGAACAGCGTCCAGCCGACCGGTCCGCTCAAGGGTCCGAGCGTAAATGGTGTGTAAGTGCCGGCGATCAGCAGGAAGATGGCGCCGTGGTCGACCTTTCGCAGCAAGGCCTTGACCTTCTCCCGCGACGCCACGTGGTACAGCGTCGACGCGCAATAGAGCAGCACCATCGTCACGGCGAACACGCTGGCGCCGACGACGTTGAGCGAGGTGCCCGTCTTGGCCGTCGTCGTGATCAGGACCGGGGCGGAAGCGAGCGCCGCGACGAAGCCCACGCCGTGGCTCACGCTGTTGGCGATCTCTTCTCCCTGCGACTGCGGGCGCTCCGTCATCTCGGATGTCTCCAATGACCTCCTAGCAACGTTTGTGCCCGCAAGTGCGCTGACTGCGGTCAGCGCCCGGAGGCCATGCGGTGGTTTCCCTTACAATCGACCGATGCGCCTCACGCGCCTCGCGAAAATCATTGTTGTAGCCCTCAAGTACGGCCTGGACGAGTTCCTGACCGGCCACGAGCGCTTCCGCGCCGTGCGGCCCGCCGCACGCGCGTTGACGTTCTGGCGCGACACCTCGGCGCCGCGCGGGGAACGAATGCGGCTCGCGCTCGAGGAACTCGGCCCGATCTTCGTCAAGTTCGGCCAGGTGCTCTCCACGCGGCGCGATCTCCTGCCATCGGACATCGCCGACGAGCTCGCGAAGCTGCAGGACCGCGTCCCGGCCTTTCCTCTGGCCCAGGTCACGGCGACGCTGACGCGGCTGTACGGCAAGCCGGTGGACGCCGTGTTCCGGTCGTTCGACGAGGTGCCGATCGCGAGCGCGTCGGTCGCGCAGGTCCATTTCGCGGAGCTGCCGGACGGCACGCCGGTCGCGGTCAAGGTGCTCCGGCCCAACATCGCGCAGGTGATCGAGAAGGACCTATCGCTGCTGCACGCCGGCGCCCTGCTGGTGGAGAAGCTGTGGTCCGACGGCAAGCGCCTGCGCCCGCGCGCGGTCGTCGCCGAATTCGAGAAAACACTGCGCGACGAGCTCGACCTCACGCGCGAGGCGGCGAATTGCTCGCAGCTGCGGCGGAACTTCGCGCACTCGCCGCTCCTGCTCGTCCCGGCGGTGCACTGGGACTACTGCGGCGCCGAAGTGATGGTGATGGAACGGATGACCGGCATCCCGATCGGGCAGGTGGAGCGCCTGCGCGAGGCGGGCGTGGACATTCCGCGGCTCGCCCGCGCCGGCGTCGAGGTGTTCTTCACCCAGGTCTTCCGCGACGCCTACTTCCATGCCGACATGCACCCCGGCAACATCTTCGTCGCCACGGAGGCGCCCCATCACGGCAAGTACATCGCCGTCGATTTCGGGATCATGGGCACGTTGTCCGAGCGTGACCAGGGCTACCTCGCGCAGAACTTCCTCGCGTTCTTCCGGCGTGACTACCACCGTGTGGCGACCACGCACCTCGAGTCGGGCTGGGTGCCGCCGGACACCCGGGTGGACGAGCTCGAGGCGGAGATCCGCGTCGTGCTGGAACCCGCCTTCGACCGGCCGTTGTCGGAGATCTCCCTCGGGCGCGTGTTGCTGCAGCTCTTTCGCGCGTCGCGTCGATTCAACATCGAGATCCAGCCGCAGCTCGTGCTGCTGCAAAAGACGCTGCTCAACGTGGAGGGCCTCGGCCGGCAGCTCGATCCCAACCTCGACCTCTGGGTGACGGCCTTGCCGTACCTCGAACGCTGGATGAACGACCGCATCGGCCTGCCGGCGCTGAAGCGGCGCCTTCTCGCCGAGGCGCCGTACATCGTCGCGGCGCTCCCGGAACTGCCGCGTCTCGTCCACCAGCGGCTCACCGCGCCGACGGCGGTCTCGGACGAAGCGGTCAAAGGGCTCGCCGCCGCCCAGCGCGCACGCAATGGACTGCTGGCCGTCGTGGCGCTCTTGCTGGTGGCGATCGCAGGCTTGCTGCTTTGGCAACTGCGCGCGGGCTAGTCTCCGCCGTGCGCTAGAATCCGCCGTTTTCGCCTTCTCCCCAAAGTCCCTCCGATGGCGCTCCTCGAAATCCGAAACGTGACGCGCCGTTTCGGTGCTTTCACCGCCGTCGACGGCGTGAGTCTCGCCATCGAGGCGGGAGCATTCTTCACGCTGCTGGGACCCTCCGGCTGCGGCAAGACCACGCTCCTCCGGATGATCGCGGGCTTCGATATGCCGGATGGCGGAAGCATCCTGCTCGACGGGAACGATCTAGCCGACCGGCCGCCCGAAGCGCGCCCCGTGCGCACGGTGTTCCAGAGCTACGCGCTGTTTCCGCACATGACGGTCGAGGGCAACATTGCCTTTCCGCTGAAGATGACGAAGACGGCGACCGGGCAGATCGCCACCAAGGTCGCCGAAGCGCTCGCCGACGTGCGGCTGACGGGCTTCGGCAAGCGCTACCCGCACGAACTTTCCGGAGGGCAGAAGCAGCGGGTGGCGATCGCGCGCGCGCTGGTCACGCATCCCACGGTGCTGCTGCTCGACGAGCCGCTCGCCGCGCTCGACGCCAAGCTGCGCGAAGACATGCAGTTCGAGCTCATCAACCTGCAGAAGGAGGTCGGCATCACGTTCGTCTACGTGACGCACGACCAGACCGAGGCACTGGCGCTGTCGCACCGGATCGCCGTGATGAACGCCGGCCGTGTGGAGCAGGAAGACGAGCCGTCGCGGATCTACGGCTTCCCGAAGACCCGGTTCGTCGCCGACTTCATCGGCCATTGCAACCTGCTGTCCGGCACCATCGCGAGCAACGCCGGCGGCATCGTCACCGTGGACGTCGAAGGGCTGGGGCCCGTCCCGGTTGCCGCGGCCTCGACGCTTGTTGCGGGCCGGAGCGGCGCCGTCGCCCTGCGTCCGGAGAAGATCCGCATCGCGGCGGCAGCCGGCGCGAGCGCGCCGGGCAACGGGTTCCGCGGCAAGGTATCCGAACTCCTCTACATGGGCGACGTCACCGTCTACATCGTCGACACGCCGGGCGGGCGCAAGATCGAGGCGCTGCTCGCCAATTCCGCGAGCGGCGGCGCCAAGTTCTTCGAAGTCGGCGACGCGGTCGACATGAGCTGGCCGCAGGACGCCGGCCACTTCATAGCCGAATGAGCGCGGCGGGCAAAGCCAAGGCCCGAAGGGCGCGTCGCCGCGCGATTGAGGCGCGCCCGACACCCGGGCGCTCGGCAATCCGAGGCAGGTGCGGAGGGCGCGAATGAGCGCGGCGGGCAAAGCCAAGGTCGGGAAATGGCTGGTCAGCGGACCGCCGCTTCTCTATCTCGCGTTCTTCTTCGCGATCCCGACGCTCATCATGGTGCTGGCGTCGTTCCGTACGCCCGGCGAGTTCGGCGGCCTCGCGCCGTTCGTCGACGAAGCGGGCGTCGTCGACCTCAATGTCGAGAGCTACACGCGGTTCTTCACGGAATCGGTCTACGCCGAAGTCTTCCTGAAGTCCGTCGCGTACGCGCTCGTGACGACGATCTGCTGCCTCGTCCTCGCCTATCCGCTCGCCGCGCTGATCGCGGCCTCGTCGAAGCGGCACCGCAATCTGTTGCTCCTGCTCGTGATCCTGCCCTTCTGGAGCAACTTCCTGATCCGGATATACGCGTGGATGATCATCCTGGGGCCGCAGGCGGCGCTGGCGCGCGGCGTCAACGGCGTGCTCGGCGCGCTCGGCGCCGAGCCGGTCTCGCTCCTCTTCAGCTCGTTCGCGGTGCTCGTCTGCCTCGTCTACGTGCATCTGCCGTTCATGGTGCTGCCGCTCTACGCGAACCTCGAGAAGCACGACCGCACGCTGCTCGACGCGGCGCAGGATCTCGGCGCCAACGCGTGGCAGCGCTTCTGGCGAATCACGTTCCCGCTGTCGCTGCCGGGCGTCTACGCGGGCGCGGCGCTGGTGTTCATCCCCGCGCTCGGCATGTTCGCGATTCCCGACATCCTGGGTGGGCCGGACGACAGTCTCATCGGCAACGTGATCAAGCAGCAGTTCCTCGAGACGCGCGACTGGCCGTTCGGCAGCGTGCTGTCGATCGTGCTCACCGTCGCGGCGCTCGCGCTCGCCGGCCTCGCGGCATGGGTGGGCCGCCGCAACCTCGGCAGCCCGTCGAGCGCAGGAGCGCCCGATGCATAGGCGCTCACTGGGCCTCATCGCCGCGGCGGCGATCGGGTACGCCTTCCTGTACCTCCCGCTCGCCATCGTCGTCGCCTACTCGTTCAACGACTCGCGCCTCAACGCCGAGTGGGTCGGCTTCACGTTCGACTGGTACGACAAGCTCTTCCACAACGAGGAAATGCTGACCGCCGCCCTCAATTCGCTCGCGATCGCGCTGACGGCGAGCCTCGTCGCGACCGTGCTCGGCACGATGGCCGGCGTCGCGATGTACCGCTACAAGCTCCGGCTGCTGCCGATCCTCGTGCTGACGCCGATCGCGATCCCCGAAATCCTGATGGGCGTGTCGCTGCTGATCTTCTTCGTGCTGCTCAATTTCACGCTCGGTCTCGTCTCGGTCGCCCTCGCGCACATCGCGTTCTGCATCGGCTTCGTCGCGATCGTCGTGCGCTCTCGGTTGGCCGGCATGGACGAAAGCCTGACCGAGGCCGCCCGGGACTGCGGCGCCACGCCGTTCCAGGCGTTCCGCCACGTCACGCTGCCGCTCATCATGCCGGGGGTCATCGCGGGCGCGCTGATGGCGTTCACGCTGTCGATCGACGATTTCGTGATCACCTTCTTCACCGCCGGCGCGGGCACGGTGACGCTGCCGCTGCAGATCTACTCGATGATCAAGATCGCCGTGACGCCCGAGGTCAACGCCGTGTCGACCCTGTTGATGCTGCTCACACTCGCGCTTATCATCATCGCTTCCAGGATCTCCCCGAACCTTTTCACCGCCGACCAGGAGTAGCCATGAAACGCCTCGTTCTTCTGCTCGCAGCGCTCGTAGTCGCCCTGCCTACCGTCGGCGCCTCGAAGGACCAGTTCCACCTCTACAACTGGAACAACTATCTCGCGCCGGAAACCGTGAAGCGCTTCGAGGAATCCTGCAAGTGCCAGGTCGTGCAGACCTACTACTCGGACAACGAGGAGCTGCTGGCGAAGCTCGCCGCGGGCGCCAAGGGCTACGACATGTACGTGCCCACGTCGAACGCGGTGCAGGCGCTGATCAAGAGCGGCCGGCTGAAGCCCGTCGACAAGGCGCAGGTGCCCAACATCAAGAACATCGATCCCCTGTACCTCAACACGCCGTTCGACCCCGACAACAAGTTCTCGGTACCCTACGCGATGTCGACGACGATCCTGGGCTACAACGACGAGAAGATGAAGGAGCTGGGGCTGCCCACCGACACGTGGGCCGTGATCTTCGACCCCAAGCACCTCGAGAAGATCAAGGGCCGCGTCACCGTGCTCGACAGCGCCAACGAGCTCTTCGCGGCCGCGCTCAAGTATCTCGGCTACTCGGCCAACGACGTCGATCCGAAGCACTGGGACGAGGCCGTCGCCGTGATCAAGAAGGCGAAGCCGTACTGGGCCGCGTTCAACGCGTCGTCGTACATCAAGGAACTGACCGTCGGCAACATCTGGCTCGTCCACGGGTACTCGAACGACATCTTCCAGGCCAATCTCGACGCGCAGGCCGCGGGCCGGAAATTCAAGATCCTGCAGGGGATGCCGAAGGAGGGAGCAGTGCTCGCCGTCGACAACATGGTGATCGACAAGAGCGCGCCGCGCGCCGATCTCGCGCTCAAATTCATGAACTTCATGCTCGAGGGCCAGAACTCCGCGGAACTCACCAACCTGATCGGCTCGGGGAATCCGAACACGACCGCGGTCAAGTTCATCAAGCCGGAGCTCCTCAAGAATCCGGCGATCTTCCCGGACAAGGCGGTCCAGGCGAAGCTCGAGCAGCTGCAGGACCTGACGGGCGCGCAACGCAGGCTGCGCAACAAGCTGTGGACCGGGATCAAGGCCGGCCGCTGATCCGCACGACGATCGCTGCCTCGCGCGGCGCGCGCGCGCGCGCCGCGCCGGCATCGTGACCGCTTCGCGCTCGCGTGAGCGCGCCGGGCCGCCCCAAGCGCGAATTGCGCCCCCTCGGGGGGCAGCGCAGCGGCGCGAGCCGCAAGCGTGGGGGCACAACTCGCTGCTCCCGCTCTTCCTCGCAACGCTCTACGGGCTGGCGATCGTCTATGCGAGCCTGCAGCCATTCGCGAACTGGATGGCGCCGGTCCCGGGCTCGCCGCACTTTCTCGTAGCGCCCTGGCCGCCCCGCTGGGTGCGCTACGACATCGTCACCAACTGCGCCGCCTACGTCCCTTTCGGATTCTTCGTCGGGCTCGCCGCGCGCCGGCGCGCGCCGCCCTATCCGTTCGCGATCGCCCTCGGTGCAGGCGTCCTCCTGTCGCTCGCGATGGAAACGCTGCAGATGTTCGTGCCGACGCGCGATGCCACCCTCGCGGACCTGCTCGCCAACACCGCGGGGGCGGGGCTCGGCGGCGGGCTGGCCATGGCCTTCGCGCGCTCGCCGCGGCCCTCGCGCGCGCTCGCCGCGGCCCGCGACGGCTGGTTCATGCGAGGCACCGTGGGCGACCTCGGGCTCGCCCTGCTGGCGATATGGCTCGTGGTACAGGCCAACCCCGGCATTCCGCTGTTCGCCACCGTCTACGACAGCACCGCGCGCCCCTTTGTCGAACCGGCCTCGGTCGATGTCGCGGCGACCCTGGTCGAATGCGTGCACAGTGCGTTTCAGCTACTCGGCGTCGGCCTGTTCGTGGCGCTCCTGGTGCGCGAGCGGAGGCACGTTGCCGGCGCCGTGCTGCTCCTGATCGGCACGGCGGCGATCATCAAGGGCATGGCGGCGACGGTGCTGCTCAGCCCCGCCGCAGGGGAGCACTGGCTCACTCCCGCGGTCGCGCTGGGAGTGGCAGCCGGCTCGCTCATGCTGGCGCTCGCGATCCGCCTGCCGCGATCTGCGCAGGTCACGCTGGCGGCGATTGCCTTGCTGTCGTCATTGCTCGCGACGCTGTTCGCGCCGGACCTGCTTTTCGCGCGCGCGCCGGTCGGGCTCTTCAACGGGCCCTATGGCCACCTGCTCAACTTCAACGGCCTCACCCACACCGTGCTGCTGGTCTGGCCGGCGCTCGCCAGCGCGTACCTGTTCGTCCTGGCGGGCCGGCCGCGCTGGGGCGATCCGCAATGAGGTTCATCGACCCCGCGCGGCGCGACGCGAACCAGTGACTGCGGTCCGCCGAAGGCGCGCCTACTGCGCGAGCTGCGCCGTGGTCCGCGCCAACGCCCGTTCGACCGCCGCGATCACCGTCGACAGCGGCAGCTGCCGCAGGCAGTCCGAGTAGCTCGCGCTGTGCTGGTCGCACCCTTCGCGCATGCAGGGAACGCAGGCGCCGACACCCTGAACCAGTTCGACATTGCCCGTCGCCTGCACGCCCGCCCGGCGCCACGGTGACGACGCACCGGAAAATTCACGCGGCCACGGCCCCCATTTCACGGGATTGGAAGGACCGAACAACGCAACCGTCGGCACGCCCAGCGCCGCCGCCATGTGCGTCGTCGCGGTGTCCGGCCCGACGAACAGGCGGGCCGAGGCGATGGCGCAGGCAGTTTGCGCGAGACTCGTCCGTCCTGCGAGATTGACCGCTCCGGCAGGCATCTGCGCAGCGATGGTCGCTGCGAACTCGATTTCGTCGGGCTCGCCCCCCCCCGTCAGCACGGTCCCGATTCCCCGCTCGTGCAGCCATCGCGCCAATCCCACCCACCCTTCGACGGTCCACATCTTGTAGTTGAATTTCGGGTGCACGTGCAACGCAGCGTAGGGCCGCGAGGTATCGCCGCCGCCCATCAATGCCGTCACGCCCGCGGCGTCGTCCGCGCTCCAGTGGATCGCGATCTCGTGGTGCCGCGCGATGCCCAGCGCGTCCGCCAAGGCAAGATTCATCGCCACGGTGTGCGTGTCGAGATCGTCGAACTCGACCGAGCGCGACAGCAGCCACTGCTTCCAGCGGCCACGGCTGCCCGGCATGGCGAGCCCGACGCTCTTGCGGCCCGCGAGCAGCGCATAGAGCGTGGGCCGGTCCCCGGCGAGGCAGGACAGCGCGAGGTCGTAGCGGCCGATGAGGCGGAGGACGAACGCGGCGTGCTCGGCCATTCCCGGCCGCTCGGCCACGGCCAGGACGCGCCGCACGTCGGGATGGCCCGCCAGCACGGCGTGGGTGCCCGCAAATACCAGCGCATCGATCGCCGCCTGCGGCCACGCGGCCTTGATCGAGCGGAGCAAGGGTGTGGCGAGCAGCACGTCCCCGATTCTCCGGGTGACGACCACCAGCACGCTCGCCGGCGCCGCCATCGGCGGCACGCGCGCGCCGAGTCCGCGCGGAGTCACCGCGCCCGCTGCCCCGGGGCGTCAGGCGAGGGCGCGCGATGCCCCGCGAAGAGAAGCCCGCTCATGTAGACGAAGAAGACTCCCTCGGCATGGTCGAGCAGCGAAGACGACAACAGGCTCGTCACGGCGAACGTCAGGACGAGGGCGCGCGCGGCGGCCTGCTCGAAGGTGCCGGATAGATGCGGCGCCAGCCGCCATTGCGTCACGAACAAGCCCGCCAGCAGCACGAATCCGGCGATGCCGAACTGCACAACCATCAGCAGGATCTCGTTGTGCGGGTTCTGCGTGGCGGACGCGCCCGTGCCGTCCACGCGCTCCGCATAGGCCTTGCCGAAGCCGCCGGTGCCGACCCCCAGCAACGGACGCTCGCCGATGAGCTCCAGCGTGTTCTGGAGAAACTCCAGGCGCAAGCCGACCGATGATGTCGGTTCGGGCGGAATGCCCGCGCGCCATTCCGCGAACTCCTCGTCGGCAAGCGTGATCCGTCGATGCAGCATGCTGTCCGGGCTCGCGATTACGATCGCCGCCAGCGCCGCCAGCACGAGGCCGGCGAGCACGAATCCCCTGATCCTCAGCACGCGCAAGAGAAAGTAGACGAAGAGCACGACCAGCACGACGATGCCCGTGCGCCCGGGCACCATGAGCAGCACGTTGGCGGCGGCGGCGGCGCAAAGTGCGCCCAGGAGCATCCGGCCGCGCGGCGTCTTCGCCTCGTGCGCGCCCTGCGCAAGCAGGAAGGCCGCGAAGGCCATGAACACGTTGTGCGTGATGTGCGCCTTGAACACGACGGGGTCGAGGCGCGTTCCCTTGAACCAGGGGATGCCGGAAAGCCAACCCAGCCAGAGCAGGTACGACACCACCAGAGTCACGAACATGGACACGAGGAACGCCGTGATGCCGCGCGCGCGCCACTCCGGCTCGCGCATCAGGTAGATGAGCGCGGGGATCAGCATGAGCCGCAGCGCCCGGATGAGCGCATCCAGCACATCCTTCGAAGTCCCGATCGAATAGGAGGAGCCGACGACGAACAGCGCAAGGAGGGCGAGCGCCATCCACGCCACCGGATTGCCACGAATCGCCTCGAGCTTGCGGCGATACCCGCCGCCTGCGAGCCAGAAGAACAGGATCACGCCGAGGAGGATGTTGTCGACGGCCGTCGAAACCGGGATGGAACAGCCCAACAGGACCGCCGCCCACTTGAGGGCGACCTCGGCGCGATCCCACGCCGACCGCGAACCCGGAATCGCCGTTGCCTGACCGTAGCCGGCGGCGGGTTCAAGAATACGGCGGTCGAGCATCGGGGGAGCGGGCTGAAAGGAACGAAGCGGCAAGGTGGGCCGCATCGAAGGCGCGATTATATCGGAGCCCGCCACCCGGGTTAAAATGGACGTTTTGCCTACCACCGCCGCGAATGTCACGGGCCCCGTGACCGCCGAGCGCAGGAATGCCAGCATGCCGGGTGCTTTGACCGGAAGGATCGCTCTCGTCACGGGCGCCGCGCGCGGCATCGGCCGCGCCATTGCGCTGAAGCTCGCCCACGGCGGCTGCGACATTGCCGTCAACTATTACAACAGCGCCGACGAGGCCGAGGCGCTTTGCGCGGCGATCCGCGCTCAGGGGCGCCGCGCCGTGGCGATTCAGGGCAGCGTGGGCATTCCCGATTCGGTCGACGAGATCTTCGCCGAATTCCGGAAGCATTTCGACCGGCTGGACATCCTCGTCAGCAATGCCGCCTCCGGCGTGCTGAAACCGACCGTCGAAATGACGCTGAAACACTGGCGCTGGTGCATGGAGACCAACGCGCTCGCGCTCAACCTGCTGACGCAGCGCGCGCTGCCGCTGATGGCAGGCGGTGCGCGCGTCATCGCCATGTCGAGCCTCGGCGCGCAGCGCTCCATGCCCGGCTACGGCTTCATCGGCGCCTCGAAAGCGGCGCTGGAGTCGCTCGCGCGCGCGCTGGCGCAGGAACTCGGGCCGCGCGGGATTCGCGTCAACGTAGTGAGCGCAGGTGTGGTCGACACCGACGCCCTCGCCTATTTCCCGAATCGGGACGAGCTCCTCGCCAACTTCGCGCAGCGTACGCCCGCGGGCCCGGTCCTCACGCCCGACGACGTCGCCGGGGCCGTCTACCTCCTGTGCCTGCCGGAGGCCGCGATGATCAACGGTCACACGCTGGTGGTCGACGGCGGCTTCGCCATCTCCGGATGATGATGAAGGTCGACGCGGGAATTGCGGGCAAGTGCGCGATCGTCACCGGCGGCAGCCGCGGCATCGGCCGCGCCATCGCGCTGCTCCTGGCCGAGGAAGGCGCCGACGTGACCTTCTTCTACCGCGGGAATGCGGCGGCCGCGGAGGACGTGCTCGCCGCCGGCCGCGCCGCGGGACAGAAGCTCGCCGCGCTGCAAGTGGACATCCGCGACTCCAGGGCCTGCGCCGCCGCGGCCGACAGCGTCGCCGAGCGCTGCGGCCGCATCGACATCCTCGTCAACAACGCCGGGACGATCCGCGACAATCCCCTCGCGGCATTCGACGACGACGACGTCGCGGTCGTGCTCGACACCAACGTCACCGGCGTGTTCAACGTGACCCGTGCCGTGGTCCCGTACATGATTTCGCAGCGCGCGGGCCGGATCGTCAACATCAGCTCGGTCGCCGGCGAGAAAGGCGGGCGGGGCCAGACAAACTACGCGGCGAGCAAGGGCGCGATCAACGCCTTCACGCGCTCGCTCGCCGTCGAGCTCGCCCCGCGCAAGATCAACGTGAACTGTGTGGCACCTGGCGTGATCGACACGGAGATGTCGAAGGACGTGCGCGAGATGGCGGGCGACGAAGTGAAGGCGCGCATCCTGCTGAAGCGCTACGGCCGGCCGGAAGACATCGCGTTCGCCGTCTGGTTTCTCGTTTCGGCATACTCGGACTACGTCACCGGCCAGGTGTTCGCGGTGGACGGCGGATTCAAAATGGAATGAAGGGAGCGACCAAGATGACGCAAGCACGCATTTCCAAGGAAGACATCCTCGCGGTGCTGCCGACCGTCTCCGCGACGATCGCGGATGCCCTCGGCTGCGACGTCGAGGACGTCAAGCCGGATGCCTCGCTGATCGACGACCTCGACGCCGAATCCATCGATTTTCTCGACATGGTGTTCCGTCTGGAACGCGCGTTCAAGATCAAGATTCCGCGCGGCAAGATCGTGGAGAGCGCCCGCGGCTCGCTGACCGAGGCCGAATTCGAGCACAACGGCATCGTCACCGAAACGGGCCTGGCGCAGCTCAAGGAATACCTGTCGGAGGTCCCTGCCGAGCGCTTCCGCACGCCGACCAAGGTCAAGGACATCCCGCGCCTCTTCACGACGGAGACCTTCTGCAAGCTTGTCATCGCGGCGCAGCGCGAAGTCAAGGCAGCGGGCTAGAAGTCCTCCCGCATGGCGGACCACTTTGCGGCCTTCTCGTTCGTCGACCGCATCACCGAGTACGAACCCGGTCGGCGCGCACGCGGTCGCTATGCCGTTCCGGCGGGCGTCATGGCGTTTCCATCCTGCCTCGTGGCCGAAGCGGTGGGGCAGCTCGCCGCGTGGGTCGCCATGGCGCATATCGGCTTTCGCGGCCGACCCGTTGCCGCGCTCGCCAACGAAACGCGATTTCGCTCCGACGTCGCGCCCGGCGACACGCTGGACCTCGCCGTCGACATCGAAAGCTGCGACGATCACGCGGTCGCCTACGCCGGACGGGCCCGAGTCGACGGACGGGACGTCATTGAGCTCGTCGACTGCCTCGGCCCCATGCTTCCCGTCGAGGAGTTCGATTCGCCGGCGGCCATGGCCGCGCGGTTCGACGAAATCCGCGGCAAGGGCGCGCCCCCCGGCCGCTTCCGGGGCGTCGTCGCGCCGCCTGTCGTCCGCACGGCGGGCGTGCCGGGCGTGTCCGCGAGCGCGATACTGCAGGTGCCCGAATCCGCACCCTTCTTCGGCGACCATTTCCCCCGTCGTCCCGTCTTTCCGGCAACGCTCCTGCTCGACGCCCAGATCCGGCTCGCGCTTGCCGTCGCGGCCGAGGCGACCTTCTGGCCGGCGGGAACGCGGCCCGCGCCGTCCCGGATGACGCACGTGAAGATGCGCTCGTTCATTCCGCCCGGCGCGCTGCTCGAACTCGGCGTCGAGTTGACGCCCGTCGACGCCGCGAGCGCGAAGGTCCGCCTCTCCGCGCAGATGGACGGCAAGACCGCCGCCACTGCGCGGCTCGAATTGTCGACAACCCCTAACGTGGAGGCGCACCCATGAGCGCCGCCGGGCCGTCCCAAGGCGCGAATTGCTCCCCCCGGGGGGCAGCGAAGCGGCGGCAGCCGCGAGCGTGGGGGCACACCAATGAGCGCCGCCGGGCCGTCCCAAGGCGCGAATTGCTCCCCCCCGGGGGGCAGCGAAGCGGCGGCAGCCGCGAGCGTGGGGGCACACCCATGAAGCGGCGAGTCGCAATCACCGGCATCGGGCTCGTCACGCCGGTCGGCAACGACGTCGCGACGACGTGGGAGGCGCTCCTTGCCGGGCGCAGCGGCGGCGCCGAGATCAGCCTCTTCGACGCGAGCGGATTTCCCGTCCACATCGCCGCCGAAGTCAAGAATTTCCGCGACGAGGACTACGTCGATCGCAGGCTGCGGAAGTTCGCCAACCGTTCGCACCGGTTCGCGCTCGCGGCGGCGGAGCAGGCGTTTCGCGACGCGGGGGTGCGGCCCACCGCGGCCACCGCCACCCGGTGGGGCTGCGCCGTCGGCGCCGGAATGATGACGTCGGACTTCGACGATCTCGCGACGACCTACGCACACAGCGGCGCGGACGGGGAGCTGCACGCCGATCGCCTGCTGACGGACCCCGCCGCCAACGACCCGATGGTGTTCTGCCGGAGCCAGGCAACCGCGGGCATTTCGCTCCTCACCCGCCGCTACGGTATTCGCGGCTACGCGACCTCGGTGCACACGGCCTGTGCGTCGGGCGGCCAGGCAGTCGGCACGGCGATGAAGCTCATCCGCCGCGGCGCCGTCGACTGCGCGCTCGCCGGCGGTTTCGATTCCATGATCAGCCCTATCGGCATCTCCGGGTTCTGCCTGCTTTCCGCACTGTCGCCGGACAATGCGACGCCGCAGCGGGCGAGCCGGCCGTTCGATGCCACCCGCAACGGCTTCCTGCTGGGCGAGGGCGCGGGCTTCCTCGTGCTCGAGGAATGGACGGCGGCGAGGCGCCGCGGCGCGCGAATCTATGCGGAACTTGCCGGCGACGGCAATTCGTTGTCGAGCTACCGCATCACCGATTCGCCGCCTGACGGCGACGGTCCCATCCAGGCGATGCGCGCGGCGCTGAAGGATGCCGGCGCGCAGCCGGCGGACGTCGACTACCTCAACGCGCACGGTACGTCGACCGGCATGAACGATCGAAGCGAAACCGCCGCGACGCGGGTCGTCTTCGGCGACGACGTCATGCGGGTCAACGTGAGCTCGACCAAGAGCACCATGGGGCATCTCATCGCGGCGGCCGGCGCGGTCGAAGTCGCCGTGTGCGCGCTCGCCGTCCATCGGGGCGAGATGCCGATCAACGCGAATCTCGTGGAGCGCGACGTCGACTGCGACCTCAATTTCGTCACCGGTTCGCCGCGGCGACAGCACGTCCGCGTGGCGATGTCCAATTCCTTCGGCTTCGGCGGCTCGAACAGCTGCGTGGTCGTCCGCCACCCCGCCCTGGTCGACGACGCCGGCGCCGGCGCCTGAAGCGGAGCCATCAGCCATGACGAAGGCGTCGAGCGTGGTCGTGACCGGCACCGGTGCGGTGTGCGCGGCAGGAATGGCGCCGGAAGCGATTCTCGACGCCGTGCTGGCCGGCCGCTCGGCCATCGGCACCATCTCGCAATGGGACACCGCGAACTGGCCCTGCCGCCTCGCGGCGGAGATCTCCGATTTCAATCCGCGCGCGCTGGTCGACGATCGCAAGCTGCACAAGCTCATCCGCCGCACCGATCTGCTCGGGCTCTACGCCGCGGGACGCGCGATCGCGCACTCCGGCCTCGTCGCCCATCGCGACACGCTCGCGGCGGACGCCGCCGCCGACTACAGCGATCGCACCGGCGTCTATGTCGGCTCGGGGGGCGGCAACTACGAGAACCAGTACGACTACTTTCCGCTCTTCGCCGAGGCCCGCGGCGAGTTGCCCGCGTTCGGACGCGAACTCGCCAACATCGTCAATCCGATGTGGCTCTTGCGCACACTGCCCAACAACGTGCTCGGCCACATCGGCATCAAGCACGGGCTCAAGGGCTCCAACGCGTGCATCACCAACCACAGTGTCGGCGGCACGCTGGCGATCATCGAGGCGTTCGAGGCGCTCGGCAACGGCGAGGCCGACCGCGTCGTCGCGGTGGGACACGAAACGCCGATCGAGCCGCAGATGGTGCTCTACTATCACCGCCTGGGGCTGCTCGCGACCGACATGCTGCGCCCGTTCGACGCGCGCCACGACGGCAGCCTGTTCGGCGAGGGCGCCGGCGCGCTGTTGCTCGAGACCGCGGCGTCGGCAGCGGCGCGCAGCGCGCCGGTGCTGGGCGAGATCCTGGGCGGCGGCTATGCCTGCGAGGCGCAGGGGCTGGCCGCAATCCGCGACGACGGCGACGGCCTCGCCCGCGCGATCGCCGAGGCGCTGGACAACGCGCGCGTCCTGCCCGCCGACATCGGCATGATCGTCGCGCACGGCAACGGCACACCGCAATCCGATACTTCGGAAGCCGCGGCGATCCGGCGCGCCTTCGGCGCCGCCGTGCCCCCCGTCACCGGATTCAAATGGGCGATCGGACACACTATCGCCGCGGCCGGAATTCTCGAAACGGTGCTGGCGCTCGCGGCGCTCGCGCGGGGTGTCGTGCCGGGTGTCGCGAATCTCGAGCGACTCGACCCCGCGTGCGCCGGATTGCCCGTGTCGGCCGGCCCGCAATCGCCGCGAAACAAGGTCGCACTGATCCTCTGTCGCGGCTTCGCGGGCACCAACGCGGCGCTCGTCGTCCGCGCTGCCTGACGGCTCGGCGCGCACCTCCGATGGCGGATGCTCTCGCGCCGGCCGGCCGCTGCGGCATCGACACGGTCGAGATCGCGCGCATCGAACGGCTGCTCGCCGAGACGCCACCCGAAGATCTGCGCAAGCTCTTTTCCGACGTCGAGCTCGCGGACAGCGGCGATGCGTCCGGCCGCGCCGCGAGCCTCGCCGCCCGCTTCGCCGCGAAGGAAGCGTGCGTCAAGCTGTTTCCGCGCGAAGCCGCGCTGGGCGCGATCGTGCCCGCCGATTTTTCCATCGCGCGCGACAACTATGGCGCACCCCGCGTCGTGTGCGGGCCGCGGGCCGAGGCGGTGCTCGGCCGGCACCGCATCGCGTCGATCGCCGTGTCGATGACGCACGACCGCGGCAGCGCGTCGGCCGTGGCGCGGGCCGAGCGCGCCGTCGTCAAGGTGCCGTTCTACGGACGATTTCTCTACCGATTCCTGCCGTTCCGCCGCGCCGTCGTGCTGGAAAATCTGCGCCGCGTGTATGGCGACAACGTCCCGGAGGAGGAGATCGAGAGGCTCGCGCAGGCGCATATGGCCATCTGCTGCAGCTCCTCGGCGAATTCATTCACCACCGTTTCATGTCGGCCGAGCGCAAGGCGTCGCTGGTGCAAATCGAAAACTACGAGGCCTTCACCGCCGCCCTGCAGCAACGCAAGGGCGTGCTGATCCTCACCGGCCATTTCGGCAACTGGGAAGTGGCGACCATCGCCGGGCTCGCGAAGTATCCGTCGTTTCGCGGCAAGTTCCACTTCGTTCGCCGCGCGTTCAAGCCGCGCTGGCTCGATGCGTTCATCACGCGACGGTTCCAGCAGGCCGGCTTCGGCGTGATCGGCAAGCGCGGATCGCTCGACCGGATCCTCGACCTGCTGGCCGCCGGCGAGATCATCGTCTTTCCGTTCGACCAGCATGCCGGGCCGCCCGACGGCATCGAGGTCGAGTTCTTCTCGCACCCGGCCTGGACGTTCAGGAGCCTCGCCATCCTCGCCCTCGCCACCGGCGCGCCGGTGCTGCCGGCCACGGGTTGGCGGGAGCGCGACGGGAGTCACGTGATGCATTTCGGCGAGCCGATCGCCGCAGTCGAGTCGCAGGACATGAGCGAAGCGATCCGTCGCACGACGCGGGCGTACAACGCCGAGCTCGAGCGCCTGATCCTCGCGCGTCCCGAGCAGTGGTACTGGGTGCACCGGCGCTGGAAGTCCTCCACGCGCGGATCCGCCAGAAGACGGCCGCGCTGACGGTCCTCAGTCGTCGCGAAATTGCCGCGAGTGCAACCTCGCGTAGATCCCCTGCTGCGCGAGGAGTACGGCGTGCGTGCCCTGCTCCGCGACCCGTCCCTGGTCGAGGACGATGATGCGGTCGCAATGCTCGATCGTGGAGAGGCGATGCGCGATCACGATCGTCGTGCGCCCGCGCATCAGCACTTCGAGCGCCGCCTGGATCAGGCGCTCGGACTCGTTGTCGAGCGCTCACGTCGCCTCGTCCAGGATCAGGATCGGCGCGTCCTTGAGGATCGCGCGCGCGATTGCAATGCGCTGCCGCTGGCCACCCGACAGCCGGATGCCGCGCTCGCCGACCACCGTGGCGAAGCCGTGGGGCTGGGTGCGGATGAACTCGAGCGCGTTCGCCGCCGCGGCCGCGCGCTCGACCGCTTCCGTGGTCGCATCCGCCATCGCGCCGTAGGCGATGTTGGCCGCAATCGTGTCGTTGAAGAGCACGATCTCCTGGCTCACGAGCGCGATCTGCCGCCGGAGGGCTGCGAGGCGAATCGTCGCGAGGTCCTGGCCGTCGAGCAGCACGCGCCCCGCGCTCGGCAGGTAGAAGCGCGGAATGAGGTTGACGAGCGTCGACTTGCCGCCGCCGGACGGGCCGACCAGCGCGACCGACTCGCCGGGCGCGATATCGATTTCAATGTCGGACAGTGCCGGACGGACGTTGTCTCCGTAGCGCTTCGTCACCCCCTCGAACCGGATTGCGCCCTGCGCGCGCGCCAGTTCGACCGTGCCGGCGTCGGGTTCGGTCGGCTCGTCGATCAGCGAGAACACGCTCTCGGCCGCCGTGAGGCCGCGCTGGATGACCGCCTGCACGTTGGATAGCGTCCTCAGCTGATTCGTGAGGTGCAGGAGCGCGGCCAGGTAAGTGACGAAGTCACCCACGGCATAGTGTCCGCCGGCGCTCTTCCGGACCGCGACCCAGAGGATCGCGCCGACGGCGATCGAGACGATGACCTGGTTGATCGGCGTGCCGAGCGCCGATGCCGCGGCCTGCTTCGCCATCGACAGCCGCAGCTTGTCGGCGGCCGCGCGGAGCCGGCCGCTCTCGTAGGCCTCGCCGCCGAAGACCTTGACGATCCGGTGGGCGCCGATTGCCTCCTCCAGCGCATGCGTCAGCCCGCCGGTGCGTTCCTGGACCATGGTGCTCACGCGCTTCAGGCGACGCCGCACCTTGCGCAGCGAGATGGCGAGCAGCGGAATCGAGGCCAGTGCGATCAGCGTGAGCTGCCAGTTGAGATACATCATGTAGCCGAGCATGAAGGCGATCGTCAGCGTGTTACGGACGCTCACGGTGATCGCTTCGGACGCCGTCGCCGCGATCTGCTGCGCGTCGAACGTGACCCGGGAAAGCAGGAATCCCGCCGATGTCCCGTCGTAGAACGGAGTCGGCAAGCGCAGCAGCCGATCGCACGCCTCGCAGCGCAAGTCGTAGACGACGCGCGAGCCGATCCACGCGAGCCCGTACTCGCTCACGTACGAGCCGATGCCGCGCAGGACGAATACGCCGACGATTGAATAGGGCAGCCACCACACGGCGTCGGCATCGATGTTGCCGACGTTGTTCAGCAACGGCTGGACGATGCGCAGCAGCATCACGTCCGTCGAGGCGACGAGCAGCATCCCGAGGATGGCGCACGCGAACACACCCCGATAGGGACGGACGTAGCGGAGGATCCGGCGATAGTGTCTCAAGACAGGAAAGGTGCGGCGGGCGCAGCGCGCGGGAAACGCTCGATTATATCGGAGCGATCCGGATGCCCCGGGGGACGGGAAGATCGTCCGCTATAATCATCGGGCCGCGAATCGGCCGGTGCACGCCGCGGTTCCCGCCACCCCTCGATCCGGTGCGTCATGAGCCATTACCAACGCCACATCTTCTGCTGCAACGAGCGCGCGGCCCCGGAGGCGTGCTGTGCCAACCACGACGCCGTGGCGCTGCAAGCCTACGCCAAGGGCCGGATCCGCGAGCTCGACCTCAACGGCAAGGGCAAAGTGAGGATGAACAAGGCCGGCTGCCTCGACCGCTGCGAGGAGGGGCCGGTGATCGTCGTCTACCCGGAGGCGGTCTGGTACACGTAGTCCGGATCGCGCCGACATCGACGAGATCATCGACCGGCACATCGTCGGGGGCGAGATTGTCGAAAGGCTCCGCATTTGACGCCGAGGTCGACCGAGCGCAGCACGATCGATGGTCCCGCCGGCGCCCTCGAGATCGCGCAGAACGTCCCTGAGGGCACTCCTCGCGGCATCGCGCTCGTCGCGCATCCCCCATCCGCTGCAGGGCGGCACGCTCGACAACAAGGTCGCGCAGACGCTCGCCAAGACGTTCTACGCGCTTGGATACGTGGCCGTGCGCTTCAATTTCCGCGGCGTGGGGCATTCGGCGGGCACGTTCGACGACGGCGTGGGTGAAGCGGCCGACGCGCTCGCCGCGCTGCGCTTCGCGCAGGCGCGCTTCGACCGAGGCAGCCGGCTGCCGGTCGTTCTCACCGGCTTCTCGTTCGGTGCGTTGGTTAGACGAAGGTCGCGCCGTCCGTCGCCGCAGAACGGCTCGTGCTCGTGGGGCCGGCCGTGCGGCGCATGGACGCCGCCGTGGTACCCGGCGACACGATCGTCATCCACGGCGAGGAGGACGACGTCGTTCCGTTGCCGGAAGTGCTCGCGTGGGCGCGGCCGCGACAACTGCCCGTCGTCGTGTTCCCCGGCTGCGGCCACTTCTTCCACGGCCGGCTGCCTCAATTGCAGCGAACCATTGCGGGAATGTGGCATGGACACGCGGTGGTCCCCGGTGCCTGACGACCCGCAGCCCGTCGCCGCGCCGGCCGCACGCTCCGGGACCGGCAACCTTGCCGTCCTGCGCGTCGCGGGTTTGCGCAAGTCGTACGGCGCCGACGAGGATGATCCGTGGGCTGTCCTTCGAGATCCGCCGCGGCGAGTGCTTCGGCCTGCTCGGACCGAACGGCGCGGGGAAGACGACGACGCTGCGCTGCTGCCTGGGGCTGATCGAGCCCGACGGGGGCACGATCGAAATGGTGGGCGCGCCGATTCCCCAGGCGGCGCGACAGGCGCGGGCGCGCGTGGGCGTGGTTCCGCAGCAGGATAACCTCGACCCCGATTTCACCGTCACCGAGAACCTGCAGGTCTACGGCCGCTATTTCGGGATCGATCCCCGGACGCTCGCCGCGCGCATTCCGGCATTGCTCGAGTTCGCCGGGCTCGAGAAGCGAGGCGCCACGAGCCTGCGGACATTGTCGGGCGGCATGAAGCGGCGCCTGACGCTTGCACGAGCGCTCGTCAACGACCCCGAGTTCCTGATCCTGGACGAACCGACGACCGGGCTCGACCCGCAGGCGCGGCATCTCATCTGGGATGGCCTGCGCCAGCTCCTGTCGCAAGGCAAGACGATTCTGCTCACGACCCACTTCATGGACGAGGCCGAACGCCTCGCCACGCGCCTCGCGGTGATCGACCACGGCGCGCTGATCGCTTCCGACACGCCGCGCGCGCTGATCGCCGCGCATGTCGAGCCCGAGGTGATCGAGGTGTACGGCGACGACGCGCGGGCGTGGGCGCAAGCGCAGGGCCGCGCCCTTTCCACGCGTCTCGAAGTGACCGGCGAGACCGCCTTCTGCTATGCGACGGACCCGCAGCCGCTGCTGGCGGCGCTCGCGCACGCGCACGGCGTGCGCTACCTGCACCGGCCGGCGAACCTCGAAGACCTCTTCATCAAGCTCACGGGCCGCGAGCTTCGGGACTGATTCGTTCGGACCGGCACCTCGTTCGGACCGGCACCTCGTTCGATGAGGCAATGGGGTGGCGGGCTTAACCACCCCATGCGCCCGCCACCCCATTGCCTCACCTCACGAATTGCGGCCCCGGCGCGCCGTGGACCACTTGCCACGCCTCACGACGCGGGCCATGTCATGCATGTTTGCCAAGTCGAAGGGGCGAAGACGGCGCGTGGAGTCCCCGCAGGAGTGACGCGCGGTGAGGGGGTGGCGGGCGCATGGGGTGGCTAAGCCCGCCATCCCCTCACCAAGCGTCACGACACCACGAGCTACAACCCGAACACGCGCTGCGCGTTGCGGCCGCGCACCTTGTCGCGCGCCGCCTCGGGCAATCCGTTCACGCGCTTGAGGCATCCCGGCATGTCGCCGATCGTGTGCGGATAGTCGGAGCCATACAGCACGTTGTCCGCGCCGAAGATCTTGAGGCACAGATCGAGCACCTCGGGCGCGAAAGACCACGGCGTCGGCCAGAATCCGCGACACATATTCCGAAGGCCGCGCGGCGATCTTCTCGCGGCACGCCGGAATGTTGTCGTAGCACTGGTCCATCCGTGCGATCAGGTAGGGCAACGTGCCGCCGCCGTGCGCGGCGATGATGCGCAGTCTCCGGCAGCGGTCGAAGAAGCCGTCGTAGATCATCCGCGCGACGGCGAGTGAAGTATCGAACGTGAAGCCGATCGAAGCCGTCAACTGGAAGCGATCCATGTCCATCGCGCTAACCCCGGGCGGCGCCGTCGGATGGACCAGCACGGGAAGTGACTTAGCATCGATCGCGGCCCATATCGGCGCGAATGGAGGATCGGTGAGCGCCCGGCCGTCGACGTTGGCGAGCACCATCACGCCCGACGCGCCTGCGGCGACTGCGCGCTCGAGTTCCGGCAGCGCGCGCTCCGGATACTGCCACGGCAGCGACGCGAACCAGCGCAAGCGGTCGGGGTGCGCAGTGCGCGCCGCGGCCATGTCGTCGTTCATGAGGCGCGCGGCGGCGAGGCTCACTTCCGGACCGCCCCAGTAGCAGTTCGGGCACGTGAGCGACACGACGCCGACATCCACGCCCACGGCGTTCATGGTGCGGATCCGCAGATCGTAGTCGAACATCGCGGGCACCGGCGTCATGAACGGCGCGCCGTCGAGGTGTATCGCGCGCATTCCTCCGGCAACGGTCCGCACCGAGTAGCGCGGGCCGCCGTGTCGTTGCAGCAATTCGAACCACGCCTCGGTAAGGCAGTGGGTGTGGACGTCGATGACGGGACTCGGCATGAGGCGACTCCGTGCAAGGCGTGGAGCAACGCAAACTACGGAGCGGCAGAGGGCGTGTCAAGCGTGTAGAGTAGCGGCGCCCCCTCGCCGTCCCGGCCCTCGGCTTCGATCGCCGCTCCGACCTCCGGCCCCATGTCCATCCTCGTCCTCGCCACCTCGTCGTTCGTGGAACATCAGCGCGCCGCTCTGGCCGCGCTGGCTCCGGAAGAGCGGATCCACACGGACCCCGTCACGGCGCCAGCCGGCGACATCGAGGCGCTGCTCGCGTTCAGGCTCGCGCCGGGCATCACGCCGCGATTTCCCGCGCGCTCAGGTTCGTCGCGTGTGCCGGGGCCGGCGTCGACGATCTGCTCGCCACACCGGACCTGCCGCCGCATGTTCCCGTCGTCCGTGCGGTCGATCCGTTGCAGGGCCAGCGGATCACGCCATACGTCACGCTGATGGTGTTGCGCTTTGCGCGCGACCTGCCGCAACTGGAAGCGCAGCACGCCGCCGCCCGATGGCTGCGCTTGCCGCCGGTCGCCGAGGACAAACGCGCGGTCGGCGTCATAGGGTACACGTCGAGATCGGTGCGCCGATCGTCGACGTCCTCGCGCGCCTCGGATATCCCGTCGCCGTGTGGACCCGGACGCCGCACCGCATCGACGGCGCGGAGTCGTTCGCGGGACCGACCGCCCTTGCGCCGTTTCTGGCGCGCAGCCCCATCCTTGTCTGCGCGTTGCCGCTCACCGCAGCGACATCGGGCATGCTCGGCAAGGACCTCTTCGCTGCGCTGCCCCGCGGCGCCTACGTCATCAATGTCTCCCGCGGCGCCGTGCTGCGCGAGCGCGAGCTCCTCGCCGCTGTCGATGCGGACCATCTCGCCGGTGCGGCGCTCGACGTCTTCGCGACCGAGCCGCTGCCCGCGCCGAGCCCGCTCTGGCGGCACCCGCGGATCCTCTGCACGCCGCACATCGCGGCGATGCCGCGACCCGAGGTCGCGGCGCGGCAATTCCTGGACAATCTCCGCCGGGCGCGCGCGGGCGCACCTCTGCGTCAACGTCGTCGATCGCAATCGCGGCTACTAGGAACTGTGCAATGACAACCTCCGCCCCTCTGGCGTGCGCCCGAGCTCTCGGGTCGATGGACCGCGGTCTGGCGCCGTAACCAGCTCGTGTGGCGCAAGCTTGCGATCGCGAGCCTCTCGGCAACGTCGCCGACCCGCTCCTGTACATGGTGGCGCTGGGCTTCGGGATCGGCGCCTTCAGTCCCGAGGTCGGCGGCATGACATACATCGCCTTCCTCGGCACCGGCATGGTGTGCCAGAGCGCGATGTTCACGTCGAGCTTCGAGGCGATGTATTCGGCGTTCTCGCGGATGCACGTGCAGCGGACGTGGGAGGCGATCATCAACGCGCCGGTCTCGCTCGACGACGTGATGTTCGCCGAATGGATCTCGGCCGCGTCGAAGGCGGTGACGTCGACCGTCGCCATCCTCGCCGTCATCCTGGCGCTGGGCTTCGGCCATTCCTGGCTCGCGCTGTGGATCATCCCCCTGGGGTTTCTGGTCGGCCTCACGTTC
>CAVRVQ010000004.1:0-288879 GCA_963724685.1 uncultured beta proteobacterium | reverse complement strand
GAACAGCGGTTCATCTCCATTGGGGTGAACGTGTTCGGACACCTCCGTGTCGTCGTCTACGCACTTCGCGGCGACGACGCACGATTCATCTCCGTGCGGAAGGCGGAATCAAAGGAAATCCGGGCCTATGAAAAAGGAGTATGACTTTTCCAAAGCCAAGCGGGGCGCGGTGCTCCCGTCCGAAGCCAAGACACGCATCACGATTTACTTGGACGATGTCGTGATCGAACGCTTCAAGACCCTTTCCGAGAAGACCAGGAAGGGATATCAGACCCTGGTCAATGAAGGGCTGCGCGCAAACCTGGGGGTCGACGAAACACCGCTCACCGCCGCCGCCCTACGGCGCATTCTGCGCGAGGAACTAGCGCAGCATGGCTGACCTGAGGCGTAACCCCGCGGTCAACACGGACGCCCGCGGGCGGGGCATCGCCGCGGTCGCCGGTTACCTTACTCGCTAGGCGTCGGAACTAGACGGCGGCCGTGGTCATCCTCGAAACCCCGCGCATGGTGCTTCGGCGATTGGAACCCCGTGACCTCGACGCTCTTTTCCTTCTCTACCGGGATCCAGACGTTCGTCGGTACTTCCCGGACGGTACGCGCACATTCGAGGAAACCAGGCGGGAACTCGAGTGGTTTCAGCACGGCCATCCTGAGTTCCCGACGCTTGGCCTTTGGGCTACAGTCGAGCGCGCCTCGGGCGCATTTCTTGGAAGATGCGGCTTGCTGCCCTGGGAGATTCAAGGCAAGCGCGAAGTGGAACTGGCGTTCCTTATCGACAAATCGCGTTGGGGTGAAGGGCTGGCCACCGAGGCGGCATCTGCGATCGTCGACTATGCTCGCACGCCGCTTGGTCTTTCTCGTCTCATCTGCCTTATCACCCCGGGCAACGTGGCCTCCATTCGGGTAGCTTCAAAGATTGGCATGTCGTTCGAGCGGGAACATGATGACGAATTGGGTCTCTGTCACATCTACGCTTGCACCCTTGGCAAACGCGCCGACGCCTAACCCATTGATCAACCGGACGCACCGATTCCTGCTTTCAACTTGGCGATTGTCAGTACGGCGCGCCGGTTACCTTACCCGTTTGGCGACCGAGCAGCGGATGTTGCCGAGGTCTTCCGCTAAAGCTAACAAGCCTCTTGAAGAGCGTAGGCATTGAACATTCATGATGTCCTGTTGGCGGTCTTTGCGCTCACGGTAGCGCTGGCAACTATCCTCGTGACTGGTCGGCTTGCGTGGTGCGCCATGCTGGCATTTCGTGCGCGCAACTACCGAACTGCAATACTGTCAGTGCTCAGCATCGCTGGATTTCTCGTCCTTCTCCTGGCTGTGCTCTTCATGTGGTTCATCCTTCTGGTGTCTCATATGCACAAGGACGTCAGTGATACATACAAGTTTATGGCTATGACTGGCATACCGTACTTCTTGGCGTCGTTTGGCTTGTGGCGGTTGGCATCCAGACTTCATAACCACGCGAGGTCAACTGTCGCCCATCCCGTCAATCCACCGGACGCTGCACGATGAAGCCGCGCAGTGCCGGTGATTTCAGACGTTAGGCGGCACGAAGGCGAACCATGACACGTCGAGTCTTTCTTGACACTGAGTGGACCGCCCCGCCCTGGTCGGACCGCTCAGAGCTGATGTGGATTGGTCTTGCCGATGGGCAATTGCAATGCAGGGCTGTTCGTTGTAAACATTCCGCCCGCTTGAATCTAGAGGAGACGCAGCATGAACCGATTCACGGGCGGTTGCCTGTGCGGCAACGTCCGCATTGTGGCGCTGGGACGCCCATACCGGGTCGGCCTTTGTCACTGTATCGACTGCCGCAAGCATCATGGGGCCCTCTTTCACGCTTCCGCGGTGTTCCCTCAGGATGCGGTGACAATCGATGGCGAAACACGCGACTACGCCGGGCGGTTCTTCTGTCCCCGCTGCGGCTCGTCGATCTTCGCACGCACCGCAGACGAAATCGAAGTGAACCTAGGATCCCTGGATGCCGCTGACCAACTGATGCCAACCTATGAGAGCTGGACCATCCGTCGCGAGTCCTGGTTGCCGCCGTTTCCGCTCACGAGACGATACGACCGCGATCGTGACGCCAAGAGTCGCTTTGAGGAGTAGGCCGCCGATGGCGTGTTCCATGGCCGGCCTCGGATCGTCGATGACTCGGGAGGGGACTACCTGTATCCGCAGGAGTTCTTTGTGGCAGCGAGTTGCCTGACTCTCTGCGCCGTCGCGTGTTGCAAGCGGCCTAACCCGGCGGTCAACACGGATGCCCACCGGCAGGGCTTCGCCCACGCCGCGGTTGCCGGCTACCTTACTCGTTAGGCCGCGCAGCGAACGGTTGACGTATAGTCGCATCGTATATACACTCAGTGCATGCGATTCATTTGGAGCAACGCTTCGTCACTCTCGGATTGCTAGACGGCTTCATGGTCTCAATTGTCCACACCGAGTCCCCGCGGCAAATTCGTGTCATGTCTTTCCGCAAAGCAACGAAACATGAACAAGCGATCTACTTCAAGAACCTCTAAGACCGACTGGGCGCGCGTACGCACGATGTCCGATCGTGACATTGTGCTTTCCGCTGAGCATCCCGAGGCTTCGATCAAGCATCTCGTCCGGGGCATTGTGCGTCGTGGCCTCAAGCCGGTCCCGCCGAAGGCTTCGATTTCACTCCGCCTTGACGCGGATGTACTCGAATGGCTGAAAGCTCAGGGGCCGGGCTATCAAACCCGTATCAATGCAATCTTGCGTGCGTTCAAAGAAGTGTCGACCTAACCCGACGGTCAACGCGGACGCCCGCCGGCGGGACTTCGCCCGCGCCGCGGTCGCCGGTTGCCTTACTCGTCAGGCCTCGCATTGACCGACTCCGTGAAACTCGACGTATTCGGCAAACACATGCTCGTTGTGCGGTCCGAGGGTACGTGGCAAACGTATCAGCTGGGCTCCGATGGGAAACGTTCGCTGGTTGACGTGGTCGTCCCCGACTCTCTTACCGAAAGTGAATTGGCCCAATACTTCGACGATCTGTATCACGAAGCGGCCACTCCCCGACGTCCTGCCGTCGTGCGGTTATCCTGACATGCGGCCTAACCCGGCGGTCAGCACGGCTGCACGCCATCTCGACTCCGGAGCTTCAGGCGCTGAGCGCCGGGACCTGCACGTCCCGACATCTCACAATCGCCGAAGGTGCGCTTCCGCCGGCGCATGTCGCCATGCGGGCGCTCCGGCTGCTCTCCGAAGGACAAATCGAACAGTGGTGCTGCACTTACTTCATGGTTAAACATCCACAGAACCTTGTCGTAGGTGCATGCTTGTTCAAGGGTCACCCCGTCCAGGGTCGCGTCGAAATCGGGTACGGTGTGTCGCCCGGCATGCGCGGACAGGGCCATGATCGGGCTCTCCGCCCACCGATCCCGTTGCCTGTACTGGTCGCACCGACCAGCGGGGGATTAGATGAACAGGCGTGAATCGATAATTGCACTGGCGGCGCTTGGCGCTTTGCCGATCGCCACCCAGGCGCAGCAGTCGGCCAAGATCGCTCGACTAGGCTTCCTGGCAAACAGCGCGACCGCTCTCGCACACCTGCGCGAGGCCTTCCTCCAAGGACTGCGTGACCTCGGTCACGTCGAGGGTCGCAATGTCGTGATCGAATACCGATATGCCGAGGGGAAGCTCGAGCGGTTCCCCGTGCTTGCAGCCGAACTGGTTGAGCTAAAGGTTGACGTCATCGTGGCCCCACCCACACCCGCCGCCCAGGCCGCCAAGCAAGCGACCAGGACGATCCCCATTGTCTTCGCTGGTTCCGGCGATCCGGTTACGAACGGGCTGGTTACCAGCCTCGCGCGGCCGGGCGGCAATGTCACGGGGTTGTCCGGCCTTAGTCCGGAGCTAGTCGGCAAGTGTTTGGAACAACTCAAGCAGGCCGTGCCCGGGATCATCCGGGTTGCTGTCCTCTGGCAGCCAGGTGGCCAGGGCGAGCGGGCGGAAAGGGACATGCTGAAGGAGGCAGAAGTCGCGGGGCGGGCGCTGGGGATGCGGCTGCAATTCGTCGAGGCGCGCGGGACTGCCGATTTCGACCGGGCCTTCTCGGACATGACCACGGCCCGCGCGGGTGCTCTGACTGTGTTGCCAAGCAGCATGCTCAACACCGAGCGAAGACGCCTCGTGGACCTGGCGGCAAAGAGCCGACTGCCTGCCGTGTACCAATTGAGGGAGTATGTCGATGCCGGGGGCCTTATGGCCTATGGAGCTAACCTCGCTGATCTGAATCGACGCGCCGCTACCTACGTGGACAAGATACTCAAGGGCGCCAGGCCCGGCGACCTGCCCGTCGAGCAGCCGACGAAGTTCGAGCTTGTCGTCAACCTCAAGACCGCGAAGGCCCTCGGACTGACGATCCCGCTGTCGGTACTAGGGCGAGCTGATGACATCATTCAGTGATCGATCGGCGATTGACCACTCCTGACCGTGCGCGGGAGAATGACGCCAAACCCTGCGGTCAAGCGCGCGCGCCAGTTCGTGACTTCCACTTGGCGAGCGTCGGCGCGGCGCGCCGGTTACCTTACTCGTTAGCCCCATGGGCAGCAATTCATCGCGCCACGCCAGCACTTCGACATCGAGTCGAATCGTCGATTCGCTTTTCGGCATCTTTCTTGTGGTCTTGGCGGTTGCAATCGTGGTCTTGTCAGACCAATCCACTTTAGCCGGATCGATCGTTGCCGCGCTGCTTGTCGGAGGCCTTGGTATTGAGGCGATTTTTTCCGCAACGCGCGGCAAGCGTTCGCTCCTGACGCGCATCGGTCCGTTGCCATGACACCTCGCATTGCTGCATTCGAGTTGGGCCTAACCCGGCGCTCAAGCGGACCGGCCGATACGCGTCTTCACATTCGGTCGCGGCCAGCGCGGCCGGCCGCTTGGCTAGTACGTTAGCCGGACGGATCGCAATGGAAACACCGCCCTTGGCAGACGCGCACCCACCGCGCGAGATTGCCCGCCTGGCCGAGCGACTTGGAGTTGCCAAGGCCCGCACCGATACCGTCACGCTTGTTGCTCTGGCAGTGCTCGCCGGGGCGTTCATCTCGCTCGGGGCTCTCTTTTTCACGGTGGTGGTTACCGAAGCGAGCTTGGGCTTCGGTGTTACTCGCTTACTCGGCGGCTTGAGTTTTTGTCTCGGACTCGTTCTCGTAGTTGTGGCCGGCGCCGAACTTTTCACAGGCAACAATCTGTTGGCAATGGCCTGGGCGAGCCGCTTGATCGGCACCCGCGACGTCATGCGGAATTGGCTCCTCGCCTACTTTGGGAACGTGATCGGTTGCCTGGGGACAGTTCTGTTCGTCGTATGGGGCGACATCGCCAGCCTCGGCGGCGGCGCTGTGGGCGATACGGCAATCGAGATCGCGCGCGCCAAGTCCGCTCTTTCGCTTGGTGAGGCCTTCGCGCGCGGATTGCTGTGCAACGCGCTCGTGTGTTTGGCAGTTTGGCTGGCGATGGCCGGACGCAGCGTCGCTGACAAGATTGCGGCTATCGTGTTCCCCATTACCGCCTTCGTGACCCTCGGACTTGAGCACTCGATCGCCAACTGGTTTTTCCTGCCCTTCGGCATAGCGCTGGATGGACGCGGGGCGGTGTCGGTCGTGGGCGCCGTGTGGAATCTGATCGCGGTGACCGCGGGCAACATCGTCGGCGGCACTCTTCTGGTCGCCGGTGTCTATTGGGTCGCCTACTTGCGAGGCGAGCGCAAGCGAGAAGACAATCATTCTTCATGAATCGCGACTGCGCAAATTCGCCGACTGCTTGACAGGGCGCAGGACTGCGCGACAGCCATGGTTCTGGACGCCCTGCCACGCGAGGAGTCAGACCTTGCCGCCGGCTAACCCAGCGGTCAACACGGACACCCGCCGGCGGGGCGTCGCCCGCGCCGCGGTCGCCGGTTACCTTACTCGTTAGGCCTCGCACGAGCCCACACACTTCTGGAGAACTCATGTTTGACCACGTCAAATTCGGAGTCAGCGACTATGCAGCGAGCAAAGCATTCTTCCTCAAGGCACTCGAACCGCTCGGGGTAGCTGTTGTCGCGGAGGGGCCGCCGACGTACGGTGTCGAGCTCAGCCCAAGGGGAAAGGCTTCATTGTGCGTGTACCAAACCGAGGAGAAGCCGGCGCATCTTCACTTGGCGTTCACGGCCGAGAATCGCCGGCAAGTCGAAGCTTTCCATCGCGCGGCTCTGGAGGCGGGTGGCAAAGACAATGGTGCGCCTGGTCTGCGTCCGCACTACCACGCGAACTACTATGCAGCTTTCGTCATTGGTCCGGACGGGCACAACATCGAAGTGGTTTGCCACGAACCCGAGGCCTAACCCTTCCACCGGCGGGGCTTCGCCAAGGCGGGGGGCGCCGGTTACTTTACCCGTTGAGCCGCACAATCCCACGTTCGCTGAACGATTACAGAGGAACAAGCCATGGCAACCGTCCGCGAGGGCAACAGAGCTGCACTGGTCGTTGTTGACGTGCAGGTCGGCGTCATGAGCGAGGCCTGGGACGCTTCGCGGGTGATCGGAAATGTCGCCCTTGCAGTCAGGCGCGCTCGGGCTGAAGGTGTCCCAGTGATCTGGGTTCAACACGCGGACGATGAACTTCCGAAAGGAAGCGCTCAGTGGCAATGGGTTCCGGAACTCGTGCCGTCCGGGGGCGAGCCCCGCGTCCACAAGCACTTCAACTCATCGTTCGAAGAAACTACTCTCGAGACAGAGTTGGAAACGCTGGGTGTGACCCGCGTCATCTTGGCAGGTGCAGCAACCAACTGGTGCGTTCGCGCTACGGCGTACGCCGCATTGGAACGGGGCTACGACGTGACCCTCGTCAACGACGCTCACACAACCGGAACGATCCAACTCGACAGTGGTGTAACGATTGAAGCCGCAAACATCGTTCAGGAACTCAATGTCGCGATGCGATGGCTTGCCTACCCGGGACGGAGGAACGGCACCGCAAGCGCAGAGCAGATCAACTTCACCCAACCGGGTGATTGAATGAGGCACGAAATTCGTGAAGTATTGGATGTCGTGCGTGCGACCATCACTCAGAGGGATTCGGTCCCTGTGAAGCCGGGAAAATTGACGCCCAACCCATCGGTCAACCGGACGCGCCGATTCATGGCTACTACTTGGCGAGCTTCCGCACGGCGCGCCGGTTGCCTTTACTCGTTGGGCCTCTTGAGCATGCGCCGTTCTGCACAAGCTCTCCTGGGGCTGACCCTAATCTCCACCACGGCCTTCGCACAGGTCGAGGATAAGGTCAGCATCCGCTATCTACCCGGGTACCCGCTTCCGAGTCGCAGTAACGAATCGGTTGACGTGCGGGTCGAGCGCAGGAGCCCTCCAGCGAGAGTAGGTGACCAGGACATCGATCGCTTTTTCTCCTTGGTTCAGGCAACACTGTCCGAATACAGAATCGTTCGCGACTGGCAATTTCTGATTCCCGATGCACCGTCTATCGAGATTACGGTTGACATGAACGGTCGGCGAACACGCCTTATCTCCGCCCACGTCCCCATCGAAAGAAGTGGAAACAGCGTGGTGGTAACCGAGCACGGAGCCGAGGCACTCAATCAGCGATCTCGCGAAGCAGTCCTATCTCAACAGAGCGAGGAGTTCCGACGGCACAGGTTGGCGTTCGACAAGCTCCTTGAACTCTCGCTTGAGCGCGCACGGATCCGCCTCTCTCCGTGATCAAGATGCCCAACCCTGCGCTCAACCGGACGGGCCGGCACGCGGCTTCAACTTGGCGAGCATTGGCGCGGCTCGCCGGTTAGCGTGATACGTTAGGCGGCACATGGGAAGCACCGCCGATCACGTCACGCTCCGGGAGATCACCGCCGAAACGGTGCGTGCGGTGATCAAGCTCGCTGTCACCGAGTACCAGAACAGGTTTGTCGCGCCGAACGCGGTATCGCTGGCCCAGGCTCTGTTCGCGCCAGACGCCTGGTACAGAGCGATCTACCTCGCGGAAGAGCCTGTTGGGTTTGTCATGCTCTCGGATCAATCGCTGCTTGACCCGGTACCTGAGAACCCAGAAGTCGGAGTCTGGCGTTTCATGGTCGATGCAAAGTACCAGCGAAAGGGCGTGGGGCGAGCGGCCATGCTCCTGGTCATCGAGCATGTTCGACGCAAGGGTCTGTTCAAGAAGTTGGCAATTTCGTACATCCCGGATGACGGTGGCCCCGAGCAGCTGTACCTTTCGTTGGGCTTCCGACCCACGGGAGAGATGGACGAAGATGAAGTCGTCATGGAACTGCCGCTCAGTGGAGGTGCGGCCTAACCCTATTTCTTTGCCACCGCGATAATCGAGCCGGGCTACTTGCGTACGAGCGTCGTCACGTTGCCCAGCATGAAATGACTGGGTCAATCGCGGGGTTCTTGGCTGTCTATTTGGAGCAATTGCGACATACTTCCGCCCCGAAATCATGCGCATAGTCATTCTTTGTGGGCTGCCGGGAGTGGGCAAACTCACCATCGCCAAGGGATTAGCCCGCCTGCGCGGGTATCGAGTGTTCCACAACCACCTCATTTTCGACGCGGTTGAGGCGTTGTTCCCATTCGGCTCTCCCGCGTTCATTGAGTTACGCCAACGACTGTGGCTTGAGCTCCTTGCTCGCTCCGTCCGAGAGCGCGTTGGCGATGTCATCTTCACCATCGCACGCGACGAATCGGTGCATGCCGATTATCTGGTTGAACTCGTGCGAACGCTATCGGATGCGGGAGCCCAAATTTCTTGCATCGAGCTCATTTGCAGCACGAGCGAACTTGAGAATCGGCTCGGTTCGTCTGATCGTGCGCAGTTTGGAAAGATCAACTCCGTCGAGCGCTTTCGCCAACTACGTGCGGCCGGCGCCTTTCCGCGCTTCACAATGCCGTCTAAGGCGATATCGGTGGATACGACGGGTTTGTCGCCGAGTGAGGCAATTGCGGCCGTGGACGCCAAGGTCAATTTTGAGCAAGGTGCCGCCTAACCCCACGGTCACCGCGGACGCTGCCGGCGGGCCTCCGGCCGCGCCGTGGCCGCCGGTTACCTCTCTCGTTAGCCTGCACGCGCGCTTCGCCGCGCCGGTCTTTACGTAGCGACATTATGTAGCTATATTGCGCCCGTGTTCACGTGGGATGAAATTCGGACGTTGTTGAATGGTTTCGTGCGCAGGGCCGCGGCTATCAATCCCGCATGAATGCGCTGTTGCGCGCCTATATGGACGCGCATCGCCAAAGGCGCAAGCGTGCAGGCTAACCTGGCGGTCAACCGCGCCGTACTGGCAGCGTCTTCGGTGCGCAAGCGCGCTTCCCGCGCGAGGCGGTCACCGTCGTAGGTACCGGCGCTGAGTACGTCCGCGTCGGGGATGAGGGTACAAAGGCCACGTTCAGGTTCTGTCCCAAGTGTGGTGCCACCGTGTACTACACGCTGGAGGGCTTGGCGGGGGCAGTTGCAATACCCGTGGGCGCATTTGCAGACCCGTCGTTTCCGGCGCCGAGCTTTTCGGTCTACGAGCAACGAATGCACTCATGGGTCAGCATGCCCGGTGGCATAGAGCGCATGGCATGAGCGTCGCCGATTCCAGCGGTCGAGTGTAGAGGGCGGCCACGATGGGCAATAAAGGCTCTGACATTGACTTCGCAGGCTCAATTCCGAAGCTGTATGAGGAGCATCTCGTGCCGCTGATCTTTGAGCCGTACGCGGAGGACCTTGCAAATCGCCTCGCTTCGCGAACGCCTGCTCGTGTGCTTGAAATTGCCGCCGGCACCGGTGTCTTGACCCGTCGGCTCGCATCCTTGCTGCCTGAAGAAGTGCCTATTGTCGCCACGGACTTGAATCAGGCCATGCTGGACATGGCCTCGGAGATTGGCACGAAGCGCCCGGTGACGTGGCGTCAGGCAGATGCCATGCAGCTGCCCTTCCGGGACGAGGAGTTTGACGCCGTTATCTGCCAGTTTGGGGTAATGTTCTTTCCCGACAAAGCCAAAGCCTTCTCGGAATCGCGCCGAGTTCTCAAGACAGGGGGAGTGCTTATCTTCAACGTCTGGGATCGAATCGAGGAGAACGAGTTTGCCGACGCCGTGACAACTGCCCTCGAATCTTTCTTTCCCGAGGATCCACCGCGCTTTTTGGCTCGCACACCGCATGGCTACTCCAACCGCCCAACCATTGAGCGAGATCTCCATGGTGGAGGCTTTATCTCGCCACCGCGCGTGCACACGCTCGCAGCGCGAAGCAGGTCCGGGTCCCCGAGATTCCCCGCGCTCGCTTACTGCCAAGGTACGCCGCTGCGCAACGAAATCGAGGCCCGAGATAAGTCGAGGCTCGGCGAAGCTACGGACTACGCGGGTGACGCGATCGCCCGACTGTTCGGAGCGGGACCAGTCGACGGCAAGATCCAAGCACACATTGTCGTCGTCGAACGCTGAGAATCGTCGTCAGGTCGCGTTGCGCTCTAACTCTGCGCTCAACCGGACGGGCTGGTACGCGGCTTCGTACTTGTCGCCATCGGCGCCGCCCGCCGGTTAGGTGGAACATTGGGCGTCATTCGCGGCACGGTCAAAGGAGCTCGCTGAATGTTTACCTTGTATTTCGCGCCAGATACCTGCGCGCTCGCGTCCCACATCGCCCTTGAGCACGTCGGAGCGCAATACGAAGTCATGCGCGTGGATTTCTCCAAGAATGAGCAACGTTCGGCTAACTACTTGCGTCTCAATCCCAAAGGTCGCGTGCCCGCCCTGGTAACCGATCGGGGCATTTTGACCGAAACTCCGGCGATTCTCATGTTCATCTGCCAGACTCATCCCGACGCAGGTCTAGCCCCGCTTGAGGACGCATTTGCACTCGCGCAGATGAACGCATTCAATAGTTATCTCTGCTCGACAGTCCACGTGGCCCACGCACATCGCATGCGCGGACATCGCTGGGTCGACGATCCGGCGGCCATCGCTGCCATGCGAAAAAAGGCCCCTAAAGCGGTAGGCGAATGTTTCGATCTGATTGAACGCGACCTCTTTCAAGGTCCCTGGGTGATGGGCGAGAAATATACCGTTAGCGACATGTATTTGTTCACCTTGGCACAGTGGCTAGAGGCCGACGGAGTTGATCCTGGGCGATTCCCCAAGGTTGCCAGGCACAGGCGACAGATGTCGCAGCATCCCGTCGTCAGCAAGGTCGTCGCGGCGGAACTCTCCACCTCGTAGGTGAACCTTGGTGTCGAGCGCGGATCATGTCTGCCCGTCCAGGTATGTTGCGGTCCCAAAGTCTTCACGTGTCTGCCCTTGGCCTGGGCTGCATGGCATGTCCGACCTCTACGGCGCGTCGGACGAAGGCGAGAGCATCGCGACCGTCCGAGCTGTGCTCGAAGCCGGCGTCACCCTGTTCGACACAGGCGATTTCTATGGCATGGGTCATAACGAACTCCTGCTGCGCGAGGCCTTGCGAATGGCTGGACTTGACAGCGAACGCCGCAGCTAGAAGCAACGCGATTCATTCACTAGCGCTCCAGCGCCATGTCTCCCAACCTGAATCTCAGCCAAAGACGAATCGAAAGGCAAATTGACCATGCCCACAGGCACCATCCGACTTCACCGCGTGCTCCGTGCAACTCCGGAGCGCGTCTATCGAGCATTCCTAGATGCCGACGCAAAGGCCAAGTGGCTTCCGCCATACGGCTTCACCTGCAAGGTGCACCACATGGATGCCAAAGTTGGAGGCACCTACAAGATGTCGTTCACGAATTTCACGACAGGTCACGGACACTCCTTTGGCGGCGAGTATCGTGAACTTGTGCCGTTCGAACGGATTCGCTATACGGACAGGTTCGATGACCCGAACTTGCCCGGGGAAATGCAAACGACGGTGACCATGACCAAAGTGTCGTGCGGGACCGAGCTCAACGTCGTGCAAGAAGGTCTGCCTGAGGCCATTCCGCTCGAGATGTGCTATCTCGGCTGGCAAGAGTCGCTCGCGCAACTCGCAAAGCTCGTCGAGCCCGAGATTCCGGCGCGATGAGATGACGCCTAACCTCGCGGTCAGCACGGAGCCAAGCACGTAGCCGCGCATGAGCCAAATCCGAACATGGCTTGAGGCCGAGGGTCTTGGCAAATACGCCGAGGCTTTTGCGGCGCAGGACATCAGCGTCGATTTGCTGCCGGAACTTTCCGACGCTGACCTAATAGAACTGGGCGTCGCTTCGCTGGGCGACCGCAAGCGCTTGTTGAGAGCCGTCGCGGCCATGCCGTCGGCAAGTGCGACGCCGCCGGCCCACGGTGCGCAGCGCGAGCTCGGCGCGGCACGAGGACCAGCGCCCACTGATGTTCCAGCTACGCGCAGCGACGTAGGCGAACGGCGCCATGCGACAGTCGTGTTCTCGGACCTCGCCGGCTACACCGCCTTCAGCGAAGCCTTTGACCCCGAAGAGGTCGAGGCTGTCATGGGGCGCATAAAGCGCGAAGCCATTGCCGTGGTAGAGCGTCACGGTGGGCACGTCAACCAGTTCGTTGGCGACGAGGTGATAGCGGTGTTCGGTGTGCCGCTGGCGCACCGAGACGACCCACAACGCGCGGTGCGCGCCGCTTTGGAACTCCATCGGGCCGTGGACGCCATCGCTGCAGCCTTGACCGAGAAGCTCGGCCGCGTGCTGTCGATGCATACCGGCATCCAAAGCGGCTTAGTAGTGGCGCGGCGCAGCGATTCGCGCTCAGGCGATTACAGCTTGACTGGCGACACGGTGAACACGGCGGCGCGCCTGCGAGCCCTGGCCAAGCCGGGCGAAGTCGTGGTGAGCCCGCAGACCTGGCAGCAGGTGTCGGACTATTTCGAGGCTGAAGCAGGTGCGCCGATCGAAGTCAAAGGCAAGGAACGGCCCTTGGTGCCTTGGCGTATCGTGGCCGAGCGCGTCATGCACCGCGCAGGAAGCCGTATACTGGTTGGCCGCGCCAAGGAGATGCAGCAGTTCGGCACGCTGATCCAGGCCTGCCAACAACAGCAGCGCGGCCGCGTGGTTGTGGTGCGCGGCGACCCTGGCATCGGCAAGTCGCGGCTGGTCGCCGAGTTCCTTGATTCGGCGCGCGGGCGGGGCCTAGATTGCCACAATACCTCGATACTGGACTTTGGCGCGAGAACCGGGCACGACGCGATACGCCGCTTGGCGGAAAGCCTGCTCGGTCTTGCCGCAGAGGCTGACGAGGTCAGCCGCTCCAACGCCATCGCCGCCTTCGCCTCGGCCCCAGGCGGGGCGCAGCACGCGCCCTTCCTCTACGACCTGCTGGACGTGGCGATGCCCGCCTCGGTACGAGTGCTGCTGTCAGCCATCGATGTCGGCGTGTGGCAAAAGTCCACCCTGGAGGCCCTGCGCGAACTGGCCAACGCAAACGGCTCGAGCGCGCCCATGCTGCTGCTGGTCGAGGACATCCACTGGGCCGACGCCTGGACGCTCGACCAACTGGCCGCGCTGGCCGCACAGACCGCCAAGCAGCCCCTGCTGCTGATTGTGACGACGCGCTTCGCCGACCCAAGCATGGACGACTGGCGCAGCGCGCTGGACGGCCTGCCCGCCTGCAGCATCGACTTGGGACCGCTGTCCCGCGACGACACGCTGCGCCTGGCAGCCAGTGCGGCCTCGATGTCCGAGGCTTCGCTGCGCAGTTGCGTCGAGCGCGCCGAAGGCAATCCCTTGTTCCTGGAGCACTTGCTGCTCAACGCGAGCGAGGCGGGCACGGCCAGTCTGCCCGGTTCGATTCAAGCGCTGATCCAGGCGCGTATGGACTGGCTGCTGCCCAACGACAAGCACGCTTTGCAGGCAGCCTCCGTGTGGGGATTGCGTGTCCCATTGGCGGCGTTGCGCCACCTGGTGGGTGACCCGGATTTCGACGCGCGCGCGCTGGTCGAGCAATTTCTGTTGCGTCCGGAAGGCGATGAATTGGCATTCAGCCACGCCCTGATCCGCGACGGCGCCTACAACTCGCTCTTGCACACCAGGCGCCGTGAATTGCACGTAGCGGCGGCGCAGTGGATCGAGGCCAGCGATGTGGCACTGGCGGCCGAGCATTACGAGCGCGCGCAAGACGAGCGCGCACCTCAGTATTATCTGAGCGCCAGCGAGGCGTTGATCGAAAAATTCAAGTACGCCGAAGCACTGGCGCTGGTCGAGCGCGGTCTGCCGCTCGCCAACGCGCCGCCTGCGCAGTTCAGGCTGCGGCTGGCGCGTGCCAAACTGCTGTTGGAGAACGCGCGCGCCGCCGAGTCGATCGAAGCGGGCCGGGCCGCGCTAGAGGTTGCGCAGTCTGGCGCAGATCGCGCATTCGCGCTGATTGAAATCGTCTCAGGCATGCGCCTGCTGGACCGCCGCGTAGAGGGCCTGGCTTTGCTCGATGAAGCGGAGCCACTGGCCGAGCGGGCCGGCCTGGCGCTGGAACTTTCGCGCTTGCACCACCTCCGGGGCAACTTGTTGTACGCCATGAACCGCGCCACGCAATGCCAACGGTCCCACGAACGCGCGCTCGAGTTCGCACGCAAGGCCGGTTCGGTGGAAGCGGAGGCCAAGGCGCTGGGTGGCATCGGCGATGCGCACTACGCGCAGGCGCGGATGCGCACGGCCCACGAAACCTTCACTCGCTGCGTGGCCCTGGCGCGGGAGCATGGGCTGTTGCGCGTCGAAGCGTCCTACCTCACGATGCAGGCTGTGACATCGGGCTTTCAGCTGGACATCGCCGGAAGCCTCGAGGCAACGGCTACCGTCATCGAGCTCGTGCAGCGCACTTCCCATCAGCGCGCCGAGCTACTGGCGCGATTTCAGCGAGTCTTCGCCGACGGTTGGCTCCGTGGCAACGTGCAGGCCGCTCTGCCGCACGCGGAGCGAATGCTCGAAATCGCCCGGTCGTTTGGCAGCTCCCTTATGGAGGCATTCCACTGGACCGGCCGTGGAATGCTCGCGCTGCGCCAGGGCGACCGGGACGCGGCGCGCTCACATGCCGCCGTCGCACTCGAGGTGGTCGGCGAGAACGGGCTGAACTTTCTCGGCGCGCACGCGTATGGCCTGCTGGCCAACGCCGAGCCCGACCCGTCTTCGCGCAAGAAGGCCATGGCCGCTGGCGAAGAAGTCCTCGGCCGCGGCACCCCGATCCACAACTATTTCACGTTTTACGACCTCGCGATCCGGGCCTCGCTGGACGACGGCCAATGGGACGATGCCGAGCGCTATTGCGCACTGTTGGACGTCTATAGCGCAGCCGAGCCGTTCTTCTGGGGTCAGTTCGTGTCCGGCCAGGGCCGCGCCCTGTGCCGCGCCGGTCGCGGTGAGTCCGGTGTAGCGCTACTCGCGCAGCTGCAAGCCTTGCGGGCGCGGGCGCATGACGCGCAGGTCTTCGTCTATCTGGACCGGCTGGACGCAGCCATTGTCCGCGCGGCGGGCTAGGCGCCGAACGAAGAGGAGATTCGCTTTGAGGCGCTGGATGAGCGCTTCAACAGCGAATCGTGGAACGCTGATGTCAAAATTGGGAGCTGGCTACCATGCCTGTCGATACCACGATATTGAGCTTCGAGAATCCTGTATTCCATCACTACGTATTGGCGGCCAGCATCATGATCTTGAAGTTGATGCTCCAACCATGGATGACGGTGGTGCGGATGAGTAAAGTTCGCGGTGGGTTTCGCAATCCAGAAGATGCCAAGAAGAGCCCATACAACCCAAATCCGAATCCTGCGCAGCTTGACTTCCACGAGTATGTTGATCGCTCCCGAAGAATCAATTTGAATGATCTTGAGAGCATCCCTGGCTTTCTCGCGGCCGGCTTCCTGCTGGTGCTAGTCAGTCCCCCGCTGCTATTCGCGCAGATATTGATCTGGACCTACGTCGTGTCTCGGGCAGCGCATTTCGTCGCTTATTCGACGGCACAACTGCACGACGTCCGCGCATTGTTCTGGACCTTCGGCTCGCTTTCTGTCATAGCCATGGCAGCCTATGTGTTGATAAAGACGGTGGCGCGCCATGGCGCCTAACCTCGCGATCAACCCGGACGCCCGCCGGCGGGGCTTCGCCCGGGCCGTGGTCGCCCGTTACCTTACTCGTTAGGCCACGCTCATCTATGCCCATCGCCGAATCCGATCCGCGCGTTTTCTTTGCCGCCGAACGCACGCTTCTTGCGTGGCTTCGTACCGGTCTTACGATCATTGCACTTGGTTTTGTCGTTTCGCGTTTTGGTTTGTTTGTGCAGCTGCTCACGATGCAATCGCAAGGGCCGGCACCTGCCGCTCACAACTCCTTGGCGGCTGGTCTTGGTGCCATATTTGTCATCGTTGGCGCATTGGCAATTTTTGTTGCCGCTGTTCAACACCAGCGCTTTGTGGCCACGTTGCCTCAAACCGACTTGCCGCGCGCCTACTCCCGGGCTTTTGCGCTTGTGTTATCCGTTCTCGTGAGTGTGCTTGGCCTGGCTCTCGCCGGCTACCTTCTTGTTTCGCAACCATGATGCGGCCTAACCTCTCGGTCAACACGGACGCCCGCCGACGGGGCTGCCCCCGCGCCGCGGTCGTCGGTTACCTTACTCGTTTGTCGTCGATCGTGGCAAACTCGCAACATGAGTATGCGGCCCAACCCCGCGCTCAACCGGACGTGCCGATACGCGTCTTCAACCTTGCGAGCGCCGGCGGGCTCCGCCGGTTAGCTAATTCGTTAGGCAGCGGAAGGAGGTGATATGTCGTCAGTTGCTGAGGGCGGTTGCATATGCGGCGCGATTCGCTACCGCGTTGATGGCAAACCGACGAACAGCATGGTATGTCACTGCCGGACTTGCCGGCGAGTCGCGGCTTCGCCCGTAGTCGCGTGGGTCACGTTCCCAACCGCACAATTTCAGCTGCTTCAAGGTCAGCCGACAGCGTTCCATACTTCGCAACCGGTGCGCCGAACCTTTTGCGCAGCCTGCGGAACTCCTCTAACGTACCAGCATGGAGATTCCGTCGGATTCGTCGACGTCACTACGTGTAGCCTCGATAGTCCGGAATTATTTCCGCCAACCCATCACTCGTGGCTTAGTCACGACCTCGCTTGGGTACGTTTCGGCGATGGCCTGCCCTCATTTGAGGAATGGCGGCAGGATCCTTCCGCCTGACCCAGCGGTCAACACCGCCGCCCACCGACGTGGCTCCGGCCGCGCCGTGGTCGCCGGTTACCTTACTCGTTAGGCTGCATCGGGCGCCAACAGCATGAGGGACGCACCCCAGCCGGAAGAGTCGGATCCCGTGATAGCGGAGTACTCGCGGCTTGCACCGGAATACGACAGGAAATGGTCGTTCTATATCGAGGCCACGACCCGCGAGACCATGCGGCGCCTGACTATCCGACCAAACGACCGAGTACTCGATGTTGGATGTGGTACGGGTGCTCTGCTTCGCCAATTGCGTATCGCATATCCCGCGGCGCAGCTGGCCGGTGTCGACCCAGTGCCGGAAATGTTGCAAGTGGCACGACGGCGTTTGCCTCCCGCGGTCGAGTTGCACGAGGGGTGGGCCGATCGGTTGCCCTACGCTGACGATACCTTCAATGTTGTCGTTTCATGCAACATGTTCCACTATGTCCGGCAGCCCATCGGCGCACTGCACGAGATGAGCCGCGTTCTCCGTGGAGGCGGCGAGCTCATCATTACCGACTGGTGCGACGACTATCTCGCGTGTCGAGTCTGCGGTTGGTATCTCCGCCTGTTCAGCCCAGCTCACGTCAAGGTTTATCGCGAGCGGGATTGTTTGCGACTATTCCGAGAAGCCGGGCTTGCTCAAGCGAACATCAATCGCTACAAGATTAACTGGCTCTGGGGTTTGATGACGGCCAAGGTCATAAAACATGCAGCCTGACCGGGCGGTCAACACCGACGCTCGCCAGCCGGGCCTCGCCCACGCCGCGGTCGCCGTTACGTTGCCCGTTAGGCTTCATCAAACCGTCGCATGCTGAGCGCCGCGCATTTCATCCTCTATGTCGCGGATCAAACGCGGAGTGCTGCCTTTTACACGATAGTCCTGGCCACGGAACCCCGCCTCAATGTTCCCGGAATGAGCGAGTTTCTCCTTCCCGGCGGAGCGATCTTGGGCCTCATGCCGGAAAGCGGCATTCGCAAGCTCCTTGGTCAAGCGCTTCCCGACCCGAGCCTTGGCCGCGGCGTACCTCGAGCCGAACTCTATCTCTTGGTAAGTGATCCCAATGCCTTCCATCAACGAGCGCTCACGTGCGGCGCCACAGAACTGAGCCCCCTGCGGCACCGAGATTGGGGGCATTCAGCCGCCTACGCACTTGATCCCGACGGTCATGTTCTGGCGTTTGCCACGGCGCAAGAAGTAGGCCCCAATTTGGCCTAACCCATCGGGTAACCAGCCGCGCCGATTCAGGCTTCCACTCGGCGACCGTCCAGCCGGCGCGCCGGCACCTAACTCGTTAGGCCGCACCCGATGCCAAGTCGTTGCGGTCATTCCACAGCGAGCGTAATGTCGCGTCGTGGATCTTTCGGAGGCGTCCATGTCCGATCCCGTCGATGCACTGGTCATTGACCTTCTCGAATGGATCGGGCCGCGAGGCCGGCCGTACGCCGAAGTCATCGATGCTTGGCGCACTTCATGTCCTCGCTTGCCCGTTTGGGAAGAGGCAAACGCACGCGGCCTTATCGCTCGCGAGCATGTTGCGGGAACCGGCGTTCTGATATCCGTCTCCCCCAACGGCCTAGCTCTTCTGAGGCAAAGGCAGAGCCAGTTGCGGAGTCCCAATGGGAGCAACACCAATGGTGTCGTCCGACCGCGCAACTGCTGAACGCCGCTTCTTTACAGGGATTGCGCTCGTAATTCTGGCGACCGTCATCGTCGGCTTCTCGCGGAGCTTCTTCCTGCGGCCGCTCTTTCCGGATTGGCCTTCGCCCTCCGAGACGATCTTCTACGTTCACGGCGCGGTGTTTACCGCATGGATCGTGCTCTTGGTCGTTCAGGCAACGCTTGTCGCCGGCAGGCGTACTGAACTGCATCGAAAGATCGGTCCCTTTGGCGTCGTGTTGGCCGTTGCCATGGTTGTACTCGGCACGGTCGGCGCACTCATCGCTGCCCGTCGCGCCACTGGGTTCGTGCAGGTTCCCGTTCCACCACTGCAGTTCCTCGCGATCCCGATGTTCGACATGATCCTGTTCGCGGCATTCGTATGGCTGGCGATCGCCCAGCGGGGAAACCCGCAGACGCACAAGCGCTGGATGTTGCTCGCGACGGTTAACCTGGTCACCGCCGCTATCGCACGCTGGCCGGGATTGCTTGGCCTCGGCCCGCTCGCGTTCTTTGGTCTAACGGACTTGTTCGTAATCGCGTTGGCGATCTGGGATTTCCGCGAGCGCGGCCGACTGCATCCAGTCACGCTGTGGGGAGGCTTGCTTATCTTCTTGTCACAGCCGCTGCGCCTCGTCGTGTCGAGTACCGAGGACTGGCTCGATTTCGCGCGGTGGGCGACCGGCCTACTCGGGTAGTCCCACTACGGAGACGCCAATGCTGGTGAACAAAGCAGCCAATCGCGAGTGGAAACCTACGGATCATCCTGGCATTGAGCGTAGCCTTTTCCGAAACAACGACGGCGGCGGCAGAGTCCGGGTGAAGAGCACGACGTCGTAGCGGTTTCGGACGCAGTGATCTTTGTCTCGTCGCAGAAAGGCACCCCGGTCATTGAATAGTTTTCCAATGGCAGAGTAGTGCTACCTAAGCAACTCTAATCTCCCTCAACCACCATCGCGATTTTCTTCCCATGCCCAAAGCGTACTGGATTGCTACATACCGTTCGGTTCACGACCCTGAAGCTCTCGCCGCTTATGCCAAGCTCGGCGGTCCCGCCCTTCAAAACGCCGGCGGGCGCTTCCTCGCGCGCGGGATCCCGGCGCAGGTCTACGAGAAAGGACTTAGTCAACGCACTGTTCTGATTGAGTTCGACAGCGTCGCACAGGCGATCGCTGCGCATGATAGTCCTGCGTATCAGGAAGCACTCCGAGTATTGGGCAAGGCCGTCGATCGGGACATGCGCATTATCGAGGGTAGCGAATGAGGCGAATGGATTGGAACCTGAAGTCGCCAACGACGACGTGTACAAGCTGCTGCGGTTCTCCGGTGCTCTCGTAGATGATCCTGCGGTCGCCAGGTGGCTCGACGAGCAGCAGGGTGAGTTGGGTTCGATTGCTCGCAGGTGGTACGCGCAGATGCGGCGATGCGGGGCCGACGTCCGAGAACTCATGCATGACGGCTGCCCCGTTGTGTGCGTGGACGAGGCCCCGTTCGGATATGTCAACGTCTTCAGGGCCCACGTCAATGTGGGCTTCTTCCACGGCGCAGCGCTGACGGACCCCGCGGGCCTCTTGGAGGGCGCCGGCAAGTACATGCGCCACCTGAAAATGAGACCCGGCGTCGCCGTTGACGCCTCGGCTCTCGAGACATTGATCATGGCCGCGTACCTGGATATTGGTGTCAGGTTGAAGAGCGACCAATTGAGAGATGACCGCTACACGACACGTTCGAGGTAGCTCTGGAACACGCCAACATGGACGAGCGCAGCGTCAGCCGAATTCGGCCACAGGTCCTCACTCCTGAAGCGCACGTCGTACGTGGGTTCGTCGTGTGCCTCCACTGCATGCGCATGAGCGTCGGGAAACGGATAGACGGGTGACTCGCTCAATACCACGCCGGTCTTCCCGCGAATGTAGCCCGGCATTCGCACGTGACCCGGCACGAAGTCGAGCCTCACTCGAACTCGATCGCCGGGTTTGAAGTGTTCGCTCCCAGGCGTGTTCGTGCGCCCCGAGGCGCTCGGCCCCGCGAGGGGAAAGACGCCACGGGCCCGCCCTTCCAGTTCCTCCCGGCTAATGATGCCCTTCTCGACGCAGAGCGTAGCCAAGCCGGTGAGCGAGCGTTCGTAGTAGCTGGCCGCGAGGTAGTGGCGGGGCTCCATGCGCTCGATCGCGTGACGGTATTCATCCATGTTGAAAATGCCGCGGCGCACCGCGAAGACATAAAGCGAATTGGCCCGCAACTCCCAGTCCGCGTGAAACGCCGCCGCGTTGAGCGTGTAACGAACCGGGCCAAAGCCCTGCCTGCCACCCATGTCGTGCATTCCGTCCATGCCCCGTTCCGACTAGAGACGCGCGACGCCGATCATGGCGTCCCGGGTTACGACTCCGGCGAGCCTTTCCTCCGGCCAGCCGATGGTTTCTGCCGGCTGGGCAGGAAGCACCATGTAGCGAGTGTCCGCGGTCGTGTCCCACACGCGGATTTCAACCTCCGGCGCAAGGTCAAGTCCCATCTCCTTCAACACCGTGCGTGACTCGCGAACGACACGGGAGCGATACTCCAGGTCTTTGTACCAGTCCGGTGGCAATCCGATGATGGTAAAGGCCGTGCACGAGCACAGCGTGCAGCAGATGACGTTCTGCACAGTCGGCGTGTTCTCCAGCACTACGAGGTGCCGGTGATGCTTCGGCATCGAGAGACCGAGTTCCGCGACGGCGGCACGGCCATTGGCGAGCAAGCGCTCGCGAAAGGCGGGGTCGACCCAAGCCCGGGCCACGATGCGCGCGCCATTTTGCGGAACCCACTCCTCTTGTGCGAGGTGGTTCAACTCCCCGACAGCCTCGGAGGCCTTCATTCCGCGCTCATCGAGCGCAGCCTGGACAGCGTCGACGCGCTGCTCCATGGACGCGGTGGGCTGAATGACGAGCTCCTGAGTGGGCATTTTCATTCCCCTCCAAAGCACTTGGCTTTGCCCGTACCAGGCAGTATTTCCCCATGGAGTGCCGCGTGTCAATCATCGCCACGCCGCCTAACCCTGCGGGCGAGCCCACGATCGCCGAGTACGTCCGGGCTGCTCCACGCGAGGGCCAGCCGCATCTGCGTGATGTCGGCCCTGTTCAGGGGTGGAATCCCTCAGGACTTCGGTTTGTTCGAAGGTTTCGACTTGCCCGAACTGTTGAGGGCGATCGCTTGGCGAACGAGCGCCTTGAAAGCGGACTCGTCAACTTCTTCACCTTCGTGGATGTCGATCGCGCGGCGTACGTTTCCGTCGAGACTCGCGTTGAAGAGACGGGCCGGATCCTTCAGGGACGCGCCCTTGGCGAAGGTAAGCTTCACGACACTCTTGTAGGATTCGCCAGTGCAAACGATGCCGTCGTGCGACCAGATCGGAGTGCCCATCCACTTCCACTCCTCGACGACGTCCGGGTCTGCTTCCTTGATGAGCTTGCGCATTCTGCTGAGGGTTGCCCCGCGCCAGTCCCCGAGTTCGGCGATTCTTTTCGAGATGAGCTCCGATGCCGACAGGCCTTGGCCCGCGTCCGACTTCTTCATGTTCTCATCCTCGAAGTTCCGGATATGTTCATTTGCAAGACAGTGGAGGATAGTCACGCAAGACTTCAGAGCAATGTTACGCTGGGCATGGATGCGCGGAAACAGCCAATCGTTCGTAGTGATTGTCGCAGCCCCTTACCGGTGAGTTGCGGTATGCGCCGTGGCCCCCGGTTACCTGATTCGTTAGGCCCATTCCCATGCCGAATATCGACCTATCAAGTCTCTCACCATCGGAACTGGACGAGTTGATCGCGAACGCCGCAAAATTGCGTCAGGCCCTGCAGCCACCGGTCGCATTGGAGCCTCCCCAAACAACTGAAGCCACAATTGATCCCGCTTGGCGTTCGCTCATGCATGGCGCAAACACGGTCCTTCAGCTTCGGCACCTCGGTCTTGGCTGGGTGACCGTAATCCTTCCTCCGCACGAACGCGCGAACCTTCTAACGGTCTTCTTGCGTCAGGCGCTTTCGGTTCCTGCGGCGCCCTCGTCGGCACCGGACTCCTCCCCGTCCGCGCCACTTGCCGGCTCCGGCGGCAATACGGTTCACTAGGCTACGTGCATGGGCCCAACCCGGCGGTCGACACGGACACCCACCGGGGTCGCCGGTTGCCGTACTCGCTAGGACTCGGGAGTAACGCTATGCCCAAAGATCGGTTCGACCATCTGTTTATCGCGCCCTCGGATTTTGATCGCACAGTCGCGTTCTATCGTGACGCGCTTGGTTGGAATGCCATCGCCAATTGGGGCGGTGACGGTGAGCCGCGCGGTGTCGTTCTCAATGGTGGCAACATCGAAATCGTATTGGCTGAACGCCACGACAGCGACGACCATGCGTGGTCACACGGAATGAATGGGCATCGCCCAACGCTGCACCTGACGGTCGAGAATCTGGATGAACGCTTTCGCGAACTGTCTTCGGTTGCCGAAGTGGTGGTACATCCCGAGGCAACCCATTGGGGTACTCGTTGGTTTGTGGTCAACGATCCTGACGGCAACCTCATCGCGTATGAACAGCCCGATCCCAAGGGCTCCGAACCCTAACCCGGCGTTCGAGCGGACGTCGATCGCCTCACATGGGGCGCGGAGTGTGCCGTATGAAGAAGGTCGCGGTGTTCGGCAACGCGGGTGGTGGCAAATCTACGCTGGCCAGGCGATTGGCAGAGCTGACGGGGCTGCCGCTATATCCATTGGATAGAATCCAGTACAGAGCCGGTGGCGGCAAGATTCCGCATGACGAGTACCTGAATTCACACTCCGAACTTCTCGGCCGACACGAGTGGATCATTGATGGCTATGGCTGCGTTGCCTCGGCCTGGCAGCGGTTCTCCGCTGCGGACACGTTGGTCTACATTGACCTGCCCGTTCTTACGCACTACAAATGGGTGACCAAGCGCCTCGTCGAAGGTCTTTTCACAAACCCGGAAGGCTGGCCGGAGAATAGCCCCATATGGAGCAGCACCATGGCCAGCTACAAGGTCGTTTGGCTCTGTCATCGCCGGTTGACGCCCAGATATCGGCAGCATGTGGCTGATGTTGCACGTTCCAAGCGGGTTCATCATCTGAGGTCCGCCGCAGAGATGAAGACTTTCCTCCAAGCAGTAGAGCAACAGCATCGGGGCTAGTCATCGAATGAATGCGTTCTGCCCCCCTCCACCGTACAACTGGAGACATCAATGAACGAAGAAGCGTTCAATCTGAGCATCCGCAAGTTCCTGAAGATGGTTGGCGTGAATTCGCAGCGTGAGATTGAACAGGCGGCGGCCAAGGCGATTGCGGCGCGCACCATCTCAGGCACGGAATCCTTCCCCGCAAAGGTGACCCTCGAAGTCGCCGGACTGAAGCTGAACGTCAATTTTGACGGTGAAATCAAACTGCAGTGAGCGCCTTGCCTGGCAATGCGCTTCCACCGAGGAACTCCCGACCTGGACCCGGCATTCCGCAATCAGACTATTGGAGGACAGTGTGATAAAGCCCGTCATGAACCTCGATGAGGTCGAATTTGACGACGTGGAGGAGAACGGCCTCTACACTTCCAGCCGCGGCCAGATCAGCGATCACATCGGGGCCAAGAAGCTGGGCTACAACCTGACGGTTCTGCCGCCCGGCAAGGTCCAGTGCCCCTTCCATTGCCATCATGGCGAAGAGGAAATGTTCTTGATCCTGGAGGGCGAAGGTGAGCTGCGGTTTGGGGACAAGCGCTACCCGATTCGCAAGCACGACGTGATCGCATGTCCGCCCGGCGGGCCCGACGTGGCACACCAGATCACCAACACGGGGACGACAGCAATGCGCTACTTGGCGCTGTCAACAATAGTCGATGTCGAGACGTGTGAGTACCCGGACTCGCAGAAGATCCTCATCGTGACTGGACAGCGCGGCGAGAGAGGCCTCCGGAAGATGTTCCGCGCCGAGAACACGGTCGACTACTACGACCGCGAGAGAACCGCGGAGAAGCCGCAGTGACGGCCAACCTCGCGAGAACGCCGCGTGACCCTGCGCTCGACCGGAGGGGCCGCCTCGCCGCTTTGGAGTCCGCGGTAAACTCGGGGAGGTCACGCGCCATGCGTCACGCGGGTTCGAGCGGAAACTGCCGCGTCAAGTGTTGACTCACGGAGGAGAGACCTGTGCCGATCACTGCTTTCAACAGCTTTACCGATGGTCTCGACCCGAGTCGCAGAAGCCGCGAGCACTTCGTTACCCATATCGACATGGCGGACGGCCGTCGCTGGGTACCTTACGCCGATGGCGTCTGGTTCCAACCCTGCCATTTCAACGTAACGTCCGGCGGATTCAGCGTTGTCCTGAAGGGCCTCCCCGGCGCCATGCTGGGCACTCACTACCACGTTGGCACTGTGCGTGGCTATACGATGCACGGGCACTGGCGGTATCTCGAGCACGACTGGGTCGCAAAGCCTGGGACCTTCATCTATGAACCCGCCGGAGAGGCTCACACGCTGGTCATCACGGAGGACTCACCAGAACCGGCGTTGATCATGTTTGTCGTTGAGGGTGGTCTCATTTATCTGGACAAGCCGATCGACGGTGGTGTTGCTGCCTACGAGGATGGATTCACCCTCCTCGAACTGACTCGGACATACTATCGCGAGGCGGGTCTCGATGCGCGCGCGCTGGACCTGCTAATTCGCTAGTGCAGACTTTCGCCGCGGCGGGAGAAGAAGATGATCAAACGCGTAGGTGGCACTGACATCGAGCCAAGGCATCGGGCTTCATGCCACTGCGGAAAAGTCGTTCTTGAGTTGGATCTTCCCGACGGCATAGTCAATCCGCGCCGTTGCGATTGCTCGATCTGCCGGCGCAAAGGAGCGATCGTCGCGTCGGTTCCGCTGTCCGGGATCAGGATCGTGCAGGGTCAGGAGGCCTTGAAGCTGTACCAGTTCAATACTGGCACGGCCAAACACTACTTCTGCTCGCACTGCGGCATCTACACCCATCATCAGCGCCGGTCGAATCCTGATCAGTACGGGTACAACGTTGGCTGCCTTGAAGGGGTAAATCCTTACGACCTTGGACCCGTGCCCATCCTGGACGGGGTCAATCATCCGGCCGACCGCGAGCGATGAACTATCGCTATCACTGCCATGGGATTGGGCTGCATGGGAACCGCAGGGCATCATGGAAGAGTCAGCGATGGCCGACAGCGCAAAGGAAACCTGGGGGTCCGGAGACGCATACGAACGGTATGTCGGACGCTGGAGTCGCCCAGTGGCACGGGAATTTCTCGGGTGGCTGAACGTCGAACCGGGCCTGAGGTGGGGCGACGTGGGCTGTGGGACGGGCGCCCTCGTGGAGGGCATCCTCGCCGGCTCGGGCCCGACATCGATCATCGCGATTGATCGCGCCGAGGGGTTCATTCGTGCCGCACGCGAGAGGGTTAAAGACCCGAGGGTCCAGTTTGACGTGGGCGATGCGCTCGCACTCGCTTGGCCGGCCAACTCATGCGACGCTACCGTATCGGGGCTCGTACTGAACTTCGTACCGGACCCGAAGGCCATGGCAACCGAAATGGTGCGGGTAACGCGTCCCGGGGGCACGGTTGGCGCTTACGTCCGGGACTACGGCGGCGGCATGCAAATGATGAGGCACTTCTGGGATGTGGCGGTGCTGATCAATCCACACGATTCCAAGCTCGACCAGGCTGAGCGCTTTCCTATCTGCCAACCCGAACCACTTGCGACGTTGTTTCGCGAAGTTGGTCTGAGCCCAGTATCTGTGCGCGCAATTTCCGTCGCAACCGTGTTCCGGGACTTCAATGACTACTGGACCCCCTTCTTGGGAAAGCAGGGCGCAGCGCCCACTTACCTTGCCGGCCTGGACGCTGTTGCCCGTGATCGCATACGCGACACATTGAAGGCTCGACTTGCTGCGGCTGCCGATGGCCCGATCGGGCTGACCGCGAGGGCCCGGGCAGTTCAAGGGAAAGTTCCGCCGGACAAGGGACCGCAATAGGCGGCAACCCGCTTCGAGCATCCTATAGCAAGAATGCCTCTCCTCGGACAAGCCGCAATGCTTCTGTTCTTCGATGTCGTTCAGGACGCAATTCCTGAACACGACGAGTGGCATACGCACGAGCATCTTCCGGAGAGGCTTTCCATTCCAGGCTTCGTCCGTGGAACCCGGTGGGTGGCGTCAAACGGACAGCCCAGATACTTCGTGATGTACGAGGTCGAGCAACTCGCCACCCTGACGTCCAGCGCCTACCTCGAGCGATTGAACAATCCAAGCCCGTGGACTTCGAAAATGATGCCCAACTATCGGGGCATGACCAGAGGCTTCTGTTCCGTTTCGGGGACCTTCGGTTTCGGCATGGGTCATGCCGGTCTATTGATACGTTTCAGTCCAGCGACGGAGACGGGGGCTTCAACTGCGCAAATGGCTGCTCCAGGACGTTCTTCCCCAGACTTCCTTCACGACCCGGAATCGGCAGCGTGCATCTGTTTGAGGGGGCGTTGACGCCGCCGATGACAACCGAACAGCGTATTCGAGGCGCTGACGCCGGCGTTGACTGGGCGTTGTTGGTCACGGGATACAGTCAGGACGCCTTGGCAGAATCTCGCGCGAGTCGACCTCGGCAGCGCGCAACTTGAAAAGCATGGCGCTGCAGGAATTGTCGTTGCGATGTACCGAATGGAATACTCGATCATCCAACGAGAGGTCGCCGCCTAGCCCGGCGTCCAACACGCATGAGCACGCTTTGGCCTTCCCACCCATGCTGCCGCGGAAACTGCTGGACGTGAGCCCATGTCCCGACTGATCGCACTACTCATTGCACCCATCCTGGCAGCGTGCAGCAGCCTGCCTGAGCCCGCTGATCCGGGTTCTGATGCCCCTGCGGCTCACGGGCTTCCGACGGTTGGTTTCAAGGACGCTGATTCCTATCGCCAGGCGTTGCAGGTGTGGCGAACGCCTGAAGACGTGAGCGCGTGGATCGGGGCCCGCTTCACCTACGACATGTCAAGGGCAATGTTGCTCTCCGAGACCCAGCGAAGCAGGTCCGCCTCGATGGCCATCCATCCGCCGCAGGAGTTCTTCGTTGCGCCCTCGGGCGTATGCGTCGATCTGTCACGCTTCGCCGTCGAAACGCTGCGACAGATCGATCCCGACCATTCGCCAAGATACCTGATGATGGAGTTCGCGCCAATCGAGATCGCGGGCGACACGTTGCGTCTTCACTGGCTCGCATCGTTCATGCGTGACGGCCACTACTACTTCTTCGCCGACTCGAAGCGGCCCGGCCATATTGCAGGCCCCTACCAAAGCGTCGAAGATTTCATTCGCGAGTACGCGATGTACCGTGGCAGGCAGATCGTGTCCTTCCGCGAGCTGGAGTCGTATCAACGCAAACAACGCACACTAACCTCGAAACAAAGCCGTAACGAGCGAAGCCCCTAGTCCTTCGTTACCACGGACTGCGTTCGGCGGCCGCTGAACTCAAAGTTGGGCCCTATGCGCCAAGTCTTCTACATCGCGGGATTCTGGATTGTCGTCATTGTCGCAATCCGCCTGGCTGTGTGCTTTCCGCGGAGCCTGCTCGCGCGCGTGTTCTTTGCGCCGTTTGGACCGGTACCTTTTCGTGGCGAGGCGAGATCGGAGTATCTGCTGCGGTGTGCCCGTTTCGGGTGTAGCTGGTTCCTGCAAGCCTTGCTTTTGTTTGCTGCCGGTAGGATCGTGGCGAGCTGGGATGCGTCGCTCGTTGACTCACCGTACTTCCTGGTGCTGTGGGCGGCGGTGATTCCAGTTTTGGGCGGTGCTGCGCTCTTGGGTTCGCTGTACGCATTGGCCCAATGGCTCTGGATTCGGCGGGTTGCCGGTGCGCGCTCAAGACAGAGACTTCAAGCCTGACTTTGTGAGTCCAACCATTCCGCGCGCCCACGATGCCCTCCATTCACCGATGTGAACTGCCGCAGGGAGCGCTCCTCGGCAAGTGGATTGCGTGATGTTGCCGCTGCGGATACCCTGGTACGTCATTTCTCCACGACGAAACGCGCTGCAACGACAGAGAATGCTCCACCGACCCGAGTTCGGCGCATTGCTACTCGCCGCCATCGTGTTTTGCTCGATCCACGCACAGGCGAGCGCGGCGGGTCCGCGAATCGGCTTTCTGGGTCCAGGCACACCGGAAAGCACCGCAGTCGTGCTCGCGGGCTTGCGCCAGGGGTTACGGGAGCACGGCTATGTGGAAGGCACGAACATCACGCTTGAATCCCGCTTCGCAAACGGCCAGTTCGACCGGCTTCCGGAGCTCGCCCGTGAACTCATCGGTTTGCCAGTCGATGTACTGGTGACGTTTGTTACCCAGGCCTCCATCGCGGCCAAGGAGAGTACGAAAACGATTCCGATCGTCATGATCGGCGTTTCGGACCCGGTTGCCTCCGGGCTAGTCGCCAGCCTGTCGCGTCCGGGCGGGAACATCACGGGCACGTCAGGCATGTTTTTGGAGGCGAGCGGCAAACGGTTGCAGCTGCTGAAGGAGGCGATTCCTGGCGTGCGCCGCGTGGCCGTTCTGTGGAATCCGGCCAATCGCGTCTTCCAGATGCAGCTGATCCGGGAAACCGAGGCTGCCGCTCGGCCGCTGGGTGTCCAGCTACGATTCTTCGAGGCGCACGACCCAGGATCCGTCGAGCGCGCGTTCGTGGCAATCGCGAAAGAGCGTGTTTCTGCGCTGAACGTACTGCCGGACCCGAATGTCGCCGCCAACGGGGCTCAAATCGCTGCATTGGCGGCAAGCGCACGGTTGCCGTCCGTAGGCGGGAATAGCGCGTACTCCGAGGTCGGCGGCCTCATGACCTACGGTCCCAGCTTCCCCGAAATGGCCCGCAGTGCCGGTAGCTACGTCGCGAGGATTCTCAAGGGCAGGAAGCCGGCGGAACTTCCCATCGAGCGTCCTACGAAGTTCGAGCTCGTGATCAACATGAAGACAGCGAAGCAAATCGGCCTGACGATTCCCCAGGCACTGCTGCTCCGGGCAGACCGGGTGATCGAATGAGGAGGAAACCTGACCCGGCGTTCGTCCGGACTCGCCGGCGAATTGCCTTCCGTTCGACAATCGTCGTGGCGGCGCGCCGCTCGCCGCGCACGCCCAGGCGCTAAATGCCCATCGCAAACGTATTCGCCATGACACTGGGCCTTGTCGTCGCAGCGATAGGAGTCCTCGGCATCGCTGCACCGTCAACGCTCCTGGAATTGGGTCGATCGCTGCAATCGGCCGGCGGTCTCTACGTCGTCGCGGTCGTGCGGGTCGGGTTCGGAAGCGTACTGGTTTGGGCCGCACCAAACTCGCGCGCGCCACGGACTCTCCTTGTCCTGGGCATATTCATCATCATCGCCGGCCTGGTGACGCCGTTTCTTGGTGTCGAGCGGTCTCGCGCCGTGTTTGATTGGTGGTTGACCCAGGGCTCCTACTTCACGCGAGCGTGGCCCATCGTGGCGGTCGGTCTTGGCCTCTTCATTGCATATGCCAGTACCCGAGGGTCCACTGCCTAGGGCGGCCAACCAGTTGCAGCACTTGCCGGCTAGACGCCATCGGATGCAATCGCTCGAACTCAAGATCCCGCCCCCCGTCGTTGCCCTGATCATTGCAGCGGCAATGTGGGGCCTTTCCTTGACCACGCCATCCGTTGCAGTACCCGCGCTTGTCCGCCTGGTCGCGGCGATCGCGATGGCCCTGGCGGGGGTGGGCATCGCCATTGCTGGCATCATCGCGTTTCGGCAGGCGAGAACCTCCGTGAACCCATTGAAGCCCGAAGCCGCCTCTTCACTCGTCACCTTCGGGGTCTACCGGCATACGCGCAATCCGATGTACGTCGGGCTTGCGTTGGCATTGCTCGCCTGGGCAGTATTCGTTTCATCAGCTCTGGCGCCATTGGGGCCTGTGGCCTTCGTTCTTTACATGAACCGCTTCCAAATCGGTCCCGAAGAAAGGGTCCTTTCGGGCATGTTCGGCGCCGCTTATGCTTCATATCAAGCCAGCGTGCGCCGGTGGCTATGAAGGCTGACCCGACGCTCGATACCGGCCCTCCTGGAGTTCGCCCGTGCAGCGGCCGAATGCAATGCGCCTCAACGACATGATCTTCCCTCCCGAGTAATCGTCGCGTTCCACAGGGATGAGCGTGATGCGAGTCGGCGGGCTTTATTTCGCGGTCGTATTTGCCGCGGGCTTTGTCCTCGGCGCCGTTCGCGTAACCTGGGCGGTACCCCGCCTCGGCATCCGCGTCGCCGAGCTTGTCGAGGCGCCCATCATGCTATTGGTTTCGTTCCTCACCGCCCGCTGGCTGGTTCGACGTTGGCACGAGATCACCCGAAGGACGGACTGGATTGGCGTTGGCCTGGTCGGCCTCGGGCTCATGCTCCTGGTCGAGTTCACCTTCGTCCTTTGGCTTCGCGGGTTGTCGATCGGGGAGTACCTTGCGACCCGGGATCCGGTAGCAGGCGCGGCCTACTTCGCATCCCTCGGCCTGTTTGCCGTTCTCCCGCTGTTGCTGTCGCTCTCGCGGCGCAGCGGGCACGCGCCCCATTCCTGACCCGAGGTAAAGTTACGTGATCTACCACCTACAGCCCGCAGGGAGCAGATGACATGCTGCGCACGATCGGGGAACTGATAGTCCTGAAGAACGGAACTACGATCAATGGCAAGGTATTGACCTCCAGGTTCGTCCTGAAGCTGAAATTCGGCACGCTGAAACTCGCCAAGTCCGACATACTCTCGATCGAGTACAAGAACCCGCCTTTCATCAACGTCGATGAGGTGCGGGTGAGCGCGGGCACTCGCCTCAACGGAGATCTGTCGCCTCCCATCATCAAAGTTCGGTTCGAGGACACGGCGCAGGTATTCGACATCCCGAAGGCGGACATTCACTCCATCGTGTTGTTCACTGGCCGCAGTCGCAAGCTTTCGCCGGCGACCCGGAAGGCCTTGCTGCTCATCTCGCAACCTTGAAGCTCTACGCCGACAAGGAGGGAAAGTGCAATTGCACAAGCAGCTTCTCGGCCTCCTCGGGTGGCTCGCGATCAGCTTTGCGGCGGCGGCGCTCGGAGGTCTCGCGTCCGCCGATGCGGGAGCCTTCTATCAAATGCTGATTCGCCCGGGATGGGCGCCTCCGTCATGGCTCTTCGCTCCAGCCTGGACCTTTCTCTATCTCCTCATGGGCATTGCCGCCTGGGTCGTCTGGCGCGAAGATGGCTTTCGCAAGGCGGCCTTCGCCCTGACTCTGTTCCTGGTCCAGTTGGCCGCGAACGCCCTTTGGACCTGGCTGTTCTTTGTTTGGCATCTTGGGGCGTTCGCGTTCGGCGAGATCGTCATCCTCTGGCTGTTGATTCTCGGCACCGTTATTGCCTTTTGGCGCGTGCGTCCCCTTGCCGGGGCTCTGCTGTTCCCTTACCTTGCTTGGGTGACCTTTGCGTCCGCGCTCACCTATTCGGTGTGGCAGCGCAATCCCGACCTATTGGCCCAGCCCAGGCCGCACTACCTATCCGCGCTGGCAAATTGTTCGTCCTCGGCCTGCTGTTCTTGGCTGGACATAGCGTTGTCTTTCTCGCCGCGACAGCCGCCGGCGCGTTCATACGCGTCCGCTGCATGAGCCGTCCGAATGCGGCCTGAGCGGGCGACGGGCGCAAGATGCAACTGCTCGATCACGTTTCGATCACCGTGCGCAGACTGGGCGAAGCGAAACCCTTCTACCTGTCCGTGATGTCGGCTCTCGGTGCCGTTGTCGCTTACGATCGTGGCGACGCAATGGGTTTCGGCGAACGAAATCGACCTGACGACGACGTGCACACCTATCTGAGCGTGTACGAGTCGATGCATGCATCTGCCGATCCGAGGCGACACTACTGCCTCCGGGCCGGTTCACGGGCTCAAGTTGATCTGTTCTTCGCCGCGGGTCTATCTTCGGGCGGAACGTGCGCCGGCGCGCCCGGCCTTCGTCCCTACCATCCGGAGTACTACGCGGCGTTCCTGCTGGATCCGGAGGGGAACAAGATCGAGGCCGTCTTCCACCATGGAAAGGGAGATGCCTGACCCAACGCCCGACGCGGACCTCGTTGCAAACATGCCAGTGGCGGATGGCAAATCGCCATACACCGCTTTCACCTACGCGAAGACAGGCGTCGAAACCACCGCGTGTGCGCTCGCGAAGCACTCCTGCCTTACAATGAAAAGCGGCTGGTGATGAACGAAGCCAGGGGCGTACGGGAACGTACGGCGGCTTGCGACAAGCCGAAAGGAAAACTGAGCTTCAACTGGCCACGCCGTTGGAGGCGCACATGAAGAGAGTCACCGGTATCGGCGGGATCTTTTTCAAGGCCAAGGATCCTGATGCGCTGAGGGCCTGGTACAGAAAACACCTGGGCATCGACGTACAGGAGTGGGGCGGCACCGCGTTTCGCTGGGCCGATGAAGCGGGCAATCCGAAGGCCGGTACGACCATCTGGTCAGTGGGCAGCGCCGACGGCGACCTTTTCGCGCCAGGCAAGTCGTCCTTCATGATCAACTACCGGGTCGACGACCTGCACAGCCTCCTCGAGGCACTGCGCGGCGAGGGCTGCAACGTGCTCGAGAAGACAGACGACTCCGAGTACGGGAAGTTCGGGTGGGTCATCGACCCGGAAGGCAACAAAGTCGAGCTCTGGCAACCCCCCGAAGGGCAATGAGGCGCGAACCATTCCGCCGCGTCGTGCTTCGACGGGTCGCGAGCGTGATAGCCGCAATCGTGGCACCGGCATGGGCGCAAGGTCGGGCGCCCGAGCAGGTGCAAGCGAGCGCAGCGGGCCGCGAAGGATTCATGGCGCACGCATTCGAGTTGCGCCGTCGGGCGATCGAACGCGGCGATCAGCCCTATGGTGCCGTCGTCGTGAAGAGAGGCCGCGTGGTCGGCGAGGGCATCAGCGCGGTGGTGACCGATCGCGATCCCACCGCACACGCGGAAATGCAGGCCATCCGCGACGCGGCGCGCCGCCTCGGCACGAACGACCTGACAGCGTGCGAGATGTACGGGACTTCCCGGGCATGCCCGATGTGCGAAGCGGCCGCGTATTGGGCGCGCATCGACAACATGTACTACGGTGGAACCGTTTCCGACGCAGGCGCGCCAAAGCTGCCGTAGTCATGCTGTACGACCCCGCAAGACACGAGCCGCTCCGCCCGCTTCCATGGGACGAGAGCCAGGTTCGGGCGGCCATCGAGCGCATCGTCACGGATACCGAATCGCGCTTCACCGAGGATCGGTATTGGCCTCTGCATCCCCTCGACCGAGAGGCCGAGGACGAGGCGGAGCCATTCGAGACGCCCTTGTACCACGGCGCCTGCGGCGTCTTCTGGGCGCTGCACTACCTTGCAGGCCGTCGGCGCGGCCGCGCTGTCGCGAAGCTACGTCGCCGAATTGGATCGACTCCTGGCGCGCAACCGTGCCTGGCTCGGCGAATCCGCGGAGCGAGAGCGCGCCTCGTTCATGTTGGGCGACACTCCGATTCAGATGATGTCCTTCGGCGAAGAGCCGACCGAGGAACTCGAGAGCGCCCTCGATGCCCTGATCGCCGGCAACATCGAGCACCCTGCACGCGAACTGATGTGGGGTTCCCCGGGGACCTTGCTTGCCGCGTTGTTCCTGTACGAGCGCACCGGGAACGCCGCGATGGTCGGACCTGTTTCGGTTGACCGCCGGCAAGCTCTGGAGCCAGCTCGAGTGGTCGCCTCGACATCGGTGCTCCTATTGGACGCAGGACCTGCTATGGCCGGCGGTCGACCTATCTCGACGCCGTGCATGGCTTCGTCGCCACGGCCTTGCCGCTGATCCGAGGTCGGCACCTCCTGGATGCCGAAGAGTGGAACGCATGGGAGCGCTGCATCGTCAACACCGTGCAGCGCACCGCCGATCGTCTCGGCGCCCATGCCAACTGGCGCCCGCAGCTCGATGACACGAGCGAGATCGGAAGAGGCTCCTCCAGTTCTGCCATGGAGCACCCGGCTTCGTCATCTGCCTTGCCGGTCTGCCGAGCACGGCGCTCGACGACCTGCTGCTGGCCGCCGGAGAGACCATTTGGTCGGCCGGCCCGCTGACCAAGGGTTCCAATCTGTGTCACGGCACCGGCGGCAATGGCTATGCATTCCTGAAGCTGTATCAGCGAACCCATGATTCGCTGTGGCTGGAGCGCGCGCGTTCCTTCGCCATGCACGGCATCGCCCAAACACGGGAGCATGCCTTGCGCTATGGGCAATCGCGGTACTCCTTGTGGACCGGCGACCTAGGCTTCGCGATCTATCTCTGGGACTGCCTGCGCGCGACAGCGCAGTTCCCGACGCTGGATGTCTTCTACGGGACCGGCCGATGACGGGCGTCGTGACGACGTGCGCCACTGCCGGGGAAGCGCTGGCTTTCGTGCGCGCGCACGGCGTCGTCCTCGCTTCGGCCAAAGGCACCGCGCCGCGGCTCACGGAGGCGATCGTCGGCGAAGCCATCAAGGGCAGCTGGTGGGCGCATCCGAGAAGTCATGACATCTACGCAATCCTGGCGGCGGTCACCGACTCCGACGAGGTCCTGGTGTGCCGGCTCATCGACGGGAAGGTCACGCTGATCCATCGACGGTATTGGCCTTTCCTCGTTCGGCTCGCCCGACGCTTCGCGCCCGAGCAGCTGGCTCAGGTTGTAGAAGAGCACACGCCATCGGGTCGCCATGTCACCCGCGTCGTGCCGTTCCCGCAGTGGGTGCCCGCTGAAGTTTCGGCGCAAGCCGACCGCGTCGATCTGCAACGGGCACTCGCCATATTCGGAGCCTGGGTGCCGTCTCGGCAGCGGTAGTAGACTGGCCGGGAAGGTACGGCCCATCCATGAGAACACTTCATTTCGCCACCGCGGCGCAGCAATGACGCCCATGCCTTCCGTCACGCCGACCGCGGATACTGGGACGCCTATCGTTGTGCGACAGCTCGCCCCGACCGACGCGCCTGCGTTTCAATCGTTACGCCTGCGCGGCCTTCGCGAGTGTCCCACCGCCTTTGCCTCGAGCTACGAGGAGGAATGCGACGTCGCGTTGCCGACAATCGCCGATCGTTTGGGCCCACGGGACGACCGAGCGATTTTCGGAGCATTGCAAGGACAGGTGCTGGTCGGCCTGGTCGGCCTCAAACGGGAGGATCTTCGGAAGCTCTCGCACAAGGCCTACATTTGGGGAATGTATGTCGCCCCGTCGAGCCGGCGGCAAGGTGTCGGTCGTCGGCTTGTTGCCGAGGCGCTTACGTTTGCACGATCCGAATTGCGGGTCCGGCAGGTCAGTCTCGGAGTGAACGCGGAGAACAACGCCGCAATGGCACTCTACGAACACATGGGCTTCAAGCCCTTCGGTCGCGAACCCTCTTTCATGCTGGTTGACGGCATCGCACAGGATGAAATTCAAATGGTCTGCCTATTCAAGGCAGCACCGTGACCCGAAGGACGCGTAATATGATCGGACTGGTCGTCGCAATGCGACCCAACCTGTCGAAACCGTCGAGGTGATTCCATGAAGCGCAGAGTAACCCTCACTCTCTTGTCCATGACGCTTGCCGCGCTCCCTCCTGCCTTCGCACAAAGTCCGGCGCCGAAGGCCGCGGCTGCCGCACCCGTCGTGGGGTCCTCGCCGGAGCCGGCGCGTACAGCCGCCGAAGCACGGCGGCCGGCCGCCGCGAATCTCGATGCCCGGCCGTGTCTCGAGTTCCCTACCAATCTCGAGGTCATCAAGTGCGCGGAAAAATACCTCCACCGCCCGCGTAGAGGGTAGTCGTGCCATGTGTCGGAATATCAGGACGCTTTTCAACTTTGCGCCGCCGGTGACGGACGCGGAGATCCGCGCCGCGTCGCTGCAGTTCGTGCGCAAGATCAGCGGTTTTCACAAGCCATCGAAAGGCAATGAAGCCGCTTTCGATGCGGCCGTCGAAAGGATCGCCGCAGTGGCGACCGACCTTATGGCGTCCCTCGAGACGAGCGCGCCGCCGAAGTATCGGGAAGTGGAGGCCGCCAAGGCTCGCGAGCGGTCCGCACGCCGATTTGCAAGTTAGCGTCATGCCGTCGGATCTCGTCGAACGTCAAATACCTGGCGCATCGAGCGGGTATCCGCGCGGACGTGCTGTCGTCCGGCCCCCTTGCCACCGGCGCGGCGGTCTCGGGTTCCGCCTGGCCGTGCTCGCGGGGACCCCGGCCAACCCCCTCATGATTCCCGTTCCAACCGTGCATGGATATACGCGTAGATGATCTGAGCAGCCCGGAGATCATCCGGTTGTTGCGCACGCACCTGGAGAGCATGACGCTCCATTCTCCACCGGAAAGCATTCATGCTCTCGATCTCGAAGGCCTGCGGAAGCCGGACGTTACCTTCTGGAGCGTATGGCAGAACGCCGAGTTGATGGGATGCGGGGCCATCAAGGAGCTCGATCCTCGGCACGGCGAGATCAAGTCGATGCGCACGGTGTCGTCACACCTGCGCAAAGGTGTGGCGGCGACACTCGTCCGCCACCTCATCGCGGAAGCCCGACGTCGCTCCTATCGCCGGTTGAGTCTGGAAACGGGCTCGATGGAGGCCTTCGCGCCGGCGCGCGCCCTCTACGCCCGGTTCGGATTCACCCTTTGCGGACCGTTTGACGATTACGTTGAAGATCCGTACAGCGTCTTCATGACGAGAGAAGTGTAGACCGGCGCCGACCGGATTGATCACTTGGGGACCGCGCCTGGAATCGCAGCTTCCCTATCAGGTTCTCGCCGACGTGGTGCTGATGCTCCACGTCGGCATTGTCGTGTTCGTCGTCGGCGGCCTGGTCCTCATCGTGGTCGGCTACCGGCGCTCCTGGCGGTGGGTCAGTACGCCATGGTTCCGGCTCGCGCACCTCGCCGCGATCGCGGCCGTGGTTGCCGAGGCCTGGCTCGGTGTCGTGTGCCCTCTGACGACCCTCGAGATGTGGCTCCGTTCCCTGGCTCGCGCGCCGACCTACGACGGCAGCTTCATCGAGCATTGGCTGCAGCGCCTCCTCTACTACGACGCGCCGGCCTGGGTGTTCGTGGCCGGGTACTCGTTGTTCGGCCTGGCGGTGGTTGTCGTGTGGTTCCGTTTCCCGCCAAAGTACAATCGGCGGATTGAGCAGGAGGATGCCTGAACCGTGGTCATGCGAGTGGTTCGATTGGGAAGCGCAAGGAGCCCCGACGAGGGCACGCGCATCGGAACGGTTCGCCGGCCGCCAAGAGGCGTGCCAAGGGCCGAGTTCGCTTCGCGGAACTGGTACGACGTATGGTTCCCCAACCTGGCGCCGAGCGTTGCGACCATGAAGCTCGGGCACGCGGCCGCCACGCCCGCCCAGTGGGCGGCATTCGCGAGGAAGTACCGGGCGGAGATGACGACACCGGATAACAGCCACGCCATCGAGTTGCTTGCGGCGCTGTCGCGCGAGGCCAACTTCTCGGTCGGCTGCTATTGCGAGAACGAAGCACGCTGCCATCGTTCGATCCTGCGTGCATTGCTCGCCGAAAGGGGCGGCAAGGTCCAATAGTCAGCGTACCGATGAGAAAGATCCTGCTGCGATGAACTGCGTCCCCATGATCCGGCAGCATTCCGAAGGCCGTGCGGAGGAGTGCGCCAAATGCTGACCGCCACCTGCCATTGCGGTGCCGTGCGCGTCGATGTGCCACGCAAGCCGCGCAAGCTCACGAGCTGCAACTGCTCGGTTTGCCGGCGCTACGGCACGCTGTGGGCCTACTACAAGGCCGCCGAAGTCCGGGTCACCGTCGCGCGCGGCGCGACCCGCGAGTATGCCTGGGGTGACAAGTCATTGAAGTTCGTCCGCTGCGCCACTTGCGGGTGCATCACCCATTGGGCGCCCATGCACCCGAACGAAGGCAGCCGGATGGGCGTCAATGCGCGAAACTTCGAGCCCGGCGCGGTCGACTCGGTCCGGATCCGCCGGCTCGACGGGGCATCGACATGGAAGTACCTCGACTGAAACCCGGGCCGCGAGCGAAAGGCAAATCGCGTGGGGCTGAGCGTATGTTGGTGATCACCGGTCGGTGCCACTGCGGCAACATCGCCCTGGAGCTCGAGTGGGAGGGAGACCCGACCGAGATTCCGGCGCGCGCCTGCGGGTGTTCGTTCTGCGTGATGCACGGCGGCGTCTGGACCTCCAACCCGAAGTCGCGTCTGGTGGTCGCGATTCGCGATGCCTCGCTCGTGTCGAAGTACGTCTTTGCAACCAGGACGGCCACGTTTCACGTTTGCACGCGCTGCGGCATCGTGCCGGTGGTGACGAGCGACATCGCGAGTCGTCGTTATGCGGTCGTCAACGTCAACGTGCTCGAGAATCTCGATCCGTCACGGCTACGCCGCGCTGCCGCCAGCTTCGAAGGCGAGGCGGTCGGGGATCGGCTCGCGCGCCGCGAGCGCAACTGGATTGCCGATGTTCGCTTCGCCGAAGGTGGCGCCGGCTAACCGCGCAGGCGACGCATGACCACCACGCGACCCGAAGACTCGTGGAACAGCGGCGACCCCTACGAACGGTACGTGGGCCCCGGAGCGTCCGTGCTGACCGGGCCGCGCTGCGATATATCGTCGGCGTTCCTGGCCGAGATCGAACGGAAGAATCCGTGAACGAAGGTGGGTCGATCCCGGCCAAGCTGCCGTCCGTCGCGTCCATCCTTGCGAAGATGGCCGCGCTGGAAGTGGCGGTCCCGCCGGGGCCTGTCCGACTCGACGTCTACGGCGATTCGCCGGCACTTTCCGAAGCGTTGCTCGCGCTGATTCGCGAAGGTACGAAGCGCGCCGGAACGAGCCTTCTGTGGGCATGCGAAGCGGAAGGCGTGCCGGTGCCCGCGGCGGGAGACATCGAGATCGTCCTCGATCACCACCATGAACCCGCACTGATCACTCGAATCACAGGCGTCGCCGTCGTCCCCTACTGCGCTGTGGGCGCCGAGTACGCCGCGATCGAAGGCGAGGGTGACGGGTCGCTCGACTACTGGCGGAAGGCGCATTGGGCGTTCTTCTCCCGCGAATGCCGCCGCCTCGGTCGCGAACCCTCGGAGGAGATGCCGGTCGTCTGCTGCGTATTCGAAGTGGTGCATGTCTTGCCTCGGTCGGGAATCCGGTAACCGGCTTGCCGCAGCCCGCGGCGGATCATTTGTCAAAGGAGATTGGTCATGGGTTTGCGATTCCTCAAGATCGCCGTCGTGTATCTGGTGATCGGCGCGCTGCTCGGCTTGTTCATGGGCATCACGCAGCAATTCGTCCTCGCGCCGGTGCACGCCCACCTGCTGTTGCTCGGCTGGGCGTCGCTGGCGCTCGCGGGGCTCATCTACCACCTGTACCCGGCCGCTGCGAGCACCCGGCTCGCGCACACGCACTTCTGGCTACACAACCTCGCGCTACCGCCGTTCATGGTCGGCCTGGGGATGCTGCTCACCGGCAACGAATCGGCGGGCGCGGTCGTGGCGCCATCGGCCAGCGTCGTCCTGATCGGGCTTGCCGTATTTGCCGCGAACGTTCTCGTCAATGCGAAGGCGGGGGAGTGAGCGCTTGGCCATCTCGCAAGCCATTGGCACAGGAACTCAAGGAACGACATGTCGAGCAAGCCGAAGCCCGGAGCAGTTGTCTTCGCGAAGGACCTTGCGAAGGTCGCGAAATTCTACGAGACCGTGGCTTGTCTGTCGGTGACCCATGCCGAGCGCGGCCACGTCGTCCTCGAGTCCGCGGACATGCAATTGGTGGTGCATGGAATCCCGAAATGGATCGCCGACCGGATCGAGATCAGCGATCCCCCCGAGGTTCGCGAGGAAACCCCGATCAAGCTTTTCTTTCCGGTCCCGAGCCTGGCAGAGGCGCGCGCGATGGCGCCTTCGCTGGGCGGGAGCGTGAGCCCGAAGGCAAAGGAGTGGGAGGCACGGGGTTTCAGGGCCTGCGACGGCTTCGATCCCGAGGGTAACGTGGTGCAGTTTCGCGAAGGCGCCGTCTGATCATGACGCGCGCCGGGGAGACAAGCATGACTTCGAAGAGCGTTCCGCTGCTTCTGGCCTGTGCGATGGGCGCCCTCATGCTGGCCGGTTGTACCAACCAGGCATGGTATGAAGGGTTGAAACTCAGTGCGCAAAATGAATGCCGCCGCCAGCCGCCGGGGGAGCTCGAAAGCTGTCTCGCCCGAGTCAACAAGATGTCGTATGACGAATATGAACGCATGCGATCGGGCCCAAAGCCCTAGGGACATGCCAAGCGGCGCCTCGGCGGTGAGTCAGCCGGCATGAAGATGCTCGCGCTAGCCGGCGGACTGCGCAGGTTGCAGGTTCAGCGGCCGGCCGTGTCGCGGCGTGGCGCGTAAAATCGGGTCGCCATCCATCCCAGCGGCGGGATAGCATGAACAGCCTCATCGTCGGAATCGTGGCCGGCGCCATCGGCCTGGGCTACTTCATCTACGGAAAGCGGCAGGCCAAGTACGTGCCGATGATCGCGGGCGTGCTGTTGTGCGTCTTTCCCTATTTTGTGGAGAGCCCGCTGGCGCTCGCCGTGACCGGTCTCCTGCTCGTCGCTGCGCCGTTCCTGATCGACTACTGAGTCCGAACGCCATCGTCACCAAGCTGACGCGGGTCCTGGCCGTGACTTCGGCGCTGGTCGTCGTGGTCGCGGTCGGCGTCGCCTCGTGGCTGCGCTCGGCGGCGCAGCCCCAGTCCGACGGGCGCATGCATCTCGAAGGGCTGGAGGCGCCCGTGACCGTGCTTCGCGACGGCTTTGGCATCCCCTACATCTTCGCGGCGAATACCCCCGATCTCATTCGTGCACAGGGTTTCGTCACTGCCCAGCATCGGCTCCTGCAGATGGAGCTCTATCGGGCGACCTGGCGGGGCGAACTGGCCGCAACCTTCGGCGCGCGGGCGCTGCCGAGCGACGTCCGGATGCGCGTGCTCGGCATCCGGCGCAACGGCGACCGTCATGCCGCGAAACTCGACCCCGCTGCCCGCGCCCAACTGCAGCAATACGTGGACGGCATCAATGCCTACATCGAATCGCACGTACGGGACCATCCTCTCGAGCTCAAGGTCGCGGGCCTCGTGCTCCGACCGTGGAGCGTCGCGGACCTTGTCGCGTTGGTCCATTTCGTGCACTACTCGCATGCCGCGAACATCAAGAACGAGATCATCGCGCAGCAATTGATCGACCGCCTGGGCTTCGATCGCGCGCGTGAACTGTTCCCGGTGACGGCGAATCCCGACTGGAAGGCCGGCACGCCCCCGCGACAAGCCGCCGTGTCGCGAGCCGACTGGTCCAGGCTCGACATCGAGTGGGATGATCTTGTCACGGCACCGGAGCCGCGGAGCCCCCGGGGGCTGGGCTCGAACAACTGGGTGGTGGGACCAGCGCGAACCCGATCGGGCAAGGCCATGCTGGCCAACGATCCGCATCTCGACAATCGGATCCTGCCCGGCACGTGGCACCCGGTGGGGCTGTTCGCGCCGGGGATCCAGGCGGTGGGGGCAGCGTTGCCGGGACTGCCCGGGATCCTGAGCGGACGCACGAAGCACGTGGCCTTCGGCATCACCAACGCCTACGGTGACGTGCAGGATCTCTACCTCGAAACGCTCGATGCCGCGAACGCCGATCGCTACCTCGACGCCGGCCGCAGCGTGCCGTTCGACGTGGCCACGGAAACGATCCGCGTGCAGGATTCCGGCGCTGCCGGCGGATACCGCGAACAGACGCTGAAGATCCGCTTCACGCGGCGCGGTCCGGTGATCAGCGATCACCCGGGCCTCGGGCCCGAGGGCAACAAGGTCGTCGTGCTGCGCTCGACCGATGCCGAAGTGCTGGCCCCGGCATTGGGCATCGAAGGGCTGTTGACGGCGCCGAGCGCAGCGGCGTTCGATCGTGAGGTGCAGAAGATCGACCTCATGCTGTTCAATTTCGTGTTTGCCGACGACGAGGGCGCCATCGGCCATCGCGCGAGTGGCGCGGTGCCCATACGCGCCGGCGTCGACGGCAGCGTCCCACGCCTGCCGCCGGCGGACGGCAGCGACGACTGGATCGGCTATATCCCGAAGGATCGGATGCCCGGCGCGAGCAATCCTGTGCGCGCGTGGATCGGCACCGCCAACCACGACACGCGACCCGTCGACTTTCCCTGGTATTACTCGTCCTACGCGGCGCCGCCCTATCGCTACCTGCGCATGGCCGAGATACTCGATGCGGCCCGACAGATGACGGTCGACGACCACTGGAAGCTCATGCGGGACGGCCGCAACCTGCAAAGCGACATGCTGCGCCGGGCGATCGTCGCTGCGCTGAAATCCGATTCCGTTCAAGCCGATCTCGCCGCGATCCTCGAATCGTGGGACGGCGTGGATCGCGCCGACGCCGCCGCGCCGTTGATCTATCAGGAGCTCTACCGCGAGATCGCGCTCGGCACCTTCGGCGACGAGCTCGGGGAGCCGTTGGCGAGCGACATGCTGTCGGATTGGTATTTCTGGCAGCAGCGCTTCGATGCGCTCGTCACCGCACCCGATTCCGTGTGGTTCGACGACGTGCGCACGGCGGATCGCCGCGAAACGCTCGCCGACGTGATCCGCGCCGCGACGCCGCGCGCCCGCGCCCGGCTGTCCGCGGCGCAGGGCGCCGATCCCTCCGCCTGGCGCTGGGGCAGCGCGCACACGTTGCGCTTCGTGAGCCCGTTGCGGCGCGATGGCGTGGGACAGGAGCTGCTGGGAGGATTCACGGTGGAACGTTCCGGCAGTGGCGAAACGCTCGAGCGCGGCGTGTACGAGTTCCGCAATCCTTACGCCGTCACGTTCTTCGCCTCCATGCAGCTCGTCGTCGACCTCGGCGATCCCGACAAGATCGAGGCGGTGCTGGCCGGCGGCGTCAACGAGCGCCACTTCCAGCCTCACCAGAGCGACCAGGCCCGGCTTTGGGCCGCCGGAGAGCGGACAGCGTGGTGGTTCGCTCCGAAGGCGGTCGAGGCGCACGCCAGATCGCGCCTGGTGCTGTCGCCGTGAGACGGATCGCAATCCCGCATCGCTTGCACAAGACCGCCGTCCAAATTATCGTGTGGCCGCAAGGCATCCCATGCGCACCTATCTCCAGTCCACATGGACCAAGGTTGGCCTCGGCTTGCTGGTCGTAGGCTCCGGGCCCCTGCTGTTCATCATTCTCGCCGCGGCTGTCGGTCTGTGGCCGGATCCGAACCCCAATCCCATCGGGCCGGGTCTGCTGTTCTTCTTCACGTTCTGGCCGGCGGTCATCTGCATCGTCATCGGGGTCGTTCGCGTCCGCAGCCGGAATCGGGATCCGGCCGGGTCCTGAACACCCCATGTCTTATCGGCTCGAACTCCCGCTCGCGGCCGGGGCACGCTGACATGCGCACCGAAAAGGAGAAGATGCTCGCGGGCGAGCCCTACGAACCGGCCGACCCGTTGCTCGCCGGTGAGCGCCTGCGCGCCCGGACGCTGTGCCGAGAGATCAATTCGCTCGATCCGCGTGAACACGGGCGCCTGCGCAAGCTGCTGGCGACGCTTCTCGGCGTGGAGACGGACGCCTCGATCAACCCGCCCTTCTTCTGCGACTACGGCTACAACATCGCGCTCGGTCCGAACGCCTACTTCAACGTGAACTGCGTCGTGCTCGATGTCGTGCGCGTCACCATCGGCAAGAACGCGCTGTTCGGACCCGGCGTTCAGGTCTACACCGCATCGCATCCGATGAGCGCCGACGAGCGGCGCTCGGGTCGGGAAATCGGCAGACCCGTGACCGTCGGCGACGACGTCTGGATCGGCGGTGGCGCCATCGTCTGCCCGGGCGTGTCCGTGGGCGCGGGCACGGTCGTCGGCGCGGGGAGCGTCGTCACGCGCAGCCTTCCCGCGCGCGTGTTCGCGGCCGGCAACCCCTGCCGCATCATTCGCCAACTCTAGCCGATACCCGCCCGCCGATGGCACATCGCCCGCTGCAAACGTACCGTGGCAGCTGCCATTGCGGCGCCGTGACGTTCGAGATCGAGACGGACTTTCCGGAGCTCACCACGTGCGACTGTTCGATCTGCCGGCGCAAGAACGCGCTCATGGTCAAGGTGCACGAGGGCCGGTTCCGGCTGCTGTCGGGCGAGGACTCGTTGACGGAGTACCGCTTCAACACGATGACCGCGCGCCACTATTTCTGCAGAACGTGCGGCATCTACCCCTTTCACCGGAAGCGCGTGACGCCGGACTTTCTCGGCATCAATGTATTCTGCCTCGCCGACTTCGATCCCTCGGGCATTCCCGTGCGCAGGGCGGTCGGCGCCGCGATGAAGTGACGTCGCGTTCAATTGCAGGAGATCCCGCATGGCTGTTGTCCGATACCTGGTCGCTGATGTCGATGCCGCCGTGGCGTTCTACACCGGCACACTCGGCTTCGAACTGGTGGCAAGGTGGGGACCGCCCTTTGCCATGATCCGGCGCGAAGACCTCACGGTATGGCTGAGCGGACCGGGCAGCTCGGCAGCACGACCGCTGGCCGATGGTTCCAGGCCCGCAGGGGGCGGCTGGAATCGCCTGGTCCTGGAAACCGACGACCTCGAATCGCTCGTGGCAAGACTGACGCAGGACGGTGTCGCCCTGCGCGGGCCGATCGTCTCGGGACCCGGCGGGAAACAGGTGCTGATCGACGATCCTTCCGGCAACCCGGTCGAATTGTTCGAGCCAGGCTCGTCGTGAATGCAGCGTCCCCGAAGCTCACGGTGCTCGGCGCGACGCCGAACCGCGGCTCGCCGGCTTCTGGACGAGGCGTTTCTCGTTCACCACCTCGTGGGAGTGAAACGCGCGGCCGCGCGTGACGTTTGCCAGAGCCCGCGCGCGGCGTTATCGTGTCGCGTCGAATTCGCTGCGTTCGCACCACGTTGACGGAACAGGAGAACCCATGCGCACCGCGATCATTCTGGTAGCCGGCCTCGTCCTCCTGGGCGTGCTCGTGCTCACCGGCTGGCGGTACGGCAATGGGGCACCTTCCGCGGTGACCGCCGCGCAGATCTTCATTCCGCTCTGGCTCGCGGCGACGCTGTTCAACATGTGGTTGGGAGTGGCGCGGGCCGGGTATTCGGTCGCCGAAGAGCTTCCGATCTTCCTCCTCCTGTTCGGCCTTCCCGCGGCGGTCGCGGGATTCCTCTGGTGGAAGTATTCCTGACTTTCAAGAAGGGCACGCCATGGCACGAATCGAGGAACGCTTGCGGGCACTCGGACTCACATTGCCGCCGCAACTCAAGCCACCGCCGGGCGTCGTGCTGCCGTTTCGCTTCGTCCATGTCGTCGGTCGGCGGGCATTGATCTCCGGCCACGGACCGCAAAGTCCCGACGGGTCGATCGCGGCACCGCTGGGGAAGGTGGGCCGCGAGGTCAGCCTAGAACAGGGCTATACCGCCGCTCGCCTTACCGCGTTGGCCATCCTCGGCAGCCTCCAACGCGCGATCGGCGATCTCGACCGGGTGGCAGGCTGGCGGCGCGTCTTCGGGATGGTGAATTCCGCCCCGGGCTTCAACCGGCAGCCGCTCGTGATCAACGGCTTCTCGGACTTGATCCTCGAACTCTACGGTCCCGAGATCGGCGCGCACGCGCGGAGCGCTGTCGGACTCGCGGAACTTCCGTTCGACATTCCGGTGGAGATCGAAGGCGAAGTCGAGCTCGTTGGGTAAGGCGGCTCGACCCGCCACTCAGCACAGAAGCAGCCCATCGCGCGCGTCGGCGCCCGGCAGCGCCATCCACGGGAATCGAGGAGGACGACATGCTGGAACTCCGGCCCACCTGCGAACACTGCGACCGTCCGCTGCCTCCCGCTTCGACGGAGGCGCGCATCTGCTCCTACGAGTGCACGTTTTGCGCGGCCTGCGTCGAAGGGATCCTCCGCAACATCTGTCCGAATTGCGGCGGCGGCTTCGTTGGCCGGCCGATCCGGCCTGCGCGGAACTGGAAGAGCGACAACTACCTCGGCAAGGATCCGGCAAGCGTGGTGCGCAAGCACCGGCCCGTCGATCCGGCGGCGCACGCGCGCCTGTCGGCCACCATCGGGGATCTGCCGCCGGAGCGGCGATAATCCGCGGCCGTGAATCCGCACCGACGCCTTCTGCTCGCCCTCCCGCTCATGGGCATTGCGTCCGCGCACGCCAGTGCGGCCGGCGATGAAGCCGGCCAGGTGCTGGATCGTTTTCATCGCGCGGCGTCCGGAGCGCGTTTCGACGAATATTTCGCGCTGTTCGCCCCAGACGGCATCTTCATCGGCACCGACGCAGGCGAACGCTGGACGGTCGTCGAGTTCAAGGCGTACGCGAAGCCGCACTTCGACCGCGGCCGCGGCTGGACCTACGTGCCCGTGGAGCGCCACGTCAACGTATCGGCCGACGATCGTCACGCTTCCTTCGACGAACTGCTGGACAACGCCGACCTGGGCCGGTGTCGCGGCACGGGGGTCCTGCGGCGCGTCGGCGGCGTCTGGAAGATCGAGCAGTACCACCTGACCATCCCGGTACCCAATGCCCTGGCCGAAGAAGTGGTCAAGCGCATTCGCGCGGTCAGGTAGACCCGCCTCGACGGCTCCATGCCGCGCAACCGCTTCGCTCATCGCTTCGTCGCGACCCCGCAGGACGATGCCGACGAAAGTCCGGCCCCGACGCGGCGCGACGCCGGCTTCAGCATGATGGAAGCGCTGGCCGTGATGGCCGTGATCGCGATTCTCGCCACCCTGGCGCTCCCCAGCTATCTCGACAAGCTCGTCCGGGATCAGGTCGTCGAGGCGTTGCCGCTCGCCGATATCGCGAAGCCTTCGATCGCCAGCGCGTGGGCGGGCATGCAAACCTTTCCCGCCGACAACGCTGCGGCTGAGCTGCCCGCTCCCGACAAGATCGTCAACTACGTCGTCGGCTCGGTGGCCGTGCGTGCAGGCGCCATCGACATCACGTTCGGCAACCGCGCGAACAGCGTGCTCAAGGGCAAAATCCTCACGCTGCGTCCGGCCGTCGTCGATGACGCCCCCATCGTTCCGATCACGTGGGTATGCGGCTACGCCGCGGCGCCGGACAAGATGACGGTCAAAGGCACGAGCAATACCAGCGTTGCCGCGCGATACCTGCCGCTCAGGTGCCGGGCGAGCCAGCCCTGAAGGCGACCATGCGCACGATCGACGCCGGCACGCTCACGCTCCTGCCCCAGACCCGCGACCACGCGGAGGAAATGTTCGCCGTGCTCGGTGATCCCGCGATCTACACTTACGAGAACGAGCCGCCGCCTTCGGTCGAATGGCTGCGCGCACGCTTCGAGATGCTCGAGTCGCGACAGTCGGCCGATGGCGCAGAGCAGTGGCTCAATTGGGTGATCCGGCTTGCCGGAAACGGGCTCATCGGCTACGTCCAGGCCACGGTGCACGGCGACGGCAGCGCTGGCATCGCCTACGAGATGGCAAGCGCGCACTGGGGCCGCGGCCTAGGGCGCCGCGCCACCGAAACGATGCTCCGCGAGCTGGTCGACCAGTACCACGTGACGACGTTCTTCGCGGTGGCGAAGTCGGGTAATTTCCGGTCGCTGCGCCTGCTCGCCCGGCTCGGTTTCGCCATCGGCGGACCCGAGCTTCGCGCGGCGCGCGGCGCGCTGCCGGACGAGACGCTCATGTTCCGCAACGTCGAGCGGTCGTGGGCTGCGCACTTGGACGCGCGCGGGCGACAGGAGGAGAGATCATGACGATGAAAGCGTTCGTTGCCGCAGCGTGGCAGGACCACGCAGATCGCCCGGAAGAAGTCGCGGATCGCCTCGCGGGCGCACTGCCGCAGCTGCAAACCGCGGCGGACATTCCTCCCGTCGTGCAACTCGTCACGCACGTCTTCGGCGAGCATCTCGCGCGCTGGAACGCGGGCGTCGACCTGCTCGCGTCGTTGCGGGCGCTTCCCTGCGGCAGCGGCGATCCGGAAATTGCGCGGGTGATCGAGCGCAACATCGCGGGTCTCCGTTACGCCAGTGGGGCCGACGTCGCAATGGCGCATCTCTCGATCGAGGATCGCATTGCCGCGCTGTCGATAGCCGGCTCGGCCCTGGCGGGTACGCACGACTTCCGGCGCGCGTTCGCCGCGTATGAGGAAGCCCTGCGGCTCGCCGAGCCTGGATTGCCGCCGGGCTCCCCGGCGCTGCGGGCGCTGGCGGTCGGGGGCAACAACCTGGCCGCGAGCCTCGAGGAGAAGCCGGATCGCGATGCCGGGGAAACTCGGGGCATGGTGGCCGCTGCGGAAGGCGGTCTCAAGTACTGGAAGCTGGCGGGCACCTGGCTCGAGCATGAACGCGCCGAATACCGCCTCGCGCGGAGTTTCCTGCAGGCGGGAGCCGTCGCGCGCGCCGTCGACGCGGCGCGGCGATGCATCGACGTATGCGACGCCAACGACGCCCCGGCCTTCGAACGGTTCTTCGGCTGGGCCGTGCTCGCCGTTGCGCAGCGCGGCGTTGGCGACCGGTCCGCGTTCGCGACATCACGACAGCGGGCGCTCGATCAATATGCCATGATTGCGCCGGACGACAGGCAATGGTGCGAGACCGAGCGGAAAGAGCTCGAAGACTAGCGAAGGGCCGCTTCCCGCGCAGCCGGCCGTCACCTTGCCGTGCTCGACCACACCAACCCGGATCAACGAAGGGATGAGATCACCATGCGCATGCAAATCATCGTGGCCGCGCTCTGCGTGGCATGGGTCTCGGGGTGCGCCACCGTGACGGCCCGGACGTCCAACGCCGACCTGCAACGCCAGGTGGCCGACACCGAGCGGGCGTTCGCCAAGACGATGGCGGACCGCAATCACGCCGCGTTCGCGTCGTTCCTGGCGGACGAGGCCATCTTCTTCACGTCCACCAAGGCGCTGCGCGGCAAGAGCGAGGTTGCGGATTTCTGGAAGAAGTTCTACGACGGCCCGACACCTCCGTTTTCATGGCAGCCGGAAACGGTCGAAGTCCTGGACTCCGGCACTCTCGCACTGTCGAGCGGTCCCGTGCGCAATCCCCAGGGCAAGCTGGTCGCGACCTTCACTTCCATCTGGCGCCTCGAGGCTCCCGGAACCTGGCGCATCATCTTCGACAAGGGCAACGACGTCTGCGATTGCCCGAAACCCTGACGACCCCAGTTCCGCCGATCCGGAGACTCCGTGAAACGCCATTCCGACTTCGGCGCGCCGACGGCGCGTCACTGCGCCGCCGCGGCGGCCGCCCTGCTCGTCATGCTCGGTACGCTCGCCGCGGCGACCGCGATCGGGCAGACGGCCACCGGCGCCGCCAAGTTGTCCCCCGAGCGGATCGCGGAGATCCTGGCGAGTCCCGATCGCAGCGCGGCCGACCGCACCAACGACGTCCGCCGCAAGCCCGCGCAGATGCTGGCGTTCATTGGCATCACCCCCGGCATGGTGGCAGTCGACCTGAGTTCGGGCGGCGGGTATACGACCGAACTCCTGGCCCGCGCGGTCGGGCCGACGGGGCGCGTCTACGGCCAGAGCCCGCCGCGCGATCCCGCTCGCGCGCCCACACCTCCTGCGGCTCCCGAAGGCGCGGCGGTTCCACCGACCCAGTCGCCCCCACCCGCGGCCGCGGCGGCTCCTACAGGACCGATGACGACGCCGATGCGCCTCGCCGAACGCACGAAGAATCCGGCGGTCGGCAACATCGTTTCGGTCGTGCAGAAATTCGAGGATCCGTTCCCGGCGGCGGTGGCATCGAACGGCGTCGATCTCGTCACGCTGATGTTCAACTATCACGACCTCGGCCACATGGGGGTCGACCGCGCGCAGATGAACAAGGCGGTGTTCGCCGCACTGAAGCCAGGCGGCATCTATGTCATCGCCGATCATTCGGGCCGCCCGGGCACCGGCATCTCCGAGGCCGGCACCCTGCATCGCGTGGAAGAGGCCTTTCTGCGCAGCGAGGTGGAGGCCGCCGGATTCAGGCTCGTCGCCGAGGGTAATTTCATGCGGAACCCTTCAGACCCGCGCGACAGGAACACGCCCGATCCGCCGCAGCCCAAGGACGAGTTCGTGCTCAAGTTCGTCAAGCCTTAGCCGGGGCGATCGGGAGCACGCGCTCCGGGGAGCAGCGTTTCCGTGTTCATCCTCGCCACCGAGCGGCTGCAGCTTCGCCGCCTCACCCTCGACGACGCGCCGTTCATCCTGCGGCTCGTGAACGAGCCGTCGTGGCTCGAGTTCATCGGCGACAAAGGCGTGCGAACCCTCGAGGACGCGCGGGGATATCTCGCGCAAGGGCCAATCGCCATGTATGAGCGACTCGGGTTCGGCCTGTATCTGACCGAGCTCCGCGACGGTGCGATCCCGATCGGCATCTGCGGGCTCATCAAGCGGGAGTCGTTGCCGGACATCGACGTCGGCTTCGCGTTCCTGCCGGAGCACTGGGGCCGGGGTTACGGCTACGAGGCGGCTTCCGCCGTGCTCGCGCACGGCAAGCGCGCATTCGCTATCGATCGTATCGTAGCAATCACGTCGCCCGGCAATCGGCGGTCGATCCGTGTCCTCGAGCGGCTGGGAATGGTCCCGGAGAGCTCGCTCGACCTGATCGGCGACGGCGGGAAGACCCTGCTGTTCGCCCGCAACCTCTGACGCCGCGCGCCACCACCTTACCGGAGCCTGCCGATGCTGAAGATATGGGGAAGAGCCAATTCGGTCAACGTCCAGAAAGTGCTGTGGTGCTGCGACGAACTGGGGATCGGGTACGACCGCATCGATGCCGGCGGCCCCTTCGGCATCGTCGACACGCCGGAGTATCGCCGCCGCAATCCCAACGGCCTCGTGCCGACCATCGACGACGACGGTTTCCTCCTCTGGGAATCCAATGCCATCGTCCGTTATCTCGCGACGAAACATCCTTCGCGCCTGTGGCCGGCCGATCCAAGGCTGCGGGCGCAGGCCGATCAATGGATGGACTGGACCCACACTTTCTGGGGCGCGCTGCGCACGGCGTTCCTGGGATTGATACGCACGCCAGCGGAGAAGCGCAACGAAGCCGCCATCGCCGAATCGCTGCGCAAGACCGAGGAACTGCTGCGGCTGGTGGACGATCACCTGCACTCCCGCGCCTATCTCGCCGGCGATGAATTCACCGTCGGCGACATCCCGCTCGGTTGCGGAATCTGGCGCTGGATGGCGATGCCGATTGAACGTCCTCCGCAACCCAATGTGATGCGATGGTTCGAGCGGCTGGGCGAGCGCCCGGCCTACCGGAAGATTGTGCTGTCGCCGCTGACCTAGCGCGCCATGATGCCGCCAAGCCGAGGGCGCTTGTAACGCGTGCGACGCGGGAGGATCATTGGCCGGGCGGCGTCACGCGGACGTCGGTGGCTGCGCCAAGGGCGCGCGGCGCGGCTTGTACCTACGAGGAGCGATACCATGCCGAAATACGTGATCGAGCGCGAGATTCCCGGCGCAGGACGGCTGCCGGCGGAATCGATGCGCACCATTGCGCAGAAATCGTGCGCCGTCCTGGAGAAGATGGGTCCATCGATCCAATGGGTCGAAAGCTACGTGACCGACGACAAGATCTATTGCGTCTACATCGCGCCCGACGAGGCAGCGGTACGCGAGCATGCAAGCCAGGGCGGGTTTCCGGTCAACAAGATATCGACGATCAAGCGGATGATCGACCCGACCACCGCGGAATAGTGCGGTGACGCGCGGATCGTGGCCACCAACGCATCGCCCGCTCCGACGATCTCCGACCTGAACCAGGTCCTGGCGGATACGGCGTTTCTGCGGTCGTACGGCTTCCGGGTCGAGTCCACGGCACCCGGCGAGTGCAGGCTACGCGTTCCTTTCGTCCGCGCGCTCGAACGGCCCGGTGGAATCGTCAGCGGCATGACACTGATGGGCGCCGCCGATGTCGCGATGTGGCTCGCGATCATGACACTGCGCGGTGTCGCGGAGCACTGGGTCACGGCGGACATGAAGACTGCGTTCCTGAAGAGCGCGCGCGCGGAGGACATCGTGTGCGACGCGCGAATTCTGAAACCGGGCCGGCGGAGCATGTACGGCGCCGTCGAATGCCGCGGCAGCGATGCGCGTCTCATCGCCCATCACGTGCTCACCTACACGCGCGTCGAGGCCTAGTGTGTTGGATGCCGAAGCGATCCGGACCGTCGGTGTAGCAGCGACCGCATTTTACGTGGCCCAAGCCCCAGGACATACTTGCGAAACAACTGCCAGCGCCCCCACGGTCCCAGTGGAAATCGGGTCTGCCGGGGTACGTACCACGCGTTCACACCCGTTCTTCGTACCAGCTTGTATCCCTTCGCGGCCAGATAGCGGTGCTTCCCCAGCCCGGTGACATGGTCCTCGATGAGAATCAGTTTCGGCCGCCAGCGCGCAATCGCGAAGCCCCGCAGCACATCGAGCTCAAAACCCTCGACATCGATCGAAATGAAGTCGACACGGGTAAGGCCAGCGGCTTCGATGATCGAATCGAGGGCCCGGATCTCGACGTCGATGACACTCCGGACTTCGGCCTCGGGCAGCATCAGCTCGCGCCCCAGGGACGAATAGGGTCCGTCAACGTAGAGCGGCGCGTGTTCACCATGCCGCGCCCGCGGACCACAGGCGAACTGGAAGACCTGTGCGCTCCGCTCCGCGCGCAGTCGCTCCGCGAAATGCGGCAACGGCTCGACCAGCACACCGTTCCACCCCGCCCGTTCCAGCGCGTGGGTTTGCGAACCCACGACGGGATCGTTGGCGCCGACGTCGACGAACGTTCCCGCCTGCGAGCCTAAGAATTCGCGCAACAGCCGGATTTCGTCCTCAGGTGGAAAGACGCTTCGCATCGCAACGGTGGATCATGCACGAGCGGGGCCGCCGCCGCCAAGCGTCAACGCGTGTGCCTGCCCGCGCCTGGCGAAACCCGGTGCGCATGCGCCGCGCGGTTCCACGCGTGCCGGGCGCGCCAATGCGCGATTTCCGGCCGGACATGACGCGCGGCGAACAAAGGCGTACGCTTGGGGGTTCGGGAATCGATTCCTTCGCCGCCGCGATCGATCGCGGCACGGATATCCTCCCTTCGGCCCCGGGGCGTCGCAACCCCGCCCCGCATCAAGGAGAGCCCGCATGACCGTCTGTCCGATCGCCATCGCCGTCGGCTGCAAGAAGTGCCCGATCTTCGCCGTCTGCCCGGTAAAAGGCGTCATCGGCGACTACACGAAGGAGGAACCCGCGCCGAAAGGTGCCGCTTCGGGCAAGGCCAAACCGGGGGCCAAGTCGCGCAAATAGCGACATGCCGAAGTCGACGGACCGAACGCCCGGGCGTTCGCGTGCGTGAACGGCCTCAATTGCCTTCGGCAGAATCCATGACATACGCAGCCATCACCGGGTGGGGGAAATGCATGCCCCCCGCCATCCTTACCAATGCCGATCTCGCGTCGATCATGGAGACGGACGACGAGTGGATCATGTCGCGCACGGGAATTCGCGAGCGGCGCGTCTCCCATGTCACGGGGATCGAGCTCTCCCACGTCGCCGCCGCCCGCGCGCTCGCCTGCGCCGGGCTCGACGCGACGGACGTCGATCTCATCGTGTACGGCAGTTGCTCGAACGACGAGACGGTGCCCAATTCGGCGTCGGGCGTTCAGCTCCGGCTGGGCGCCATGAACGCGGCATCGATGGACCTGAACACGGCCTGCACGAGCTTCCTGTACGGACTTTCGACCGCGACTGCGATGATCCGCACCGGCGTCGTGAGAAACGCCGTGGTGATCGGCGTCGAGTTGATCTCGCAGTTCATGGACTGGAAGAATCGCGGCGTCGCGGTGCTCTTCGGCGACGGGGCCGCCGCCGTTGTGCTGCAAGCCTCCGACCGCAAGGAAGGACTGATCGGGGAGAAGCTCGGCTGCAGCGCCGACGTCCGTGGCATTCTGCGCGTGCGCGGCATGGGAACCGCCTATGCCCATCACGGCGTCATGCTGGGCGACACGTCGTGGAACTTCGACGGGCAGGAGATCTTCAAGCGCGCGGTGGTCGCGATGGCGCAGGCCTCGCAGGAGGTCCTTGCCAAGACGGGCCACGCGGTGGGCGAAGTCGACCTCGTGATCCCGCACCAGGCGAATCTGCGCATCATCGAGTCGGTGGCAAAGCGTGTCGGCGCACCGATGGCGCGCGTCTACGTCACCGTGGATCGCTACGGCAACATGTCGTCGGCGACCATCCCCGTCGCCCTCGTCGACGCGCTCGAAGAAGGCCGCGTCAAGCCGCACTCGCTGATCCTGATGCCGGCGTTCGGCGCCGGACTCACGTGGTGCTCGCATCTCGTGCGCTGGGGCGAACGCACGACGCCGCTCGCGACGACGGACATCGAGCTGCCGCCATGCAAGCAGACGGCGCTCGAGCGCGTCAAGGAACTGATCGCGATCAAGATGCCGCCGGATCGCTCCGATGCGGGCTTCGCGGCCGCGAAGCTCGCGGAGAATCCCTAGTACTTTTACGTTGTTGCACTGGGATCCCGTGCTCCGTGCTGCAGCGGGAGAGGGGTCGCGGCCGGGCTTAGGATGAGGCATGCGCCTGGCTCGCGACCCCTATCCCACTTCATCAGCCGTCCGCGCGTCCCAGGCAATCTTGCTTTTCCCGCATCCCCCGGCGTGCGCTATGACGCGGTGGTGAGTGAGGGTTCGCAGGCGGGCGCATGCCTCACCCTAAGCCCGCCGCGAACCCTCGCTCGCCACCGATCTCCGCTGCCTCGGCGTGAACCCTCACGCGCCACGATCCTCCGAAGCGGCTACGTGGTGACCAATTTGCGGTGCGCCTGCACACTCATCAGGATGCCGAGTCCGATGAAGAGCGAAATCAGCGCCGAGCCGCCGTACGACACGAGCGGCAGCGGCACGCCGACCACCGGCAGGACGCCGCTCACCATGCCCATGTTCACGAACGCGTAGGTGAAGAACATCAGCGTCGTCGCGCCGGCGACCAGACGCGCGAACAGCGTCGAAGCACCCGCCGTGATCATGAGCCCGCGTCCGATCAGGAGCAGGTAGAGGACCAGCAGCACCGCATTGCCGATGAGGCCGAACTCCTCACCGAACACCGCGAAGATGAAATCGGTGTGCCGCTCCGGCAGAAAATCGAGGTGCGTCTGCGTGCCGTTCAACCACCCCTTGCCGACCACGCCGCCCGAGCCCAGGGCGATCGACGCCTGCGACGAGTGATAGCCGGTCCCGAGCGGATCGCGGGCCGGGTCGAGGAACGTCAGGATCCGCTCGCGCTGGTAGTCCCGCAGGTGCTGCCAGACGAACGGGGCGGCGGCGCCGGCCGCGGCGACGAGGCCGGCGATGACCTTCCACGACAGGCCCGCGAGGTAGAGCACATAGAAGCCCGACGCGGCGATCAGGAGCGACGTGCCGAGATCGGGCTGGCGCTTGATGAGATAGACGGGCACGGCGATCAGCACCGCGGCGAGCACGAAGTCCTTCCAGCCGATCCGGCCTTCGAACTTCTGGAAATACCACGCGAGCATGAGCGGCAGCGCGACCTTCATGAGCTCCGACGGCTGGAACCGTCCGAATCCGAGGTTCAGCCACCGCCGCGAGCCGTTGACGCTCACGCCCCACAGCGCCACGCCGATGAGCAGCACGATCCCCAGCGCATAGAGCGGCACCGCGGCGCGGGCGATCGTCTGCGGCGGGATGTTGGCGACGATCCACATCAGCACCAGCGCGAGCGCGAGGTTCGACACCTGGCTCCACACCCGGGCCAGGCTCTGGTCGGCGGCCGAGAACAACGTGATGAGCCCCACGCCCGCGATCGTCAGCGCGACGCCGAGCAGGAAGCTGTCGACCCGGCTCGACAGGAGTTCCCAGAAGCGGCCGAGAAGCTGTCCCATCAGTCGCTCTGGTCGTCCGTGTCGGGCACCGATACGGCGGGCGCCGGTCCCACTTTCTTCTCGCCGACCAGGACATAGTCGAACACCTGCCGCGCGATCGGCGCCGCGGCCTGCGCCCCGAAGCCGCCGTTCTCGACCAGCACCGCGAGCGCGATGCGCGGCTTGTCGGCCGGCGCGTACGCGATGTACCACGCGTGATCACGCAGCCGTTCGTCGACCTGGCTTGCCAGGTACTTCTCGCCCTTCAGCGAATAGACCTGCGCCGTGCCGGTCTTGCCGGCGCTGACGTACGCCGACTTCATGAAGGCGGCAGCGCTCGTCCCCTCCCGGCTGACGCCGGCGAGCGCGTTCTTGATCACGGCGAGATGCTCGGCTGTCACCGGCAACGTGGACGTCGGCTGCGCCGCGACCGCGCGCTGCTGATCGGCACCCGGACTCTTGATCGAGCGCACGAGATGCGGCGGGTACGAAACGCCGTCGTTGGCGATCATCGCGATCGCATGCGCGAGCTGAATCGGCGTAAAGGCGTTGTAGCCTTGTCCGATGCCGGCGGAGATGCTGTCGCCCAGGTACCACTTCCGGTGTTCGTCGCGGAATTCCTTCCCCGAGAAGCGCTGCCGTTTCCATTCCCGCGACGGGAGCACGCCGGAGAGCTCGCCCTCGATGTCGATCCCGGTCTTGCGGCCGAACCCGAGCTGCGACAGGAAGCGGTGCGTGTCGTCGATGTCGGTCTCGCTCGCCAGGACGTAGTAATACGTGTCGCAGGAGGCCACGATCGACTTGTACATGTCGACGGTGCCGTGGCCGCCGGGCTTGTCGTCGCGGAACCGGTGAGCGGCGCCGGGCAGCTGGAAGAATCCGGGATCGAAGATCGATTGCGCCGGGGTTCGCTTGCCGGTCGTCAGCGCCGCCAGCGCGAGGAACGGCTTGATCGTCGAGCCGGGCGGATAGGCTCCGCGCAGCGGCCGGTTGAGGAGCGGCTTGTCCGGCGAATCGTTGAGCAATTCCCAGTTGGCGGTGTCGATGCCATCGACGAACAGGTTGGGGTCGTAGCCGGGTTTCGACACCATCGCGAGCACTTCCCCCGTCGTCGGATCGACGGCGATCAGCGCGCCGCGGCGGTTGCCGAATGCCGCCTCCGCCACTTCCTGCAGCTTGATGTCGAGCGTGAGCGTGAGATCGTTGCCCGACACGGGCGGGACGCGCGAGAGCGTGCGCACCGCGCGCCCGCCGGCGTCGACCTCGACCTCTTCGACGCCGGTGGTGCCGTGCAATTCCCGTTCGTACGAGAGCTCGATCCCGACCTTCCCGATGTAGTCGGAGCCCTTGTAGTCCGCGCTCTCGCCCCACTCGTCGATGCGCACGAGATCGCGGTCGTTGATGCGGCCGATGTAGCCGACCACGTGCGAGGCGAGCTCGCCGAACGGATACTGCCGGAAGAGGCGCGCCTTGATCTCGACGCCGGGAAAGCGGTACCGGTTGACGGCGAACCGCGCGACCTCGTTGTCGGTGAGCCGTGTACGCAGCGGGAGGCTGTCGAAACTCTTCGATTCGTCCATGACCTTCTTGAAGCGTTTCCGGTCGCGCGGCTGGATGTCGACGACCTCCGCGAGCGCGTCGATCGTCTGCTCGAGGTCCTTGACGCGCGCCGGCTGGATCTCGAGCGTGTAGGCGGAGTAGCTCTGCGCGAGCACGACGCCATTGCGGTCGCGGATCACGCCGCGGTTGGGCACGACGGGCACGATCGCGATCCGGTTGGTCTCGGCGAGCGTCTGGAAATGGCGGTGCTGGACGACCTGCAGGTAGAAGAAGCGGGCGAGGAGGCCGACCACCGCCAAGGTGACGAGCGCTCCCGCGATCGTAAGTCGCCGCCGGAACAGATAGGCTTCGCGTCCGGGATTCCTGAGCTCGGGCGATGCCAGCGCGCTGCCGTCGCTGCGGCCGCGTGAAGTGAAGAGGAAGCGTGCCATGTCCGGTTCAGCGTGGTGCAGGCGGCGTCACAGCTCCGCCGACGAGCGCTGCGGCCGCTGCGGCCATTGCAGGAACATCGTGACGGCCGGCCAGAGGAGTGCGCCGACGAGCGGCGGCACCGCGTACGTCCACCGCGGCAGCGGGGCGCCGCCCACGAAGCGCACCAACAGAACGAGCGCCGCGCACAAGCCGAGCAGCACGGCCACCTGCGCCGCCTGCTGCCACAGCGGGAAGCGCAGCACGCGCCGCCGGAAATATTCGGCGGCATAGGCGAGGAAGGCGTACGCCAGCGCGTGCTGTCCGAACAGCGTGCCATCGCCGACATCCATCAGCAGGCCCACGCCCCAGGCCACGCCGACGCTCACGTACCGCGGCTCCTGGATGCACCAGTAGAGCAGCACCAGCGCGATGAAGTCGGGCCGCAGCGCGAGCGCCACGCCCGACAGCGGCAGCAGGTTCGCGGCGAGCGCCAGCGCGAGCGTGGCGACGATGAACCACGGCCGCACCGGACGCAGGATCTCCTCGGCTCCACCCGTCGAGAGCTGCCCGATGTTCTGGAGCGCCATCATGGATTCCCCCCGCTCCGGCGCTTGCCTTTGCCGAGCTTCTTCGCCGGGTCGAGCGCAACCGGCTCCTCGGGCCTCGGCAATGCCGCCGCCGTGCGGCCGAGAACGAGCAGGTGCTCGCTCCGGTCGACGCCGGCGAGGGGCGTGCACGAGATGCGGGCGAAAATCTGCCCGGTGTCGCGTTCGAGCGTCGCCACGCGCGCGACGGCGAGTCCGGCCGGATAGGTGCCGTCGAGCCCCGAAGTCACGAGCACGTCGCCGACCTGGATGTCGGCGTTCGGCGCCATGAAGCGAAGCTCCGGCGCACGCCCCGCGCCGGCGCCGAAGAGCACCGAGCGCACGCCGCTGCGCTGCACCTGCACCGGCACCGCGTGGTCCTTGTCGGTGACGAGCGTCACTTCGGCCATGTAGGGAAAGACCCGCGTGACCTGGCCGACGACGCCGTCGGCGTCGATCACCGCCTCACCGGGCTGAATGTCCGCATCGACACCTTTGTCGACGAAGAGTTTCTGCGCGAAAGGATCGCGGCCGGTGTAGAGCACCTCGACCGTCTTGGCTCCCGCCGCGTAGTTCGCCTTGACGTCGAGCAGCGCGCGCAGGCGCGCATTCTCCTGCTGGGTCGCGGCGAACGCCTGCGACGCCGCGGCGTGCTCCACCGACAGCTGCTTCAGCATCGCGTTCTCGTCGGTCAGCGAGCGCAGCGAGCCGAAGTAGCCGCCCACCCAGGTCAGCGCCTCGCCCGGCAGCTGCACCGTACGCTGCAGCGGATAGAGGATCGCGGCGGCGACCTGCCGGATGCCTTCGAGATAGTGATAGCGCGTGTCGACGAACAGGAGCGCGATCGAGATCAGGCCGAAGAACGCGAGTCGGGCGAGCGGCGAGGGACCGCGGCGGAAGAACGGAGGCGGCTCGACCGGGATGTAGCGCATCGCGAATGCGACCAGTCCGGGGACCCGGCGTCAGCGGCCGGATCAGTCCGAGGTGAAGATCGTCGAGAGCTTGTCCATGTTCTCGAGCGCGCGTCCGCAGCCACGCACCACGCACGTGAGCGGATCGTCGGCGACGATCACCGGCAGCCCCGTCTCTTCCATCAGCAGCCGGTCGACGTCGCGCAGCAATGCGCCGCCGCCGGTCAGCACCATGCCGCGCTCGGCGATGTCCGCGCCGAGCTCCGGCGGCGTGCGCTCGAGCGCACTCTTCACCGCGGAGACGATGCTGTTGAGAGGATCGGTCAGCGCTTCCAGGATCTCGTTCGACGACACCGTGAAGCTCCGCGGTATGCCCTCGGCGAGATTCCTGCCCTTGACCTCCATCTCCTTCACTTCGGACCCCGGAAAGCCGGATCCGATGGTCTTCTTGATGAGTTCCGCCGTCGGCTCGCCGATCAGCATGCCGTAGTTGCGCCGGATGTAGTTGACGATCGCCTCGTCGAACTTGTCGCCGCCCACGCGCACGCTGCCCGAATACACCATGCCGCCCAGCGAGATGACGCCGACCTCCGTCGTGCCGCCGCCGATGTCGACGACCATCGATCCCGTCGCGTCGGAGATCGGCAGGTCGGCGCCGATCGCCGCCGCCATCGGCTCCTCGATCAGGTACACCTTCGAGGCGCCGGCGCCCAGCGCCGACTCGCGGATCGCGCGGCGCTCGACCTGGGTCGAGCCGCACGGCACGCAGATGATGATCCTGGGCGACGGTGAAAACAGCCGCGACTCCAGCACCTTCTTGATGAACTGCTTCAGCATCTGCTCGGTCACGGTGAAGTCGGCGATCACGCCGTCCTTCATCGGCCGGATCGCCGTGATGTTGCCCGGCGTGCGGCCGAGCATCTGCTTCGCAGCAATGCCGACTTCCTGGATCACGCGCTTGCCGTTCGGCCCGCCCTCCTGCCGGATGGCGACGACGGAAGGCTCGTTCAGCACGATGCCCTTGCCGCGGACGTAGATCAGGGTGTTCGCCGTGCCGAGATCGATCGCGAGATCGCTGGAAAAATAACCCTTGAAGAAGTCGAACATGAAGGCGGTAACCTGCGCTGATTCGGCGCGCGCGGACGAGTGCCGGCGGCCAGAGGGTCGAAGTGGGTCGAAAAAGGATCCGGGAACGGCCGGGACCGCTCGAAAATATGACATTATGATAACCTATTGCGCATCGCCCAAGCACTGATTTTGCGCGGTAATTCGGGTATTTCCGGGCGTTTGCCCGACTTCTCCCCGACCACTGATCGCCGAGGAACCGACGGCCCCGGGTCGCGGTGAGCGGGCGCACCGCCTTCCATCATGACCATCTCGCTCACCGACGTTTACCGTATCGCGCACCTCGCGCGCATCGAAATCGACGCCGCGCACGCGGACGAGGTCCGTGCGAAGCTGACGTCGATCTTCGGCTTGATCGACCAGCTCGCGGCCGTGGACACGACCGGTGTCGAGCCCATGGCGCACGCGCAGGAGGCCACGCTGCCGCTGCGCGAAGACGTCGCACGCGAGCCCGATCTCAGGGAGCGCTATCAGAGCCTCGCGCCCGCCGTGGAAAACGGGCTCTACCTCGTGCCGAAAGTCCTGGAATGAACGGCCCCCACGCTCACTTCGTTCGCTGCCCCCCGAGGGGGCGCACAGTGCGCTTCGGACGGCCGTGCGCGCACTGATAGCGAAAGAAGGATGTTCGGCGCCCCCATTAGCGAGCTTTCCGCGTCCCTCAAGGCAAGGCGCTTCTCGAGCGTCGAGCTCACGCGGGCGCTCATCGCCCGCATCGACGCACTCAATCCGGCGCTCAACGCCTTCATCACGGTCGATCCTGAACGGGCGCTCGCCGACGCCAGGGCCGCCGATGCCGCGATCGCCGCCGGCAACGCGGGCCCGCTCGCCGGCATTCCGGTCGCCCACAAGGACATTCTGGCCACGGCAGGCATGCGCACGACGTGCGGCTCGCGCATGCTCGCCAACTACGTGTCGCCGTTCGACGCGCACGTGGTCGACCTCCTGGCGCGCGCCGGCACCGTTCTCGTCGGCAAGACCAACATGGACGAGTTCGCCATGGGCTCGTCGAGCGAGACGTCGCATTTCGGTCCCGTGAAGAATCCGTGGCACGCGGACTATGTGCCCGGCGGAAGTTCCGGCGGCACGGCGGCGGCCGTCGCGGCGCGGCTCGTGCCAGGCGGCACCGGGACCGACACCGGCGGGTCGATCCGCCAGCCTGCCGCGATGTCCGGCATCTGCGGGTTGAAGCCGACCTACGGCGTGTGCTCCCGCTACGGCCTGGTCGCTTTCGCTTCCAGCCTCGATCAAGCCGGCCCCTTCGCCCGCACCGCGCACGACCTCGCGCTGCTGCTTAATGCGATGGCGGGCCACGACGCGCGCGACTCGACCTCCCTCGATCGCCCCGTCGAGGACTACGCGCGCAGTCTCACGGAGACGCGCGGCGCGAAACCCCTGGCCGGCGTCAGGATCGGCCTGCCCGCCGAGTACTTCGGGGCCGGAATCGACGCCGATGTCGCGCAAGCCGTCGAGGGCGCGCTCGCGCAGCTGCGCAACCTGGGTGCGGTCACGGTCGATCTCGCGCTGCCGAACGTGGGCTTGTCGATCCCCGTGTACTACGTGATCGCGCCGGCGGAGGCGTCGTCGAACCTGTCGCGCTTCGACGGTGTTCGATACGGGCATCGGGCCGCCGCGTACGCCGACCTCGCCGACATGTACCGGAAGACGCGCGCGGAGGGCTTCGGCGCCGAAGTGAAGCGGCGGATCCTGATCGGCACCTATGTGCTGTCGCACGGCTACTACGACGCGTATTACCTCAAGGCGCAGCAGGTGCGACGACTCATCGCGGAGGACTTTCGCCGCGCCTATGCGCAATGCGACCTGATCGCCGGCCCGACGGCACCGACGGCCGCATTTCGCATCGGCGCGAAGAGCGACGACCCGGTGGGAATGTACCTCAACGACATCTTCACGACCGCGGCGAATCTCACGGGATCGCCCGCGCTGTCGATCCCGTGCGGCTTCGACCGCAACGGACTGCCGATCGGGCTGCAACTGCAGGGACCCGCGTTCGCCGAGGCCAGGCTGCTCGACGTCGCGCATCGCTTCCAGCAGGCGACGGATTGGCATCGCCGCATTCCGCCGATGGTCGAAGCATGAGCGCCGCCGTGGGAGCACACGTGAAGTGGGAAGTCGTCATCGGGCTCGAGACGCACGCGCAGCTGTCGACCGCGTCGAAGATCTTTTCCGGTGCGTCGACCGCATTCGGCGCGGCGCCGAACACGCAGGCCTCGGCGGTGGACATCGCGCTGCCGGGCGTGCTTCCCGTTCTGAACCGCGGCGCCGTCGAGCGCGCCATCCGCTTCGGCCTGGCCGTCGGCGCGACGATCCACCGGAAGAGCGTCTTCGCCCGCAAGAATTACTTCTATCCCGACCTGCCGAAGGGCTACCAGATCTCGCAATACGAGATTCCGATCGTGCAGGGCGGATTGCTGTCGATTGCGATGCCCGAGGGCGAGAAGGTCGTCCGGCTCACGCGCGCCCACCTCGAGGAGGACGCCGGCAAGAGCCTGCACGAGGACTACCACGGGATGACGGGCATCGACCTGAACCGCGCCGGCACACCCCTCCTCGAGATCGTGTCCGAGCCCGACATGCGCAGCGCCGCCGAGGCCGTCGCCTACGCGAAGAGGCTGCACGCGCTCGTCAAGTGGATCGGCATCTGCGACGGCAACATGCAGGAAGGGAGCTTCCGCTGCGACGCCAACGTCTCGGTCCGGCCCGCCGGCGCGACGACGCTCGGCACACGCTGCGAGATCAAGAATCTCAACAGCTTCCGCTTCATGCAGCAAGCGATCGAATTCGAAGCGCGGCGCCAGATCGAGCTGATCGGCGATGGCGGCACCGTCGTCCAGGAGACGCGCCTCTTCGATCCCGACCGCGGCGAAACGCGACCGATGCGCAGCAAGGAAGACGCGCAGGATTACCGTTACTTTCCCGACCCCGATCTGCCGCCGCTCGCGATCGACGACGCGTGGATCGAGCGCGTGCGCGCCGAAATGCCCGAATTGCCGGAAGCGATGAGGGCGCGCTTCGAATCCCGGTATGTTTTGCCGGCGCAGGACGCCGCAGCCCTCACGGCCGACCGCGAGACCGCCGGCTATTTCGAAACGGCAGCGAAGTCTCTGGCAGCATCCGCGGAGGGAACCGGCAAGCTGGTCGCGAACTGGGTGCTGGGCGAGCTCGCCGCCGCGCTCAACCGGGACGAGCGCGCCATCGCGGCGGCGCCTGTGCGCCCCGGAGATCTCGCCGCGTTGTTGCGGCGCATCTCCGACGGCACGATCTCCGGGAAGATCGGCAAGGATGTCTTCGACGCCATGTGGGAGGGCGAACACGGCGGCGACGCGGATGCGATCATCGCGGCGCGCGGGCTCCGGCAGATTTCCGACGCCGGTGCGATCGAGAAGATCGTCGACGACGTGCTGACCGCCAACGCGGGAATCGTCGCCGAATTCCGCGCGGGCAAGGCGAAGGCGTTCCAGTCCCTGGTCGGCAAGGCCATGGCCGCCACGAAGGGCAAGGCCGACCCCGCGCAGGTCAACGCAGCGCTGCGCCGCAAACTCTCCGACTGACCGATGGCCACGTTCACTGGATCGCCTCCGCGACGCGTGGGGCTTCCGTTCGCGCCAACTCGGCCAGACGCTGCATGATGGCCGCGCCGACCACCTCACGGTTGTAGCGGCGGGCCATGTCCGACGCCGCGCGAGCGGCGATCCGGGCCCGGTAATGCGGATCGTCGAGCAGCCGGACCATGTACCGGGCGGCCTGGTCGATGTCCGGGTCGGCCCACATCCAGCCGGGCTCGTAGTCGCTGTACTCGCCCGGTCTGACGGGAATCAAGGTGTAATCCACCAGACAGCTGTTGTCGCGACTCATGAAGTCGAGATTCCCCGAGTAAGCGGTGGCAATGACCGGCTTGCCCTGGGCCATGCATTCCGCCATGCCCAGACCCAAGCCTTCAGCCCGATGCAAGGAGATGTAGGCGTCGCACACGCTTTGCAGGCCGAAGGCATCCTCGCGCGAAAGCAGCCGGTCGAGGACGACAATGCGCGGGTCCTTCGCCGCCAGCGCATGCAGCGTGTCGAGCTGCTCCGGATACTTGTAGCCTTGCGTGCATTTGATGACCAGTCCTACCCGGTCATCCCCTGCCGGAAAGGCGCGCCCGAACGCCTCGATGGTAGCCCACGGGTTCTTTCGCTCGGCGAATGAATTGAAATCGAACGTGAACAGGAACAGAAACTTGCGTTCGGGCAGGGGAAATTCGGCACGCGCATGGCGACGGGAAAGCGAAACGTCGAAGGCATGCGGGATCCTTATCACCGGCTTGTCCGTGACGCGCCGGATGACATTGCCGACGAAATCGCTGGGAACCCAGATCTCGTGGACCACATCGAGCGCCGGACGCCACTTGTCCGGGAAGGCGTCGATCTCCCAATACCAGTACCCGATGACACGCCGGCCCCGAAGCTCTCCTCGATCGACGAGCCCTCGACAGACAGGCGTGAGCTGGTCGGGATTCAGGTAGAAGAGCGTGTTGCGATGGGGCATGTCGTCCGTCAGGAAGGCATCCATCGCACGATTGGATCGCCGCGAACCCAGTACCACATCGGCGTCGCGGAAGCTCGCCTGGATGCCGGCGCTGCGGCAGGTAGCGGCCAATCCCCGCACACTCTCCGCAAGGCCGAGATCGCCCAGGAAGAAGCCGACGACATTGAGACCGTCGCCCGGATTGGCGTCGACGCGGCGCATCGTACGCTCATCGTCCCGGACGAGGTCGTCATCGAGCTGCGTCAGGATCTCGGGTGCAAGCGTTGCGCCCTGGCCGACGGACAGCCCCCTGGCGAGGCAGCTCCAGCCCAGGGTCGACCTCGCGGGCGCGAACCGATTGGCGGGCGGTTGGTCGAGGATGCTGCGGTAGTAGTCGGTGAAGATCGCGGTGGCTTCGAGGCGATCGCGTTCGCGTGACCCCGCGTTCGCCTCGGTGTCATGCAACCGGTATCGGTATGACATCGCGGGCACGAAGCAGGGCTCGGCAAGCCGCAGGGCGCGCAGGCAGAAGTCCCAGCCGTGATGCGGCCGATGGTCGCGAAATCCGCCAAGCTGCTCATGGAGAGACTTGGAAAAGAACAGATTTCCCGTCGACACCGTTGGATCGAAACGGGAGAACAACGCCGCGCCGACCGTGTCAGACGAGCGAACGAGGTCCTCGACTTCGGCGATCCACTGCGCCGTTGCGTTGCCGACGGGACCGACGGGATGGCCCTGCGGATCGATGCCCAGGCACGTGGCAAAACCCCACTCGAAGCCGCGGTGCGCAACCTGCCGCACCAGGTCGGCGATGCGGGAGGGCTCGAAGAGATCACCCGGATGCAACGGATTGACGAAGGTTCCGCCGGCGCGACGAATGCCTTCGTTGAGGCAAGCGTGGACACCCTGAGCGGCGAGGGTGACGAATTGGTACGGGATGGGGCATTGACGCAGCTTTCGACGGATCACGGCTGCCGAGCCATCCGTCGACACGTCGTCGACGACAATCAATTCGAGGTTGCGATAGGTCTGCGCAAATACCGAATCCAGGGCCTGCTCGACATGGGCCGCGTGGTTGCGGACGGGCAGTACGACGCTGACCAGCGGTTGCGCCTCGAACTTCCCGGGCTCCTGTTCTCGCGGTGCGAGCCAGCGGGCATAGTCGAGCCGGAGCTTCGCCATCAGGCCGGTGCCCCGGCCGAGCGTGCGGGCACCGAGGGCGAGCCCATAGTTGTGGAGGGTGCCCGGGAGGCCCCACCGGGTGATCTCGCCGGCTCTTCGGATCAGGCGAACCGCTTCACGCGAGCGGGAGAGACAGTGACAGACGACCCCGAGCATGTGCAATGCGTCCGGGTGCTCCGGCTGCATGTGAAGGGCTTCCCGATAGAGCCTTTCCGCCGCCTCCAGCGCCCCCGACTGTTGCGCGCTCAACGCCTGCGCCATGACCGCATCGAACGAGCGGGCAGGAATCGAGTTTGCGGGGAGCCCGCCCTCGCCGCAGCAATGCTTGAACCGCTTCCCACTGCCGCATGGGCAAGGCGCGGCGCGCCCCGGTGCGATGCGCAGGGCCGGCGGGCTGCCGCCGGTCGGCCCTGCATCGGCTACCGAGGCGATCCTCGAAGCGGGACGTCGAATCGGCCCGGCATTGCTGCGCTCCCCCAACACCTCGGCCAAGTCGAAGAACGCAAGCGACTGGTGCTCGCAGGTGGTCACGAGAACACTCATCTCGCGATCGACATCGATGCCCTTGGGGCCGCCCTCTTCGGGGTTGTAGCGTCCCCGCAGAAAGGTCTCGTCGTCCATCACCCGGTACGACGAAACCGGATCACGCGTGCCCTGCCAACTGTCGCCATCCCTGGCGTATACGTGGACGTACGGGGCGCCCGCGTCGGCCACCAGCACGAAATTGTCGTCCTCGGTGAACCGCACGCCATGGGGACATGCCACGTTGCCCAGGATGCAGGCCGGTTCGGATCGGCAGTCGAGCTGCGGCGTATTCTCGAACAGCAGGACACTGTGGGTGCCGTGACTGCTGACGGCAATCCAGCGGTTGTCCCGACTGACGGCCACCCCGTCGGGAACGTTGAGCCCCCGTATCAACAGGATCTCGTTGCTCGCGACCACCAGGTCATCGCCTGCCTCGAGTACATGCCGGGAAACGTAGTGCGCATAATTGTTGCAGACGAGAAGCGCAAATCGATCCGGGTCGATGGGGGACACGGACACGGAACCCGGTGAATGCAGCCACTTGTTGCCGCGCATCACTTCCAGCGCGGGCACCACGACCGCCCGGTTGACCGTTCCGCTCGGAGGCACCTTCAGCACGGACACGCCGCCACCGCGATTGGCGACGACGAGCGTTTCTTCATCCATGAACGTGAGGCCATGCGGGTAACGCAGGCTCGGCGAGGCCACCTCCACGCAATCGGTCAAGGCCACCCTCGTGCGCGCCGGGGAGGCATCTATCGCGATGTCGAGAATCGCGATTCTGTCGTTGGCGAATCCCGCCAGCGCAAGCCGTCGCCCCCCGGGGAGAACTTCAAGTCCTCCGTACGCCCCAGGCGGGCAAGGACCTGCTGCACTTCCGGTGGAGCCGAGAATTCGAGACGCATGTCCATGTCCGATCGGGTAGTCGCGCGAGCGCCTCGCACCCGTGACCGCTACTGCATCAGCGCCTTGTACCGGATGCGGTGCGGGCGCGCGCCTTCCTCGCCCAGACGCTTCTTCTTGTCCGCCTCGTACTCCTGGTAGTTGCCCTCGAAGAACGACCACTGCGACTCGCCCTCGGCCGCGAGGATATGCGTGGCGATGCGATCGAGGAACCAGCGATCGTGCGAAATGACGAGCACGCTGCCCGCGAATTCCGCCAGCGCGTCCTCGAGCGCGCGCAGCGTTTCGACGTCGAGATCGTTCGACGGCTCGTCCAGCAGCAGCACGTTGCCGCCCTTGAGCAGCGTGGCGGCGAGGTGCAGGCGGCCACGCTCGCCGCCGGAGAGCGTACCCACGATCTTCTGCTGGTCCCCGCCCTTGAAATTGAACCGTCCGAGGTAGGCGCGCGCCGGCATCTCGAAGCGGCCGACGGTGAGGATGTCCTGCCCGCCGGAGATTGCCTCGAACACCGTCTTGTCGTTGGGCAGCGATTCGCGTGTCTGGTCGACCACCGCGAGCCGTGCCGTGGGCCCGATGACGATGTTGCCCCGGTCGGGCTTCTCGGCGCCGGTGATCATCCGGAACAGCGTCGACTTGCCGGCGCCGTTGGGGCCGATGATCCCCACGATCGCCCCGGCCGGAATGTTGAACGACAGGTTGTCGATGAGCAGCCGCTCGCCGTAGGCCTTGCTCACTCCCGCGAACTCGATGACGGCGTCACCGAGCCGCTCGGCGACGGGAATGAAGATTTCCTGCGTCTCGTTGCGCTGCTGATGCTCATAGGAGGCAAGCTCCTCGAAGCGCGCGATGCGCGCCTTGCCCTTCGCCTGGCGCCCCTTCGCGTTCTGCCGCACCCACTCCAGTTCCTTCTGCATCGCCTTGATGCGCGCGAGCTCCTGCTTCGCCTCCGTCTTGAGCCGCGCCTCCTTCTGTTCCAGCCACGAGCTGTAGTTGCCCTTCCACGGAATGCCGTAACCGCGGTCGAGCTCGAGAATCCACTCCGCGGCGTTATCGAGGAAATAGCGATCGTGCGTCACGGCGATCACGGTGCCCGGGAACCGCTGCAGGAACTGCTCCAGCCATTCGACGCTCTCGGCGTCGAGGTGGTTGGTCGGCTCGTCTAGGAGCAGCATGTCGGGCTTCGACAGCAGCAGGCGGCACAGCGCCACCCGCCGCTTCTCGCCGCCGGAGAGCGTGGCGACGGTCGCGTCCCACGGCGGCAGGCGAAGCGCATCGGCTGCGATCTCCATCTGCACCTCCGTGTCGGCGCCCGCCGTCGCAATGATCGCCTCGAACTTCGCCTGCTCGGCCGCGAGGCGATCGAAATCGGCTTCCGGCTCCGCATAGGCCGCGTAGATCGCGTCGAGTTTCACTTTCGCGTCGAGAATTTCGGACAACCCCTCTTCGACCGTCTCGCGCACGGACTTCGCTGGGTCGAGCGTGGGCTCCTGCGGCAGAAAGCCGATGCGCATGTTCGGCATCGGCACGGCCTCGCCGTCGAACTCCTTGTCCTCGCCGGCCATGATGCGCAGGAGACTCGATTTGCCGGAGCCGTTCAATCCCAGCACGCCGATCTTGGCGCCCGGAAAGAACGAGAGGGAAATATCCTTGAGGATGACGCGCTTGGGCGGAACGATCTTGCCCACGCGATTCATCGTGTAGACGTATTGAGCCATGGGTTGCCGGCAATGCCTGTCGTCGTTGAGGGCCGCAATTATCGCAGGCCGGGCGCCCGCCGGACTTGCTTTCGCATAGGCCACGGAGGCGAGTCGGGTTCGCATGGGGCCGCGTCGGGGCGCGGCCGCGAATCCGGGGGGCGCCCGGGGCTGCTGGCCGCGCGGCGGCCTGCGGGCTACTTTTTGGCGGTTCCTGCGACAGGAACGACGGCCGGCCCGCCACCCGCCACCGGAGTTCCAGCCGTGCTGACGGCCTTGGCGGCGACGAGCTCCCGCCAGCGTCGCTTGTCGGCGTCGTACTTGGCGGTGATCGCCGCCGACTCGCGCCTTTTCTGGGCGATGAGCTCGTTCTGGCGTACGAGCTCGCCCTCGATGCTTTCGAGCTCGCGGTCGAGCACCGCGACCACCGGCTTTCCTTGCGATTCGGCCTTCTTCGCCTCGACGTCGACCTTGCGCTTGCTCAACTGGTCGCTGAACGCCTGCGACGACAGGATGACGTTGTTGATGGTCTGCAACGAGCGGTTGCGCGCAAGATCGATCTCGGCCTCGCTCGTGTACGACGCGACGAGCGCGCGGTCGCGTCGCGCGACCTCTTCCTGCGCCCGAGCCGCCTCCCGTGCGCGCTCGGCAGCCTGCTCGTTCGCGCGCCGCTGCTCCGGCGTCAACGCCTTCTCGGTGCGCTTGATCGGGACGCCCTGCTTGTTGAGCTCGACGCTGCTCTTGTCGACGGCCTCCGGCGGCATCTTGTCGGTGTAATGGACGACACCCTTTTCGTCGACCCACTTGTACATCGCCGCGCGGGCCGTGTCCGCCGCGAAGAGGAGCGCGGCGGCCGCGCAGACCGACACCGCCAGCGCGATTGCCGACCGCCGCGGACCAGCCGGCGCGTGCCGTCGCAGCGCCGTCATCGCTTGCCCATTCCGCCTCGTCGACATGGCCATCCCCTGATCTCGTGTTTCGACGGCGAACAACCCCGCTGAGTTCCGGGACGGCTTGGCTGGGCCAGCGCTCATGGCGCGTTCAGCCGGTGCCATACCGGGCCCGGTACGCCGCGACGGCCGGCCCGGCGGCCGTCAACGCCGCCTGGCCCGCGATGAATCGCATCAGGTCGTCGAGCGTCGCGATGGCGATCACCGGAATTCCGTAGGTATCGCGAACCTCCTGCACACCGGATTTCTCTCCCGTCCCGCGCTCCATCCGGTCCAACGCAATCAACACACCGGCCGGGCTCGCCCCGTGCTCGCGAATGACATCCACCGATTCGCGCACCGACGTTCCGGCGGAAATGACATCGTCGACGATCAGCACGCGTCCGCAAAGCGCGGCGCCAACGACGTTGCCGCCTTCGCCGTGATCCTTGGTCTCCTTGCGATTGAAACTGAACGGCAAATTGTGCCCCATTTCGGCCAACGCAACGGCCGTCGCCGCCGCCAGCGTGATTCCCTTGTAGGCGGGTCCGAACAGCTGGTCGAAGGCCACCCCCGACGCCAGCGCCGCTTCCGCGTAGAACCGCCCGAGCCGGCGAAGGCTCTCGCCGTCGCTGAACAGGCCTGCGTTGAAGAAGTAAGGAGTCCGGCGTCCCGCCTTGGTAACAAAGTCACCGAAACGCAGCACATCGCGTGCCAGTGCGAAGGCGAGGAAATCCTGGCGAAAATCGGTCAACTCGGGCTCGGGTCACGGGATCGGCGCCGATTATACGCCCGCCGCGCCGGTCGACCCGGGCGCGGCCCGGCCCTTCGCAAAGCGCGAATCCGGGCCCAAGGACACCCGACGGCCGCCGTGTAAACTCGCCGCTTTCCGCCGCCCCGCGACCGTTCCAATCAAGTGCGCATCATCACGCTCAACGTCAACGGCATCCGGTCGTCCGAGCGCCGCGGATTCGCGCGCTGGCTTGCCCGCGCCGAGCCCTGGGATGTCGTCTGCCTGCAGGAAATCAAGGCGGGGCACGATGACATTCCGCGCGCGCTGCGGGCGCCGCGGTCGTCGCACGCCGCCTTTCTGCCGGCCGAGCGCAAGGGCTACAGCGGGGTGGCAATCTATGCGAAAGCGCCGCCGCGCACCGTCGAAGGCTTCGGCTGCTGCGAATTCGACGCCGAGGGACGCTACCTCGAAGCCCATTTCGCGGCGCTGACCGTCATCAGCGTGTATCTGCCGTCCGGTTCCAGCGGGCCGCACCGGCAGGCGTCGAAGTTCCGCTTTCTGGAAGCGTTCCTGCCGCATCTTGCGAAGCTGCGCAGGCAAGAGCGCGAAATCGTTCTCTGCGGCGACTGGAACATCGCCCACTGCGAGATCGACCTCAAGAACTGGCGCAGCAACCAGAAGAACTCCGGTTTCCTGCCCGAAGAGCGGGCATGGCTGACGCGCGTATTCGACGACCTCGGTTTCGTCGACGTGTTCCGCCGCCTCGACCCGCGGCCTGACCGGTACACCTGGTGGTCGAATCGCGGTCAGGCCTGGGCGAAGAATGTCGGCTGGCGGATCGACTACCAGATCGCCACGCCCGGTATCGCGGCCAAGGCGAAGGCGGCCGCGATCTACACGAACCGGCGCTTTTCCGACCATGCGCCGCTCGTCATCGACTACGACTGGGAATTCGGGTGATCACCACGGATTCGATCGCGCAATGCTTCGCGTCACCGACCTAGTCCTCGCCCGCGGCACCAAGCGCCTGCTCGACGGCGCGAACCTCACCGTTCACGCCGGACACAAGGTCGGCCTCGTCGGGCCGAACGGCTGCGGCAAGTCGAGCTTCTTCGCGCTGGTTCTGGGGGACGCGCACCAGGACGCCGGGAACGTCGAATTCCCGCCCTCGTGGACGACCGCGCACGTCGCGCAGGAGTCGCTCGCGACGACGGCGCCGGCGATCGAATTCGTCCAGGACGGAGATCGGGAGTTGCGCGAGATCGAGCGGGCGCTCGAGGCCGCCGAGACCGCCGCCGCCACGGATCCGGCCAGCCAGGGCGAAGCGCTCGCCCACCTTCATCACCGCTACGACGAAGTCGGCGGCTATTCGGCCCGCGCCCGTGCCGCGACGCTGCTTTCCGGCCTCGGCTTCCCCGCGGCGAGCCATGGCGATCCGGTCGCGGGATTCTCCGGCGGCTGGCGGATGCGGCTCAACCTCGCGCAGGCGCTGATGTGCCGCTCGGACCTCTTGCTCCTCGACGAGCCCACCAACCACCTCGACCTCGACGCCGTGCTGTGGCTCGAGGACTGGCTCACCCGCTATCCGGGAACGCTGCTGCTCATCACGCACGACCGCGATTTCCTCGACGGTGTCGTCGACGGCATCGTCCACTTCGACGCGCGCAAGCTCAGGTTCTACACCGGGAACTATTCGCAATTCGAGCGCGAGCGCGCGCAGCAGCTTGCGCTGCAGCAGGCGACCTACGTGAAGCAGCAGCGGCAGATCGCGCACCTGCAGGCCTTCGTCGATCGCTTCCGGGCCAAGGCGACGAAGGCCAAGCAGGCGCAAAGCCGCATCAAGGCACTCGAGCGGATGGAGAGGATCGCGGCGGCGCATGCCGACAGCCCGTTCGAATTCGCCTTCGCGCCGGTGACGACCGCCACCCAGCGGCTCGTGCAGCTCGAGCACGTGACGCTGGGCTACGCCGGCCGTGCGCCGGTGCTCGAAGCCCTCGACTGGGGCATCCTCAACGGCGATCGGGTCGGGCTCCTCGGCCCCAACGGCGCCGGCAAGTCGACGCTCCTGAGGGCGATCGCCGGCACGCTGCCTCCGCTCGCCGGAGACCGGCACACCGCGCAGACGCTCTCGCTCGGCTACTTCGCGCAACACCAGGTGGAGCAGCTTCGCGCCGACGAGTCACCGCTGTGGCATCTCGCGAAGATCGATCCCGCGGCGCGCGAGCAGGAAATGCGCGACTTCCTCGGCGGCTTCGACTTCCGCGGCGACATGGTCACGCATCCGGTCGGCCGCTTCTCCGGCGGCGAGAAGGCCCGGCTGACGCTGGCGCTGCTCGTTCGCCAGAAGCCCAATCTCCTGCTGCTGGACGAGCCCACCAACCACCTCGACATCGAAATGCGCGAGGCGCTGGCCGAGGCGCTGCAGGGCTACGACGGCGCCCTCGTGGTCGTCGCGCACGACCGCCACCTCCTGCGCGCCACGACCGATGCGCTCTGGCTCGTCGCCGACGGCCGCGTCCTGCCGTTCGACGGCGATCTCGACGATTACCGCGACTGGGTGCTCGCCCGAAGCCGGCGCCCCGCCGAATCCGGCGAGCCCGGCACCGCCGGCAACCGCAAGTCGCAAAGGCGCGCCGAGGCGGAAGCGCGGCAGCGCGAATACGCGCAGAGGAAACCGTTCGCCGACAGGCTCGCGAAACTGGAGCGCGAGATGGCGGCACTCAACACCGAACGGAAGGCCGTCGAGGAGTGGCTCGCCTCGCCCGCCGCGTACGACGAGGCGGGGCGGGAGACGCTGAAGGAGCGCATTGCGCGCCAGGGCGATCTTGCCTGGCAGCTCGCCCGGCTCGAGACGGAGTGGCTGGAAGTTTCCGCAGCCCTCGAGCAGTCGGGGTCGGCGACGTAACAACGATCGAATCGGATGAAGCCTGCCCTTTGCCGATCGCTACGCCTCTGACCCCGGCGCGAGCCGCCCCAGATACGCGCGCACCGACGGTTCTCGCACCAGGCCAGCGAAATCCGGCGCGTGCAGCAGCCGGCCCCGATCGACGAAGATGAAGCGCTCGCAGGTCTCCCGCAGGATGTCGAGCTGCCAGCTCTCGTTCGGATGCAGGCAGACAAACACCAGCCTTCCATTGCCCCGCAGCCGACGGAAGAAGTCGAGCATGAACCCGATGTAGCCGTCCTGCGTATTGAACTGCGGCTCGTCGAAGAGGTGCACGTGCGGCGCCGCACTTTGCGCCCGTTCGAGCAGGAACGAAGGCCGCGTGCGCTTGAACGCCCGGACCTGATACGACTGGTGGTAATGGATCGCGAGCCGATCGCGTTCGCGGTAGCGAACGCGATGGATGTCCTGGCCCAGAATGCTCACCCGGCCGGACGACGGCAGGTTGCTGCCGGTGATGAGCTCGAACAACGTGGTCTTGCCGGAGCCGTTCGGCCCGAGGACGCCGACGATGGTCGCTGTCTCGACGACGAAGTCCGCCTCGAGCGAAAAGGTCACCTTGCGCTCGAACGTGCCGCGGGTGTAGCGCTTGGCGAGACGGTCGACGTGGAGAAGCGCGGAAGCCATCGCCTAGACGCCGAGCAAACGCTCGCGCTCGCCCGCGTTGTCCACGAGGTCGCGCGCCGGCCCGTGGTGGACGATGACGCCGAGATTCATCACATAGGCCCGATCCGCCACCGCGAGCGCGCTTTGCACGTTCTGCTCGACAACCAGCACCGCCACGCCCTCGCCCTTGAGCCGCAGGATCGTCTTCATCACGTCCTGGACGACCTTGGGCGCGAGGCCCTGGCTCGGCTCGTCGAACAGCACGAGGCCGGGCGCGCCGATCAGGGCGCGCGAGATCGCGACCATCTGCATCTCTCCGCCCGACAGATTCTCGCACTCGCGGTGCATGAGGTATTCGAGCGCGGAGAAGATCTCGAAACACTCCTTTTCGGTCCAGCCGCGAAAGCGGGTCTTCTTCCGCGCGATGGACAGGTTGCGCGCCACCGTGAGCGTCGGAAAAACGCGCCGGTCGTCGGGCACCCACGAGAGGCCGCGCTGCGCGATCTCGTGCGTCGGCGCGCGCGTGATGTCGTGGCCGTCGAACCGAATGCTGCCCGAGCGGGCGGGCGTGAGGCCCAGGATCGAGCGGAGCGTCGTCGTCTTGCCTGCACCGTTCGGCCCGAGCAGCGCGACCACCTCGCCGGCACCCACGGCGAGCGACACGCCGAAGAGCGCCTGGGTCTCGCCGTAGAACGTCTCGATGCCGTCGACTTCGAGCATCACGGGGCTCCGGCGAGGCTCGAGCGCCGCACCCAGGGATTCTCTCGAAGCTCGGCCGGCGTGCCCTCGGCGATGACCTGCCCCCAGTGAATCACCGAGATCCGATCCGCGAGCCCGAAGAGGAACTTCATGTCGTGCTCGATCACGACGATCGTCAGGGTTTCCTTCAGTTCGGCGATGAGGCCCGCGAGACGGGCCGTCCCTTCGCTGCCAAGGCCGGCCGTAGGCTCGTCCAGGAACAGGAGTCGCGGCCCCGCCGCCAGCGCCACGGCGATCTCGAGCGCGCGTCGCTCGCCGTAGGACAGGCTCTTCGCCGGCGCCCCTTCCTTGCCGGCGAGGCCGACCCGGGCGAGCACCGTCGCCGCCTTGTCCTGCGCCGCCGTGTCCTTGGCGAGATCGCTCCAGCCGTCGAACCCGCGCCGGCGAACGTCCGGCAGCGCGATCAGGACATTGTCCTGCGCCGAGTAATCATTGAACAGGTTCATGATCTGGAACGAGCGCGAAATGCCGCGCCGCGCAATCTGCCTCGGCGCGAAGCCGGTGATCGCCTCGCCGGCGAAGATCACTTCGCCGCGATCCGGCGCATAGCGTCCGGTCAACACGTTGAAGCATGTCGTCTTGCCCGCGCCGTTCGGACCCATGATCCCGGACAGGCGTCCCGCCTCGAACGAGAGCGATATGTCCTCCAGCACGACCTGGCGGCCGAAGCGCTTGTGCAGGTGCCTCGCCTCGAAGAGCGCCATCGTCAGATCGCCTTCGCTGCCGCAGGGGGCGCGAGCGCGTCGCGGCGGCGGCGCCGACGCCGCTGCCGCCAGTCCTGCCACAGGCCGGCGATGCCGTCGGGCTTCCACAGCACCATCGCCATGAACAGGAGGCCGTACCAGAGCAGCCAGGTTTCCGTATACGCCCCGAGCAGATCGCGCGCGAGGATGAAGAAGAGCGCCCCCAGCACCGGGCCCCAGAAGCTCACGAGCCCGCCGCCGATCAGGACCATCATCACTACGAAGCCCGACGAATGGAGGCTCATCACGTTGGGATAGGCGGAATGCTGCGCGAGCGCGAACAATGCGCCGGCGATCCCGGCCACAAACGCCGACAGCGTGAACGCGAGCCACTTGTAGAACCAGACGTGGTAGCCGACGAAGGCGGCGCGCGTCTCGTTCTGCTTGATCGCGCTCAGGATGCGGCCGAGCGGCGAGTGCACGAGCCGCCATAACGCGACCACGACCACGGCGAATACGCCGAACGCGAAATAGAAGACCGCCGCATTGCTCTTCAGATCGAAGCTGACCACGCCGAAGTCGGCGGGCAGCCGGCGCAGATTGAGGAGGCCGTCTTCCCCGCCCGTGACCGAATGCCACTTGACCGCGATGAACCAGAACACCTGGCCGAAGGCGATCGTCAGCAAAGCGTAGTAGATGCCGCGCCGATGGGAGATGAAGACGGCCACCAGCGCCCCCAGCGCGGCGGCGATCGCCCCGGCGCCCGCGAGATCGAACCAGAGATTCGGCCACACCTTGAGCTGGAGGAGCCCGAACGCGTAGGCCCCGATCCCGAAATAGGCGCCGTGACCGAACGACGGCAACCCGGTGTACCCCAGCAGGAGGTTGTAGCCCAGCGCAAAGAGCATCCAGATCATGATCTCGAGCGCGAGATACTGGTAGAGCCCGACTTTGGCGAGCCAGAGCGGGGTCGTGAGGAGCGCCGCGAACAGCACGACCATCGGCACCGGCATGAGCGGCGCGTGGCGGCGGACGACGGTCGGCATGAAGGGCGGGGTCCGGGGAAGACAGCGTCCGTGAAAATATACGTTCCATGCTTGAAACAAGCAAGAACATTTGTTCTAATTGCCGCATGGCTGCCCCGACCGTCCGCGCGCCCGCCTCCAACTACGAGGAGCTGAAGGAGGCGATCGGGCGCGAGTATCCGGAGATGTCGAAGCAGCTGCAGCGGATCGCCCGCTTCGTCCTGGAACGCCCCGATCCGCTCGCGCTCGACACCGTCGCGGCCATCGCCAAGGCGGCGCACGTGCAGCCGTCGTCGATGATCCGCTTCGCCAATGCCCTGGGTTTTTCCGGCTTTTCGGAAATGCAGCAGATCTTCCGCGGACATCTGGTGGCGCGCTCCGCGAGCTACCGTGAGCGCATCGCGGAGATGCGCCGCAATCGCAGCGCCGGCGGCAACGGCGGCGATGCGGCGGCCGGCGTGCTGCACCAGTTCGTCAGCGAGTCGATCGACGAGTTGGGGCACCTGGAGGAGGCGGTGGCGGCGCCTCAGTTCCGGGCGGCCGTACGCCTGCTGGCCGGCGCCCGTCGCATTCACGTCGTCGCCCAGCGCCGGGCGTTCCCCGTCGCGTTCTATTTCGCGTATGCGCTGAACCAGCTCGAGCTCACGACGCACCTGCTCGATGGCGTCGGCGGCATGCTGCGCGAACTCGTGCGCGGGATCCAGCCGAAGGAGGTGCTGCTGGCGGTGAGCTTCCGCAACTATTCGCCGGACGTCATCGAGACGGCGGCAGCCTGCCACGCCCGCGGGATCCCCGTGCTCGCGATGACCGATAGCGCATTGTCGCCCTTGAAGCCCTATGCCCGGATCGCATTCGAACTGGGGGACGACTCCCGCCGTCCGTTTCGTTCGTTGGTCGGACCGCTGTGTCTGGCGCAGGCGCTCGTCGTCAGCACCGGGCACTACGTGGCGGGAACCCAGGAGACGCGGCCATCCCGCGCCGGCCATTGACGCAGCCGGCAAGAATGAATACTCTCATTTCCGGGATTTCCGGAATGTCTGTTCTTGCTCGCACTTTCGTGCGTACATTCGCGCAGTTTCGTACAGCGACGCCAAGATCGTTCAACCGCAGTCCCGCGTCAGCCGACGCGCAAGGAGGAGTCCATGAGCGATATCGAGAGGGAAGACGACGCCCCGATCAATGCCTCACGCCGCCGCGTTCTCCGGGCATCGGCGCTGGCGCTGGCCACCGCGGGCACCTACGGCGCCGCGCCGTTTTTCGGCCCGTGGAAGCACAATCACGCGTGGTCGCAGGCTGCGCAGAAGAAGCCGCTGGTGCTGGGCCTCACCATGGACGCGAGCGGCCAGTACGCCGCGAGCGGCATGGACGAGCGCCTCGGTGCGATGATGGCGATCAAGGAGATCAACGCCAAGGGCGGCGTGCTCGGCCGGACGATCGAGGCGATCCACATGGATTCGGAGACCACGCCCGCCACCGGCTCGCGTGTTGCCGAGCGCCTCATCACCCGCAATGAAGCGGCGTTCCTGATCGGCGCGCTCCACTCGGGCGTGGCCAACGCCATTTCGCAGGTCGCCCAGAAGTACGGCTGCATCTTCCTCAACACCAACTCGAGCTCTCCGACCGAGGCGGGCAAGGACTGCCACCGCGTCAAGTTCGTCTGGGACGGCAACGGCACCAACTTCGCGCTGGCGATCGTGAAGAACGCGATGGCGGTCAACGGCAAGAATTGGGTGCTCCTGACCAACGACTACGTGTGGGGGCACAACACGTCCAAGGCAACGCGGACGATCGTCGAGGCGAACGGCGGCAAGATCGTCGAGGAGCTCATGGTGCCGCAGAACACGCGCGACTTCTCGTCGTACCTCCTCAAGATCCAGCAGCTCAGGCCGAGCGTGGTGGCCGCGGCGATAGGCGGCGACGACATCAAGGCGTTGCGGCAGCAGGTGGTGCAGGTCAAGTTGAACAAGAGTCCGGCCTGGATCAACAACCAGCAGGACTGGCCCGATGTCTACGGCCTGGGGCCCGACGCGATCTTCGGCGTGTTCGGCACCAACTGGTACTACCGGCTCGATCTGCCCGGCGTCAAGGAATTCGTCGCCGACTATCAGAAGACCTATCCCGGCGTGCAGATCCGCGTGCCGGGCAACACCTATTACAACGGCTACATGGCCACGCGCGAGCTGCTGCGCGCGGTCGAGCGCGCCGGCACGACGAACAACATCAGGGTCATCAAGGAGCTCGAGGCGCTCAAGGTCTCCGCTCGCGACCGGATGCAGGATTTCGACGCCTACATGAATCCGACGACGCACCAGTTGCAGCAGACGATCTACATGGCGACCTACAATGACGCGCCGGCGGAGAAGGACGACATCTTCAAGATCCTGTCCAAGGTGCCGCCGAAGGAGGTCGAGGATCCCGAAGCACCCAACACGTGCAAGCTCGAATCGTACGACGCGACGCCGACGTACGAGATGTAGGTGGAAGTCGGCGCCGACGCTGTGGCGGCGGCCGGCGCCGACGGTCGCAGCGATCCCCGGTGGTTGGCGCGGACCCGCCGGCAGGAGGGCAGGCTGTGGAATTCCTGACCAACCTCCTGCCGCACCTCGTCAACGGGATCTCGCTCGGGCTGCTGTTCGCCCTGATCGCGCTCGGCTTCATGCTGATCGTCGGCGTGATGGAGACGATCAACCTCGCGCATGGATCGCTCTTCGCGCTCGGGATGTACGTGGCGCTGTTCGTCATCGCGCCGACATTCGGTGCGTTTCCGGCGCTCACGGAGTGGTACGGCGCGCTCCCGCTGAGCACGCGCTATTTCGTGGCGCTGCTGCTCGCGCCGATCTTCGTGGGCATTTTCGGCATGCTGCTCGAGTTGTGCATGCGGCGCACCTACGCCAAGGATCCCCTCTACGGCCTGCTGCTCACGTTCGGTGCCGCGCTCGTCATCGAGGAGCTGATCCGCGTGATCTGGGGCTCCAACGAAAAGCAGCTACCCCTGCCCGATGCGATCTCCGGCGCATTCATGCTGGGCGACCTCATCTATGCCCGCTACCGGCTCTTCGCGAGCGGCTTCGCGATCGCGATGATCGTGCTCCTCTGGCTGTTCCTGGAAAAGACGCCGTACGGGGCGATGATCAAAGCCGGCGCGCACGACAGCGAAATGGTGCGGGCGCTCGGCATCAATTTGCCGCGGTTGCGGCTCTTCGTGTTCGCGCTGGGCGTCGGGCTCGCGGCGATCGCCGGCGTCGTGATGGCGCCCATCTGGGGCATCCGCCCGCAGGTCGGCGTGGATGCCGTCGTGCCGGCGTTCCTCATCATCGTGCTGGGCGGTGTGGGCAGCCTGTGGGGCGCGGTCATCGCCGGCCTCCTCGTCGGCATGGTCGTGGGCCTCTCCGGCGCGTACGCGTCGGAGTGGTCGCTGCTGTCGATGTACCTGCTCTTCATCGCCGTCGTGACCTTCCGCGCGCGCGGCCTCTTCGGCCGCAAGAGCGTGCTCGACGCATGAAATTGTTCGATCTCACTGGAAAGGTCGCGTTCGTTCCCGGAGGCTATGGCGGCATCGGCGCGGCCATCGCCTGGGGGCTCGCACGCCAGGGCGCGGAAGTGATCGTCGCCGGCCGCGACGCCGGCAAGGCCGAAGCGCTGGCGGATGCAATGCGCGCACAGGGCCTGGCGGCGGCGGGGACCGCGATGGACGCGCACCTGGTCGCCTCCATCCGGACGGCGGTCGATGTCGCGGTCGGCCGGCGCGGCCACCTCGATATCCTCGTGAATTGTGTCGGCATCCAGCGCGAAGAGCCGCTGCTCGAGGTGACCGAAGAGGCCTACGACGAAGTCTACGCAGTCAACCTCAAGGCCGCGATGTTCCTGGGCCAGTCGGTCGCGCGCCACCAGGTCGCCGCGGGCGTGCGCGGGCGCCACGTGCACCTGCTGAGCGTGCGGGCGCAGCTCGGCCTGCGCGATCGCGGCTACTCGGCCTATTGCAGCACCAAGGGCGGTCTCGTCATGCTGGTGAAGCAGCACGCGATGGAGCTCGCGCGCCACGGCATCACCGTCAACGGCATCGCGCCGACGGTCGTGCGCACGGCGATGGCGAACCACTGGCTCGACAATCCGGTCACCCGCACGCAGATCCTCGACCGGATACCTCTGGGTCGCGTGGGCGAGCCCGACGATGTCGTCGGGCCTGCGCTCCTCTTCTGCGCGCCCGCCGGCGGCTTTGTCACCGGGCAGGTGCTCTACATCGACGGCGGAGTCACGGCGAGCCAGTAGGCGGCGCGCCGGCGCGTGCCGGCGCCTCTGGCGGCACGGCGTCGCCGCGATTCAGCATGCGCCGCACCCACGGCAGGAGCAGATAGGCCGGGGCGGCGAGGAAGAACGTGAGCAGGAACCAGTTCCCATAACCCATCGACTGCGCCCCCAGCCCGCCCAGCCAGCCCGCGACCGAGCGCGACAGCGCGAACACCGACGACAGCAGCGCGTACTCGGTCGCCGCGCGCTCCTTCTCCACGATGGCCATGAGGAAGGCGAGGAATGCCGCGGTACCGAGCCCCCCGGTGAACGACTCGAGCGCACTTGCGGCATAGAGAATCGCCATGTGCTCGAAGGGCACGACGGCGCCAGGCGCCGCCAGCGGAATGATCCCCGCCGCGAGCCAGTAGCCGAGGTTCGATGCCGCCTGCGCGAGGCCCAGCGTCCACAGGCTCGTGAATATGCCGATCCGGTCGGTGATCCAGCCGCCGGCGATGCCGCCGGCGATCGACAGCGCGAGACCGATGTTGACGGAGACGAGCCCGATCTGCGCCGCCGAGAAGCCGGCATCGACCCAGAACGGCTTCACCATGAAGCCCATCGCGGCGTCGGGCAGCTTGAAGACGAGAATGAACAGGAGCACCGGCAGAATCGCAGGCCGGCGCAGGAGCTCCATCAGCGCGCCGAACAGCGGGCCGCTGACGAGCGCTTCCGCCGGAGGGGCGGTCGGCGATGCTGGGCTCACCGCGGCGGCCTGCCGGCCTTGCAGGCGGCCGATCACGGCAACGAGCGCCACGACCAGCGCGGCTCCGACGCCGGCGTAGACCCAGAACTCCGCGATGCGCGCGGACCATTTCGTCGTGCCGTCGATCAGCCACAGCACGCCCAGCACGAAGCCGGCGACGACCGCGAGCGCGTACGGCGAGCGCGCGAGCGCGGCGAGCTCGGCGTGGACGCTGCCACGCGCAGACGTGCGTGCGCGCTCGCGGGGCGCGGTGAGGCAGGCGGCCGCCAGCGCGAAGAACACGCCGGCCGAAAGCGCGAACGCGCCAGGCCAGCCGAGCCAATCCGACGCCATCAGCACGAAGCCCGATGCGAGCATGCCGACGCGATAAAGGCCGATCCGTATGCCGTTGGCAAGCCCGAGCTCGTCGTGGTCGAGGTACTCGATCGTATAGCCGTCGATCGCGATGTCGTTCGTCGCCGAAAGCGCGGTGAACACGCCGATCGCAAGCCATACCATCGGACCGAACCCGGCCAGCGTCGCGAAATACAGCATGGCGCACCCCATCGCGACGTCCACGGCTGCCATCCAGCGACGATGATGCCGCCAGTAGTCGATCGCCGGCGCCCAGAGGAATTTGAGCGTCCACGCGAGACCCAGGAGCGAGAGCACGCCGATCTGGCGCAGCTCGACGCCCTGCTGGCGGAAGTAGACAGGAAAGATCTCGTAGAAGACGCCGAGCGGGTACCCTTCCGAGAAGTAGAGCAGGCCGACCCAGAACAGCTTGTTCGACAAGAGCGGGCGGGTCGTGGCGAGCGGATCCCGCGCGCGAACTTGATCGGTCATCGCGCGATTCTAATGGCTGGCGAGCTCACGCGCGGCGGAACCGGTAGATCGCGAGCTCGCCCATGAGGTTGGGCAGCAATCTCACCGGCCGGCCGCCGGCGAGCACGACGCGATTCATGACGGGCAGCTGCCGTTCCGCCAGGAACGCGTCGAAGTCGGCGACGGTGCAGAGGTGGATGTTGGGCGTGTCGTACCACTGGTAGGGCAGCGCCGTGGACACCGGCATGCGGCCCCGTGCGATCTGCCAGCGATGGGACCAGTGCCCGAAGTTGGGGAACGTGACGATGGCCTCGCGCCCCACGCGCAGCATCTCGCCGACGATATCGTCGGCGTGCCGCATCGCCTGCAGCGTCTGCGACAGAATCACGCAGTCGAACGAAGCGTCGTCGAATCCCGCGAGCCCCGACTCGAGGTCGCTCTGCAGCACGTTGATGCCGCTCGTCACGCTCGCGAGCACGCCGGCGTCGTCGATCTCGATGCCATAGCCCGTCGCCCCGCGCTCGCGCGCAAGATAGGCGAGGAGGCTGCCGTCGCCGCAGCCCAGGTCGAGGACGTGCGAGCCGGGTGCGATCCACGCGGCGATCGTCGCGAAGTCCGCGCGGCCGGCCGCCGCAGCGGCCGACGGGACGTAGGGCGCCGGGACGGACTCCGGCCCCATCGCGCGAGCCTCGGGGGGCGCTGCAGATACGCCGGGCGCGGATGCGCGCTCGGCGGCAATGCGCCCGTAGTACGCGCGCACGATCGCGAGGTATTGCGGGTCGTCGAGCAGGAAGGCGTCGTGCCCGTGCGCCGCGACGATCTCCGCATACGAGACGCCGCGGTCATTGTCGACGAGCGCCTTGACGATCTCGCGCGAGCGGGCCGGAGCGAAGCGCCAGTCGGTGGTGAACGAGACGACGAGGAACCGGCACGTCGCCGGGGCCAGCGCCTGCGCGAGGTCGCCGCCGGTGGCGATGGCCGGATCGAAGTAGTCGAGCGCCTTGGTGATGCGAAGGTACGTGTTCGCATCGTAGTACTCGGCGAACTTCTGGCCCTGGTGCCGCAGGTAGGATTCGATCTGGAATTCCGGTTCGAACGAGAACTTGAGCCCGTCGCGCAGCGCACGGCCGAATTTCTCCTCCATCTGCTCGTCCGACAGGTAGGTGATGTGTCCGATCATCCGGGCAACGACGAGCCCGCGCCGCGGCTTCGTGCCCCGCGCCTCGAAGTGGCCGTCGTGAAAATCCGGATCCGTGCGGATCGCCTGGCGCGCAACTTCGTTGAAGGCGATGTTCTGCGCGGAAAGGTTCGGCGCGGCGGCGATCACCAGCGCATGGCGGATCCGCGCCGGGTAGCGCGTGGCCCACGCGAGCGCCTGCATGCCGCCGAGGCTGCCGCCCATTACCGCCGCCCACTGCCGGATGCCGAGCCGATCGGCGAGCCGCGCCTGTGCGTCGACCCAGTCTTCGACGGTGACGAGCGGAAAATCGGCGCCCCAGGGCCTGCCGGTCGCCGGATTCGACGTGAGGGGTCCCGTCGAGCCGAAGCAGCTGCCGAGGTTGTTCACCCCGACGACGAAGAAGCGCTCGGTGTCGAGTGGCTTGCCCGGACCGACCATGTTGTCCCACCAGCCGACGTTGTCGGGGTCGTCCGCGTAATGGCCGGCAACGTGATGCGACGCGTTGAGCGCGTGGCACACCAGCACCGCGTTCGAACCGTCGGCGTCGAGTGTGCCGTAGGTCTCGTACGCGAGGTCGTACTGCGTCAGCGCGACCCCGCACGCAAGCGGGAGCGGCGCGTCGAATCGCGCCAGGCGCGCAACGACCGCCCCCACCGATCGGCCCGGCGCGGCTGGGGCGAAACTCCCTCCGGTCGTCGCGGCAAAGGACGGCATCCAGACCTTTTCGGCAACCCAAATCCAGCCTGCTTGGCGCTAACCGGGTGGGTGTCGGGGGAGCCCTTGCCACTCCGCTTTAGCCGTATTTGTTCGGGCGCTCCGGAAACTACAGAGGCCCCGCGCCCGCAAGCTGGCTCAAATCGGCGCGTAGGAAGAGTTTAGCTCGGCGAGGCGCCTTTGCAAAGGCGGCGCGGCAGCGTCAGGCGTTGAGCTTGTCGAGCCGGGCGGCGAGCTTTCCCGGGTCGTCGGTCCTGCGCATGCGTGCCACCTGTGGCGTCAGTACACCGACGTCGCTCGTGAGGACCCGCTGTTTGATGTTGAGGAGTTGCGCCGGATGCATCGACAGGTTGCGAAGGCCAAGGCCCAGCAGGAGCCGCGTCAGATGCGGATCGCCGGCCATTTCGCCGCACACCGCGATCGGCACCGCGGCCCTGTCGGCGCTCACGATCGCCATCGCGATCAGCTTCAGCACCGCGGGATGGAGCGGATCGTACAGATGCGCCACTGCGTCGTCGGAACGATCCACCGCCAGCGTGTACTGGATGAGGTCATTGGTGCCGATCGACAGGAAATCGAGCTTCGCGAGGAACGCGGAGATCGCGAGCACCGCCGCCGGAATCTCGATCATGCCGCCCACCTCGATGCCCGGATCGAACGGCACGCCCAGCTCGCGCAGCGACTCCTTGGCCTGCGCAATCATCGCGAGCGTCTGGTCGATCTCGCCGACGGAGGCCAGCATCGGCACCAGGATCTTCACCTTGCCGTAGTGCGAGGCGCGCAGGATCGCGCGGAGCTGGGTCTGGAAGAGGCGCGGCTCGGCGAGGCAGAACCGCACGGCGCGCAGGCCGAGCGCGGGATTCGGCGCGACGCGAACGAGGCCGCCGAGGCCCTCCTTGTCCTTGTCGGCACCCAAGTCGAACGTGCGGATCGTCACGGGTTTGCCGTCCATTCCGGCAGCCACGCTGCGATACGCCTCGAACTGCTCGTCCTCCGTTGGCAGGCCCTCGCGATTCAGGAACAGGAACTCGGAACGAAAGAGGCCGATCCCCGTGGCGCCGTTGTCGAGTGCCTGCGCCACGTCTTCCGGCAATTCGATGTTCGCCTGGAGTTCGATCGAGTGACCGTCGAGGGTCGTCGCCGGCTTCGTCTTGAGCCGGCGCAGCTTGGCGCGCTCGAGCTCGAGCCCGCTCTGCTTCAGGCGGTACTCGGCCAGCACCGACTTGTCGGGATTGACGATGACGACGTGGTTGGTCCCGTCGAGGATCAGGAGCTCGTTCTCGCGAATCAGCGCCCGTCCATTGTGCGTGCCGGCGACCGCGGGCACGGCGAGGCTCCGCGCGACGATCGCCGTGTGCGAGGTCACGCCGCCGAGATCGGTGATGAAGCCGGCGTAACGGTGCGTCTTGAACTGGATCACGTCCGCGGGCGAAAGATCGTGCGCGACCAGGATCGTGTGCTGCTCCGCGCCGGCCGGCACGACGGAACCCGGCTTCCCGAGGAGGCGCTTCAGCACGCGCTCGACCACCTGCACGACGTCCGCCTTGCGCTCACGCAGGTAGGCGTCCTCGATGTCCTCGAACTGCTCGACCAGCACGTTCATCTGCGCCGTGAGCGCCCACTCGGCGTTGCAGCGCTGCTCGGCGATGAGGCGCTTCGGTGTCTCCGACAGCGTCGGGTCGGCGAGGATCATCGCGTGGACATCGAGAAAGGCGCCGAACTCGGCCGGGGCGTCGCCCGCGGTCATGGCATCGTGCAGGCCCATGAGCTCGGCGCGCACTTCCGAGAGCGCGTGGTCGAGACGCGCGATCTCGCTCTCGACGCGCGCCGCGGGAATCGAGTAGTGGGCGACTTCGCGCGTGGCGTGCGAGACGAGCTGCGCCCGCCCGATGGCGATCCCGCCCGAGACGCCTAGGCCGTGGAGCGCGAAGCTCGGCACGGCGCTACTGACCCTCGCCGAAACAGTCGCTGATCAGGGCAACGATCGCCGCCATCGCCTCGGCCTCGTCGGGGCCGCTCACCTCGAGCGTCACCTTCGCGCCCTTGCCCGCGGCCAGCATCATGACCCCCATGATGCTTTTCGCGTTCACCTTCCGGTTGTTGCGCGACAGTATGACGTCGCTCTGGTACTTCGCCGCGAGCTGCGTGAGTTTCGCCGACGCGCGTGCATGGAGCCCCAGCTTGTTGACGATCTCAACCTCGCGTAGCGGCATACACGGGGTCCACGTTCAGGCGCAGAACGCCGTCGCAGCCGCCGGAAACGGCCCGCTTGACCATCGTCTCGAGATCGCGATTGCGGTAGGTGAAGGCGCGCACGAGCATCGGCAGGTTGACCCCGGCGATCCCCTCGATCCGGCCCGATCGCAGCAGCTTGCCGGCGAGATTGCAAGGTGATGCGCCGAAGATGTCGGAAAAGATGATCACGCCGCTGCCGGTGTCGAGCTGCTTCACGAGCTCGCGCGCCGCGGGCAGCAGCGCGTGCGGGTCGTCGGTCGAGGCGACCGACAGGACCTCGAACTGCGGGGGCCGGCTTCCCAGCACGTGCGTAACGGCACCCGCCAGGCCCTCGGCCAGGCTGGCGTGAGCAATGATCAGGATGCCGATCATCGTAGTCCCTGGTGGCGCCATCGCATCGGGTGGCCGCTTCCGCGCCGCCGACGCCGTGATGGCCGAGGATTATGGTAGCACGGGCCTCAGGCTCCTCAGGCGCTTGCCCTTTCGAGCGCGGCCGCGAACATGGCGCCGACGTCGAAGCCCGATTGCTGCGAAATCTCGACGAAACAGGTCGGACTCGTGACGTTGACCTCGGTCAGGCAGTCACCGATGACGTCAAGGCCGACGACGATGAGGCCTTCGGCCGCGAGCCGTGGACCCAGCGCGGCAGCGATCTCGCGGTCGCGCTCGGTGAGGGGGCGCGCGACGCCACGGCCGCCGGCGGCCAGGTTGCCGCGTGTCTCGCCCGCCTTCGGAATCCTCGCCAACGCGAACGGCACCGGCTCGCCGGCGATGAGCAGCACGCGCTTGTCGCCGTCGGCGATCTCCGGAATGAACCGCTGCACCATCACGGTCCGCGCGCCGTGCTGGCCGACGGTCTCCACGATGACGTTGCGATTCGGATCGTCGGCGCGAACCCGGAACACCGACGTTCCACCCATGCCATCGAGCGGCTTCACGATCGTGTCGCGGTGCGCGTCGATGAACGCGCCGACCCGCGCCGCGTCGCGCGTCACGAGCGTCGGGGCGATGAACTCGGCGAAGCGCGCGATGGCGAATTTCTCGTTGTGATCGCGGATGGCCCGAGGCCGGTTGAAGACGCGCGCGCCTTCGTGCTCGGCGGCTTCGAGCAGATAGGTCGAGTACACGTATTCCATGTCGAACGGCGGGTCCTTGCGCATCAGCACTGCGGCAAAATCCTTGAGCGCACGGTCCTCGGGCGCGCCCGCGGTATACCAGTCGTGATCGTCGGGCTTGAGCGAAAGGGGCACGACGCGCGCCCGCGTGCCGCGCGCCTCCCAGAACAGGTCCGACTGCTGGAGCGCATAGATCGCGTGCCCGCGCGCCGCGAGCGCGCGCATCATCGCGATGCTCGAGTCCTTGTAGGCCTTGAGGTCGGGCAAGGGATCGAGGATGAAAGCGTAGTCCATAGGCGCAGCGGGCGGCGGGCCCGTCATGCTACCGCATCCAAGGAACCTCTGAACACGTCCTGCCCGGAGCGCCTCCGTCGCGCCCGCGTAGCAAGTGTAAAGAGGTTCCCTAGAGGGGGACGATTACGACCGCGGTCACACGATCCTGCTCGTGGCCTCCGGTGTGGCCGTGTTCGCGGTCTACCGCGTCTCCGGGCGCAACGAGAGCGCGTTCGTGTAGCGTTTTTCCGGGAATTCCGGCTCCCCGCCCTTCAGGCCGGTTCCAGCTCTGCCCTTGCCTGTCCGGGACCGCTGTCTTGGCCCTCTCTTGCGTTGGCTCCGGTTTGCGAGAATAATGGGAATCATTCGCATTCGCATTGTCATCTACACGGCCCTCCGGGCCGGAGGGCGCCATGTTCCAGATCCTCATCATCACGTTGCGGGAAGGCATCGAGGCCTTCCTGATCGTCGCCATCACGGCCGGCATCCTCCGCCAGACCGGCCGCGCCGCGCTGCTGCCCGCGCTCTATTGGGGGACCGGAGTGGCGGTCGTCGCCAGCTTCGTCGCGAGTCTTGGCTTCGCGCAGGCCGAGAACAAGCCGCTGTGGGAGGGCGTGCTGGCGGCCGCGGCCGCGGTGATGGTCGCCACGATGACCGTGTACATGTGGCGGACAGCGCGCACGATGCGCTCGCAAATCAGCGCGAAGATCGAGCAGGCGACGCAGAACAAGCCCGGCCGCGCCGCATGGTGGGGGGTGTTCTTCTTCGTGCTGCTGATGATCGTGCGCGAAGGCATGGAAACCGCGCTGCTCCTGTCGACGCTGTTCCTCCAGCAGGGCGATCGCGATCTCCTCGTCGGCGCGCTGCTTGGTGTGAGCGGGGCCGCGCTCCTCGCGTGGGCATGGATTCGCTATGGCCGGCGCATCAATCTCGCCCGGTTCTTCCAGGTCACGGCGATCTTCCTGCTGATCTTCTCGCTTCAGCTCGTCATCTATACGTTCCACGAGTTCTTCGAAGCCGGCGCGGTGCCGTTCGTCGACAACGAGTACTGGCACATCGCCACCGAACCGTATGGCCCCGAGGGCGTCTATGGGGAGTGGCTCACCTACCTGATGGTGCTGATACCGGCCGGCTGGCTCACGCTGGCCTGGCTCAGGGAGCGGCGCTCAACGCCGCTAGCAGCGCACTGACCGCACGAACAAGGCGATCAACCAGTATTTCCTGCACGCGCAGATGTTCGATCATCGAGCTGGCCGGGCACCCCGCTGGAGGCCGCCATCGCCGACCGCGAGACCTGCGGCGACTACGTCAGCCGCGACCTCTTCCGCCGCATCCTCGCATCCGAGGAAGACCCTATCGACTGGCCCGAAACTCAGCTGGGGCTGATCGACAAGGTCGGGATATCCAACTACCAGCAGTCCCAGATCGGGACGGCGGGCTGAAGCCGTCCCGGCGATGAACGACCGTCACCTGCCGGCGCGGGAAGGCGAAGATGGTCGCGCGTGGCTGGCGGAACTCACGGCTGGCTGGCGCGGATCGCGAGGGCGCGACGGACAAAGCAAACGATAATGATTCGCATTTGCGTTGTTAAGCGGAGCCTGCGTTGTACCGGACCAGGCGCCTGCCCGGCCTCCTGAGGTTGGCCGACCGACCGACGCACGGCCATGGCCCCTTGGCCCCGCACCCTTTAGAATCGCGCTTCGGCCTTCTGGCCTGCCGCATCGTCCGGCACTCGGGCACCAATATCTGTCCGGGCCGGTACGCAACATCGGCAAACCCCGAACCTCACCGAAAGATTCCGCAATGAATCGCGACGCCGATCTCACCGCGCTCAAGTCGCACCTGCAGGAAATCGAGGACCTGCGCGGCGCCGCCGCGGTGTTGCAGTGGGATCAGGCCACCTACATGCCGCCGGGAGGCGCGCAAGCTCGCGGGCGTCAGCTCGCGCGGTTGAGCCGTCTCGCGCACGACCGCCAGGCGGACCCGGAGGTGGGACGCCTGCTCGATTCGCTCGAACCCTGGGCCGAGTCCCAGGGCGCCGATTCGGACGTGGCCGCACTCGTGCGGGTGACGCGGCGCGAATACGATCGCGCGACGCGCGTGCCGTCCGTGTTCATCGAACGGCTGAGCGAGCACACCACGGCCTCGTACCACACGTGGGAACGCGCACGGCCGGCCAACGATTTCGCCGCCATGCGCCCGATGCTCGAGAAGACGGTCGAATTGAGCCGGGAACTGGCGGCGTACCACACGGGGTATGCCCATCCATACGACGCGCTCGTCGATCTGGCCGAGGACGGCATGACGGTCGCCGCCGTGCGCGCTCTTTTCACCGAGCTCCGCGCGGGGCTCGTGCCGCTGATCAAGGCCATCCGCGCGCGACCGGAAACCGACGGCAGCTGCCTCGCCGGCGTTTTCCCGGAGAGCGCGCAGCAGGCATTCGGCGAGAAAGTAATCCGCGCGTTCGGCTATGACTATTCGCGCGGCCGGCAGGACAAGACGGCGCATCCGTTCATGACCAAACTGGGCCGCGGCGACGTGCGCATCACCACGCGCTATCGCACCGACTATCTGTCCGACGGCCTGTTCTCGACGCTGCACGAGGCCGGTCACGCGATGTACGAGCAGGGCATCGCCGACACCCTGGACGGCACGCCGCTCTTCAGTGGCACGACGTCAGGGGTGCACGAAAGCCAGTCGCGGCTCTGGGAGAATCTCGTGGGCCGGAGTCTGCCGTTCTGGCGCCATTACTACGCCTCGCTGCAGGCGGCCTTTCCAACCGAGCTCGGCGACGTCGACCTCGACACGTTCTATCGCGCGATCAACAACGTCGTTCCATCGCTCATCCGGACGGAAGCCGACGAAGTCACCTACAACCTGCACATCATGCTGCGCTTCGACCTCGAGCTCGCGCTGCTGGAGGGCACGCTCGCGGTCGCCGATCTGCCCGAGGCATGGCGCGCGCGCGTCATGAGCGACCTCGGCGTCACGCCCCCCGATGACCGTGACGGCGCGCTGCAGGACGTGCACTGGTACGGCGGCATCGTCGGCGGCGCATTTCAGAGCTACACGCTCGGCAACATCATGAGCGCGCAATTCTTCGCGGCGGCGCGGCGCGAACTCACCCACCTCGACGAGGACATCGGCGCCGGCGAGTTCGCGCCGCTGCGCACCTGGCTGACGGAGCACATCTATCGCCACGGCCGCAAGTTCACGGCGCCCGAGATCGTGCAGCGCGCGACCGGAGAGCCGCTGTCGATCGCGCCCTATCTCGCGTATCTCAACACCAAGTACGGCGCGCTGTACCACTTGTAGGTCGCAGTGGCACTCGGCATCCCGCGCGGGCGAACGGACGGCGCTAGCCGCCCGCGATCGTGAACAGTTCCTGTGGTTCGCGGATGCCGCGCAGCGCGTGGAAGCCAAGCGAGATCATGCTGCTTCCGCTGGCCGCCGCCGCCTTCTGGAAGCTCCCCGACACCAGCACCTTGCGCTGCAACGGCCGGCACATCCCTTCGATGCGGCTCGCCTCGTTCACGGCCGAGCCCACCACCGTGAAATCGAGACGCTCGCTCGCGCCGATGTTGCCGTAGAGCACTTCGCCCAGGTGCACGGCGACGCCGAAATCGAGCGTCCGCTTGCCGGCCGCGCGGCGCTCCGCATTGAAGCGCGGAAAGTAGTCGACCAGCTGGGCGGCGGCCTTGAGCGCGTCGGCGCACACTGCTTCGCTGTCGCGGTCCGCCAGGTTGAACGTGGCGAGAAAGCCGTCGCCCAGGAATTTGAGGATCTGGCCGCGGTTGTCGAGAACGGGGCGTGCCATCGCTTCGAGATACGCATCCAGGATCTCGAGCAGCTCTTCCTTCGGCACGCGGTTCGCGACACTCGAGAAGCCACGCAGGTCGCAAAACCAGATCACGGCCTGGATCCTTTGCACCGAACGCCGGTCGATCTCTCCGGTGAGCACACGGTGGCCGGCATCGGCGCCGACGTAGGTTTCGAGCAACGTGCGCGCGACATCGAAGGTCGACCGCGACTTCACGGCGAGGGCGAGATAGGGCAGCGCGTCACCCACCTGCTTCAGATGGCCGTCGTCGAAGCCTCCCGGCACGTCCGTCGCGCAGGAAAAGAAGATGCCCTGCATCAGATCGGCTTGGCCGTTGCCGACCCCAGCAGAGTCGCTTCGCAGGGACGCCGTGTCGGCGTTGCCGAAGCGCACGATTCGCGCCGCGTAGTCGGTCATCCCGGCGTCGCGCAACTCCTCGAGCAACAGGAAGCCGAGCGACCCTCCCGCGTCGAGCCGCTGGCGCAAAATCGATTCGCCCGTCCGGCGGAGGTGGTAGATCGGGCTCCGCAGGTACGCCTCGCTCTCTTCGTCGGTGCGCCGCCGCGGATACGCATCGGTTTCAAGCCCTTCCGGGCGCCAGATGTAGCTGCGCGCGCCGTGCCGCGGATGCAGCGTGCCGATCAGCATGTTGAAGCGGCGCGCGGGAAAGCCGGCGTCCACCAGCCGCCGGCAGAACCCGCTGACGAGGTCTTCGAGCGACACGCCGCACAGGCCCTGCTCGATGAGCCAGCCGTCGATTCCGGCGAGATCTAGTGGCGCGGCCGCCAGCGGCGATGCGGATGGAATAGGATCCTTGAAAGCGTGCATGGGCGACCTCGCCCGAGGAGCGACGGCCCGCGCCGGCACGGCGCGCAACGACGTGGAATCGACCCCGAAGCGAATTTGGACCCACCATTAGAATTCGCTTCCGCCTCCCCGGCAAGGGTTTCGACGCATCGCCGCGTGATCAGCGCCTCGGGACGACCGTTTGGTCAAAGGTGGGGTCGACCACGCGGCGCCCTTGCGCGATACCTTCGCTCTTGTCGAAGGCCCCGTAGATGCCGAGATGGATCCGGCTCTGGCCGTTCTCTCTGCCGCCGAAAGCGGGCTGGTCCGGTCACTCCACCGTGACCGACTTCGCGAGATTCCTCGGCTTGTCGACGTCGGTGCCGCGCAGCACCGCGGTGTGATACGCGAGAAGCTGCAGCGGAATCGTGTGCACCACCGGCGACAGAAATCCCGCATGCTCGGGGAGCCGGATCACGTGGATGCCTTCGCTCGCCTGCAGGTGGCTGTCGAGGTCGGCGACGACGTAGAGCTCGCCGCCGCGCGCGCGGACTTCCTGCAGATTGGACTTGAGCTTCTCCAGCAGCGCGTCGTTCGGCGCGATCGCGACCACCGGCATTTCGGAGTCCACCAGCGCCAGTGGGCCGTGCTTCAATTCGCCGGCCGGATACGCTTCGGCGTGGATGTAGGAGATTTCCTTCAGCTTGAGCGCACCTTCGAGCGCGATCGGATAGTGCAGGCCGCGGCCAAGGAAGAGCGCGTGCTGCTTCTTCGCGAACTGCTGCGCCCACGCCATCACCTGCGGCTCCAGCGCCAGCGCCGCGCGCAGCGCCGCCGGGAGGTGGCGCAGTCCGCGGACCCAGTACGCTTCCTGCTCGACGCTCAACTTGCCGCGCAGTTTCGCGATCGTCAGCGCCAGCAGGAAGTGCGCGACGAGCTGCGTGGTGAACGCCTTGGTCGAAGCGACGCCGATCTCGATGCCGGCGCGCGTGAGATACGTGAGCGTCGGTCTGGCGCACCATCGAGCTCGTCGGCACGTTGCAGATCGTGAGCGTGTGCGCATGGCCCAGCGACTGCGCGTGCTTCAGCGCGGCGAGCGTGTCGGCGGTCTCGCCGGACTGCGACACGACGACGACGAGCGCATTGGGGTTCGGCACGCTGTCGCGATAGCGGTACTCGCTCGCGATCTCCACCTGACAGGGGATGCCCGCGAGCGACTCGATCCACTGCTTCGCGACCAATCCCGAATAGTGGCTGGTGCCGCAGGCGAGCACGAGCACGCTGTCGACCTTGCGCAGGATCTCCTTCGCCTTCGGACCGAACAGATTGGCATCGATCACGCCGACGCTCTCCAGCGTGTCCGCGACCGCGCGGGGCTGCTCGAAAATCTCCTTCTGCATGAAGTGGCGGTACGGGCCGAGCTCGACCGAGTCGCCTGACGCCTCCACGGTGACCACCGCCCGCTCCACGCGATTGCCGTGCGCGTCGTGGATCGCATAGGATTCGCGGCGCACGTCGGCGATGTCGCCTTCGTCGAGATAGACCACCCGGCGCGTCACCGACAAGAGCGCCGCCGCGTCGGACGCGAGGAAGTGATCGCCGTCGCCGATGCCGACCACCAGCGGGCTGCCCGCCCTGGCGCCCACCACGCGGCCCGGCTCCTGCGTCGAGATCACGGCGATCGCGTAGGCGCCGTGGAACTCGGCGACCGCCGCACGCACCGCGCGCAGGAGATCGCCGCCTCCGGCCGCATGCCAGTGCGAGTGGACGAGATGCGCGATCACCTCGGTGTCGGTCTGCGTGTTGAAGACGTAGCCGGCGGCCTTGAGGCGCTCGCGCAACGACTCGTAGTTCTCGATGATGCCGTTGTGCACGACCGCGATCTCGCCGTCGGAGACGTGCGGGTGCGCATTGGCGGACGTCGGCGCGCCGTGCGTCGCCCAGCGGGTGTGCGAGATGCCGGTGTGCGCCGTGAGCGCGCGTGCATCCGCCTGGGCCGCGAGATCGGCGACGCGCAGGGTGCTGACGAGGCGCTCGAGGTGCGGCGCGGCGGCATTGTTCCCGATGATCGCGAGGCCGGTCGAGTCGTAGCCGCGGTACTCGAGCCGGCGGATGCCGTCGATCAGCACCGGGACGATGTTCCGCGCGGACGATGCGCCGACGATGCCGCACATGGCGTCAGCCTTTCGGGGGTTTCGATTTCTTGACGGGGCGCTTCCAGCCGGGGACCGTCACCTGACGCGGGCGGGCCACGGTCAGCATGTCGGGCGGAGTCTCGCGGGAGACGGTGCTGCCGCCGCCGATCGTCGCACCGCGGCCGATCTTGATCGGCGCGACCAGCACGCAATTCGAGCCGATGCTCGCATCGTCCTCGATGACGGTGCGGTGCTTGTTCGCGCCGTCGTAGTTGGCCGTGATCGATCCGGCGCCGAAATTGACGCCGGCGCCCATCGCCGTGTCGCCGATGTAGGCCAAATGGTTGGCCTTCGATCCGCGACCGATCGAGCTTGCCTTGACTTCGACGAAATTGCCCACGTGGACATCAGAAGCAAGATCCGCGCCCGGGCGCAGCCGCGAATAAGGGCCGATCCGGGAGTTCGCCCCGACGGTGGCGCCCTCGAAGTGGCAGAACGGCAGGATCTGCGCTCCCGCTTCGATGGTCACGTCCTTCAGGACGCAGTACGGGCCAACCGCCACGCCGTCGCCCAGGCGGACCGCCCCCTCGAAGACGCAGCCGACGTCGATCGTCACGTCGGTGCCGCAGATGAGCGTGCCGCGGACGTCGATGCGCTCGGGGTCGGCCAGTGTCACGCCGGCGTCGAGCAGCGCCTCGGCTTGCGCGCGCTGGTAGCGCCGCTCGAGGTCCGCCAGTTCGCGCATGGTGTTGACCCCGAGGGTCTCGATGACGCTTCCGGCTTGCGACGTCTCGATCGGCACGCCGTCCTTCCGGGCCATGGCGATGACGTCGGTGAGGTAATACTCGCCGCTCGCGTTGCGGTTCCCGATCGCTTTCACCCAGCGGGCGAAGTGCTGCGTGGGCGCCGCCATCACGCCGGTATTGATCTCGCGGATCTTGCGCTCCTTCGCGGTCGCGTCCTTGTGCTCGACGATCGCCTGCACCGCGCCGTCGGCGCCCCGCACGATGCGGCCGTAGCCAGTGGGGTCGTCGAGCTCGATCGTCAGCAGCGACAGCGCTCCTTTGCGCGCGTGATCGATGACCGCTTCGAGCGTCTCGACGCGCGCCAACGGGTCGGCGCCGAACAGCACGAGCGTCACGCCCTCCGCCGTCAAGTGCGGCAACGCCTGCGCGACGGCGTGGCCCGTACCCTGCGGCGGGTCTTGCAGCGCCCAGTGAAGGTCCGGCTCCGGAAAGCGCAGCCGCACGGCGTCCCCGCCGTGACCGTAGACAACGCAAATGCGCTCTGCGGCGAGCTTCCGCGCGGTGTCGAGCACGTGCGCGAGCAACGGCCTGCCGCCCAGAGGATGCAGCACTTTGGGCATCTCCGAGCGCATGCGCTTGCCGACGCCGGCGGCGAGAATCGCGATACTAAGGGGAGAACGCGGAGGAGTCGCCATGGACTACAAATTTTACGCGATCGTGCGCGCGCCCTTCGCAACGATCGCGAAGGCGCGTGCGGTTTCCAACCCGGGAGTTATTGCGTGCCGGTATTGTGCTTGCCCGACGACGCATGGATGCGCGTGACGGTGGCCCGCGCATCCGCCGCGTCGCCGCGACCGGTGACCGTCTGTTCGCGGCGCGTGATGATTTCACATTGCAGATACATCTGACGCAAGCGGCGCTCGGCATCGCCCAAGGACGCCGCCAGGATCAGGATGTTGTCGACCCTTTGGCCCGTTTTGGTGCGAATGTTGAAACCATACCGAACCATCGCGAATTCCTCCTCGCCATCGCCTGCTTCATTCCGGCGCACCTTTCGGAACGTCATGGGTTTAGCGCCGGAGATTGCTATGATAGATCAAGTTTCGGTTGCTAACATCCTGTCTTCAAGCCTTTTTTCCCATCGATGAACCCTGGAAATGAAATCCCCGACGAGATGAGGCGCCACGAGATCGGGATTCAGTTGGCGCAAACGCTTGGGCGAATGTCGATAGTAAGCGCCCACCAACTAAATTCATTCGCGCTTCTGCCGGGCGGCGTCTCGTCCGAAATCTACCGCATCGACCTTCCGACCGGGTCTCTTTGCGTCAAGCGCGCATTGCCGAAGCTCAAGGTGGCGGCCGACTGGCGCGTTCCGGTCGAGCGCAACCGGTGGGAAGTCGAATGGATGCGGGTCGCCGGCGGCATCGTGCCTTCCGCGGTCCCGGCGATACTGGGCGAAGATCGGGCGGCCGGATGTTTCGCGATGGCCTTTCTGCCACCCGCCACCCATCCCCTGTGGAAGGATCAGCTCCGGTCGGGCGTGATCGATCCAGCGACCGCGGCGGCAGTGGGCGAAGTGCTCGGCCGGATCCACGCCGCGACGGCGGACCGAGCCGACATCGCCGCCCGCTTTCCGACGGACGATCTCTTCGCCGCGCTCCGCCTCGAGCCTTATCTCGTCGCCACGGCAGGTGTTCATCCCGATCTGGCGCCCCGCTTGGACGCGCTCGTCGCGACGACGCGAACTACGAAGCGGGTGTTGGTGCACGGCGATTTCAGCCCCAAAAACCTGTTGGTCGGACCCGCAGGTCCCGTCGTCCTCGACGCCGAATGCGCGTGGTACGGCGACCCGGCCTTCGATCTCGCGTTCGTGCTGAACCACCTGTTGCTGAAGAGCGCATGGCAGCCGCAGTGGCGAGCGCGATACGTCGCTGCGTTCACTGCCTTGGCAGCGACATACCTCACCCACGTCGGTTGGGAAGCCCCCGCGAGCTGCGAGCGCCGCGCGGCGGCGCTGTTGCCAGGGCTCATGCTGGCGCGCATCGACGGCAAGTCACCGGTCGAGTACCTGACCGAGGCGGCACAGCAGGATGCTGTGCGGCGAAGTGCGCGCTCGCTCCTTAGGGATCCGGTCACCCGCCTCGGCGATGTCGCGAGCCGCTGGCTCGCGGACGGCGCCCGATGAATAGCACCATTGCCAGCATTCACGGCCGGCGCGTCTGGGATTCGCGGGGGCGACCGACGGTGGAGGCCGAGGTCACGCTCGCGAACGGCGTGGTCGGCCGCGCCATCGCGCCCGCTGGGGCGTCCCGCGGTTCGCGCGAGGCGATCGACCTGCGCGACGGCGGCACGCGCTTCGGCGGGATGGATGTCGCGCAGGCCATCGCGAACGTCGACGGTACGGTGCAACGTGTGCTCATCGGCCGCGACGCACTGGACCAGGCCGGCGTCGATGCGGCATTGGTCGCGCTCGACGGGACGCCGAACAAGGCCAAACTCGGCGGCAACGCAACGGTCGCCGTGTCGCTCGCCGTCGCGCACGCCGCGGCGGTGACAGCCCATTTGCCCTTGTGGCGATATCTGGCGCACGGCGAGGCCGTCTCGCTGCCGCTGCCCGAGATTCAGATCTTCGGGGGCGGCGCGCACGCGGGCAGGCGAATCGACCTCCAGGATCTGATGGTGATGCCGGTCGGCGCGACGTCGTTCGCGCAGGCGCTCGAAATGACCGCCGAGGTCTATCGCGCCGCCGGCGAACTGATGCGCGATGCCGGCAAGCTCGCCGGTGTGGCCGACGAAGGCGGCTGGTGGCCCGCCTTCGACACCAACGAAGAGGCGCTCGCGATGCTGGTGCGTGCGATCGAGCGTGCCGGCTTCGTGCCCGGCGCCGACGTCGCGATCTCGCTCGACGTCGCCGCCTCCGAGTTCGGCCGCGACGGCCGCTACCGGCTGGGGCTCGAGCGCCGCGAGCTCGACCGCGACGGGATGATCGAAATGCTGCTGCGCTGGATCGAGCGGTACCCGATCGTGTCGATCGAGGATCCGCTGGCCGAGGACGACCGCGACGGCTGGATCGCCTTCACGCGCGCCGCCGGTGCGCGCATCCAGATCATCGGCGACGATTACCTCACCACGAGCGCCGAGCGCGTCGCGCTGGCGGCCGTGGACGGCGCGTGCAACGCCGTGCTGATCAAGCCGAACCAGGCGGGCACGCTCACCGAAACGCTCGCCGCGCTGACGGCAGGACGCAACGCGGGATTCGCGACGATCGTCTCCGCACGGTCGGGCGAGACCGAGGACACGTCGATCGTCCATCTCGCGATCGGCTGGAATGCCGGCCAGCTCAAGGTGGGCTCGTTCGCGCGCTCCGAGCGAATGGCGAAGTGGAACGAAGCGCTGCGGATCGAGGAGAGCTTGGGCGCTGCGGCACGATTCGCGGGACGCGCGGCGGTGGCGGCTGCGCGAACACTCTGACGCGGGCGCAGCAGAGCGCCGCACCGCCGGCAACCCGATTGACCCCCTTTCCGGCGAGTACAACAATGGCGCGTCGCAACTACGGCAATGCGCTCCATCGCGCTGCAACGGTTGAAGACGGTTCCGGCGCGGTCGGCGGCGCAAGAGGGAGGAACCATGGCCCGGTGCATGGCGAGTGCCGTTGTGTCCGGCGCCGCCGCCGCTCTCATGAACGAGATTTCGCGCTTCAACGCGCCGGTCACGGTGGATCAGAGCCCGGCCAACTTCGCTTTCAGCCGATCAGTGACGCCCTACGTCGCGGCCGGCTTCGGACTGCGGGCCCGGTTCTGATGGCGATCGGGCACGTCAAGCCAACAGGAACTCCGCGAGCTCCGCGAAGCCCGCGCCGGCCTCGGCGCGCGTGACGTACGTCGGCGGCGTCGCGATGCGGTCACCGAACTCGCGCACGTTCGCGACCCCGACCGCGTTCGGGAAGAACGCGAACATCGGCGCGTCGTTCGGCGAATCGCCGGCGAACACGAAGCGCTCGCGCTCCGCCGCGAGGTCGGTGCCGAAGACCTCCGCCATCAACGTGCGCGTCATCGTCAACTTGTCATAGCTGCCGAACCAGCCGTTGACGTGGATCGAGCTCACTTTCGCGCTCATCCCCTCGGCCTCCATCAAGGCGACGATCTCGTCCACGGCCGACTGGGGGAGCGGGGGCACGTCCTCGCGGAAGTCGATGGCGAGATCGGTTTCGCGATAGTGCTGATCGGAGGCGAGCGCGCAACCGGGGACGGCCGCGAGGATCTTCGCGCCGATCGCCGTCAGACGGTCGCGATTCGCGCGCCGCGTCGGCGCGTCGTCGACGAACCGCCGCATGAGCTTCCGCGCGACGGCGTCGTAACACATGTAGAGCGCGCCGTTCTCGCCGACGACCGCGTCGACGGGCCACATCCGCGCGATGTGGTCGCACCATCCGGCGGGCCGGCCCGTGATCGGAATGACGAGCCGGCCAGCGGCACGCAGCCGCTCCATCTTGGAATAGGCCTGCGCGGTAAGCCGGCCGTGCGTCGACAGCGTGTCGTCGATGTCGGTGAAAACCCCGCGTATCGCGCGCCGCACGGCGTCCGGCATCGTGGCGAGCGGCTGGAGCGGTGAGGTCATCCGCACGCCGCCGCGACGGCTGTGGTCACGTAGGCCGCGACCCGGCTTCGCTCTTTGCCGGTCATGCCAATGCCGCACTTGGTCCGCCGCCAGAGCACGTCGTCACCCTCGCGCGCCCATTCCTCTCGCACGAGGTAGTCGATCTCCGCCGCGACGAGTCCGTGGCCGAAGTCCTCCCCCAGATCGGCGGGCTTCTTCGCTTCGCCCAGCACGGCGAGCGCGCGCGTGCCGTGACGGCGCGCGAGGTCGCGCAACAACCCGGCCGGCAAATCCGGGAAACGCCGGATGAGATCCGCGCTGCAGGCCGCCGCGCCGTCCGGCATGTCGCCACCGGGCAGCACCGCGCGCTCCGTCCAGCGCGGCTGCATCGCCGGCAGGAACGGCGTCAACTCGTCGAGCGCGTGCTCAGCGAGCTTCCGATAGGTCGTGATCTTGCCGCCGTAGATCGACAGCGCGGCCGCGCCGCGACCGCCCTCCGCATCGAGCTTGAACACGTAGTCGCGGGTGATCGACGACGGATCCGACGCGCCATCGTCGTAGAGCGGACGCACGCCGCTGTAGCTCCACACCACGTCGCTGCGGGCGAGCGGCCGCTCGAGGTAGTTGTTGGCGAGCTCCAGCAGGTAGTCGATTTCGTCGTCGGAGATGTCGCGGCTCGCGCGAAGGCTTCCACCGCCACGTCCGTGGTCCCGATCAGCGTGTAGCGATCCTGATACGGAATCACGAAGACGATCCGCTTGTCCGCGTTCTGCAGGATGTAGGCGTGGGCGCCCTCGTGCACACGCGGAACGACGATGTGGCTGCCTTTGACGTGGCGCACGCCTTCCTTCGATGGCGCCGCGTTGATCGCGTCACGCACCTCTTTCACCCACGGCCCGGCGGCGTTGACGAGCACCCGGGCAGTCGCCTTCGTCGTCGCGCCCGAGGCCGCGCGCATCGTCGCCGACCAGAACGGGCCGGCGGCATCGCGCTCGCGCCGCGCGGACACGAGCATTGTGCGCACCCTCACCTGCGCGCCGCGCAGACTTCGCGTCCATCACGTTAAACACGACGAGGCGCGCGTCATCGACCCGGGCGTCGGAATACACGAAGCCCTTGCCGAACTTGGGCTTCAGACCGGCACCCCATGACGTGCCCGACAAGTCGACACCGAAGGAACTCGGCAACGTCTCGCGCCGGCCCAGGTGGTCGTACAGGAAGAGGCCGGCGCGCAGCATCCACGCCGGACGCAGATGCGGCTCGTGCGGCAACACGAACGACAGGGGCTCGACGATGTGCGGGGCCTGCCGCAGCACCACCTCGCGCTCGGCGAGCGACTCCCGAACCAGCCGGAACTCGTACTGCTCGAGGTAGCGCAGGCCGCCGTGGATCAGCTTCGTGCTCCACTGCGACGTGGCCGCCGCGATGTCGCCCTGCTCGACCACGAGCACCTTGAGCCCGCGGCCGGACGCATCCCGCGCGATGCCTGCGCCATTGATGCCTCCGCCGACGACGAGGAGATCGAACTCAGGTTCGCGGGATGACATCGGCGGGTCTTGGCGCTCGCATGAGCCCGCCGGGCCGCCCCAAGGGCGAATACCGGAGCGCGCAGCGCGGAGGTTACACAATAGGCGCAATTCTAGCGCAGAGCCCTGGCAGGATCGGGCGCCGGCTGCGCGAGTACGCTAACATCGCGTCTCGTGCCATCCGGAATGCTGCGGGGTCGCCATGTACGTCGTGCCCGAAATCGCTGCGCTCGTCCCCGAAATCAAGGCCTGGCGCCACCACCTCCACGCCCACCCGGAGACGGCGTTCGAGGAGACGGCGACGAGCGCGTTCGTCACGGACAAGCTGCGCTCGCTCGGGCTCGCAGTGCACACCGGGCTCGCCAGGACCGGTGTGGTCGGCGTGCTCAAGAGCGGCGCCGGGGGCGACGCGATCGGCTTGCGCGCCGACCTCGATGCACTGCACATCCATGAGAAGTCGGGCGTCGCGCACGCATCGACCATCGCGGGCAAGATGCACGCCTGCGGCCACGATGGCCACACGGCGATGCTGCTCGGCGCGGCGGCCGCGCTCGCGCGGACGAAGGACTTCGACGGCACCGTCTACTTCATTTTCCAGCCGGCGGAAGAGAACGAGGGCGGCGGGCGCGTGATGGTCGAGGAAGGGCTGTTCGACCAGTTTCCGATGCGCGCCATCTACGGAATGCACAACTGGCCGCTGAAGCCGTTCGGCACCTTCGCGACGCGCGTCGGGCCGCTGATGGGCGCCTTCGACATCTTCGAGATCGTCGCCACCGGCAAGGGCGCGCACGCGGCCATGCCGAACACCGGGAAGGATCCCATGCTGTTCGCGGCGCACGCGATCAGCGCGCTGCAGACGATCGTCGCGCGGAACCTGCATCCGCTCGAAGCCGGGGTAGTGAGCGTCACCCAGGTACATGGCGGCGACACCTGGAACGTGATCCCGCAGGAAGTCGTTCTGCGCGGCACGGTGCGCTCCTTCGACGCCGCGGTGCAGGCCCTGATCGAGCAGAGGATGCGCACGATTGTCGCGGGCATCGCCGCGATGTTCGAAATGACCGCGACGGTCCGCTACGAACGGCGCTATCCGGCGACGGTCAACGCCGCGGCGGAGACGAAGCATGCGATCGCCGCCGCGGCAGCGGTGGTCGGCGCCGCCAACGTCGACAGCGATCCGATGCCGAACATGGGCAGCGAGGATTTCGCGTTCATGCTGCAGGCGAAGCCCGGGTGTTACGTCTGGCTCGGCGCAGGACGCGGGCCGGAGACGCCCAACGTGCACAACCCGCACTACGACTTCAACGACGACGCGCTGCCGATCGGCGCGAGCTACTGGGTGACGCTCGCCAGGCAACAGTTGCCGCTGCGCTAGCGCGGGCGCCTACGCACGGTGGCGCATCTTGCGGATCGCCTGGAGCTGCGCCATTGCAGTCGCGAGTTCGGCCTCGGCGGTCGCGATCTCTTCCTTCGACGTCTTGTTCTGCATCGCTTCCAGCGCGGCCTTGCGCGCTTCGGTCGCCGCGACCTCGTCGAGATCCTTCGCGCGGATCGCGGTGTCGGCTAGCACGGTCACCCGCGTGGGCTGCACTTCGAGAAACCCGCCCTGGACGAACACGAGCTCCTCGTCGGCCTGGCCGGGGAGCTTGATGCGCACGGCGCCCGCCTTGATCTGCGTCAGCAGTGGTGTGTGGCGCGGATAGATGCCGAGTTCGCCCACCACCCCCGGGAGCACGACGAACTCCGCCTCGCCGGAGAAGATCTGCTCTTCGGCGCTGACAACGTCGACGTGGATCGTGTTGGCCATGAAGTTCCCTCGGTTGCCTTGCGCGCCCTCGCGGGCTACGTCATTGCAGCGTCTTCGCCTTCTCGAACGCCTGCTCGATCGTGCCGACCATGTAGAACGCCTGCTCCGGCAGCGCGTCGCACTCGCCGTCGACGATCATCTTGAAGCCCTTGATCGTGTCCTTCAGCGACACGAACTGGCCCGGCGAGCCGGTGAACACCTCGGCGACGGTGAACGGCTGCGACAGGAAGCGCTGGATCTTCCGCGCCCGCGCGACCGCAAGCTTGTCCTCGGGCGAGAGCTCGTCCATGCCCAGGATCGCGATGATGTCGCGGAGCTCCTTGTATTTCTGCAGCACCGACTGCACACCGCGCGTCGTGTTGTAGTGCTCCTCGCCGATGACGTGCGGGTCGACCTGCCGCGACGTCGAGTCGAGCGGGTCCACCGACGGATAGATGCCGAGCGAAGCGATGTCGCGCGACAGCACGACGGTCGCGTCGAGGTGGCCGAAGGTCGTGGCCGGCGAAGGGTCGGTCAGGTCGTCGGCCGGCACGTACACGGCCTGGATCGACGTGATCGAGCCCGTCTTAGTCGAGGTGATCCGCTCCTGCAGCCGGCCCATTTCCTCGGCGAGTGTCGGCTGGTACCCCACGGCCGACGGCATGCGGCCGAGCAGCGCCGAGCACTCGGTGCCGGCGAGCGTGAAGCGGTAGATGTTGTCGATGAACATCAGCACGTCGCGGCCCTCGTCGCGGAAGCTCTCGGCGATCGTGAGGCCGGTCAGCGCGACGCGCAGGCGATTGCCCGGCGGCTCGTTCATCTGGCCGTAGACCATCGCGACCTTGGATTTGCCCAGTTCGTCCTTGTTCACCACGCCCGACGCGATCATCTCGTGATAGAAGTCGTTGCCTTCGCGGGTGCGCTCGCCCACGCCCGCGAACACCGACAGGCCGGAGTGCGCCGTCGCGATGTTGTTGATGAGCTCCATCATCGTGACCGTCTTGCCGACGCCGGCGCCGCCGAAGAGGCCGATCTTGCCGCCCTTCGCGAACGGACAGATGAGGTCGATAACCTTGATGCCGGTCTCGAGCAGTTCCGTCGACGGCGACAGCTCCTCGAACGTCGGCGCGCTGCGGTGAATCGACATGTGCTTTTCGGCGTCCACCGGGCCCCGCTCGTCGATCGGGCGGCCCAGCACGTCCATGATGCGGCCGAGCGTCTTGCCGCCCACCGGCACCGTGATCGGGTTGCCCGTGTTGACGACCGTCATCCCGCGGCGCAGGCCGTCGGAGCTGCCGAGGGCGATCGTGCGCACGATGCCGTCCCCCAGCTGTTGCTGCACCTCGAGGGTCAGCCCGATCTCGTCCATCTTGAGGGCGTCGTAGATCTTCGGCATTTCGGTCCGCGCGAATTCCACGTCGACGACCGCGCCGATGCACTGGACGATGGTTCCTTGATTCATGTTCGCATCCTCGTTGTTAGGGGACAGACCACGTTTTCCGGTGACGCTGCGGGACGTCGCCCACCGGTGTGGATCGGAAAACGTGGTCTGTCGCCGCATCAGACCGCCGCCGCGCCGCCGACGATCTCCGCCAGTTCCTTCGTGATCGCGGCCTGCCGGGTCTTGTTGTAGATGAGCTGCAGCTCGTCGATGATCGTCGCGGCGTTGTCGGACGCCGCGCGCATCGCGACCATGCGCGCCGACTGCTCGGACGCCATGTTCTCGTTGACCATCTGGAACACGAGCGCCTCGGCGTAGCGCCGCAGCACGCCGTCGAGCAGCGCCTTCGCGTCCGGCTCGTAGATGTAGTCCCACGACCCCGACGCGGCTTCCACCTTGCGCACCTCTCCCGTGCCCGGCGCCCTGAATTCCTCGGGGATCGGCAGCATGATCCCGTGCCGCGCCTCCTGCTTCATCGTGTTGACGAACGTCGTGAAGAAGACGTGAATCTGGTCGACGGTGCCATCGTGGTACTGGTCGAGCAGCACCTTGACCGGCCCGACCATCTTGTCGAGGCGCGGGCGGTCGCCGAGCTGCACGACGTGCGAGACGACGTTCGCGCCGAGGCGGCCGAGAAAACCGAGGCCCTTGTTGCCGATCGCGCAGTAGTCGACTTCGATGCCCTTCGCCCGCCAGTCCTTGTGCTGGTTGAGGACGAGGCGCAGCAGGTTCGTGTTGAGGCCGCCGCACAGGCCCTTGTCGGTCGTGACGACGATCGCGCCGACGCGCCGCACGTTCTCCCGCTTGGCGAGGAACGGGTGCTTGTACTCGGTGTTCGCCTTGGCGACGTGCATCGCGATCTGCAGCGCGTGCATCACATACGGCCGCGACGCGCGCATGCGCTCCTGCGCTCGCTTCATCTTCGAGACCGAGACCATCTCCATGGCCTTGGTGATCTTGCGCGTGCTCTGCACGCTCTTGATCTTGTTGCGTATCTCTTTCGACCCGGCCATCGGCTGTCCTTGTCGCTCTCTTCGTATCCGGCGGCGGCGCCTAGTACGCGCCGTTCTTCTTGAAGTCCTCGATCGCGGCGGACATCGCCTTCTCGTCGTCCGCTGACATGTCCTTCGTCTTCTCGATCCCCGCCATCAGCGCCGCATACTTGCTCTTGAGGTAGGCCTTGAGCGCCGACTCGAACGCGAGCGCCTTCTCCACCGGCACGTCGTCGTAGTAACCCTTGTTGACGCTGAAGAGCGTGACCGCCATCTCGTTCACCTGCAGCGGCTCGTACTGCGGCTGCTTCATGAGCTCGGTGACGAGCCGGCCGCGGTCGAGCTGCTTCCTTGTCGCTTCGTCGAGGTCCGAGGCGAACTGCGCGAACGCCGCGAGCTCGCGGTATTGCGCGAGCGAGAGGCGCACGCCGCCGCCCAGCTTCTTGATCACCTTGGTCTGCGCGGCGCCGCCGACCCGCGACACCGAGATGCCCGCGTTGATCGCGGGCCGGATGCCTGCGTTGAAGAGATCGGTTTCGAGAAAGATCTGGCCGTCGGTGATCGAGATCACGTTGGTCGGCACGAATGCGGTGACGTCGCCCGCCTGCGTCTCGATGATCGGCAGCGCGGTGAGCGAGCCGGTCTTGCCCTTGACCGCGCCCTTCGTGAATTGCTCGACGTAGGCCTCGGACACGCGCGCGGCGCGCTCGAGCAGCCGCGAGTGGAGGTAGAACACGTCGCCCGGATAGGCTTCGCGGCCCGGCGGGCGGCGCAGGAGCAGCGACACCTGCCGGTACGCCCACGCCTGCTTCGTCAGGTCGTCGTAGATGATGAGCGCGTCCTGGCCGCGGTCGCGGAAGTATTCGCCCATCGTGCAGCCGGAATAAGGCGCGATGTACTGCATCGCCGCCGATTCGGACGCCGTGGCCGCGACGACGATCGTGTACTCCATCGCCCCGTGTTCTTCGAGCTTCTTGATCACGTTCTTGATCGACGACGCCTTCTGCCCGATGGCGACGTAGATGCAGATGAGCTCCTTGCCCTTCTGGTTGATGATCGTGTCGATCGCCACCGCGGTCTTGCCGGTCTGGCGGTCGCCGATGATGAGCTCGCGCTGGCCGCGGCCGATCGGCACCATCGAGTCGATCGACTTGAGGCCCGTCTGCACCGGCTGCGACACGGACTTGCGCCAGATCACGCCCGGCGCGACCTTCTCGATGACGTCCGATTCCTTGGCGGTGACCGGACCCTTGCCGTCGATCGGCTGGCCCAGCGAGTTCACCACGCGACCGATCAGTTCGGGGCCGACCGGCACCGACAGGATGCGGCCGGTGCACTTGACCGTGTCGCCCTCCGTGATGTGCTCGTAGGCGCCGAGAATCACCGCGCCGACGGAGTCGCGCTCGAGGTTCAGCGCCAGGCCGAACGTGTTGCGCGGAAACTCGAGCATCTCGCCGGCCATCGCGTCGGACAGCCCGTGCACGCGCGCGATGCCGTCGGAGATCGACACGACGGTACCCTGCGTGCGGATCGTGGCGCCGGTATCCAGGTTCTGGATCTTGCTCTTGATGAGTTCGCTGATTTCGGAAGGATTCAACTGCATGGTGTCCTCGCGTCGCGCCGGCTTCGCGGTCTCCGGCGCACGATGGTTGGTACTGGATGGTTGCCGGATCAGGCTCGCAATTGGGTGGACATCGCCGCCAGCTGGGCTTCGATGGTGCCGTCGATGACGGTGTCGCCGACCGTGATGCGCGCGCCGCCGCCCAGCGCGGGATCGACGTTGATGGTCGTCTCGATCTTTCTGCCGAAGCGCTTTTCGAGCGCCGCCTTGAGGTCGGCCGCCTGCGCGTCCGTCAGCGGGAACGCCGTGTCGATCCTGGCCTTCGCCACGCCGTCGGCATCGTTCTTAAGTGTCTCGAACAGCGTGCGGATCTGCGGCAGCGCGGCGATGCGATCGGCGTCCACCAGCACGCGCACGAAATTGCGGCCCATGGCGTCGAGGCGCTCCCCGCCGATGGACAGCAGCAACGCCGCCTTGTCCGCGGCGGTGAGCTTCGGGTTGTCGAGCGCCCCGGCCGCGCGCGGCTCGGCGGCCACCTCCGCGAGGAAACGCAGCATCTCCGACCACGCCGGCAGCGCGTTGGCGTCGCGGGCGATCCGGAACGCGGCTTCCGCGTAGGGTCGGGCGATCGTCGTGAGTTCGGCCATCGCGCCGTCCGTCAGAGCTCTTGCCGGATCGCGGCGAGGAGATCGGCGTGCGCCTTGGCGTCGACTTCGCGCTTCAGGATCTTCGACGCGCCGGCGACCGCGAGGTCCGCCACCTGGTTGCGCAGCGCCTCCTTGGCCCGCATCACTTCCTGCTCGATCTCGGCCTTGGCGCCGGCGAGAATGCGCTCGCCTTCCTCCTTGGCCTGCGCCTTGGCCGCCTCGATCGTCTCGCTCTTGAGCTTGTCGCCCTGCGCGATGATCTCGGAGCTCCTCGCCTTGGCTTCCGCCAGCATGTCGGCGATCCGCTTCTCGGTGCTGGCGAGGCTCTGCCGGCCCTGCTCTCCGGCGGCGAGACCGTCCGCGATCTGCTTCTGGCGGGTATCGATGGCGCGCATCAACGGCGGCCACACGAACTTGGCCGTGAACCAGATGAACGCGGCAAAAGCCGCGGCCTGCATGAATAGCGTTAGGTTGATGTCCATGGCTGCCCTCCGGCAGTTCGCTGTCGTTCGAACGGATCCTTACTTGAGCCCGGGCGGGATCAGCGGATTGCCGAACGCGAACAGCATCGCGAGACCGACGCCGATGATGAACGAGGCGTCGATGAGGCCGAGCAACAGGAACACCTTCGCCTGGAGCTGCGGCATCAGTTCCGGCTGCCGGGCGGCGCCTTCGAGAAACCGCGAGCACATGATGCCGACGCCGACGCACGCGCCGAGCGCACCGAGGCCGATGATGAGACCGATGCCGATGCCCGTGTAGGCCTGGATCTGCGCTACCAGTGCGAGCTTGTCCATTTACTTTCCTTTCTGAACGGAGGTTTTGACGTTGTTGGAAGTTGAAACGATGCGGGTGCGATTCAGTGTTGTTCGTGCGCCATCGAGATGTAGACGATGGTGAGCATCATGAAGATGTAGGCCTGCAGCGCAACGATCAGGATGTGGAAGATCGACCAGCCGAGGTGCAGGACGCCGCTCAGCACCGCGCCGACCACGCCGGTCGCGGCCCAGAGGCCGAGCAGCATGAAGATGATCTCCCCGGCGTACATGTTGCCGTAGAGCCGAAGCGAGTGGGACAGCGGCTTCGACAGGTATTCGACGGCGTTGAACAGCAGATTGAAGGGCCACAGGCAGCGGATTGCCGCCGAACGGCGAGCAGAAGAGCTCGTGGATCCAGCCGCCGAGGCCCTTGACCTTGATGCTGTAGAAGATCATCAGCGCGAAGACGGACAACGCCAGCGCGAACGTCGTGTTGACGTCGGCCGTGGGCACGCCGCGCCAGGTATGCTGGCCGAACACGTGCTCGTAGAACTTCGACATGATGTCGACGGGCAGGAAGTCCATCGCATTGAGGAACAGCACGAGCACGAACGTCGTGAGCGCAAGCGGGGCGACGACCTTGCTCTCGCCGTGATAGATGCCCTTCACCTGCTCGTTGACGAAATCGACGGTGAGCTCGACGAAGGCCTGCGTCTTCGACGGGACGCCGGCGGTGGCCTTGCGCGTGACGAGCCACAGGAAGCCGAACGTGATGACGCCGATGATGCCGGTCGTGATGAGCGTGTCCCAGTTCACCGACCAGAAGCCGCCGGCTTCGCCGACGGGTTTCGTCAGGAAGGTCAGGTGGTGCTGGATATACGTCGTCGGGTTCAGTTCGGATTCGGCAGCCACAACTCCCACCCTTCACATGATTCCGTCTAATCGCGTACCAGTATCGCCATGCTGAACACGACCACGGTGAGCACGAACGCCGTGAAGAACGCCGGCAGGACGATGTCCGGGTAGCTCGCCAGCGAGCCCCAGAGCCCGCCGATGATCACCAGGATCTTGCCGGCTTCCGCCCGGAACATCGCGACGAGCGACGATCCGGCATCCGGCACCGCCGTCGCCCCCAACCGCCATCCCAACAGCCATCCGTACGTCACGCCGGCAGCCACGTTGACGAGGCCACCCAGCAGCGCCGAGACGGCCCCGTGCCCCCCCGCCACCATCCCCGCGACCGCGGCGACCGCCGCCGTGGCGATGACCTGCCACCTGAGAACGGTGCGGATGGGTTTGGTCGTAAGCGGCGGAATCACTCGGGCAGACTGCGACGCCGGTCGAACGCTTTCGGGGTAAGCAAACCAGTGGATTATATCGGTTTATGGCTCCCGGTCGCAACGCGATTGGTGCGTCGCGAGCTGGCGCGGCGCCCTCTCTTGCGCTGGATCAACCTCCGGACAGCGCGCCGACGATCATGAGCTCGGCGGCGCCCGCGACGGGCGCGTCGAGATGTCGCGCGAGCTCGCCATCGACGAACAGCTTGATGTGCGGCCGGATCGCGCGTTGCTCGTCGACGATGCGAAACCGCAATCCGGGAAATTGCGCGTCGAGGTCGCGCAACGCGTCGTCGAGCGTGGGCTGCGGCGGGAGCGGGACGGCTTCGGCGCCGGCCGTGTACGAACGCAGCAGCCCGGGGATGCGAACGATCACGGGCGGCGACGCAGCGTGGGCGGCGCCACGAGGGCGAGGCGCCTGAGCAGCGCGGCGACGAACGCGGCGTCCTCGTCCGACTCCATCCGGCACTCGATCCATTCCGAGCGCCCGGTCCGCGGCACAAGACGCGAATCGTCGGCGACCGCTTTCCTCACGGCGGGCGGCAAGCGGAGGTCGACGAACGGGCGGGCGTGCAGATGCGCAATCTCGCGCTCCCCGAGCCTCCAGGCGAGGCGGCGCGCCGATCCGAACCGCGAAGGCGCCTCCGTGAGACCGGGTACGTCGGCGAGCGCCCGGCGCAGCGGCGCGCCCCAGCCGGAGTCATCGCTCACTAGCGGCCTCGTTGAACCGTTCGCGCCACGGGTCCCGGCTTTGCCCGCCGTACTCACACGCTTTCGACTGCGTATATGTGCGGCAGGTGCCGGGCCAGGCATTTCCAGCTGCGTCCTTCGTCGCGACTCCCCCAAAGTTCGCCACTCGTCGTACCGAAGTAAACGCCCACTGTCGGCGCCTGATCCGCCGTCATTGCCTGTCGCTTGACCGTCCACCAGGCCTGCGCCTTCGGCAGACCGGTCGCCTGCCGCTGCCAGGTCTTGCCGCCGTTGACCGATCGGTACACGGCCGGCTTGCCCGCGGGGGAGATCCGCGGCCAGACATCCGAACCGTCCATGGGGAAAACCCACAGCGTATCCGGGTCACGCGGATGCAGGACCATCGGGAAGCCGATCGGTCCGACGGATTTCGGCATTGCGGCGCCGATGTCCGTCCAGCGCTCGGCCGGCCGGTCCAGCCGATAGATCCCGCAGTGGTTCTGCTGGTAGAGGCGATCGGGGTCGCGCGGATGAAGCCGCACGCAGTGCGGGTCGTGACCGAACGGCGGGTCGGGGTCCGGCAGGAACAGCGCCTTCACCCCCTTGTTCAGCGGATGCCAGTCGGCGCCGCCGTCGGTCGACTCGAACACCCCGCCGCTCGACATGCCGATGTACATGTGGCGCGAATCGCGCGGGTCGATGAGGACCGAGTGGAGCTTCGGGCCATCCGGCGTGCCGTCCTGATCGCCGCCGCACCACGCCTTCCGGTCCGGATGATCGTTGAACCCGTCCACGCCGGTCCACGTCGCTCCGCCGTCGCCGGAACGGAACAGTCCCTGGGGCGAACTCCCGGCAAACCAGACCCCCGGCTCCGTCGCGTGACCGGGCGTGAGCCAGAACGAATGGTCGACGGTGCGTCCGCTACCCGGTTTGAACGCCGGTGGCTGCGCGGCTTCCTTCCACGTCCGCCCGCGATCGGTCGAGCGAAAAATCGTCGGTCCGAGATGACCGGTGCGTGCGGCAGCGAGGATCGCCCGGGGATCGCGCGGGTCGGCGATCGCGTGATGCACGATGTGGCCGAGGAAATGCGGGCCCGTGAGTTTCCACGAGCGGCGCGCGGCGTCCCCGGCCAGGGTCCACAGTCCTTTGCGCGTGGCGATCAGCAGCGTCGTCTTGCGCGGCGCGGCGACGGCGGCGGTCTTTCGGGTCGAAACCATGGCTCCTCCTTGCCCCGCAACGCTACCCCCAGCGCGGGAATCCGGCAAGCGGCAGCCCGCGTCGACCCGTCATCGGGCAGTGGTTGCCGCCGCCCGCTGTCGTCCGGGGTTGAAATTCCCTGCGAGGCCTGCAATCCTTCCGTGTTCTGTCCCGCCCGGCTGCAGCCTGGAGCCGACGCGAGCATTGCGGGACGGAGTAGCGGATTGCCGCCGCGAAACCCCTCGCGGCCGAACGCCCCCACAGGAGATGGCATGACGATCAAAGTAGGCGACAAGCTGCCCGCGGGCACACTATCCGAATTCATCGAGGTCGAAGCGGCGGGCTGCACGGTGGGTCCGAACCCATTCAAGGTCGAGGACCTGACGCGCGGCAGGAAAGTGGCGATCTTCGGACTGCCCGGCGCGTTCACGCCGACCTGCTCGGCGAAGCACGTGCCGAGCTATCTGGCGAACATCGACAAGCTCAAGGCGAAGGGCGTGGCGGACGTGATCTGCATGTCGGTCAACGACGCGTTCGTGATGGGCGCCTGGGCGCGCGACCAGAAGGTGGCGGGCAAGGTGCGGATGATGGGCGACGGCAGCGCCGACTACACCAAGGCGCTCGGCCTCGAGTTCGACCTGACGGCGAAAGGCCTCGGCATGCGCTGCCAGCGCTTCTCGATGCTGGTCGACGACGGCGTGGTGAAGGTGCTGAACATCGAGGCGCCGGGGAAATATGAAATCTCGGACGCCGAGACGCTGCTGCGGCAGATGGGCTGAACGGCGGGGCGCCGGGGCGACGCGATCGCCCCCTTTCTGCGTCGCCGCTCATTTTGCCGGAGTGGCCGCCGCCCAGGCGTAGAGGACATCGGCGGCGAACGCATAGACGCAGCGCTCTTTGCCCCGAGTTACTTGAGCTTCGCCAGTATGCCGTCGAGCTGCTCCAGGCTCGAATAGCCGATGACCAGCCTGCCGGAGCCGTTGCCTTTCGGCTCGATCGTCACTTTGGCGCCTAGCGTTTCCGCGAGCGTCTCCTCGAGTCGCGCGAGATCGGGATCGGCGGCAGCGTGCGGCGCGTTTTCCGCCGCGCCGGCCGGGGTGCGCGAACTGGTGGACGAGCCGCTCGGTCTCGCGCACCGAGAGCCCTTGCGCGACCACCCGCGAGGCGGCCGCCGTCTGCTGCGCCGCCGGCAGCGCGAGCAACGCGCGCGCATGCCCCATGTCGAGCTGTCCGTCCATCAGATACGCCTGCACCGGCTTCGCGAGCTCGCGCAGACGCAGGAGATTGCTGACGGCGCTGCGCGAGCGGCCGACGGCCTTCGCCGCGGCGTCGTGGGTCAAGCCGAATTCGGCGATCAGGCGATGGATGCCGTTGGCTTGCTCGAGCGGATTCAGATCCTCGCGCTGGATGTTCTCGATCAGGGCAAGCGCCAGCGCCGACTGGTCGGGCACCGCCTTGACCAGCGCCGGCACTGCCGCCAGACCCGCGCGTTTCGCCGCGCGCCAACGCCGTTCGCCCGCGACGATCTCGAAGCGACCGCCGTCGATGGGCCGCACCAGGATCGGCTGCATCACGCCATGCTCGCGTATCGACGCCGCGAGTTCGTCGAGCGCGGCATCGTCCATCTGCGTCCGCGGCTGGTACTTGCCCGGCTGCATCCGGTCGATCGGCAATGCCTGCAATGCGTCCGCCGACTCCGCCGCGTCGGGACCCGCCAGAAGCGCATCGAGACCGCGGCCGAGTCCCTTGAGTCGTGTCATCGGTGGAGTCTCCGTGTCAGGGGCCGGGGGCGACGGGCGCTTCGGCGCTGCGCGGCGGCGCCGGCTTCCATCCGGCGCAGCATCTCGCCGGCGAGCGCGAGATAGGCCTGCGCACCCTTCGAGTTCCGGTCGAGGTGAAGCGCGGCGATGCCGTGCGACGGCGCTTCGGCAAGGCGGATGTTGCGCGGGATCACGGTGCGGTAGAGCTTGTCGCCGAAATGCTTCTCGAGCTCCGCGCCGACGTTCTGCGCGAGCGTGTTGCGCGGGTCGTACATCGTGCGCAGCAGGCCCTCGATCTCGAGGCGCGGGGTTCAGTGCGCGCGCACCTTCTTCACCGTCTGGACGAGATCGGACAGGCCTTCGAGCGCGTAGTACTCGCACTGCATCGGGATCAGCACCGCATCCGCCGCGCAGAGCCCGTTCAGCGTGAGGAGCGACAGCGACGGCGGGCAGTCGAGCAGCACGAAGTCGTAATCCGGCGCGATCGCCGAGATCGCGTCGCGCATCTGCTCGCAGCGCCTCCGCGAGTGCCGCCTTCAGCCGCGTTTCGCGCTCGGGCAGATCGACGAGCTCCACTTCCGCGCCGGCGAGCTCGCGGTTCGCGGGCACGACATCGAAGCCGCCCGACGGCGACACGACGCGTACATCGCCGATCGCGCGCTCGCCCAGCAGGACGTGATACACCGTCGCCGTCAGCGCGCGCTTGTCGATGCCGGCGCCGGTGGTCGCGTTGCCCTGCGGGTCGAGATCGACCAGCAGCACGCGGCGCTTCATCGCGGTGAGGCTCGCCGCGAGATTGACGGCGGTCGTCGTCTTGCCGACGCCGCCCTTCTGGTTCACGATCGCGAGGATCCGGGTCACGTGCGCGTCATCACGATCAGGTGGCGTTCCGCATCGAGCCCGGGCACCGTAGAGCGCCGGGCGCCGCGACGACGCGCACAGTCGACGGCAGCCGCGCGATCTCCTCGTCCGGAAACACGCCCTTCATCGCGATCAGCTGTCCCGCCCGGCGCGAGATGCCGCGCGCTCGATTCGACAAAGGTCGCGAGATCGGAGAACGCGCGCGAGATCACGACATCGAACGGCGCCGTCGGCGCGTACTCCTCGACGCGCGCGACCACGGCCTCGGCGTTCGGCAGCGGCAATTCGTTGATCGCCTGCTGCAGGAACGCGCCCTTCTTGTGACTGCTGTCCAGCGCGACGACGCGCCATTCGGGCCGCGCGATGGCGAGCGGAATCGCCGGCACGCCGCCGCCGCTGCCGACATCGAGCACGCGGCAGCCGGGGCGCGCACCGAGGGCGGGAAGATGCGGCAGCACCGCGAGCGCGTCGAGCACGTGATGCGTCAGCATCCGTTCCGGCTCGCGAATGGCCGTGAGGTTGTACGTCGCGTTCCACTTGGCGAGGAGCGCGAGGTAGGCAAGGAGTCTGTCGCGCGCGCCCGGGGGCAGCGAAGCGACGGCGCCGCCCGCCGCGCTCAGCCGATCGAGGCCGGCGTCGATCTCGAGGGTAGTGCTCATGCCGTACGCCGCCGGTCCGTCGGCGCGGGTGGCGGCGGGGAACGCCTGCGCGCGCTTGAGGTGCACGAGCAGGAGCGCGATCGCGGCGGGCGTGATGCCGGAAATGCGTGTCGCCTGGCCGATCGTTTCCGGCTTGTGCAGATTGAGTTTCTGCTGCACTTCCGCCGACAGGCCGCGCACCGTGCGGTAATCGAGGTCGGACGGCAGCGCGCGGCCTTCCTCTTCGCGGTGTCGCGCGATCTCCACCTGCTGCCGGTCGATGTAGCCGGCGTACTTGATCGTGACCGCCACCTGGTCGGCGACGAGCGGATCCGGGACCGCGTCTCCCGCGCCGGGGAGCGTCAGCAGCGAAGCGTACGTCACGCCCGGCCGCCGCAGGAGCTCCTCGAGCGTGTATTCGCGCTCCATCGGCTGACCCAGCACCCGCGCGGCGTCGTGCGCCGCCACCACCGCGGGATTCACCGTCGTGGATCTTGAGGCGCTCGAGCTCGCGGGCGACGGCGTCGCGCTTGCGCGCGTAGGCGTCCCAGCGCGCGTCGTCGACGACGCCGAGCTCGCGGCCACGCTCCGTGAGTCGCAGATCCGCGTTGTCCTCGCGCAATTGCAGCCGGTACTCGGCGCGCGACGTGAACATCCGATAGGGCTCGGTCACGCCGCGCGTGACGAGATCGTCGACGAGCACGCCGAGATACGCCTCGTCGCGCCGCGGCGACCAGCCTTCCTCGCCGCGCGCGTAACGCGCCGCGTTGATGCCGGCGAGCAGCCCCTGCGCCGCGGCTTCCTCGTATCCCGTCGTGCCGTTGATCTGCCCGGCGAAGAAGAGGCCGCGGATCGCCTTGGTTTCGAGCGTCGACTTGAGCGCGCGCGGATCGAAATAATCGTATTCGATGGAATAGCCGGGACGCAGGATGTGCGCATGCTCGCAGCCCGCGATCGAATGCACGAGCGAGAGCTGGACGTCGAACGGCAGCGACGTCGAGATCCCGTTCGGATAGATCTCGTTCGTCGCGAGACCCTCGGGCTCGAGGAAGATCTGGTGGCTCGTGCGCTCCGCGAAGCGCACGACCTTGTCCTCGATCGACGGACAGTAGCGCGGGCCGACGCCCTTGATGACGCCGGTGAACAGCGGCGAGCGATCGAGGCCGCCGCGAATGATCTCGTGCGTGCGCTCGTTGGTGTGCGTGATCCAGCACGCCACCTGCGGCGGATGCATCTCGCGCGTGCCGACGAAGCTCATCACCGGCGCGGGCTCGTCGCCGGGCTGCCGTTCGAGCGCCGAGAAATCGATGGTGCGCCCGTCGAGACGCGGCGGTGTTCCGGTCTTGAGTCGTCCGGCGGGCAACGCGAGCTCGCGCAATCGCGCGCCGAGCGTCTTCGCCGGCGGATCGCCTGCGCGCCCCGCCTCGTAATGCTCGAGGCCGACATGAATCAGTCCGGACAGGAACGTGCCGGCGGTCAGCACCACGGCGTCCGCCTCGAAGGTCACGCCCATCTGCGTCATCACGCCGGTCACGGTCGCTGTCCGTGCCGGTGTCGACGCACCGTCGAGGTCATCGACCGGCCTGCTGGAACAACGTGAGATTCGGCTCGTTCTCGAGCCGCCGACGGATGGCGGTTCGATAGAGACTGCGGTCCGCCTGCGCGCGCGTCGCGCGCACCGCCGGGCCCTTGCTCGCATTGAGCGTTCGGAATTGGATGCCCGCCTCGTCCGTCGCGATCGCCATCGCGCCGCCGAGCGCATCGACTTCCTTGACGAGATGCCCCTTGCCGACGCCGCCGATCGACGGATTGCAGGACATCTGGCCCAGCGTTTCGATGCTGTGGGTGAGGAGCAGCGTCTTGCGCCCCATCCGCGCGCTCGCGAGCGCAGCCTCGGTGCCGGCATGGCCGCCGCCGATGACGATGACGTCGTATCTAGTTCCGAATATCATGATATTATTAGTCATTTTTGTGACTTCTCGCGCACGTGACGTGAGCCGGCGGGAGTCGAATCATACGCCAAACCGGAGGTCGCGAAAAGTCGCCATTCGGCTGAGGTCCGATCGGCGTCCCCCGGAGTTTCACGTGGAACGCTCCGCGTGGACGAGCCGACGCGAAATTCCGCGTTCCCGGGTACGGGACCGACGTTCCACGTGGAACGTTCCCGGCGACCATGCCCTTCCGCAGTCGGCGGAATGCCCACGTGAGCCCGCCGTGACCCGGGCCCCGCCCCCGACTACAATCGCCCTCCAGACCTGCCGGCCGACCGGCGGCCACTCGCCCATGCCCCGAATCGTCTGCCTCGGAATGTCCGCTCTCGACGCGATCTATCGCGTACCGGCGATTCCAACGACCCCGACCAAAGTCCTCGCCACGGGGTTCACCGAATCCGGCGGCGGCATGGCCGCCAACGCGAGCGTCGCCGTGGCCCGCCTGGGAGGAGCGGTTCGGCTACTGGGGGCGCATCGGCGACGACGCGCTGGGCGACCGGATTCTCGCCGAACTGTGCCCACGAAGGCGTGGACGTCGGCTCGGTGCGGCGGATCGCCGGGTGCGTCTCCCCCTCCGCGGCGATCCTCGTGGACGACGAAGGGGAGCGGCTCGTCTGCGCCTACAACGACCCTGCCCTCGATACCGATCCCTCGTGGCTCCCGCTCGACAGCCCTCGACCGCTGCGACGCCGTGCTCGCCGACGTGCGCTGGCCCGACGGCGCCCGGGCGGCGTTCGCCGCCGCCGCGAAGCGTGGCGTCCTGACCGTATTCGACGGCGACGTCGGACCTCGCGATGCGCTGCTCGAACTCGCGCAATGCGCGACGCACGTCGTCTTCTCGCAGCCTGGACTGGCGCACGCCACCGGGCTCTCCGACCCGGGCAGGGGCTCGAGCCGCCATCGGCGCGATCGATCCCCGGCATCGTCGGCGTCACCTTGGGCGCCGACGGCTTCCTGTGGCGGGAGGACGGCGCGGAGCGCCGGACGCCGGCGCCCAAAGTGAAGGCCGTCGACACGCTCGCCGCAGGTGACGTCTGGCACGGCGCCTTCACGCTGGCACTGGCCGAGGGGCAGGACGTCGACTCCGCCAGCCGCTTCGCCAACGCGGCGGCAGCGATCAAGTGCTCGCGCGGGGGTGGCCGGCGGGGTGCGCCGACGCGCGCAGAGGTGGCCGCCCTGCTGCGCCGGCCTGCCATACTAAATTATAAATTCTATACATTATATCAATGAGTATAGACATATATTATAGCTCGGCCGCGGCGGGCCGCCGCCTGACCGCACCGACGACCCTGTGCCGCGGACGTCTAGACCGAAAGACGCCGCGCGAGCTTGTCGCGTTCCGCGGCGAGCGCCTCGGGCTGCTTGCGCCAAGCTTCGCGAAGAGCGCATCGTGCGCCGCGAGCTCGCGCGCCCAAGGCGCCGCATCCGCGCGCATCACGGCCTCGAACCGGTCCGGTGAAAACTCGAGCCCGGTCCAGTTGAGGTCGCCGTAATCCGGCTCGAACCCGAGCACCGTCTCGCGCGCGCCGCCCGTGCCCCGCGCGCGCTCGACGATCCACGCGAGCACGCGCATGTTCTGGCCGAAGCCCGGCCACGCGAACTTGCCGGCGGCGTCCGTGCGAAACCAGTTCACATTGAAAATCTTCGGCGCCGCCGGCACGGTGCGGCCGATGGCGAGCCAGTGCGCGAAATAGTCGCCGATGTGATAGCCGCAGAACGGAAGCATCGCGAAGGGGTCGCGGCGCACTTCACCCACGGCGCCCGTGGCGGCGGCCGTGGTTTCCGAGCCCATCGTCGCCGCCTTGTAGACGCCCTCCTCCCAGGTCCGCGCCTGCACGACCAGCGGAATGGTGTCGCTTCGGCGCGCGCCGAAGACGAACGCATCGATCGGCACGCCCGTCGGGATCGTCCCAATGCGGATCGAGCGACGGGCAGCGCGTGGCCGCCACGGTGAAGCGCGCATTCGGGTGGGCCGCTGTGACGCCCGCAGTCGGGCGTCCACGAGCGGCCCTGCCAGTCGGTGAGATGCGACGGCGGCAACGCGGGTCATGCCCTCCCACCAGACATCGCCGTCGTCGGTGAGCGCGACATTGGTGAAGATCACGTCCCGCTTCAGCATGTCCATCGCGTTGGGGTTCGACTCGTACGACGTTCCCGGAGCCACGCCGAAATAGCCGGCCTCGGGGTTGATCGCGTAGAAACGCCCGTCGACATGCGGCTTGATCCAGGCGATGTCGTCGCCGATGGTGGTCACCTTCCAGCCGTCGAACCCCTTGGGCGGAATCAGCATCGCGAAGTTGGTCTTGCCGCACGCGCTGGGAAACGCCGCGGCGACATAGCTTCGCTCGCCCGCCGGCGACGTGACGCCGAGGATCAGCATGTGCTCGGCGAGCCAGCCCTGATCGCGGCCCATCACCGACGCGATGCGGAGCGCGAAACACTTCTTGCCGAGCAGCGCATTGCCGCCATAGCCCGATCCGAACGACCAGATTTCGCGGGTCTCCGGAAAATGCACGATGTACTTGTGGTCGCGATTGCAGGGCCAGGGCACGTCGGCCTGCCCCGGGCGCGAGCGGAGCGCCGACCGAGTGGAAACACGGCACGAAGACGCCGTCGGTGCCGAGCACGTCGTAGACGGCGCTTCCCCATTCGCGTCATCAGTTTCATGTTGACGACGACGTACGGGCTGTCCGTGAGCTCGATGCCGATGTGCGCGATGTGGCTGCCGAGCGGACCCATCGAGAACGGCACGACGTACATCGTGCGCCCGCGCATGCAACCGGCGTAGAGCCCGCGAAGCGTGGCGCGCATCTCGTCCGGCGCGACCCAGTGATTGGTGGGGCCGGCGTCGTCCTCGCGTTCGCTGCAGATGAACGTGCGGTCCTCGACGCGCGCGACATCGGACGGGTCGGAGCGCGCGAGATAGCAATTCGGGCGCAGGACCGGATCGAGCTTGTGCAGCGTGCCCGCCGCCACCATCTCCGCGCACAGGCGGTCGTACTCGGCGTCGCTGCCGTCGCACCAGACGATGCGGTCCGGGGTGGTGAGCGCCGCGGCTTCGCGCACCCAGGCGCGCAGCCGCGCATGCCGCACGTGCGAGGGTGCGCTATCGGAGACGATGGATTCGGGACGATTCATGTGGGGATCGGTGCGGCGAGGCACGCGGCGGGCGCCGTCACGGCGAGTTGGGCCACGCGGCGAAGCTGGAGTTCAAATTTTACACCGCGACTCCCGCACGATGTAACCCGCGCGAGGCGTGCGAATTGGTCGAGTGGCCTTACCGAATCGCTCGCGACGCGACCAGGAAGACGCGCCGGAACGGGAACAGAACCCGCCCGTCGGCGAGCTTCGGGTACGCCTGCCGACACGCGCGCCGAAACGTCGCCGATGAACGCTTGCGCGGCCGCCGGCGTCGAGTGCGGCGAGGAACGGCGTCATGGTCGTGCCTTTGCATCCACGCCGACCACCGGATGCACGTCATCGCGCGACGCCGGCAGGACGTGCAGATACTCGGTCGTCCACGCATCCACGCGCTGCGCGAGCTCGCCCAGCAGCCGAAAATAGTCCGGCGGCCGGCAGGACCGGCGAGGCCCGCGCGCAGCGGGCCAGCCGATCGCGCCAACGCGTCGCGGCGACGACCTCCGCCAGCGCCACGATGCGACGGCGCGGCGAACTGATCCGGCATCTGCACGGCGAGCACGCCGCCCGGCGCCACCCAGTCGAAGATCCGCGGGAACAATCGCGCGTGATCGTCCTGCCAGTGCAGCGCCGCGTTGCTGTAGACCACATCGACCGGCTCGCGCGGCGACCACGCTCGCAATGTCGGCCTCGATCCATTCGCGCGTCGCGCCGCCCGCCACCGACGCGCGCGCCTTGGCGAGCATTTCCCTCGAATTGTCGACGCCGACGATGCGCGCGCGCGGCCAGCGCTCCGCGAGAAACGCCGTCACGTTCCCCGCGCCGCAACCGAGATCGACGATCCGTCTCCGGCGCCGTCAACGGAATGCGCGCCAGCAGATCGAGCGCCGGGCGCAGCCGTTCGCTCGAATACTTGAGGTACTGCGTCGGATCCCAGCTCATGGCAATGGTCCTTTCCTTCCTGCCTGCCGCATTCGCGCCGCATCAGCGCGGGCAATGCGCCGCGTGCTTACTTGCCGATGCAAAAGCGCGAGAAGATTTCCCCCAGCAGATCGTCGGAGGTGAACTCGCCGGTGATCGTCGACAGCGCCGTGTGCGCGAGGCGCAGGTCCTCCGCCGACGAGTTCGAGCGGCGGCTTCGCTTCGGCGACGTGCTCCGCGGCGGACGCGAGATGGACGCCGGCCTCGCGCAAGGCGACGAGGTGGCGTTCCCGCGCGAGGAACGCATCCTCCATGTCCTCGTGCGCGCCGGCCTGCGCGAGCATTTCCCGCTGCAGGAGATCGATTCCCGCACCGGTTTTCGCCGACACGAACACTTCGCGTTCCGTTCGTCCCGCGACGCCCTCCCCTCCCGCCGTCACGCGCGGGTTCACCGCCGCGGGCAGGCCGACGAGATCGATCTTGTTGTGGACGACGAGCCGGGGCAGCGCCGGCGGCAGCTGCGCGAGAATCGCCGCGTCGGCCTCCGCCAGCGTGCCGCCCGTCGCCGCATCGACCATGACGAGCGCGAGATCCGCGCGCGCCACCGCGGCCCACGTGCGCTCGATGCCGAGCGTTTCGATCGGATCGTCGGTCGCGCGCAAGCCGGCGGTATCGACGATCGTGAGCGGGACGCCGTGGATTTCGATGGCGGCCGGCACGGCATCGCGCGTCGTGCCCGCGATCGGCGTCACGATGGCCACCGCGTCGCCCGCCAGACGGTTGAGCAGACTCGACTTGCCGACGTTGGGCCGGCCCACGAGCACGACGGCGAGTCCCTCGCGCAGCAACGCGCCCTGCTTCGCGCGTGCCTGCACGCCGCAATCCGCGCCGCGATCGCCGCGATCCTGCCGCGAACGTCGGCGGCGCGCAGAAGGACGATGTCCTCTTCCGGAAAATCGAGCGTCGCCTCGACGTACATCCGAAGCTCGATCAAGGCCTCGACGAGGGCGCGGATCTCGTTCGAGAACGCGCCCGACAGGCTGCGCGCCGCGGCGCGCGCCGCCGTCGTGGTCGCGGCATCGATGAGGTCGGCCACGCCCTCGGCTTGCGCGAGGTCGAGCTTGCCGTTGAGGAACGCGCGCTCCGTGAACTCTCCCGGCCGCGCGAGACGGGCGCCCAGTTCGACGCAGCGGGCGAGCAGGAGCCGCAGCACCGCGGGCCCGCCGTGGCCGTGGAGCTCGAGCACATCCTCGCCCGTGTACGATCGCGGCGCCGGAAAGTGGAGCGCGAGCCCCTGGTCGAGCACTTCGCCAGCGCCCCCGCGGAACGTGGCGAGCGTGGCCACGCGAGGGACGAGCACCACGCGCAGCATGCCCGCGATCACCGCGCGCACGCCGCTGCCCGATACCCGGATCGACCCCGACGCCGCCGCGACCGGAGGGCGTGGCGATCGCCGCGATCGTGTCCGCCGGCTTGCGCGCCTCGGGTGCGTTCATGGCCCGCACTCTAGCCGATCGCGGGCGGCCCTGGCACGCCTGCGGGACGCAGGCAGCTGCCTCGCCGCGCGGGCTACCGGCGCTTGGCCGCGGCCAGTGCCGCCTCTTTCTCGAGCACGCGGTTCATGTGCCACTGCTGGAAGATCTGCAACGAATTGTTGACGAGCCAGTACAGCACGAGCCCCGAGGGGAAGAAGACGAACATCACCGAGAACGCGATCGGCATGATCTGCATGATCTTCGCCTGGACCGGATCGGTAATCGGGGTCGGGGAGAGCTTCACCTGCAGATACGCGGTGATCGCATAGATGACCGGCAGCACGAAATACGGATCCGGGGCGGAGAGATCCTTGATCCACAGGATCCACGGTGCGTTGCGGAGCTCCACCGCCGCGAGCAGCACCCAGTAGAGCGCGATGAACACCGGGATCTGCACGAGGATCGGCAGGCAGCCGCCCAGCGGATTGATCTTCTCCTGCTTGTACATCTCCATCATCTTGACCTGCAGCTGCTGCTTGTCGTTCGCGTACTGCTCCTGCAGGGATTTCAGTTTGGGACCGATGACCTTCATCTTGGCCATCGAGCGCGCGCTCGCGTGGTTCAACGGGTAGAACACGCTCTTGATGATGATCGTCAACAGCACGATCGCCCAGCCCCAGTTGTGGACGAGTCCGTGCAGCCACTTCAGCAGCCAGAACAGCGGCGCGGCGAGCACCGTGAAGATGCCGTAGTCGACCACGAGGTCGAGGCCCTTGGCGAGGCGCGCGAGCTCGTCCTGCTCCTGCGGGCCGACGTAGAGCGGCACGCGGACCACGGCGGTGGCGCCAGGCGCGATGGTGACCGATCGGCACGATGATGCCGGCGGCATAGAGGCCCCCCTCGAGCTTCCGCGCGTAGAACTCCCGCGCGGTCTTCTTCTCGTCGCCCGGCAGCCACGCCGCGACGAAGTAGTGCTCGACCATCGCCACCCAGCCGTTGTCGGCATTCTTGGTGTACGGCAGCTTGCGGGAGGGTTCGGCGGCGAGCTTGTCGAGATCGGCGAACTCGACCTTCTTGAACTTGTCCGTCTCGTTGTAGATGACCGGCCCGGTGTAGGAGATCGGCGCCATCGAGTACGCGCTCTGCGCACCCTGCGTCTTCGTGTCCCGCGTGAACTGGAAATAGGCGAACGGCGCGATCGGCGCGGCGCCGCTGTTCGTGATGTCGTAGGCGACGTCGATCACGTAGCTGCCGCGATGGAACGTCAGCACCTGCACGATCTTGTCGCCGTTGGGTGCCACGGCCTGCAGCCGCAGTTCCAGCCGGTCGGCGCCCGGCGGAAGATCGCGCGGACCAGGCTCCGGCGTGTAGACGGTCCGGTGGTTGGGCAGGCCCTCGCCGAGCAGGCCCGACTGCGCGACGAACGTCCGTTCCGGTGTGCGCAGCAGCGCCAGGTACGGCTTGGCCTCGTCGGCATGATCGCGGTGCTTGAGCAGCGCGACCTGCGTGATCGCGCCGCCGGTGGGATCGATTTCCGCGCGATAGAGATCCGTGACGATCGTGATGGTGCGCGCTGGTCGCCGCGGGTTGCGCTTCGGCGCCGGGCGGCGTCGGCCCCGCCGGCAGCGGCGGAGGGCACCGCCGACGGCACCGATGGCGGCGGCGGCAGGTCGGTCGGCGCAGTCGACTTGGCCGGCGTCGAGGCCACCACGGGCGGCGGCGGTCGGAATTCCTTCTGCCAGGCCTCCCACAGCATCAGCGCCGAGAAGGAAAAGACGACAAAGAGGATGAGACGTTGGGTATCCATGACTGCCTGGGTAGCCGCGCGCAACGGATTGCGGCGCGGAAGTGAATGCAAATGAGGTCAGGGGACCGGGTCGTAGCCGCCGGGATGGTACGGGTGACAGCGCAGCACGCGCCGTCCGGTCAGGAACGTCCCCTTGAGCGCGCCGTGCTTCACGACGGCCTCGCCCGCGTAATCGGAGCAGCTCGGCGCAAAGCGGCAATTCGAGCCCAGCATCGGCCGCAACGCGTATTGGTATGCCCGAATGAGCGCGAGCAGGATCGTCTTCATGGCGACTCGCGGTTCGCGGTAACGGCGGCCAACAGCCGCTCGGCTTCGGCGGCGATCAGCGGAATTTCGGCGCGCACCGCCCGCTTCTTCAAGCGCAGCACGAGATCGTAGCGTTCGATCGCGGGTCGCGCTTTCTCGAGGCGCACGCGCAGCAGGCGACGAACGCGATTGCGGTCGACCGCGAGCGGCATCGCCTTTCGGCCGAGCACGATGCCGATGCGGCCGACATCGCGCGCTGCCGCCGCGCAGACGAGTCTGCAGGAATTGGCCCTCGCGACGCCGCCCGGCGCGGAACACGGCCTCGAATGCGCCCGTGCCCGTGAGCCGGTAGCGGCGACTTCCCCGGAGCATCGCCGCGGGACTTGCGGTCGATCAGGGCGCGAGCCGGACGCGGCCCTTCGCGCGACGCGCGGAGAGAACCTTGCGGCCGCCCACGCTCTTCATCCGGGCGCGGAAACCGTGCGTGCGCTTGCGCTTGACGACGGAGGGTTGGAACGTGCGTTTCATGATGGTCGGCCTTGGGGTGAAAAAGCCTTACATTAGAGCCTGTTAACACCTTGCCTGTCAATCGCGCGCGCGCTCCCGGCGGTTTATCGCTTCTGCCCACAGCCCGCGCGATGGCAGCGCGTCCTGTGGATAACTCGTCGCAGACTGGGGTAAACTGCGCCGGAACGACGGGCTCCGCATGCGTCCGCCGGCAGCGGATTCCGCATGGAATCCGCCGCCGCGGCCACCAGCACGCCCGTCAATAGCACCACCACCGATTCCTCGCCGTCCGCGGACCCGCCCATTCCGTTCGCAGGCCTTCGTCCGCACATTCTTGGGCTCCAGGAACGCATGTCAGCCGCTCCGCTATTCTGGCAACGCTGCCTCGATGCGTTCCGCGAGGAGCTCACCCCGCAGCAGTTCAACACGTGGATCCGCCCGCTCGCCCTCGAGAGCGCCGGCGCCGGCTATCGGCTGCTCGCCCAGAACCGCTTCGTCCTGCAATGGGTCAAGGAGCGCTTCCTCTCCCGCATCAGCGAGCTTGCGGCCGAAGCCGAAGGTCATCCCGTCCCCATCACCCTGGCCATTTGCGACAGCCCCGTCGAGCGCGGTTGCGCCCGCCGCCACGCACGCCTTCGCCCGCCGCCCCGCCCGCGAAGGCGCTCGCCGTCGAGCCGCCGTCGGGGATGACGACGCCGCCGGCGCTGCCGCGACGACACGAGCAGACGAGTCTCAACCCCAGCTTCACCTTTGCGACGTTCGTCGCCGGCAAGGCGAACCAGCTCGCCCGGGCGGCCGGGCTGCAGGTGGCCGAGCATCCCACGTCGTACAACCCGCTCTTCGTCTATGGCGGCGTGGGCCTCGGCAAGACACATCTCATCCAGGCGCTCGGCAACCACATCCTGCAGCGCGATGCCGCCGCGAAGATCCGCTACATCCATGCGGAGACCTACGTCTCCGACGTCGTGCGCGCGTACCAGCACAAGGCCTTCGACGATTTCAAGCGCTATTACCGCTCGCTCGACCTGCTGCTGATCGACGACATCCAGTTCTTCAGCGGCAAGAACCGCACGCAGGAGGAGTTCTTCTATCTCTTCAATACGCTCATCGAAGCCCACAAGCAGGTCGTCATCACCTGCGACACCTATCCCAAGGAGATCGCCGGGATCGAAGAGCGGCTGATCTCGCGCTTCGGCTGGGGCCTCACCGTCGCGCTCGAACCGCCGGAGCTCGAAATGCGTGTCGCCATCCTGCTCGCGAAGGCCGCCGCGACCGGCCTTTCGCTCGACGAGCAGGTCGCCTTCTTCATTGCCAAGCACATCCGCTCCAACGTGCGCGAGCTCGAAGGCGCGCTCAAACGCGTCATCGCCTACTCGAGCTTCCACGGCCAGGAAATCACGCTCGCGGTGGCCAAGGAGGCGCTGCGCGATCTCCTGGCGGTGCAGAACCGCCAGGTCTCCGTCGAGAACATCCAGAAGACGGTCGCCGATTACTACAAGATCCGCATCTCGGACATGCACTCGAAGAAGCGATCGCGGGCGATCGCGCGCCCACGACAGGTGGCCATGGCGCTGTCGAAGGAACTCACGCAGCTCTCGCTGCCCGAGATCGGAAGCAACTTCGGCGGCCGCGACCACACCACCGTGCTCCATGCCTGCCGCCAGATCGCCAAGCTGCGCGAGACGCTGCCGGAACTCAATCACGACGTCAATTTCCTGCTGCAGGTGCTGCGAAGCTGAGCGCAGCGGGTGCTGTCTTCGCGCGGCCATCCGCCGCGACGTTTCGACCCGCCCCACCCCGCAAATCTTCTCTGGATAACTGCCGCTTTCAGCGCTATAATTAGTGGATTAGTTGTCTCGGCGCGATAATTCGAGAAAAATCCCCAAACGCTCCCGCCGCGGCACAGGACTTGTCCACAGGCTCGCAGGACCTTTAACTCTCTGATGCAAATAGGTTAAGTACCGATCTCCCGGATTGCAGCCATCTCCTATTAGCTGTTATCGAGTTTAAACAATGCAACTAAAACAGATCCCTCGGGACGCGCTCCTCAAACCTCTGCAAGCAGTCTCGGGCATCGTCGAACGCCGACATACGCTGCCGATCCTCGCGAATGTGCTGCTCGAGCACGAGGACGGGCGCCTCCACGTGACCGCCACCGATCTCGAGATGCAGATCACCGCGCACTCGGAGCTCCCGGGCAAGGAAAAGCAGGCGACGACCGTCGCCGCGCGCAAGCTGCAGGATCTGCTGCGCGCGCTGCCGGAGGACGCGCTGCTGACGATCGACGGCAGCGCCAACCGCATGACGCTGCGCGCCGGGCGTTCGCGGTTCAACCTGCAGGCGCTGCCGGCGGCGGACTACCCCCGCATCGGCGTAGGGCAGGATCAGGTGCAGGCGCTGACGTTGCCGCAGCGCGAGTTTCGCGGCCTGCTGAAATCGGCGGAATTCGCCATGGCGCAGCAGGACATCCGCTACTACCTCAACGGCATGCTGCTCGTGATCGACAAGGGCTCGCTGCAGGCGGTCGCGACCGACGGCCACCGCTTGTCGTGGGCGAGCATCGCTGTCGCTGGCAGCTATCAGCGCCAGGAAGTGATCCTGCCGCGCAAGACCGTGCTCGAGCTGTCGAAGCTGCTCGCGGATTCCGACGAGCCGCTCACCCTCGACATTCTCGCCAACCAGGTTCGCTTCCGGTTCGCGAACATCGAGCTCGTGAGCAAGGTGGTCGACGGCAAGTTTCCGGACTACAACCGGGTGATCCCCACGACCAACAGCAAGCGGATAGCCTTCTCGCGCACCGAACTCCTGGCCGCGCTGCAGCGGGCGGCCATCCTCTCGAACGAGAAGTTCCGCGGCGTGCGGCTCGTGCTCGGCAACGACCAGCTGAAGATCATCTGCACGAACAGCGAGCAGGAAGAGGCGGAAGAAGAGCTCGAGATCGCCTACAAGGGCGATGCGCTCGATGTCGGTTTCAACATCACGTACCTGCTCGACGTGCTGCAGAACATGGCGATGGACCGCGTGGAGGTCGCATTCGGCGACGCGAACTCGAGCGCGCTCGTCACGGTGCCCGAGCGCGACGACTACAAGTACGTCGTCATGCCGATGCGCATCTGACGCCGCGCTCGCGATCAGGGCATGGCGTTGGCGCCGACCGCGAGTCGGCGCCGGTGTTTTGTGCAGCGGCAAACCCTTTCGAAGGCCACGATGACTCAAGCAATACCGAAGCCGGTGAATAACGGCGAAGACTACGATTCGAACAGCATCCAGGTGCTGAAGGGCCTAGACGCTGTGCGCAAGCGTCCCGGGAATGTACATCGGCGACACGTCGGACGGCACGGGCCTCCACCACATGGTGTTCGAGGTGCTCGACAACGCGATCGACGAGGCGCTCGCCGGCTACTGCGACGACATCAAGGTCGTCATCCACGCAGACAATTCGGTGTCCGTCGTCGACAACGGCCGTGGCATTCCGATCGATCTCAAGGACGACGACGAATTGAAGCGCTCGGCGGCCGAGATCGTGATGACCGAGCTCCATGCCGGCGGCAAATTCGACCAGAACAGCTACAAGGTGTCGGGCGGTCTGCACGGCGTCGGCGTGTCCGTGGTCAATGCGTTGTCCGACTGGCTGCGCCTGCGCATCTGGCGCAACGGCAAGGCCCACCTGATCGAGTTCCGCCGCGGCGTCGCCGTCGCGCCGCTCGTCGCGACCGGGACCACGGACCGGCGCGGCACCGAAGTGCATTTCATGGCCTCGACGGACACTTTCGGCCGCGTCGAGTACCACTACGACATACTGGCGAAGCGAATCCGCGAGCTCTCGTTTCTCAACAACGGCACCAGGATCGAGTTGCTCGACCAGCGCGACGGCAAGAGCGAGAACTTCGCCTACTCGGGCGGCATCAAGGGCTTCGTCGAGTACATGAACCGCAGCAAGTCCGTGCTTCATCCGAAGATCTTCCATGCGGTCGGTGAGAAGGATGGAACGACGGTCGAAGTCGCCATGCAGTGGAACGATGCGTACGCCGAGAACGTCCAGTGCTTCACCAACAATATCCCGCAGCGCGATGGCGGCTCGCACCTGACCGGCCTGCGGCAGGCGATGACGCGCACGCTCAACCACTACATCGAGAAAGAGGAGATCGCGAAAAAGGCGAAGGTCGAAACCACCGGCGACGACATGCGCGAAGGCCTCTGCTGCGTGCTCTCGGTGAAGGTGCCCGAGCCCAAGTTCTCGTCGCAGACGAAGGACAAGCTCGTATCGTCGGAAGTCCAACCGATCGTGCAGGAAATCGTGTCGGCGAAGCTCGCGGAGTTCCTGCTGGAGAATCCGGTGGAGGCGAAAATCATCTGCGGCAAGATCGTCGACGCCGCTCGCGCACGCGAGGCCGCGCGCAAGGCACGGGAATTGACGCGCCGCAAGGGCGTGCTGGACGGCCTGGGGCTTCCGGGCAAGCTCGCCGATTGCCAGGAGCGCGATCCCGCGCTGTGTGAAATCTACCTGGTGGAGGGGGATTCCGCCGGCGGCTCCGCCAAACAGGGCCGCGACCGCAAGTTCCAGGCGATCCTGCCGCTGCGCGGCAAGATCCTCAACGTCGAGCGGGCGCGCTTCGAGAAGCTCGTCAGTTCGCAGGAGATCGTGACGCTCATCACGGCGCTCGGCACGGGCTTCGGCAAGGACGAATACAACCCCGACAAGCTCCGCTATCACCGCATCATCATCATGACCGACGCCGATGTCGACGGCTCGCACATCCGCACGCTGCTGCTGACGTTCTTCTACCGGCAGATGCCGGAGCTGGTCGAGCGCGGCCACATCTACATCGCGCAGCCGCCGCTGTACAAGGTGAAGCAGGGCAAGGAAGAGAACTACCTCAAGGACGACCACGAATTGAAGCAGCACCTGCTCAAGGTGGCGTTGAAAGGCGCGGTGCTCATTCCCGGGGCCGGGAAGCCGCCGCTCGCGCCGGAAGCCTTTGCTAGTGTCGCGCGCGAGTATCTGCTCGCCGATGCCGTCATCGAGCGCTTGGCACGGATCGTCGAGCCTTCCGCGCTGTATGCGGTCCTGGCCGGCGCGGCGATCGATCTTTCGAGCGAAGCCGCGGCCGCGGCGAGTGCCGTCGCGCTGCGAGCGGTGATCGCGGATCCGGACGTGCGGGTCGAATCGCGTTACGACGCCGCGAGCGAGTCGCGCCGGCTCGTCGTCGTGCGCACGCATCACGGCACACCGCACGCCACGGCCATCGACAGCGACTTGATCGCGTCGGGCGATTTCGCGCAGATCCGCGCTGCGGCCGCCGTGCTGCTCGGGCTGATCCTTCCCGGCGCGGTCGTGCGGCGGGGGGACAAGCAGCAGGCGGTGAAGTCGTTCAAGGAGGCCCTCGACTGGTTGCTCGCCGACGCCCGCAACGCTGTCACGTTGCAGCGCTACAAGGGGTTGGGCGAAATGAACCCGGGTCAGCTCTGGGAGACGACGATGGATCCTGCGGTGCGCCGCCTGCTGCGGGTGCAGATTGAGGATGCAATCTCGTCGGAAGAGATCTTCTCGACGCTGATGGGGGAGCTGGTCGAGCCGCGCCGCGCGTTCATCGAATCGAACGCGCTCGGCGTGCGCAATCTCGACGTCTGAGGCGGCCTAAGACAGAGGCGGCGAAACGGACACTAGGGCTTCGCCGGCGAGCGGCGGGCGCGCACGGTCTTCTTGCCCGCGGGGGCGGGCTTGCCGACCACGGCCGGTGCCGCCGGGCGCTTCTTGGGCGCGGGCTTCGCGCTCCTCGGTGCGCGGGCTTTCGCGACGGCAGCGGTTCGAGGTTCGGGAGTGGCTTTGGCCGGCGTCTTGCGCGGCTTCCTGGATGGCGTCCGCGTGGACGTCCCCTGCTTCGCAGCCTTTTCGTCGAGCAATGCCACCGCTTGCGCCAGTGTCAGCGCATCGACCTTGTCGCGGTCGGGAACCGTGGCGTTGACCTCGCCATGCTTCACGTAGGGGCCATAACGGCCGGCGTGGAGTTCGACCGGTTTCTTGTCGTGCGGATGCGCGCCCAGTACGCGCAGCGCTGACGCGGCCCCGCGCGAGCGACGTGCGCCGGCCTTGGCCGGGTCGCGCGCCTCGAATTCGAAGCCGATCTTGCCGTCGGGTTGGCGCACGAGGAAAGCGGAAAACCCGCGCTTCGTGCGCGCCGACACGAACTGCAGGAGATCGGTCTTGCCGGTGGCGAGCAGTTTCTCCATCTGCCCGCGTTCGACCGGCCGCTGCAGGATCACGCGGCCGGAGCGGAAGTCGCAGGTCTTGTCGGGCCCGACGGCCTTCTCGCAGACGTAGGCCTGCGCCGTCTCGAACACGCGGGACTTGCACTTCGGGCAGGAACCGAGCGGCACGAGCCCCGAGAAGTCGGGCGCCTCGGTCGCGTCGTCGTTCGCGCCGTCGCCGAAGTCGAAGCCCACTTCGTTGGCGTCGTTCAAGCGCAGCGAGGCGGAGAACGGCTTGCCGAGCCGGCTGCGGAAGCCCTCGAGCGGACCGAGGCAGCGCTCCCGCAGCAAAGTGTCGGCCTCGGCAACGTCGAGCTGCCGTCCGCCCATGATCTTCCAGAAGCCGAACGCGCACGACTGGCACTGGAACTTCTTGTAGTTCTCGTGCACTTCGCCGCCGCAGTTCGGGCAGCGCGCTGTCAGCGTGCCGAAATCGCCGGGGATCGTGTCGCTCTCGTAGCCCTTGGCCTGCCCCACGATGTGCTGCGTCATGGCGACGATCTCGCGCATGAACGCGTCGCGCTTCAGCTTGCCGTGCTCCATCTGCGCGAGCTTGAACTCCCATTCCGCCGTGAGTTCCGGCGAGAAGAGCTCGGGCACGCCAAGACCGTGGAGGAGCGTCATCAGCGAGAACGCCTTCGCGGTGGGAACGAGTTCGCGGCCTTCGCGGTAGACGTATCGCTCCGCGATCAGGCCTTCGATGATCTGCGCGCGCGTGGCCGGCGTGCCGAGACCCTTCTCGCGCATCGCTTCGCGGAGCTCCTCGTCGTCGATCAGCTTGCCCGCGCCCTCCATGGCGGAGAGCAGCGTCGCCTCCGTGAGGCGCGCCGGAGGGCGCGTGGTGTTCGGGACCGCGTCGATTTTGTCGGTCGCAACATTCTCGCCCGGCGTGACCGCGACGAGCGTCGCCTTGTCGCCGGACTTGGTCGGGCCATCGTCGACCTGCGCTTCCTTGCCGTAGACCGCGAGCCAGCCCGGCACGACCAGCACTTTGCCTTCGGACTTGAACGGCTCACCGGCGACCCGCGTGATGCGCGTGGTCACGAGAAATTCGGCGGGGGGATAGAACGCCGCGAGGAAGCGCTTGACGACGAAGTCGTAGAGCTTCGCCTCGAGCTCGTTCAGGTGCTTCGGGGAAACGAGCGTCGGGATGATCGCGAAATGGTCGGAGACCTTCGCGTTGTCGAAGATCCGCTTGTTGGGCCGCACCCACTTCTGCTTCAGCACCTCGCGGGCGAAGGCGCCATACGCATTCGACTCCTTCAGCACTTCGATCGTCGCCTTCACCGTGGCGAGATAGTCCTCGGGCAGCGCGCGCGAGTCGGTCCGCGGATAGGTGAGCACCTTGTGTTTTTCGTAGAGCGACTGCGCCAGCGAGAGCGTCGTGCGTGCCGAAAGGCCGAAGCGACCGTTGGCCTCGCGCTGCAGCGACGTGAGGTCGTAGAGGAGCGGCGCGCCCTGCGTCGTCGGCTTCGCCTCCTCGGTGACGACGCCGGGCTTGCCGGTGCACTTCGCGACGATCGCGGCAGCCTTCGCCTCCTCCCACAGCCGCTCGGCGCGCGCATCGGGGTCGTCGTCGGTCTTCGTCCATTTCTCGTCGAACCAGCGTCCGGCGTACTCGCCGGCGCGGGCCCGAAACGTGCCGTGCACCTCCCAATAACCCCGCGGCCGGAACGCGCGAATCTTCTCCTCGCGCTCGACCAGGATGGCGAGCGTGGGCGTCTGCACGCGGCCGACCGTCGTCAGCTGGAAGCCGCCTGACTTCGAGTTGAACGCCGTCATCGCGCGCGTGCCGTTGATGCCCACGAGCCAGTCGGCCTCGGAGCGGCACACCGCGGCATCGGCGAGCGGGCGCATCTGCGCATCGGTGCGCAGCTTGTCGAAGCCCTCGCGGATCGCGGCGGTCGTCATCGATTGCAGCCAGAGGCGCCGGATCGGCTTCGTGGCTTTCGCGAATTGCGCGATGTAGCGGAAGATGAGCTCGCCTTCGCGTCCCGCGTCGCAGGCGTTGATCAGATCGCCGACGTCCTTGCGCTTGATGAGCCGCAGCAGCGTCTTCAGGCGGTTCGCGTTCTTCTCGATCGGCTTCAGCGCGAACTGCGACGGGATCGCCGGCAGGTGCGCGAACGTCCACTTGCCGCGCTTCACCTCTTCGTCGTCCGGCATGCCGATCTCGATGAGATGCCCGACCGCGGACGACAGCACGATAGCCGTCGCTCTCGAAGTAGTCGTCGTGGCGCGCAAATCCCCCGAGCGCCCGCGCGATGTCCGCGGCGACGGAGGGCTTTTCGGCGATGATCAGAGATTTGGACATGGATGCGCCTGGCGCGAAGAGCCGCAGATAGTACCGAAGGTGAAGCAGCGCGGGGCAAGAACTGCTTTGCGATGTCGGCCCAACGCGTGCGCGTGCGCGCGCGCGAGCGTGCCCGCGCGCGAGGCGCCCGGGGCCGGCCGCGGGAATCGATCAGCCGACGCGCTGCCAGATTCCGCCGGGAAGCGACGCGACGCGACCGTCGAGCTCGAGCGCCGTCAATGCGGCCACGAGGGCGGCAATCGACAGCCGGGTGCTCGCCGCGAGCGTCTCGACGTCGGCTGGATCGTGGCCCAACGCGCGCATGACGGTGCGCGAGGACGGCGTCGGGCTTTGCACGCGCGCGGGCGAGAGCGATCGGCGCCGCGGCCGCCACGATCGCCGAGCTCGTCGAGGATGTCCTGCGCCGTCTCGACGAGCTTCGCGCCTTCGCGAATGAGCCGGTGCCCGCCTTTCGAAAACGGCGAGTGGATCGATCCCGGCAGCGCGAAGACTTCGCGTCCCTGCTCGGCGGCGAGTCGCGCCGTAATGAGCGATCCGGACGAAAGCGTGGCCTCGACCACGAGCACGCCGCGGGCGAGGCCGCTCACGAGGCGATTGCGGCGCGGAAAGTTCTGCTTCAGCGGTGGCGTGCCGATGGCGAACTCGGAGAGGACGAGTCCGCGCGCCGCGAGATCGTGCGCGAGTGCGCGATTGCGGGCCGGATAGACGCGATCGGGACCGGTGCCGATCACCGCGATGCTGCTGCCGGCGCCACGGAGTCCACCGCAATGCGCTGCCGCATCGACGCCGAGGGCGAGTCCGCTGACGATGACGAAGCCGGCCACGGAGAGTGCGGCGGCGAACGCTTCGGCGTCCGCGCATCCTTGGGGCGTTGCATTGCGACTGCCCACGATCGCGAACGCCGGTGCCGCGAGAAGCTCTCGCCGGCCGTGGCAGTAGAGCACCGGCGGCGGATCGCCGATCTCGAGCAGTGGGGCGGGGTAATCCGGATCGCCCCAGGCGACGAGGCCGTGACCCGGTCCGCGAGAGCCAGGCGAGCGTCGCGTCGAGTCGTGCCGCATCGGGAGGAGCGTCGAGCGGCGCCGCACGGTTGCGGGTACGTATCGGCGGCGCTGCGCCGGCGTCGCCGCGAGCACGCCTTCCGGCGTCTCGAAGGCGCGCAGCAACGTCAACCAGCGGGCGCGGCGCAATCTCCGCCAACTGGAGCCGCGCCCACGCCTGCACGCGTGAGTCGACGATCATGGGGGGCGCCGTCGCAGTCGCCGCGCGACGGGTCATGCCCGCGGCGCGCTCGCAGACGGGTGCCGCTAGGGATTGCGAACGTAATTGCCGACGACGACCGGGTCCGACGTATTGAGCACGAGCGCGTAGGACAACCCGATCGAACACGCGGAACACGAAGAGCAGTCCGATGCGCTCGTCGGGCACCTTGAGCCAACGGTCGGGCATGAACCCCGAGGCGTGTCGGCGGTACGCTCGACGACCTCGGATCGGGCATCGGCGGAATCACGCGGTAGATGGCGAGCACCGTTCCGACGTCGAGTCCGTCGGCCACTGCCCTTGTCGAGCGTCACGACCCAGCCGCGGCCGGCTTCGATCGCGTCGCGATCCGTCGCGATGACCTCGGCCTGGATCGGACGCGTCGGCGCGTGCGGCGACATAGTTCATCAGCACGCCCCGCGGCGCGGGAATCATTCGGTCGCCGTTGACGATCTCCTCTTTCGCGTTGGTGATGCGTACCGTCGACACGTTCTCCTGCGTTGCGTCGTTGGCGCAGGCGCACCGTCGATACCTCGGCGAAGCGCTCGACCATCGCGGTTCCGAGGAAGCGCTGTTCGACACCGAGCACTTCCTTGCCGTCGGCCGACATGAAAGTACGGCCGCGTCGATAGATGTTCCATTGGTCGCCGCGCGGTGGCGTTCATGCCGACGACGTAGACGATGTCGCGCTCGCCGCGAAACGCTCTCGCGTCGCGTGCGGCGACGACCTCGGCCGCGCCGACGAGCCCGTCGGGTCCGGTGATGAGCGGTCGCGTGAGATACGGCTCGATCTCTCCGGCGGGAATCGAGGCAATCGCCTCCACGTCCAACGGCGACGTACGCACCGTCGGCGACAAGCGGGTTGTCGGTGCGCTCGAGTGAAAGGCGCCACTGGCCGTCGGCGCGGTCGAGGACGATCACGTCGCCTGGATAGATGAGGTGCGGATTCCTGAGCTGCTCGCGGTTCATCCGCCAGATTTCGGGCCAGCGCCACGGATCCTTGAGGAACTTGCCGGCAATTCCCCAAAGGGTGTCCCCCCTCTGCACCGTATAGCGTTCCGTGACCGATTCTTTGAGCTCCACGTCAGCCGCGCGCACCGAAAACGCGGCAGCGGCCGCGACGGCCGCGACCGTGGCAACGATGAAATTCGCTATGCTAGACTTCTGACGCATAAAGCCTCTTCCATTTGGGGTGGGGCTTGCTAACGTCCTAAAGCGCCGCAAAATAAGGGCTTACAGCAGATTCTGCATCCTCAGTCTGCATTTTGCAAGCTGGCGATGCCAAAAGTCGCCGGCGAACGCCACAAGGTGTCGCCCTGCGGTAACCGAAAACCACGGTCGGGGCGAGCGAAGTCCCCTAAACCCATGGCCATATTGCAAATTCTTGCCTACCCGGACCCGCGATTGAGGAAGGTCGCAACGCCGGTGACTGCGTTCACGCCGGAGATCGAGCGACTGATACGCGACATGGCGGAAACCATGTATGCGGCGCCCGGCGTCGGCCTCGCCGCCACCCAAGTGGACGTGCACAAGCGCATCGTGGTCATCGACGTTTCCGAGGCGCGCGACGAGCTGCGTGTCTTCGTCAACCCCGAGATCGTCGCGGCCGAAGGCGAGGCCGAATGCGAGGAAGGGTGCTTGTCGGTCCCGGGCTACTACGACCGGGTGCGGCGCGCGGCGCGCGTTCGTGTGCGTGCCCTCGATGCGCGCGGCCAGCCGTTCGACCTCGACGCGGACGGCATGCTGGCCGTATGCCTGCAGCATGAGACGGAACACCTTGAAGGCAGGATCTTCGTCGACCACCTTTCGCCGCTGAAACGATCGAGGCTCGCCGCGCGGCTGCGCAAGAAGCAGCGGCTCGCGGGCTGATGAACGGCCGCCACGCTCACTTTGTGCGGCTTCGCCGCATCCCGCTTCGCGGGACCAGCCTTCGGCTGTCCTGCGGCCTTCGGCCTGGTGTTCGCTGCCCCCGGGGTGCGCGCGCCGAGCGCGCGCTAATCCCCGGTCGGAGCGCCATGAAGGTCGCTTTCGCCGGCACGCCGGCATTCGCCGCCCGCATGCTCCAGGCGCTGCTCGATGCGGACGTGACGATCCCGCTGGTGCTGACCCGGCCCGACCGGCCGCGCGGGCGCGGGCAGAAGGTGTTGTCCTCGCCGGTGAAGGAGCTCGCGGTGCGACACGCGATTCCGGTCGTCCAGCCAGCGACCCTCGTGGCCGAAGCGGCGCGTGGGGCGATCGCTGGCGAATGACCTCGATGTGCTCGTCGTCGCGGCTTACGGGCTCATCCTGCCGCAAGCGGTCCTCGACTGGCCGCGGCGCGGCTGCGTCAACGTGCACGCGTCGCTGCTGCCGCGCTGGCGGGGTGCCGCACCGATGCAGCGGGCGCTGCTCGCGGGAGATCCGGAGACGGGCATCACCCTGATGCAGATGGACGCGGGGCTCGACACGGGGCCGATGCTCGATGTCGTTCACCTTCCCATCGAGGCAAGTGAAACCGCGGGTTCGCTCGAGTTGAAGCTCGCCGCGCTGGGCGCGCGCATGCTGTCGGCCTATCTGCGACGTCTCGCGGCGGGGATCGCCGGCGCGTCGAAGCCGCAACCGGCAGAAGGCGCGACGTACGCGGCAAAGATCCGCAAGGAGGAAGCCGTCATCGACTGGAACGCGGCCGCGGCGCAGATCGATCGGCAGGTGCGCGCGTTCGACCCGACGCCGGGCGCGGCGACGTCCTGGTCGGGCGAGCGCGTGAAAGTCTGGCGGGCGCAACCGGCGGCCGCTCCGGTACGCGATGCCGTGCCCGGGACGGTGCTGGCGCTGGACGGCGCACGCGTCGTGGTGGCGTGCGGTGAGGGCGTGCTCGAGATCGCGGAGCTCCAGCCCGCGGGCGGGCGACGGATGAATGCCGCCGCGTTCGCTGCCGGGCGAGCGCTCGTTCCCGGCGCGCGGTTCGGCGCCTTCGCTCCGTGATCGACGATCGGCACGGATGCGCGACGCGCAACGGCTAGCCGCGCTTTGCGTCGAGTGCGTGCTGGATGGCGCGACGTTGCCGGTCGCGTTGGCGAAGTTCGCGCCGACCGAGACGGGAGCGCCCGGCCGTCGCCGGGCGCTCGTCTTCGAGCTCGCGTACGGCACGTTGCGGCACTGGGGCCGGCTCGATGCGCTGGTTCACGCGCTCGCGACGAAGCCGATCGCCGATGCGTCGCTGCGCTGTCTCGTGGCCGTCGCGATCTACCAGCTCGACCACATGCGCGCGCCGCCGTTCGCTGTCGTCGACCACGCCGTGAACGCGGCGGCGAAGCTGGCGCGACCGGCCGCCAAGGCGCTCGTCAATGCGCTGCTGCGACGCTTTCTGCGGGAGCGCGAAGGGCTGCTCGACGCCGTCATTGCCGACCCGGTCGCGCGGTGGTCGCATCCGCGCTGGTGGATCGAACGGGTGCAGCGCGAGTTCCCGGACCAATGGCAGGACGTGCTCGCCTCGGGCAACCTGCAGGCGCCGCTCGCGCTTCGCGTCAACCGCCGCATCGCGACGCGGGACGCAGTGCTGTCGCAGTTCGCCCGCGCCGGAATCAACGCGACGCCGGTGGGCGAAGCTGGGATCATCGTCGAGCCCGCGATGAACGTGCGCACGCTGCCGGGATTCGATGCCGGCGCGTTCTCGGTCCAGGATCCGGGTGCCCAGCTTGCCGCGCCGCTGCTGGCGCCCATGCCGGGGCAGCGTGTGCTCGACGCGTGCGCCGCGCCCGGCGGCAAGACCACGCACATCCTCGAGCAAGCCGACGTCGAGGTTGTCGCGCTCGACCGCGACGAGGAGCGCCTTGCGCGCCTTCGCGACAACCTCCGGCGCCTGCGCCTTGACGGCGGCAACGTGCGGGTGGTCGCCGGCGATGCCGGAGATCCCGGCGGATGGTGGGACGGGCGGCCATTCGAGCGCATCCTCGCGGATGTGCCGTGCACGGCCTCGGGCGTGGTCCGCCGTCATCCCGATGTCAAATGGCTGCGCCGGGAGGCCGATGTCGAGAGCTTCGCGCGACAGCAGACGCGACTGCTCGACGCGCTGTGGACGTGCCTCGCGCACGGCGGCCTCATGCTGTACGTGACGTGCTCGATCTTCGAGGCGGAAAACGAGGCGCAGATCGCGGCCTTCGTCGCGCGTCACGCCGACGCGTTGCGCGAAACCCTCACCTTCCACCCCGACGCGGCGCGGCGCGGCGCGCAACTCTTGCCTTCGCTCCCCGGCGCGAGCCACAATCAAGACGGATACTTCTACGCGCTGCTTCGCAAGCCTTGACGGGCAAGGGCGCGGCGCGCATTCCGCCCGCCCCGCCGCCGATGGCCCATCGGCACCGTGTTCGATCCGCCCGCCCGCCGCAATGCCCGCAGCGATTCGATTCCCATCCATTCTCGCGCGACTTCGCCGCCACGTTCTCGCGGTGGGTCGCCGGCGCCGGGCTACTGCTCGCGTTCGTCCTCGCCGCCCTGTTCCCCCGGCGGCGCGCGCGGACACGATCGCCGTCAAGGCCGCGGAACTGCGGGCGGACGAGGACATGTACGTGCTCGACGCGGAATTCGAGCTCGCTTTCAATCCGACGCTCGAGGAGGCGATCCAGAAGGGTGTTCCGCTCTATTTCGTGTTCGAATTCGAGCTGTCTGCGCCCGCGGTGCTACTGGGTGGACGAGAAAGTGCTGGCCCTGTCCACCCAGTACCGTGTCTCGTACAACGCGCTGACGAGGCAATACCGCGTGGCCATCGGCCTCTTGAGTCAGACGTTCGACGCGCTCGATGACGTCGAGCGCTTTCTTTCCCGCGTCACGTCGCGACAGGTCGCGAATCTCGATCAGCTGGTCAAGGGCACCCGCTACGAGGCCTCCATTCGCCTCCGGCTCGACGTCAATGCGCTGCCCAAGCCCTTCCAGGTGAACGCCATCGCCTCGCGCGACTGGTCGCTGCAATCGGAGTGGCATCGCTGGAGCTTCACGCCGTGAGCATTCTGCTGCCGTCGCGCAGGATGCGCTGGCTGCTGCTCGTCCTGGCGTGCCTCGGCGCGATCTCGCTGTTCCTGCTCGCGACGGCATCGGCGAACACCGAGCTCTTCGCGAAGAGCATCGACACGCTCCTCGTCGTCAACGGTCTTCTCGGTGCGATGCTGATGGCGGTCGTCGGCGCGCAATTGTGGCAGCTATGGCGCAAGCGAAGATCGGGCGTCTTCGGCTCCCGCCTGGCGGTGCGCCTGGTGCTGGTGTTCGCGCTGGTCGCGGTGTTGCCGGGCGCGCTGGTCTATGCGGCGTCCGTGCTGTTCATCGGCCGGAGCATCGAGAGCTGGTTCGACGTCCGGGTGGATCGCGCGCTCGAGGGCGGCCTCAATCTCGGTCGCAACGCGCTCGACTATCTCAAGCAGGAAACGGTCAACAAGGCGAGCCAGATCGCGGTCACGCTCTCCGAAGGCGGATCGGGCAGCGTATCGACCCGGTTGAATCGCGCGGCCGAGCAGGCCGGCGTCTTACGAGGCCGCGCTGTTTTCGTCCACCGGTGGCGTGCTTGCGGTGGCGGGCATCGGCGGGTCGACGGCGCCGCCGGAGCCGCCGCCCGCGGCGGCGCTGCGGAGGGCGCGGCTGCAGCAGACTCACGGCAACGCCGGAACAGACGCCCGACGGCGTGTTCATCAAGCTGCGGGTCGTGGTGCCCGTCAACACCGACGACCAGCTGGAACCGCTCAAGGTGCTCCAGGTCATCGAACCCGTGCCGAAGGCGCTCGCCCAGGATTTCGAGACGGTGCGCTCCGGTTCGGACGACTACCAGAAGATTTCACTGTCGCGCCGAGGGCTGAAGCGCCTGTACGCACTGACGCTCACCTTGACGCTGCTCCTTGCGCTCACCGCCGCGCTTGGCCTCGCCGTCGTGCTGTCGGAGCGTTTTTCGGAGCCGCTCGGACTGCTGGCGGAGGGGACGCGCGCCGTCGCGCAGGGCGACTTCACGCGACGCCAACCCGTGACCTCGCGCGACGAGCTCGGCGTGCTGACGGAATCCTTCAACACGATGACCATTCAGCTGCAGGAGGCGCAGACAGAAGACCGAGGAATCGCGCCGCGCCACCGAGACGACGCGCGCTTATCTCGAGAGCATCCTCGGCAACCTTTCCGCCGGCGTGCTCGCGTTCGACGACGGCTACCGGCTGCGCACGGCGAATGCGAGCGCGGCGGTGATCCTGCAGCAGCCCCTCGCGGAGCTCACGGGCCTGCCGCTTGCCGACTGGGGGCGAAGGCTTCCCGCATTGGCTCCGTTCGGGGAGCTCGTCGCGGAAGGCTTTCGCGCGAGCGGCGACGCGCATTGGCAGAAGCAGGCGGAGCTCTCGGTGTCCAATCTGCTGCGAACGCTCCTCATGCGCGGGTCGCGGTTGCCCGTGACTCCGGTGGCGGGCTACGTCGTCGTGTTCGACGACGTCACGGATCTCGCCCAGGCGCAGCGCGATGCGGCGTGGGGCGAGGTTGCGCGCCGACTGGCGCACGAAATCAAGAATCCGTTGACGCCGATCCAGCTGTCGGCCGAGCGGCTCGAACGAAAACTCGCGCCGAAGCTCTCCGGCGCCGACCAGGAGGCGCTGACGCGCGGCGCGCAGACCATCATTGCGCAGGTGGCGGCGATGAAGCACATGGTCGACGACTTCGCGATCTACGCGCGCCAGCCGCGCCCGGGCACGATGCAGCCCGTTGACCTGGGCGCCCTCTTGCTCGACGTGCTCGCGTTGTACGACAATCTGCGGCCGCACGTGCGTCTGTCGCTCCCCGACGCGTCGCTCGTCGTCCTGGGCGAACCGACGCGCCTCCGTCAGGTGTTCCACAATCTCCTGCAGAACGCCATCGACGCCCAAGCCGAAGTGCACGACCCGCGCTACGACATCGCGCTCGGGCCCGGGGCGACGAGATCGGACTCGCGTTCGGCGACGGCGGTGCCGGTTTTCCCGACACCGTGCTCCACCGCGCATTCGAGCCGTACGTGACGACGAAGTCGAAAGGCACGGGCTTGGGCCTCGCCATCGTGAAGAAGATCGTCGACGAACACCATGGCCGCGTCGAGCTCGCCAACGTGCCGCCGCGCGGCGCCCAGGTAACGCTCATTTTCCCGCGCAGTGCCGTCGCGGCGTAGGATACGCACCTCATGACTCCCGCCAAGGAAATTCTCATCGTCGACGACGAAGTCGGCATCCGCGAGCTCCTCTCCGAGATCCTGCAGGACGAGGGCTATCGCGTGAGTCTCGCCGAAAATGCGACGGCGGCGCGGGCCTACCGCGCGCGCGAGCGGCCCGCCCTCGTCCTGCTCGACATATGGATGCCGGATACCGACGGCGTGACCTTGCTGCGGGAGTGGGCCGCGTCCGGGCAGCTCACGATGCCCGTCGTCATGATGTCGGGCCACGGCACGATCGAGACCGCGGTCGAGGCGACCAAGATCGGCGCGTTCGACTTCCTCGAGAAGCCGGTCGGACTGCAGAAGCTCCTCGGCACCGTCGCGCGCGCGCTCAAGGTCGCGCTGGCGCGCGAGCCGCGGCGCGTTTCGCTCGCGAGCATCGGCACGAGCGCCGCCATGCGCGACGTCGAACGGCAGATGGAGCAGCTCCTGGCGGCGAGAAAGCCCGCTGCTGATCCTGGGCGAGCCCGGCGCAGGGCACGACGTCGCGGCACGCGCTCTGCACGCCGCCGACACTCCCAGGGTCGCGCTGCCCGGAGGTGCGCGCCTTGCGGCGAACCCGCTCGCCGTGCTCGAAGAGGCCCGCGACGGCACGCTCTATTGCGCGGAGATCGGCCAGTACGCCAAGGCCGAGCAGCGCGGACTCGCATTCCTGCTGCCGAAGATCGACAAGGCGAACGTTACCCTCGTCTGCACCAGCACGGAGCCGCTCGGCAACATGGCCGCGGAGAACAAGTTCGACGCGGCGCTGCTGGCCGCGCTGTCGACCGGCGCCGTGCTGCTGCCACCGCTGCGCGCCCGGCGCGAGGACATTCCGGCGCTGATCGAGCGCTTCTGGCACGACGTCGTCGCTCAGGAGCGCAACGCGCAGCATCCCGCGACGCGCGGCTTCGCGACGATGCCTCCGGCCGCGCTCAACATGCTCGCGGGCGCCTATTGGCCCGGCAACCTCGACCATCTGCAAAGCGTGGTGGCCAATCTCGCGCTCTTCGCCGGGAGCGGCGACATCACGTCCGAACACGTGAAACGGCTGCTGGGCGAGGCCGCCGCCGCGAATCAGGCGGTGGCCCCGGAAATCACCGCACGCTTCTTCGAGTTGCCGCTGCGGGAAGCGCGCGAGGCCTTCGAGCGCATCTATTTCGAGCAGTTGCTCGGGCGCGAACAGAGCAACATGAGCCGAGTGGCGGAACGGGCCGGCCTCGAGCGCACGCACCTCTACCGCAAGCTGAAGCAGCTCTCCATCCGTTTCGCCCGCCGCGGCGACGATGGCAGCGGCGTGGTCTGAAGCCCGCGAGCCCGCACGCGGCGACCCGCGCAACTCCGCTGCAAGCGTGGGGGCACACCAGTGAGCGATCCCGTCGGCTCGTCGAAGCGCATGTCGCCGCTCGTCCTCGGGGCGATCGGCGTGGTCTACGGCGACATCGGCACCTCGCCGCTCTACACGCTGCGACAGTGTTTCGGCGGCGAACATCTGGTGGCGCTTACAACCGCCAACGTGCTCGGCATCCTGTCGATCATCTTCTGGGCGCTGATGATCATCGTCACCGCCAAGTACGTCTGGCTCATCATGCGCGCCGACAATCGCGGCGAAGGGGGGATCCTCGCGCTGACCGCCCTCGTCTCGCGCGGTCTCGGAAACAAGGGCAGGCGCCGTTGGTGGCTGGTCGGATTCGGCATCTTCGGGGCCGCCATGTTCTACGGCGACGGCATGATCACGCCGGCGATTTCGGTGCTGGGCGCGGTCGAGGGCCTCGAGATCGTCGCGCCGGAGCTCCACCCGTTCATCGTGCCCGTGACGGTGATGATCGTGGTCGCTTTGTTCGCGATCCAGAAGCGCGGCACCGCGAGCGTCGGCCGCCTGTTCGGGCCGGTGATGTGCGTCTGGTTCGTCGTGCTGGCGCTGCTCGGGGCCTTGCAGTTGGCGCAGCATCCGGCGGTTCTGTTCGCGCTCAATCCGGCCCATGCCTTCGCTTTCGTGGCCGCCAATCCCCGCCTTGCGTTCCTGGCGCTGGGCGCGGTCGTGCTAGCCGTCACCGGCACCGAGGCGCTCTATGCCGACATGGGGCACTTCGGCGCGGCGCCCATTCGGCGCGCGTGGCTCGGCTTCGTGATGCCGGCGCTGGTCCTCAATTACTTCGGGCAGGGTGCGCTGCTGCTGGCCGATCCTGCGGCGATCAAGAACCCGTTCTATCTGCTGGCGCCCCAGTGGGCGCTGATTCCGCTCGTCATACTCGCCACCTGCGCCGCGGTGATCGCCTCGCAGGCGGTAATTTCCGGCGCGTTCTCGCTGACGCGCGCCGCGATCCAGATGGGCTACTGTCCGCGACTCAAGATCCAGCACACCTCGGACCGCCAGATCGGGCAGATCTACGTTCCGTTCATCAACTGGTCGCTCCTGGTGGCCGTGGTGCTGCTCGTGGTCGGTTTCCGGAGCTCCGACAACCTGGGCGGCGCCTACGGTATCGCGGTGACGCTCGCCATGCTGATCGACTCGGTGCTGATCTTCGTGGTGATGCGCCGCATCTGGGGCTGGAACACGCTTGTGGCGGTGCTGATCGTCGTGCCGCTGTTCCTCATCGACCTGTCGTTCCTCGCGTCCAATTCGCTCAAGGTGCCGGCGGGCGGGTGGTTCCCGCTCTTGATCGGCGCGGTCGTGTTCACGCTGCTCACGACTTGGAAGCGGGGCCGCGTGTTGCTGATGCAGCGGCTCGCCGAGGATTCGATGCCGCTCGAGCTCTTCATCGAAAGCATCGACGTCGAGCCCGCCGACGCGCGTCGAGGGCACTGCGATTTTCCTGACGTCGACCGTCGATCGCGTGCCGCACGCGCTGCTGCACAACCTCAAGCACAACAAGGTGCTGCACGAACGGGTGGTCTTCCTGACGATTCACACGCAGGATTTTCCGCGCGTTCCGGCGGGAGAGCGCATGCGCCTCACCGAACTCGGTTGCGCCTTCTGGCGGATGGACGCGTACTACGGCTTTGCCGAGGACCCCGACGTGCCGGAGCTCCTGGAAACGATCGGCAGGAACGGGTTCGCGTTCGACATGATGGAGACGTCGTTCTTCGTCTCGCGCGAAACGTTGATCGCGAGCGTGGCGCCCGGGCATGGCGCTCTGGCGCGAGCGGCTCTTCGTTTCCATGTCGAAGATGGCCGTAAAGGCCACCGACTTCTTTCACATCCCGACCAACCGTGTCGTGGAGCTCGGCACGCAGGTGGAACTGTAGCGGCGCGTATCGAGTCGCGCGGGCGGCGTCTTGGCGCGCCCGGCACTCAACTGGCCATCTGGCTCCGCATGGCCTTGATCGCCTTGCCCTCGATCTGCCGGATGCGCTCCGCCGAGACGCCGTACTCGTCGGCGAGCTCCTGCAATGTCGCCGAGTCCTTCTCGACGAGCCAGCGGGCCTCGATGATGCGCCGGCTGCGGTCGTCGAGCTTCGAGAGCGCACGTTTCAGTCCTTCCGCACGGTTGTTTTCCGTCTCGGCGCGCTCGAGGAGATGCACCGGCTCGTTCTCGACGTCCGTGAGATAGGCAATCGGCGACACGGCGTCGCCGTCCTCGTCGGACTGCGGATCGAGCGCGAGGTCGCGGCCGGTGAGGCGCGTTTCCATTTCGAAGACCTCCTCCGGCTTGACGCCGAGGTCCTTCGCGATCGCCATCGCTTCCGTGGTCGACAGGGACGCCGAGCGCACCTTCATGCGCCGCAGATTGAAGAAGAGCTTGCGCTGCGCCTTGGTGGTCGCGACCTTGACGAGGCGCCAGTTGCGCAGCACGTATTCGTGGATTTCCGCCCGGATCCAGTGGAGGGCGAACGGAGACGAGACGCACGCCGCGCTCCGGATCGAACCGGCGCACGGCCTTCATGAGTCCGATGTTGCCTTCCTGGATGAGGTCCGCCTGCGGCAGACCGTAGCCCAGGTACTTGCGGCTGACCGCCACGACGAGACGCAAGTGCGACAGGACGAGCTGCTGCGCCGCGTCGAGGTCATTGTCGCGGACGAGGCTGCGGCCGAGCGCCAGCTCCTGCTCGGCGGTGAGCAGCGGGAATCGGTTCACGGCCTGGATGTACTGGTCCAGATTGCCCAGGGACACAGGCGTCGGGAACGTCAACGCGGTACCGGTCATCTTCATATCCTTCGGTTGGGGAGGTTCGGCGCCGTCCGTCCGCCTTCCGCCCAGCGAGTCAATTTTAGCACTCGCGCGGTGAGAGTGCTAACATGCGCCAGAAGTTCCCGACTGATTCCGTCGGGTTAACGCCCCGGTCCGATCGTGGCCGCGACGCCAGGAAAAGCATGCGGCAACGCTCCCTTGCGCGCGGGACGACGTCTTCGGGTGTCCAGCGCCAACAATAAATACGCTGGCAGTGGGCGCCCACTGACAAACGGACTCGAAGCCGTCAATCCACCAGAGCGTCGACAAACTCCGCAGCGACGAAAGGCTTCAGATCGTCGAGGCCCTCTCCGATTCCGATGAAGCGAAGCGGAATCGGCCGTTCCTTCGCGATGGCGGCGACCACGCCACCCTTCGCGGTTCCATCGAGCTTGGTCAGCACCAGGCCCGAAAGACCGAGCGCGTCGTCGAACGCCTTGACCTGCGCGAGGGCGTTCTGACCCGTATTCGCGTCGAGTACCAGCAGGGTCTCGTGCGGGGCGGCGGGATCCGCCTTCCGGATGACGCGCTGCACCTTGCGAATCTCTTCCATCAGTTGCAGCTGGGTGGGCAGGCGCCCGGCCGTGTCGGCCAACACGACGTCGATCCGCCGCGCGATCGCGGCTGCGATCGCGTCGAACATCACGGCGCCAGGGTCGCCGCCCTGCTGCGAGATCACCGTGACTCCGTTGCGCTCGCCCCAGACGGCGAGCTGCTCTCGCGCCGCCGCACGAAACGTATCGCCGGCCGCGAGCAGCACCGAGTGACCCTGCGCCTGGAACAGCCGCGCCAGCTTGCCGATCGACGTCGTCTTGCCGGCACCGTTGACCCCCGCCAGCAGGATCACGAACGGCCGTGCCGACCCGATCACGAACGGCTTCTCGAGTGGGGCGAGAAGGTCGATGAGCGCTGCCTTCAGCAGCGTCTTCGGATCGGCATCGCCGCCCACGGCTTTCCATCGCGCGGAAAGATCGGCGAGGAGATGTTGCGTCGCCGCGACGCCGACGTCCGCACTGATGAGCGCGCTCTCGAGCTCCTCCAGCGTCTCAGCGTCGAGCTTGCGACGCGCGAACACGCCGCCAAGAGCGCCGGCCAGCTTCTCGCGGGACCGCGAGAGCCCCGCCGCAAGGCGCTCCCGCCATGACCGATCATCCTGCGCCTCGGTCTTTCGCTTGAAGAGGTCGAACATCGCGGCGGCCACGGTCGGAGCGCCCGATCGCGCGGCGCGAAGCGAAAAGCGCCCCCCGCCGGATCAGGCAACTCACGGATATTACCTGCCTCGCGCAACGTGCCGCGGCATAATGCCAGCCAGGCCCCCTCAGTCGACGCCGCCTTGCCGCCGCCCGCTCCAAACCGGATCCGCATCATCGGCGGCGCGTGGCGCCGGCGCGTGATCCGGTTTCCCCCCGCGCCTGGTGTGCGCCCGACGCCGGACCGCGTGCGGGAGACGCTTTTCAACTGGCTCGGCCAGGACCTGTCGGGCCGGCGCTGTCTCGATCTCTATGCCGGTTCGGGGGCGTTGACGCTCGAGGCGGCCTCCCGCGGCGCGGCCCTCGCAGTTGCCGTCGACCGGAACCGGGCACTGGTGGAGGCGTTGCGCGCGAACGCCGCGGCGTTTGACGCCACCGCGGTCGAGGCCACGCTCGGCGATGCCCGGTCGTTCATCGCCAGGGAGCTGAGGGATTTCGACGTGATCTTCCTCGATCCTCCGTTTGCCGATGACCCCTGGCCATGGCTGTTGCCGGCGTGCGTCCGACGGCTCGCACGCGACGGCTTTCTCTATGCCGAAGCCGCGAAAGCGCTTGCGCCGCCACCAGGACTCGCTTTGAGGCGCCGCGACAAGGCTGGACGGGTGCATTATCATCTTTTCATCCGGGCGGACGCCGCACCGACTTAGGGCGCGCCCCCAACCTCTCCCCGACCCCGGCCCCGGCCCACCGCCATGCTCACCGTCGTCTATCCGGGCACGTTCGATCCGTTCACGCGCGGCCACGAGGACCTCGTGCGCCGTGCGGCGAAACTCTTCCACCACGTGATCATCGGTGTGGCCGACAGCGCGTCGAAGCAGCCCTACTTCACGACCGCCGAGCGCGTGGACATGGCGCGCGAGGTGCTGTCGAGCTACGCCAACGTCGAAGTCATGGCTTTTTCGGGGCTGTTGATGGATTTCGTCCACGAGCGGCATGCGCGGGTGATCCTGCGCGGGCTGCGGGCGGTGTCCGATTTCGAGTATGAATTCCAGATGGCGGGGATGAACCGGAATCTCTTCCCTGAAGTCGAAACGCTGTTCCTGACGCCGTCGGAGCAATACACGTTCATCTCGGCGACGATCGTGCGCGAGATCGCGAAATTCGGCGGCGACGTGTCGTCCTTCGTGCACCCCGCGGTGTTCGCGCGGCTGAAGGCGAAAGTCGCGGCAAGCCGCAACTAGGGCCTGTTTACACTGTGTCCGCAAGCGCGAACGCGCCCTAAGGTCGATTCGATGGCGCTCCTGATCACCGACGAATGCATCAATTGCGACGTCTGCGAGCCCGAGTGCCCGAACGACGCGATCTCCCAGGGACCCGAGATCTACGTCATCGACCCCGCAAAATGCACCGAGTGCGTCGGCCATTTCGACACGCCGCAATGTGTCCAGGTGTGCCCCGTGGACTGCATTCCGGTCAATCCCGATTTCGTCGAGAGCCGCTCGCTGCTTCTCGCGAAGTACGAGGGCTTGATGGCCGCGAAGGGCGTGCCGGACGCCGCCGCGGTGCTGGTGGCGAAGCCGCCACGCGACGGCTGAGCGGCGCTACGCGTTCGCGGCGGCCGGCAGCGCGTCGCGCGCCGCAACGATCCGGTCGATTGACTCGACGAACCGCGTCAGCGTCGCGATCTGCGCCGCGAACGCTTCGTGCTGCTGCTCGAGTTCATCGATGCGCGCCTCGAGCTCGCCGCTCGCGACGTGAATGCGCTTGACGCTCTCGAGCTGCCGGCGCAGTTGCAGGTGGTGTTCGCGGACGTGCGATTCGAGCGGCGACATGACCGAGCGCAGCCAGATCTCCAAATCGTGGTTGGCGATGTCGTAGACGTGCTTGGCGCGCGAGGCGACGGTCTCGAAGAATCCGCGCGTCAGCGAGAACTTCGCCTTGCTCAGCATGTTCCACAGCGTGTTGAAATGCTGGTTGTACGCTCGCTCGAGCCGGTCGATCTCCTTCTGATACCTCAGCATCGAGAACGGCGGCGGCGAGAACGGCGAAGTGCGCTGCTCGGAGGCGAACCGCGCGTACATCGCCTGCATCATGTCGTGGATTTCGGTCGAGCGGCGGCCGGCGTCGTCGAAGTCCCGCCGGATCGACGTGAAGAAATCGGTCATCGCGCCGCGCACGCCCTTCGTGAACGAGCTGCGCTCGATGCCGCGGCGCGTGCGCCCGGCGTTGGTACGCAATGCCTCGAGCCCGATGACGTCGAACAGTTCGCTCGCCTGCTGGGTGAACACCGTCCGCAGCGCGGTGAACCGCTGCACGCCGCGCTCGAAGAGATCCCGGTCCTCGGTGACGCGCGCCATCATGTGCACGACCACGTCCTGATTCTTGCCGCGGAGCTCGCGCAGATCGGCGAGCTGCTCGGCGATGCTCGTCTGGCGCGCCTCGAGCATCGCCTGCACATTGGCGGCGAGCGCGCGGACTCCGGAACGCGTCGCCTCGCCGACGAGGTCGTGCTTGGCCGGGATGAGTGTGGCGGCCAGCGCCGCCTCGAGCGCCGGCAGGCGGCTTTTCTCGAGCAGCGCATCGTCCCCGTTTACCTTCGCGAGGAGGCCTTTCTGCGCCGAGACGGGAAAGACCTGCGCGGGCGAGAGGCCGAGGAGCGCCGCGGACGTTTCGACCTGTCGTGCGATGAGGGCCGCGACCTCGGGCTCGGGCATGAGCCCGTCCCACAGACTGTCGATCTTGTTCAGGACCACGAGCCTCGCTGCCTTCTGTGCGGGGTCGTCGCCGGCGAGATCGCGCAGCCAGACCTCGAGATCGGTCTTGGTGACGCCGGCGTCGGCGGCAAGGACGAAGAGGACCACCTGCGCGCTCGGCAGCAGGTTGAGCGTGAGTTCGGGTTCCGTGCCGATGGCGTTGAGTCCCGGCGTGTCGAGGATCACCAAACCCTGCTGCAGCAAGGGATGGGGAAAGTTGATGATCGCGTGGCGCCAGCACGGGACATCGACGCGATCGCCGGCGCGGCCCTTGAGGCGGTTTGGGGACTCCGCGGCGTCGTCGGCACCGAAGCCGAGCGCCCGGGCGAGCGCCACCGGCACGCGCTTCGTTTCCGAGACGCGGGCGAGCACCGCGCTCATGTTGCGGGCGTCCGCAAGGTCGAGCGGAAATGTCACCCACTCGTCGGCGTAGTTCCGCAAATCCTGGACGGTCGCGTCCTTGAGGCGCGTTTCGATCGGCAACAGCTGGATCGACGGTGCAAGCGAATGGTCGTACAGAAGCTCGGTGGGGCACATCGTGGTACGCCCGGCGGCCGCTGGCAGCAGCCGCGCTCCGAAATCGGCAAAGAAGATCGCATTGATGAGCTCGGACTTGCCGCGAGAGAATTCCGCAACGAGCGCGACGATGAGCTTGTCCTTCCGCAACCGCTGCAGCAACTCCGCCGCCGCGAGATCGACCTGCGCGTCCGCGAGATCCTGCTCGCGCAGCCAGAGGTGGAGGGCGGAAACCTCGTTTGCCAGGCGCTTGCGCCATTCGCCATAAAGTTCGAAGCGGGCGGCGAGTGCGCGTGGCTGAACCATCGGTGGCCTGCTGTCCCGGATGTTCTGATTCGTGGGGGATCTTGCGGTCGGACAATCTATCATGGCCGCGCTGCCGCCGCGCCGCCTGCTGCACGGGTCATCGCTGGCAAACGGGGCAAAAATAGGTGGCGCGACCCCCTTGCCGGATCTCCCTTATGGCCGCGCCGCAGTTCCGGCAGGGCAGCCCGCGTCGGTCGTAGACGGCGTAGTCGAGCTGGAAGTAACCTGGCTCACCGCGGCTGTCGACATAGTCGCGCAGCGTCGATCCGCCCTTGGCGATGGCGTCCACGAGCGTCCTCCTGAACTCGGTCACGAGGCGGGCGAGCCGGGGTCTCGACAGGCGATTGGCCGGGGTTGTCGGCCGGATACCGGCACGGAACAGCGACTCGTTGGCGTAGATATTGCCAATGCCTACGACGAGATGATTGTCCATCAGCGCCAATTTGATCGCCGCGGTCCGGCGTCGCGTCGCCTGCCAGAGGTAGCCGGCGTCGCAGGTCGGGTCGAAGGGTTCGGGACCGAGGTTCGCGAGAAGCGGGTGGGCCTCGGCGGGGGCCGTCAGCCAGAGCATCGCGCCGAAGCGGCGCGGGTCGTGGTAGCGCAGCGTCACGCCGGAATCGAGGACGATGTCGACGTGGTCGTGAGGGCGCAACGGCGGCGCAGCGTGAAAGGCCCGCAGGCTGCCGGTCATCCCGAAATGGACCAGCAGCGTATCGGTGGAAAGGCGGAACAAGAGGTACTTGCTGCGGCGATGGAGGGCGTCGATGGTGCGTCCGGCGACTCGCGAAGGAAGCCAGCGGGGAACCGACCAGCGCAGCCTGCGGTCGTACACCCGCATGTCAGCCACGCGCCGGCCCACAACGAGCGGCGCGATTCCGCGGAGCGTGGTTTCGACTTCGGGCAATTCCGGCATGGGGGCGCGCGGGGAAGGGACGGTGGCGACCGCCGGAAACTGCGCCGCCGGGTTGGTGCGCCGCCGAATATACCCTAAGATGACTCCCCCTTCCTGGCAAGAAATGACGCGATGCGTCATTTCACGAATTCCCATTCGACCGATACCGACGATGGCCCGACTCCCACTTTCCGCTCGCATCACTGCCGCGGCGCTCGCGGCGCTGGTGCTTCTCGCGCCGCAGTCGCGGGCCCAGACCGGCACCGCGCAGGACGGCGAGCGGCGGGCCGCGGGAACTGCGACTCCGGCCGGGGAGCTTTCGGCCGAACTCATGTATCGGCTGCTCGTGGGCGATATCGCGCTGCAACGGGGCGACCCCGCGCTGGCCGCGCGCGCGTACTACGAAGCGGCGAAGGAAATCCGTGACCCGCGTCTTGCGCGGCGCGCGACCGAGATTGCCCTAGTCGCTCGGCAACGCGGTCTTGCGCAGGACGCCGCGACGCTTTGGTCCGAACTGGATCCGGCGGCGGATCGGGCACGACAGGTGATTGCGGGCCTCAAGGGCGGCGGCGATTTCCGCGGGTCGGATCTCAAGTCCGATCTCGAGCGGGCGCTCGCGGACGCTGCGGCCGCGGGACCGCGGCTCGGCGAGGCGTTCCTGGAGCTCAATCGCGCGCTGGCCTCGGAGCCGGACAAGGCCGCCACGTTCAAACTGGTCCAGTCGCTTGCGCAGCCTTATCCCAACAGCGCGGAGGCGAACTTCGCCGTCGCGCTCGCCGCTTTCAACACGGGACTCGCCGACTTCGATTCGACCACCACCGCGCTGCAGGCGGTCGAGCGCGCCCTCGTGCTGAAGCCGGGGTGGGAGCAGGCCATGATGCTCAAGGTCGAGATCCTCGGCAAGCAGTCGCTCGATCGGGCTGCCGAATATCTCCTCGAGATCCTCAAGTCGACGCCCGACTCCAAGCCCGCAAATTCTGCGCTGGTGCAGGTTCGCATCCAGCAGAAGCGATACGCTGATGCGGCCGTGCTCCTGCAGAAGCTTGCGGACAAGGACCCGGCCAACCAGGAGTATCAGTTCGGCCTCGCGATGCTCGCGATGCAGACCAAGGATTGGGCGAAGGCGGAGCGCCTGCTCGAGGATTTGAATCGCGCCGACTACGGCGACGACGGCGTCGTCGAAACCTACCTGGCGCAGGTGGCCGAGGAGACCGGCCGGCTCGAACTCGCGCTGGAACGGTTCAAGGCCGTTCCGGACGGCGAGCGCGGTTGGTTCGCGAAGCTGCGCGTGGCGACGATGCTGGGGAAACTCGGTCGTCTCGATGAGGCGCGCCAATATCTCGCCGGACTGCCCGCCGACAAGCGCGAGCAGCAGATCCAGGTGCAGCAGGCGACCGCACAGCTCTTGCGCGATGCCAACGACAACCAGGCGGCCTTCGCAGTCCTTTCGAGTGCGCTCACCCAGCATCCCGACGACCCGGACCTCCTGTACGACCTCGCGATGGTGGCGGAGAAGCTCGATCGGCTGGACATCGTGGAGTCGAAGCTCACTCGCTTGGTCGAGCTCCGGCCGAACAACGCGCATGCGCTGAACGCGCTGGGCTATACGCTCGTCGACCGGACGCCGCGCGTGGCCGAGGGTCTCGCCCTGATCGAACGCGCGCTGACGCTCGCTCCGGACGACCCGTTCATCCTCGACAGCGTCGGCTGGGCGCAATACCGCCTGGGCCGGCTCGACGAAGCCGAGAAGTACCTGCGGCGTGCGATGGAGCAACGCCCTGACCCGGAAATCGCCGCGCATCTCGGCGAGGTGCTCTGGGCGAAAGGTGATCGCGCGCGCGCGCAGGATCTCTGGCAGTCGCAGCTCAAGAATGCGCCCGACAACGCCGTGCTGCTCGAAACCGTTCGCCGGCTTACCCGCTGAAATTTCTCATGTCGCGGGCGCTCGTCGCGGTGCTCGCCGTCGTGGCCGCGGGCTGCGCCAGCGTGCCTTATGCGCCGCCCGCGGCCACGACGGCCGGGGACGGGCCATTCGCTATCGACGGCCGGTTGTCGGCGCGTCGCGGCGACGATGCGGTTACGGTTTCCTTCGCCTGGATCCATACGCCACCAAGGGACGAGTTCGTCGTGACCACGCCGCTCGGAGGCGCGCTCGCCGAGCTCTCGGGCGATGCCTCGACCCGGCGCGTCGAGGTGCGCACCGCCGACGGGCGGGCCGACGCGGCGAGCGACTGGGCGACGCTCACGGCACGCATCATTGGGTTCCCGGTGCCCGTCGACGGTCTCGCGTTCTGGGCGCAGGGCACGCCTCGGCCGGGCACCGCGCACGCGGCGGAGTTGGACAACGCCGGACGAATGGGCGTATTGCGCCAGGACGGCTGCGAGATCGTCTATGCCTATGCCGACGACGCGACACGCCTTCCCACGCGCCTGCGGCTCCTCTGTCACGATCTCGAGTTGCGCATCGTCATCGATCGCCGCCGCACCGCGTGAATCCATGGCGAGTCGACCCCTGCGCCGCCTGAGCGTTCCCGCGCCGGCAAAGCTCAATCTGTTCCTGCACGTGACGGGCCGCCGCGATGACGGATATCACCTGCTCGAGACGTTGATGGTGGCGATCGATGCGGGCGACACGATCACGCTGACATGTCGCGACGACGGCGCGATCGAGCGCACGAGCGAATTGGCCGGCGTCGCGCCGGAACGCGATCTCGCCGTTCGCGCAGCCGTCGCCATGAAGCAGGCGACCGCGTGCCCGTTCGGCGTCGATATCGCCGTGGCCAAACGCATTCCGCAAGGCGGCGGCATGGGCGGCGGCAGCTCGGACGCGGCAACGGTGCTGCTGGCGCTCAACCGGCTCTGGGAAGCGAACCTCACGCGCGACAGACTGATGGCTATCGGGTTGGCGCTGGGCGCCGACGTTCCGTTCTTTCTGGGCGGTGAACCCGCGCTCGCGCGCGGCATCGGCGAGCGCCTCACTCCGGTCACGTTGCCTTCCCTGTGGGTGGCGGTGATCGTGCCGCTGATCGCCGTGTCGACCGCGACGATTTTCGCGGCCCCCGAATTGACACGAAACACGGCGTCGGCGAAAATGGAAGTCTTTTCCGAGGGTTATGGGCGCAACGACCTGCAGTCGTTTGCGGTCGCGCGGTTTCCCGGCATCGCTGTCGCGCTCGGGAGTTTGAGCGGCCGCTCGGCGCATGCCCGGATGACGGGCTCGGGTGGCTGCGTGTTCGCGCCCTTTGCGACCGAGGCCGAAGCGTGTGCCGCGGTCGAGGCGAAGCCGCCCGCGATGCACGGATTTGTCGCCCGGACGCTCGCGCGACATCCGCTCGCAGCCTTCGCGTGATGCGATTTTCGAGTTCCGCGCCCGGACGGATCTGCCGTCCGTGCGCGACGGTTTCTCCGCTGGGGAGTCGCCAAGTTGGTTAAGGCACCGGATTTTGATTCCGGCATTCGAGGGTTCGAATCCTTCCTCCCCAGCCATTCATGAACTCGATTTCCTGAAAAGCCAAAGAAAAAGCCCCGCAGAGCGGGGCTTCTTCCTGCGACAGCGACCTAATTGTGCTATTGCGCAGCCCTGGTACGACGACGTTTCGCAATCGCCAGGCCGATCAGGCCCGAGCCAAACAGCAACAGCATCGACGGCTCCGGAACGACGCCGTTGTCCGGATTCGCAAAGTCGTTCAGCGACAGGTAGTCGAACCCATAGAAGTCACCGGAATTATTGCGATCAACGACAATCGTCAGTGCGCCGGTGTTGTTGATCGAATCCAGCACTGCCTGCGACAGATCCCAGTTGTGGATGGCCGTGTTCGGGAAGCCGTCGTTGAAGTCGAAGGCCTGCACGATGCCATTGAACGTGGTGATCACTGCGCCGAACGTCGACGCTTGGAAGTCCGCGGCGTCGATTTGCAAGTGACCGATGGTCCAGGCGACCATGGCCCGAATCAAGAAGCCCGGAAAACAGAACGTTGCCACTGAACCGGTCTGATCCGCGCGGGCTGTAAGGCCCATGCGTAACGCTGTAGGTATCGGTGTATTGCTGCACCGTGGTTGCCGCTGTTTCCGCCCGCGCCACGACCATCGTAGTTCGCAGTAGAACCGTTGAAGTTATGCTGGCAGTTGTCGCAGATGCCGGCGCCGTAACCATCGTTGTCGCCGATCATCCAGGTGACGGCGCTCGCGGGAACCGCCACGACAGCCAATGCGGCGGCTAACAGAATCGGTCGAATGCTTCTCATGATGAATTCTCCTGACCTGGGCCGGGGAAGCCCATCTAACCGGAGGAACGCAAGTAACGTGCCAGGTATCGCGGAAACAGTGAATTAATGTAGTTCTATCAATGGCTTATGTGCACAACGGTCGACTGGGCGAAAGGTCTTTGCAAAGCCCCAATGTAAAGTTGCCCGACAAGAATCGAGCTAGTTTTATCAATGACTTATGAGCGCCACGAGGCGAACAAGCGATTGCCGGTGCACTGCCCCACTGTAAAGTTCCCCGACAAAGATCGAGCCTGTGCAAATGTGAACGATTCGAATTCGCACAGTCTTCCTGACTGCCGTCCGCCTGCCAGGCTGTTCCACTGGCGTCGTCGCCTGCAAGCGTCAATTTCCGTTACCCGATTTTGCTTGCTTCCGGAGTAACCTCGGCCACGCTGCAGCGCGTCAAGATTCTGCGCCTGCCATTCGTCGCGTCCCGCGATTCAGCAGGCAAGGCGCAAACGCTTATTTCCCAAGCATGTAGAGCTGCCACAGGTCCTTGTGGCTCAGGTGGCACATCGGCTGGATCGCAAGGAGGCCCGTCCGGCCGATGCTACCCTCGAGATAGGCGAGCTCCGCAAACTTGGCACGCGTGGCCTCGTCCACGGGAACCTCGAATCCGCTTTCGCGCATCATCAGGATGCCCTTGGCGCGCAGCGCGAGTTCGGTGTAGAGCCGCAGATAGCAAAGAAGGTCCGCGACGACGGGCCCCTTGAACTTGGATTTCATCGTGTTGAGGTACTGGCCTATCGGCGAGTCCGCCAACCGGCCGGAGTTGATGAGCTCCAGCATTTCCGTGTCGGCATCGAAGCCCTTCCCGAGCCACTCGCCCACCGCTTTCTCGCTTTTCTGGAACACGAGGTAGAGCAGCGCCGGCACCGACAGCAGCGCGCAGAGCGTGGCGATGCGAGGGGACGTCAGCAGGTGGTTGTAGGCCGAATGCAGGACGATGGCGACGCCGAGCCCCGGCATGAGCGCGCGGATGTGCAGTTGCGCGCCCGGTGCGGCTTCGAGCATCGCGACACCCATCACCGCGAAAATGGCTGTCGCACCGCCGTGCATGATCGCCGTGCCGAAGCCACGCACGATCCAGGTCCCGATTCCGGCGTCCTCGACGATCCGGAGGAAATACGTGTTCTCGACGAGCGCGAATCCCGTACCTACAGCGAAGCCAAAGATCGCAGCGTCAACGAGGAAACCGATGCGGTGCGCGCGGATCAGCGCGACGATGACGATGCCCTTGAAGAGTTCCTCGACGATCGGTGCGACGTAGCGCGAGTAGGTGGTAAAGTCGAGGTCGAGGACGGCGAGCGCCCGCCCATTGACGAGGTAGCAGAGGCCCGCGACGAGGGCGCCGGACGCGACGACCGCGATCACGGCATTGAGCCTCACGAGCTTGTAGCTGTCGAGATAGAGGAGCGCCGCGAGGAAGCTCGCCACCGGCAGCAGGCCTACGAGCGCGGGCACGACGAAATCGGTCACCCGGCGGCCTCTCCGGCGCTTGGGTCCCTTCGGCGCGGCATCCCGGTCGTCCGCTTCCGCTCGCTCATCTCTACATGATCTTGAGCGAGATCATCCACTCGCTTCCCGCGCGCTTGCTGCCCTCGAAGCCGACAGCATAGCCAACCGAAAGCGTCATGCCGTACCAGTGCAGGACGCTGAATCGGAGGTCAGCCTGCGCGCCGACGCTGGCGTAATTCTTGCGCAGCGCGGAGTTCCCGAGCTCGGTCATCAGCCACCCGGCGAAGACCGCGGGTCGCAGCCAGTTGAGGTAGAAGCCGGGCGTCCCCACCGACTCGAAGACGTACGGAGGCATGTTCCACTCCACCATCTCGCGCACGAAGTTGAGCCCGCTGATCTCGTCGATGCCGAATCCGGGGAATTTGTCATATTCGCGATAGCGCTGGATAGACTTGTCGTCAACATAGTTGTTGCCGAATCCGCCGAAGTAGAAGTTCGCGACCGTGCTGTTGCGATCGCCGTTGGCGAACCCGCCGGCGCTGCGCAGCCAGACGGATGAATTGCCCATGGGAAGCGCGAACCCGAAATCGAGCTCACCCCTGAACTGTGGTGTGAGCTCGCCGCTGACGCGGCTGCCCTTGTAGACCAGGGCCCAGTTCATGCCTTTCTCGTCGTCGACCGCGCCGAGCGACCGCTGCAAATCGGTGTAGTGGAGCCCGACCTCACCTTGGAACAGCCTGGTGAAATTGGTCTCGACGTTCTGCGCGTTCGGCAACGTGTCGATCTTGTCGTAGTAGGCCAAATCGAAGACAGCGTCCAGTCTTCGTGGCTCGTCCCAGATCAGCAGCCAGTCGTAGCCCAGCTTCGCTGCGTAGCCCTTGCGGCTGCGCTTCGTGGGGCCGAACAGGTCGTAGAAATCCGATCTGTTCCAAGACAGGCCGGCGCGCCAGTACCGGTAGCGGCCGGCAATGTCCACGTGTCCGCGCTCGTTGACCGGCAGGCTGCCGCTGGGAGTATAGGCGGCCGTGATGCCCAGGCTCGCGAACTGGAGCGGATCCTCGGCGTTGAAGCGATAACCGATCCCGGCCGTGTTCTTATAGCCTTGCAGCACCGGATACGCGTTCACGAGCTCCAGGCTGCGTAGCGGCACGTACGGGCCACGCTTCGTGACCAACTTCTCGTCGTCGACCGTGCTCGGAGGCGGTACCTGCCACGTCGTGATCGCCGGATACTTCGCCACCAGCTCGGCGCCAAGGAAAGTGATCGCGCTGACGTCCTGAATCGGACGCGGCTCGATGATCGCCGGGACGAATCCGCTCCCCGTGTAATTCAGCACGACCATCCGCCCGTCGGCGAGCGGCACCGGGCGGAAGAAGCCGGTCTCCGCGTTCGAAACAGCTTCGATCTTTCCAGTCGCCACCTCATAACGGAAGATGTTGGACACGCCCGTGTAATAGCTGCTTCCGTACAGGTAGTGTCCGTCGCGCGAAAACACGAAGCTCTCCGGAACGGACTGGCCGAAGCGAAACTCGGAAAGCGGCTTCGTGTCCCCTCTCAGAATCGTCTGGAGGTCCCACACGCGCAGGAACTGGTCGCCGTTGACTTCGGCCACGGAGCCCGAGAGCAGGCGCCCGTCGGGCGAGATGTCGAGATCATACGGTATGACCCCGTAGGGGAACTTGTGCACCTCGGTCCATCGGTCGTAGGGGTGCGGAATGCGCACCAGCGTCGCCACACCATCTTCGTGGCGGACACCGATCAGTGATCGGTCGACCGGATTGAAAACGACCTCGCCGATCCGCGCGTCCTCGAGCAGCATCCGCTCCGCGCCGGATCGTACATCCACGGCCATGAGGTCTCGGTACGCATAGTGGTTGTTCGTGTAGAAGGCCGTGCCGCTGCCCGGGTCGTAGGCAAACGACGCGACCTTGTAATGCATGGCGCGCTTGATGTCCGTCAGCCGCTTGAAGCTCCCATCCCTGGTGTTCAAGGCACCTACGTGCTCGACGACCCCGGGGTACCGAAACGCGGCGTAGATGATCCCGGTCGCTTCATCGTAGTACATGCGCGAGATGGATCCCACCGCGCTCCCGGCAAGATTGCGGTGCGCGGTTATCGGGTGCTTGCGGACCTCGGCGAGATTGCGGCGCTGGAAGTCCCGCTCGAACGCAATCCAGTCCTGCCAGGCCTTCTCCACCGGGAGTCCGAACAGCCGCTCGAACTCGTCGGACCAGTACCGTTCGCTGCCTTCGTCCCGTCTCAGCCAGATAACGACCTTCTCCGGCGAGTGGGTGTACGCGAGCCAGGTGAAGAAGCGCGTGCCATAGAGATAGGCGTTCGCCTCCGTCTGGAATTCAACTTTGGTGCCTCGCGAAGCGAGCCCCAACGGATCGTAGAAGTGCGCGTCGTCCCGCACCATCGCGCGAAAGACCATCTCGTCGTAGCCTCCCTGCGCGCGACCCAGGCCGCCACCCATCCAGGTTTCGAAGAAGACCGCGCTGCCTTCCGCATACCAGCGAGGTGTCGTGAAGCGCGGCATCGTAAGGTAGCTGTAGACGATCGACTCGGGGTTCCGTCCGTCGGCAGCAACCTTGCCCAGGAAGAAACGCCGCCAGCGCCGATCCTCCTCGGACGCGATGTCACTTTGCACCACGTGGATCAACTCGTGGTTCATCATCGTGTACATGCGCTCGCTGGCGGGGTAAGTCTCGAACGCGTGGGACTTCGGCGCGACGGAGAAGACGAGGAGTCCGCGCGGGTCGGCGTTGGCCCCGCCGTAATCCGCGAAATCCTGCAACAGTACCCTCGTGGGCTCCGACGGCTGCCAGCCGAACATCCGGCGCTGCCACGCGAGCGAGTTCGTGAAGGTGCGCACCGCGTGCGGCTCGAGGAAGCTCAGGTAGTTGTAGTAATAGAGCCTGAGATCCTTCGTTTCGACGAACGATATGTTGACCGGGCTCTCGTCGGCAATTGCCGCGACAGGCACCAATGCGAGCAAAAGACAGAGGATCCGGTCGCGCATGCACTCCCCCACGGCCATCGCGGACGGCCGAAGCATAAGTGACCAGCGTCCAAAAGCAAACCGCCGGCGCTCCGGCCGGCGGTTTGCTTGCTGCGTGACCTAGGTGTAGGTCAGTTCGTGACGTTCGAGCTGCGATCTGCCGAGCGGTCCGCCGAGCGGTCCGCTGAACGATCCGCCGAGCGGTCTGCCGAGCGGTCCGCTGAACGATCTGCCGAGCGATCTGCCGAGCGGTCCGCTGAACGATCCGCCGAGCGATCTGCCGAGCGATCTGCCGAGCGGTCTGCCGAGCGATCTGCCGAGCGATCTGCCGAGCGGTCTGCCGAGCGATCTGCCGAGCGGTCTGCCGAGCGGTCCGCCGAGCGATCCGCCGAGCGATCTGCCGAGCGGTCCGCCGAGCGATCTGCCGAGCGATCTGCCGAGCGGTCCGCCGAGCGATCTGCCGAGCGGTCTGCCGAGCGATCTGCCGAGCGGTCCGCCGAGCGATCTGCCGAGCGGTCTGCTGAACGATCCGCCGAGCGGTCCGCTGAACGATCTGCCGAGCGGTCCGCTGAACGATCTGCCGAGCGGTCCGCTGAACGATCTGCCGAGCGATCTGCCGAGCGGTCCGCTGAACGATCTGCCGAGCGATCTGCCGAGCGGTCCGCTGAACGATCTGCCGAGCGGTCCGCTGAACGATCTGCCGAGCGGTCCGCTGAACGATCCGCTGAACGATCTGCCGAGCCCCCGGCACCCGCGCTTACGTCGTCGGTGGACTTCGTGCCCGACTGCCCGCCAAGCTTAACGTCATCGCCGGTGAGCTGCTGAGCGCGATAACGCACTGCGGGAACGATTGTGCCGGTCAGATCATTGCCGCCGGGCGGGAAGTCGACATATTGCGACGCAACAACAACGGCTGCGACGGCGATACTCACGCCGATCCAGACCTTGCGCTTGGAACCAGTCTTCTGTTCGCTCATGTTCTCGCCCCTTAGATATGGCCCGGATTCGGAACCCCGATGGACCCTTGCTGAACTCCCCGGGCCATTGCCCCGGGTTTCCGTGAAAGCTTGCCTAATTACACGTGCCCGCGCAAAAAGTTGGCGCATGCGGCCGCGCCGCGCCGGGTGCTCCGGTATTCCGACCATCACCGAGGCAACGAGCCCCTCGGGCGGGAACGCCTTGGGAACCCGGCTCAACTCGCCAAACAGGCGCTGCAGGTTCTCGAACTCCGCGCGGGCGGCCGGGTCGGCGGCCAGCAGCCGGTCGAGCGCGCTGGCCTCATCCGGCGTCGCCTCGTCGTCGAGGACGGTACACATCAACTGAGTGTGTTCAGATGGATTCATGTCAGTTTGGGCGGAGATCCGTCAACATGCCGCGCAGCCGTTGCCGCGCCTCGAAAAGCCGGGATTTCACTGTCTTTTCATCGAGTTCGAGAATCTGCCCGATCTCCTGGTAGCTGCATTCGGAGAAATGCCGCAGCGAGAGCACGATCCGGTCGTTCGTCGACATGCGCATCAGGGCGCTCCGGATCCGCTTGGCAACCTCGGCGTCGCCGAACTGGGTTTCGGGGTTGTTGCGCTCGGAACCGGGTAGCTCGACCTCGTCGTCGAGGGCTTCCTCTCGGCGGTTCCGGCGCAGCAGATTGAGCGATTCGTTGACCGTGATTCGGTAGATCCAGCTGAAAAATTTGAAGCGGGGATCGTATTCGTGGAGCTGTTCGGCGATCTTGAGGAACACGATCTGGGTGATGTCGTTGGCGTCTTCGGCGCTGCGCAATACCCAGTAGGCGGCATTGTAGAGAGGTCTCTGGTACCGGACCACCAGCGCGGTGAAAGCCTCCCGATCGCCGCTTCGGAAGCGTTCCAGCAGAGTCTGATCGGTGTCATCGTCCACAATTACACGCGGCGGTCGCAAAAGTTGGCGCGCGGTTCAGCGGGCGGGCTCGATTTCGAAGATCTGGTCGAAGCCCGAGTAGCGGAAGATATCCAGCAGATGGCGGTTGACCCCAACCAGCCGGAGCTTGCCGGACGACGCCGTGAGGCGTTTTTGTGTCTTGAGCAGCACGCCGAGCCCGGCGCTCGAAATGTACTCGAGCGCGCTGCAGTCGAGCGTCACGGTGCCTTCGATGTGTTCGAGGAACGCCTGCGCCGTCGGGCATTGGGCGGCGTCCAGCCGGCCCGCGATGACCACGGCGCCATCGGCGCCGAGTTCCATTTTCAGCATCCCCTACCCCCTTGGTCGCTTTGCCGCCTCATCCTGCCCGTCCGGACAGTGTCTTGCGGAACGTGATCCGGCTCTGTCGGCTTTCGTTCGAGTATTCGTAATGCAGGGAATCCACGAGCCGGCGGATGAGGTGCAGGCCGAGTCCCCCTGGCCGGCGCTCTTCGATCGGCAGGTTGATGTTCGCATCCGGCGCCTGGGTGACATCGAACCGTTCGACATCATAATCGGTCAGGGTCACTTCGACGCCACCCTCCGTCGTGGCCATTTCGATGCGGACATGGGCCCCCCCCGCCGGGCTGTACTTGACCATGTTCGTGAACAGCTCCTCGAGGGTCAGGTCGACGATGGGCAGGAGCCCGGGGTCGATCGCGTGCTCAGCGAAGAACCCGGCCGTGAACGCGAAAATGGCCTCGAGCGAATCGAAGGTGCGCCGGAACGACCGGTCCGCCATCACGACAGCGCCTCGCGCTTCACGAGCACGATCGTGATGTCGTCTTCCTGCGGCGCTCCTTGCGCGAATGCCTCGACCTCGGCCTGCAGGAGCGACGACAGTTCGGCCATGCGCACTCCGTGGTGGGCCCGCAAGAGGGCCTCGACCCGACCCTCTCCGAACAGCTGGTCGTGGTGGTCGCGATACTCGTAAATGCCATCGGACAGGAGTACCAGGATATCGCCCGGCAACAATTCCACGCTGACAGCGGGCCGCATCCCGGTGAGAGGCATGGCGGCCAACGGAAAGCTGGTGGGATTGTAGCGTGCACAGACCCCTATTGCCGCCTGAAAGTGGAGGATCGGCGCCTGGCCGCCGCTGTGGAATCGCATCCGGTGTGTGGCGGCGTCGAGGAGTCCGATGAACGCCGTGATGAAGCGATCGTCGGCGAGCGTGGTGGCGAGCTGGTTGTTCACCTGCATGAACGCCGTATCGAGATCCGCGCCGAGGCGGAATGCCATCCGGAGCATCGCGTGCATCTGCGTTACCGAAAGCGCCGGCGCGATGCCGTGGCCCGTCGCGTCGCCCAAGACGGTCAGGAGACCCTGGGGGAGCAGCGCGAGGTCGAACGTGTCGCCCCCGGTCTGGCTTGCGGGTCGGGACGTCCCGTAGAGGTCGTAGCCGGGAAGCACCGGCATGACGGAGGGCAGCGTACTCATCTGCACCGCCCGCGCCATTTCGAGCTCCTGGCGCATCATCTCGCCCTCGATCAGGGCTGCCGTCATGCGCACGCGCTGCAAGGCGACCGCGCACTGGGCGGCCAGCGCCTTCGCCAGAACCTCGTCGTCCGCGGTGAAGCTGCCGCCCCCCTTGTTCAGGACCTGCATGACGCCGACCAGGACGTCCTTGTGGTCGATAAGGGGCAGGGCAAGCATGCAGCGCGTCCGGTAGCCGGACACCCGGTCGACGTCGCGATTGAAGCGCTCGTCGGCGTAGCAATCGGGAACGTTGATGATCTGGCGCTCCCGGGCGCACGCGCCGACGATACCGGCCGCGGCGGGGACACGCACCGGCTCGATTCCGGTCGCGATCTCCAGCACCAGTTCGTCCGTCGCGGGATCGTAGAGCCAGACCGAGCCGCGATCGGCGTGCAGCACCTGTTTGGCCGCGTTCACCACTTCGGCCAACATCGTCATCAGGTCGAAGGGGGCCGCAAGCTTGCTCGTGACCGCGAGGATCACCTCCATGTCGGGGACGCTAAGACCGCGGGGGCTCGAACGCTCGCTCATGGCGCCGGAATGTAACAGATACCCCGGCCCTGCTCGGCGCCAGGATCCTGCAGCGACGCCGTGCGCCCGGGTTCCGTCGGGCCCGATGTTCTGTGGGACAATGCAGGGCACCAGTCTGCCTTCGGCGCAGCCCCAGAGGTTCCGGTAGATGGCTTTTGAGCGGATGAGAGTCTTTACCGGCAACGCGAACCCCAAGCTCGCCGAGGCGGTGTGTCGCCACCTCAACACCAGCCTCGGGCGTTGTGTGGTCGGTCGTTTCTCGGACGGCGAAGTGATGGTCGAGCTCCTCGAGAACGTGCGGGGCCGCGACATCTTCATCCTGCAGTCGACCTGCGTCCCGACCAACGACAACCTGATGGAAATCCTGGTGATGACGGATGCGCTGAAGCGCGCGTCCGCCGGACGGATCACCGCGGCCATCCCCTATTTCGGCTATGCGCGGCAGGACCGGCGGCCGCGCTCCGCGCGGGTGGCCATCACGGCCAAGGTCGTCGCCGACATGCTGACGACGGTCGGCGTCAACCGCGTCATGGTCATGGACCTGCACGCCGACCAGATCCAGGGCTTCTTCAACATCCCGGTCGACAACATCTACGCTACGCCGATCCTGCTGGGCGACCTCTGGAAGCAGAATTACGACGACCTCCTCGTGGTCTCGCCCGACGTCGGCGGCGTCGTGCGCGCGCGCGCGATCGCGAAGCGCCTCGACTCCGAACTCGCGATCATCGACAAGCGGCGTCCCCGCGCGAACGTGGCCGAGGTGATGAACATCATCGGCGACGTCAACGGCCGCACCTGCGTGATCATGGACGACATCGTCGACACGTCGAACACGCTGTGCAAGGCCGCCACGGCGTTGAAGGAGCACGGCGCGAAGAAGGTCGTCGCGTATTGCACCCACCCCGTGCTCTCCGGCGGTGCCGTGCCGCGCATCGCGGCGTCCGAGCTCGACGAGATCGTCGTGTCCGACACGATTCCGCTCACCGAGGAAGCGCAGGCCTGCCCCCGCATTCGCGTGCTCTCCTGCGCGCAACTTCTCGCCGAGACGATGACGCGCGTGTCGAACGAAGAGTCGGTGAGCTCGCTTTTCATGGAGTAGCGGCGCCCTGGCCTGGCGCCGGGAAAAGAGTTATACTTCAAGGCTTTCCCCGGCAGTCGGGGATGTCGCCAACCGCAGACGACCGGCCGGGATCATCCGCAGCCGGAAGGCCGCAGACATCAGGAGCCGCGCCATGCAATTCGAATTCACCGCATTTCCCCGCACGACCGAGGGCCGGGGTGCGTCCCGGCGCATGCGCCGCGCGGGCAAGGCGCCCGGCATCGTGTACGGCGGCGCCAATGCGCCCCAGCCGATCGAGCTCGACCACAACGCCCTGTTCCATGCACTGCGCAACGAGGCCTTCCACGCATCGATCCTCAGCATGAGCCTCGGGGGCGCGGTGACGAAGGTGCTGCTGCGCGACGTGCAGATGCATCCGTTCAAGAACGAGATCCTGCATGTCGATTTCCAACGCATCGACGAGAACCGCAAGATCCACATGAAGGTGCCGCTGCACTTCGCCAACGGTGAAAGCTCGCCGGCGGTGAAGATCTCCGGCGCGATCGTGAGCCACGTTCTGACCGAGCTCGATATCTCCTGTCTGCCGAAGGACCTTCCGGAATTCATCACCGTGGATCTCTCGACGCTCGACGTCGGCCACTCGGTGCACGTGTCGGCGCTGCAACTGCCGCCGGGCGTCGTGGTGGCGACGCGCGGCAAGCTCGACCCCGTGGTCGCGTCCGCCGTGGTGCCGAAGGCGCAGGTCGAGGAGGCCACGGAAGCCGCCGCCGCCGAAGCCGAGGCCGCCGCGGCCGCTGCGGCCGTACCCGGGGCCGCGCCTGCCGCCGACGCCAAGACGGCCGAGGCGAAGGGCTCCGACAAGAAAGAATCCGGGAAGGACGACAAGAAGAAGTAGGCGCAACCCGTCGCCGCCCCCCGGCACGAAGGCCCGCCGCACGTATCCCGGCGGGCCTTTTTCGCTGCGGAAGGGCGGCGGAGGGTCTCGCCGATGGGCACATCCTTGAATACCCTTGCCAATGGCCGGCGCTGACCCCGCGGCGCCCATCCGTCTCGTCGCTGGGCTCGGCAACCCCGGCCGCGAGTATTCGAGAACACGCCATAACGCGGGGTTCTGGTTCGCCGATGCCCTCGCTTTGAGGCTCGGCGCGGACTTCCGCAACGAGGGCAAGTTCCAGGGCCACATGGCGAAGGCGGCCAGCGATCTGCGATTGTTGAAGCCATCGACCTACATGAATCTTTCGGGCCGGTCGGTGGCGGCGGCGGCGCGCTTCTTCGGCATCACGCCGTCCGAAATTCTGGTCGCGCACGACGAGCTCGACCTTCTGCCCGGCGAAGCGAAGATGAAGTTCGGCGGCGGCATCGCGGGACACAACGGCTTGCGCGACATCGCGGGGCAGCTCGGCACGCCCGACTTCTGGCGGCTGCGGCTTGGCATCGGGCACCCGCGCGACACGGCCATTGCGCAGCAGGATGTCGCAGACTACGTACTGGCCCTTCCGGCGGCAGGCGACCACACCGCGATCGAAGCCGCGATCGACCGCGCGATCGAAGCCTGGCCGGCCATCGAAGCCGGAGAGTTCGAGCGCGCGATGCACCTGCTGCACACGAAGAAAGAGAAGCCATGAGTCTCAAATGCGGCATTGTCGGCTTGCCAAATGTCGGCAAGTCGACGCTTTTCAACGCTCTCACGCGCGCGGGCATTGCCGCCGAGAACTATCCGTTCTGCACGATCGAGCCCAACGTCGGCATCGTGGAGGTGCCTGACCCCCGCCTGGCGCAGCTCGCTGCCATTGCGCGTCCGGAGAAAGTGCTGCCGGCGACGGTGGAGTTCGTCGACATCGCCGGGCTCGTCGCCGGCGCCTCGAAGGGCGAGGGACTCGGCAACCAGTTCCTCGCCACGATCCGCGAGACGGACGCGATCGCGCATGTCGTGCGGTGCTTCGAGGATGACAATGTCGTCCACGTCACCGGCCGGATCGACCCCGTCTCCGACATCGAGACGATCAACACCGAGCTGGCGCTCGCCGATCTCGCGGCGGTCGACAAGCAGATCGCCAAGTACGAGAAGCCCGCACGCGCCGGGGACAAGGAGGCCCAGCGGATCGTCGCAGTGCTGAAGAAGGTCGAAACGGTGCTGGACCAGGGAAGGCCCGCGCGCACGGCCGATCTGTACGCCGAGGAGCGGGAAGCGCTGAAGCCCTTCTTCCTCCTCACGATGAAGCCGACGATGTACGTCGCGAACGTCGCCGAGCACGGCTTTCACGACAACCCGCTACTCGCGCGCGTGGAAGCACACGCCACGGCCGAGGGTGCGCCGGTCGTGCCCGTATGCGCGGCGCTCGAAGCCGAGATCGCCGATCTCGAAGGCGAGGACAAGCTCGCGTTCCTCGCGGACCTCGGGCAGGCCGAGCCCGGACTCGATCGCGTCATCCACGCCGGCTACAAGTTGCTCGGGCTCGAAACCTATTTCACCGCCGGGCCGAAGGAAGTCCGGGCGTGGACGATCCATCACGGGGACACCGCGCCGAAGGCGGCGGCCGTGATCCACACCGACTTCGAGAAGGGCTTCATCCGCGCGGAGGTCATTGCCTTTGCCGATTTCATCGCGAGCAAGGGGGAGCACGGCGCGAAGGAGCACGGCAAGATGCGCCTCGAAGGCAAGGAGTACGTCGTCAAGGACGGCGATGTGATGCATTTCCGCTTCAACGTATAGATGGACGGCCCCCACGCTCACTACGTTTGCTGCCCCCCGAGGGGGCGCACCGTGCGCTTCGGGCGGCCGTGCGCGCACTGATGACGAAGCTCCGCTTCACCAAGATGCACGGGCTCGGCAACGATTTCGTCGTGCTGGACGGCATCGGGCAGAAGGTGGACCTCACCGCGGCGCAGTACCGGCGGCTCGCGGACCGGCGGCTGGGGGTCGGTTGCGACCAGATTCTGGTCGTCGAGCGGGCGCGAAGTCCCGACGTCGATTTCCGCTACCGGATCTTCAACGCCGACGGGGGCGAGGTCGAGCAGTGCGGCAACGGCGCGCGCTGCTTCGTCGCCTTCGTCCGCGACCACGGGTACACGCAGGCGAAACGCATCCGCGTGGAGACCGCCGGTGGCATCATCGTGCCGGAGATCGTCGAGGGCGGCGAGGTGACGGTGGACATGGGGGTGCCGCGCTTCGCGCCCGCGGAGATCCCGTTCGAAGGCGGCACCGACGTCGTGGTGCAGCCGCTCGACCTGGGGGGCGAAACGATTCCGATCACCGCCGTGTCGATGGGCAATCCGCACGCGGTGCAGGTCGTCGCCGACGTCGATCGCGCGCCTGTCGCCGCGCAGGGTCCGCGTCTCGAGCACCACCCGCGGTTTCCTCACCGGGTGAACGCCGGCTACATGCAGGTGGTGGATCGCGCTACCATTCGCCTGCGCGTGTGGGAGCGCGGAGTGGGGGAGACGCCGGCCTGCGGCACCGGAGCCTGCGCGGCGGTGGTGGCCGGCATCCGTCGGGGGCTGCTCGATTCGCCGGTCCGCGTCGAGACGCGCGGCGGATGGCTCACCGTCGCCTGGCCGGCACCGGGGGCCTGCGTGACGATGACGGGCCCCGCGACGACGGTATTCGAAGGCGATTGGGAAGTCCCGGCAGCGTGACGCGCGACTTGCTACGGACATAACAGGACAACAGGACACTCCGGATGGATGCCAACACCGTCGCGCTGTATCTCAAGGAAAACCCGCAGTTCTTCGAGGAATACGCCGACGTCGTCGCCGACATCTTCGTGCCGCATCCGCACGGCGGTCACGCGATCCCGATCGCCGAACGCCAGATCGTCACGCTGCGGGAAAAGAACACGGAGCTCGAGAACCGCCTGCGCGAAATGATCCGCTTCGGTGGCGAGAACGACCAGATCAGCGAGCGGCTGCACCGCTCGACGCTCGCCCTCATCGCGGCGCCCGACCTCGAGACCACGCTCGCCGTGCTCTACCACAGCCTCAAGGAGGACTTCGGAGTGCCGTACGTGTCCTGCCGGCTGTGGGGCAAGGTGCCGGAGCAGTCGTATCTGCCCGAGCTCGCCGCGACGAGCCAGGAACTGCGCGAGTACGCCAACCAGCTGGGCGCACCCTACTGCGGTCCGGTGGCGCCGTTCGAATCGCGCGACTGGTTCGACGCCGGCGAGAGCTGCAGCTCGTTCGCTTTCCTGCCGCTACGCACCGCCTACACGTTCGGACTCCTCGGTCTGGGCGACGAGAATCCCGAACGGTTCCACGCCGGAATGGGTACCGTGTACCTGACACGCCTCGCGGAGCTCGCGAGCGTGGCGACGTCGCGCTACCTGCCGCCGGCGTAACCTCCCCGTAGTCAACGCGGTCCGGTTGCGATGCGGAAAACGACGTTGCCGCAGATCGTGGCGCCCCCCGTCGCGCCCGCCAATGCGGCGCATCTGGCGGCATTCGCCGCGCACCTCGCCGCCCGCCCCGCGCACACGCGCGCCGCGTATCTGCGCGACGCCGAAGCGCTCGCGCTGCTGGCCGGTGCCACCGATTTCACGCGCCTACGCGCGCAGGAACTGCGGCGCTTTCTCGCGACTCTTCACGGCCGCGGCCTGTCGGGGCGCAGCCTCGCGCGGATGCTTTCGTCGTGGCGCGGGTTGTACCGGCTAATGCAGGATCGCGATCCGTCGCAGAAGGAGAATCCCTGCGCGGGGCTGAAGGCGCCCAGGGCCGCGAAAAGGCTGCCGGCGGCGTTGTCGCCCGACGAGGCGGTGCGCCTGGTCGAGATCGCCGGCAACGAGCCGCTTGCCGTGCGCGACCGGGCGCTGTTTGAGCTTGCGTATTCGTCCGGATTGCGGCTGGCCGAACTCGCCGGTCTCGATACCGATCGCGTCGATCTCGCCACCGGCGAGGTCCGAGTCTGGGGCAAGGGCGCGAAGGAGCGGATCGTGCCCGTCGGCGCCGCCGCCCTCGCGGCCATCCGCGCATGGCTTGCGGTGCGCGCGGGGGTCGCGCACGCGGATCCGAAGGCGATGTTCGTGGGCAGGAGCGGCAAGCGGATCACGCCGCGCTCGATCGAGCGCCGGCTCGCGGAGTGGGCGATGAAGCAGGGCATCTCGCGCCATGTCCATCCGCACATGCTGCGGCATTCGTTCGCGTCGCACGTGCTGCAATCGTCGGGCGATCTGCGCGCCGTGCAGGAGATGCTTGGCCACGCGAGCATCGCGAGCACGCAGGTGTATACGCACCTCGACTTCCAGTATCTCGCCGCAGCCTACGACCGTGCGCACCCGCGGGCCAAGCGCAAGAAAGCATGACCCGGCGCGTGGCCTAGGAGGCGTTGATCATCCGGACAACCCCGGGCAGGGCCTGGACGTCGGTGGCGCCGGGGTCGTGTCCCGCCTGCCGCAGCAGCGTCGTGAGCTGGCCACGGTGGTGCGTCCCGTGGTTGAAGAGCTGAATCGCCGCGACGGCGCAAGGCAGCTCGCGCTTGCGGCCGTCGACGCTGCTCGTGTAGGAAAGTGCGCCGGCGAGCCACGCTGCCGTCGTCTTGCCCGCCCAATCCAGCATCTTGCGGTCGGTCGCTTCGCGTTCGCGGGCGAGCTCCGCGAAATCGTCGAACATGTCGGCGCCGAACGCCCTGGCCGTGCACGGTTCGTCGATGAAGCGGCCGAGCCAGATTCGATCGCCCCAGAGCAGATGGTTGAGCGTGCCGTGCATCGAACCGAAGAAGGCGCCGCGATCGCGTTTGCGCTCCGCATCGGGGACCTCCGCGACCAGCGCGTACAGCCGCTCGTTCATCCAGCGGTTGTATCGCGCCATCAGCTGGCAGTATTCGGGAGTGATCATCGCGCAGTCCCCCGCGCTGCCGCGATCACGCGGGTACGGCTTCCTCCGTGACCGACAGCTCCTCGACCTCGATCGAGGCTGCAAGCTGGGCGAGCCGGGCGATGACGCCATACGCGTAGAAGCGGTTGGGCGCACAACCCGCCTGCCCGCTTAAGTCGGGAATGCACGGCGATTCGAACGCGAGCGGCACGAACTGCGCGCCCGGGGCATTCAGGTTTTCGTCGCGGCCGCGCGCCGCGTGCACGCGGTAGAAGCCGCCGACGACGAACCGGTCGATCATGTAGACGACGGGCTCCGCGATCGCATCGTGAATCGACTCGAACGTCGGCACGCCCTCCTGGACGATCACGGAGGACACTTCGAGCCCCTCCTTCACGACCGCCATCTTGTTGCGCTGCTTGCGGTTGAGGCCGGTCACCTCGGAGGCGTCGTGCACGGTCATGATGCCCATGCCGTAGGTGCCGGCATCGGCCTTGACGATCACGAACGGCTTCTCGCCGATGCCGTATTCGGCGTACTTGGCGCCGATCCTGTCGAGCAGGAAGGAGACGTTCGACGCGAGGCATTCCTCGCCGGCGCGCTCCTGGAAGTTGATCTTGCCGCAGACCCCGAAGTACGGATCGATGAGCCAGGGATCGATGCCGAGCATCGCCGCGAACTCCTTCGCGACTCGATGGAAGACGCCGAAGTGATGCGACTTCTTGCGGTTGTGCCAGCCGGCCGCGAGCGGAGGCGCGATCGGCTGGTCGATGTCCTCGAGGATCGGCGGCGCGCCGGCCGAAAGGTCGTTGTTGAGCAGCACCATGCAGGGGTCGAAGTCCGAGAGGCCCACGCGCCTTCCGGTGCGCACGATCGGCTCGAGCGTGAGCGCGCCCCAGGAGGGCAGCTCGATCGCCGTCGCCGCGGCCATATCCGGATTGAGCGACCCCACGCGCACACGCATCCCCGCCTGGCGCAGGATGTTCTGCAGCGTCTCGACGTTCTGCAGATAGAACGTGTTGCGGGTATGGTTCTCGGGCACGAGGAGCACGCCTCGCGCATCGGGGCATACCCTCTCGACCGCCGCCTGGATTGCCTGCACGCACAGCGGCAGGAACTCGGGATTCAGGTTGTTGAAGCCGCCCGGAAAGAGGTTCGTGTCGACCGGCGCCAGCTTGAATCCGGCGTTGCGCAGGTCGACCGACGCGTAGAACGGCACCGCGTGTTCCTGCCATTGCGTGCGCATCCAGCGCTCGATGTCGGGCATCCGGTCGAGGATACGTTGCTCGAGCTCCTGCAACGGGCCGGTGAGGGCGGTGGTGAGATGGGGAACCATGGGCGCACCGGAGAGGGACGGAGGTCGATTGTAGCGGAACCCGCAAACGGCGCCGACGGAAAAAAAAGGGGGCGCCGCTCGGGCGCCCCAATTTGCCACCAGGGAGAATGTCGTTTTCGTGCCGGCTAGAGCCGGTACGCGGACTCGCCGTGCGAGCTGATGTCGAGGCCTTCGCGCTCTTCTTCCTCGGTCACACGCAAGCCGATCAACATGTCGACGAGCTTGTACGCAATGTACGCCACCACGCCGGACCACACGATGGTCGTGCCGACGCCGGTCGCCTGGATGAAGAGCTGGTCGTAGATCGAGTATTCGGAGCCGACCTTGTTCGCGACGTAGTCGTAGACGCCCTGGCCGCCGAGCTTCGGCGACGCGAACACGCCCGTCAGCATGGCCCCCAGGATACCGCCGACCGCATGGACGCCGAACACGTCGAGCGCGTCGTCGGCACCCAGCTTCTTCTTCAACCCGTTCACACCCCACAGGCAGACGATCCCGGCGAGCAAGCCGATGACGAGGGCGCCGGCGACGCCGACGAAGCCGCACGCCGGAGTGATCGCAACGAGGCCCGCGACGGCGCCGGACGCGGCGCCAAGCATCGACGGCTTGCCCTTCCACAGCCACTCGGCACCCATCCAGGAGAGCACGGCGGCCGCGGTGGCGACGAGCGTATTGATGAACGCGAGGGCGGCGGTGTCGCCGATCTCGAGCGCCGAGCCGGCATTGAAGCCGAACCAGCCCACCCACAGGAGCGACGCGCCGATCATCGTGAACGTCAGATTGTGCGGGGCCATGGAATCCTTGCCGTAACCCACGCGCTTGCCCACGACGTAGGCGCCGACGAGACCCGCCACCCCCGCGTTGATGTGAACGACGGTGCCACCGGCGAAATCGAGCGCGCCCTTCTGCCACAGCCAGCCGCCCTTCGCCGATTCGGAGGCGAGCGTGGCCGCGTCCTTGATGCCGTCCGGGCCGGGCCAGAACCACACCATGTGCGCGATCGGCAGGTAGGCGAACGTGAACCACAGCACGGCGAACACCAGCACCGCGGCGAATTTCATCCGCTCGGCGAACGCGCCGACGATCAGCGCCACGGTGATCGCGGCGAACGTGGCCTGGAAGACGATGAAGAGATACTCGGGCAGCACGACGCCCTTGCTGAATGTCGCCGCCATTGCGAACGAAGGGGCGCCGTCCTTGATGGTGAAGATCCCGGACAGGAAAAGCCGGCTCAAGCCGCCGAGAAAAGGGCCGTCCTCGGTGAACGCAAGGCTGTACCCGTAGATCGTCCACAGCACGACGACGAGCGAGAAGACGACGAACACCTGCATCAGCACCGACAGCATGTTCTTCGAGCGAACGAGTCCGCCGTAGAACAGCGCGAGCCCGGGGATCGACATCATGATCACGAGCAGCGTGGCGACGATCATCCACGCGTTGTCGCCCTTGTTGGGCGTTGGAGCGGCCGCGGCCGGCTCAGGCGCTGCGCCGGCTGGGGCGGCCGCGGCCGCCGGTGCGGCTGCGGCCGGTGGCGCGACGGCTGCCGCGGGAGCCGCCGGCGCCGCCGGTGCGGCGGCGGGAGGTGTTGCCGGCGCCTGGGCGAGGACGAGCGGGGCGCCGGCTTCGGCGAACGCCGAGGCGACCGCTGGCGCACCGACGAGCATTGCGCCTAGCGCTAGGAGTGCGAGCATTCGTTTCATTTTGGGTTCCCCTCAAAGCGCGTCCGCGCCGGTTTCCCCGGTACGGATGCGCACGACCTGTTCGAGATCGGAGACGAAGATCTTGCCGTCGCCGATCTTGCCGGTTTTGGCGGCCTTCTCGATCGCTTCGATCACGCGATCGAGGAGGTCGCTCTTGATCGCGGCTTCGATCTTCACCTTCGGCAGAAAATCGACGACATATTCCGCGCCGCGATAGAGCTCGGTGTGGCCCTTCTGCCGGCCGAAGCCCTTGACCTCGGTGACGGTGACGCCCTGCACGCCGATGCTCGACAAGGCCTCGCGGACCTCGTCGAGCTTGAACGGTTTGATGACTGCGGTGACGAGTTTCATGGTCTCCTCGCGGAAGCGGTTGGCGGTAAACGGTGGTCCGCGCGTCAGAACGTCTTCTTCACGTAGACGACGCCGACATCCTTGGCGGTGTCATAGCCGGTGAGGTCCGTGTAGAAGGCCTCCTTGGCATTGTTGCCGCTGTAGTACGCGCCGACCTCGATTCCCTTGAATGCACCGTCCGGCACCGTGTACGAAGCGCCCGCTTTCCAGTCGTTGTACGAGGCCTTGGCGCTTCCGCTTCCGTCGTGATGAACGTTGAGAATCCCGAAGTGCCCGAGCAGCGTCACTCCCGACTCCCCGATCGGATAGTTGGCGTAGAAGTCGAAATACCACGTGCCGTCCGTCTTCTTCCCGACGGGCTTTGCGCCGAAGTAGTTGTCGAGGTTGTACGAAGCCTTGGCGCCGAGCCATTTCCAGTTGATCGCGCCGTAGAGCTCCCAGCTGTTGGCGCTCGGGTAGCCGGGTTTGCGGTTGCCCGGGTAGTAGTAGTAGATCGTGCCGAGGTCGAAATTCCAGTCATCGTTGATGCTGCCTTTGTATCCGCCGTAAAAGTCCCACTCGAGGCTGGAACGCGTATAGACCTGGAAATCCTCGAGCCAGCTGATGTTCGATCCCCAGGTGCCGAGATAGAAGCCGCCCGAATGCGCCCAGTCGAAGCCGCCCTGCACGGCGGGCTTGCCGGCCGTCTGCGAGATCCCCCGGAAGATGTATTCACTGAACAGGCCGGCGTTCGCGGTGAGGGTGTAATCCGGCGCAGGCGGGGGCGTCTGCGCCAACGCGGCCGCAGGGATGAGCGCAGTGAAGGCGAGGGCGCTGAGCAAAGTACGTGGGGCAGGTGACGTGCGCATGAAGGTCCTCTCGTGCAAATGAAGTGACGGTCTGGTCGTACGATTGCCGAGTATGCTGAGCATTTCATGTGCCAATGGTTATTCATCAATATATACAACTAGTTAGAGTATTCGATCCGCCGCCGCTGAGAGTGGGGGAGGATTTGTCGCACCTTTCTGGTGCGTGGGCGCATTGCGCCGCACCATGGGGGAGCGGCCCGCACGCTGGACGCCGCGAGCGGGGTTCGGCCTGGGGCCGGGAGGTGAAGCGCAGACCCCAGCGGCGCTTTGCTAGACTCGTCGTGTTTTCCGAGGAAACCCGCAGGTACCGGGAGTTGGCCATGCTGAACACTCAGAGCTTCGACGAGATCGCGGCGCGCATCGGCAAGGCGATCGAGAATTCGCCAGCGAAGGACATCGAGAAGAACGTGAAGGCGATGCTCGCGTCAGGGCTCGCGCGCCTCGATCTGGTTCCGCGCGCGGACTTCGACCTGCAGGCGCAGGTGTTGCAGAGAACGCGCGAGAAGCTCGAGGCGCTGGAGAAGCGGGTCGCGGAATTCGAGACCCGCTTCCCGCCGCCGGCCGCCTAGAGCGGCGGTCTCTGCCGGTGTCGCCCGAGCACGTCCGCCACGGTCGTTGCGCTTTCCCTGCATCGGGACGCTGTAGCGGCCGTTGGTTGGACCTCCACCCTTCGGCCAAACGGCCAGGTGCGGTGGCCCACGCCTTCGCGTTACGCTCTCCGCGCGGTCTCTCGCTCAGCCGGGAATCCCGCGAGCAAACACTTTACGGCTCGGTCCCATGTCGCTTTCGGTCGTTCTGTCGCGCGGGCTTGCTGGCCTCGACGCGCCGCTCGTCACGGTCGAAGTGCACCTCGCAGGTGGACTGCCCGCCTTCAACCTCGTGGGGCTCCCGGACACGGAGGTCAAGGAGTCGCGCGATCGCGTCCGCGCCGCGCTGCAGAACGCACAGTTCGAGTTTCCGGCGCGCAAGATCACGGTCAACCTCGCGCCCGCGGACCTGCCCAAGGAGTCCGGCCGCTACGATCTGCCGATCGCCGTGGGCATTCTGGCCGCCACGGGCCAGGTCCCGGACACCTCGCTGCCGCATGTGGAATTTGCGGGCGAACTTGCGCTCGGCGGAGCCCTGCGACCCGTCCGCGGCGCGCTGCCGATGGCGCTGTCCGCGCGGCGCGACGGCCGCGCTTTCGTGCTGCCGGCCGAAAGCGCGGCCGAAGCGGTGCGGGTGCGCGATGCCACGATCTACCCGGCGCCGTCGCTCCTCGCGGTGTGCGCGCATCTCACCGGTCGCGAATCGATCGCGCCGCTGGCCATCGATCCCCATCCGCGTGTCGCTCCTGCGGGGGCGCCCGATCTTGCCGACGTGCGCGGCCAGGATCCAGCGAAGCGAGCGCTCACCATCGCCGCGGCCGGTGCCCACAGCCTGTTGATGATCGGCCCACCGGGCACGGGCAAGTCGATGCTCGCCCAGCGCCTGCCTGGTCTCCTCCCTCCGTTATCAGAGGATGAGGCGCTCGCGACAGCGGCGATCGCGTCGCTGGCGGGCCGGTTCTCGTCGGCGGCCTGGGGTGCGCGCCCGTACCGCGCCCCGCATCACACGGCGAGTGCCGTCGCGCTGGTTGGCGGCGGCAGCGATCCCCGACCCGGTGAAATCTCGCTCGCACACCACGGCGTGTTGTTTCTCGACGAACTCCCGGAATGGGATCGCCGCGTCCTCGAGGTGTTGCGCGAGCCGCTCGAGTCCGGCGTGATTCACATCTCGCGTGCGGCGCGGCAAAGCATCTTTCCGGCCGACTTCCAGTTCATCGGCGCGATGAATCCCTGCCCGTGCGGCTGGCTGGGCCACGCGAGCGGGCGCTGTCATTGCACGCCGGATCGGATCGCCCGCTACCGAAGCCGGATTTCGGGTCCCCTCATCGATCGCATCGACCTCGGCATCGAGGTGCCGGCGCTCGCCGCCGAGACGCTGGCGATCGGGGACGCGTCCGGTGGCCATGCGTCGGGCACGCCGACGAGCGCCCACGCGCGGGCGGAGGTGAGCCGCGCACGCGAGCGGCAGCACGCGCGCCAAGGCAAACCGAATGCGCGGCTCGAACCGCGCGAAATCGAAATCCACTGCCGGCCCGGCGTCGCCGGCGCCGCACTCCTCGCGCAAGCGATGGCGCGGCTCTCACTCTCGGCACGCGCGTATCACCGGATCCTCAAGGTGGCGAGGACGATCGCGGACCTCGCGGGAAGCGCGGCAATCGCGGTGCCGCATGTCGCAGAGGCGGTTGCGTATCGGCGATTCGACCGGATGTGAGCGCTTGCTACCGCCGTTTGCGCGACGGACCCACCCGCGCGTCTGCCCTCCCTTGACGGGCGCCGGCCGCGGATCAATTATGTCACTGTCATAGTTCCCGCGATCACGCAGTACGCCCATGCGCCCGTCCCGGTCCTTGCTGCAGCACATTTCGGCCGACGCATTGGTGCGGCGCGATCTCGTGCCGATTTGCGTGATCCGCGACGCGTTGCTGTTCCTTAACGGCCGTTGCGCCGCGCTGCTTGGGCGCCGGGAGGACGAACTTCCAGGCGGCGTGCCGTTGCGTGATGTCGTCACCGAGGCAGATTGGCCACGGGTCGCGCGAAGCCTTCGCCGCACGCCGGCGATGAAGCCGGGCAGCGGCGTATCGATCATCTTCAGCGCGGTACGCACGGACGGCTCGATCGTGGACCTGGAGCTGATCGGGACGGCCGTCGCGGATCGCGGCGATATGTACGTCGTCGCGGTCGTCAACGACATCACGGCGCGCGTGCGTGACGATGCGCGGCTCAACTACCTCGCGTTCAGCGACGGCCTCACCGGGCTTGCCAACCGCACGCTCTTCTTCGACCGGCTGCACCAGTCGCTGCTGGCCTCGCGCCGGACCGGAGAGCGCTTCGCGCTGCTGGCCTGCGACCTCGACGGCTTCAAGGCCGTCAACGACACCTACGGTCACGAGGGGGGCGACCGTGTCCTCCAGGCCACCGCGGACATGCTGCGATCCTGCTGCCGCGAAGTCGACACGGCGGCCCGCATCGGCGGCGACGAGTTTGCCCTCATCCTTCCCGGCATTGCCGACCCCTACGACGCGGCGCTGGTGGCGAGCCGAGTGATCGCCGCGCTGGAGGAACCCATCTCGGTCGACGGCAACGCTTGCTCGATCGGCATCAGCGTCGGCATTGCGCTCTATCCACGGGACGGGCAAACCATCGAAACCCTCTTCCACGCCGCCGACGCCGCCATGTACGCAAGCAAGACGGCCGGCCGGAATCGCTCGAGCTTCGCGAGTCCCGGGAGGCTCGAGGGCAAGCGACCGGGCGTCCAGCACGTCATCTGGAGCGGCGCGCACAAGGTCGGGATCGGCACTATCGACGAGCAACACCGGACGCTCGCCGCCAAGGTAGCCAAGGTCGGCGCGGAATTCGCCGCCGGCCAGGATGCGCCGCGGATGCGTGCGTCGCTGACCGAACTCGTGGCGCTCGCGCGGGCGCACTTCGCCGCGGAAGAGGCGCTGATGGATCGCTACCTCATCGCGGAGCGCGCTACGCACAAGCAGGCCCATCGCCGGTTGCTGCAGGATGCCCTCAGTCTCGCGAAGGCTACGCGCGGGTCGAGCATGCTCATTACCGTTGGCCTGCTGCACGAGTGGCTTTTGCGCCACGTCGATTCGGCCGACCGGGAGCTCGCGCGGCAACTGCGGGCCAAGGGGTACGTGGAGGCGGGGTGTGACGACGAGCGCTCGACCCATTCGCCGCTTTGAAGGGTTTTCGCCGGCCGGACTGTAATCCCTTTGCGGAACCTCGTCGGGCGACGGGTCCCGTGACGGCGACGAACCCGAGCCAGCCCCGACAATAAGCCGCTGGCGCCTCTCGTTCCGGCCCAACCCGAGCCCGAGCCCTTCGCTGCTCCGGTTCGGCCCTGACGGCCAGTGGTTCGGTCCCGATCGGGACGCGGACGCTCGCACGGAAACCGGACAGGGCGTCGTTTTGTCTACGACAAATCCATTGACCTGTTCGCCCGAAGGTCAAATTGCTACGCCGCGTCAAAGGGTTAACGTCACCATCGGCTTCGCCGATGTTGTTGATCCAAAACATTGATTTGATTCGCGTTTGGGCAATCTCTATCTTGCGTTTGTGCGCCGCAACATCGTGTGCGGGGCGATTGCCCAAGCGCGTTACATTGAACAGGAGTCCAACATGCCAACCGATCCGCTACCCCTCCACGACCCCGGTGGCCTTGGCATCTTTGCCCTGATGGCGAAGGCGCTGACGCCTCCGCCGTTCCAGCCGGATTTCCGCGCTCGACGGGACCGGCACGTGCCTGCCGCGCGGGCCAAGGCGCCGACGCCGACCGCAGACAGGGAGCCCGCCCCGAAACGCGGGCTGATGGAGCGCCTGGAGTACTGGTTCTGGTCCCAACGACAGCGCGACCTCGAGGCCTATCTGGCGCAGTCCGCGGACGTCCACGATCTCGAGGCGCGAATCCGGGATCTCGAACGCCAAACTATCCATCGATATTTCTGACCCCGCGTGCCCGCCCGCGGCGCGCCGCGAGCGCGGCAGGTGGCAGGCCCTTGACGGCAACTTGACAGGTGACCCAATGGAAAACCGAAACGTAGGCAGGTATCAACTACCCGAGCTCCATGGAAAGGCCGGGCGGGCGCTGTTCGCTTGCGGCCTCTGGCTTCGCGTCGGCTTCGTCGGCGCGAGCGCGGCGGTCGTGGGCGTGATTCAACTCTTCGGCACCGAAGCGAGTCCGCTCTCGGCGCTCGCCCTGGCCGTCGGCGGAGCGGCGTTGGCAGTCTTGAGCTGGCGACGCGCGCATGTCGTGCTCGATCGCGCCGATGGGCTCAACGCACCGACCGCCGTGACGCCCGAATCGCGCGCCGTCCGCACCGTCGCGCGTGCGTAGCCTTCCCGCAGCGCGCCGTTCGCGTCCGCGTCGGTCAGTCAGTCTCGACGCGCCAGACTTGCCGCAGCGCGTCGACCAGAGCCGCAAGCAGCGGATCGGCGGTGCGGTCCGCCAGGTGCACCAGCCAGAGCTTGGTGGTGACGTGCGAACCCTGCCAGATCGCGCTGCGGCCGGCCTCGACCGATTGCGCCGCGATCTCGTCGCGGATGAGGCTGATGCCCACCCCCGATTCGACGAGGTTGTTGATGACGGATTCGTTGTCAGCCTCGACGATTCTTTCGGGCGACGGTGCCGGCGCGTGGAAGAGCTCCATCACGAGCCGTCGATGCGTGCTGGGTTCGGGCGCGACGATCCACGGCCGCCGCGCGACGTCCTCCCATGGGGCGTGCTCGAGCTCCGCGGCCCAGGCGAGCGGCAGCGACACCTGGTAGACGATCTCGCGGAGTTTGATGCTGGCGAGGTCGGCTTCGGGCTCGGCGCCGAAATAGAAGCTTGCGTCGAGCGCGCCGCTGCGTACGCGCGCCAGCGCATCGCTCGACATGACCTGAACGAGTTCGAGCTCGATCTGCGGATAGAGGTCCCGGGCCACGACCATCAGATCGCCGACACGCAGCACGGAAGGCACCAGGACCGTTCCGAGCCTGAGCTTTCCGGTGGGTTCGCCGCGCAGCTCCTGGGCGGAATGCTTGAGATGTTCGACGGCGTCGATGATCTGCGCCGACTCCGCGAGCAGCCGGCGGCCGGAAGGCGTCAATGCCATTCCGGACGACGAGCGTTCGAACAGGGTCACTCCGAATCCCTCCTCCAGAGCCTTGATGTGCCCGGAAACCGCGGGCTGGCTCAAGTGGAGGGCTTCGGACGCCCGCGTGAGATGCCCGAACTGGGCAACCGTCACGAAAGTGCGCAAATGATTAAGGTCCAAAGGACTTCCCGTCGTGGCATGCGAGCTTCCTCGCCAAACGATTTACTGCAATGCAACATGGGGCCGCTCGATGCCGGTTCCATCGGATCATACCCTTTCTCGAGCTACTCTGCACGCGCAACCGGATGGCGGGGCGACCGCGGTTTTGAACTTATATTATTATTAATTAATGGGTTACTCGCTCGCATCCGGCATGGAACGCACTCTCGACGGACTACGGGTCTCGAATCCAGGGTGGGCCCAACTCGCAGGATCCCGTGCTGTCGGTTGACATCGGAGGCCGCGGTACGCCCGATTATGGTGCGTCGCACAATAAGCCTGCCGGAACAGCCGCGGCGCGAATTGGATCGCCGCCGCGACCCGATCCGCACGACGCGCACCGCCTGTCGCAGGTCCGCCGACCCTTCTCCGGAGTATCCATGTCGACCATGCCTGTCCAGCGAATAGACGAACGTGCGCGCGCGACGCTGCTCGCGCATTTCCTGGCGCTGACGCCGGACGACCGGCGCCTGCGGTTCGGCTCGTCCCTCTCCGCCGATGCCATCGCCGGGTACGTCGACGGTATCGCCTTCGAACGTGACGCCGTGTTCGCCGTCCACGACGACAGCCTTGCGCTCGTCGGGATCGCCCACCTGGCGCTCGGCGCCGAACATGCCGAGCTCGGCCTTTCGGTACTGCCCGCGCATCGCGGCCGTGGCGCAGGCAGTTCGCTCTTCGAACGCGGCGTGGAGCATGCGCGCAATCGCTTCGCGTCGACGCTTTTCATGCATTGCCTCCGGGAAAATGCGGCGATCGTGCGCATCGCCCAGCGGGCCGGCATGCACATCGTCACGGAAGCGGGCGACGCCGATGCGCATCTGGAGCTCCCGCCGGCTTCCGCCGGCTCGATCGCCGAGGAACTCGTGCACGACCGGGTCGCCCTGTACGACTATGCGCTGAAGGCGCAGGTCGCGGCCTGGAGGGGTGTCAACGCCGCGCTCGAGCAGGCGAACCGTCTTACCCGTTAAGATGCGCCTTCCCATCCCCGTCCCTCGGGGGCGGGGAGCTGCCATCGACGGAGCGGTTCCACGTGACGCCCGAACGCTATCTCGCCCATCTGCTCGGCACGCTCGAAGGGATTCGGGCAGACGGCTTCTACAAGACGGAACGCGTCATCCGCTCGCCGCAGATGCCGGCGCTCGTGCTCGCCGGGGGCGACGCGGTCGTCAACTTCTGCGCCAACAACTATCTTGGCTTGGCCGACGATCCCGCACTCGTCGCCGCGGCGCGCGACGGCCTCGACCGGTTCGGCTACGGCATGGCGTCGGTGCGCTTCATCTGCGGCACGCAGAACGTGCATCGGGAGCTCGAGGCCGCGCTGGCGGCATTCCTCGACACCGGCGACGCGATCCTCTATTCGAGCTGCTTCGATGCGAACGGCGGGTTGTTCGAAACGCTCCTGTCGGCCGAGGACGCCGTCATCAGCGACGAGCTCAACCACGCGAGCATCGTCGACGGCATCCGTCTCTGCAAGGCGCGCCGTTACCGGTATCGCAACAACGACATGGCGGATCTGGAGGCGAGGCTGAAGGAAGCGGACGCCTCCGGCGCGCGCTTCAAGCTGATCGCGACCGACGGCGTGTTCTCGATGGACGGCATCGTGGCGGACCTGAAATCGATCTGCGATCTCGCGGACGCGCACGACGCGCTCGTGATGGTCGACGACTCGCACGCCGTAGGTTTCGTCGGCGAGCGCGGCCGCGGCACCCCGGAGTTCTGCGGCGTGCAAGGCCGCGTCGACATTCTCACCGGAACGCTCGGCAAGGCGCTGGGCGGCGCATCGGGTGGCTATACCGCGGGGCGCAAGGAAATCGTCGACCTCCTGCGCCAGCGGTCGCGCCCATACCTCTTCTCGAACTCGCTCGCGCCCTGCATCGCCGCCGCGTCCGTCGAGGTGCTGAAGCTTCTCGCGGGGCCCAAGGGAACGGCGCTGCGCCGTCGCGTGCAGGCGAACGGCGAGCGCTTCCGCCGCGCGATGACGGCGGAGGGCTTCGACCTCGTACCGGGGCAGCACCCGATCATCCCGGTCATGCTGGGCGACGCGGGGCTCGCCACGCGCATGGCCGACGCGCTGCTCGCGGAAGGCATCTACGTGATCGGGTTTTCGTATCCGGTGGTCCCGAAGGGGAGGGCGCGCATCCGCACGCAGATGAGCGCGGCGCACACCGAAGACCAGATCGACACGGCCGTGCGAGCGTTCGCGAAAGTCGGCCGCGCGCAGGGCGCGCTCGCGTGACGCAGTGAGACGGAGACGGACGACACGATGAAAGCACTGGCCAAGCTCGAGCGCGCCCCGGGGCTCACGCTCACCCGGGTGAAGAAGCCCGAGGTCGGGCACAACGACGTGATGATCCGGATCCGCAAGACCGCGATCTGCGGCACCGACATCCACATCTGGAAGTGGGACGACTGGGCGCAGAAAACGATTCCCGTGCCGATGCACGTCGGCCACGAGTACGTGGGCGAAGTCGTCGAGATGGGACAGGAGGTGCGCGGCTTCAAGCTGGGCGACCGGGTGTCAGGCGAGGGCCATATCACCTGCGGCTTCTGTCGCAACTGCCGCGCCGGGCGGCGGCACCTGTGCCGCAACACCGTGGGGGTTGGCGTCAACCGCGAGGGCGCGTTCGCCGAGTTCCTCGTCATCCCGGCGTTCAACGCGTTCCGGATTCCCGACGACATTTCGGACGACCTCGCGTCGATCTTCGATCCCTTCGGCAACGCGACGCACACCGCGCTCTCGTTTCCGCTGGTCGGCGAAGACGTGCTGATCACGGGTGCGGGCCCGATTGGCATCATGGCTTGCGCGATCGCCCGGCACGTCGGCGCGCGCCACGTCGTCGTCACCGACGTCAACGACTATCGGCTGGGCCTCGCGCGCCGCATGGGCGCGACGCGCGCCGTCAACATCGGCCGTGACAAGCTGCGCGACGTGATGGCAGACCTCGGCATGACCGAGGGATTCGACGTCGGCATGGAGATGTCCGGCGTGCCGGACGCCTTTCACGACATGCTCGCCCACATGAATCACGGGGGCAAGATCGCCCTGCTCGGCATCCCTCCGCCCGACATGGCGATCGACTGGAACCAGGTCATCTTCAAGGGACTGGAGATCAAGGGCATCTACGGCCGCGAGATGTTCGAGACCTGGTACAAGATGGTGGCGATGCTGCAGAGCGGGCTCGACCTGTCGCCGATCATCACGCATCACTACGCGGTCGAGGAGTTCGAGTCCGCCTTCGCCACGATGCTCTCCGGCGCGAGCGGCAAGGTCGTTCTCGACTGGGCCGCCTGATGCCGGAGGATCCCGCGCCCGACGCGCCGAGGCTGCGCGAGATCCCCTACAACTACACGTCGTTCTCCGATCGCGAGATCGTGATCCGCCTCATCGGGGCGCCGATGTGGAGCCTGCTGCAGGACCTGCGCGGCGAGCGGCGCACCGGCCGCTCCGCGCGCATGCTCTTCGAGGTCCTGGGCGATCTCTGGGTGGTCGAGCGCAATCCGTATCTGCAGGACGACCTCATCGCCAACCCGAAGCGCCGGGGGCTCCTGGTCGCGGCCCTCCGGCACCGCCTGCACGAGATCGAGAAGCGCCGGCAAGACCATGCGCGGCTGCGCGGTGACACCGAATCCGAGCGCGACCGCAGCGTCGCGCAACTCATCGCTGCGGCGCACGCGGCCGTGGCGCGGTTCGAACAGTCGTTCCAGGAGACCGTCGCGCTTCGCGCGAGGACGCGGCGCGTGCTGCGCCGCGCGACGCACAAGGACAACATCGCCTTCGACGCCTTCGCGCGCGTGTCGCACGTGACGGATGCCACCGACTGGCGCGTCGAGTATCCGTTCGTCGTCCTTTGTCCCGACACCGAGGACGAGGCGCGCGCGCTCGTCGCGGGCTGCATCGAGCTCGGGCTCACCGTCATTCCGCGCGGCGGCGGCACGGGGTACACCGGCGGCGCCGTGCCGCTCACCGCGCGCTCGGCGGTGATCAACACCGAGAAGCTCCTGCAACTGTCGGGCGTGGAACGCATCGCGGTCGGACGCGACGGGGCGAGCGTGGCCACGATCGACTGCGGCGCGGGGGTCGTCACGAAGCGCGCGATGGAGGCGGCGGAAGCCGAAGGCCTCGTCTTCGCGGTCGATCCCACGTCGGCCGACGCTTCGTGCATCGGCGGCAACGTCGCGATGAACGCGGGCGGCAAGAAGGCGGTGCTGTGGGGTACCGCACTCGACAATCTCCTCTCCTGGCGGATGGTCACGCCTGACGCCGAATGGCTCGTGGTGACGCGAACCGACCACAATCTGGGCAAGATCCACGACGCCGCCGTCGCGACGTTCGAACTCGCCTGGTTCGGCGCCGACGGGGTCTCGCCGCGGCGCAAGGAGACGCTGGCAATCCCGGGCGCGGCCTTTCGTAAGGCCGGCCTCGGCAAGGACGTCACCGACAAGTTTCTCTCGGGCCTGCCGGGCGTGCAGAAGGAGGGCTGCGACGGGCTCATCACGTCGGCGCGGTTCGTGCTGCACCGGATGCCCCCTAGCGTGCGCACCGTGTGCCTCGAGTTCTTCGGGCAGGTGCGCGATTCGACGCCGGCGATCGTCGAGATCAAGCGCTACCTCGACGCGCGGCCGGCGGGCGCGATCCTGGCCGGGCTCGAGCACCTGGACGAGCGCTACGTCAAGGCCGTGGGTTACGCCACCAAGGCGCGCCGCCACGGCCGGCCGAAGATGGTGCTCCTCTGCGACATCGCCGGCGACGACGAGGTGGCGGTGGCGAAAGCCGCCTCGGAAGTCATTCGCATCGCGAATGCGCGGGGTGCGGAAGGCTTCGTCGCCGTGTCGGGCGAGGCCCGGAAGAAGTTCTGGCAGGACCGCGCGCGCACGGCGGCCATAGCCCGGCACACCAACGCGTTCAAGATCAACGAGGACGTCGTCATTCCGCTCGAACGCCTCGGCGACTACACCGATGGCATCGAGCGCATCAACATCGAGCTGTCGCTCGCGAACAAGCTCGCGCTGTGCGCGGCGCTCGCGGCGTTCTTCGCGGGACCGGAGCTCTCTCGCGCGTGGGGGCCGGACGACGAGACGCGGCCCGCGGCCGAGGCGATCAAAGGGAAGGTCGAGGAAGCGCAGGCGCAGATCGCCGCCGTGCAGGCGCGCTGGCAGGACTTGTCCGATCGCCTCGAGGCGACGTTCCCGTCGCTGCAGGACCACTCGGCGGTGGCGTCGTGGAAGCTCGAGCTCAGGGCGCCGCTCGAGCAGATCTTCGGCGGCCACGCGTACGCGCCCATCGTCGCGCGGTGCAGCGAAATCCATCGCTCGGTGCTGCGCAGCCGCGTGTTCGTCGCGTTGCACATGCACGCCGGCGACGGCAACGTGCACACGAACCTCCCGGTCAATTCCGACGACTACGCGATGCTCCAGGCAGCGAACGCGGCCGTGGCACGGATCATGGCGCTCGCGCGGCGCCTGGGCGGGGTCATCTCGGGCGAGCACGGGATCGGCATCACCAAGCTCGAATACCTGACGGCGGAGGAGCTGGCACCGTTCGCCGGTTACAAGGCGAAGGTCGACCCGGAAGGGCGGTTCAATGCGGGCAAGCTCCTGGCGGGCGCGGATCTCGCCGCCGCGTATACGCCGAGCTTCTCCCTGATCGGCCACGAGAGCCTGATTCTCGAGGCGTCGGGGATCGGCCGCATCGCCGATTCGATCAAGGACTGCCTGCGCTGCGGCAAGTGCAAGCCCGTGTGCGCGACCCACGTGCCGCGCGCGAACCTGCTCTATTCGCCGCGCAACAAGATCCTCGCCACGTCGCTGCTCACCGAAGCATTCCTGTACGAGGAGCAGACGCGGCGCGGAGTGTCGCTCGCCCACTTCGACGAGTTCTCGGACGTCGCGGACCACTGCACGGTCTGCCACAAGTGCGCATCTCCGTGTCCCGGTCGACATCGACTTCGGCGACGTCTCGATTGCGATGCGCAATCTGCTGCGCGAGGAAGGGCGGCAACCGTTCCGGCCGGCCACCGCGGCGGCGATGTTCTTCCTCAACGCGACCGACCCCGCGACCATCAAGCTCGCACGGCGCACATTGATCGGCTGGGGCTACGCGGTGCAGCGCCTCGCGCACGGCTTCGCGCGGCGCTTCGGGCTCACCCAGGGACAGGCAACGCGGCCGCCGGCGTCGACGGGCGCGCCCGCGTTGCGCGCCCAGGTCATCCATTTCATCAACAAGCCGATGCCCGGCGGCCTGCCGAAGCGCACGTCGCGCGCGCTGCTCGACATCGAGGACGACGCGATCGTGCCGATCATCCGCAATCCGACGCTGGCTGCCGACGATTCGGAGGCGGTGTTCTACTTTCCCGGATGCGGTTCGGAGCGGCTGTTCTCGCAGGTCGGGCTCGCGACGCAGGCGATGCTCTGGCACGTCGGCGCGCAGACGGTGCTGCCGCCCGGTTACCTCTGCTGCGGATATCCGCAGACGGCGGCCGGCGAGGCGGAGCGCGGCCGGCGGATCGTCACGGCCAACCGCGTGCTCTTCCACCGCGTCGCCAACACGCTCAACTACCTCGACATCAAGACCGTGCTCGTGTCCTGCGGAACCTGTCTCGACCAGCTCGAGAAATACGAGTTCGGGGAGATCTTTCCGGGAAGCCGGCTCATCGACATCCACGAGTATCTGCTCGAAAAGGGCGTCCGGCTCGACGGGGTGGCGGGCGTGCGGTACATGTATCACGACCCCTGCCACACGCCTATGAAGACCTATGCTCCGCTCGCTGTCGTCAACGAATTGATGGGCGCGCCGGTCGCCTTGAACGAGCGCTGCTGCGGCGAATCGGGGATGCTGGCGACGACGCGACCCGACATTTCGACGCAAGTGCGCTTCAGGAAGGAAGAGGAGATGCGCAAGGGCGCCGCCGCGCAGCGCACCGGCGGCTTCGAGGGCGCAGTCAAGGTTCTCACCTCCTGCCCCTCGTGCCTGCAGGGGCTCTCCCGCTTCAATGACGACTCGGCCACCTCGGCCGACTACATCGTGGTCGAGATGGCGCGACACCTCCTCGGCCCCCGCTGGATGGCCGACTACGTCGCCAACGCCAACCGCGGCGGGATCGAGCGCGTTCTGGTCTGACCGCGCGTGGCCCCCGGCGTTTGTGCTATAACGTAGCGACGGGGCCGCGACCGGTGGAGGCCGAGCCAAGGGACCGATGACGACGGGATGCCTGTACTGCGACGAGGAGGGCGGCCGACGGCTGTGGCGCGACGCCCGCTGCCGCGTCGTATTGACCGACGAGCCGTTCCCGGGCTTCTGCCGCGTCATCTGGAACGTGCACGCAAGGGAGATGACGGACCTCTCCGCCGCCAATCGCTCCCACCTGATGCACATCGTCTACGCCGTCGAATCGGCGCTGCGAGCGCGGCTCACGCCCGCCAAGATGAACCTCGCTTCGCTCGGCAACGCCGTTCCCCACCTGCATTGGCACGTGGTGCCGCGCTTTGCCGACGACACCCATTTTCCGCGGCCGGTCTGGGGTTTGCCGCAGCGCGACGCCGCGCCGCACCTCTTGCCGGACGATTTCGTCGGCTCGCTCGCCGGCGATCTCGCCGCGATGCTCGGCGCGCCGCTGGCCGATTGACGCGGACGCCGACGCGATGACCGAACCGCGAGAGCCCGGGCCGCCCAGCGCCGAATCGGCGCAGCGGCAGGAAGGTGAACTGCGCGCACTGGCCTTCTCCGACGTGGAGTCGGCGAAGCGATGGGCGAATGCGCTGCCGGTCGCGAGCGTCGCGCTCGTCTGCGAGACGGTACAGGAGCAGTTGAAATCGCTGGCCGTGGCCCAGTTCCCGCCGCGGGAGCGCGCGACGATCGCCGAGGTGCTGCGCGATCTGATCGCCCATCTGCACACGGAGCTCGCGCGGCGATACGCCGGCAAGGGTCAGCCGGCGGTGGATCGGGAACTGGAGGCGGCGGAGCAGGCGATCACTCTGTGGCAGGGCCTCTGGGAACAGTATTCGACCTGCTTGAAGCCGATGCTCGAGGGCGATCCCGAACTCGCGGGCGTGAAGCCCAAGATCCTCCAGCGCGGGATGTACGTCGGCAAGCAGCTCGTGCTGGCGCACGGCCTCGCGCGGCGCGCCGTGCCGGGTTCCGTCTGGCACGAGCTCCATGCGTACTACCGGCTCGCCGAAATGCTCGAGTGCGCCGTCGCCGCCGTCTCTGACAATCTCCTCCCCAACGCGGTCGGCATCTCCTGCTATTCGACCTACAGCCACGCGCTGCTCCTGGGGCTCGCCGACCCCTGCGCAATGTCGGTGCGCCAGATCGAGCTCACGGATCGCTGGCTCGGAATGTGGGCGCGCAAGGTATTCCCCTACGCCCAGCAGCGCGAAACCGAAGGCCCCGTCATCGTCATCGATCTCGACAGCGGGACCGGGGCCTCGCTCCTCGGCAGCGCGCCGGCGAACCCCGCGCCGTCGACGCGCTTCGGCTACCCGGCCAAACTCGGAACCAGCGTCCGCGGACGACTGAAGCGCCTGCAGTCCGGTGCCAATCCGGCGGAATTGCAGCTTGGGCACGATTGCAGCATCGAACAATGCACGACGCTCCTCGGACACCTCGACGCGCGCTGGTATCAGGTGCCGCGGCGCCGCTCGGGCGCGCCGGGGAAAGAGGTGGAGCTATGCGCCGGCGGCCTGCCGGCTGCCTACTTTCGCGTCGGCGGCCACAGCTTCGAGCGCAAGGCTGCGGGCCGGCTCTCGTTTGCCGAGGCGCAGCAGCTGCAGACGATGGGCGCCGTCCCCGACTACGATCGCGGCCGCGAAAGCGCGGAGATCGAATGGGCGTGGGAGCGCTGGGAAGGAACCTGCGACCGGCGCGAGGCGGCGATCATGCGCACCTCCGACCCGGTGCACCGCTGGATGCTGGACCAGCTCGCGATCGTGCGCACCGAGGGGCAGGTCCGCATCGGATCCGTGACGCGCGTAGCCCTCGGCGCGGACGGACAACTCGGCGCGGAGGGGCAGCTCGGGTTGACGCTCAAGCTCTGGTCCGGCACGCCGGTGGCGATGACGCTGCTGCCGCTTTCGGCGGCGAGCTCCGAGGATCCGCCGCTGCCTGCGCTGCGGCTCGACGAGACGCCCGACGACAAGGCGTGCCTCGTGCTGCCGCCGCGAACCTTCAATCCCAGCCGGGTATTGCGCTCGGCCGGCGCCGGCGCCGAGCGCAAGTATCGGCTGACGCGGCTCCTGCACCGCGGCATCGACTTCGAGCGCGCCGCGTTCGAAGAGATGAGCGGATGAACCGTCTGGCAGGCGAAACCAGCCCGTACCTCATCCAGCACGCCGACAATCCCGTCGACTGGCAGCCCTGGGACAACGAGGCGCTGGCGCTGGCGCGCCGCGAGCGCAAGCCGATCCTGCTGTCGATCGGGTACTCGGCCTGTCACTGGTGCCACGTGATGGCGCACGAATCGTTCGAGGATCCGGCCGTCGCGGCGGCCATGAACGCGGACTTCGTCAACATCAAGGTCGACCGCGAGGAACGCCCCGACCTCGACCAGATCTACCAGACTGCCCACGCCCTGATGACGCGGCGCTCGGGGGGCTGGCCGCTGACGATGTTCCTGACGCCGGACGGCGCGCCGTTCTTCGGCGGCACCTACTTCCCCAAGGAAGGGCGCTACGGCCTGCCGGGCTTTCGCGATCTGCTGCCGCGGGTGGCCGCAGCCTATCGCGAACGCGGCGCCGACATCGCCGAGCAAGCGGCGCAACTGAAGGACGCTCTTGCGAGCCTCGAGCCCGCCAGTGGTGGCGGCGAGGCATTGTCCGCGTCCGCCGCCGCGGTTGCGCTGGCCGAATTGAAGCGGCGGTTCGACCCCGACCACGGCGGTTTCGGCGCCGCGCCCAAGTTTCCGCATGCGACCGATCTCGAGTTCTGCCTGCGCGAGCACGCGCGTACCCGCAACGCCGACGCGCTCGCGATGGTCCGCCTCACGCTCCTGCGCATGGCCGACGGCGGCATCCACGATCAGTTGGGCGGCGGCTTCTGCCGCTACAGCGTCGACGCCGAATGGACGATCCCGCATTTCGAGAAGATGCTCTACGACAACGGCCCGCTCCTCGGGCTCTACGCGGATCTTGCGCGGGCGACCGGCGAACCGCGCTTCGAAGGGGTGGCCCGCGGCATCGTCGGATGGATGACCCGGGAAATGCGCGCGCCGGACGGCGCCTGCTTTTCGAGCCTCGATGCCGACAGCGAGGGCGAGGAAGGGAAGTTCTATGTGTGGACTCGCGACGAAGTCCGCTCGCTGCTCGCACCGGACGACTATGCCGTCCTGGCACCGCACCTAGGGCTCGACGGGCCGCCGAATTTCGAGGGCCACGCGTGGAACCTCCGCGTCAGCACGTCGCTCGCCGCCGTCGCCAAGACCGTGTCGATCCCGTACGCGGAGGCCGCAGCACGGCTCGATGCGGCCAAGGCGACGCTCCTCGCAGCGCGCGCGAAGCGGATCCGGCCCGGCCTCGACGACAAGATCCTCACCTCGTGGAACGCCCTCGCCATTGCCGGACTCGCGCGCGCGGCGCGCGCCATCGACGAGCCGGCCTGGGCCGAGCTCGCCTGCACGGCGACCGACGCGCTGCGGCGCACTTCGTGGCGCGACGGCAGGCTCCTCGCGACCCGCAAGGGCGAGCGGGCGCATCTGAACGCCTACCTCGACGATTACGCGTTTCTGCTGCAGGCGCTGCTCGAGGTCATGCAGACGCGGTTTCGCGCCGAGGATCACGCCTGGGCGCGCGAACTGGCTGACGTCTTGCTGGACGAATTCGAGGATCCGGTGCAAGGCGGCTTCTACTTCACGAGCCACGACCATGAGCGGCTGTTCCATCGGTCGAAACCGGGCCACGACAATGCCACCCCGTCGGGCAACGGCGTGGCGGCGGGTGCCCTCATCGGGCTCGGCCATCTTTGCTCGATGCCACGCTACGTCGAAGCCGGCGAGCGCGCGGTGCGGCTCTTCGCGCCGGCCCTCGCGCGCGCGCCGGCAGGTTATGCGTCGATGTTGGCGGCGCAAGCCGACCTCCTGACGCCGCCGGCGAGCGTGCTGCTGGCGGGAAATCGCGACGCGTGCACGGCGTGGCAAAGGAGCCTCGAAGGCACGCTTCGCCCCACCGTCCGCGTCTTCAACGTCGCGGGGTTGGCGTTGCCTGCCGAGCTCGCCAAGGGCGCGGCCCCGGCCGACCGCGCGGTCGCGTGGGTCTGCCGGGGTACCCGGTGCCTGCCGCCGATCGACGACCTTCTGGCGCTCGACGCCGTGCTCGCGACCTGAGTGGCGACCTCGAGTTCGTTCCGGTACCATTCGGCGCGCCCTCTCACCTTACCGATGGAGCAGCAATGAAGACAGCCGCCGTTGTTCTCGCCGCCGGACTTCTCGTGACAGGCGCCGTGCGCGCCGATGCGGGCGAAGATCTGCTGAAGAAGTCGGGTTGCACGGCCTGTCACTCCATCGACAAGAAAGTCGTGGGTCCGTCGTACAAGGAAGTTGCGGCGAAGTACCGCACGGACAAGGGCGCGGCCGCGAAGCTCGCCGACAAGGTGAAGAAGGGCGGCAGCGGCGCCTGGGGTCCCGTGCCGATGCCGCCGAATCCAACGGTGTCCGACGCCGACATCAAGACGCTGGTCGCGTACGTACTGGCGCTCAAGTAGAGTGTGCACACCCTTGGCGCTGCGCGCCTTCCCGGACCGCAGTCCCGCGCCCGGGGCGGCCCTGCGCTCTCATGGTGCTTTGACAGGCGCGGTGCTCCGACGGTAACCTAGCGGGGTCCGTGCAGGAGAGTGCGGCGCCGGTTTCGACCGGCACCGCCGCCGAAGGCGCAACTCCCGCAATCGCTCAGGCAACAGGGACTGCGCGGACGCAATACGCATCTGGAGAGCGGTCGCGCCACGGTTTGGCGGCGGCCCACCGAAGGGGCACATGGCGCATCGAGACGCGCCTCAATCTCTCAGGTAAAAGGGACAGACGGGGCGAGGCGACTAAGGCTTCGCCCTTTTGCTTGTTCCGACGGGAGACCTGCGTGCACAAACAGACACCGCTCTACGCACTGCACCGTGCCGCGGGTGCGCGCATGGTCGATTTCGGCGGCTGGGACATGCCGGTCAATTATGGCTCGCAGATCGACGAGCACCGCGCCGTGCGCGGAAGCGCCGGCATGTTCGATGTCTCGCACATGCGCGTTGTCGACCTCGAAGGGACCGGCGTTCGCGCGTTCCTGCGGTATGTGCTCGCCAACAACGTCGACAAGCTGAAGGTCCCGGGGAAGGCGCTCTATTCCTGCCTGCTCACGCCCGGCGGCACGGTGATCGACGATCTCATCGCGTATTTCTTCCGCGAAGATTTCTTCCGGCTCGTCGTCAACGCGGGAACGGCGGACAAGGACATCGCGTGGTTGCGCGAGCGCGCCGCAGAGCATGCGCCCGAGGTCCGGCTGACGCCGCGTGCCGATCTCGCGATCATCGCGGTCCAGGGGCCGCACGCCGCGCGTGTGTTGCCCGAGGCGCTGCCCGCCGCCCTCGATCTCGCCGCTTCGCTCAAGCCGTTTCACGCAGGCGTCCTGGCCGGCGCGGAAGGGGAAGCGATGATCGCCCGCACCGGCTACACCGGCGAAGACGGCTTCGAAATCGTGCTGCCGGCCGCCGCGGCCACCGGTCTGTGGTCGTGCCTGCACGCAGCGGGTGTGGTCCCGTGCGGCCTCGGCGCGCGCGACACGCTGCGGCTCGAGGCCGGCATGAATCTCTACGGCCAGGACATGGACGAGACTGTGTCGCCGCTCGAGTCGGGTCTCGCCTGGACGGTCGATCTCGCGAGCCCGCGCGACTTCATCGGCAAGGCGGCGCTGGTCGCGCATCCGCCCGCGCGACAACAGGTCGGGCTTGCGCTCGTCGACAAAGGCGGCGTGCTGCGCGCGCATCAGACCGTGCACACCGACCGCGGCAACGGCGAAATCACGAGCGGGACATTCAGCCCCACGCTCAATTTTTCGATCGCCCTCGCGCGCCTGCCCGCGGGGATCGCTACCGGCAGCACGGTGAAGGTGGTCGTGCGCGACCGGGAGCTCGAAGCGCGCGTCGTGAAGCCGCCGTTCGTGCGCAACGGACAGGTGCTGGTCAGCATTGCACCGTAGACACATTTCGCGCCTCCGCATCTCTCCAACGACAATCCCCCAGGAGCAGCCATGAACATTCCCGCAAATTTGAGGTACACGTCGTCGCACGAATGGGTGCGCACCGAAGCGGACGGCACGGTGTCGATCGGCATCACCGACCACGCGCAGGCCGCCTTGGGCGACCTCGTCTACCTGGAGCTGCCCGCCGTCGGCCGCAAGCTCGCCGCGGCCGAGGCCTGCGCCGTCGTCGAATCGGTCAAGGCCGCGTCGGATGTCTACGCGCCCGTCGCGGGCGAGGTCGTGGACGTCAATGCCGCCGTGACCGGCGCACCCGAGCAGGTGAACCAGGATCCGTACGGGTCGTGGCTTTTCCGCATGAAGCCCGCCGAAGTCGGCGCGGCGGGGAAGCTCCTCGACGCGCGGGCCTACGAGGCGACGATCGGCGACGCGTGATGTCCGCATCCGAACCGACCGCCGCGTTCGTCGCGCGGCACATCGGCACCGCGCCCGCCGACCAGGACGCGATGCTCGAGGTCCTGGGGTACCGGTCGCGCGCCGCGCTGATGGACGCGATCGTGCCGGAAGCGATCCGCCGCCGCGCGCCGCTCGCGTTGCCGGCGGCGCTGTCGGAGGCCGAAGCGCTGTCGCGGATCCGGATGCTCGCGGGAAAGAACAAGGTGTTGAAATCGTTCATCGGCCAAGGCTATTACGGCACGCACACGCCGGGCGTGATCCTGCGCAACGTGCTCGAAAGCCCCGCCTGGTACACCGCGTACACGCCGTACCAACCCGAGATTTCCCAGGGGCGCCTCGAGGCGCTCGTCAACTTCCAGACGATGGTCTGCGACCTCACCGGCATGGCCATCGCCAATGCGTCGATGCTGGACGAGGCGACCGCCGCCGCGGAGGCGATGACGCTGTGTCAGCGCGTCGGCCGCAGCGAGAGCAACCGCTTCTTCGTGGCCGAAGACGTCTTCGCGCAGACGCAGGACGTGGTGCGCACCCGTGCCGTGCCGCTCGGCATCGAAGTCGTGACCGGCCCCGCGACAGACGCGGCCGCCTCCGGAGCGTTCGCGGTGCTGCTCCAGTTTCCGGGCGCGAACGGCGACGTGCGCGACTATCGCGCGCTCGCGGCGGCGGTCCACGCCGCCGGCGGACACGTCGTCGTCGCCGCCGATCTGCTCGCGCTGACCCTCCTGGCGCCGCCTGGCGAGTGGGGTGCCGACGTCGTCGTCGGCTCCGCGCAGCGTTTCGGCGTGCCGATGGGCTACGGCGGACCGCATGCGGGCTACCTCGCTACCCGCGACGAGCACAAGCGCTCGATGCCGGGCCGTCTCGTCGGGTTGACCGTCGACGCGAACGGCGGCCCGGCGTACCGCCTCGCGCTGCAGACGCGCGAGCAGCACATCCGCCGCGAGAAGGCGACCTCGAACATCTGCACGGCCCAGGTTCTGCTCGCGGTGATGGCGGGCATGTATGCGGTCTACCATGGCCCTGCGGGACTGACGGCGATCGCGTGGCGCGTGCATCGGCTGACCGCCAGCCTGAAGGCGGGCCTCGAACGGCTCGGTCATACGGTGCCGACAGCCCATTGCTTCGACACGATCGTCGTCGCCACGGGCGAGGCCACCGCGCGGATCGCTGCGTGCGGCGTGGCGCAGCGGATGAATTTCCGCCGCGTCGACGGGCGCACACTGGGCCTGTCGCTCGACGAGACCTCGACCCGCGCCGACGTCGAAGCGATCTGGCAGGCCTTCGGCGACGGCCGCATGCCGGACCGTCACGACGCGCTCTTCGCCGGCGGCGACGTGACGCTGCCGGGGGCCCTGCGACGGACTTCGCCGTTCCTCTTGCATCCGACGTTCAATCGCTACCACTGCGAGACGGAGATGCTGCGCTACCTCCGCCGGCTCGCCGACCGCGACATCGCGCTCGACCGCGCGATGATTCCGCTGGGCTCGTGCACGATGAAGCTGAACGCGACGTCCGAGATGATTCCCGTGACGTGGCCGGAGTTCGGCGAGCTGCACCCCTTTGCGCCACCGGAGCAGGCGGAGGGCTACCGCGAGCTCGTCGCCGACCTCGAGCGCATGCTCTGCGCCGCGACCGGCTACGCCGCGGTATCGCTGCAGCCCAACGCGGGCTCGCAGGGCGAGTATGCGGGGCTTCTCGTCATCCAGGCGTACCACGCGAGCCGCGGCGAAGGGCATCGCAACGTCTGCCTCATTCCGGCGTCCGCGCACGGCACCAATCCGGCGTCGGCGCAGATGGCCGGCATGCGCGTGGTCGTCGTCGCGTGCGACGCCGACGGCAACGTCGACATGGCGGACCTCGAGGCGAAGGCGCGCACCCACCGGGCGAACCTCGCCGCGATCATGGTCACGTATCCGTCGACGCACGGCGTGTTCGAGGCGGGCATCGGCCGCCTCTGCGCCATCGTGCACGAGCACGGGGGACAGGTGTATGTCGACGGCGCGAACCTGAACGCGCTCGTCGGCCTGGCCGCGCCGGGCGAGTTCGGCGCCGACGTCTCGCATCTCAACCTGCACAAGACGTTCTGCATTCCGCACGGCGGCGGCGGGCCCGGCATCGGTCCGATCGGCGTCGGCGCGCATCTCGCGCGATTCCTGCCGGGCCATCGCCATCTGCCGCCGCGCCCCGACGCGATCGGGGCGATTGCCGCGGCGCCGCATGGTTCGGCGTCGATCCTGCCGATCTCGTGGATGTACATCGCCATGATGGGCGGCGAAGGCCTCGCGGCCGCCACCGAGAGCGCGATCCTCGCGGCGAACTACATCGCGAAGCGCCTCGATCCCCACTATCCCGTGCTGTATTCGGGCCCCGGCGGCCTCGTCGCCCACGAGTGCATCCTCGACTTGCGGCCGCTCAAAGAGACGAGCGACGTCGCGGTGGACGACGTGGCGAAGCGGCTGATCGATTACGGCTTCCACGCGCCCACGATGAGCTTCCCCGTGGCCGGCACACTGATGGTCGAGCCCACGGAAAGCGAATCGAAGGCGGAGCTCGACCGCTTCATCGAAGCCATGATCGCGATCCGCGGCGAGATCCGCGCGGTCGAGGAGGGCCGCGCGGATCGTGCCGACAACGTGCTGAAGCACGCGCCCCATACCGCGGCGGCGGTGGCCGCCGACGACTGGACGCATCGCTACCGGCGCACGGAAGCCGCGTATCCCGTCGCGTCGCTCGTCGACGGCAAGTATTGGCCGCCGGTCGCGCGCGTCGACAACGTCTACGGCGATCGGCACCTGTTCTGCAGCTGCCTTCCCGTGGCCGCGGCCGAATCCCCCTGAAAGCCCCATGACGCTTGCTTCGCTCGACCGCTGGAAAGCCTCGGCCCTGCACCTCGCGCTCAGCGCGGCGATAGCGGCCGCCGTCGTCACGCTGATGCTGGCCGTGTGGTATCCGCAACACTATTTCGCGGCGATGGGCGGCGCGACGCTGGTCCTGCTCCTCATCGGCGTCGACGTCGTCATCGGCCCGCTGATCACGCTCATCGTCTTCGACCCCAGGAAGAAGAGCCTGCGCTTCGATCTCGCCGTGATCGCGGCGCTGCAACTCGCGGCGCTCGCCTACGGTTGCAGCGTGATGTTCGATGCGCGGCCGGTCTTCAACGTGTTCGTCGTCGACCGCTTCGAAGTCGTCGCGGCGAACGGCGTCGACGAGGGATCGTTGGAGAAGGCGGCGCCGGAGTTTCGCACGCTTCCCCTCACCGGGCCGAAGGTGATCGCGGCGAGGCAGCCCGACGACGCGAAGCGGCTGGCCGAGATCACGATCTCGGCGGCGCGCGGCGGCGCCGATCTCGCCAATCTCGCCGAGCTCTATGTGCCCTACGCGCAGTTCCGGCAGGATGCCGGCAAGAGCGCGCGGCCGCTGTCCGGGCTCGCGAAGCGCCAGCCCCAGGAGGCCGCGGCGATCCAGGCCTTCATCGCCGCCTCCGGCCGGACCGAAGACGCCATCGGGTACCTGCCGATGAAGGCGCGCAACCAGGACATGGCGGTGGTCGTGGATGCCAAGTCCGGCGACGTCGTCGGCGTCCTGCCGGTCTATCCGTGGTGAGCCACGTGCTGCGGATCCTGTCGCGCCTCTGGGCCGTCGCGACATTCGTCCTGCTGCTCGGCGCTCCCGCGTTCGCGCAGCCGGGACCCGCCCCGGGCATCGCCGCGCAGTCGTGGCTCCTGCTCGATATGGGCAGCGGCCAGGTGATCGTCGCGGAGAATGCCGACGAGCGGCGGGATCCGGCGTCGCTGACGAAGCTGATGACCGCCTACCTCGCGTTCGTCGCGCTGCGCGACAAGGCCATCGTCCCGGCGCAACTCGTTGCCGTGTCCACCGCCGCGTGGCGCGCCGAAGGCTCGCGCATGTTCATCGAGCCGAAGAAGGCGGTGACGGTGGACGAGCTCCTGCGCGGGATGATCGTCCAGTCCGGCAACGACGCGTCGATCGCGTTGGCGGAAGCCGTCGCGGGGAGCGAGGGCGCGTTCGTCGAACGGATGAACCGCGAGGCGGCGCGGCTCGGGCTCGCGAACACGCGCTTCACCAACGCGACCGGTCTTTCGCATCCGCAGCACTACTCGACCGCGAACGACCTCGGGCGGCTCGCGTCGGCGCTGATCCGCGATTTCCCGGAAGACTACAAGCTCTATTCGCTGCGCGAGTTCCGTTACAACAACATCACGCAGCCCAATCGCAACCGTCTCCTGTGGATCGATCCCTTCGTCGACGGCGTCAAGACGGGCCATACGGACGCCGCGGGCTGGTGCCTCATCGCCTCGGCGAAACGCGGCGAGCGGCGTCTCGTCGCGGTGGTGCTGGGCGCGGCGTCGGACGCGGCCCGCGCCGCCGAGGCGCAGAAGCTCCTCAACTACGGCTTCCAGGCGTTCGACCTGGTTCAGCTCTATCCATCCGGCAAGCCCGTATCGAGCCTCCGTGTGTGGAAGGGCGAGGCCAACGACGTCGCCGCCGGGTTCGTGGCCGACAAGTACGTCACGCTGCCGAAGGGCAAGGCCGAGCGGCTCGCGCTGTCGATGACGGCGACGGAGCCTTTGCTGGCGCCGGTGACGAAGGGCCAGCCGGTGGGCAAGGTCACGGTGACGCTCGAAGGGGCGGCGGTCGGCGAGTTTCCCCTCGTGGCGCTCGCCGACGTTGCGGTCGCCAACGTGTTCGGCCGCGCCTGGGACACCATCCGGCTGTGGTTCAAGTGAGGCGCCGCCGCGTTCGCACCCGCGATTTGGCAACGGACAAGCTCTAAGGGAGCTCGCAATGATCGTGTACCTCAACGGCAGGTTTCTTCCCCTCGAGGACGCCAAGGTCTCCGTGCTCGACCGCGGCTTCATCTACGGCGACGGCGTGTACGAGCTCATTCCGGTCTATCGTCGACAGCCGTTCCGGCTGCCGCAACACCTCACCCGGCTCCAGCACAGCCTCGACGGCATCCGGCTCGAGAATCCGCACACCGACGCCGAGTGGACGTCGATCGTCGGCGAGATCGTCGCGCGCCAGCCGTTCGACAATCAGGGCGTCTATTTCCAGGTGACGCGCGGCGTGGCGAAGCGCGACCACACGTTTCCGAAGGACGTGCCGGCGACGGTCTTCATGATGAGCAATCCGCTCGCCACGCCCTCGGCCGGGCAGATCGAGGACGGTGTCGCCGTCGTGACCGCGGCGGACAATCGATGGCAGCGGTGTGACCTGAAAACCATTTCGCTCGTCGGCAACGTGCTGATGCGGCAGCTGGCCGCCGACGCCGATGCGGTCGAAACCGTGATGTTTCGCGACGGCCACCTCACCGAGGCGTCCGCGTCGAACGTCCTGGTCGTGATCGGCGGCACCATCGTCGCGCCGCCGAAAGACCGGTTGATCCTGCCGGGCATCACGTACGGCGCGACGTTCGATTTCGCGCAGGAAGCCGGGATGCCGTTCGAGATCCGCCCGGTCGGCAAAGCCGAGGCGCTCGCGGCGGACGAGATGTGGCTCACTTCGTCGACGAAGGAAGTGCTCGCGGTCACGACCCTCGACGGCCGGCCGTTCGCCGGCGGCAAGCCAGGGCCGCTCTTCCGGAAGATGCACGCGCTCTTCCAGGCGCACAAGCGCCGGCTAGGCGCGGTCAGCCGGACGGGTGGGTCGTCCCGAAGCGCCCGTGATGGAACACGAGCCCCGCGCCTTTGTTCCTGGCGCAGGTCTCGACGGCGCCGATGAAGAGCACGTGATCGCCGGCCCGGTGCCGCGCGTGATGCCGGCATTCGAACCACGCGACACAGCCGGCGATGAGCGGCACGCCGGCGCGTCCCAGCCGGTAGTCGACGCCCTGGAAGCGATCCGCGTGCGGGCGCGAAAACCGGCGCGCGAGCTCGGCCTGGTCGTGCGCGAGCACGTTGATCGCGTAATGCCCGGCCTCCTCGAAGGCGCCGAGGCTCGTCGCCCGGCGGTTGAGGCTCCACACGACGAGCGGCGGGTCGAGCGACACCGAATTGAACGAGTTCGCCGTGAAGCCGACGAACCGGTCGTGCGGCCCGGGCGCGCAGATGATCGCCACGCCCGTGGCGAACTGCGCGAGGGCATCGCGAAACTCGCGGTCGGTGAATGCGGGCGCGCCCGAGGCGTCGCCGCCATGGGCGGAGGAAGAGATCAATGCGTTGCCGCGACCAAAGTGGCGATGGTAGCAGTGCCGCCCGGGACGGCAAAACAAGGCGCCGTGCCACCCGCGCCGGCACGGCAGAGGCGCGGGTGCCCGCCCGCGCCCGATCTTGCTAAAATCACACACACGCCGGCGTGCGTTCCGGCGACGATGTCCACGCCGCAACCCGACCCGATGGCGCAACCACTGCAGAAGATCATTGCCAACCGTTACGGCGGTCGCAATCTGCCCGTGACGCTTGGTGCTGCCCGACGGCGGGCGCTTGTCCGCTGTCGTCCGAATCCGAGGTCGAGATCCTGGCCCGCACGTGGCGGGGACTGAAGGCGCTGGCGGCACCGGCGATGGGCGCGCTCGCGCGGGCCTACGTGCACAACGACATCGATTTCACCGGCAGCGCGAGGCGGGCCCTCGCCATCGCCGAGGGCATGGTCGGCGAGATCGCGCCCGGCCGCGAGGCGCTCACGACCCGCTGGCGGATCTGGCGGCACCAGCGTCGCAGCAACCGCGCGAACATCGGCTACCACTACGACGTCTCGAACGCGTTCTATCGCCTCTGGCTCGACCGGCAGCTCGTCTACTCGTGCGCCTATTTCTCGACCGAGGAGGACACGCTCGACGCGGCGCAGACAGGCAAGCTCGATCACATCTGCCGCAAGCTCCTGCTGCAGCCCGGCGAGCGGTTCCTCGACATCGGCTGCGGCTGGGGCGCGCTGGTGTTCCGCGCCGCCGAGGTCTACGGCGTCGAGGCGACCGGCATCACGCTGTCGAAGAACCAGTACGAGCACGTGAGCGCCGAGATCACGGCACGCGGGCTCGAGGGCCGCGTGCGCGTGGAACTCCGCGACTACCTCGATCTGCCCGAGGACACGCTCTACGACAAGATCGCGAGCATCGGCATGTTCGAGCACGTCGGAATCGCGCGCTTTCCCAAGTATTTCGGCAAGATCCGGCGGATCCTGAAGCCCGGCGGGCTCGTGCTGAACCACGGGATCACGCACAATCCGCTCGGCGCACAGACGCTCGGCAGCGGCATCGGCGATTTCGTCGACGAGTACGTGTTCCCGGGCGGCGAGCTCGCGCACGTGGCGAAGGTCATCGAGGGGATGGCGGCGCAGGGCCTCGAGGTGATCGACGCCGAGGCGCTGCGCGAGCACTACGCGAAGACGCTCTGGCAGTGGTGCGAACGGCTGGAAGCGAACGCGGAGGCGGCGCGAGCGGAGGTCGGCGAGGAGAAATACCGGGTATGGCGCATCTACCTCGCCGGGTCGGCGCACGCGTTCGAGCGCGGCTGGCTGTCGCTCTGGCAATTGCTCGCCGGCAAGCCGCTGCCCGACGGCCGGCTGCCGCATCCGCTGACCCGGGCCCACATGTATCCCCCATCCGGCTAGCGATGAACGGCCCCCACGCTCACTGTGTGCGGGGCGCCGGGGGGCTGCGTCCGCGGGTGCGGCTTGCAATCGTGGCGCAGCGCCACCATGTGCGCGCGATGACGCCTTCCATGTCCCCGCCGGAAGAATCGCTGCTCAGGTTTCCCACCGCGTTCCCGATCAAGGTGATGGGGCGCACGCAGGACGGGTTCGCGCAGGCGATCGTGACGATCGTGCAGAAGCACGCGCCGGATTTCGAGCCGGCGACGGTCGAGATGCGCGCATCGAGCCACGGCAAGTACCTGTCGTTGACCTGCACGGTCAACGCGGTCTCGCGCGAGCAGCTCGACGATCTCTATCGCGATCTCACCTCGCACCCGATGGTGGCGATGGTGCTGTAGGCGTCTCCCGCGCAGGGGGCTTGACGCGCACTTCATTCTGCAGCAAACTACTTGCCAATTGTTTTCTGGAGAATGACGTTGGGCTCCAAGGCCATCCCCACCCGGTCGCCGCCGAAGCCGGCGAGCGAGGCCGCGGTGCTGACGAAGGCGGTCGTGCGCGCGGCGCGGCTGCTGTCGCTCTCGCAGCGTGAGCTCGCGCGCATCCTCGGCGTTTCGGAGGCCACGGCCTCGCGTCTTTGCGCGGGGAACTACCAGCTTTCTGCGGAACGGGCGAAGGAGTGGGAGCTCGCGCTGCTGCTCGTGCGCCTGTTCCGCTCGCTCGACGCGCTCTGGGGCCACGAGGCGGCGGCGCACGCCTGGCTCGCGAGCGACAACCTCGCGCTCGCGGCGCGTCCGGTCGACCTCATTCCCTCCGTCGAAGGTCTCGTCCGTGTCGTCAACTACCTGGACAACGCGCGAGGTCGCCTCTAGCGCGGCGGCCCTGCGCCACGCGTTGTGGCGCGCGGTCGAGGCGCAGCATGTGGTGTCGACGATGGCGCTCGTCGATACGATCGAGGAGCAGCATGCGCTGGAGCGCCTGCTCGACGCCGCGAAGCCTGCGGCACCCGCCGCGACGGCGCATCTGCACTGGCTGCTGTTCACGCCGTTCCGGTACCCACCGCCGCCCGGGGGTTCCCGCTTTCGCGGCCCGAACGATCCGGGCGTGTTCTACGGCGCCGACGAAATCCGGACCGCCTGCGCGGAGCTGGGCTACTGGCGATGGCGTCATCTGCGGGATTCGCCGGCGCTGGCGTCGATGCCCACCAAGCCGCAAACCGTGTTTCAGGTGAGAGTCGAGAGCGAAGCGGTCGACTTGCGCGCCCTGCCGTTCGCGCGGGATCGGCGGCACTGGACCGACCGTGAGGATTATTCGCGGTGCCAGCGCTTCGGCCGGACGGCGCGCGCGGCCGGGATCGGCGCCATCCGTTACGAGTCCGTCCGCGATCCGCAGCATGCCGCGTGCTGCGCGGTGCTCTCGCCGGCAGCGTTCACCTCGCCGAGTCCACTCGAGCAACAGACGTGGATGCTGTCGGTCGCGCGCGATCGGGTGATCTGGCGGCGCACGCACGTGCTCGACGCCGACGAATTCGAATTCGCCGCTGCGCAATGGTCGCCCTCCGCGCGTTAGGCCGCACCCACTACGAGCCCACGTGGCGCGCCATGCAGGCGTTCACGGCGGCGCGCGTCGCCGGTACGCCGGACGAGATCTGGCTGACCGAGCATCCGCCGGTGTACACGCTCGGCCTTGCCGGCCGGCGCGAGCATCTGCTGCGCGACAACGGCATTCCGACGATCAAGGTCGATCGCGGCGGGCAGATCACCTATCACGGCCCGGGACAGCTCGTCGTCTATCTGCTGTGCGACTTGCGGGAGCGCAAGCTCGGCGTGCGCGCGATGGTCCGGGCGATCGAAGCGGCGGTGGTAGAATGGCTTGATTCCATGGACATTTCCGCTTACGGCAAACCAGCGGCGCCCGGCGTCTACACGATGGCGCCCGGCGTCGAGGCGAAGATCGCCGCCTTGGGCTTGCGCGTTTCCAGGGGCTGCACCTATCACGGCCTGGCCGTGAACATCGCGATGGACCTCGCACCCTTTGCCGACATCGACCCTTGCGGCTATCGCGGGCTCGCGGTCACGCAACTCGCCGATCTCGGCGTTGCCACGACCGTCGAGGCGGCCGGCGCCGGGCTCGCTCCGATCCTCATGGCACACCTCGCGCGGCGGCCCTGATCGTGGACGAGCCCGTACCTTCCACGTCCAACCTGGCGGGCGTGAAGCACAAGGGGGACGCGAAGACCGCACGCATCCCCATCAAGATCGTGCCTGCCGAGCGCTTGAAGAAGCCCGACTGGATCCGCGTGCGGGCGGCATCCATCGCCGCGCTTCGCCGAGATCAAGCAGATCCTGCGCGCACACAACCTGCATACGGTGTGCGAGGAGGCCTCCTGCCCGAACATCGGCGAGTGCTTTTCCAAAGGCACCGCGACCTTCATGATCATGGGCGACATCTGCACGCGGCGCTGTCCGTTCTGCGACGTGGGCCACGGCCGCCCGCTGCCGCTCGACACGGAAGAGCCCGCCAATCTGGGGCAGACGATCGCCGCGCTCAAGTTGCGCTACGTCGTGATCACGAGTGTGGACCGCGACGACCTCCGCGACGGCGGCGCGCGGCATTTCGTCGACTGCATCCGCGCGGTGCGGGAGCATTCACCGGGCACGCAGATCGAAGCGCTCGTCCCCGACTTTCGCGGCCGGCTCGACCGCGCGCTCGACATCCTAGGCGAGGCCCCGCCCGACGTCATGAATCACAACCTCGAAACGGTGCCGCGGCTCTATCGCGCGGCGCGGCCCGGCTCGGACTACACGAACTCGCTCACGCTGCTGCGCGAATTCAAGCGACGTTTCCCGGAGTTGCCGACCAAGTCCGGGCTGATGGTCGGCCTGGGCGAGACCGACGACGAGATCCTCGCCGTCATGCGCGACATGCGGGCCCACGACATCGACATGCTGACGCTTGGCCAGTACCTGCAACCCACGGCCGGCCATCTGCCGGTGTTGCGCTACGTGCATCCGGACGCGTTTGCCTCGTTCGAGCGCGAAGCGTACGCGATGGGCTTCCGGCACGCCGCGGTCGGCGCCCTGGTGCGCTCGTCGTACCACGCCGATCGCCAGGCCGAGGAAGTTCTCGCCGGCTGAGCGCAGCGGTCGGCGCTCAGGGATTGGGCGGCGCGAGAGGGGCCGGCGGCCCCGCATCCTTGGGCCACAGCAGCCACATCTGCCCGTCCTGCTTCATCCGCCCCGCCTGCCGTCCGGCGTCGTCGCCGAAGCCCCAGAAGAAGTCCGCGCGTACGGCGCCGCGGATCGCGCCGCCCGTGTCCTGCGCCAGCATCAGCCGTTGCAGCGGCCGCGCCGAAAGCGGATACGTGGTGGCGAGAAACACGGGCGCGCCCAGGGGAATCGAGCGCGGATCGACGGCGATCGTCCGCTCGCGCAAGAGCGGCACGCCCAGCGTGCCGATCGGCCCGTCGATCTCGGCCTCCGGCGAGCCCGGCGCCGGCGCCGGCACTTCGCGAAAGAACACGTAGCTCGGGTTCTCATCCAGCAACGGCAGGAGTTTCTCGGGATTGCGCCGGCCCCATTCCTTGATGCCCTGCATCGACGCACGGTCGAGCGTCAGTTCGCCGCGCTCGACCAGCAGGCGGCCGATCGAGCGGAACGGGTGGCCGTTCTGATCGGAATAGCCCACGCGCATCATGCCGCCCTCGGCCAGCCGAACCCGGCCTGAACCCTGGATCTGCAGGAAGAAGGCCTCCACCGGATCGTCGACGTAGACCAGCTCCTTCATGCCCGCAATGGCGACCTTGCCGCTTTCGATGTCGGCGCGCGGCCAGTACGGAAGCACCCGCTTGCCCTCGACGCGGCCACGCAGCCGCTTGTCCTTCAATTCGGGATAGAGCTCGGTCAAGTCGATGGTGAGCAGATCGTCCGGTGCGGCGTACAGGGGCACGCGATGGCGCGGAGAACGCACGCGGCTGCCCGCGAGGAGCGGTTCGTAGTAACCCGTGATCATTCCGGTATCGCGACCGTCGGCGGCCGTGACCTGGTAGGGACTAAAATGGCGCTCGAAGAAAGCACGGACGGCGTTGCGGTCCGTGGGCACGACTGCCTTCGCGCCGGCGCACGGCGACTCCCAGACCGCACGGGTGGCGGGCGATGCGACGAGCGCCGCACAGCCCGCGCGGAACGCGGGCCAGATTTCCGCGACGACGTCCTCGGACCAGCCAGGGAGCGCGCTCCAGGGGACGGGCGAGTATCTGGCCGGCAATGACGGGGCGACCGGTGCGATGGGCGCGGCCGGCGTTGGCGCCGCGACGGGGGGCTTGGCGGGGAGCGGCGCGGGGGTGGCCTCGCGCGGACCGGGTGCGCACCCCGCCAGGATCAGCAGTGCCGCGGCGCCGATGCAGGCGCACGCGGTGGACGAGCGAAGGGATCGGGACAAGATGGTATGGTTCTTCCTCGAAGCGTTGGTGGCGCTCCTGATCGCCGTCGGTTTCGTCGCCTGGACCATGGGGCCGAAGCGTCGGAAGCCGCCGCGCGACACCAATGGCGACGACACCCGCTAATGCAAGATGCGCGGCACGGAAAGTGTGAACAACGGGATGTCGGCGTTGAAGGCGTGACCGTCCTCCGCGACCATCTGGTAGGTGCCGCGCATCGTGCCGACCGCCGTCTGCAGGCTGGTGCCGCTCGTGTACTCGAAACTCTCGCCCGGCTGCAGCAGCGGCTGCTGCCCCACCACGCCGGCGCCCTTGACTTCCTGTACCTGATGCTCGGCGTCGGTGATGACCCAGTGGCGGCTGATGAGCTGCGCGGCGACCTCGCCGGTGTTGGCGATCGTGATCGTGTAGGCGAACACGTACTGGTTGCGCGAAGGGTCCGACTGGTCGGCAAGATACGCCGTCTTCACCGCGACCGCGATGCTGTATTTCCCGTTGTCAGCCATGGTTGGTGCACGACATTGCCCGAGCGATTATAGACCCATGCCCGATTTCCTGATTGCGCCGTCGCTGCTGTCCGCGGATTTCGCGCGGCTGGGCGACGAGGTGCGCGCGGTGACCGCCGCCGGCGCCGACCTCCTGCATTTCGACGTGATGGACAACCATTACGTTCCGAATCTTACGGTCGGCCCGCTGGTCTGCGCGGCGATCAAGCCGCACGCGACGATACCCATCGACGTTCATCTCATGGTGAAGCCGGTCGATCGCATCGTCACGGATTTCGCGGAGGCGGGCGCCGCCATCGTGAGCTTCCATCCCGAAGCGTCGGAGCACGTCGATCGCACGATCGGCCTCATCCACGACTGCGGCTGCAAGGCGGGGCTCGTCTTCAATCCGGCCACTCCCCTCGACTGGCTCGACCACACGCTCGACAAGCTCGATCTCGTGCTGATCATGTCGGTGAATCCGGGATTCGGCGGCCAATCGTTCATCCCCGAGACGCTCGCCAAGCTGACGCTCGCACGCTCGCGGATCGACGCCGCGCAGCAGCGCATCGGCCGCAGGATCCTGCTCGAAGTCGACGGCGGCGTGAAGGTCGAAAATATCGCGGCGGTGGCCAAGGCGGGCGCCGATACGTTCGTCGCCGGGTCGGCGATCTTCGGCGCGGCCGACTATCGCGCGACGATCGAGGCGATGCGCACGGCGCTTGCCGCCGTGCGATGACGGCCTCCGGTTCGGCGACTCCGGCCGGGGCACCAACCCTCGCGACGATCGACGTCGGCGCGATCGCGTTCGACCTCGACGGCACGCTGCTCGACACGGTCCATGAGCTCGCCGCGGCGGTCAATGCGCTCCTGGACGAGCTCGGTTATCCGCCGCTCGCGCAGGAGGTCGTCGGCGGGTTGATCGGCAAGGGGATGGCGAACCTCGTCCGCCGATCGCTGGCCCTCGCGACGGAAGTCTCCCCGGAAGCGGTCGACGACTTTGACGTGAAGGATGCGCTCGGCCGCTACCAGGCCCACTACGCATCGCGCCTGGGTCGCGCGACGCGGCTCTTTCCCGGCATGGTCGAAGGGCTCCTGCGCCTCGAGGCGATGGGGATTCCGCTCGCGGTGATCACGAACAAGGCGACACGCTTCGTGCGCCCGCATCTCGTCGCGGCCGGCATCGAGCGCTTCTTCTCCGTGGTGATCGGCGGCGACGACCTGCCGACGAAGAAGCCGGACCCCGGTCCGTTGCAGCATGCCGCGGCGCTGTTCGGCATTCCACCGCGCCTGCTCCTGATGGTCGGCGATTCGGCGAACGACGTCGATGCCGCGCGCGGCGCCGGATGTCCGGTGCTGGTGGTCCCTTACGGCTATCGCGAGGGGAGGCCGGTGCAGGACCTCCGGGCGGATGGTATAGTCGCATCGGTGGCCGAGCTCGCCGATCTCGTCCGCTACGTCGCCCCCGCAACGAAATGAGCCTCGATCTCTTCTCGCACCAGGCCGCCGCGGCAACCGCCCGCTGGCGGCACACGTCCATCGCCGCCTGCTGGCGGCGCGTGTCGACCAGCCGCCGCTGGCGCTGACGCCCTCGCCGCTCCAGGCGTCGCGCGTCAAGCGATGCCTCAGCGCAGTCTCGCGACTGCTCCGTTGCCCGTCCTGAAGAGATCGTCCAGCACCATGACCGAAGCCGAATTCCGCGCGCTTGCCGCCCAGGGTTACAACCGCATTCCGCTCGTGCTCGAGTCGTTCGCGGACCTCGACACGCCGCTGTCGCTCTACGTCAAGCTGGCCAACGAGCCGTTCACCTTTCTCCTCGAGTCGGTCGTCGGCGGAGAGCGGTTCGGCCGCTACTCGTTCATCGGGCTGCCGGCGAAGATCCGCATCCGCGCCCGCGGCACGGCGATCGAGGTCGACGACGGCGGCGTCATCGTCGAACGCCACGACGGCGACCCCCTGGACTTCGTCGGCGCTTTCCTGCGCCGCTATCGCGCGGCGCCGCGGCCCGGACTGCCGCGCTTCTGCGGCGGGCTCGCCGGCGCGTTCGGCTACGACACCGTCCGCCACATCGAGACGAAGCTCGCCGGGCGTGCGCCGCCGGCAGGCGCCGGTCTCGCGGACGTGCCCGACATCCTGCTGCTCCTCACGGAAGAGCTCGCCGTCGTCGACAATCTCGCGGGCAAGATCTCGCTCATCGTCTACGCCGATCCGGGCGAACCCCGCGCCTTCGAAAAGGCGCGCGAGCGCCTGCAGACGCTGCGCCGCAAGCTGCGCGAGCCCGTCGCCATTCCGTTCCAGACGGCGAGCGCGCTCACCGCCGGGGAAAGCGAGTTCGGCGCGGAGCGTTTCCAGCGCGCGGTGCGGCGCGCGAAGGAGTACATCGCCGCAGGGGACGTGATGCAGGTGGTGCTGTCGCAGCGGATGAAGCGGCCGTTCGCGTCGTCACCGCTGTCGCTGTACCGGGCGCTGCGCTCGCTCAATCCCTCGCCGTACATGTTCTATTACGACTTTGGCGATTTCCACGTCGTCGGCGCGTCGCCCGAGATCCTGGTGCGCAAGGAAGGCACGGCGGTGACGTTGCGCCCGATCGCAGGCACGCGGCCCCGAGGCGCGACGCTCGAGGCCGACGAGCGTCTCGCGCAAGAGCTCCTCGGCGATCCGAAGGAAGTCGCCGAGCACGTGATGCTGGTCGATCTGGGCAGAAACGACGTCGGGCGCGTCGCGCAGATCGGCACGGTGAAGCTCTCCGACCGCATGGTGGTCGAGCGCTACTCGCACGTGATGCACATCGTGTCCAACGTCGAAGGCGTGCTGAGGCCCGGCCTCACCAGCATCGACGTGCTGCGCGCGGCATTTCCCGCCGGCACCGTGAGCGGCGCGCCGAAGGTGCGGGCGATGGAGATCATCGACGAGCTCGAGCCCACCGGGCGCGGCGTGTATGCCGGAGCGGTGGGCTACATCAGCTTCCAGGACGACATGGACACGGCCATCGCGATCCGCACGGCGGTGGTCAAGGGCGGCATGCTCTACGCGCAGGCCGGCGCCGGGATCGTCCACGACTCGGTGGCCGAATCCGAGTGGACCGAAACCGAGAACAAGGCGCGCGCGATCTTCCGCGCGGCCGACATGGTGCAGCAGGGCCTGGACGCCAAGGAATGAACATGCCGCGAACGTACCGGGCGTCGAGCGAGGCGCGCAGCTTGCCGGAATCGTCGAACTGCCGGCCCTGGTTGGCAATCGCCGTCGCGAGCGACTCCTTCCCGCGCACGAGGTGCTGGCACTGGAACGGATGCCTCATGGAGCACAGTGAAGACTTGGTATTCTAAGCGGACGGGCATCGATCGGGCCGGATCGACCCGTCGCCACGAGGCCGCCGCCATATGCTGCTTCTGATCGACAACTACGACAGTTTCACCTACAACCTCGTCCAGTATCTGGGCGAGCTCGGCGCCGACGTCCACGTCCACCGCAACGACACGCTCAATCTGGAGCAGATCGCTGCGTGGAACCCGACGCAGATCGTCATCTCGCCCGGTCCCTGCACACCCAGGGAGGCCGGGATTTCGGTGCCGTTGATCGAGCGCTTCGCTGGCAGCATTCCGATCTTCGGCGTGTGCCTCGGCCACCAGGCCATCGGCCAGGCGTTTGGCGGCAGGATCGTGCGCGCGGAGCGGGTGATGCACGGCAAGGTGTCGCCGGTCGCTCACGACGGCCACGGCGTCTTTGCCGGCCTGCCGTCGCCGCTCACGGCGACGCGCTACCACTCGCTCGCGATCGAGCGCGCGTCGATACCCTCGTGTCTCGCGATCACGGCGACGGCCGACGACGGCGAGATCATGGGCGTGCGCCACCGCGAATGGCCGGTCGAGGGTGTCCAGTTCCATCCCGAGGCCATTCTCTCCGAGCACGGCCACGCGCTTCTCCGCAATTTTCTCGAAGGCGCGCGGTAGCGTGCGCCCGACGCAACGAACACCGACCGCAAGGACACGCCATGACCATCACTGCGCAGGAAGCGCTCCAACGCACGATCGAGCACCGCGAGATCTTTCCGGACGAGATGCTGTCGATCATGCGCCGGATCATGAGCGGCGAGGTGACGCCGGTGATGATCGCGGCTCTCACGGTCGGCCTGCGCGTGAAGAAGGAGACGATCGGCGAGATCGCGGCAGCGGCGCAGGTGATGCGCGAGTTCGCCACCCGCGTCGACGTACCCGATCGAGAGCGCCTGGTCGACATCGTCGGCACCGGGGGCGACTCGTCGCACACGTTCAACATCTCGACGGCGTCGATGTTCGTCGCGGCGGCGGCAGGCGCGCGCGTGGCGAAGCACGGCGGCCGCTCGGTCTCTTCCAAATCCGGCAGTGCCGACGTGCTGGAGGCGCTCGGCGCGAACATCATGCTGAAGCCGGATCAGGTCGCACAGTCGATCGCGGAGACCGGCATCGGCTTCATGTTCGCGCCGTCGCATCACAGCGCAATGAAGCACGCGGCGCCGGTGCGCAAGGAGCTCGGCATCCGGACGATCTTCAACATCCTGGGTCCGCTCACGAATCCCGCCGGCGCGGCCAATCAGCTCCTCGGCGTGTTCCATCCGGATCTGGTCGGCATCCAGGTGCGCGTGCTGCAGCGGCTGGGAAGCCGGCACGTCCTGGTCGTCTACGGCAAGGACGGCATGGACGAGGTATCGCTGGGCGCGGCGACGATGGTGGGCGAGTTGAAGGACGGCGAAGTCCGCGAGTACGAGATCCACCCGGAAGATTTCGGACTCCGGATGATCTCGAACCGCGGCCTCAAGGTCGCGGACGCGGCGGAATCGAAGGAAATGGTGCTGGAGGCCCTGGGCAACGTCGAAGGGACGCCGCGCGAGATCGTCGTGCTGAATGCGGGCGTGGCCCTCTATGCGGCCGACGTGGCGGCGTCGGTCGCCGAAGGCATCGAACGCGCGCGGGAGGCGATCCGCTCGGGCGCCGCCAAGCAAAAGCTGGAGCAGTTCGTCGCGGTGACCCGGAAGCTCGCCGCCGCGAACGCCTGAACTTCACGATGGCGGCAGCCGACATCCTGGCGCGGATCCTGGCGACCAAGGTCGACGAGGTCGCCGCGGCGAAACGCGCGCGGCCGCCGGCCGAGATCGCCGCCGCCGCACGTGCGCAATCCCCGCCGCGCGATTTCGAAGGGGCGCTCCGCGCGAAGATCGCGGCGGGTCGTGCGGCCGTCATCGCCGAGATCAAGAAGGCGAGCCCGAGCCGCGGCGTGCTGCGTGCCGAGTTCGATCCGCCGGCGATCGCGGCGAGCTATGAGCGGGGCGGCGCCGCGTGCCTGTCGGTGCTGACCGACCGCACGTACTTCCAGGGCGATGCGGCCCACCTCGCCGCGGCGCGAGCGGCTTGCGCGCTGCCAGTGCTGCGCAAGGACTTCATCGTCGACGAATATCAGGTGATGGAGGCGCGCGCGCTCGGCGCCGACGCGATCCTGCTGATCGTGGCGGCGCTCTCCGGCGCGCGGCTCGCGGCGCTCGAGACCTGCGCGCGCGAGCTCGGCATGGCAGTATTGGCCGAGGTCCACGACCGGGCCGAGCTCCTGCGCGCGCTCCCGCTCGCCACACCGCTCGTCGGCATCAACAACCGCGACCTGCGTACGTTCGACGTGTCGCTCGCGACCACGCTCGGACTCATGCCGTCGATTTCCGCCGGCAAGCTCGTGGTGACCGAGAGCGGCGTTCTCGTCCCGGCGGACGTGGCCACGCTCCGCGCGAGCGGCGTGCAGGCGTTTCTCGTCGGCGAGGCGTTCATGCGTACGCCGGATCCGGGGGCGGCACTCGCGGCGCTCTTCGCCTGATGCGGGTGTGTGGCGTGCGGGCGGAGCCCTGCGGGCGCCTGAGGTATGAAGCCCGCAGGGCTCCGCCCGCACGCCACACACCCATACGCCGCGCCCCCGCGCGGTGCCGGTGCTATCATCCGCCGCGACTACGGGGAGCGCTTCGTGTCGGCCATCGCCGCCGAAAACGTCAGCAAGCATTGGATGACCGCCGAGGGCGAAGTGCGCGCCGTCGACCGGCTGTCGTTCGCGTTCGACGAGGGCACGCTCAACGTGCTGCTCGGCCCGTCGGGCTGCGGCAAGTCGACCACGCTGCGCCTCATCGCGGGACTCGAGCCGGCGGACGGCGGGCGCATCTTCATCGCCGGTCGCGATGTCACGAGCCTGCCGCCGTCGCAGCGCAACATCGCGATGGTGTTCCAGAGCTACGCGCTGTTTCCGCATCTGCCGGTGTCCGAGAACATCGTGTTCGGTTTGAAGGTCCGCAAAGTGGCGCCGGCGGACGTCGCGCGGCGCCTGAACGAGGTCGCGGATCTGCTCGGCCTCTCCGGGCTGCTCGACCGCAAGCCGTCGCAGCTCTCCGGCGGCCAGCAGCAGCGCGTGGCACTCGGCCGCGCGATCATCGCCGAAGCGCCGGTGTGTCTGATGGACGAGCCCTTGTCCAATCTCGACGCGCAGCTGCGGCAGGACATGCGCGCCGAGATCCGCCAGCTGCAGCGGCAACTCGGAATTACGATGGTCTACGTGACGCACGACCAGGTCGAGGCGATGTCGATGGCCGATCGGGTCGTGCTGCTGAATGAGGGCAGGATCGAGCAGAACGCGACGCCGGTCGAGCTCTACGAGCGGCCCGCCAACACGTTCGTCGCGCGCTTCATCGGCACGCCGCCGATGAACCTGCTGCCGCTCGAGCGCGGCGCCGCGGGTGCGGTGGTCGCGGGGACCGAGGGCCCGGCCGTCGCGCCGGCCGACTGCTCGGGGCTGACCTTGGGTGTGCGGCCCGAGCACGTCTCGCTCGCCTTCGATCGGGGCGTCCCCGCGACGGTGGCCGCGATCGAGTATCTCGGCGCCGATTCGCTCGTCACCTGCCGGCTCGGCGCCACGACGCTCGCCGCGCGCGTTCCCGGCAGCGTCGGCCTCGCGCGCGGCGACCTGACGCGCCTGTCGTGGGCGACCGGCGCGCAGCACCTGTTCCTGCCGGACGGCGTCCGTCGCGCCGACTCCGCGCAACCCCAACCCGCGACGCTGTTCGCGTAGATAGGGCCTGTTCACACTATGTCCCCATGCCACCCGTTCGCACTTGCCTAGTCTCACCAGAGGAGGAAACCATGTTGCAGAAAGCCATCCGTGCGGTCGCGGCTCTCGTCGCCGCGTTGTTTGCCATCGGCGTCGCGCCGGTGACGCTCGCCCAGGCCCCGGTCGAAGTCTCGTTCTACTTCCCGGTGGCCGTGGGCGGTCCGATCACCAAGTTCATCGACGCCTTCGCCGCGGACTTCGAGAAGGAGAATCCCGGAATCAAGATCAAGCCGATCTACTCCGGCACCTATCAGGACACGATCACCAAGGCGCTGACCGCGGTCAAGGGCGGCGAGCCGCCGGTGACCTCGATCCTGCTGTCGACCGACATGTACACGCTGATCGACGAGGACGCGATCGTGCCGTTCGACGATCTCATCAAGACCGCCGACGACCGGGCCTGGCTCAAGAGCTTCTACCCGGCCTTCATGGAGAACAGCCAGACGGGAGGCAAGACCTGGGGCATTCCGTTCCAGCGCTCGACCATCGTCCTCTACTACAACAAGGAGGCCTTCAAGGAGGCCGGCCTCGATCCCAACCGGCCGCCGGCCACCTGGAAGGAGCAGGCCGAGTATGCGCAGAAGCTCACCAAGCGCGATGCATCGGGGAAGGTCACCCAATGGGGGCTGCAGATCCCTTCGTCGGGCTTCCCGTACTGGCTGTTCCAGGCGCTGGCGATCCAGAACGGCATCAACCTGATGAACGCCACGGGCACGGAGACGTACTACGACAAGCCGGAGGTGATCGGAGCGCTCCAGTACTGGGTCGACCTCGTGAAGAAGGACAAGGTGCACCCGGAAGGCATCGTCGAATGGGGCACGACGCCGAAGGACTTCTTCGAGAAGAAGATGGCGATGATGTGGACCACGACCGGCAATCTGACGAACGTGAGGACCAATGCCAAGTTCGACTTCGGCGTCGCCATGTTGCCCGCGGGCAAGCAGCGCGGCAGCCCGACGGGCGGCGGCAACTTCTATCTCTTCAAGAAGAGTACGCCCGCGCAGCGCGACGCCGCGTTCAAGTTCGTGAAATGGATCACGACGCCGCAGCGCGCGGCGCAATGGGGGATCGACACCGGTTACGTCGCGGTGCGCGCCGACGCGTGGGAGACCCCGGCGATGAAGCAATACGTGGCAGGATTCCCGGCGGCGGCGGTCGCGCGCGACCAGCTCCCGTTCGCCAAGGCCGAGCTCTCGACGCATGACAACCAGCGCGTGACGCAGGCATTGAACGACGGACTGCAGGCGGCGTTGACCGGCACCAAGACGCCGGAGCAGGCGATGAAGGATGCCCAGCGCGAGGCGGAACGGCTGCTGCGGTCCTACAAGAAGTAATGAAGTGGGGTCGGCGACGCAACCAGCCGCAGGTCCTTTGCGCGCCTTGTTGCGTTGCCCGACCACGTCTGCGTTTCCGACCCGCCCGCCGTTGCCCAGCTGACCTCGTCCCCGCCCGATGACGCGCACGACGCAGTGGCTCTACGGCTGGCTGCTGCTGCTGCCGGCGGCGGCTTTGCTCGCCCTCTTCACGCATTACCCGGCCGTTGCCACGCTCTGGCACAGCTTCCTGTCGACGCCCAAGGGGGCCCGTCCCGCCGTATGGGTCGGGCTCGACAATTACCGGCAGCTCATCGACGACCCGATCTTCTGGCAGGCCTTCGTCAACAACATGTGGTACGCGCTCGGCACGATTCCCGCGTCGATCGCGCTCGCGTTGCTGATGGCGGTGTGGGTCAACGGGCGCATCGCGGGCCGCGGCTTCCTGCGGCTCGCGTACTTCACGCCGACGGTGCTGCCGATGATCGCGGTGGCGAACATCTGGCTCTTCTTCTACACGCCGGAGTACGGCCTCCTCGAAAAGGCGCTCGCCGTGTTCGGCGCCGGCACGCACAACTGGCTCGGCAGCAAGAGCACGGCACTCGCGTGCCTCATGGTGGTCACGGTGTGGAAGGAAGCCGGATTCTTCATGATCTTCTACCTCGCGGCGCTGCAGTCGATGTCGCCGCATCTGGCCGAGGCGGCGGCGATCGAGGGCGCGTCGCGGGCCTACTTCTTCCGCCGGGTCACGTTTCCGCTGTTGATGCCGACCACGCTGTTCGTGCTGGTCAACGCGGTGATCAACGCATTCCGGCTAGTCGATCATGTCGTGGTGATGACCCGCGGCGGTCCGGACAACGCGACCGCACTGCTGCTCTACTACGTCTATGCGATCGGCTTCCGCTTCTGGGACTCGGCGTACGCCGCCGCCTTGACGATGGTGCTGCTGGCCCTGCTCGGAGGGGCGGCGCTCGCGCAGTTCTGGTTCCTCGAGCGCAAGATTCACTACCAGTGATGCGCGTCGACGGCAGGTTCCCGTTCCCGTGACCCACGTCTACGCGACGCGCGGTGTTCCGCGGGTGCTGGAGACCGCGGGAGCCTGGGTCCTCGGGGTCCTGTGGCTCCTCCCGCTCGTGTATGCGGTATGGACCGCGTTCCATCCGGCCGAGTTCTCGACGCGGTTCGTGCTGACGGCCCCGCTCACCCTCGAGAACTTCGAGAAGGCGTGGGCGGCGGCGCCATTCGCGCGCTATTTCCTCAACACGATGGCCCTCGTCACCATGGTGCTGGCGGCGCAGCTCGTGCTGGTGACGCTGGCCGCGTACGCGTTCGCGCGCTTCGAGTTTCCCGGCCGCAACGTGCTCTTCGCGCTGGTGCTCGTGCAATTGATGGTGATGCCGGATGTGCTGATCGTCGAGAACTACCAGACGATGTCGACGCTGGGATTGAAGGATACGATCCTCGCGATCGGCCTTCCGTACATGGCGAGCGCCTTCGGGATATTCCTGCTGCGGCAGACGTTCAAGACGGTTCCGCGCGAGCTCGACGAGGCGGCGCGCATCGAGGGTTGCGGGCCGCTCGCGGTGCTGTGGAAGGTCTACGTGCCGCTCGCGCGGCCGGTGTACCTCGCCTATGCGCTCGTGAGCGTGAGTTACCACTGGAACAATTTCCTCTGGCCGCTCATCATCACGAATTCGGTGGAGTCGCGGCCGCTCACCGTGGGGCTGCAGGTGTTCTCGTCGGGCGATCAGGGCATCGACTGGTCGATCATCACGGCGGCCACGCTGCTCACGGCGGCGCCGCTGCTCGTCGCCTTTCTCCTCTTTCAGAGGCAGTTCGTCCAAAGCTTCATGCGCGCGGGAATACGATGATACTCATCACCTGGAACGTGCAGTGGTGCAGGGGCGTCGACGGCCGCGTCGATCCGGCGCGGATCGTCGCCGAGGCGAAGAAGCTCGCCGACTTCGACGTATTGTGTCTGCAGGAGATCGCCGACAACTTCCCGCATCCGCGTCTTGCGGGAAGCGCGGGCGAGGACCAGTTCGCGGCGCTCGCGGCGCTGCTGCCCGGCTATGCGGCGGTGGGCGGCGTCGCGGTCGACCATCCCGCGGAAGGCGGTCGCCGGCGGCGGTTCGGCAACATGATCCTGTCGCGACTGCCCGTGCGCCAGGCTTACCGGCATCTGCTGCCTTCGCCGATCGATCCGGGCCAGAACGGCATGGCGCGAATCGCCGTCGAGGCTTGCGTCGGCGCGGCGTTCGGCGACGTGCGGGTGATCACCACGCATCTCGAGTACTACTCGGACCTGCAGCGCTCGGCGCAGATCGACACGCTGCGGTCGATCCACGCCGAGGGTCACGGCCACGCGCGCGCGGGCTCGATCGTCGACACGACCGGCGGGCCGTTCCACACCTACCTGCGACCGGCCTCCACCATCGTGACCGGCGACTTCAATCTCGAACATGACGATCCGTTGCACGCGCGGATGGAGGCGCCGTTTACCGACGGCACACCGCGGCTCGTGGACGCGTGGACGGCGCGGCATCCCGGCGTGCCGTATCCTGGAACGTTCAAGCTCTACGAGAAGGATTACCCGGACCAGCCGGAACTCCACTGCGACTTCATCTTCGTGAGCGAAGATCTCGTTCCGCGCGTGTCCGCCGTTCGCGTCGATCGCGAAACGCAGGCCGCGGATCATCAGCCGGTCATCGTGACGCTCGTCTGAGCGACCCCCGACGGAGTCACTCCGGCCCGGGTGACGCCATACCGTGGCCTCCGCCACGCTCCTCGGCTAGAATGTCAGCCCTTTCCACGTCCGGGCGTTCACGCCCCCTGCCCCTCCGCGATGCCGACGGCGGCCGCCCGCTCAGCTGCAGGACGCGAGCGGCCGGACCCATTGCTGATGCGACCATGAGCGAGCCCAAAGAGCGGGAACTCCAGTTCGGAATCGACCGTCTCGTGACCAACGGGAAGCGCATTTTCGGCTGGGGCTGGGCCGCGCATCGATCGCACGCGATCGAGGAGGTCACGCTGTTGCTCGAAGGCGATGGCTGGCAGAAGCGGCTGCCGGTCAATTTCGGCCTCGCGCGGGCCGACGTGGAGCGCGCATTTCCGCAGTTGCAGCACGCGGGCGCCTCGGGCTTCGTGGTGACCGGCTATCCGCCGCGGCACCCGGCGCGCAAGCTGGTCCTCGAATTGCGATTCGACGACGGCGAGACGACCGGGCTCGATATCACCCACGTGGTGGAATCGCGCACGCAAGGGCACCGGAAATTTCGCCAGCTCCTTTGGCTCGCGCGCGCCGCCGGGCGCAGGCTGCGCCGCGGCGACTTTCGCGGGCTCGTGCGCCGGGCCGTCGCGCAGAACTACGGCGCACCCTCGCTCGACGACATCGATGCGCTTGAGCGCCTGCGGCCGGGCCTTTGCGGCGGACCCGCCGTCTGCCTCGTGTTCGATCACAACCTCGGCGGCGGCGCCAATCAGTATCGCCGGCAGTTGATCGCCGAGCGCCTTGCCAGCGGCGTCGCCGTGCTCCTGTGCACGTACAACCTGCCCACGCTCGATTATCGGCTGGAGGTCTTCGGGCCGGGAGGCGGCGAGGAGGTGTACCGGATCTCCTCGTTCCTGGGGCTCGAGCCGCTCCTCGCGCAGGCGCCGGTCGCGGAGATCTTCCTCAACAGCCCGGTCTCCTTCGACGAGCCACTGATGTTCGCGGATTGGATCGCCGCGATGCGCACCGCCCATCCCAAGGCCCGGCTCACATTCACAATGCATGACTATTTCGCGGTGTGCCCATCGTTCGTGCTGCTCGATGCCGACGGGCGCTATTGCGGCATTCCGGATGTCGCCGAGTGCGCCAAGTGCCTGCCGCGCCACCAGGCGCGCTACGTGGCGCTGTCGCCGCCGACCGAGATCGGGCCCTGGCGCGCGCTCTGGGGTCGCTGCCTCGCAGCCGCCGACGAGGTGCGCTGCTTTTCCGATTCGACGCGGCGCCTCGTCCGCCGCGCATACCCGGACCTCGACGCTGCCCGCATCAGTGTCGTTCCCCACCGGGTGGACTACGTGCCGGCGCGCTTGCCTGTGCTCGATCACGGCGCTCCGCTCGTGATCGGCGTCATCGGCCAGATCAGCGAACAGAAAGGCGCGCGGGTGGTGAAGGAAATGGTCGCCCGGATCGACCGGGAGCATCCGGAGGTTCGAGTCGTCGTGATCGGGGCACTCGATTTGCCGGTGACGTCGGAACGGCTACGCGTGACCGGAACCTACCGCCACGAGGATCTCGTCGACCTGATCGAGGCCAACAGAATCAACCTTTTCTTCTTCCCGTCGATCTGCCCGGAGACGTTTTCCTATGTCACCGAAGAGATGATCCGGCTCGAGGTGCCGATCGTCGCGTTCGACCTCGGCGCCCCGGGAGAGCGGTTGCGACGCTACGCCGCCGCGCGGCTCTGCGACGACGTCAGCGCGCAGTCGGCGTTGGCGGCGCTCCTCGCTTTCCACGCGCAGCTCGCGGCGCGGGAAGTGTCGGTGGCGTGACATGAGCGGGATTGGCTCCCTTTCGGAGGGAAGGCGCGCGGCGCCAAGGGTGCGCGAATGAGCGTGGGCCTGCACGTCTTCACGAGCGCCGCGGTGAATTACCTGCCGAAGGTGCGGATGCTTTGCCATTCGATCCGGCGCCATCACCCCGAAGCGGTCATTCATCTCGCGCTGGCTGACGAGCGCCCGCAATGGCTCCGCACGGAAGACGAGCCTTTCGACTCGATCCTCGGCATCGAGCGGCTCGGCATCCCGGATTACCGCAACTGGACCTTCACGCACAGCATCGTGGAGCTTTCCACCGCGATCAAGCCGTTCGCGTTGAAGCATCTGCTGCAATTGCCGGACTGCGGCACGGTGCTCTACTTCGACCCCGACATGGTGCTGTTCTCACGCGTCGACGACATCCTGGCGACACTCGAAACCAGCAATCTGGCGCTCACGCCGCATCAAACCAAGCCCGAACAGTCGCTGGAGGCGATCTTCGACAACGAGGTCGCGAGCCTGAAGCACGGCATCTTCAATCTGGGATTCATCGGCGTGCGCAACACAGCCGAAGGTCGGCGCTTTGCGGACTGGTGGGCCGAGCGCACCTATCACCTGTGCTGGGCGGACGTGGAGAACGGCCTGTTCACCGACCAGAAGTGGGTGAACTTCGCGCCCGTGTTCTTCGACGGCGTGGCGATCGTCAAGTCGTCCCGGCACAACGTCGCCACCTGGAATCTGACCACGCGCCGCATGACCGGCACGCTCGCCACCGGATTCGAAGTCGACGGCGAGCCGCTCGGCTTCTATCATTTCACCGGATTCGACAGCGGCGCGCACCGGATCATGGCGATCAAGAACGCGTCGGCAAGTCCGGCGGTGCAGGAGCTCATCACCTGGTACGAGGGGGAGATCGCGATAGCGGATCGCGATCCCGTCAGCGAATGGCCGTGGGCGTTCGGACGCTTCTCGGACGGCACACCCATCGAAGCCGGCCATCGCCGCGTCTATCGCGACCACAGCGATCTGCAGAAGGCTTTCCCCGAGCCCTACGATGCCGGCACGGACCGCCTGAGCTATCTCGGCTGGTGCCGGACCGAAGGCATGGTGCGCTACCCTGATCTGTTCGCCGAGGGCGGCTCCCGCCGGCCGCCGAAGCCCGCGCGGCTGGGAACGCGGGTGTCGCTGCCGATGGCGCTTCGACTGTTCCGGCTGATGCTGTCGCCGAAGAGCGGCAAGGCCCTGCGTGACCGATGCAGGAGGTTGTTCCGCCGCGAAGGTCTCGGCGGACTCGCGCGGCGATTGCACGGGCCGCGCGGGCAGGAGCGGCCGTGATCGACGTCATCATTCCGGTCTACAAGGGGCTGCACCAGACGCGCCGCTGCATCGACAGCGTGCTGCGGAGCGTCCAGACCACGTCCTTCGAAATCGTCGCGGTCGACGACGCCAGTCCCGACGCCGACATTACGCGCTATCTGGGCGAGCTCGTGCGCCAGCGACGAATCACGCTCGTGCGCAACGAAAGCAATCTCGGCTTCGTGCAGTCGGTCAATCGCGGCATGGCGCTCAATCCCGACCGTGACGTCGTGTTGCTCAACAGCGATACCGAGGTGGCGAACGACTGGCTCGACCGCCTGGTGCGGGGCGCCTATGCCTATCCGGACATCGGCACGGTCACGCCGTTCTCCAACAACGCCACCATCTGTTCCTATCCGTTCGAGGGTTGGGCGGGGGGCGTACCCGGAACCCTCGGGCTCGCGGCACTCGATCGTCTCTTCGCGTCGACCAATGCCGGCCGGACCGTCGATCTGCCGACGGCCGTGGGCTTTTGCATGTGCATCCGGCGAGCCTGCCTCGTCCAGGTGGGATTGTTCGACGCGCAGCGGTTCGGGCGCGGCTATGGTGAGGAGAACGATTTCTGCATGCGCGCGGCCGGCGCCGGCTGGCGCAATGTCCTGGCGGGCGATGTGTTCGTCTATCACGAGGGCGCCGTGAGTTTCTCCGGGGAACGGCTCGCGCTCACGGAGACCGCCGGCAAGACGCTGGCCGACCTCTATCCCGACTATCTGCGCCGCGTGCGCGAGTACGTGCGGCACGATCCGGCGGGCACGCTGCGTGCAGCTGTGGACAGCGCGCGCATCACGCACGACGAAGGCGAGCTGCGTCAGGTGTTCGCCGAGCGCATCGAGGAGCGTGCGCTGCTGAAGGCGCGGCTCACGGAAGCCGAGATCTATGCGGACGAGCGCGAACCGCTCATCGCGAAGCTGCGTCAAGGACTCACACTAGCCGAAACGCTGCTCTCCGAACGGGACGCGGAAATCGTGAGTCTGCGTACCGAGATCTTGAGACTGCGCGCGGGATTGAGTCATGCGGAAGCGCTCGCTTTCGAGCGCTACCACGAGCTTCAGGAGTTGCAGAAATCCTGGCTCTGGAAGTGCAGAATTTACCTCATGCGGCGCAGGGCCCGAGGCGCGCCAACACCGCCATGAGGATCGGGCCGTCCCGCCAGATCTCGACGCCCGGCGCCGGTATTGGATCGGAAACGGCCATCCGGCGCTCCCGCCTTTACATTGCATGCCGGCCGAGACTCCGCACGCGGTTGACGACGCGTTTCAGAGTTCACAACGCGCCGGTCAGTCTCCTCGCTGCAGGGCCCTCATCCGGCGCTTTCGTTGACCGCCTCCTGCTGCCTGCGGAAGAGGAGATCGCGCACGCCGTGGCCCAACTTCAGGCCGCGCACCTCGAACTTGGTGAGCGGGCGATGCTCCGGCCGCGGCGCGAAGCCGTCCGCCGTGTTCTCGAGCAGCACCTCGGCACCGAGTGTTGCGAGGACCTCCTGCGCGTACTCTTCCCAATCCGTCGCCACGTGCAGGCAGCCGCCAGGGGCGAGCCTCAGCGCGAGCTCGTGGGTGAAGGGCGGTGTCAGGAGCCGCCGCTTGTGATGGCGTTTCTTCGGCCACGGGTCGGGGAAGAAGACGTGCACGCCGGCAAGCGAGCCCGGCGGAATCATCGCGGCCACGACATCGACGGCGTCATGCTTCATCACGCGCACGTTGGTGAGGCCGCCTTCGGCGATGCGTTTGAGGAGGCCGCCCACCCCGGGCGCGTGCACGTCGAGCGCGAGGAAGTCGACATCGGGCCGAGCCTTGGCCATCGCCGCGGTCGTCTCGCCCATGCCGAACCCGACATCGAGGACGCGCGACGCGCGGCGACCGAACACGCGATCGAAGTCGAGCGGCGACGGTTCGAAGTCGACGCCGAACGCGGGCCACAGCGTTTCGAGCGCGCGTTCCTGCGCCGGGGACATGCGTCCTTGCCGCAGCACGAAGCTGCGGATCGGACGGCGAGGGGCGATGGTGTCCGGCATGAGCGGGTTGGGCAGAGGGAAGTCGCTTGGCTGGCGCGGCCACGCTCCGCCGCATCAGGGCGCCGGCGAACGCACCCAGTCGGCATCCGCGAGGCGGCGCGCGACGCGCGACCTCGTCGCGGCCCCCGCGGCAGTGTATTCGATGGCGACGGTTTCCGCGTCCTTCCACGTCGCGACCACGTCGGTCCACGACGCGCCCGGCCGCAGCACAAGCTCCTTGCGCACGGCATCGCGGCTCACGCGCCACACCGCGACCTCGTTCGTGCAGCGGTGTTCGCAGAAGTCCGCGGTCACGAGGCGCGCCCGGTCGGGCGCGAGCTTGGGGTCGGCGGGCAACTCGGTCTTGCGCCCCGTCGTGCGCTGGAGGAGCAGGAACGTGGCGTCATCGCCGTCGGTCACGTACAACACGACGGCGTTGATCTCGCTCAGGAAATCAAAGAGGCTGTACGAGCGGCCGCCGCTCGGCGCTTCGATATCGGTGAACGTCGCGGTGCCGGAGGGATAAAGGGATACCCGCAAGTCCGACTTGTCGCGCACGGCGAGATTGGGCAACCGCGGCAGCTGCACGGCTTCCACCAGACGCCCGCAATGCGACGCGTCCTCGGCCCCGGCGCATGCCTTGGTCAGTTCCTCCACGGACAGCGGCACGGCATGAGCGGTCGAACCGCAAAGCGCGGCAAGGGCGGCGACGGCGAACGCGCCGCGCGCCGCGAATACGGCGTGAGCGTGGAAGGCGATCAACTCAGCCGATGAGACCGGAAGTCGGCGAGCTCGGGCTCGCCGCGTACAGCTTGCGCGGCATTCTCCCGGCAAGGAACGCCTCGCGCCCGGCTTCGACGGCGAGCTTCATCGCGCCGGCCATCCTGACGGGGTCCTTCGCCGCGGCGATCGCCGTGTTCATCAGCACGCCCGCGCAACCCAGCTCCATGGCGATCGCGGCGTCCGACGCGGTGCCTACACCGGCGTCGACCAGCACCGGCACCTTCGCCGCGTCGATGATGAGCTTCAGGTTCCACGGATTGAGGATGCCCATCCCCGATCCGATCAGCGAGGCGAGCGGCATGATCGCGATACACCCGATCGCCTCGAGTTCGCGCGCGACGATGGGGTCGTCGGTCGTGTAGACCATGACGTCGAAGCCGTCGTGCACGAGCGTTTCGGCCGCGGCCAGGGTCGCGCGCACGTTGGGGAAGAGCGTATGCGGGTCGCCCAGCACCTCGAGCTTCACGAGCTTGTGGCCATCGAGGAGCTCGCGTGCGAGCCGCAGCGTGCGGACGGCGTCCTCGGCGGTGTAGCAGCCGGCGGTATTGGGGAGATAGGTGAATTCGGAGGGCGGCAGCACGTCGACGAGCGAAGGCGCGCCCGGATCCTGGCCGATGTTGGTCCTTCGGATCGCCACGGTGACGATCTGCGCGCCCGAGGCGACGATCGCCGCGCGGGTCTCCGCGAAGTCCTTGTACTTGCCGGTGCCGACGAGAAGGCGCGAACGGTACGCGCGACCGGCGATCTCGAGCGGATCGACGACTGCGGGAGACGGCACATGAGGAGCATTCATGCGTCGGATTTTACTCCAGTCCCCCGAGCGCCGTGCCCGCCGGCACCCGCAGGCGCGGACGAGGCGTCAGCCGCCGCCTACCGCGCCGACGATCTCCAGCGAATCGCCGGCGCCCACCGGAGTGTCGGCGTAGCGGCTTCGCGGCACGATCACGCCATTGCGCTCGACGGCAATGCGCTTGCCCTCGAGCGCGAGCTCATGCACGAGGTCCGCCACGGTGTGGATCGGACGCTCGAACGTGCGCGGCTTTCCGTTGATGCTGAGCTGCATGTCCCCTCGCCGGCCGCGGGCGCCGCCCGCGGCGCGCCTCATTGCCGATATCGGTGCATCGCGCTGCGCAGGAAGCGGACCTGCCGCTCGAATCGCGAGCACGCCGCGCACACCGAAAGATGGAGCCGCAGCACCAGGCGCTGCCATGCCGTCAGGGGGCCATCCTCCCGCCGGGACACGAGTCGGGACGCGTCCTGGCAGGAGATGATGTGGCCGAAAGCCTTGCGGATCATGGCGGGTCGGGGCTCGGGTGTGCGAGTTCAGTCAGGCCTGCGATGGCGGGCGAACCACCTCTGCTCCAGGCACTGGCGCAGCGCCACGCGGGCCCGATAGAGGATGACCCAGAGGTTATTCGCGCTTATTCCCAATTCCTTACAGATTTCGTCGGTTTCGAGCTCCATCACTTCGCGCATCATGAACACGCGCGCGGTGTTGGGCGGGAGCCTTTCTAGACAGACGTCCATGACGTCGAGGAATTGCCGCTGGTTGAGCGCATCCTCCGGATTGCCCCATTCGGCCGGCTTCGGCTCCCAGGCTCCGCGCTCGTTGAACATCGCGTCGAAATCCTCGATGTCCATCTCGGACTCGACGTCGCCGAACGCCGACGCCACGGTCGGCTCACGCTGCTTCTTGCGGATGGCGTCGACGATCTTGTGCTTCAGGATCCCGGTGAGCCACGTGCGCAGGCTCGACTTCCCCGAAAAGCCGCTGCCGGAAAGCGCCGCCAGCAGCGTTTCCTGCACGACATCCTCGGCGAGCGCCTCGTCGCGCAACTGCAGGCGCGCGACGCGCAGCAGGTAGCCGCGTTGAGGCTCGAGGTCGCTGGAAAGGTCGGCGCTGGCCATGGCGGGCTTCGAATGGAACCCGGAATGATAATTCAATCGGGGCGCAATCTTGCCCCATGTTGATTTCGATGTTACCGGCAAGCGCCGGGAGCTTGCACGCGCGTGCAAGGTGGAGTACGTTGCTTTGCACGCGCGTGCAGGGGCGCAGGGGGCCAGCAATGAGCGAGGAGCGTGTTCGCCGGTCGTTCGTGACCGCCGCCGATGTTGCGGAGCGCGCCGGTGTCTCCCGTTCGGCCGTTTCGCGCACGTTCACACCGGGTGCGAGCATCTCGAGCGACGCACGCGCGCGCGTCCTCGACGCCGCCGGGCGGCTCGGCTACCGCGTCAACCGACTCGCGCAGAGCCTGACCAATGCGCGTTCCAATATCGTCGGCCTGGTCGGCACAGAAATCCACCAGCCGTTCCATGCGGCGTGCCTCGCCGCGCTGTCGGAGGCGCTCCTCGCGGATGGGTTCCAGTGCATGCTGCTCAACGCCGCGAATGCGAAGGGCGACATGGGGGCCCTCATCGAGCGCGTACTCGAGTATCGCGTTCGCGCGCTCGTCGTGATGAACGGCATGCCGCCCTCGCGCATCGTCAAGGAATGCCTTGGCAACGGCGTGCCGGTGATCCTCGTCAACAAACCCATGCCGGGATTCGCCGTCGACACCGTGGTCACCGATCACGCGGGCGGTGGCCGCGCGGCCGCCGAGTATCTTCTCGCCGCCGGCTGCCGTCGACTCGCCGTCGTGTCGAGTGCGGCGCGTACCGCGAGCCTCACGGGCCGTGTCGGAGCATTCCGCGATCGGGTAGCAGACGCGGGCGTGCCCGTTCGCGTCTGGCAGGAAGGGCCCACGGAATATTCGACCGGGCGCGACGCCGCACTGGCGATGCTGGCCGACGACGCGATCGATGGCGCGTTCTGCGTCACGGACCTCATCGCCCTGGGGTTTCTCGATGCCGCCCGTCTCGATCGCGGCCGGCGCGTTCCGGACGACCTCTCGGTGATCGGCTTCGACGACATTCCGCAGGCAGGCTGGAGCGCCTATCAGCTCACCACCTTCAGGCAACCGGTGGACCTCCTGACCGATGCCGTGATGAAAGTCATACGGCGACGCGCGGAAAATCCGGAATCGCCGCATGCCGTGGTGACGCTGCCGGCGAGCGCGGTCGTCCGCAAGACCGTGCGCGGCCTCGCGGCGCAGGAGCCGTCGACATGACGAAGCCGCAAGTCGTGGCGCATCGAGGCAGCAGCGAGGGCCACCCGGAAAACAGCTGGGCGGCCTTCGAAGCGGCCGTCACCGACGGCGCCGATGCGATCGAGTGTGACGTCCAGGGCACTCGGGACGGCGTGCTGGTGATCCGGCACGATCTCATGATCGGGAACCAATTGGTTGCGGAGTGCGTCGCCGCCGAAATCGAGGCGATGGAGCCGGGTCTCCCCCGCCTCGACGATCTGCTCTCCTGGGCGTCGAGTGCAAGCATCGACCTGCTCGTCGAGATCAAGGACCCGGAAGTTGCGGTGCCGACTGGCGCACTGGTCGCTACCTGTCCATGGCGCGACCATGTCGTCGTCGGTAGCTTCCACGGTCCGGCGCTGGCCGCGCTGAAGGCGCGAACGCCGGCGGTCAGGACATCGCTCATGATGGGCAGCGTGGTCGCACCGGGGGACCTGGTGCGACTCGCCAATGCGTATGGGGCCGATGGAGTGCACCCGTGCTGGGAAGCCCGGTCGCCGCAGCCGCATCGGCTGCTCGACGCGGCTGCGATCGCCGTCCTGCGCCGAGCCCGACTCGCCATCACGCTCTGGCACGAGGAGCGCGAGAGCGAATTGCGGGCCTTGGTCGCGCTTCGTCCCGACGCGATCTGCACGGATGCGCCCGCGTTGCTGCGACGGATCATCGATCGATCCACAACCGGAAGGATCACGGAAGGATTGGCGGCGAATCGCCAATGAACAACGTCCCTCACTATCGGCAATGCGGCGATAGTCCGCGTCAAACAGGAGGTATCGACATGAACTGGAAACTGGGAATGGCAGGAATGTTCGCCGGCGCATTGTCTTGCGCCGCCGTCACGTCGGCGTCCGCCGAGGATGTGGTGATCAAAGTGTGGTCGCGCGCGGATCGTTCCGGCCCGTTGCGCGCCGGCAATATCGTTGCCGCGGGCGACACGCTCAACAAGATGCTCGCCGCCACCGGCAGCGACAAGCGTGTCAAAGTCGAGCTCAACGAGACCAACGCCAAGGGTTATGACGACGACGCGCTCGACCTCCTGAAAGCCTTCGCCGTCGACAAGGGCCCGGACATCTTCGTCCTTGCCCACGAATGGACCGGCGCCTTCGCCGAAGCCGGTTACGCCATGAACCTCGAGGATCACATCACCAAGAATCCGGAACTGTACGGCGACATCATCGTGCCCCTCTGGCAGTCGATCAGCTACAAGGGCGCCCGCTACGGCGTGCCGCAGGACTCCGAGGTCCGCATGTACTTCCTCAACAACGACAAGCTCCGCAAGCTCGGCAAGACCGACAAGGAGATCGCCGCCATTCCGGCCAAGGTGGACGCCGGGGAATTCACCGCGTACGACCTCTGCGATCTCGCCGGCCAGGCGGTCCAGAAAGGGGTCACCAAGTACGGCGTCCTTCATCGGCCGAATGCCGGGCCTGACTTCCAGATGATGATGGAGGGCTTTGGCCACGTGCCCTACGACAAGGCAGAGGCCAAATTGCAGGCATCGAAGGTGGCGATGAAGGACTTCTTCACCTGGGTCAAGCACTGCGTCGACAAGAAGGCGTTTTCGGCGACCAACACGTCGATGTCATGGGACGACATCGAGCAGGCTGCGTTTGCCAAGGAAGAGGCGCTGGTGTTCTTCCATGGCGTCTGGCGCGTCACCGACCAGTCCAAAGCCTGGAACCTCAAAGGCAAGGACGACTACCAGAGCAAGATCACCTGGATCAACGCACCGGCGGGCAAGAAGGGCGGCAAGCCGTCCAACCTGTCGCACCCGATCTCGTACTCGGTCTCCGCCAAATCGAAGAACAAGGACCTGGCCGCCTTTCTGGTCGCGCTCGCCAGCCAGCCGATCCCCAACACGCGGCATGCGGTAACGACGAACCATACCCCCATCCACTACGGCCAGCAGTCGATGCCGGAAGTGATTGAAAAAGGGTGGGCGCTGGTAGCCGCGACGCCGATGCTGAAGTATGCGAGCTTCATGCCGAACCACCCGAAGATCGGGCAGTACAACTCGATCATCTTCAAGGGCATCCAGGGCGTGGAGACGGGCCGTCTGACGGCCCAGGCGGCGGCGGATTTCGTGATCGACGAACTCAGCAACGAGCTCGGCAAGGACGTGATCATCCGCAACTGAAAGACACCGGCAGGTCCCCGGAACGGGGAGCGGCAATGTCGGCCGCTCCCCTTTTCCCGCGCCGCGGCCAAGAGTTCATCATGCCCGACCACGCACGAGCGCAGGTCTTGCGACAGCGGGTCAACTTCGGCCTGTTCCTCGGGCCGGCGCTGGTGCTGCTGTTCGTGTTTTTCGTCGCGCCGATCGTCATCGACCTGTTCCTCGCGTTCACCGACATGGGTCGCACGCTGGCGGTCAGCAAGTTCACATTCGAGAATTTCGAGCGAATGCTCACGCGCGACACGCGCCTGCTCGGCTCGCTCGGTGTGACCTTCATCTTCGTCCTGGCGACGCTCGGCATCTTCAACGTCACCTTTGCGCTGCTGCTGGCGCTGATGACCACCGCCGTGCCGCCGCGGCTCGGTGCGTTCTTTCGCGCGGTGTGGCTGCTTCCGCGGATGAGCCCGTCGGTGGTCTATGCGCTGCTGTGGCTATGGGTAGTCGACCCGAACGAGCGTGGCCTGCTCAACCAGATCGTGATCAACGTCTTCGACATGCCGCCGATCGATCTGCGCAACAACCGCCCGTTGCTGCTCATCGTGCTGGCCAACGGATTCATCGGCGCCTCTCTGGGGATGCTGATCTTCACCTCGGCCATCCGCTCGATTCCCGAGCACCTGTTCCACGCCGCCCGCGTCGACGGCGCCGGGGCGCTCGCGATCGTGCGCCACATCACGCTGCCGGCGCTGCGCTGGCCGATCTCGTACATGACGATCCACCAGACGCTGTCGCTTCTGGTGAGCTTCGAATACATCCTGCTGATCACCGGCGGTGGCCCGTTCTACGACACCACCGTGTTCTCGCTCTATGCCTACCGGCGCGCGTTCGAGAGCGGCGAATACGCGTATGGCGCGGCGCTGTCGCTGATCCTGGTGGTCATCGGCGTCGTCGCGGCGCTCGCGCTGTGGCGGCTGATGGACATGAAGCAGCTGCTGCAGCCGCCGCGGATCGAGGTGCACTGATGACCGCCGTCGACGCAATCAACGGTCACGCCGGCGAAGCGCGACCCGACTGGCTGGCGCTGGCGCGCCGCTCGTGGCGTGCGGCGGTTCGGCGGGCAATCGATGCTGCTCGGATTCCTCATTGTCGTCTCGGCGCCGATCGTGCTGCCGTACTTCTGGATGGTCGTGATCGCCTTCACCGCCCGCACCGGCGGTGTCGGCAGCGATGTGCTGTGGACCGCGTGCGCCGTGATCGCGCCGGCCGTGCTGATCTACAGCATCGTCCACATGTCGGTGGCCGCGCCGAGACTGCGGCTCGTCGCCGGTCTGATCCTGCTCGCGATCGTTGGGGCGCTGCTGGCCGCGCTGATCGGCGGGCGCCTGCACCTGGACAATTTCCGCTTCCTGTGGCGCGCCGACTTCGTCGAAGAGGTGCGTTCGAAGGCGACCTCGGGAGCGCAGTTTCCGTCGGTCTGGAACGCCTTCTTCAACTCGCTGGTGCTCGCGGTGTCGCAGACGCTGATCATCCTCACCGTGTCCTCGCTGGCCGGCTACTACATCTCGCGCTTTGCCTTCCGCGGGCGCAGCGCCTTCCTGCAGGGAATGCTCGTGCTTCACGCCTTTCCGGCGATGACCCTGATCATTCCCGATCTTCCTGATGCTGCACTGGATCGGGCTGCTGGACACGATCGTCGGCGTCATGCTGGTGCTGGCCGCGATCGAGCTTCCCTTCTACGTGTTCGTGATGAAGGGCTTTTTCGACGGCGTGCCCTGGGACATCGAGATGAGCGCCATGACCGACGGTGCGACGCGACGCCAGGCGTTTCGCCTCGTCGTGCTGCCGCAGGTGCGCTTTGGATTGATCGCCGTGGCGGTCTTTGCGTTCATCCGTGCCTGGGAGGAATACATTTTCGTTCGCACCTTTCTCATCGAGAACAAGAACTGGGTGATGAGCCTGTATCTGTTCTGGGTTTCCGACGATGTCATGGGTGTCGACTATGGCATCGTTGCCGCCGTTGCGGTGTTCTACGTACTGCCGAGCTTCTTTCTCTACGTCTTCTGCCAGAAGTACCTGACGCAGATGACGATTGGCGGCATCAAGGGGTAATCCATGGCCCGTGTCGAACTGACGAACCTGCGCAAGGAGTGGGGCGGTGCCACCGCGGTGGCGGGCGTCGATCTCGTGATCGAGGACGGCGCTTTCGTGGCAGTGTTGGGGCCTTCAGGCTGCGGCAAGTCGACGACGCTGATGATGCTCGCCGGCATCTACCAGCCGACCGGCGGCGATATCACGTTCGACGGTGCGCGGGTCAATGATGTCGAGGCGCGCGGCCGCAATGTCGGCATCGTCTTTCAATCCTATGCGCTCTATCCCAACATGACGGTGCTCGAGAACGTCATGTTCCCGTTGCGCTTCAAATCAGTCGAGCGGACCGAGGCCGAACGGCGCGCGCGCGAGATAGCCGCGCTGGTGCGCATCGAGGGGCTGCTCGACCGGCGGCCAAGCCAGCTCTCCGGCGGCCAGCAACAACGCGTTGCGCTGGCGCGGGCGCTGGTCAAGCGACCGCACCTGCTCCTGCTCGACGAGCCGTTGTCGAACCTCGACGCAGGCCTGCGGCTTACGATGCGCATCGAGATCCGTCGCCTCCAGCGTGAACTGGGCGTGACCACGATCCTCGTCACCCACGATCAGATCGAGGCCACGACGATGGCCGACCGCGTGGTGGTCATGAATGGCGGTCGGATCGAGCAGGAAGGAACCGCCGAGGATCTCTACGAACGTCCCGCCACCCTGTTCGTTGCGGGCTTCGTCGGCTCGCCTCCGATCAACGTGTTCGAAGGGGAAGCCGCAGGCGGCGTGCTCAACGTCGGCCAGGCGCGACTCCCGCTGGCGGACCCGATCCAGGGCGCAATCGTCCTGGGTATTCGGCCCGAGAGCGTGCGCGTGGGCGGTATCGACCCCGGGAGCAACACGCCATCCCGGATCGTCGCCGTCGAGCCTATGGGCCGGGAGGTGCTCTACACGGCCGAAAGTCCGTTTGGCATCATTCGCTTTATCGAGGCCGGCGCCGAACCCCGCCATCGCGAAGGCGACAATGTGCCGCTCGGTTTCGCTCCCGCAAGCGCGCTCATCTTCGACAAGGCGAGCGGCCGCCGGCTCGACGTGCGGATTGCCGCTTGATCTTCAATATGGCCATCCGAACACAGACCAAGGTTCTGACCGCAATCGTAGGCAGCTATCCGAAGCCACGCTATGTGTTCAGGCAAAACGGCCGATCATTGCTCGACAGCTTTGGTTATTCCTTTGACCGACGCCAACAAGAACTCGGGACTGCCGAATTTGCGCGACTGTTGGACAGGGCAGCTCTTTCGGCTATCGAAGACCAAAACCGGGCAGGCATCGACATCATGACCGACGGTGAAGAACGACGCGGCCACTATGTGCTGCACATCGTCAACCAACTGGACGGCATTGACGCGCACAACCGAAAACGCATTTCCATGCGGGGCGGAACGACGCAGCAGGACGCCCCGCGAGTCATCGGCAAGATAAGGCACGCGGGGCCAATGGTGCTAGATGAGTTCCTGTTCACCAGGAAGCACGCGAAGGGCATCGCCAAGATAGGCCTTCCCGGGCCCAGCACCGTTGCCGACTGCGTGGCTGATGAATATTATCAAGGCGATCGCAAGCAGCTTGCCTTCGACTACGCCGACGCCATCCATCACGAAGTCGTGGCGCTGATAGAAGCCGGATGCCAGGTCATTCAGTTCGACGATCCGGTACTCCTGCGCCATCCGGAAGCGGCGCAAGCGTGGGGGCTGCAAGCGCTCGAACGCTGCTTCGCAGGCCTTTCGGACCGCGCAACGTTTGTCGTGCACATTTGCCGCGGTTATCCGAACAAGCCGCTGGAGCGAAAGGGCATTCCCTATAAGGCGAATCAGGACTATTACCGCGATATCCTCTCCTGGTTGTCCGAGTCCAAGCTGGACGTCGTTTCGATAGAGGGGGCGGCAAGCAAGCTGGACATGTCGATATTGAGCGCCATCGGCAAGAAAGTCGTCATGCTTGGCGTGATCGACGTCGGAGAGAACGAAGTTGAACGTGTCGAATCCCTAGTCGGGCGCGCCCGCGAGGCTCTTCACCACATACCGATCGGGCAACTGATTCTGGCGCCGGACTGCGGCATGCTGGAGTTGACTCACGCAAGCGCCAGAGAAAAGCTCATGAACCTGTCGCTGGCGGCTCGCGCGGTGAACGGGAAGTGAAGGTCGCCACCTACAACATCCAGTATGGGCTTGGCAAAGACGACCGCTACGACCTCGCTCGCATCGCCCGGGAGATCGAGGACGCCGACGTCATCGCCCTGCAGGAAGTGGAGCGCCATTGGCAGCGGTCCGGCTGCGTCGACGCGCCGGCCGTGCTCGCGTCGCATCTGCCCGAACACCATTGGATCTACGGGCCCAATCTGGACGTGGATGCGAGCTACCGCAGTCGCGAGGGCCGGCTGATCAATCGCCGGCGTCAATTCGGCACGATGATCCTGTCGCGCTCGCCCATCGTGTCGTCGCGCAATCACCTGTTGCCGAAGTACGGCACGCTGACCCAGCACAGCATTCAGCAGGGCGCCCTCGAGGCGGTCATCGTGACCGAGGGCGCCGGGCCCGTGCGGATCTACTCGGTGCATCTCAGCCATTTGAGCGCGGCACTTCGGCTCCAACAGGTCGAGGCTCTGCTCGATATCCACGCGCGGGCGCCGGCCGAAGGCGGCGCTTGGTGCGGCGGTCATCCAGACCCCCAAGCCGGCTGGACCGAAGGCGAGATGCCGCCGATGCCGGGCGACGCGATCCTGCTGGGCGACTTCAACTTTACCTGGCGCGCGCCGGAGTACGACCGCATCGTCGGACCCAGGTCCGAGCGCTACGGTCGCCTCAATCGGCTCACCGGATTCGTCGATGCCTGGGTCGCGGCTGGCCACCGCGAGGATGAAGGCGCGACGGCCAACGACGCCGAGCGGATCGATTTCTGCTTTGTGTCAGCCACGCTGGCAAGCCGAGTGCAAGCGGCCCGTATCGACGCCAACGCAACCGGGTCCGATCATCAGCCGCTGTGGGTGACGATGGATCTTTGACGGAAGGACAGAATTCCGGAAAGCGGCCGGTTTTGCGGAACGATATGCAACCGCCAAGACCGCAGCGACCCACATGGCGATTTTCGGTGGCAAGGGGCTGCTCCGCCCGCCTGCCCGCAACCGGCTTCCACGCGAATTGGCAAAGGACCAAGAAAAGCCCCGCGCTAGGCGGGGCTTTTCAGGGCACGCTTGCGTGTTGACTACTTCCTGGTCTCGCCCTTGACCTGGACTTCCACGCGACGGTTCGGCTGCAGGCAGTCGATCAGCGCCTTGATGTTCTTCTGATCGCACTGCGCCACCGGCTGCTTCTCGCCCATGCCGATCGTCTCGATCTTGTCCCGCGGCACGCCCTTGCTGACCAGATAGTCGCGCACTGCATCGGCCCGACGCAGCGATAGCGGCTGGTTGTGGGCGTCCGTGCCGAGGCGGTCGGTGTGACCGGAAACCAGGACGACTTCGAGCCTCTGGATCTGCGCGAGCTTGCCGACGACCTGGCTGTCGATCGCCGCCTTGCCCTCGGGCTTCAGAACCGCCTTGTCGAAGTCGAACAGCACCGTCGAGTCAAGCGTGATCTTCTGCACCTGCGGGGCAGGCGCCGGCGCCGGCGCGGGAGCCGGAGCGGGTGGCGGCGGCCGCGGGGCCGCGACCGGAGCGGGGGCCGGCGCTTGCGCCACCTGCATCCTCGCCGGCGGCGGCAGTGGCGTATCGAACTTGTACGTCACCGTCATCCAGAAGATGTTGTTCTTGTAGCTCGGGTTGGCGTAAGCGCCCGTGTACCAGCTGCTGTTCGACGACACCGCGTTGTTGTTTCCGGGGATGTATTGATAGTAGGGGTAGTAGCTTTGATATCCCGCCATCTGCCCGTCGGTGTAATCGTATTTTTCGTACGCGTAGCCGACCGTCGTCGCCCATTGCTTGTTGAACGTGTAGCTGGCCTTGATCAGGAAGCGCCGCGTTTCGGTGTCGTCGGTCACATAGTTGACCAGCGGACCGCCGTTGAAGCCGCCTGCGCCCGTGGTGTCGCCCGACGAGAAATCGACCCCGCCGCCGGTGTTGAGCCAGCTGGCCTGCGCGGTGATTCGCAGCTTTTCGGAGGCCGCCCAGTCCCCCTGCAGCGCGACCAGCCAGTTGTCCTGGGTGTTCTTCGTGCCCCAGTCGAACGTGGTGGAGGTCTGCGGACCGCCCGGCAGCGGGCTGGCCCCGGAAGCTATGTTGCGGTAGGCCTGGTGGAATTCGGTCTTGCCCCAGTTGCCGATCGCCGAGACGCGGAACTTGCCGGGATCACCGTAGCCGATCGAGACGTCGTAGATCTGACGCTTGTCGTCGGTGCGGCCGTAGTACAAGTCCTTGTAGTCGGTCTTCCGCCACGTCGCGCCGAAGCCGATGTCGAGCAGCGGCGCCGGGTTCCAGTCGGCGACGAGCTTCACCATGTTCTGGTCGTAGTCGGCGATGTCGTACGCGGAGAAATAGTACGGGACCTGCGCCGGGGTCTGGCCGCTGCTGTTGTTGGTGAACGAGTGGTCGATGTCCGAGCGCTGCTGCAGGTACTGATACTTGATGCGCCCCGAGAGCCCTTCGACCATGCTGTTCCGGTACTCGATCCAGAACCGGTTGTCCGTGGTGCTGGGCGCCGGCTCGAGGTCGCGATCGACCTTGAGCCACGTGTAGTTGCCCACCAGCTTCTGCCGCGCGCCGATCCGGTAGATGAGATCGACACCGGCCTCGTTCTTCGTGTAGCCGAAGAGCTCCCCTGCCGGATCCGCCGCGATGCAGAATCGCGTCGCGTTATTGGAGCCGGGACAGGTCGACGCGCCCGTGCCGAGCCCCCCGGCCGCGTAGGAGATCGGCGTCGAGTTGTTCGCCTTGTCGTAGTAGTTGTAATAGATCCGGCTGTCGAGCCCCTGCATCAGGGTGGAGGTGATCGACGCCTGCACCGATGTCGTCTTCTCCTCGCCATTGAACGTCGACGAGCTCGGCGCCGTGATCAGATAGCCAACCCCCGTCGGCTGCAGGTTGGAGGGCTGGGTGCTGCTGGACGTCGGCTTGAGACCACTGTTCCATGGCGTGGCAACGGTACCGTCGCCCAGGGCCACGTTATTGGTCAGCTTGCTCTGACTGGCGCGCAGCAGGAACGTCGAGGCGAGCGGCAGCTCACGTGCGGTCGCCTGGACGCTCCACTTCTTGAGCTCGTTGTCCGGCGGCAGCAGCGACGTGTCCAAGGCGCTGCGCATGTAGAAGTTCGTCCACTGCATCGTGTCGATGCTGTTGCTGAACTTGCTGTCGAGATAGGCGATCTTGACGTTCCACGTCCGCGCCGTGTAGCCGCCCTCGAAGAGGGCGTTCTTCGTCTTGTATTCGACCGGAACGCCGAACTCGATCAAGCCATTGCCCGACCCGGTTCCCAGCTGGCCGCTACCCGGCCGGGTGCCCGTCGTTTCGACCTCGTTGTAGTCGGCGCGGAAGAAGAACGGCGACCTGGCCGAGACCTCGAAGGCGCCGCCGGTCGTGTTGCGCTGCAGCCCGTAGTCCATCAAGTTCCAGCCTGACGGGTCTCTCGCCTGCGGATAAGTGCCGGCGGGGCCTTGCTGCAGCGGGCTCCCCACGTTGGCGAGCGGGGTGAGCGCGCTCCACGACAGGTTGTGCGGCATCCTGTCCTGGTACACGATGGCCTTGAACACGTCGTAGGCGCCGCCGCGCGCTTCGACAAACTGGTCGTCGCGGCCAAAATTCTCGCCGAAGAACTTCATGTAGTAGTTCTTGCTGCTGCCCCGCACGTCGAGGACGCCTATGACGCCGTTGTTGACGTTCTGGTACTCCTGCGCCTTGGCTTTGTCGGCCGGGCCGGTGAACGGCTGCACGGTCGCGCCCGGATACAGGCCAAACGCGCCGTTGCGCGTGCCGCCGTCGGTGTTGACGCCGCGGCCGCCGACTTCCGCGGAACCATCCCAGACGAAGCTGTCGTATTCCGCCCAGGCGGAGCCGTTCGCGAACAGGCTTGCCACCGCGATGGCAATAAGCTTGGTTCTCATGGCTGTCCCCTTGTCTCAGCGAAGGAAGAATTGGCCGTAGGACGACGATGGCGCGTTGCTGCCGTGGATCTGGCGATGGCAGCCGACGCAGCCGCTTCCCTCAAAGCGGATATTCGACGGATTGACGCCGGGGAGCGTCCCTCTTCCGTCATAGATGCCGTGCGTGTGCCCGCCCGGATGGCAGTCGGCGCAAAGCGCCGGCGGCTTCTGCGCGAGCAGCCGATTGTGCGACGAGCCGTGCGGCGTGTGACAGGTGTTGCAATTCTCCGCGACCGGCGGGTGCTCGTGGATCCACGGGCCGCGCTTGTCGGCGTGGCAGGTCGTGCAGAGGTCCGTGATGCTCTCGGCCTTGAGCTGGCCGGGTGTCAACGAGCCGTGCGGGTCGTGGCAGCTTTGGCAGAACACCTTGCCTTCGATGATCGGGTGGTGCGATGGCTTCATGATCTCGGCGCGCACGTCGCGGTGGCACGCGATGCAGGCCTTGTACGCCAGTTGCCGCTCGGTGGTCACGTAAGGCGCCGCGGCGAACGCGCCTGCCTTGACGTTCTGGAAGTTGGCCGCGGCCTGACCGCCGTGGACGGAGTGGCAGTCGGTGCAGGACACGTCGTACTTCTTGTGGACGCCCGACGCCCACGCCGAGAGCTGGCGTTGTCCCGCGTGGCAGGTCAGGCACACGGCCGCTTTCTGCTCGGAGGTCGCATCCTTCGTGTTCAGCGCGCTGACCGGCTTGCTCTTGGTCGGATCCTTCAGGTGCGCCGTCGCGTCGCCGTGGCAGGCCTGGCAGGAGCTGCCGTTGGCGTCGTTGTTCGCGCCGTGCGCCGTCAACATCGTCGTGTTGTGCGACTTCGCGTGGCATTCCGCGCAGACGGGCGTGACGCCGGTGGCTGTCTGCAGCTGCGCGAAGGCCGGCAATGAGATGAATCCCGCAAGTGCCGCCAGTCCGGTCGCGGCGAGGATGGACTTGAGTTGCATGGGACCCCCCTTTTGCTGTTGCTCCGAGGCGCCCTTCACGGTGTACCTCCGCTCGAGGTGCCAGCTCCGCGGCCAAGGGCCGCTTCGTGTGTGCGCGGAATCAACTTCCGCCCGAATCCTTGTGTATTCGACTCCGAAGGAAGCGCGTGAAGTTTGATCCAAGTCAAGACACGGACAATGCGACGGCCATCCTTTGAATTCCGAGGAACTTTTGCCACACGACAGAACAGAACATCGCAACGGAGCGGGATTGCCGTCCGAAGGGAACCGACCCCCCGCAGCCGCAATGCCGATGTACTGAGCGAGGCCGCGATGCGTACGTTGAGAACGCGACTTACAAGTCCGTGTGGGACGCTGCGGACTGGCCCACACGAGATGCGATGGACCTCGCGCACCCCTACAAGGTCACGAGTCTGGCGCCAATCCGCAATGATCTGCGTGCTCGGGCGGGCGATAGAGTAACGCCGACCAAGTAATCCACAGCATTGCGGAACGCGGCGGTTTTTTGCGGAACGACATGCATCCGCAAGAAAAGGCGCCGCGACCCGCATGGATAGTGGTGGCGAACCAGGGACTCGAACCCCGGACCAAAGGATTATGATTCCTCTGCTCTAACCAGCTGAGCTAGTTCGCCGAGGGGCGGAATTATAGGCGAAGCGTGCGACGCGGGTCAAAGCCGATGGCGCGGAGGCAAGGCCCGTCGGATGCGCGAAGTGCGCGGAAACACTCCGCGGCAAGCGATAATGACGCCCGCCGTGCACTGCGCGAACTCCCTGTCGCGGCCCTGCCCCGCATCGCCATGAACCCGCCCACCGAAACCATCGGTCTCGCCCTCAACATCAGCGCGGCGGAACGGGAAACCGGGCTCTCGAAAGATGTCCTGCGGATGTGGGAGCGCCGCTACGGCTTTCCCAAACCCGTGCGCGACGACAACGGGGAGCGCCGCTATTCAGCCGCGGAAGTCGCGAAGCTCCGTGCGATCAAGCGGCTGATGGACGTCGGCTTGCGTCCCGGCAAGATCATCCGCCACACGCAGGACGAGCTCAACACGCTGGCGGAAGGCAGGGCAGCGCCCCGCCGCGAGCCTACCGCACCCGCGGCCGAGAACGAGATCCTCGCGCTGCTTGCGAGTCACGATGCACCCGCACTGCAGAACCTGTTCGCCAATCTCCTGATGCGGCAGGGGCTGCAACGCTTTGTGCTGGAAACCCTGACGTCGCTCAACCATGCCGTTGGCGACGCCTGGATGCGGGGGGAGCTCGCCGTGTTCGAAGAACATCTTTACACCGAACAATTGCAGGTGGCGCTGCGAACGGGGATCAATGCCTTTCCACGGCAGGTGGGCGCTCCGCGGATTCTGCTGACGACGTTTCCCGGCGAGCAGCATGGCCTTGGTCTGCTGATGGTCGAGGCGCTGCTGGTGCCTGAAGGCGCGCAGTGCATTTCGCTTGGCGCGCAGACGCCGATCGAGGACATCCGGCGGGCGGCACTTGCGCACGACGCGCACATCGTCGCCTTGTCGTTTTCAGCGGCGTTTCCCGTGCGGCAGGCGGGCGACGGACTCGCGATGCTGCGCCGCCAGCTGCCGCCCGGCATCGCCTTGTGGGCGGGCGGCGAGGTGACGCGCCGCATTCGCAAGGCCTTGCCTGCCGTGCTGCTCGTCCCCGACATCGCGGCGACGACCGCGGCGCTCGCGGCCTGGCGCGCGCAGTGGAACGACGCGTCGCCCGCGGCCCCCGTTCCTTCACGCTGATCGCCCCTACCCGGAATGCGGTAGCGCGCCGGGCGGAACCGGTAGGCCGATCCCATGATCGGTGGAGACAACGCCCAAAAGTGTCGGGCAACAACGACGATTTGTCGCAATTCCGGTTTCTTTTCCAGAATCTGTCACGAAATTGGTCGAGGCGACGCATGTTCAATGCACTTTCTTGGCCATCCTGCTTGCCGCAAAGTGCCTTGCAGGTGCATCATTTGGCCTTGTCAAGCAATAAACAAAGGTCGGAAATGGGCAAACATGCCCAATACGCGTGGATTATTCGAGTTTTTGCCGCCCTGATCGGCGTTGCGTCGCCCGCGCTCGCGGGCGCGACCGCGACGGCCCAGGGGGTCGCGCTCAACGCGAGCGCCGGCTGCAGCAACGGCAACCTCGACATCACGCTCACCACAGTCGGGGCGAACCGCGAGGGTTGGCGCGCGACGAACCTGGCGGGTTCGACGCTCTCCCAGGGCGAGGGTCCGACAGGCTTTCCCAACTTCTCCGGTACGTTCACGGGCTTCCAGCTCGTGTTTTCGCCGTCACAGCCGGTCGGCACCCAGGTGGCCTCCTATGCCTATGTGGGCGAGACGCCGCCGAATGCCGCGAACTCGGCCGAGTTCTTCGTTTTCTACCAATGCACGACGCGCGAGATCCTGCTGTCCTGCTACGGTCCCTACGGAACCTGTCCCCAGACCCCTCGGGAGGCGTTGGCGTTGCTGGCGCCCAAGGTCCCGACACAAGGCGCCGTCGCCCTGCTGCTCACGGCCTTGCTTGTCGCCGGAGTCGGCGGGCGGGCCCTCCTCCGCCGCCTCTGAAACTCCGAGCCGACCCGGCGTGAGCTCCGGGTGCCGGACACAGCACCGGCCGAAGTGTGCGACGGGGGTCGCCGTCCGCCGGCAGTTATCATCGGACGTCATGACCACCGCGATTTCGATTTGGGTCGCCTTCGGTGGCGCCCTCGCGCTATATGCCGGTTGGGCGGCGAGCGCGGTAGCGGCCGGGGGGAGCCCCTGGATCTACGCTGCCGGCGCGCCCCTCCTGTATCTCGCCGTGCTCTTCGCGGTCACGTCCCTGTGGTTCGCGCTCGCGTGGGTCTTCCGTACGGAGCGCCCTCCGGAAATGCGGATCGGATTCGCAGCGAGCGTCCGCCTGTTCTGGGATGAGCTGTGCGCGATCGGCCAGTCCGGCCCGTCCATGGCACTCTATCGCTGGCTCATGGCGGAGCCCGAGCCCGCGCCCGCCCGCGCGCCGGTTCTGCTCCTGCACGGCGTGCTGTGCAACGCCGGCGCGATGCGCCGGCTCGCGAAAGATCTCCGCGCAAGGCGGGCCGGCCCGATTTACACGATGAGCTACGGCCCCCCGCTGGAGTCGATCGAGCTCTTCGTGGACCAGGTCGCCGCGAAGGTCGACGCGATCCTCGCGGCAACCGGCGCCTCCCGCGTCGCGATCGTGGGCCACAGCATGGGCGGCATCGTGGGGCGGGCCTACCTGCGGCGGCACGGCGCTGGCAAAGTATCGTTGGTGATGACGCTCGGCGCGCCGCACCACGGCAGCGTTCACGCCTGGCTCTTCCCCGGAAAGTCGCTGGCGCAGCTGCGCCCGGGCAACGCGTGGCTCGAAGAGCTCAATCGCGGCGAAGTCGCTCCTGCGGGCGCGCGGCTCGTGTCGTTGTGGTCGTGGCACGACTCGATGGTGGCCCCGCAGACGAGCTCGCAGCTCGAAGGCGCCGAGAACATCGCCCTGCCGGGCATCGGCCACAACGCGCTCGTCGGGGATCGCCGCGTCTTTGCGCTCGTCGCGGCGGAACTGACCCGCGCGGCGCTTCAACCTACCAATGTATCCCTTGCGTGATCTGGGCGAACGCCATCTGCTCGGCCGTAAGGGGCTGCGGCTCCCCGCCCTTCTTGCCGATGGCGGCGCTCGAATCCGGGAACATGTTGAAGGCGGTGTTGAGCAGCACTTGCGTGAGCTTGGGCGCGACCGCATGCGACACCGCGCCGAAGATGCCGAGGCGCGTCGCGATCCGCACGGGCCGGTGCACGATGGCGTCGACCACGAGGTCCGCGGCTTCCTCGGGTGACAGCGTGGGCACGCTCTCGTAGATCTTCGTCGGCGCGATCATCGGCGTGCGCACGAGCGGCATGTTGATCGTCGTGAAATGGATGCTCTTGTCCAGGAATTCGGATGCCGCGCACGCGGAGAACGAGTCGAGCGCCGCCTTGGAGGCGACGTACGCGGAGAAGCGCGGTGCGTTGGACAGCACGCCGATCGAGGAGATATTGATGATGTGGCCGCGCTTCCTCTCGATCATCTTCGGCAGGAAGCCCATGATGAGGCGCAGCGCGCCGAAGTAGTTCAGCTGCATCGTCCGCTCGAAGTCGTGGAAGCGGTCGAACGAATTGATCACGCCGCGCCGGATCGAGCGGCCCGCGTTGTTGACGAGGAAATCGCAGCCGCCGTGCTCCTTGTGGACGCGCTTGACCAGCGCGTCGCAGGAAGCGATGTCGGCGATGTCGGCCGCATAGATCCACGCCCGGCCGCCCGCGCGCTCGATCTCCGCCTTCGTCTCGAGCAGCTTCTCCTCGCCCCGCGCTACGAGGATGACCTTCGCGCCGGCAGTGGCGAGCTTCAGCGCCGTCGCGCGGCCGATGCCGGACGACGAACCGGTGACGACGATCACCTTGTCCTTGACGCGGCCGGCGAGCGAACGGTCGATGAAGAGATCCGGGTCGAGGTTGCGCTCCCAGTAATCCCAGAGCTTCGCGGCGTACGTTTCGAGCGGCGGCAACTCGATGCCCGAGCCTTTCAGCGCCTTCGCCGCCTCGCGGTTGTCGTAGCGCGTGGGCCAGTTGACGAACTGGAACACGTCGCGCGGGATGCCGAGATCGGTCAGCACCACCCGGATCGCTCGCTTGATCGGGGCGAGGGAGCCGATCCCGTACAGGATCGGCGCCGGGATGAAGCCGAACATCTTCGCGTTGACGCGCATCGTCATCTGCGGCGCGTGGCCGGCGCGCGCGAAGATGTTGAGCACTTCGCCGATCCGGTGCGGCTGGGGGTCGGTGAGGTGGAAGCACCTGCCGTCCAGCCCCTTCTTGTGCGCGAGGTAGTCGAGCGCATCGGCCACGAAATCGACTGGCACGATGTTGATGCGGCCGCCCTCGATGCCGATCATCGGCATCCAGGGCGGCACGATTTCGCGCAGCTTCTGCAACGTCTTGAAGAAGTAATAGGGCCCGTCGATCTTGTCGATTTCGCCGGTCTTCGAATGGCCGACGACGAATCCCGGCCGATAGACGCGGAACGGCCGCTTGCTTTCGCGGCGCACGACGCCCTCGGAATCGTGCTTCGTCTTGAAGTACGGGTGATCGAGGTCTTCCGCCTCCTCGAACATGTCTTCGCGAAACGTGCCGTCGTACAGGCCGGCGGCGGCGATCGAGCTCACATGATGGAAGCAGCCGGCGCCGACCGTCCCGGCGAACCGGACGGCGTTCCTGGTGCCGTCGACGTTGGCGACCTGCTGCGCCTCGGCGCTCGCCTTGAGGTCGTAGATGGCGGCAAGATGGAAGAAATGGTCGATCTTGCCCTTGAGCTTCCTGGCGTCGGCCACGGCCACACCCAAGCCCGGCTTCGCAAGATCGCCCTCGATGCCGACGACCGTCTTGTCGTCGGCACCCCAGATCTTGCGCATCGCCGCGAGCTTCTTCTCCGAGCCCTTGCGGACGAGCACGTAGATCGGCTGGCCGCGCCGCAACAGGTTGGCAACGAGGTACCGGCCGATGAAGCCGGTCGCGCCGGTGACGAAATAGGCCATCTGAAGTCTCCTCGCGGTAGGGGTGTCGGCCGGCCGTGTCGGCACGTATCCCGGAACAGGGATGCATCGGCGCACCCCGGGGCCAGGCCGACGACGATTGTAACTCGCTGCCGGCCGCGGTCTCGCGGGTTTCGGTGCCATGGGCGAGGCAGCGCGCTTCTTAGTTGGTTTCCTCTAGATCCGGTGGCCTAGAATGTCGCGTGGACGAATCGGCGCGTTGCGCGCCGGTGCACGCATGAGGAGACGGCACGATGCTGAAGAAGGCGAAGGCGGAACAAGCGGCGGGAGCGGCCGGCGCCGCAACGGCGTCGGCGAACGAGTCGGCCAAGGACTTGGCGCAGGGGGTGCTCGATTCGTCGCACCAGATCTGGCTCGCGGGCCTCGGCGCCTTCTCGCAGGCCAAGCAGGAAGGCACCAAGCTGTTCGAAGCCCTGGTGAAGCAGGGCGAGCAACTGCAGGATCGGACGAAGCGGGTCGCCACCGAGACGGCGAGTGCGGCACGCGGCGCCGCGACGGCAAAGGCGAAGGAGATGCAGCAAATGGCGGGCGGAACGTGGGACAAGCTGGAACAGGTCTTCGAGGATCGGGTCGCCAAAGCGCTGTCGAAGCTCGGGGTCTACACGCAGAACGACGTGCAACGGCTTGCCGCGCGCGTCGACGAGCTTGCGGACGCGGTCAACAAGCTCGTCAAGTCGCGGGCGGGGGCCGGTGCCGCCGATCTTGCCAAGAGCGCCGCCAAGCGTCCGCGCAGGGCCACCGCGAAACCTGCGGCGAAGGCCGGGAAGCGCGCTCCCAAGAAGTAAGGTTCGCGCGCGTGCGCCGCGGCGACTATTCGCGGTTCAGCTTCTCGACCTGCTTGATGTAGTTCTGCATTGCCTCGTCCTTGCTCATTCCCTTGAGCTTGGACCAGGCGTCGTGCTTCGCGCCGCCGACGAAATCGAAGCCTCCCGGCCGCGGGCCCGACACATCGCCGTCGGTCGCCTGCTTGTAGTACGAATAGAGCTTGAGCAGGGTCGCGTTGTCGGGCTTCTTTTTCGTCTTCTTGGCGGCGGCCGCCGCGGCTTCGAATTGCGCCTTGACGTCGGCTTTCTTCGGGGCTGCCATCGTGCGTCCTCCTCCGGACCGGATTTTCCGCGTGCGCGGGGTTTGTGCTACTTTAGCGCGAAGGCGAAAGCGCGCGCAATTCGCGCGCCGGATTGCCGCCGCCGCCCCTGGCTCCGAATCCCCGTCCCTTATCTTGCTTCCGTCGCCTCCGTTGCCTGCGCGAAGGCGAGCTCGACAGCTCCCAAGATGACCGTCCCGAAGCGCGCAAGGATGTCCGCGGTCGATACCGCGTGGCTGCGGATGGACCGGCCCGGCAACCTGATGATGATCAGCGGCGTGCTGGTCTTCGGCCGGCCTGTTCGCCTGCTGCGCGTGCGGCGCGTCATCCGCGAGCGCTTTCTGCGCTTTCCGCGCTTTCGGCAGCGGCCGGTGCAGCTCCCGGGAGTCGCGTACTGGGAGAACGTCACGGATTTCTCGATCGACGATCACGTCCTGACCCTCTCGCTTCCCGGGCGAGCTGGAACCAGGGAGCTGCAGGCACTGGTGAGCCGGCTTGCGAGCCGGCCGCTCGATCCGGCGCGGCCGCTGTGGCAATTTCATCTGGTGGAAAACTACGCGGGCGGCAGCGCGCTGATCGCGCGCATCCACCACTGCTACGCGGACGGCATCGCGCTCGTGCGAGTGCTGATGTCGATGACCGACGCCGCGCCGAACGGTCCGCCGGCGATGCCATTTCTCGCCGCGCCGGCGCGCGGCCGGCGCCACGCCTCCGACGATCCGCTCGCGGCATTGCTGCAACCGGTTGCCGGCGTGATGAAGATGGTGCGCAAGGTCGGCGCAACGCTGGTCGAGAAAGGCGCGGCGATCTGGAACGATCCCGTCAAGGCCGTCGCCCTGGCGGAGCAGGGGGGAGCGCTCACCGCGGAACTTGCGAAGCTCGCGCTGATGCCGCAGGACTCGCCGACGCGATTCAAGGGCAAGCCGGGCGTCGCGAAACGGGTGGCCTGGGCGCAGCCGCTCCCGCTCGACGACATCAAGACCGTCGCCAAGGCTCTCGGCGCATCGATCAACGACGTGCTCCTTTCCTGTGTGGCGGGCGCCCTGTCGCAATACCTCTCCCGGAAAGGCGACGCGACGGAGGGCGTGATGATCCGCGCGCTGGTGCCCGTGAATCTGCGTCCGCTGGAAGAGGCCTACCGCCTCGGCAACCAGTTCGGGCTCGTGTTTCTCGAGCTCCCGATCGGCATCGCGAATCCGGTGGAGCGCCTCTACGCGGTTCGCGCCAACATGACCGCGCTCAAGGGCAGTTACCAGCCCGTCCTCGCGCTCGGTCTGCTCGCGGCCATGGGGGCGGGGCCGAAGGTCCTGCAGGAGGAGCTCCTGCAGGCGCTGGCGCGCAACGGCACCGCGGTGATGACCAATGTGCCGGGACCGCCGAAACCGCTCTATTTCGCGGGCGCGGAGATCGAGCGTTTCCTGTTCTGGGTGCCGCAGTCGGGCGACATCGGCATGGGCGTGTCGATCCTGTCCTATGCGGGACAGGTGCAATTCGGTCTCATCACCGATCGCGGGTTGTGTCCCGACCCCGAACGGATCATCGACGAGTTCGGCCGCGAGTTCGAGAACCTGCTGCTGATAACCTTGCTCGCGCCGTGGCCGCGCGAGGGCGACCTCGATCCGGATGTCGCGGCGAGAGTGGCTGGCGCGCGTTAGCCGTTACTCGAGCTCCGAGCGGGCGAGCTCCACGTCCAGGCGCTCCATCGCGTCCGCGGGTTTCATCGCCGCGGCCTCCTGGTAGAGCTTCTCGGCTTCGGCGAGCCGCGCCTTGCCGAACAGCATGATGAGGCCGTTCGCGTACTCGATCCGGGCGATCGCGGAATCCGGATTGAGCTTCTGCGCCTTCTGGTAGTGCTCGAGCGCCGAATCCTTCTTTGCGCCATAGGTCATGCCTGCCACAATGCCGCCGACCTTGTCGATGATCTCGGCCTGATAGGAGCCGAACGCCGTGTGCGCATCGGCGTGCTTCGGCTCGAGCTTGAGCGCCATCGTGAGCGCGTCCTTGATCTTGCCGCCGAACCCCTGCGCCAGTGCCTTGGTGATCGAGATTCCCTGGCTGTACCGGCCGAGCGCGTAGGCGTAGAGGTAGTGCGCATTGGCGTCTTTCGGCGCGTCGCGCCTGCGCTCGTCCGCCCAGCCGGCGGCCTCTTCGAGCAGAGCGAGCTTCGCGGGCGCGGACTTCTCGAGATAGTTCGCGTAGATCATCTGGGCCTTGACGGCGGCGTTGATGCCCGCGCCGCCGGCGTCGCGTCCGGCCTTCACGGCGTCGGCGAAAGCCGCCCGCGTGGTAGTGCCGCCAGGCGTCGAGGACGCCGGCGTCCTTCGGCAACGGTTCGCAGTCGCTCTGGTGGAGCCGCGGCCAGGCCTTCTTGAGGCCGGCGGCGTCATGCGCATAGGCCTTGTCCGGATGCGGAAAGGGAGCCCATTTCTTCGCCATGTATTGTTCTCCATCAGAGATAGTCCGCGGCAAGCCGGTCGAGATAGCCGCGGGCGTCGCGGTCGAGGTAGGGTCCGAACAGCGTCAGGACCTGATACGCGGCGCGGCCGGCGTCGCCTTCCTGTCCGCCCGCGCGAGCTTCCCGGCGAACCCGATCGTACGACGACCAGTAGGCCGCGACGAGCACCGCGTTGTGCGCGAGCGCCTCGATCTCACGCTCCGACGCGCGCATCGCGCCGGCTTCCACCATGCCGTGGCACAACTGTATCACGGTCGTCGCGCCCTTCCGGAGCAGCGCGCCGAACCGTCCCCCGAGCTTGTCGTCCCGCGACGTGAGCTGGTCGAGGTCGCGATACAGAAACCGGTATTTCCACATCCATTCGAACAACAGGTGGAGCCAAAGCCACAGATCGTCGACGTCGAGGCGCCGGTGGCCGCGGTCGGCGTAGAGCGGCAACACGCCGGCCTCGAACCGGGTATACAGCTCGAAGACGATCTCGTCCTTGTTGCCGAAGTGGTAGTAGAGGTTGCCCGGGCTGATGTCCATCTCGTCGGCGATGTCCGCCGTCGTGACCTGCGGGGCGCCATCGCGATTGAAGAGCTCGAGGCTCGTCTCGAGAATGCGTTCACGGGTACGGCGCGGGCGTTTCCTTTCCGCCATGCCTGCGGCCGGAAAAAGGTGCCAGCCTGCTATCGAGCCGCGGCGAGCCAGCGCTCGAGATGATCGAGAGTGTGCGAGAGGTCGCGCGTCGTCTGCCGCACGCGTGCCTCTGCGGCCGCGCCCGACGTTGAGCGGGCGCGGATCGGTCAGCACGTCGGTGATTGCGCGCGATGCATCGCGGACGCGATCGAGTCGCAACGTGATCCCGTGCTTCGCGAGCTGCGGCGCGAGCACTTCCGCGCGCTCGGCCAGGTTCCGCCGCGTCTTCTCGTAGGCGGCCGCGCAAAGACGCTTTCGCTGCGAATAACTGAAGATGCTGGCGAAGAACATGTCCGCGTCCTCGCGATCGGGTTCGAACAACAGGACGTCCGCATTCGGGTATTGCCGGTGGTACTTGTCCATCCCGACCTTCATCCGCGAGTGGATGATCGCGCGGAAGGTCTGCGACAGCACGACGGGAAGGCCGCCGTGGGAGAGCTTCTCCACGGTGATGCGACCGGCCCGGGTCGCGCCGCTGGCGTCGAACGGCACCAGCGGATTGACGCAAAGCAGAAGTTCGATGCCTTCGTCGAGCGCCACCGACGCGTGCAGCGTCTTGTTGAGCGCGCCGTCGACGAAGTACTCGTTGCCGATGCGCACGGGCGGAAACAGGCCGGGCAGCGCCGCCGAGGCCTCGATCGCCTTCGAAATGGGAATGGCGTCACGGCCGGGCTCGCCGAAGGTCACGGACGCGCCGGTGTCGAGGTTGGTCGCGACGAGAAAAAGCTTGCGGCCGAGGTTGCGGAAATCGTTGGTGCGGCCCGGGGCCGCGAACAGCCGATGCAGAAACCGGTCGATCGACCGGTTGTCGAACATCCCCGTGGGAACCGCGTGCGACAGCGTGGCCAGCGACTCCATCATGCCGCGGCGGAACGGGTCGGAGCAGCGCCTGCAGCGTCGCGCGCACCGCGAGTCGTGGCAAGAGCGCCGCACGATGCGCGAACTCGGTAAGGGCGGGCCGCAGGAAGATTTCGGGCGTCAGCGCGGCATCGGCGCCGTCGTCGATGAACAGGCGGTACATCTGCGCCGGCGAGATGCCGTTCGCCAGTGCGGCGGCGACGAACCCTCCGGACGAGACGCCGACATAGACGTCGAGATCGCCGAAATCGATGCCGTCGAGCGAGTCGGTCAGCGCGAGCAGCGCGCCGACCTCGTAGATCCCGCCCAGCGGGCCGCCGCCGGCCAACGCGAGCCCCACGCGGGAACGGCGTCGTTCCCGCTTCCGGGCGCGTGTCATGGACTACCTTCGCGCTTCGCGCTCCGGTATTCGCGCTTGGGACGGCCCGGCGCGCTCATGCGCCCGGCAGCCGTGGATCCCGGCATGGAACTCCTCGAAGGTTGATTGGCGGCGTTGCGATCCTAACGCATTACCTGCGCTTCGTCGCGGTCCTGCCGGTGCGCTTCGCTTTGCGGACGGGCTTGACAGCGCGCTTCGCCCGCTTCGGCGACTTCGCGACGGCTTTCGTGCCTTCGTCGCCATGGGCAGCTCGAACGCCGGCAGCGAACGCGGCAGCACCTGCTGCGCGAAGGTCACGGCCGCGTCGGCCGCCTGCTTCACCGTCGATTCGACGGTGCGGCGCGTTTCCTTCCAGACGGAATTCGCCATCGAGAACGAAGTCTCGATGCGATCGCCGACGAAGCGAACCGCCTGCGATTCGACGACGGCGCCTTCCTTGACCAGCGACTTGAACATGCCGCCGGCTTCCGTCTGCACCCAGTCGCGGGTGACGACGGCGGCGCCAAGGCTCGCGAGCCATACTTGACGCGATGCGGCGATGGCGGCGTCGCCGAGGCGATTGGGTTGCAGGGAGAGGGATGATTTCAGCATGATGTTTCCTTTCGGTGGGTTCGACATCTCGCGCTCCGGCGCGAACAGACCCAATCTACCGGACTTGTCTAGAGCAAACACACTAAACGAACCGCGAAGGACCGCATCCTTGAGTTCCGGCGGCACACCCCAGGCAATGCTCGTGCAACTCCTTGCGCGCATGGCGCAATTGCACGCCGCGCGCCGCGCGGATCCCGTCCTCGCGCGCACGCTCGAGCGCCTCGCGTTCTGGCAGGCGAGCCGGATGACGGCGACCTACGCGGACCTCGCGGCGCAGCCGCGGTACGCCGACGCGATCGCGTTCTTCCTGTCCGATCTCTATGGCTGCACCGACTTCGCGCAGCGCGACGCCGATCTCGCGCGCATCGTGCCGGTGCTGACAAGGATGCTCCCCGCGCGCGTGATCGCGACGGTCGCCGACGCGACCGAGCTCAACGTGCTTTCGCAGGAGCTCGACCGGGGGCTCCTCGCGCGATTGCCGCGCGCCGACGGGATGTTCACGGTCGCCGAGTATTGCCGCGCGTACCGGTGGCCGGGCGATCGGCCGGCACGCGAGCGGCAGATCGGCCTCATCGGACAGATCGGCGTCGGTCTCGACGAGTACGTGCGGGAAGCCGATGATCCGTCAGGCGCTCGCGCTGATGCGCCGTCCGGCGCGCCTCGCCGGACTCTTCGCGCTGCACGATTTCCTGGAGCGGGGCTTCCTCGCGTTCCGCAACATGGACGGCGCCGGCGAATTCCTGGCGACCATCGACCGGCGCGAGCGAGAGCTCCTGGCCGCCATCTACGCGGGCGAGAACGCCCCGTTCGCCGAACCGGTTTCGCCGGAACGAGTCGCCGCGATTGGATCGGCGGACCGCGGCGGCGGCTGACGAGCGTCTCGCTCCTTCTTCGCCTTGCCGAAGTACTTGTCGAACTGCTTGTGCACTTCCGCCTCGATGGTCGGCTTCAGCAGCGACAGCATGAAGCCGAGCTCGCATTTCAGACGTACCGCGTCCTTGCCCACGTGGAGCGCGCCGGTGAGACCCGGGCGCGTGAACTCGATGTGATCGCCCTTCCACGCATATTCGAGATCGAACCTCTCGTGGAGGTCGATCGCGACTTTTTCGGCCGCCGCCTTGGCCTTCTGGTGGGACAACGCGTGTTTTTTCGCGATCGCGATCAGCGCCATGGGTCGCGTCCTCCGGACGCTGCAAGTATAGCCAACGGGGTCACGGCGAATCGCCGGCCGAGCGCGATGGTCGCGATCACCAGTCCGGCGGCCACGATCGTCGCGGCATCGATGGCTTCGCCCAGCAGCCACGCCGACGCGAAGATCGTCAGGAACGGCTGGACGAGCTGCACCTGGCCGACGGCGGCGATGCCTCCCTGGGCGAGGCCGCGGTACCAGGCAAAGAACCCGAGAAACATGCTGACCACACTCACATAGGAGCGCCGTCACGGCGACCCGCGTGGCGGGAAGGGTCAGACTGAAGCTCGCCACGCCGACAAACCCGAAGAGGTAGCCCAACCGCCGATCGCGTTCGGTGGTGACGAGCGGGCTCGCGTGGGCGGTTTCGGCTCGATTCATCGGGGAGTTCCCGCCGACACTCTACCGTTGCCCGGCGTGTGCACTGGCGCAGGTATTGACACCGAGCCGCGCCGGCCTCTAGTATTCAAACGAACGTTTAATCACATTCGCCCTCCGCGACGCCGTGCGCCCTCGACCGGGGCACCCGACCGAGCGGGCGAGGCATGGCCTTGCCGGGCGGGATCAGCCAAGGAGTCGCCGGATGGCAGGCAGCATTCTTCCGATCGGAATCGCCCGCCGACCGATGGTGACCAAGGACCGGATCCTGGACGCCGCCGAGTCGCTCTTCATGGAGCACGGCTTCGAGGCGACGAGCCTGCGGGCGATCACGGCGGCCGCCGGCGTGAACCTCGCTTCGGTCAACTATCACTTCGGGAGCAAGGAAGAGCTGTTTCAGGCCGTGCTCACCCGGCGCCTCGACCCGATGAACCAGGAGCGGCTCGACCTCCTCACGGAACTCGAGCGCGAATCGGGCCCGACGCCGCTGCCGTGCGAGCGCATCCTTTCGGCCATGTTCATCCCGGCCTTGCACCTGGCGCGCGACCCGGAGCGCGGCGGCAAGAACTTCCTGCGTCTTCTGGGACGGGCCTACGCGGACCCTGCTCCGTTCATCCGCAAGTTCCTGGCCGAGCATTACGCGACGATGATCGAGCGCTTCAAGGCGGCGTTCGGCCGCGCACTGCCGGAGCTGCCCAGGAAAGAGCTGTCGTGGCGGCTGCATTTCATCATGGGCGCGTTGTCGTACACGCTCGCGGGTACCGACGCGCTGCGTCTCATCGCCGAGCTCACGCCCGCGGAGACCGGCAACGACGAGGCGCTGCTGCAGCGGCTCGCCCCGTTCCTCCTGGCCGGTTTGCAATCGCCGGTGCCCGATCTTCGCTGAAGGAGTCCTCGATGCTCACCCTCCTCTGGTTTGCCGCCGTGCTGGTGGTCGCCATGGCGCTGGCCTACGTCAATGCGTCGGGCGCGGCGTTCACCGTCGCCATCGCCATCGCCCTGGGAGTTGCATGGTTCGCCCACACGATCCCCGGCTGGCTCGCGCTCCTGCTGACCGCCGCGTTCGTGCTGCTCGCCATTCCGGGGAACCTGCCGGTGCTGCGGCGCAAGCTCGTAAGCGATGCCGTGCTCGGCGCATTCCGCAAGCTGATGCCGCCGATGTCGCAGACCGAACGCGACGCGATCGAAGCCGGCACCGTGTGGTGGGATGGCGAACTCTTCTCCGGCCGGCCGGACTGGCGTCGGCTCCTCGCGACACCGACCCCGGCACTCACCGCCGACGAGCAGCGTTTTGTCGACCACGACGTCGAGGAGCTGTGCGCGATGGTCACCGATTGGGAGACGACGCACATCCACCGCGACTTGCCGCCCCGGGTGTGGCAATTCATCAAGGATCGCGGCTTTCTCGGGATGAGCATCGCGAAGGAGTACGGCGGGCTGGGCTTCTCGGCCTACGCGCACTCGCAGGTGATGACCAAGCTGTCGACCCATTCGGGCACCGTGTCGGTGACCGTGATGGTGCCGAATTCGCTCGGGCCCGGCGAGCTGCTCGCGCATTACGGCACGGACGAGCAGAAGCGCTACTACCTGCCGCGGCTCGCCAGAGGTCTCGAGATCCCGTGCTTTGCGCTCACGGCTCCGAACGCCGGCTCCGATGCCGCGTCGATCCCGGATTACGGCATCGTCTGCTGGGGCGAGCACGAAGGCCGGCGCGTGCTCGGGCTCTCCGTCACCTGGGACAAGCGCTACATCACCCTCGGGCCGGTGGCCACGCTCCTCGGGCTCGCCTTCCGCGCCTTCGACCCCGATCACCTCGCCGGCGACCGCGAGGACATCGGCATCACATGCGCGCTGATCCCGACGTCGCATCCAGGCGTGGTGATCGGCCGCCGGCACATGCCGCTCAACGCCGTGTTCCAGAACGGGCCCAACTCGGGCCGGGACGTCTTCATCCCGATGGACTGGATCATCGGCGGGCAACCGATGCTGGGCCGCGGCTGGCGGATGCTGATGGAATGCCTTGCCGCCGGTCGCGGCATCTCGCTGCCGTCTTCGGCCACCGGCATGGCCAAGCTCGCCGTGCGCGCCGTCGGGGGATATGCGCGCGTGCGCCAGCAGTTCAAGATGCCGATCGGCAAGTTCGAGGGCATCGAGGAGGCGCTCACGCGGATGGGCGGCAACCTGTACATGATGGACGCGACGCGAACACTCACCGCGGCGGCGATCGACCTCGCGCAGAAGCCGGCGGTCATTTCCGGCATCACCAAGCTCCATCTCACCGAGCGCGGCCGGCAGGTCGTCATCGACGGGATGGACGTGCTTGGCGGCAAGGGCATCTGCATGGGGCCGTCGAATTTCCTCGGGGCCGCCTACATGCAGATTCCCGTCGCGATCACGGTCGAGGGGGCCAACATCCTCACCCGTAGCCTGATCGTATTCGGCCAGGGCGCCATCCGCTGCCATCCTTTCGTGCTGAAGGAAATCGCCGCGACTCGCGAGGGCGACGGCGAGAAGGCGTCGATCGAATTCGATGCCGCGCTCTTCGGCCACCTGCGTTTCGCGGTGTCGAATCTCGCGCGCACGTTCGTCATGGGACTGACCGGCTCGCATTTCGTCGGTGTCAACGCCGAGGTGGCGCCGGAAACCCGCCGCTATTACCAGCAGCTGACCCGCTTCTCCGCGGCGCTCGCGTTTCTCGCCGACGTGTCGATGGGTACACTGGGCGGCGCGCTGAAGCGCAAGGAGAAGCTGTCGGCGCGTCTCGGCGACATCCTGTCGCTCATGTATCTCTGTTCGGCGACCCTCAAGCGCTACGAGGCCGAAGGCCGGCAGGCAGCCGACGCGCCGCTCATGCACTGGGCGATCTGGGACGCGATGTTCAGGGCCCAGAACGCGTTCGAGGGGGTGATCTCCAACTTTCCGAACCGGTTCATCGCGGCGGTGATGCGCCGTGTCGTGTTCCCCCTGGGCCGGCCCTACGTCGTACCGTCGGACAAGCTCGGACACGAAGTGGCGCGCCTCCTGATCGAGCCGTCGGCGGCCCGCGATCGCCTCACCGCCGGCATCTATCTTTCGCATGCGGCGGACGATCCGCTGGCCGAGATCGAGCTCGCGCTCGCGGCGACCATCGTCGCCGAACCGATCGAAGCCAGGTTGCGCGGGGCCGTCAAGGAAGGTCGCGTCGATGCGAAGCTGCCGCCGGGCGAGGGCGTGGAAACGCTGATCGCGCGCGCGGTCGAGTCCGGCGTGATCACCGCGACGGAAGCCGCGGCGCTTGGCACGGCGCGTGAGCTCTCCGCGCGGGTGATCCGCGTCGACGATTTTGCGCAGGACCTGGGCGCCTCCGACCTGCGGCCCCTGCAGGCCGGCCCGCAGGTGACCGTCGGGCCCGGCGTGCGGCACAAGGCGGCGGCATGAGCGCGACGGGCCGCCCCGAGCGCGAATACCGGAGTGCGGAGCACGAAGGTACTCCAATTGCCGAACCGATCTACATCATCGACGGCGCGCGGACGCCGTTCCTCAAGTCGCGCAACCGGCCCGGGCCGTTCTCGGCCTCCGACCTCGCGACCGCCGCCGGCCGGGCGCTCCTCGTGCGCCAGCCGTTCGCGCCGACGGAGCTGGACGAAGTGATCCTGGGCTGCGCTGCGCCGTCGGTCGACGAGGTGAACATCGGCCGCGTCGTGGCGTTGCGGATGGGCTGCGGGATGAAGGTGCCGGGCTGGACGGTGATGCGCAATTGCGCGTCGGGCATGCAAGCGCTCGATTCCGCGATCAACAACATCCGCGCGGGGCGCTCGAACCTGGTACTGGCGGGGGGGGTGGACGCGCTGTCCCGCGTGCCGCTGCTCTTTTCTGACGCGATGGTCCTGTGGCTCGCGAACTGGTACGCCGCGAAGACGCTCGGCCAGCGCGCGGCGCTGGCAGCCAAATTCAAGCTCGGCTACCTCGCCCCTGTGCTCGGCATCATGAAGGGTCTCACCGATCCGATGGTCGGATTGCTGATGGGCCAGACGGCGGAGAACGTCGCGTTCCGCTTCGGCATCACTCGGCGCGAGATGGACGAATTCGCGGCACGGAGTCATGCGCGAGTCCTGGCGGCGCAGAAAGCGGGCCGCTTCGACGGCGAGGTCGTGCCGCTCTACGACGCGAAGGGCACGCTCTACGCGGCGGACGACGGCGTGCGCGAGGATTCGACGGTCGAGAATCTCGCGAAGCTCAGGCCCTTCTTCGACCGCAAGTACGGCAACGTCACCGCCGGCAACAGCTCGCAGATCACCGACGGCGGCGCCTGGCTCGTGCTCGCCTCGGAGCGCGCGGTCGAAAAGCACAAGCTGACGCCGCTCGGTCGCATCGTCGATTCCGAGTGGGCGGGGCTCGACCCGGCCGAGATGGGGCTCGGTCCCGTGCACGCGGCCACGCCGATCCTGAAGCGGCACAACCTGGGCCTCAACGATCTCGACGCCTGGGAAATCAACGAGGCGTTCGCGGCGCAGGTGCTGGGCTGCGAACGGGCGTGGCAGAGCGACGACTACTGCGCGAAGGAACTGGGCCTCCCGGCGGCGCTGGGCGCGCTCGACGAAGGCAAGCTCAACGTCGACGGCGGCGCCATCGCGCTCGGCCATCCCGTCGGCGCCTCGGGCGCGCGGATCGTCCTCCACGTGCTCAACGTGCTGAAGCGCACCGGCGGGCGGCGCGGGATGGCGGCGATCTGCATCGGCGGCGGGCTCGGCGGCGCAATGCTCGTGGAACGGGTTTGAGCCGGTCCTGCGAAGGCCCGCCGCAAGATGCGGCAACACACCGATAACAACGAGAAAGCGAACCCGCGATGCAACATTGGACACTCGTCCGCGATGCCGACGGCCTTGCGCGGCTGACATTGGACCGCGCCGGCGCGTCGACCAACACGCTCGGCGCCTCCGTGCTCACGGAATTCAACGAGGCGCTCGATATGCTCGACCGCGACCCGCCGCGCGGGCTCGTCATTGCGTCGGGCAAGACGAGCGGGTTCATCGCGGGGGCCGATGTCGACGAATTCAAGGTGATCGGCGATGAGGCGGCCGCGCTGGCCATCGTGCGGCGCGGCTGGGACGCGTTCGAGCGTCTCGCCGCGGTGAAGTACCCGACCGTGGCGCTCGTCCGCGGCTTTTGTCTGGGCGGCGGCCTGGAGCTGGCGCTCGCATGCCGTTACCGCGTCGTTGTCGACGAGCCCGGCACGCGGCTCGGGCTCCCCGAGGTGATGCTCGGCATCGTGCCCGGCTGGGGCGGCATGAAGCGGTTGCCGCGCTTGACCGGCGCGCCGGCGGCGCTCGACCTCATGCTCACGGGCCGCACGATCGACGCGCGTCGCGCGAAGCGGATCGGCGTTGCGGACGAATGCGTGCCGGCGCGGATCATGGAGAGCACGGCGCGCGGCATTCTCAAGGCCTTGCCGCCGCCGCGGCGGCTCCGTTTTCCGCTGTCGTTGACGCAGAATCCGCTGGTGCGCCGGATCATCGCCGCCCAGGCGCGCAAACAGGTCGCGAAGCGCGCCCGGCGCGAGCACTATCCGGCGCCGTACGCGATCCTCGACATCTGGGTGCGCTACGACGGCAACGCGCTCGCCGTGCCGCCGTCCGATCCGGCGTCGATCCCGTCGCTCCTCAAGACGCCGACGGCCGCCAACCTGATCCGCCTCTTCGGATTGCAGGAGCGGTTGAAGGCGCTGGGCAAGGAAGACGGGTTCAAGGCGGCGCACGTCCATGTCGTCGGCGCCGGCACGATGGGTGGCGACATCGCGGCATGGTGCGCGCTGCGCGGCCTGACGGTGACGCTGCAGGACCAGAATGCCGACCGCCTCGCGCCGGCCATGGGCCGTGCGGCGAGGCTCTTCGCCGAACGCCTGCGCGATCCGCGCCGCGTCCGCGATGCCACCGACCGCCTGATTCCGGACGTCGGCGGCGACGGCATCGCGCGCGCCGATGTCGTGATCGAGGCGATCTTCGAGAACGTCGACGCGAAGAGAAGTCTCTTCGCCGCCCTCGAGGCGAAAGCGAAGGCGGGCGCGATTCTGGCGACCAACACATCGTCCATTCCGCTCGAGGACATCGCGACGGCGATGGCCGATCCGACGCGGCTCGTCGGCCTCCATTTCTTCAACCCGGTGGCGAAGATGATGCTGGTCGAGATCGTCGTCGGCCGGCAGACGCGACCCGAGCTCACGGCGCCGGCGGCGGCATTCGTCCGCCAGATCGACCGCCTGCCGCTGCCGGTGAAAAGCGCGCCGGGCTTCCTCGTCAATCGCGTGCTTGCGCCCTACCTGATGGCCGCGATGCGCTGCGTGGACGAAGGCATTGCCCCGGAAACGGTGGACGAGGCCGCGCTCGCGTTCGGTATGCCGATGGGCCCGATCGAGCTCGCCGACACGGTGGGGCTCGACATCTGCATCGCGGTCGGCAGGATGCTGTCACCGGATGCCATACCGCCGAAGAAGCTGACCGAGCTCGTCGCGGCGGGGCATCTCGGCCGCAAGACCAAGCGCGGCTTCTACGACTACGCGAGCGGGAAGCCGGCGAAGGCGGCGGCCGGCGCCGTGCCGACCGGACTCGCCGACCGCCTCATCGAGCCTTACGTGGCCGAGGCCCGCGCGGCACTCGCCGAGGGCATCGTCGCTGACGGTGATCTGGTCGACGCGGGCGCGATCTTCGGCACGGGCTTCGCCCCCTTCCGCGGCGGCCCCCTCCACTACGCCCTGCACAAAGACTGATCCGCGCGGTCGAGGGCTTCTGGTGTAGCATCCCGCGGATCATCCTTCGGGGGGAGGGTATTCGTGGACAAGATCTGGCTCAAGCACTATCCCAAAGGCGTTCCCGCCGAGATCGACGTGCACGATTACGCGTCGATCCGAGAAGTGTTCACGGAGAGCGTCGGACGCTTCGCGGACCGCCCCGCCTACACGTGCATGGGGAAGACGATCACCTTCCGCGAGCTCGATGTCCTGTCCCAGGCGTTCGGAGCATATCTGCAGGCGAACGGCTGCGTGAAGGGCACGCGCGTGGCCCTGATGATGCCCAACATCCTCCAGTATCCGGTGGCCCTGTTCGGCACGTTGCGCGCCGGCTGCACGGTGGTCAACGTCAATCCCCTGTACACGGCGCGCGAGCTCGAGCACCAGCTCGCCGATTCCGGCGCGGAAGTGATCGTCGTCGTCGAGAACTTCGCGCGAACCGTGCAGGAAGTCGTGGGCAGGACCAAGGTGCGCACCGTGATCGTCACGAGCATCGGCGAGCTCCTCGGCTTCAAGGGCATCATCGTCGACCTGGTGTTGCGCCGCGTGAAGAAGATGATCCCGGAGTGGAAGCTGCCGGAGTCCGTCCGGTTCTCGGACGCGCTCGCGGCCGGCCGCACGGGGAAGCTCGAGCGGGTTCCGATCGGGCACGACGACATCGCGTTCCTCCAGTACACGGGCGGCACGACCGGCGTGGCGAAGGGCGCGGTGCTGTTGCACCGCAACATCGTTGCCAACCTGCTGCAGGCCCGGGCGTGGCTGCGACCGTTCCTGAGCGATCAGCGCGAGATCATCATCACGCCGCTGCCGCTCTACCACATCTTCTCGCTGACCGCGAACTGCCTCACGTTCATGACGCTGGGCGCGGAGAACATTTTGATCCCGAACCCGCGCGACATCCCCGGCTTCATCAAGGAGATGGGCAGGTACAAGTTCACGGTGATCACCGGCGTCAACACGCTGTTCAATGCCCTGCTGAACAATCCGGAATTCGGCAAGCTCGACTTTTCATCGTTGCGCATAGCACTGGGCGGCGGGATGGCGGTGCAGGAGGCTGTCGCCATCAAATGGAAGGAGGTCACCGGCTCTCCGCTGATCGAGGCCTACGGACTGACCGAAACCTCGCCCGCTGCCACGATCAATCCGCTCGACCTGCCCGCGTACAACGGCTCGATCGGCCTGCCGATCCCGTCCACGGACATCGTTTTGCGCGACGATGCGGGCAAGGACGTGCCCCTCGGTCAGCCGGGGGAGATCTGCATCCGCGGCCCGCAGGTGATGGCGGGCTACTACAATCGGCCCGACGAGACGGCGAAGGTCATGACCGCCGACGGCTTCTTCATGAGCGGCGACATCGGCGTGATGGACGAGCGCGGCTTCGTGAAGATCGTCGACCGCAAGAAGGACATGATCCTGGTCTCCGGCTTCAACGTGTATCCGAATGAGATCGAAGGTGTGGTCGCGATGAATCCTCGCGTGATGGAGTGTGCCGCGGTGGGGGTGCCCGACGCGAAGTCGGGCGAGGCGGTGAAGCTCTTCGTCGTGAAGAAGGACGACGCCCTGACGGCCGACGAGGTGCTGAAGCACTGCCGCGAGCACCTCACCGGGTACAAGATGCCGCGCGACGTCGAATTCCGCAAAGAGCTGCCGAAATCGAACGTCGGCAAGATCCTGCGCCGCGAATTGCGCGACGAGGCCAAGAAGACCGCAGCCTGACGGCGAGGAAGGCCATGCCCGACGGCCCCGCGGTTCTACCGGGAACCGAGCCCGCGCTGCGGGTGGTTCCGATGCCCGCCGACGCCAACCAGCACGGCGACATCTTCGGCGGCTGGGTGATGTCGCAGGTCGACATCGCCGGCGGGGTCGTGGCCGCGCGGCGGGCGCGCGGCCGCGTCGCGACGGTGGCGGTGAATTCCTTCGTCTTCAAGCAGCCGGTTCTGATCGGCGACGTCGTCAGTTTCTACGCGGAGATTCGCCGCACGGGACGCACCTCGGTGACCGTCGACGTCGAGGTCTACGCGCAGCGGAATCCGACCGAGGTGATCTGCGTCAAGGTGACCGAAGCTTCCCTCACGTATGTTGCCGTTGGGGCCGACCGGCGGCCGCAGGAATTGCCGCCGGAATAGGCAGCCGCCAAGGCGGTTTGCCCAAAAACAACACCGTCGGGAGCGTCCCGAGATGCGCGGTGCGCGGACGGTGCTGCGCCCTGGGACGGGGTGTATAGTCGGTCAAGACTTTCTCCCGGTGCGGGTACGTGGCGGGCCGCCGCGGGAACAGATCCAACAACGACAACGAATTTTGGCGCGCTTCTCCCCGGGGTTGCGCCGCGAGACGAACAACACTAGGAGACATAAGCCATGAAGACACCCTTCCGTCGCACTACGATTGCGTCGGCCGTTTCCGGCATCGCGCTTGCACTCTCCGCCGGACAGGCGTTCGGTTCCGCCTTCGCCCTGGCCGAGCAGAATGTGATGGGACTCGGCAACGCCTTTGCCGGCGCCGCGGCCACGGCCGAGGACGCGAACACCGTATGGCACAACCCCGCGGGTCTCGCGCGGCTCAATCTCCCGCAGGTCGAGCAGGCGCTCCACGTGGTCATCCCGTCGGCCAAGTTCCAGAATGCGAACTCGCAGGCGGCGCTGCTGCAACCGCTGGGCGGCAATGGCGGCGACGCCGGCGGCGCGGCGTTCATTCCGAACCTCTACGGTTCGATGGCCATCAACGACAAGATCCACATCGGGATCGGCGTGAACGTGCCCTTCGGCCTCAAGACGGACTACGACGACGGCTGGCTCGGCCGCTACCAGGCGCTCAAGTCCGAAGTCAAGACGATCAACGTCAACCCGGCGGTGTCCTGGAAGGTGACCGACCAGTTCTGGCTCGGCGCCGGTGCGAACTATCAGCATTTCGAGGCGACGCTCACCAACAACATCAACTACTCGGCGGCGCTGGCGCAGGGCTACGCCAGAACGCCGCCTTGGGGCATCACTCCGGCGCAGGCGGGGGCTTTGAGTGTCGCGACGATGGGTCTGGACACCTTCACCAAGGTCACCGGCGACGACTACGCGTGGGGATGGAACGTGGGCGCGATGCTGAGCTTCAACGGCGATGCCAACAACGACCCCGGGGCCGGACGAATCGGCCTCGCCTATCGCTCGAAGCTCAAGTACAACGTCGTCGGCAGCGTCAACTTCACCAATCCGACGCCACCGACCCTGACCGGCGCGCTCGCGCCGTTCAACCCGGTGGTGGGCCTCGTCAGCACCGGGGTCAATCAGACGCGACTTTACAACAGCGGAGTGACGCTCGATATCACGATGCCGGACACGGCCGTCGCTCTCGTACTATCAGAAGGTCAACGCCAAGTGGGACTTCCTTGCCGACGTCACCTGGACCGGATGGAGCAGCATCCAGGAACTGCGGATCATGCGCACGAGCGGCAGCGTGCTTCAAGTGTTGCCGCAGAACTTCAAGGACACGTGGCGGTATTCCGCGGGCGTCAACTACTATTACGACGAGAGAACCGTGTTGCGGGCCGGCATCGCCTACGATCAGTCGCCGGTCAACACCGTCGACCGCGGGCCGCGTCTGCCCGACAACGACCGCACGTGGCTGACCATCGGGGGCCGATACAAGTACTCGTCCGCGCTCAACTTCGATGTCGCCGCCGGTTACATCTTCGTCAAGGATCGCCTCGATCAACAACGTCGCGGGGTCCTTGGCCAACCGCCCAGCATCGCGCCACCGGACTCGTCAACGGTGAGTACAGCAACCACGTCATCATCGTGTCCGGCCAGTTCAACTATCGGTGGAGATAGGGCGCGCGTAGGTCGCCCGGGCGACTCCACTTCATTGGCGGCTACAATCGGGCTGCCCGTTCCGCGGGCGGCCCGATTTTCTCTGGCGCGGCGCCGCGTGCGTCGGCGGGCTCCGCGCCGCTTTCACCAGGAGAACAGAATGATGCGCAAGTTTCTGATAGTGGGTATCGCGATGCTTTTCGCCGCCACGGCATTTGCCGCGGACGTCGGCGGAGTCAAGCTCGCCGACAAGGTCACGGTGGGCGGGCAGGAGCTCGTCCTGAACGGTGCGGCGATTCGCACCCGCGCCATCTTCAAGGTCTACGTCGGCAGCCTCTACCTGCCGGCCAAGGCGGGCGATCTCGCCGGGGTGCTCGCGAAGGGCCCGCGGCGCATCCAGATGAACATTCTGCGCGACCTTTCCGCCGACCAGCTGGTCGACGCGCTGAACGACGGCATCAAGGACAACAACACCGAGGCCGAGCTCGCGGCCATCAAGACGCAGCAGGCGCAGCTCACGTCGATCATGAAGTCCTTCGGCGAGGTGAAGGAGGGCAACGTCGTCACGCTCGATTTCGTCGACGGCGCCACGTCGATCGGCTTCAACGGCGCCGCGAAGGGGTCGATTCCGGGCGACGCGTTCAATCGCGCGCTGACCAAGATCTGGCTGGGCGACAAGCCGGTGCAGGCGGATCTCAAGAAAGCGATGCTGGGCGGCTGATCCAGCGCCGTCGGCATGCCGGATTTCTGGCTCTCCTGCGGCTACCGGCTGCTGACGGTCGGCGCGGACCGACGGCTGACGCTGACCGACGACTTCCTGCGGGCGTTGCTGCTGCGGCCGGAGCTCGCGCCGATTCCCGAATCCTGTGCCGCCGAGCTCGCGCTGCACGAGAAGCTGATCGCGTCCCCGCGCGCCGCGGTTCGCGGCGAGCGAGCTGTCGCGTCGATCGCCGACGCCGACGCGCGCGAGAACTACGGCATCTGGCTGCGGTTTCGCGAGCGGATCGTCGCCGCGCCTTCGCTCGAGGCGGCGTACGTCACGCTGTTTCGCGAAGGCGTCGACGTGCCTCCGCTCCTCGTTCACCAGCTGACGGAAATCCTGCTGCGGCACATCCTCGGCGCGGCCGCCGATCCGATCGAGGCGCGCGTCGCCGAGATGCTGTTCCGGCCGCAGAACATCGCCGTGACGCCGGAAGGCGCGGTCATGGCCGCCGACACGGAGACCGTCGAAGCTGCTGGCCACCACCGGCGGGTTCGGCAGCGCTCGGCGAGCTGCTGCAGAAGAACCGCACGCCGCTCCGCACGATCGACCTCGATACGCTCGATACCGCCAATGCGTCGGCCTACTGGGACCGCGACGAGCGGCACGATCTCGCGGTGAGCCTGAACCGCGGCCGCCCGGCGCTCGACGCGCTGTGCCGCGTCCTGGAGAAATGGATCGCGCACATGCAGGGCGTGATCGTCACGATCCGTCCGCAGAGCGAGATCGACGACCAGCGCTGGGTGTGGCATGTCGGCCTGGACGCCGAGGCGAGCGCGCTGCTCGAACGACCTGTACAATCGCGTCGGACGTCGACGCCGAGCGGATGAAGCGTCTCCTGTGCCTCTTCGAGCTCGAATTCGCGAATCCGGGCGACATGCGACCCGCCATCGCCGGTCGTCCGGTCTATCTCGCGATGGCCATGGACGCCGACGGACGGCTGAAGCTGAAACCGCAGAACCTGCTCCTCAACCTGCCGCTCGCCCGGCCGCAATGAGTCGACCACAGCTCGACGGCCACCGATCGGCGGCCCACGTTCCGGATGCCCGCAATGAGACTCTTCCTCCTTCTCGCAGCGACGCTCGCGGCGACGACCGCGGCCGCGCAATCCCCAACGGCACCCGCGCGGCGACTGCCGACCCGAAGGCGCAGGACGCCGCCGCGCTGGCGTCGCTGTCGTGGCTCGAAGGCTGCTGGCGGGGCACTGCCGGTCCGCGCCAGTTCCGGGAACACTGGATGCCGCTCCAGGGCGCGATGATGATCGGCGTGAGCCAGACGGTCGAGAAGGGCGAGACGCAGGGCTACGAATTCCTGCGCCTCGAGCCGCGTCCGGGCGGCGTCTTCTATGTGGCGTCGCCGGTCGGCAAGCCCGAGGCGGCACTCCGGTTCGAAGGCGAAACCGTCGGACAAGACGGGGGAGCGCGACGACACCATCTTCACGTTCGTCAATCCGAAGCAGGAGTTTCCGCAGACGATTTCCTACCGGCGCGCGAAGGAAGGCTGGTTGTACGCGACGGTCGAGGGCAAGGTCGGCGGCGCGGACCGCAAGGCCACCTATCCCATGCGCCGCATCGACTGCGAATCGGGCGAATTCATCCCGCGCTGACAGGTGCGATGGCGCCACCTTCCGCGCTCGAGAACTTCGAGAAGATGCTCGCTGCGGGCAAGGACTCCGCTTTGCTCCGGTTTTCGCTCGGCAACGAGCATCTGAAGGCGGGCGCCGCGGCGCGCCGCCGCGGAACATCTCGCGCGGGCCGTCGCGCTCGACCCCGACTTCACCGCCGCGTGGAAGCTCTACGGCAAGGCGCTCGCGGCCGCGGGCCGCGAGGACGACGCGCTTGCCGCCTATCGCACCGGCATCGAAGTCGCGGCCAGGCGCGGGCGACAAGCAGGCGCGAGAAGGAGATGCAGGTGTTCGCGCGGCGGCTCGCGAAGTGACGGGCTGACGTCGGCGTCGGGGAACGCGCGGGCCGCGGTGTAGGCGTCGCCGGTCAGCGCACGCTTATCGACTCCACGCCGCGATTGGCGAGGGCGTCGGCGCGATCGTTGCCCGGATGGCCGTTGTGGCCCTTGACCCAGTGCCATTCGAATGTCGTGCTGCGCGGCGAGCGCGTCGAGCTCGCGCCAGAGCTCCGCGTTCTTGACCGGCTTGCGGTCGGCGGTCTTCCAGCCGTTCTTCTTCCAGTTGTGAATCCAGGTCTCGATCCCGTTCTTCACGTACTGCGAATCGGTGTGGAGCGCGACGGCGCAACCGCGTTTCAGCGATTCGAGCGCGCGGATGACGGCGGTGAGCTCCATGCGATTGTTGGTGGTCGCGGGTCGCCCCCGCAGAGCTCCTTCTCGCGATCGCGAAAGACGAGCAGGGCGCCCCAGCCTCCGGGACCGGGATTGCCCTTGCACGCGCCGTCGGTGTAGATCGAGACGACGCTCACTCCGCGGCCTCCGGAGGTTTCTCGTGTTGTGTTGCGTGGCATTGTCGGCCGCGCTCAATCGCTCGGCGACGCGCGGCCGACGTGCAGTCCTCGACAATCCCAACGCATTCGTCTGTCGGCCGCCACCCTCGCTCGCTGACGCGCCCTTCGGGCCTGGGCTTCGCCCAGCTCGCGAAGGTGTCCTTCTCCGCCTTGGCTCGCTGCCGCTCGCCCGCCTCTCTCATTCGACCCGCTCGATGCACTGGCGCGCCTGCCGGGGTGCCGTGGCGAGGCCGTTCTTGCGGCGCTCCCACGCCGGCGTGATGATGCGCATGCCGAGGACCTTCTTCGTCGCCCGGAGGTAGTACACGCCGCCGCCGATGGGCCACCAGCGGTCGCCGGCAGCCTCGAAGAAACCGAATCGCGCCCGCCACTTTCTCGTTCTCGAACGGCGGCACGTAGCAGTCGAGTCCGCCGCCCGTCACCTCGAAGCCCAGCAGCGCGAGCCAGTCCTTCAGCCGGTACAAGGCGATGAAGCTGCCGTTCCACGGCGGCGATTGGCCGCGGCCGAAGTAGCGCTTGGCGCCGAAGAGACTGAACGGATTGAAGCCGGAGATGATGATCTGCCCTTCGGCGCGAGTGGCGCGGTAGACCTCCCGCAGGAGCTGGTGCGGATCGCTCGCGAACTCGAGTGCGTGCGGCAGCACGATGAGGTCGAGCGAGTTCTCCGGGAACGGCAGCCAGTCGCGCGTCCGCCAGGAGCTCGGCGGGCGGTTGCGAATCGACGGTCCAGCGCGAGGCGACCCGGCTTTGCGCGAGAAACGGGCACTCCGGCAATCCGATCTGGATGGCCGAGAACCCGAAGATGTCGGCGACGGTCCGGTCGAACCAGGCCTGCTCGCGCGCGAGCAGATAGCTTCCGAGCGGTGTCGCGAACCAATCGGAAAGCGACGGCGCCGCCGGAATCGGCGCGCCACTGGATGCGTCCATGCCGGCGATTATCCCCATCCCTGCCGTCACCGACAACTGCGTCGGCCTCGCATGCGAGATTCCTGCGCGTCGGCGCGGCTCCGGGTTGACGCTGGCGCAGGCACCGCCTAACATCGCCGCACGCCACGGGCTCGCCTGCCAGATCGATCGAGTTGCGACCACGCATACCCTCGCTGTTTCCCTTCGGGCTCGCGGCACTCGTCGCCGCGTGCGCGACGCCCGTCCCGCCTCCGCGCAGCACCTCCGGCCGCCCCGCCTGAGGTCGCCGCTGCGCCCGCCGCGCCACCGTCGGTAACTCTCGCCGAGCTGACGGAGCCAGAGGGCGCGTGCGCCTCGGCGGCGTTCCTGGATGTTTCCGAACTGGAGCCGCTGCCGGCGCCCGCGACCGACCTCTGGACGCGAATCCGCCAGGGATTCGCGATGCCGGACATCGACGATGCGCTGGTCGCGAAATGGGAGCAATGGTATGCGTCACGGCCCGACTACGTCGCGCGCATGATCGACCGCAGCCGGCGCTACCTCTACTACATCGTCGTCGAGGTCGAGGAGCGCGGGATGCCGCTCGAGATCGCGTTGCTGCCGATGGTCGAGAGCGCGTTCAATCCGAATGCAGTGTCGGTCGCGCAGGGCGTCCGGGATCTGGCAGTTCATGCCGGCGACCGGCACGCACTACGGACTGAAGCAGAACTTCTGGTTCGACTCGCGGCGCGACGTCGTCGCCGCCACCGAAGGCGCGCTCACTTATCTGCAGAAGCTCCACGGCGACTTCGACGACTGGCAGCTGGCGCTCGCCGGCTACAACTGGGGCGAAGGCAACGTCGCGCGCGCCGTCGACAGGAACCAGAAGATGGGCCTTCCCGCCGACTACGTCGCGTCTCAAGATGCCGGACGAGACGCGCAACTACCTGCCGAAGCTGCAGGCGCTGAAGAACATCGTCCGCGACCCGGAGAAGTACGGGCTCGACCTGTCCGACATCCCGGACGCGCCGTACTTCGCCGTGGTGAAGATGGACCGGAAGATCGACGTGAAGATCGCGGCGAAGCTGGCCGAGATGCCGGTCGACGAGTTCCTGTACCTCAATCCGCAGCACAACCGTCCGGTGATCGCGGGCGCGGACGAGTACGCGCTCCTCCTGCCCATCGACAAGGCCGAGCTCTTCGCCGCCAAGCTGCAACTCGCGGATCAGCCGCTCGTGTCGTGGCAGGCCTACCGGATGCGCAACGGCGAAACGCTGCAGCAGGTCGCCGCGAAATTCCGGCTGGAGGTCGACGCGCTGCGGGCCGTGAACGGCATCGGCGCGAAGGCGAAAGTTCCCGTCGGCCACGCGCTGCTCGTCCCGGTGCAGGGGCCGACCGAGGCCGCCGCCGATACGCTTGCGCACGCCGTCTTCACGACCGTCCCCCAGGGCCGGACGTTCTACTACGGTCCAGCGCGGCGAAACGCTCGCGGGCATTGCCGCCCGGTACGCGGTGTCCGCCGCCGACCTGAAGCGCTGGAACGGCCTCGCGCAGAGATTGCGTCGCGACGGGGCAATCGTTGCGCATCACGAGCGATCTTGCGCCGGCCGCGGCCAAGAGCAAGCGCGCGGCCGGGACGAGCTCGAAACGGGCGACGGCCGCGAAGGCTTCCCGCAAGACGACCGCGAAGCCGGTTCCGGTGCGCAAGGGTCGCCCCGGTCGCCAAGGCGGGCGCCGCGACCGGCGGCTGAAGCAACGCGCCGGCCGGGCCGGAAGGCGCCGCCCCATCGCCGCCTCGGCGCGACGCGTTCCCGCAATGAAAACAGGCGACGCATTGCGCGTCGCCTGTCTTGTCGCCCGCCGGGAATCCGGGGCGGGCATCGTGCCGCGGGAGTATTACTTCTTCTTCGCGGCCTTCTTCTTCGCGGCCTTCCTCTTCTTGGGGGCGGCCTTCTTCTTCGTTGCCTTCTTCTTCGTCGTCTTCTCGCCGCCTTTCTTCTTCGGGGCGGCCTTCTTCTTCGTTGCCTTCTTCTTCGTTGCCTTCTTCTTCGTCGTCTTCTTGGCGGCCTTCTTCTTGGTCGTCTTCTTTGCCGCCTTCTTCTTCTTCGGGGCTGCCTTCTTCTTCGTCGTCTTCTTCGCCGCCTTTTTCTTCGGGGCTGCCTTCTTCTTCGTCGCCTTCTTCGCGGCCTTCTTCTTGGGCGCCGCTTTCTTCTTCGTCGCTTTCTTCTTGGTCGCTTTCTTCTTCGTCGCTTTCTTGGGCGCCGGGGCCGCAGCGGCCGGCGTCATCATCGACATCATGTCAGCCATTTCGTTTCTCCTGTCTGAGTTGCTGTAACTGTTATGGTGCTTCTACATCGGCGCAAGCGGCGCTGGGGCTGTCCGGAAGTCGTCGATTGCTACCGCAACCTCTTGACAAACCCACTGCTACCTGCTGCCTGAATTCTAGCCACATTTCGTTGAATTGCAAGATTTCTCCGCCGATTCCGCGCGTTGCATGCGCGTTTGTTGCGGATACGCACATCGAAAAAACGACGTCCGCAGACCCCTCCGATGCGCCGCGGAAATGCGATCACGGCAGCACGGATTCGCGCGCGAAAAGTTCCGCCGCGTCCTCGCGCGGACGGACGAGATGCATGCGGTCGCCGGCGACGACGACCTCGCAAGCGCGCGGGCGCGAGTTGTAGTTGGAGCTCATCGCGAACCCGTACGCTCCGGCGCCGCGCACGGCGAGAAGGTCGCCGGCGGAAAGCGCCAGCAGGCGGTCGTGCGCGAGGAAATCGGCGCTCTCGCACACCGGTCCGACGATCTCCCAGCGGCGCGCCGGCGCGTCGCGCGGGCGCACCGCGTCGACCGCATGCCAGGCGTCGTAGAGCGCGGGCCGAAGGAGGTCGTTCATCGCGGCGTCGACGATCGCGAAGTCGCGGCCGCCGCCCGGCTTCAGGTACAGAACGCGGGTCAGCAGCACGCCGGCGTTGCCGACCAGGAACCGGCCCGGCTCGAACAGGAGCTCGTGCCGGCGTGCGCCCAGCGCCTGCCGCACGGCGAGCGCGAAGGCATACGGATCGATCGTTTCCTCGTCGCGGTAGCGAATGCCGAGCCCTCCGCCGAGGTCGACGTGGCGCAGGACGATCCCGTCGGCTTCGAGGCGGTCGACGAGCTCGAACATCTTCGCCGCCGCCTCGACGCAGGCGGACAGCTCGGTGATCTGCGATCCGATGTGGCAGTCGATCCCGCAGCACTTCGCGACACCGGGCAGGTCGGCGGCGCGCCGGTAGAGCTCGGGCGCGTCCTCGAAGGCGACGCCGAACTTGCTCTCCTTCAATCCGGTCGCGATGTAGGGATGCGTCTTCGGGTCGACGTCGGGATTCACCCGCAGCGAAACCGGCGCGACCTTGCCCGCGCGGCGGCCGGCGGCATCCAGCGCTTCGAGCTCGGCGGCCGATTCGACGTTGAAGCAGCGGATGCCCGTGGCGAGTGCGGCGTCCATCTCGGCCGACGTCTTGCCCACGCCGGAGAACACGATCTTCGCGGGATCGCCGCCGGCTGCGATCACCCGTGCCAGCTCCCCGCCGGAAACGATATCGAAGCCGCTGCCGAGGCGCGCGAGGATGTTCAGTACAGCGAGGTTGGAGTTCGCCTTGACGGCGTAGCAGACGAGATGGGGAACCCCGTCGAACGCGGCATCGAAGGCGCGAAATCCGGCTTCGAGCGCTGCGCGCGAATAGACGTAGCACGGGGTTCCGAATCGCTCGGCAATCGCCGACAGCGCAACACCTTCGGCATGGAGTTCGCCGTCGACGCGGGAGAATGCGGTCACGGGCGGGTTTCCGGCGGCTTCGGCGCGGGTGTCGCGGGCGACTCGGCCGACGGCGCGGTCTGCACGCTTCCGGCGCCGGCACGCGGCGGTGCGCGACTGCAGGCGCAGGCGGCAGTTTCAGCGGGCCCTTTACGCCGCAGGCGGACGAGCGGCGCGACGCTCACCGCCGCCGCGACGAGCGCGACGGCGACCATGCGAATCCGGGCGATGAAATCACGTAACATCCGATCGGAATCCTAACAGACGGCGGAACGGCCATGATCACCGAAAGCGAATTCGTTGCCGCAACCGACCGTACGCTGGCCGCCGTCGGCGAGGCGCTCGATGCGGCGCTCGCGACGTCGGATGCCGACATCGACTGGAGCCTCATCGACGGCATCCTCGAGATCGATTGCGGCGGCGGCGGCAAGCTCATCGTGAACCGGCATGTGCCGAACCGGGAGATCTGGGTCGCGGCCCGCTCCGGCGGCTTTCATTTCAGGCCGCGGACGGCCGCTGGCGCGACACGCGCTCGGGCGACGAGCTTGCGGCGGCGCTCGCCGCGCTCCTGCGCGTGCAGGCCGGATTGACGATCGTGTTTCCGACGCTGGCTGCGCCCGCCTAGGCTTCGAGCAGCGCGGTCCAGTCGTCGAGCTCCTGCCGCGCCTTGGCCGACTGCGGAAAGAGACCTTCGACCAGGCTCCAGAAGCGGGCCGAATGGTTGAGCTCGATCAGATGCGCGACCTCGTGCGCGACGATGTAGAGCGCCAGTTCGGGCGGCAGCTGGATCAGTCGCCAGTTGAGCCGGATCACGCCCTTCTGGTCGCAGCTTCCCCACTCCGAGCGGCCATTCGACAGCTTCACGATCGGCGGCGCCGGGGTGACGCGCGCGGCGTACTCGACCACTCGCGGCAGCACCAGACGCTCCGCCTCCTCGCGCAACCAGCGAGTGACGAACGTCGCGACCTGCCGCTCGTCGTCCGCGGCCGGATGCCGCACCGTCAGGTTGAGGAGGTCGGTCGCGATCGCCCGCTTCGGGGCCGTCAGGACGGCGAGCGTCAGCTCGCGCCCGCGATAGAGGATCGGCGCACCGGTCTTCCATTCGCGCGGCAGGACGTCGCGCCGGCGCGCCTGCCATTCGTCGAGCGAGCGCAGGATCCACGCGCCGCGCTCGGCGAGCGTGGCGTCGATCTCGCGCAGCGTCACCCACCTCGGCGCGCGCACGGTGAGCCCCGAGAAGTCGATCTGCATGCCGATCGATCGACGGCGCGAGCGCACGAGCCGGTAATCCACGCCTGGTGCTGGCCGAGCACGACGCGCCGGGCTCTCGCCTTCGTCGCTCGCGGCGCTCGCCCGTGCGGCCGCCGAAAATGTCCTTGAGGCGCAACCCGGCCATCAGTCGTCCCGCGTCGGAACGCCGAGTCGCGCGACCTCCGCCTCGATCCACGTCTCGACTTCCCGCATGAGCGTCGGCACGTCCTTGCCCTGCGGGCTGATCGGCTTGCCGAACGAGATCGTCACGGTTCCGGCGACGCTTGCCGAAGAGGCCCTTCGGCCACAGGTAGCCGGCGTTGTGCGCGACCGGCAGGATCGGCGTGCCGAGCTCGATGGCGAGCCTCGCGCCGCCGGTCTTGTACTTGGCGCGCGTACCCGCCGCGGATCCGCGTGCCTTCCGGATAGATGACGATCCAGAAGCCCTGCCGGAAGCGCTCGCGGCCCTGCGCCGCGATCTGCTGCATCGAGTCGGTGCCGGCCTTGCGGTCGATGGTGATGGGCGACGCGAGCGCGAAGCCCCAGCCGAAGAACGGGAATCGACAGGAGCTCCTTCTTGGCGACGTAGGCGAGCGGCGGGAAGAACAGGGTGAGCGCGAGCGTCTCCCACGTCGAGCTGTGCTTCGACAGCACGATGTGGGGTGTCGTCGGAATGTTCTCGGCGCCGATCGCGCGGTGCCGGATGCCGCAGATCCAGCGCGCGCCCCGGAGATTGGTGCTGCACCACGACGCCGCGATGCGGTACATCGGCACCCGCGGCAGCCAGAACGTGGCGAGCATCACGGCGGCGTAGACCGGCGTGACCACGCACTGGAACAGCAGGAAGAGGAGCGCGCGAACCCGCCATGATCAGTGCGCGCCCGGCCGCCGAGCGCACTGGCGCCCCTGGGGGCAGCGAACGTAGTGAGCGTGGGGGCTGTCCATCAGTCGCCTGCGAGGAGGGCCGCCGCGGCGAACGCGAGGTCCGGGATAGATGACCGTGTGCCGGGGAAAGTCGCCGGCGCGCAACGTCTTCTCGCCCTTGCCGGTGAGCACGAGGATGGGCTGCGCGCCGACGGCGTCGGCGGCCATGAGGTCGCGCAGCGAGTCGCCGATGCAAGGAACGCCCGTCAGGTCGACGCCATACCGCACGCCGATCTCCCGCAGCATGCCGGTCTTCGGCTTGCGGCAATCGCACTGCGAATCGCCGGAGTGCGGGCAATAGAACACGGCGTCGAACCGCCCGCCCGCCTGCGCCAGCGCCTTGTGCATCTTGTCGTGGATCGCGTTCAGCATGCCCATGTCGAAGAGCCCGCGGCCGATGCCCGACTGGTTCGTGGCGATGACGACGCGAAAGCCGGCATGGTTCAGTCGCGCGATGGCCTCGAGGCTTCCCGGAATCGGCCGCCATTCGTCCGGCGACTTGATGAACTGGGCGCTGTCGTGATTGATCACGCCGTCGCGGTCGAGGATGATGAGCTTGACCGCTCGTGTCTGTCGCGACGGCTTCCGAGGCGAGCTGGACCATGTCAGTGCCCGCCCGGCCATCCGAAGGGTGCTGACTGCCGCGGCCTCCATCATGGCGGTTGCCGGGGGCGACGGTTGCGTGTCGGCCGCCCTCCACGCTCGCGGACGCGCCCTTCGGGCCTGGGCTTTGCCCCGCTCGCATGGAGGTCCCGGTGGGCAGCGAACACCAGGCCGAAGGCCGCAGGACAGCCGAAGGCTGGTCCCGCGCAGCGGGATGCGGCGAAGCCGCACAGAGTGAGCATCGGGGGCTCTCATCCTAGGCGGCGAGCTTCGAGATGTCGGCGACGCGGTTCATCGTCTGCGCCACGCCGCGCAGCAGGGCGAGCCGGTTCGCGCGGATCGCCGGATCGTCCGCCATCACGAGCACGTCCTCGAAGAAGCGGTCGACGGCAGGCTTGGCGCCCGCCAGCGCGATGAGCGCGCCGGCGAAATCGCCCGCGGCGCACCGGTCGCCGACGACGGGCTCGAGCTTCTGGAACGCGAGATAGAGATCGTGTTCGGCGCCGTCGGCCAGGCGTCCGCGGTCGACGGCGGGCGCCGCCTCGCTGCCGGACTTGCGCAGGATGTTGACGATCCGCTTGTTCGCCGCCGCGAGCGTCGCGGCCTCCGGCAACTCGCCGAACGCGCGGACCGCCGCGGCCTGCGCCGGCACGAGATCGATCCGCGCCGGCCGCTGGCAGAGGACGGCCTCGGCCTGGTTCGCCGAGTAGCCGGCGTCGCGCAGGTACCCGCGCAGGCGCTCGTAGATGAAGTTCTCGAGCTCGGTGCGCGCATCCTGCACTGCCGGCACGTCGGCGAAGGCGCGAAACGCGGCGTCGACGAGATCGGCCAGACTCACGCGCAGGCCCCTTCTCGACCACGATGCGAATCGCGCCGATCGCGTGGCGGCGAAGGCCGAACGGATCCTTGTCGCCGGTCGGCTGCGCGCCGATGCCGAACATGCCGGCGAGCGTCTCGAGCTTGTCGGCGAGCGCGACGGCTTGCGCCACCGGGCCCTCCGGAAGCGCGTCGCCCGCGAAGCGCGGCCAGTAGTGCTGCTCGATCGCTGCCGCCACCGCCGCCGGTTCGTGGTCGTGTTCGGCGTAGTAGCGCCCCATCAGGCCCTGCAGCTCGGGAAACTCGCCGACCATGTCGGTGGTGAGATCGGCCTTGGCGAGTCGCGCGGCGCGCGCGCATTCCGCCGGATCCGCGCCGATCATGCCGGCCAGCGTCCGCGCGATAGCTCCGCGAGCCGGGAGACGCGATCGAGCTGCGTTCCGAGCTTGTTGTGGTAGACGACGGTGCCGAGTCGCGGCACGCGCGCCTCGAGCCGCACCTTGCGGTCCTGATCGAAGAAGAAGCGGGCATCCGAGAGCCGCGCGCGCAACACCCGCTCGTTGCCGTCGACGATCGCGCGAGGGTCGGGGGTTTCCAGGTTGCTGACGACGAGAAAGCGCGGCACGAGCTTGCCGTCGGCGGCTTTGAGCGCGAAGTACTTCTGGTTCTGCTGCATCGTCAGGATGAGGCACTCCTGCGGCACCGCGAGGAACGCGGGATCGAACGCGCCCGGGTACACGGCCGGAGATTCCACGAGTCCGGTCACTTCGTCGAGCAACGCGTCCGGCATGATGACCGTTGCGCCGGCCGCGGCGCCGCGCAATTGGGTGACGATCGACGCGCGGCGCTCGGCGAACGACGGCGATGACCTTGCCCTCGGCGCGCAGCGTCTCCTCGTAGGCGTCCGCGGTGGCCACCGCGAGGTCCGTCGCGGCTCCTGAAGCGATGTCCCGGCCGTGAGACGGTCGGCGACGAGGCCGAGCGCCGTCACCGGGACCACGTCCGCGCCGTGGAGCGCCAGCAGCCGGTGCGCCGGCCGCACGAACTTCACGTCGTTGTAGTAGCCGCCGGCGCCCGCGTAGCTCATCACCTTCGGAATCGGCAGCTTGCCGATCGCCTCGTCGAGCGCTTCCTGCAGGCCGCGGACGAGCGGCTGGCCCTTGGCGAGGCTTCGCAGATAGACATAGTCGGCCTTGCCGTCGGAGGCGACGTAGACTGCGTCGGGTCCCGCTCGTCGCGTCGAGGCCGCCGTGGCGAGTTCGGGGCGACCGAGCCGGCGAGTTTCTTGCGATTAGCGCTTCGGACGGCTTGCCCGACGCATCGAACGCCACCTTGGCCGGCATCAGCTTGTCGATCACTTCGGCGTCCGGCGCGACGTCACGCACTTGCGTGATCGCCACCGCCAGGCGCCGCGGCGTCGCGAACGGGGTCGCCGCGCTGTCGGGATCCAGATAGCCGCGCGCCTTGAGGCCGGCGGCGATGCCGTCGGCGAAGGCGTCGCCGAGTCGCTTCAGCGCCTTCGGCGGCAGTTCTTCCGTGAAGAGCTCGACGACGAGCGTCGCCCCGGAGCTCATGCCGCGCGCGTCCTGAATTCGTCGGGCAGCATCGGAAATCCGAGCGCCTCGCGCGAATCGACATAGGCCTGCGCGACCAGCCGCGACAGCGTCCGGATGCGCCCGATGTACGCCGCGCGCTCGGTCACGGAGATCGCGCCGCGCGCATCCAGCAGGTTGAACGTGTGCGCCGCCTTGAGGATCATCTCGTAGCCGGGCAGCGGCAGCTTCGCCTCGAGCAGGCGCTTCGCGTCGGACTCGAAGAAGGCGAAGAGCTCGAACAGCTTCGGCGCGTTCGACTGCTCGAAGTTGTAGGTCGACTGCTCGACCTCGTTCTGGTGGTAGACGTCGCGGTAGGTGAGCTGCCGGCCTACCCTCGGCGCGCCCGGTCCGGTCCATTCGGTCCACACGAGATCGAACAGGCTCTCCTTCTCCTGCAGGTACATGGCGAGGCGCTCGAGGCCGTAGGTGATCTCGCCCGTGATCGGATTGCATTCGAGCCCGCCGACCTGCTGGAAGTACGTGAACTGCGTGATCTCCATGCCGTTCAGCCACACCTCCCAGCCCAGGCCCCACGCGCCGAGCGTCGGATTCTCCCAGTCGTCCTCGACGAAGCGGACGTCGTTCTGCCCGAGATCGAGGCCGAGCGCCTCGAGCGAGCCGAGATAGAGGTCGAGGATGTCGGGCGGCGAAGGCTTCAGCACGACCTGGTACTGATAGTAGTGCTGCAACCGGTTCGGGTTCTCGCCGTAGCGGCCGTCCTTCGGGCGGCGCGACGGCTGCACGTACGCGGCGCGCCACGGCTCCGGCCCGAGCGCGCGCAGGAACGTCGCGGTGTGCGACGTGCCGGCGCCGACCTCCATGTCGTACGGCTGCAGCAGCGCGCAGCCCTGCCCGCCCCAGAAGTTCTGGAGGGTCTGGATGATCTGCTGGAAGGTGAGCATCGAGGGAGCGGCGGGGCGATGGGCAGCGTGCATTTTACCGGCGAACGGTAACGGAGGATCGGCAAACTGAGCCGCGGACCGGACGGCCGCACGCGAAAGGCGGGTCAGATCACCCTGCGCAACGCGCGCCGGCCAAGTCCGAATCGCGGCGAAAAGCAGCACCAATGCGATCGCGACAGGGACCGCATCGCCGCACCGCACATACGGTGTGACGCCTTGCCGACCCGTAATCTCGACTTCGAGGATGCCGCGCGTGAACCAGGGGAGCCGCGCGATCTCGCGTCCGTCGTGGCCGATGGCCGACGTGATCCCGGTGTTCGTCGCGCGCAGCAGCACGCGGCCGGTCTCGAGTGCGCGCATGGCCGCGATCTGGTTGTGCTGGAGGGCAGCGAGCGAGCGGCCGTACCAGGCATCGTTGGTGACGTTGACGAGGAGTGTGGCGTCCGCGGCCTGCCCGCGGATCTCCGCGCCGAACGCATCCTCGTAACAGATGTTGACGGCCACACGCTGGCCGGCGACCTCGAGCACCGGTGGGTCGGGGTCGCCCGACGCCTGGCTCGCGATCGGAATCGACAGCACCTTGCGGATGAACCAGCCGACCACGGGCTCCAGCGGAATCGTTTCGCCGAACGGCACGAGATGGCGCTTGCGATAGAGCTGCGGGCGCGCGGCGCCGATGCTGACGACGCTGTTGTAGTAGCGCACGCTGCCGCCGGGCGTGAGCGGAGGCGATGCGGTGAAGAGCCCGGCGAGCACGTCGCCGTCGCGTCCCGCCACGGCTTCGAGCAACCCGAGCAGCACGGCCTCCGGCACTTCCTGCGCGAACACCGGGAACGCGCTTTCGGGGAGCACGACCAGGCGTCCTCGGCTCGCGGCGACGAGTCCGGTATAGAGCTCGAAGGTCGTCCGGCGGAACTCCGGATCGAACTTGAGATCCTGCGTGACGTTGCCCTGGACGAGCGAAACGGCGACCGGTGCCCCCGCGGTCGTCGTCCATTCCATCCGGCCAAGTACGGTGCCGCCCAGGGCGATGACGAGCAGCGCACCCGCCGCGGTCACAATGCGCCCCCGGATTCCCATGGCGAGCGCATCGATCGCGATGGCGAGCGCAGCGGCGGCAGCGGTCGTGCAGAGCGTGATGAGGAACACGCCGCCGAGCGGACCGTAACCCGCGAGCGGGCTCGGCGATCCGCCCGGCAACGCCGCATAGCCGAGCGAAAGCCACGGGAAGCCCGTGAAGACGACGCTCCTTGCCCACTCGAAGAACGTCCACGCCGCGGCCGCCGCAACCGCCCGGTGCCAGGAATGACGAGCGGTCCAACGCACGGCGAGCCAACCCGTGGCGGCGGGATAGAGCGCGAGAAAGGCGCAGAAGCCCGCGGTGCCGATCGCGGCGAGCACGCCTGGCATGCCGCCGAACGTGTGGAGCGCGATGTAGACCCACGATGCTCCCGCGCCGAACAGCCCCAGCCCGAAGGAATAGCCGATGGCGGCCGCGGCGCGCGCTGAGGCCACCCCCTGCCAGAGCGCGAACAGCATCGCTGCCGTCACGAGCGGAAGGAAGGGGAGCCCGAATGGCGCGAAGCCGAAAACCGTCGCGGCACCGGCGGCGAGTGCCGCGGCGAGCCGCAACGCGCCGGCCGATCTCATCCTGGGCGTGCGCGGCGCGTGCGTTCGATCCGCACCGTCAGCGCTCGCGCGTCGGCGGGGCGGCAAGGGCAGGCGGCGCGGCTCCGAGCACCGGCTCGATCTGCAGCGTGTAGAGCCGGCGGCTGTCCGCGCGAACGACGCGGAAGCGGAAGTCGCCGATGTTCGTCGTCTCGCCCCGCTTCGGCAGCCGGCCGAACGCCTGCAGGACGAGACCGCCGACCGTGTCGAACTCGTCGTCCGCGAAATCCGTGCCGAAATGGGTGTTGAAATCGGCGATCTCGGTTTGCGCCTTCACGCGATGCCGGCCGTTGGCCTCGGCGATGATGTTGTCCTCGCTCTCGTCGAAGTCGTACTCGTCCTCGATGTCGCCGACGATCTGCTCCAGCACGTCCTCGATCGTCACCAGGCCGGACACGCCGCCGTATTCGTCGACGACGATGGCGATGTGGTTGCGGTTCGCGCGGAAGTCGCGCAGGAGGACATTCAGGCGCTTCGACTCGGGCACGAACACGGCGGGACGCAGCGTCTCCTTGAGGTCGAAGCTCTCGGGGTTCCGGTAGTAGAGGAGCAGCTCCTTCGCGAGCAGGATGCCGACGATGTCGTCCTTGTTCTCGCCGATCACCGGGAACCGGGAGTGCTTCGTCTCGAGGACGAGCGGCAGGAACTCGGCGGGATCGTCGTCCATCGAGACGACGTCCATCTGGGCCCGTGGAATCATGATGTCGCGCACCGTCATCTCGGACACCTGCAGCACGCCCTCGATCATCGACAGCGCGTCGGCATCGAGAAGCTTGTGCTCGAACGCGCCATGCAGGAGCTCGAGAAGCTCGTCGCGATCCTCGGGCTCGCGCGTGAGAAACGCCGACAACCGCTCGAGGAGCGTTGGCTTGGCGGGCTTGTCGCTGTCCTCGTCGTTCATGGGGTCAGCGGCATCCTGCCGGAGCGTAGGGGTCGGGAACTCCGAGCGCGGCGAGGATCGCCGTCTCGCGGGCTTCCATCATGCGCGCGGCGCGGACGGTGTCGTGATCGTAGCCCTGCAGGTGCAGCATGCCGTGGACGACGAGGTGCGCGCAGTGATCGGCGAGCGGCTTGCCCTGCGCGCGGGCCTCCTCGCGCACCACGGGAACGCAGAGGACGATATCGCCTTCGATCCGCGCCGACCCGTCGTACGCGAAGGCGAGCACGTTGGTCGCGTACTCCTTGCCGCGGAAGTGCGCGTTCAGCGTCTGGCCCTCGCGCTTGCCGACGAAGCGCAGCGTCACGGTCGCCGCGCGCCCTGCCGCCGCCGCCGCCTTCGCCCAGCGCCGCAGCGTCGCGGGCGCAGGCAGCGCGGCCGACGCGACGCCGTACTGGACCGCGAACGCGAGCCGCTGCGTCCCGCGTCTCATGTCGAGCTTCCTTTCCGGCTCTCGATGTCGCGCTCGTAGGCGCCGATGATCTTCTGCACGAGCGGATGGCGGACGACGTCGGCGCTCGTGAAGCGCGTGAACGCGATCCCGCGCACCTCCGCCAGAATGCGGTCGGCTTCGACGAGCCCGCTCTTCTGGCCGCGCGCGAGATCGATCTGCGTCACGTCGCCGGTGATGACGGACTTCGTGCCGAAGCCGATGCGGGTCAGGAACATCTTCATCTGCTCGGGTGTCGTGTTCTGCGCCTCGTCGAGGATGATGAACGAATGGTTGAGCGTGCGCCCGCGCATGTACGCGAGCGGGGCGATCTCGATCGTGCCGCGCTCGAAGAGCTTGCCGGTCTTGTCGAACCCCATGAGGTCGTACAGCGCGTCGTAGAGCGGGCGCAGGTACGGATCGACCTTCTGCGCGAGGTCGCCCGGCAGGAAGCCCAGCCGCTCGCCTGCCTCGACCGCGGGCCGCACGAGCACCAGACGCTTGACGGCGTCGCGTTCGAGCGCGTCGACGGCGCAGGCGACCGCGAGGTAGGTCTTGCCGGTGCCGGCCGGGCCGATGCCGAACGTGATGTCATGCTCCTGGATGTGCTTGAGGTACAGCGTCTGGTTCGGCGTGCGGCCGTGCAGGTCGGCGCGGCGCGTGCGCAGTCGCGCGCTTTCGTCGTCGCCTGTCCCTGTCGTCCGCTGCGTGGTGATCTCGATCAGGCCGAGCTGGATGTCGTCGACGGAGAGCGACTTCTCGGCGAGCACGTAGAAGCGCCGCAACGCCTCGGCCGCGAGCTTCGTCTGCGCGGCCGGACCGGTGAGCGTGAACGCGCCGCCGCGATGCGCGATCGACACGTCGAGCGCGGCTTCGACCTGGCGCAGGTTCGCGTCGAGCGGACCGCAGAGATTCGACAGCGCGTGATTGTCGAGCGGCGCGAGCGTGAGCTCCTGCTGCTCGCGACGAGGAGCCGTGGCCGCTTCCCGCTTCGGGCGCGCGCGCTCAGACACCTTGTCGCACCAGCGGCGCCTTCAGCGCTTCGTCGAGCGTGCCCGCCGCTTCGATCAGGTGCGCACGCGTGGGCGTATCGCGGTTTCCCCTGGCGTTCGCCGCCTTGATCTGTGCGGAGAGCGACTTCGCTTCGTCGCGGAACAGCGCGATGGCATCGGATGGCGTGGTCGACGACGGGCGAGTCAGCACGTTGGCGATGCGGCGCAGGTGCTCGCGTTGCAGGTCGCGGCGTGGCCCGGGGATCGAGCCGGGCGTCTTCAATTCGCTCCAGATCGAGCCACGGAGCGCGGTGAAGAGCTCGTTCAGCGTCAATGCCTGGTCCACTTGTCTCACCTTGACCTCGGAGTCCTGCAACCGCGCGAGCACCGTGTCGCCCAGGAGCGTGCTCAGCACGCTCACCTGCAGTCCGAGCACGCGCCTCCTCAAGCTGAAGTCGGGGTTGAACTGGGAGGTTCCGCGCCGTGAGGCCGATGTCGAGATAGTCGATCCCCATGCTGCGCAGGAAGTCGGGCTTGAACTGGAAGCTGTCCACCGAGAAGACCTCGGTCGCGATGAGGTTGAGGGCCGCGCGCTGCTTCGCCGGCGGCACGGGCGTGAGCGGCAGGTGCGACGTACCCGCGAAGTCGCGGACGTAATGGACACCGCCCACGTATTTCGCGGTGAGCGCGGCGGACCGGGCGTATTGCCGGAAGCCGGAGTCGAACGTGCGGCGCAGGACATCGTACGACTCGCCCGGCTTCAACTGCCGGGTCTGCAGCCGTTGCCAGAGTTCCTGCGAGATCAGGATCCTCTTGTGCAGGTACAGGAGCGGATCGGCGCCGAGATCGAACTGGCTTGCATCGGGGTCGAGGCCCGCGATCGACTCCTCGTCGGACGAGAAGGCGAGCAGCGGATCCGTCGCACCGCGCGCCGCGATCTGCGCGAGCTCGTCCGCCTCGGTCTCCTTCGGCAGCGGTCGGTACGCGTACTCGATCGCCCAGTAGTCGTACGGGCCGATCGTCGGGTCGAAGTACGCACCCTGGGCTTCACCCTTCACGGCGATGTTGATGGGCGGGTAGTCCATCACCGAGCCCGAGATGCCCTGTTCGCGGCTCCATGCCGGGTCCGAGATCTTCGCGAGCGGATACACCGTCGACGCCCGGAAGTTGTGCCGCAGGCCGAGCGTGTGGCCGACCTCGTGCATGACGACGGCCCTGAGCGAGGCGTTGACGAACGCGTCGGCTTCGGGGCTGCCCGGCTCGATCTCGCCGCGCTCCGCCAACACGTCGAGGCCGAACCGCGTTTCGGCCAGCGCATCCGAGGCGAACGTGCAGAGCTGACCGTCGTGCTCGTGCGACGCCTTGAACGCGTCGAACGCCACGGGGGTGGACGGCAGCTGCGCCGAGGCGACCGAGCGGTGGATGCGCGACCAGTCTTCGGGAATGGCGACCTGCGCATTCAGGATTTCGCCGGTGCGCGGGTCGACCGTGGAGGGGCCTCGCGCGAAACTCCCGTCGGTGGAAACGAACCAGCGCACCGTCGAGTGGCGCGCATCGAAGGTGTCGACCGTCCCTTCCGGGTCCTGCTGCCTGACCACGACCGCATCCTTGAAGCCCGCTTTCTCGAACGCCTTGTTCCATTCGAGGATGCCTTCGCGCACGGCGGCGCGATACTTTTCGGGGACGGTGCGGTCGACCCAGAAGACGATCGGCTCCTTCGGCTCGGACAGCGCCGCGGTCGGGTCCTTCTTCTCGAGCCGCCAGCGATTGACGTAGTGGGTCTTGGCGGTGAACCTCGAGTCCGTGGAGAAATCCCACACCTGGCTCTGGAAATGGCCCACGCGGACATCGGCGCGGCGGGCGGCCATCGGTTCGGGCAGCTTCGCGAAGTTGTACGTGTAGCCGAGAAAGAGGCTCCGCCCGTCCGGAAGGGTGGTGAACGGCGGAAACGCACTCGGTGGCGCCGTTGACGAAGGCGCTGGGGGCAGGGTCGCCCGCGGGTTCTGATAGTGCGCAGAAACGACGAACGACGTCTGGTCGGCCGAGTTCTTCACGGCCTCGAAGCTCGAGTTCTTCGCGTCGAACGTGTAGCTCCGCATGTGGATGCCGGTGGTGAAGCGCTCGCCGACCGGAATGTCCGTCAGGAGCAGCGCATTCGCGTCGATCAGCACCGTCTTGCGCTCCGGATGCGGCTGGCTCGCGACGATCGTCGCGCCGAGCAGGCTGTCGGTGAAGCCTTCCTTGACGCCCTGCGCGATCGGCGCGTTGGTCCCGCCGGTGAACGCGTAGTTCTTCGCGATCAGCTGAACGGCGTTGCCGATGCGCTTCCACTCGACGATCTGGTCGCCCAGCATCATTCCGCCGTAGACGCTCTTCTCGCCGATGCCCCGGCTCAGGTTGGAAGTGAACAGATACGGCACGCGGAACTGGTCGGGTGCGATCTCGATCCAGACCTTCTCGTCCTTCTGCCAGGTGCGGAACAGCCCCGGTGTCTCTTTCGCATCCTTGATGACCTCCGCGAACGGCTTGAGGCTGGCCGCGGCCGCCGCGGCCGCCCCCGCCGCCTGCGCGACGCTGGCGGGGGAGGCCCCCGGACGCGCGCTCGCGACACTTCCAGCCGCCACGCCCGCCGCCACCGCAGCCGCCACATTCGTGGTCTCGGTCGCCGCTCGAGCGGAAGGCACGGCTCCGGACGAATCCTGCGCCCCGGGCATGCCTGCGCACCCGCCAAGGACGAGACCGGCGCCGGCCAGCGCAAGGACCGAAAGGGGCCGCTGGCTTCGGAATGCGGGGTAGGTGAAGGACATCGTGATTACCTCGCCAATGGAATCGTGGAGCCGACCGCGAAATCCCGTTGGACATTCGCCTCGTACCGCCGTTGGGTCCCCGGCGTCAGAGCGCGTCCGCGAATTCGCCGCGCAGCGAATGCGCCTGCGCCGCCGTGATCGTCACGTCGGCGTAGGTGCCGACGAGGGTTGCGCCGCCGGCGAAGTTCACCACGCGATTGTTGTCCGTCCGTGCGGCAAGCTCACTGTCGTCGCGGGCGGCGCGACCGGTGACGAGCACGCGCTGCCGCGTGCCGACCATCGCCTCGCTGCGCGCCCGGTACTGCGCGTCGAGCCGCGCCTGCAGCGCCTCGAGGCGCGCCTTTTGCACCGGCGCCGGCACCTGGTCGGCGAGCGCCGCCGCCGGCGTGCCCGGGCGCGGGCTATACGCGAAACTGAAGGCGCCGTCGAAGCCGACATCGTCGATCAGTTGCATGGTGAGCGCGAAATCGGCGTCAGTTTCGCCGGGGAAGCCGACGATGAAGTCGGACGTGAGCGATAGCTCCGGCCGCGCGGCCCGGAGCTTCCGGACTGTCGACTTGTACTCCAGTGCCGTGTAGCCGCGCTTCATCGCGGCCAGCACGCGATCGGAGCCCGACTGCACGGGCAGGTGCAGGTGGGAGACCAGCTTGCCGATGGTCCCGTGCGCATTGATGAGGCGCGTCGTCATCTCCTTCGGGTGCGACGTCGTGTAGCGGATGCGCTCGATGCCCGGAACTTCGGCGATGTACTCGAGGAGCGTCGCCAGGTCGGCGCTCTCCCCCGCGGTGCCCAGCGGCGCGCGATACGCGTTGACGTTCTGGCCCAGCAGGGTGACCTCCAGCACGCCCTGGTCGGCGAGATCGGCCACTTCGGTCAGCACGTCGTCGAACGGCCGCGAAACCTCCTCGCCGCGCGTGTACGGCACCACGCAGAACGTGCAGTACTTGCTGCAGCCCTCCATGATCGACACGAACGCCGAAGCGCCCTCCACCCGCGGCGGCGGCAGGTGATCGAATTTCTCGATGGCGGGGAAGGTGATGTCGACCTGCGGTGCGCCGGTTGCGCGCCGGGCACGGATGAGTGCGGGAAGCCGGTGCAGCGTCTGCGGGCCGAAGACGACGTCCACGTAAGGGGCGCGGCCGACGATGTTAGCGCCTTCCTGGCTCGCCACGCAGCCGCCGACGCCGATGATGAGATCGGGCTTGGCGGCCTTGAGCGCGCGCACGCGGCCCAGGTCGTGGAACACGCGTTCCTGCGCCTTCTCGCGCACCGAGCACGTGTTGAACAGGATGACGTCGGCGTTCTCGGGTCGGTCGGTGCGCGCAAAACCGCCATCGGCGGCGAGCACGTCGGCCATCTTGTCCGAGTCGTACTCGTTCATCTGGCAGCCGAAGGTGCGGATATAGAGCTTGGGCGTCACGGGCGCGCCCCGGGGCCGGTGATTGTCCGGAGTGGGCGGAAGTCGTTGAAAGGGCGAAAATTATAGCAGGGTGGCGCAAGGCGGCGCGCGTCCCTCGGGCGGGACGACGGAACGAGCCGCCGAAAGCGGTAGAATTCCTCCCCGCAGGTGTCCGCCGCGAATCCCTCGCGTCGGGTGAAACGGGAATGCGGTGCCGCGCGGCATTGCGTCGCGCCAATCCGCAGCTGCCCCCGCAACGGTAAGCGAGCGCGGGCCGCCCTACACGCCACTGTTGCGACGCCCCTGTAACGGCGCCGCGATGGGAAGGCGGGCGGTCAAGACTCGCGAGCCCGGAGACCGGCCTGCGACCGGGTCGCGCGCGCCCAGCCGGCGGGCGCGACCCGCGACGCACGAGGCTGACGCTCGCGTCGGCCTCGTGCGCTCGCCACCGCCGTGCGGGGTTACGCGGCACTCGCGGAGTTCGCCATGGTTCGTCTCCCGCTGAGCGCCGCTAGCGCCAGGTCGTTTGGTTCGTTCTCCCGTGATCGCGTGTCGCTTCGCGCGGTTCCGGGCGCGGTCGTGCTCATCCTGTCGCTGCCGCTCGCGCACGCGCAACCGTCACCGAGGCCGGTCGTCTACGATTCCTATGCGGTCACGGCGGCACGAGCCTCGCAGCCGATCGCCGACGTGCTCGCCGACGTCACCGTGATCGGCGCGGCGGAGATCGCGCGTGCCGGCGCGCAAAGCCTGACCGAGCTCCTCCAACGCCAGCCCGGCGTGGAGATCACCCAGAACGGCGGACCCGGATCGCTGTCCGGAATCTTCCTCCGCGGGGCCAACCGGGGTCAGACGCTGGTGCTGATCGACGGCATCCGGATCGCCTCGTCGAGCGCCGGCGCGACGTCGCTCGAGGCGATCCCGCTCGACCAGATCGACCGGATCGAGATCCTGCGCGGGCCGGCCTCGAGCCTCTACGGCGCGGACGCGATCGGCGGCGTCGTGCAGGTGTTCACCCGGCGCGGGACCGCGTCCCTGACCGGCAACGTCAGCGCCGGCTATGGGACTTACGGCACCTGGGACGTCAAGGGCGGGGCGTCCGGCACGACGGGACCGTTCAGTTTCGCGGTCCAGGGTTCGGCGAAGGCGAGCAAAGGTTTCAACGCCGTCGTCGATCCGGCGAGCCCCCTGTTCAACGGCGACAAGGACGGGTACAAGAATCGGAGCGTATCGGCCAACCTCGGATTCACCGCAGCGCCCGGACAGGAATTCACCGCGCAGTATTTCCGCAGCCATCTCGACAACCAGTTCGACGGTGGCGCGGGCTTCGACGATCGGACGATCACCGTGGCCGAGGCGTGGCAGGTCGCGGCCCGCAACGTTCTGACGTCGTTCTGGGTGTCGAAGCTGTCGGCGGGCGCCGGGATCGACGACAGCGAGACGCAGTCGGCGTTCGACGATTTCCCGTTCAAGACCACACAGCGGCAGTACGCGTGGCAGAACGAGTTCACGCTGCCGCTGGGCACGCTGACCGCGGGCTTCGAGCGCCGCGAAGAGCATTTGTCGACCACCGCGGGATTCGCCATCACGGAGCGGAACACGAATTCGCTGTTCGGCATCTACCAGGTGCGCATCGACGATCACGCGCTGCAGGGAAATCTGCGCCTCGACGACTCCAGTCAATTCGGCGACAAGACCACCGGATCCATCGCCTACGGCTACCGCTTCTCGCCGGCGGTGCGCGCCACGGCGGGCTACTCGACGGGCTTCAAGGCGCCGTCGTTCAACGATCTCTACTACCCCGGCTTCTCGAACCCGGATCTCGTGCCCGAGACATCCAAGAGTCTCGAAGGGGGTCTCTACTGGAACGGGAAAGTGGACGCGGCGGCCGTCGAGCTGCGCGCCATCGTCTACCGCAACCGCGTGTCGCAGCTCATCATCTTTCAGTGTGACGTCGACTTCGACTGCGCGCCGCACAACGTGAATCGCGCCACGCTCGAAGGCATTACGCTGGGCCTCGAAGCCCGCGCCGACAATGGCGCCACCCTCACGGCGTCGCTCGACATCCAGTCGCCGGAGGACGATGTCACCGGCAAGCTCCTGCCGCGCCGGGCGCGCCGGCATGGCGCGCTGACGCTGGGCTACCCCGTGGGACCGGTGCGCCTCGGCGCGGAGGTCATCGCGTCGTCGCTCCGTTACGAAGATCCCGACAACCTGGTGAGGATCGGCGGGTACGGCGTCCTCAACCTCACGGTCGAGTGGGCGTTGCCGCACGGCATCACGCTGTTCGCGCGCGCCGACAACGTCTTCGACAAGAACTACGAGCTCGCCGCGGGCTTCGGCACGGGCGGCGCGGCGGTGTTCGCGGGCGTGCGCGCCGTGCTGCGATGACACGTGCGGCTTGCCGGTGGGCGT